>NZ_JAFCVM010000004.1:0-458496 GCF_049897045.1 Pseudomonas sp. TWR2-1-1
GAATTACCGGCCACGGTCTCGATCTCTCATCCCTCTTTGGGCAACCATGAAGTGGTATTGGGCGAGCGCCAATACGACGGTCTGGGCCGACTGGTGTGGGAAAAGGTCGGCCAGAGTGTCTCTGAATGGCAATACGCCGAAGGACAAATCCACGCCCATACCCAGACCTTGCCCGATGGCACCGAAGTAGTCACAGAACGCCAACCAGAACTGGGTGGCGCGCTGCTGTCGATGCAGGCGCCCGGCATCAGCGTGTTCAATAAATACGATCCACTAAGTGGCCGTTTGCTGGAGTCGCAAGGGAATCTTGGGCAACAGAACGATCACTGGTCGCCGTCGGGCTTGCTGACCAAGGCCGATTACGCCTGGCAGGGCGATCAACCACGCTCGCAACAGCAAACCACCACGCCATCGGGCAAGGTCACGCGTCTGACCGATGCTGACGGCGCCGAACAGCGCTGCCAGTACGATGGGTTTGGGCGTTTGAGTCAGCAGCAAGGCCCTGATGTCACCGTCACAATGACCTACGATGCGGCCTCGCGGATTCACCAGCAGCGCACCCAATCAAAAGACAGCTTGCGAGACATGACCGTAACCCTGGGCTACGACAGCCTCGGCCGGCCGGCACGGCGCACTACTGAAACCCGCACCCCGTCCGGGCAGCAGGTAGAAGTGCAAACCCAAGAGTGGCGCCAAGACGGCAAGCTCACTCAGCGCGAACTGACCCGTGACGGTGTTCTGGTACGCAGTGAAACCTTCGACTACGACATCCGTGGCCGGATGATTTCCCATCGTCTTACAGGCCAAGCGTTACCCGAAGACGCCCACGGCAAAACCTACCGCGAACAACACTTCCAGTACGACGCCCTCGACAACGTGCGCCGCCTCGAAACGGTATTTGCCGACGGCAGCGAAAACAATATCAGCGTGTTTGGCTACAACCCTTCCGACCTTACCCAGCTAATACACATCAGCCACAGCCGACCCGATTACCCGGCACCAGTAACTCTGGAGTACGACACTCTGGGCAATCTCAAACGCGACGAGCGCGGCAATCCGCTGCACTACGACGCCCTAGGCCGACTCATCGGGGTAACCCTGCCTACGGGCCAGCGCCGTTGGCACTACGGCCCAGCGGGCAACATCATCAAGACCGAAGACGCAGCCGGTCCACGTTGGCGCTACCACACCTCAGGCCAGCTCAGCTGCGAGGTGGGTGCATCCACGCAAACCCGCTGGGTCCGTGCAGGAAATGTTCCGGTGGCCGAAAGCCGACTGGCCTCAGCGGTGCGCGAAGTCATGCTGCTGGGCACCGATGCCCAAGGCTCGGTAACTACGGAGGCCAAAAACCAAATCCAGACCCCGGTCTACGGTGCCTACGGCCAAAGCAAAATCGAACCCGGAGCCAGCCGACTGGGCTACGCCGGCGCCTTGCGCGAACAGGACACCGGCTGGTATTTCCTCGGCGACTACCGGATCTACAACCCGGTGCTGATGCGTTTTCACAGCCGCGACAGCCTCAGCCCTTTCGGTGAAGGCGGCCTCAATGGCTATGCCTATTGCGCCGGCGACCCTGTGAACCGCATCGACCCGTCGGGCCATGCGTGGACCGACTGGCTGTTACCGGCAGCGGGGCTCGTGCTGGGCATGATCGGCACCGTGGCATCGCTGGGCGCTCTGGCCGCGCCAGCTGCGGCCCTGACCGCCAGCTATGTGGCGGCGGTGACCACCGCGACCCTGAGTGTGGTGTCGCTGGCCGCAGACGTCGCTTCCATGGCCTTGCTCGCCACCGGCAATGAAAACGCGGGGCGGATTCTGGGCTATGTGGGCATGGCCACGGGCCTGGCATCAGCGGCGCCGTCGATTGCCAGTGCCGCTGCCAAAAAGGTCAAAGCATTCGGCATCCGCGTGGGCCACGGACAGTACAGGCTGCAACACGCCGGGGGCCGAGGCCGAGGGTTTCCTGGACACGCTCAACGAGTGGGATCGAATGCGCCTATGCGCGATATGAACTTGTCCTATTTGCTGGAACAAGGGACGACCCGAGAGCGTATTTTACCGCATCTGTCCCGTGGTGATTTGCAAAATATAGCGCAAACCAACACCGTCAATAGCACCTCCGTTTATGCAATCGCGCCTGTTAATCCACTGCAGCTACCTCCCAAAGCCACCCCTATCAGGGGCGGCAGGCTATTAACCTGGGAGCAGAATGGCCGTATGGGCACCTATGGCGGATATCCACAAATAGAAAACCCTGCCTATGTCCGGGAAGTCAGACGCATCGCATCAGGGCAACACCCGGACTTCTACCCCCATCAATTGAGTCAGGCAGGCATAAATCCGAACGAAATCCGACACCTTGATCCGTTTTATTACGAAGCTCAGGAGCTGCAACGAGTCGCCGGAGCAGCACCCTTCACAGAGAGTCTTGCTGATCACCCGCTGTTTCTGGAGGATCTCTTGTGGCGTCATCGAAACCAGCTGGCTCAGCACGCAAATGTGATACGGATGTAGTAGAAAACACCGGGCTTGAACGGCGCACTAGTGCGCCGTTCAACCCGCCAGACCAGGCTCTGGAGAGCAGGATCGAAGATGTCCGCACCTGCCCTCTCTTTCAGGAACTGCAGTCTGCACGTTGCTGCAGAGCGGATCGAGATCATGCTGGCGGATGCAGTGCCTGACACCTGATCACCGCGCCAACAGCGCCTTGCGCATAAACACCCGGGCAAATCCATTTTCTGTAGCGCTATGGGTGTGCCGGTAGCCAAGCTTTTGGTAGATGTCGATGTTCTCGGTCATCAGCTCATGGGTGTAGAGCCGTATGGCGTCGCACCCATTGCGCAACGCATGGCGCTCACAGAACGCCATCAGTGTTTTGCCGATACCTTTGCCTTTATGGCGAGGCAGTACGGCGATGTTGATCAGGAGCAACTCCGTATCCTCCAGGCTCATCACCAGCACTCCCGACAGATCCGCACCCTCTTTAACCACGAACGTATGGGTATCAGCCACCACCTGCCGGTAGTCATCCAGCATGGGGCCCGGTTTTTTCCCGATTCTGCAGATATAGGGCTCATAGGCCTGATTGACCAGCGCAGCGATGGCGTCAGCATCGTCCTGACGGGCGCGGCGAATAACTCTCACAGTATGCAATGCATGCCTCCGGACAAAGACGCTCTGTATCCACCCGTCACTCCCGCCCTCACGGCCCGGAGACGGTCATGGGCGGGGCCGCAGACTAGCAGAAGACGCTTTAAATTCATCTGACGCATCTACTCAGTCATCTTGAGGCGAGGGATCTTTTTCGAGCAAAGCCGCACCTGCCCCGAGCGGGTTCAAACGATCGCCCGGATAGCAGCTCGTCCAGCGCAGCCTTGATGCACGACTGCTCTGGACAGGATTTACGGATGTCTCAACAACCGCTCAATGCCTCGGGACGACGCTCACCGGCAAAGAACATAGGCCGCAGACGCACACCCACGCTGTTGCCGATAAACGCTGCCACTAACCAGACCCAGCCATGCAGGCTGCCCGAGGCAATGCCGCTGAAATACGCGCCGATGTTGCAGCCGTACGCCAGTCGCGAGCCATAACCGAGCAGCAAGCCGCCGATCACCGCCGCCAGCAGCGAGCGCGGCGGGATTTTCAGGCTGGGGGCGAAACGTCCGGCCAGCCCGGCGGCCAATAGCGCACCAAGCATGATGCCAATGTCCATGACGCTGGTGATGTCTTCCCACACCGGTGCGGCCAGGGCTTTGGCGTTAGCCGGGACCTGCCAGAACACCCAGCTTGCGACATCAACCCCCAGCCCGCTGGCCACCTTGGCACCCCACAGGGCGAACGCCGAAGTAATGCCCCATGGCCGTCCGGCCAACGCCAGGGTGGCGTAGTTGAGCAAGGCCAGGGCAATGGCCCCCCAGACCAGCGGCCACGGCCCGCGCAGAAAACGGCGCAGCCCCGGGTGCTCGCTGGTCACGCCCTGTTCAAGCTGACCGTGACGGCCCTTCTCCAGGCGTACGGTCACCGCTGCAATGATCCCGAACACCGCCAGACTCAAGAGCAATGCCGGAATCACGCCGAAGCTTTTGACGATGGAAACCGCCGGGAACGACGGCAATGCAAACCACCAGTCAACGTGCTGAGTGGCGATCAGCGAACCGCAGATAAAGAACAACAGGGTCACCAGCATGCGCGCATTGCCGCCGCCCACGGTGAACAGAGTGCCTGACGCACATCCGCCGCCCAGTTGCATGCCAATGCCGAAGATGAACGCACCGAACACTACCGAAATGCCGGCCGGCGCCACCAGCCCGACCACCGGCTGACCGAACAGGGTTCCCGCCCCCAACGCCGGGAAGAACAGCACCACCGCCAGCGCCAGCATCACCATTTGTGCGCGTAAACCTGCGCCGCGCCGATCCGTGATGAACACCCGCCAGGCCGAGGTAAAGCCGAAGGCTGCGTGATAAAGGGTCAACCCCAGTGCCGCGCCGACCACCAGCAACAGCACTTGGCGCGAGCCGACGCTGTTTTGCAGGAACACGGCGCCAAGCACCAGGAAGATAAAGGCCACCAGCGGCGCAAACGACTTGCGCGCGGGCGTCATAGAGAGAGAACTGCTCATGAAGAATCTCGGTTCGTTTGATTTTGATTAATGGCGAGGGCGGCGAGTATAAACCCGGGCGCAGGTCCGATCTTCGGGTAATTGGTCCCGGGCACCCATTACCTGTGCCCGGGCGGGTTCAAACCGAAGCGGCGCCCCCCTGTCAGGCGCCGAATGTTTTGGCCAGCGCGGTTGCGCCCCGGGCAGTCAGGGTCAGTGCGCGGGAATCGAGATGACGGCTCACCCAGTCGCGCTTGAGCATCAGTTCAAGCAGCGCAGCACCCAGCGCGCCCCCCAAATGCGGCGTGCGCTCGCTCCAGTCCATGCAGGGATAGGCCAGGCGCCTGCGTTGCTGCACCAGGCAATCGACCTCAATGCCCAGTTTGGCCAACTGGTCCGCGCCTTTGTCGGTGAGGGCATAGTCCTTGCCTTGTACCTGAATCCAGCCCTGCCCGAGCATTGCGTCATGCACCTTCACCGAGATTTCGCCGGCGCAGTGGTCGTAGCAGGTTCTTGCCTGTTTCAACGCACAAGGCGTACTGGGCCTGAATACCGGCGCGCCACGATCAGTGATCGACAGCAACGCCTCAAGCGCCCGGGCCACGTGTGTATTGCTCAGCCGGTAGTAACGATGCCGGCCCTGAGCATGCATCTGCACCAGGCCCTGTTCGCGCAAACGGGCAAAATGACCGCTCGCAGTGGACGACGCAATATCGGCCAGTGCGGCAAGCTCAGTGGCCGTGCGAGCACGGCCATCCAGCAGCGCGCACAACATTATTGAGCGTGACGGATCAGCAATTGCACCCGCCACCGCCGCCAGGGAAAGATCCGCAGCCTCTACATCCATAGTTCACTCAATCCCGAAGTGTTGATGTACCGCAACGCCATACTGAGGCCAAGCAATAGGAAGAGATAGATCAATGAGCCAATCAGGCTCCTTTGGCAACCGGACTGGCCCGGGACCTGAGTCATACGTCTGTCATCCACGCTTGTTAAGGTTCTGCCCCATCTTCGCGGACCGCTGCTCCACCGACCCAAGGTGCCACTCCAGGTGTTATCCAGCCCGACACGCCAACCCATCATCCTCAGATCCAGCGACATGCGCGGCGACGACTTCGGCGCCCTGTTCTCGAACATGTTCGGCAACCGCTACCCGGACATGCCGCCGCCGGCCAAAGAGATCATCATTGGCGGCGTTTACGGGCGCCATGCCGGCGTCAGCTTTCGCCGCATGCATTACCGGGGAGATTTTACCGTGGTGTTCCCCGGCCCCCAGGACGAAATCACCTTCGTGATTCCCACTGCCGGCAAGATTGTCTTCAATAACACCACCGAGTCGACAGGCGTGGTGAACGTCGGCCTGGCGGTCGACAAGGCCGATGTTCGCTCAATGCAGTTTCTCGACAACCATGCCCAGCACGGGATCTCGATCAAACGCCAACTGCTCACCGAACGCCTGTCGACACTGCTGGGCAAACCGATTCTCGACAGCCTGATTTTTCAACCGAGGGTGGATCTGAATATCGCGTCCTTTCAGGGCATCAAGGCGTTGATCGATCTGGCAACCGGAACCGAGTTCGACTTGCTGCTCAACGCTGGTACGCTCATGCCCTCCCGCCTTCGGGAAATGCTGATCGACGCCGTGCTGGACGCCTGGCCGCATAACTTCACCCATGCACTGCACCAGCCCGCGGCACTGATCGCGCCCCGGCATGTGAAGCTGGCAGTCGAGTACATCCAGGATCATCCCGGGAACCCGGTCAGCGGCACTGACCTGGCGCTGCTGGCCAACGTCAGCCAGCGCGCATTGCAGGAAGGTTTTCGGCGGTTCATGGGCACATCAGTCGTGGCCTATCAACGCCAGGTGCGTCTGGAACGTGCCCACACTGCACTGACCCTGGGCAACGCCACTTCAGTCACCGCTGTGGCCCTGGGCCTGGGGTTCAGCAATGTCGGCAGGTTTTGCCAGTACTTCAGGGACGCCTATGGCATCAGCCCTGCGGACCTTAAATCCGGGCTGAAAAACCCGATCCGCAGTTAAGGCCCGGGCCGCCCGATCCAGACGGCCAGGACCTTGGCGCGAGGTCAGAACAGGTAGCTGGCCTTGAGGCTGGCGCCAAAACCGTGGCTCTCACCGCCCGCGCTGGCGCCCAGTTCGGCCCCCAGACTCAGCGCGTCAAGACTGGCCATGAGATTGACCCCGGCGGTGAACTGATCACGGTTATCGAAGGCCGCGCGCTGATCAATATCCAGACCCGGCAAGTGACCTTCGCTGTTGACGGATGAATCACCCAGCACATGTTCGTAGCCCGCCCGCACACCCGGCACCAACTGCCAGCGCCCAAGCCCGACCGGAACAAATGAAACGTTCAGATTGGCCAGCGCACTGCGCCGGGTTTGCTCGATGCCGTCGACGTCGAGGGCCAGTTCACTGCCCTTCTCCCTGAAGCCTGACAAATCGAGGTGACTGATGCGCACGCCAAGGCTCGGCTCGAAGATCATGTCGCTCACCGGAATCCGATAACCCAGTGCCAGGGTGGCGCCGGTGAGTTTGCCATGGCTGTCGCCCCTTGCAGTGCCGAGCCCGCCGCCCAGGTCGCGCTTGCTGTCGTAGTCGAGCCAGCCGGCGATGATGCTCGTGTCGACAAACAGGCCCTGCTCCAGGCTGCCCGGGGCATAGCGGGCACCCACGTTGAAAAAGGTCAGGTCGGTCTGCGCATTACCGCCCGCCCCGCCGATATTGCCGTGACTGTAGCCAAACCCGGCGCGGGCACTCAGTTGCCCGGAGAAGCGACCGGTCACGCCGACCATCATGCCCTGCCCATGTTCGTTGCTGCTGGCCACACTTGATGAACCATCGGTTCCCAGGTAACTGGCCAGCGCCGTACTCCACAAACGGTACTGGCCGACTTTGAGGTCATTACCGCTGCTGTAGGGTGCCGCAGCCTGGTCAATCATCGCGTCCTGACGTAGCAGGTAGCTGGCCGCATCAGCATGCACCTGGCCGCCAACAGCGGACTCGACGCCACCAAGAGTGCCGGCATCAATGGCCGATTGCAGGTAATAGTTGTAAGCGCTGTAGGTGCCGGACAGGCTGCTGCCCTGCAACTGTTGCAACAGCTGCGCTCCCGCCGCCGCGTTGCCTTGCAGTCCGGCTTGCCCCGGCAGGCTGTTGTAGGAAACCATCTTGGCGCGCAGGACATAGAGCGTCTCCTGGGACAGGCCCAAACCTTGTTTGAGGTAGTTGTCCATACTGCCGTACTGTGCGCTCACTTGGTCCAGGCCGGCTTGCAGATAACTGGCCTCGACCCCCAGCAGTGGCGCATAGATCGCAGCCATGGCCGGTGGCATTGCAGCCAGCGTCGCTGCCACCCGCGCCGCGGTGTAGTCGTTGGTGGCCAGGTAATTATTCATGATCGTCGCGTTGTCGACCCCGGCGATGCTGAGCAACACCGCGCCGGTCCAGCCCGTGCGGTCCTTGCCGGCGGTGCAGTGGAACAAAGCGGCACCGTCTACCGCCGCCAGCTCGTTGAACAGCGTCTTGAACTGACCGCGCATCCCGGCATCGCTGACAAATGCACGGTTGGTGTCCTGCATCATCGCCATCGCCTGGGCCGCGCTGGTGAATGAAACGGTGGTTACATTTGAGCCGGAAGCGGTGCTGCCAATGATGTCGATGTTCGACCAGGTCGCGCCGTGCAGTGCAGTGTCGGGCGTAGCCGCGATCTCGTCGGCAGTGCGCAGGTCGTAAATCGCCTTGATCCCCAGACCATTCAGGGTGGCCAGGTCAGCCGCCGACGGGGTCAGCGCGTTGGAGCGGTAGAACACGCCGCTGCGCATCGTCCCGTCATGGGCCGTGGCGTAGGCAGTGGTGGTGCCGGCGATATCGCGAAAATTGTCGATGCTCGCCAGACGCGGGGTGTCCAGCACAGCAGTTTCACCCGCCTGGGCAGCGGCAATGGACAGGCTCAAAACGGACAGCGAACATAAAAGTCGTTGAAACACGGCGCAGCCTCTTTAAAACAGGTTGGGCTGCCTACTATCTGTAGTGAAGTGATACCGAATATGACAGATTGCCGAAGGGTGAAAATACCTGCGCGATCTGTCCGCAGGCTGCGCTTCTTGGCCATGTAACCCTCAGGCCAGCGAGCACCGAGTCCATCTCCTCTTACCAGCGAGGCCAGTCATGAGCACAACCACTGCCGATAACCGCCCCGTTTACCAGGCCGCCTGCCATTGCGGCACCGTACGTTTCACGGTAAGGCTGAGCGATGGCCTGAACACGGTACGCCGATGCAATTGTTCCTATTGCCGTATGCGCGGTGCAGTCGCCGTGTCGGCCAACCTGGCAGACATCGAGGTACTGCAGGGCAAAGATGCGCTGACGCTCTACCAGTTCAACAAGAAAGAAGCCCGGCATTACTTCTGCTCGCGCTGTGGCATCTATACCTTTCACCAGCGCCGCTCTTCACCTCATCAGTACGGGGTCAACATTGCCTGTATCGAACACATGAGCCCGTTTGATTTCGCAGAAGTACCCGTGTTCGAAGGCCGGGTCCATCCCAATGACCGCGCGGACAAAGGCCCTTTGGTGGCAGGCTGGCTGCGCTATGAAGAAAATCGGCCAGTGACTGGCGATTGACCGGCCTCAGCCGCTCACTTTAAACGGCGCGACATCAGGTATTGCTCTTTGCCCCAACCCTGAAAGCGTTCCACCACTTCCCAGCCGAAGCGGGCGTAGTAATGGCTCTGGCTGTGGGTATGCAGGTAAAGGGTGCTGATACCCGTGTCCCTTGCATGGTCACAGATCCCTTCGATCAACTGTGCTGCGAGCCCGGTTCTTCTGGCCTCTGGCGCGATGAACACGCACGCCAGCCACGGCCCCAGATCGGGCCGTGCGGCCAGGTCATTGCTGGCCAGTGCGGCGCCCCCCAGCAGTTGGTCACCGCGCATCGCGACCAGGCACTTCCATCTGCCGTCTTGCTGCCCGGCCGAGAATTCCTGTTGCCAGCTTGCTAGAGGCTGATGGGCATACTCGTAACTGAATTCCTGATGAATCCATTGCGCCATCTCATTGCATTTGTCCATGTGCCGGTCAAGCCACTCAATGCGTACCATGTGATGCACCCTTTATAGATTCGTCCCGCAGACAGGATTTGCAGGCCTACAGCCGTGCGGGACAGAATATGTGAAAGTGCGCGGTTTGGCCCGTGCCTAGCGCTGATGCAGGGCGTTGACGTCACCTTTGGCCCGGGTTTCGCGCAGGTATTCGTCCATCGAGTCATCCAGCGCCTGTAACCAGCGGGTATGGTGCGGGACCGCCGCCGTACCGGTGATCACCGAACGATAGGACTTGTCGCGATAACCCATGATGTCGTGCTTCTTGTCGGTCTTCCACTTGAGGAAGATCCGGTTCACGGCATCGATATCGAAGCTTGGATAGTCGGTCTGGTCGATCAGGTGCTTGATGTAGCTGCCCTGGAATTCGTACATCGAGGCCGTGGACTCCAGGCCTTCTTCCCGGGCACGCCAGCGGGCACTGTCGGCCTTCATGGCCGCCTGCTCAGGCAGGGTAATGCGCCCCAGCATGTAGTCGCGGGCATACCAGGCCTGGGCGTCGAACAGGTTGAAGCTGTACCAGAGGTCCTGCATGCCGAGGTAGATCAATTGCGGATTGTCTTCCCATATCACCCCTTGATAGAGCTCTGCGGGCCACAGCCGGTTGGCCGTCTGCAGGGTCAGTTCCTCGGACAGGAAGGGAAAGTGGTGTTTGTAGCCGGTGCACAGAATGATTGCGTCCACCCGTTTGCTCGATCCGTCGACAAAGTAGGCCATGTCGCCGTCCACCTTGCTCAGTTGCGGGCGCTCCTCCCAGTTCTTTGGCCACTTGTAGCCCATCGGCTGGGTCCGGTAGGCACTGGTGATCGAGCGCGCACCGTACTTGTAGCACTGCGAGCCGATGTCTTCCGCCGAGTAGCTGCTGCCTACGATCAACAGGTCCTTGCCCTTGAGTTCAGTGGCTTCACGGAAGTCGTGGGCATGCATGATGCGCCCCGAAAAGCGCTCGAATCCCTCAAAGGCAGGCACATTCGGCGTGGAGAAATGACCGCTGGCCACGACCACGAAGTCGAATGTCTGGATCACGTTTTGCTGCAGGCCGTAGTCGTAGGCGGTGACGGTAAATTCCCGGGTGGCCTTATCAAAACTGACGTGCTTGACCGCCGTATTGAAGCGGATGTAATCACGCACACCGGCCTTGCTTACCCGACCCTGGATGTAATCCCAAAGCACTTCACGGGGTGGATAAGAAGAGATCGGGCGGCCGAAATGCTCATCGAAGCTGTAGTCGGAAAACTCCAGGCATTCCTTCGGACCGTTGGACCACAGGTAGCGGTACATGCTGCCGTGGACCGGCTCGCCGTGCTCATCAAGGCCGGTGCGCCAGGTGTAGTTCCACATCCCGCCCCAGTCGGCCTGCTTCTCGAAGCAAACCACATGCGGCATGGGTGCACCTTTGGCATGTGCGGATTGAAAGGCGCGCAGTTGCGCCAGGCCACTAGGGCCGGCACCGATAATAGCGACACGAATAGACATTGAATTCCCTCGACAGATAAACGCAGAAAAAACACACCCGACCCGCACGGCTATAGCCGCAGGCAACGGGAGAAAGAGTTCAGGCGTCAAGCTGCAGGTGGAGGGAACGAACGCTTGCGTTTAAAGGCCACCAGCACGTCGTGGGGCAGAATTGGCTGGTATTGATAGCGTCTGGAGAGCTGTGCATTGGCACAAGGAAAAGCGGTAAACGCAGAGGATTTCAGGTTGGGCCCATGTCCATCACCGCGATGCGCAGGACGGGGGGCTGAAAAGCGAAAGATACGTGTGTTCTCGTGCATGGGGGCTGATCCAGCCTCTTTTAATTATGAATGCCTTTTAGCTATAAGGGATAAAAACCCTGATTGCAAGGATAAAACCCGGACGGTCTGCAAGGGTAAGCGCCGGCCCGGGCTTGATCCGTTTAGGTGGGCAGCGCCTGGAAGCGGCTGCCCGTCAGGTCAATAAACCGTCGAGCGACGGCTGATGACCGATCAGGTGCCCGCGTCGAAATCACTTGCCTCATGACGCTCGGGCAACTGCTGCGAAGGGTCGCCCCAGGTACAGTTGACCCGGCGTCCACGCTGGACCGCAGGCCGCGCTTCAATAGCATCGGCCCAGCGCATCACATGCCGGTAGTCCTGCACCGAGAGGAACTGCGCGGCTTCATACAACCGGCCTTTGAGCAGGCCGCCGTACCAGGGCCAGATCGCCATGTCGGCGATGGTGTATTGATCCCCCGCGACGTATTCGTTCACTGCCAGCTGCTTGTCCAGCACGTCCAGCTGACGTTTGACCTCCATGGCAAAGCGGTCGATGGCGTACTCGATCTTCACCGGCGCGTAGGCATAGAAATGGCCAAAACCGCCCCCCAGATAAGGCGCACTGCCCATCTGCCAGAACAGCCAGGAAAGGCACTCGGCACGGGCCGCCGGCTCGGTGGGCACAAACGCCCCGAACTTTTCGGCGAGGTACAGCAAGATCGCGCCCGACTCGAAGATACGCACGGGTTTGGCCCCGCTGTGATCCATCAGCGCCGGAATCTTGGAGTTCGGGTTTACTGCGACGAAGCCGCTGCCAAACTGATCGCCGTCACCGATCTTGATCAGCCAGGCGTCGTACTCCGCCCCTTGATGACCGAGGGCCAGCAGCTCTTCCAGTAAAATGGTGACCTTCTGGCCGTTGGGCGTTGCCAGGGAATACAACTGCAGCGGATGCCGCCCCACCGGCAGCTCCTTGTCATGGGTAGCGCCGGCCACCGGCCGGTTGATACTGGCGAATGCCCCGCCGTTTTCCCTGTTCCAGGTCCAGACCTTGGGTGGTACGTAATCAGTCATGCTTGATACTCCCGGGGTTCAATTGCGCTGTTCACCAACCTATATGGATTGCACTGGCGCCGTGCAGTTCAGGATGGGCGAACAACTCGAAGATACGCTTGCCGGGCGCCAGTAGCGGCGATTTTTTATGTCCCCACGGTCCAGCAGACTCAACCTTGTGCCAGGCGCAACCACTCAGTAGTAACGGCGCGGATCGGAATCGATCAGGCTGGCCAGCTTGGTCAAGGCAAAACGCAGTTCGTCCTGGCTGGTGGGCGACATCAGCACCAGGCGTACACATCGGGTAATCCCTGAGCGTTCTGCCTGGAACTGGGTGCCACTGAGCACCAGCACCCCGTTGGCCCGGGCCAGCATGGTGAACTCATCACTGGTCCAGGGTTCGGGCAGCGTCAACCAGACGTGGTACGAATAGGGCTGGGTCTTGAGCTCGAAATTGGCAAACACTTCCCGTGCTATCGCCTGCCGCCCAGCGGCCTCGTTGCGCTGGGTGCGGATCAGTTTTTTGTCCAGGCCTTCAGTTATGACATTGCTGGCCAGTTGCGCCGTCAAGGGCGACGGCATCCAGACGCTGCTGCGCACCATTGAGGTCAGGCGCGACAGCAGCTTGGGCGGGCTATACAGATAACCGATGCGCAGCGCTGGCATGATCGACTTCGACAGGCTGGTCAGGTACACCGAGCGCTCCGGTGCAAACGCCGACAGCGGCTTGATCGACGGGTCGGTCGCGAGGAAGCCATAAATGTCGTCGTCGAGGATGATGAAGTCGAACTCTTCGGCCAGAGCCGCAATTTGCGCCCGACGCTTTTGCGACATGATGGCCGCGGTCGGGTTCTGGCAAGTCGCAACGCACACCAGCATCGCCGGTTTCTCCCGCAGACACAGCTCGCGCAGGGCCTCGGGGATGATCCCTTCATCGTCCATCGGCACGCCACGCAGGCGACGCTCCAGACCGTGGGCCAGGGAAATGATGCCGGGGTAGCAAAGCTCTTCGCAAAGTACCAGGTCACCGGCGCGGGTCAGGGCGCTCATCGCCACCATCAAGCCATGCTGGGCGCCGGCGGTAATCACTACCTGCTGCCACTGGGCATCGGGCAAAGAATGACGCAGCCACTGCGCACCCGCTTCACGATGAGCCGGGTGCCCGCCGTCCGGCGCGTAATCCAGGGTGCGGGCGAAATCGGTGCTCCTGGCCATGCCTACCAATGCGTCGCGCAACCAGTACTCCAGGGTTTCGCTGTAGGGCTTGATTATCGACAGGTCGAGTAATTCCGACTGCCCCAGATTCAGCGGCGCAGCGCTATTGCTGGCAGGCAACTCGAGCTGCTTGTGACCCAGCACATAAGTGCCGCGCCCTACCTCCCCCTGCACCAGGCCACGTCGATGGGCTTCGCTATAGGCCCGGCTGATGGTGCCCGGCGTGACATTCAGGGTGCTGGCCAGTTCCCGAAGCGTCGGCAGGCGGTCGCCTTCGCTCAACACGCCGTTGCTGATATCGCGTGCTAACGCATCGGCAATCGACAAATACATCGGCTGGCTGAACTCGCTTAGCTGGGGAACCCACATGAATGATCACTGCCCATCGTAGAAATGATGAATATCCGAGCATATCACACGGGTTCAGGCAACCAATAAATCGACCCAATGCCTGAGTTGAGTCGATTGACGCTGCTATTGAGTCGATTAGAAGCGCCCGCCCCACAATCGCAAGCGAACAAATAAATCACTTAAAAATCAATTATTTACGCGAAAAATCAACGAAAAACAGACGACAACAGCAAATAAAACATTTGGCAACACCATTTCCGGCTATTGAATCAACTCAATCCATTCAATTACACTCATCCGAAATCGAGTCAATCGACTCAATTTGCACCCTGATAACTACGCGACCCTGCCGCGCCAAGTCGAGACATCATGGACACACTCAGAAAGGATCTATCCCTGTCAGCGATCATTGCGGGTTTCATTGCCGTGATCATTTCCTACGCCGGACCGTTGATCATCGTGTTCCAGGCAGCCAGGGAAGCGCACCTTCCCAATGACGTCATATCTTCGTGGATCTGGGCAATCTCCATTGGCAGCGGCATTACCGGCCTGATCCTGAGCTGGCGTCTGCGTATTCCAGTGATCACCGCATGGTCGACGCCGGGTGCAGCACTGCTGGTGTCGATGCTGCCCACCGTCACCCTGCCCCAGGCGATCGGTGCTTATGTGGTGGCGTCGGTGATCATCGCCGTGGTCGGGTTATCCGGCGCATTTGACAAGCTGATGAGTCGCCTGCCCAAAGCCATCGCCGCAGCAATGCTGGCTGGCATTCTGTTTCGTTTCGGCGCCGAGCTGTTCACTTCCATCAAGCTGCAGCCGGCGCTGGTGCTGTCGATGATCGCCGCCTATCTGCTGTGCAAACGCTTTTCACCGCGCTACGCGATTCTCTCGGTGCTAATTACCGGTTGCGCCATGGCCGCGGTGTTCGGTGAACTGAACAGCAGCTCGATCACCATCGCAGTCGCCCACCCGGTCTTCATCGCCCCCGAATGGAGCTGGCACGCAATCATCAACATTGGCCTGCCCCTGGCACTGGTGACGCTGACCGGCCAGTACGTGCCGGGTATGGCTGTGTTGCGCACCTCTGGCTACAACACCCCGGCGCGCCCGATTATTTCGGTCACTGCCATTGGCTCGATTCTGCTGGCTCCGTTTGGCTCCCACGGGCTGAACCTGGCCGCCATCACCGCCGCGATCTGCACCGGCCGTGAAGCACACGAGGACCGTGACAGACGTTACATCGCCGGGATCGCCTGCGGGGTGTTTTACATTCTGATGGGTATCTTCGGCGCAACCCTGGCCTCGGTGTTTTCCGCCCTGCCCAAAGAGCTGATTGCATCCCTCGCCGGCCTGGCGCTGTTCGGCGCAATCAGCGCCGGACTGACCGGCGCCATGGCGGATGAAAAACAACGCGAAGCCGCACTGATCACCTTCCTGGTCACGGCCTCAGGCATGAGTTTCCTCGGTCTGGCAGCGGCCTTCTGGGGCCTGATCTTCGGCATCGTCGCGCACTTCGTCCTGTCTTACTCACGTGAACGCAAAGCCGGCGCCATTGCCCAGGGGAGCCGACCATGATCGCTCGTTATGATTTCATTGTGGTTGGTGGCGGCATCGCGGGGGTCTCGGTGGCGTATGAACTGGCAGCCCATGGCAGCGTCTGCCTGCTCGAGCAAGAACCACAGCTGGCTTACCACACCACCGGTCGTTCAGCGGCGATCTCGATGCAAAGCTATGGCAACCAGCAGATCCGCTCGTTGACCTGTGCCTCCCGGGAATTTTTCGAGAACCCGCCGCAGGGGCTCGCCGAGCACCCGTTGTGGTCGCCACGGGGCGCATTGATCGTGGCCCAGGAAGCCCGCACGGACAAGCTGGTGGCGCGCTTCACAGCGGTACTCGAGCAAGTCCCCTCGGCGATGCTTCTCGATGACAGGCAGGTACTGGAGTTGGTGCCCTACCTGGCCGAGGGCGCCTGGAGCTGCGGCATCTACGAGCCGGGCGCCTTCGACCTGGATGTGCACGGCATTCATGGTACTTACCTGGGCGGCCTGCGCGCCCGCGGCGGGGTGATCAAGCGTGAAGCCCGGGTGCTGCGCGGTGAGTACCACAACGCCCACTGGACCCTGCACACCCAGGATGGCCAGCAGCTTGAATCGGCCATTGTGGTCAACGCCGCCGGAGCCTGGGCCGATGATGTCGCCGAGCGCTGCGGGGTGCCCAAAGTCGGTGTGCGGCCACTGCGGCGCACGGTGCTCGCCGTTGATCCGCAATGCGACGTACACCACACGCCGTATCTGGGCACGGTCGACGAAGACATTTTCATCAAGCCGGAGGCCGGACGACTGATCGTTTCCCCCTGCGATGAAAGCCCTTCGCTGCCCTGCGATGCGCTGCCGGAGGAACTCGACCTGGCCATCACCATGGACCGCCTGCAAAACACCACACGCCTGCGCCCACGCTCGATCATCAATAAATGGGCGGGCCTGCGAACGTTCGTCGCCGACCGCTCCCCGGTCCTCGGCCAGGACCCACAGCAAGAGAGCTTTATCTGGCTCGCCGCCCTCGGTGGCTATGGCATTCAGGCAGCGCCGGCCATTGCACGCTTGTGCAGCCACGCGGCACTGGGCATCGCAATGCCGAAGGATTTGGCAGGGCTAGACCTCAACTATCAGCATTTTTCTGCGGCCCGCTGCCGTGAAGAGGCGTTTTCAGCGCTGGCCGTCAAACAGGTTGCCGATTTGCATTAACCCCACCCACCTCACAAGGAACGTCACCATGCAAACCAACACTCAACACCGTAGCGCCGCCCAACCTTTCCTGAGCGAAGAAAACGTCATTTTTACCAACAAGGCGCCGCTGCCGCTGGGCACCTATTCCCAAGGCATCAAGGTCAGCCACGGACAGACCATCTACCTGTCGGCCCAGACACCGGTTTCGGCGCTGAACAATGAAGTGCTGGCGCAAGATTTTGAAGGTCAGTTGCGCCAGACCCTGGACAACCTGGCGCAAATGGCCCAGGCAACAGGGGGCAGCCTGGCAAACGTGGTCAAGGTGACGGCATTCATCACTGACTTGAACGAATTCCCGACGCTTAACCGTGTCATGGCGGAGTACTTCACCAAGCCGTATCCGGCCCGTACCACTGCCGGAGCCAGCGCCCTGGCCCGCAATACCCTGGTTGCCATCGACGCCATCATGGTGGTCTGAAACACCGTCGATCAACCCAGTGCCCATCGGTCCGGCGCACCGGACCGATGAGCACACCGCAACAGCGTACTTTCAGGGATTGGCCATGAACAATTGGTACAGGGAATATGTGCTGCAATGTCTGGTTTGCGATCGCAGCTACCGGCCCCATGAGGTCAGCTATTACTGCCCGCACTGCAAAATCGATGGCGCCCTCGATACGCTCTACGATTACGCGTCACTCAAGCGCGAATGGTCCCGCGACAGCCTGGCCCATCACCAGGCCCGAGGCATGTGGCGCTATGACCGGCTGATGCCGTTGAGATCGACGCAGTTCATTCCGCCCTTGCTGGTGGGGAACACGCCGCTGTATTCGCGCCCGGAACTACTCGGCAAAGGCGCCCGGATCAAAGTCTTGATCAAGGATGAATCGCGCCAACCCACCGGTTCGCTAAAGGATCGCGCCAGCGCACTGGCGGTGGCCCACGCCATGCAGTCCGGGGCGCTGACCGTCGCGGTGGCCAGCACCGGCAACGCCGCCTCGGCCCTGTCCGGCATGAGTGCAAGTCTGGGGCTGCGCAATGTGATTTACCTTCCCAAAAGCGCACCCCGCGAAAAGCTTGCCCAAATGCAGGGCTATGGCGCCGAGATAGTGCTGGTGGACGGGCAATACGACGACGCCTTCGAACAATGCCTCAACGCCTGCGAAACCCACGGCTGGTACAACCGCACCACCGGGATCAATTCGTACATGAGCGAAGGCAAGAAAACCGTAGCCCTGGAGATGTGCGAACAGCTCAATTGGCAAGTGCCCGATCTGGTGTTCGTTCCAGTCGGTAATGGCTGCATTCTGGGCGCGGTGTACAAAGGCTTTTTCGACCTGCTGCAACTGGACTGGATCGAGCGCATACCGCGCTTGATAGGGGTGCAGGCCGAGCACAGCAACTTCATGTATCGCGCCTGGCGCAGTGACCGGACGATGCACCACATCGAACGTATTGCCCCCTCCAGCCTGGCCAGCAGCATCAACGTGGCGCTGCCCCGTGACCGCCTCAAAGCCATGCGCGCGGTGACCGCCAGCGATGGCGAATTTATCTGCGTCAGCGACCAGAGCATTGTTGCCGCCGCATCCAGGCTGGCGACCAGCACCGGCGTATTCGCCGAAGCCGGCGCCGCCAGTGCCTTCGCCGGCCTGCTGAAGTACGCCGAAGAACACCCCGATACCGCGCAAACAGCCGTGATCCTGATCACCGGAAGCGGTTTGAAAGACACGTCCATTTTTCTATCCGATCCGACCAGCCGCCCGTCACGCAAACCGCAAGCACACACCCGTGCTCCGCTGGCTGAAGCGCTTACTTAAGGAGTCACTCTATGAGCCTGCAAAATTTCGACCCTGCCCTTGCCCGCCTGATCGACCGCGAACGCAATCGCCAGGAAACCCACCTGGAGCTGATCGCTTCAGAAAACTATGTCAGCAAAGAAGTGCTCGAGGCCCAGGGCTCGGTGCTCACCAACAAGTACGCCGAAGGCTATCCGGGCAAGCGTTACTACGGTGGCTGCAAGGTCGTCGACGAGATCGAAAACCTGGCCATTGAACGCGCCCGTAAACTGTTCAAATGCGAATACGTCAACGTCCAGCCGCATTCCGGCTCACAGGCCAACCAGGCAGTTTTTCTGGCGGTGCTTGAACCTGGCGATACCATTCTGGGCATGTCCCTGGCCCACGGCGGGCACCTGACCCACGGCGCCTCGGTGAATTTTTCAGGCAAGTTCTATCGCGCATTTTCATACGGTCTGGAGAAGGAAACCGAGACCCTCGACTATGCAGAAATGGAAGCCCTGGCCCGCGAGCACCGGCCAAAAATGATCATCGCCGGGGCCTCGGCGTATTCGCGCACTATCGACTTTCAGCGCTTTCGCACCATCTGTGATGAAATCGGCGCCTACCTGATGGTCGACATGGCGCACTACGCCGGCCTGATCGCCGCCGGCGTGTACCCGTCGCCCGTTGGCATCGCCGACTTCATTACCTCCACCACCCACAAAACCTTGCGCGGGCCGCGCGGCGGTCTGATTCTGGCCAAGGCGCAGTACGCCGCCTTGCTCGACAAGACGATTTTCCCGGTTTACCAGGGCGGACCACTGATGCACGTTATCGCCGCCAAGGCCGTGGCGTTTAATGAAGCTCTGGACGATGAGTTCATGCACTATCAGCAACGCGTGATCAACAATGCCCGCACGATGGCTGACGTGCTCAGCCGACGCGGGCTGCGGGTGGTGTCCGGCGGCACTGACTGCCACATGTTCCTGCTTGATTTGCAGGCCCTGAACATCACCGGCAAAGATGCCGAGGCCCTTCTGGAAAGCGCCCACATAACGCTGAACAAGAACTCAATCCCCAATGATCCGCAGAAACCGACGATTACCAGCGGTATCCGCATCGGTACCCCGGCGTTGACCACCCGTGGCTTTGGTGTAGCGGAATGTGCCGAAGTGGCGACCCTGATCGCCGACCTGCTGGAGCAGCCGGACAACAAGGCCCTGCTGGAAAATACCCGCCGCCGTGTCATGCACTTGTGTGAGTGTTTCCCGGTTTACTTGATGGCCTAGCGGCCCGCGCTTCGGCTGCCGGGTCCAGGCCAACCCGGCGCCGAAGTCGATATCAACGGGCAATATAAAGTTCAGCGTTAATACAACCCATGATGCCGGGCCTGAATATAAACTGCAGATAATTAATTGTGTGCGTGCGCACGTTTAAATACGGCTCAATTTCTCCCGCTGCACGCGCTCATTACCTGATACTTCAATGTTTTTAATTGCCCGCTTGAATCTTCGTAAGTCATCAACTTTGGCACCACTTTACAGGCTCTCAAGTCCGGCGATACACGTATGATTCTGGCCACGTCGAGTTGCATTCCATATTTATATTCCATGAGCAAGGGCTCTGTTTTGTTTTGAGCCCGGGCATAGTGTTTGACCGCCTGTTGATGTTGAGTGATTACATTGGATATCGCTTCATCCGTCACGACAGCCCAGGACGGCATGGCTGCAATCAGCGCCAGTGTAAAAATCAATGACCTGGCCATTGGCATCGGCATTCTCCACTTGAGTATTCGCTGAAGATAACAGCCTCTGCCTGACGGGAACGTTGCGCATAAATGACCATTTGGACATCTTGAAAACAGTGAGGGCTGCACACTGCACGCTTATATAACAATATTGTAATTATCCGCTCACCTTCCTGTTAACGGCCGCCACCTATCATCACGCTTAACCCCTGAGAGTCGACACCCTTGCTGCTCAGGCTTTAACTTCAAACCCATACGGTCATTATCATGAATCTGATCAAGTCACTGTTTTTCACTGTCGCTGTCTTGTCGTGTACTGCAGCACTGGCAGAAGACGGCAGCGAGCGCTCCAGTCAAGCCGTACAAAAAATGCGACTTGATCAGGCAGCACTCTTTAATGATCGGGACAACAGTCAGGCCTCACAACCCGTCAACACTGATAATACTGACAACAAACCCCGGGCTGAGAAGACCGAGAAGTCAGAAGGCTAAGTTTAACCATTTCACCTTTAGCAGCTTCCCCGCTCCTTTGGTCAAGGTGAAACTTTTAGCGCCCCTCGGGGCGCTTTTTTTTGCTCTTTTTTTACGTCAAAGCAGCGTGTTTGAGCCCAGTCCGGACCCGGTAAAGGGCTCACGGCAGTTGCCTGCCGCGAGCCGCCATCACTCGTCCTCTTCGCGACGATGGGCCCATTGATAGAGCGCAGGCAGGACAAGCAGTGTCAGGGCAGTGGAGGACAGTATGCCGCCTATGACTACCGTTGCCAGCGGGCGCTGTACTTCGGCCCCGGTACCTGTCGCCAGGGCCATGGGAATAAACCCCAGGGATGCGACCAGCGCAGTCATCAATACAGGGCGCAAACGTGTCAGGGCGCCTTCGTTGATGGCCTCGGCCAGTGAGCGCCCCTCCTCGCGCAGATTGCGAATGAAGGAAATCATTACCAGCCCGTTCAGAACGGCTACCCCGGACAAGGCAATAAAGCCCACCCCCGCCGAAATCGACAACGGGATACCCCTTGACCAGAGCGCCAGGACCCCACCGGTCAGTGCGAATGGAATACCGGTAAAGACCAGTAACCCGTCCTTCAAGTTATTGAACATCATGAACAGCAGCGCCAATACCATTAACAGGGCAATGGGCACCACAATCTGCAGGCGCCTGGCGGCAGATTGAAGCTGCTCGAACTGCCCTCCCCAGCTGGTCCAGTATCCCGCAGGGATCTGCACTTCACGCTGGATGGTTTCGCCCGCCGACTGAACAAATGAACCCAGGTCCCGGCCCCGCACGTTGGCACTGACAATCACCACACGCTTGCCGTTTTCACGACTGACCTGATTAGGGCCCAGCACCAGATCCAGGCTCGCAACCTGGGACAGCGAGATAAAACCGATTTGCTGATTACTGCTGTTGGCCGGCACCGGAATAAGCAGACCGGAAAGTCCTGCAACGTCCGTTCGCAGCGCCTCTGACAATCTCACGACTATATCGAACCGACGATCGCCCTCGTAAAGGATGCCGGCCTGACGCCCCCCCACAGCAATCGCGATCGCCTCCTGAACCTCGGCCACGTTAAGGCCATAACGCGCAGCCTTGTCCCGATCAATATTGATCGTTAATACCGGCAACCCGGTGGTTTGCTCGACCTTGACCTCGGAAGCGCCGGCGACGGTCTGTAGAGTGGCGGCGATTTTTGCAGCGGTCTGGTTCAACACCGCCATATCGTCGCCGAACACCTTGACCGCGACGTCACTTCGCACGCCCGAAACAAGCTCATTGAAACGTAACTGTATCGGCTGGGACAGTTCATAGTTACTGCCCGGCACAGTCGCAGCAGCCTGCTGTAATTGTGCAATCAGCGTGGCACGCGACTTGTTCGGGTCAGGCCACTCACTTTGCGGCTTGAGCATGACGTAACTGTCGGAGATGTTCGGCGGCATCGGGTCGGCGGCAATTTCTGCGGTACCTGTGCGGGCAAACATGCGCTCAACTTCCGGAACCTTAGCCATTACGGCTTTCTCGAGACGCTGCTGCATGTCCACCGACTGGGTGAGACTGGTGCCCGGCACGCGCAGAGCCTGCAAGGCAAAATCGCCTTCGCTCAAACTCGGGATGAACTCACTGCCCATGCGGGTTGCGGTAAAACCGGACAAGACAATCAGCACCAGCGCGATGCAAAACACGAGGCCGCGATGCCCCAGCACGAACTT
The DNA here is from genome assembly GCF_049897045.1 of Pseudomonas sp. TWR2-1-1. NCBI lineage: Bacteria > Pseudomonadati > Pseudomonadota > Gammaproteobacteria > Pseudomonadales > Pseudomonadaceae > Pseudomonas > Pseudomonas sp. TWR2-1-1. The sequence goes on from NZ_JAFCVM010000004.1 coordinate 22,533, forward strand.
TAAGACAGGCGCGTAACGCAGCCGCGCGGTACGCATTACAAAGCCTTCTTCTTCCTTGACTTTACCGGTCACAAACATCGCGATAGCGGCAGGCACAAAAGTCACCGAAAGGATCATGGCGCCAAGTAGCGCAATGACCACAGTGAACGCCATCGGATGGAACATTTTGCCTTCCACCCCCGTCAGGGCAAATATCGGCAAGTACACCACCATGATGATCAACTGACCGAAAATCAGCGGCCGGCGCGCCTCTTTGGCCGCAGCAAAGACCTCGTGAAAACGTTCCGAACGGGTCAGCACCCGAGCATGCTTGTGCTGTGCGTGGGCCAGCCTGCGGATTGCGTTTTCAACGATCACCACCGCGCCGTCAACAATGATGCCGAAATCAAGCGCGCCCAGACTCATGAGGTTGGCACTGACTTTATTGGCAAACATCCCGGTAAAGGTGAACAGCATTGCCAGCGGTATCACCATGGCGGTAATCAATGCCGCGCGAATGTTGCCAAGGAACAGAAACAGGATTGCGATAACCAGAATCGCGCCTTCAATCAGGTTTTTCTTGACCGTCGCGATGGCTTTTTCAACCAGATTGGTACGGTCATAAACCGTGACGGCTTTAACACCTGCCGGCAACGAACGGTTGATCTGCTCAAGCCTGGCAGCAACAGCCCGCGAGACTGTACGACTGTTTTCGCCGATCAGCATGAAGACAGTGCCCAGCACCACCTCGCGACCGTTCTGGGTGGCGGCCCCGGAACGTAACTCCTGACCGATAACGACATCGGCAACACTGCTGATGCGGATCGCAGTGCCCTGTATGTTGCTGATGACGATATTGGCAATATCTTCAACCCCGCCGAGCTGACCTGGCGCACGGATCAACAACTGCTCGCCTGCGCGCTCGATATAGCCGGCGCCGACGTTCGCATTGTTGCGCTCAAGAGCCGTCACCAAATCGTTCAGTGTCAGCTTGTAGGCGGCCATTTTTTTGGGGTCGGGAGCAATCTGGTACTGCCTGGCGTAACCACCGATGGTGTTGATTTCGGCGACCCCGGGCACGTTGCGCAACTGAGGCTTGATGATCCAGTCCTGGATAACCCGAAGATCTGTTGGCGTATAAGGTGTCCCGTCCTCTTTCAGTGCCCCGTCCACGGCTTCAACTGTCCACAGGAAGATCTCGCCGAGGCCGGTGGAAATGGGCCCCATGACCGCATCAACCCCTTCTGGCAACTGCTCCCTGGCAGTTTGCAGGCGTTCACCGACCAACTGGCGCGCGAAGAACAGATCGGTCCCGTCTGCAAAAATGACCGTGACCTGAGACAACCCCGAGCGCGACAACGAACGGGTTTGCTGCAAGCCGGGAAGACCGGCCATGCTGGTTTCAATCGCGTAAGTAATACGCTGTTCCGTCTCCAGGGGAGAAAAGCCGGGGGCAGATGTGTTGATTTGCACCTGAATGTTGGTGATATCAGGGACTGCATCGATAGGCAGTTTCTGGTAGCTGGCAATACCGAGCCCAGCCATGAGCAACACCGCAAGCATTACGACGATGCGCTGTTCAATCGCAAATTGGATCAACCGTTCAAACATGGCGTTTTACTCGTGGGACACAGGTCAATGGGCATGCTCGGCAGAGCCTTTGCCCAGCTCCGACTTGAGAATGAAACTGCCGGCAGCCGCGACCCGGGTGCCGGCAGCCAGGCCCTGGACGATTTCCACATGGTCTCCATCGCGCCGGCCGACCTTCACCGGCTGCAACTTGAAGCCTTCATCGTTTCGAACAAAAACCGAAGGTTTGTCGTTCACGGTCTGCAGCGAAGATTCAGGGAGGCTGACAGCGGCATTGGCTTTGTCAGCGACCACATCGATAGACACGAAAAGACCGGGGCGCCAGGCTCCTTCAGGGTTTTCAAGCATGACTCGAACCAGGGCAGCCCTTGTCTGCTCGCCGAGCAGGCTGCCGACATACCCGATCCGCCCCTCGACGCGGGCATCCAGATCAGGCGCGATGACCGTCACCACCCGCCCCACGACAACCTTGTTCAAGTCTTTTGGCGTCACACCAAACGTGGCCCAGACCCGAGACAGGTCCGACAGCGTGAACGCAGCGCTGGCTTCGCTCACGACTTCTCCGATGGCGAGGTGTTTTTCGACCACCACCGCGTCGAACGGGGCGATGAGTTCATAGCGGTTGCCCGCGGAGGAGTCCGGGTTCGCGCCGATAGCGCTCAGCTTCTGGCGCGCGTTGGTCAAACTGATGTCGGCTTCCTGGAAGGCCTGACGGGCCGCCAGGTAATCCTGCTCTGCAGAAATCTTGTCTTCCCACAGTTTTTGCTCGCGCTGCAGGGTCAGTCGGGCGAGCCCCAGGCGTCTGTGCGCAGCGTTTAATTCGGCTCGTTGATCCGAGATTTGCTGACTGGCAATCACCGCCAGCACCTGACCCTTTTTCACCGACTGCCCCAGGTCAACTTTGACCGCTTCAACGACCCCGCCTACCCGGGGCACGACATGGGTCGTCCGGTCTTCGTCGAACCTGATTTCTCCGGGAAAAGTAACCGACGTACTCATCAGCCTGGGGGCTGCCAAGGCCAGCTCAATGCCTGCGGCACTGATCTGTTGCGCACTGAGTTGCAGCTGTCCTTCCTCATCAGCATGACCCTCGGTTGCGCCTGGCTTGGCGTGATCTTCGTCGCCGTGGGCCTCCTCTGCTCCGCTCTCCTGCCCGTGACTGTCAGGTTGTGGTTCGACCACCGTCGCCAGCCCCTGCTTACCCAGCGACACACTTGCCAGTGCGATGATGGCGACTACCGCAAGGGCCGTAGCAATACTTCGTTTGTTGTTCATGGATGCTCCCGGCGAGCACGTGCTCAGGCACACGGTGCCGCCCTTGATAAGGATGAAAAGGCAATGGCCTAAGGTTGGGCCGTGAACCGGTCGAGGTCGCCGTAGATACCCTCGACCGTCACTCGGGCCTCGGTGGCTGTCGCCAGGGATTCCAGATACTGGCTGCGGACGGCAATCAGGGTCCGCTGGGCATCGAGGACTTCAAGAAATCCGAACTTGCCCATCTCGAAACCACGGGTGGCGGCATCAACAGCGCGCTGGGCAGTCGGCAGGATGAGTTCATGAAAAGAGGCCACGTCTCGTGCGGCGCTGGCCCACTGATCGAGAGCAGATCGGGTCTGGGTGCGCAGGCGGAGCTCCAGCGCATTACGAAGATCACGGGCCTGATCTGCCCGGCGTGAGGCAGCCAGCACGTTGCCCTGATTGCTGTTGAATAGAGGAATGGGCATCGACAAGCCGACCACGTTGACGCGGTCGCGCTCTTCGCGACTGTACTGGCTGCCAACGCTGACGGTCAGGTTAGGAATGCGCTGGGCCCGCTCGGAGCCTGAAGCAGCCTCACGCTGTTCAATCAGGGCCTGGGCCAGACGCAACTGTGCGGTTTGATTGATAGCGCTCAGTAGCCTGGTCGCCGAGGGTAATGTGCCTGCAGAAAGGTCAGCGTATTGCAGCCGATCAAACGACTGCGTCACAGCCCCGGTAACCCGTGCAAGTTCACGGTAGTTATTGGCCTTCAAGGTTTGCGCCCTTCGGACCAGCAGGTCGGTTTCGGCCAGTTGCACCTGGGCCCGGGTCGCCTCTACCGGAGATGACTTGCCTGCGCGGACACGACCTTCTGCGACCACCAGGCCACGCTCGGCAAGTGCCCGCGATTGCTGCGCCAGATCCAGTCCCGCGTCGGAACGCGCAGCGCCATAGAAGGCCTGGATGACCTGGGCACGTAACTCGTTGCCCCGGCGCTCAAGTTCCAGCCGGGCGACATCTTGTCCACGACGGGCAACCTCAATACGCGCACCGCGCTTTCCCCCCAGCTCAAGCTCCTGGCTAAGCATGACGGTTGTGGTGCCGGTATTGCGCCGGGTGTCTTCCACCTCCCATGACACCACCGGGTTGGGTATGAGACCGGCCTGTTGTCTGTCGCCCTCAGCGATGGCTGTTTCCTGTCGGGCAGCGGCAAGGTCGGGGTTGGCGCTAAAAGCAGCCTCGATTGCCTGCGACAGACTCAAACTGCTCGCCAGCGCAAGGCCGGGTGTCATGCCAGACAGTAACAAGAGGCACAAGACCACTCGTGTCATTGAAGGGCTCAGGCTGAACAATCTGTACCGTGCACCCTGGCGTTTCTCCAGTCGCATAAATCACCACATAAAGTATGAAAAGGCACAACCGGCTTTATATAGCCGGCCTTATCTGAAGGGACTTTATGCAATAGAAGTTATCGGCAGGATTGCTGAAAAATTACAATTGCGTTATCTGCAGAAATTCAATTTTTTTGCCTTACACTGCAGACCTTAAAGATACTTTTGCAGAAACGAAATGCAATAACTCCAGGCACAGACTCAATCATCGGATTCACATCCGGCGCACTGCGGCATAACGCCACAGCTGTCGTTAACCCCTTATATTGCCTGGATCAGGGCTTGACCTTATAGCGGCTTCAGGCTTGAAAATACCGGCCAATCCATGGGATCGAAAACACCGCCTGGAAAATAACGCAGTGCTCAACCGCACACTAATAAATCCAGCACGCCATACATAACTAATTAATGTTAGGGAATTACGCCATGCGAATCCTTGTAGTAGAGGACGAGCCAAAAACTGCCGAGTATATGCATCAGGGATTAACCGAAAGTGGCTATATTGTTGATATCGCCACTACCGGACTTGACGGACTTTTCCTGGCACAACATCAGCCTTACGGTCTGGTCATACTTGACGTCAACTTGCCGGAAATGGAGGGGTGGGAAGTCCTGACCCGGTTAAGGGCAACTTCCAATACGCGAGTCATGATGGTCACCGCCCGGGGACGTCTTGAGGAGAAAGTCAGGGGCCTGGAACTGGGAGCCGATGATTATCTGGTCAAGCCGTTCGCGTTTGCGGAGCTGCTGGCACGGGTGCGTACCCTTTTGCGCCGCAGCGAACAGGCCAGCCTGCCCGGGGTATTGCGGGTGGGCGACCTGGAACTGGATCAGGGTCGGCACCGAGCTTTTCGAGGCACCCGGCGTATCGACCTGACCACCAAAGAGTTCGCGCTCTTGCATCTGCTGATGCTGCACAGCGGTGAGGTGATGTCGAGAACCCAGATCATCTCACTGGTGTGGGACATGAATTTCGACTGTGACAGCAATGTCGTGGAAGTATCGATACGGCGTTTGCGAGCCAAACTGGACGACCCTTTCGAGCAGAAGCTGATCCATACCCTGCGCGGTGTCGGGTACGTGCTGGAAGTGCGCAATTGAAACCGGCACGGCTCTCCATGCGGCTAGGGCTCGCCGTCACGGCAATGAGCGCCCTCCTCGTACTGGTAATGGCCGCATTCGCCTACGCCTCCATTTCTCATCAACTTGATCTGCGGGCCAGAGAAGGACTGAGTGAAAAACTGGGGCAAATTGAACACAGCCTGGCCGAGAGTTCTGCGTCGGCGGCAGAGATTGTTCTTCAACCCCATAACCTTCGAGACCAGATCATTGGTCACGACAATTTCACCCTCACTATCCTGGACTCGAGCGCCCCCCGAAAGCGCTTGCTCAGTATTGGAAACAACGAGGACATAGCACTGCAAGTGCCACTCAACGAAACAGGATTACAGGGTTTTGAGGTCTTGAAATCAGCGCAAGGCGATGAAACCTTGACGGCCTATAAACTGATAAACCTTAAAAAAGACCGGCCAGTGCTGGTGATTCTTGCTCTGGACAGAAAGAGCGACGCCTTGCTACTTGCCGCGTATGTGAAATCCACAATCATCGCCCTGCCTTTTATCTTGCTGCTGGTAGGCAGTTGCGCGTGGTGGGTGATCCATCGTGGGTTGCAACCATTGCAGGCCTTTCGCAGGGTTGCGCAAAGAATCACCGCCCGGGACTTGTCCCATCGAATACAGGCAGCCGATCTGCCAGAGGAACTCAGTGATCTGGCGCATGCCGTTAATTTCATGCTTGACCGGCTGGACAGTGATATTCAACAGCTGGCCCGGTTCTGCGATGACTTGGCGCATGAACTGCGCTCACCCATGAATAATTTGATGGGCAAAGCCCAGGTCACCTTGTCCAAGGAAAGACCCCCGGCGCAATACAAGCAGGTACTGGAATCCTGTACTGAAGAACTGGAACGGCTGTCGCGCATGGTGTCGCAGATGCTGTTCCTGGCCAGCGCAAGCCAACCGTCGGCGCCACTGTCCTTCGAAACCATTGAGCTTCAGGAAGAGGCGATAAAGGTAACCGAGCTATTTTCCTTGTCGGCAGAAGAAAAACAGATGTCGTTGCGCGTTCAGGGAAGCGCTCAGGTGTCGGGCGACCGACTGATGATTCAGAGAGCAATCTCCAATCTGCTTTCCAATGCCATACGCCATGGCACACCCGGCTCCGAGGTCACGATAACCCTTGCCAGTCAGCCGGATGCGATATCGCTGGCGGTGCGTAATGCCGGCGAAGGCATTGAAGCAGAACACCTGCCTCGCCTGTTCGACCGTTTCTACAGGGTTCATGCCAGCCGCTCGCGACAACAGGGCGGAACAGGATTGGGCCTGGCGATTGTCCGTTCGATCATGAACGTGCATGAAGGGCGCGCAACCGTGACAAGCGAGCCTGGAGACGCCACTACATTCAGCCTGATATTTCCCGCACGACCTCAGCTTGGCGCCCGGGTGGTCCGGTAACGGATCATCAACAGGACTCACGCTCAACCTGAGGGCATTCAACCCGGTGAATCACCGGCTCGTTGCTGCCTTCAATCACATACTGGGCGGCCCGGCGCCCCATCTCGTAATAGGGCAATTGCACCGTACTCAGCGGCGGATAGAACAACTCGGCAACACCGATCATGTTGTCGTAACCCAGCACCGCCACATCCTGCGGAATACGCAAACCCCGGCTGAGCAAGTACTGATAAGCGACCAAAGCAATGCGGTCGTTGCCACACACCAGCAAGTCGAAAGGCGGTTTGGCGTTTACCCCCTGCAATTGCTGCTCCAGCACTGCAATCGTTTCCTGGTAGGCGTCATCGGTCGACAGGCTGAATTGAGCAACGTCATCGCCAGACATGCCAGCCTCTGTCAGGGCACGTCGCAATCCCAGCTGGCGCGGCTCCCAGGCCAGGCTGGCGTGCGGCAGGTTGATGCACAGCGGTTTGCGGTAACCGCGTTTCAGCGCCTGGCGCACGGCTTGATACTGACCGTCTGCATCATCGGGTATGTAACAGGCCACGCCGGGTTCTGAGCTGATGCAATTGCTCAGCACCAGCGGCAGGCTGCGCAGTACCGCCGGGATCTCGACGGTGCGTAACTGCATGGCGCTGAAGATGATCCCGTCGGGTTGATGGGCCAGCATCAGGTCGATGGCCTGCTGACTCAGCGGCGTTTCAAACACGTTGAGGATGAAAACGTTCCAGCCGTTTTCACGGGCGGTGCGCTCCATGGACAGGAGCATTTCCACGGCGAAGGGAGTGGTCGCGGTATCCAGTGCGAAGACGCCGATGGTCTTGCCGCTGGAATGACCGCCACGGATCTTGCGGGCAGAAAGGCTGGGAACGTAGCCCAGAGTCTCGATTGCCTGACGAACTTTGGTCAGGGTTTCCTGATTGAGTTTTTCAGGGGTATTGAGCGCCCTGGACACTGTCATGAAGGAAACCCCCGCCAGCCGTGCGACATCTTTAACTGAAGCCATTCGCGGGTGCCATTGCTTATGAGGCCGGGCATCATGTCATGTCTGGCAAAAGCATGACAACACGCTGCCGGCAGCAGGCGCCACGAACAGCCCGTCAGGCTGTTCAGAGTTGCAGGTCGGCCAGTTCCCAGGCCTGGACGTTACCCAGTACCCCTACCCCGTTGACCGCAAAAGCACGGACCGCCAGGCTGTGCGGCCCGGGATAAATCCGGCTGCTCAAGCTATAGGCGCCGTCATCGACGAACACCTCGATCGAGGACCGGTCGAGAAAAATCCGCAATGCGATCCGCGTCTGCGACAGGCTCACCGCAATGCTGCGAACACCGCTCACGCCCGCTCCCGAGTGTTGCCGGTCGAGCACCAGGCGCCGGGCCATGGCGTCGAAATACAGCAAGGTCTGCTCCCGCCCGTCCTCGCTGCAGCGCAACGCCAGACCAAAGCGCTCTGCGTTGCTGGCGGCCAGATCCAGTTCCAGCTCAATCTCCAGCAACGCCCCCCGAAGCTGGAGGGTGTGGCTGCAGGATTCGACCGCGCCGACCTGCAGCGCCCAGTGTTCACGCCTTAGCGCTTCGAGCTCGCGGGCCGGACGCATGCGCAACCGTTCGCCATGACGGCTCAACTCGCGAGGCAACGACAGCGCGCCGCACCAGTGATGCGCCTGAGTCGGCATCGGGCTGTCCCACATATCCATCCACGCCCACAGCAGGCGGCGCCCGTCCGGCGCCAGCAGGGTCTGCGCGGCATAGAAATCGTGACCGTGATCGAGTTCGTAGAGCTTCCCGCATTCACTGAAACGACCCCTGTCGTCCAGCTGGCCCATTCGATAGCTGTTCTGGAATTTGTTCCAGTTGTCATAGCCACTGGGTTTGAGCCCCTGGGGCGAATAGAGAAACACGTCGCAGCCATCGAGCTCGAATATGTCCGGACATTCCCACATGTAGCCATCGGCCTCGCGCTGACCTTGCAAGGCGCAGCCCAGGTAGTCCCAGTGATACAGGTCATCTGAGCGATAGAGCAGCAGCTGCGGGTCGTCGCCGTGACGAGCCCCCAGCGCCATCCACCACTGCCCTTCGCGCATCCACACCTTGGGGTCGCGAAAATGCATGGTCTGCGGGTCCGGCGCGGTTTCGATAACCGGCCCGTGTTTGCTGAACGACAGGCCATCGGTGCTGCTGGCCAGGCACTGGACCTGGTGAATATTGCTGTCATCGCCCGGCGCACCCAACCAGGTGTGCCCGGTATAGATCAGATAAAGCTTGTCGTGCGCGACCACCGCCGAGCCTGAAAAACAGCCGTCACGGTCATAGCTGTCACCCGGCGCCAGTGCGATGGGCAGATGTTCCCAATGCACCAGGTCGCTGCTTTTGGCGTGCCCCCAGTGCATCGGCCCCCATTGCGCCGAATACGGATGATGCTGGTAAAACACGTGGTATTCACCGCGAAAAAAGACCAGCCCGTTGGGGTCGTTCATCCATCCTGCAGGCGGCGCCAGATGATAGCCGGGGCGATAGTCGTTACCCCGTGCGGGGAGTGTTTTTTCGATGGCACGATTCGCTTCGTCCAGCAGTACAGCATGCATGGCTTGATCCTTTCTAGGGTTCGTAACGGGTGACGGACTGAGCAATGGCAGGCAGCTCCAGCGCTTCGGCAACCGTGTTTTTAGAGGGATTGCGCGCAGGGTCCTTGCGCAACAGGGTCCATGACAGCAACAGGCAGGCGCCCACCAGGCCAGCCATTAGCACGTAAACGCTGGAGAAGCCGAAATGGTCGTAGCCGTAGCCCACCAGCGGCGAGAGCAGCATAGCGGTCAATTGTTGGGCGAACTGGAATCCCACCAGATAAATAGAGGCGGACAGCCGGGAGTCGAAGTTGAGCGAAATGTATTTGAATACCGAAACCAGCAGGATGGGTACTTCCAGGGCATGCAGCATTTTGCAGGCCGCGATGGTCCAGGCTTCAGTGGCCAGTCCGGAGCCGAGAATCCGCACGAACATGATGCTGCCGGCCAGGATCAGCCCGTTTTTGGCGCCCGTGCGGCTGACCACCCAGGGGGCGAACAGCATCAGAATTGCCTCGACCAGAACCTGGGATGAGTTCAGGTAGCCATAGGCTCGGGTGCCCTGCTCCGGGGTCGAAAAAAACGAAGAGAAATACACCGGAAACTGCTGCTCGTAAATCATGTAGATCCCGCACACCCCGGTCAGGTAGATGCTGAATGCCCAGAAACGCGGGAGTGCCAGCAACTTCCACAGATCGTGCATGCGCACGGGGATGGCAGCCGCTCCTGACTGCATCTGCGGCTCGCTGAAGCGGCTCAGATCGAGCCGGTACAGAATCAGCAGGAACACGACACCGGCAGCGCTGCTCATGTAAAACGCGATGTCCGGATCAATGTTGAATACCACGCCGACGATCCCCGTCGCGCTGGCCCAACCCAGCGAACCCCACATTCTGGTGATGCCGAACTCGAAGCCTGCGTGACGCGAAAGCCGCTCCGTGTAGGACTCGATCACGCCCACGCCCGCCAGCATCGCCAAGGCCAGGAAAGCCGCGCCGACCACGGCCCCCAACACCACGTTTTGCGCCAGCAGGTTGGCATATACATAAATCGCAAACGGGGCGGCGGCACAGAGCAGGATGCCAATCCACACCAGAAGTTTTCTCGACAGGCCGAGGCGATCCTGAAGAGCACCGTAGAACGGCTGAATCAGCAGAGCGGCAATGGCGTTGGCGGCGAAAACAAACCCGGTTTCGGTGCCATTGAGGCCAATGACCCGGTGCAGCCAGATAGAGAACAGCGAATAGCTGGAAGACCACGAGAAGAAGAAGAAAAACAACAAACCACTGATAAGCCAGTACTCACGTTTGGCTGTAATTTGCATGTGACGCCCCTCTTGTTTTTATTTAAGTTAACGTTAACATTGCAACATATTACGAGGCCTCGACCGGTTCGCTGTCAAGTGGTTCGCCATGCAAAAGGCGCAGATCCCTTGCTACGGAGTCCTGCAAAAAAATGCAGCCCGGCCAGCGCCCGGCGACTGTTCAAAGGCGTTTGCGGTACCCGAATAAAACAAAAAAAAGGGTGATTTATGCGTTCTGCGGTTTACCGGCCTTGGGCCGGCATTTCATTGCTGATGGTCTCCACGCAACTGTTGGCCGGGCCGGCGCAAAGCATCGAGGAGCGTCTGCTCAGACTTGAAGCCAGGACCTCCTCCGCCGAAGCTCGGGCCTCGGTGGCCGAAGCCGATGCAGCGAAATTGCGCCAGCAAGTCGAACTGCTCAACCGGCAAATTATCGCCAGCCCGCAGACCCCAGTGCAAAGCGCCCTCGACCAGCGAGTCGCGCGCATAGAAGCCAGCCAACAGGCCCTTGCAAGCTCTGCGGCAGCGAAGGCCACGCCAGCCACTCCAAATGGACAGCTAAGCGATGGCTTCAGCTTCGGCGGCTATGCCCGTTCGGGATTCATGAGCAACGGATCGGGTGCCGGCCATGGCGGCCCGTACCTGACCCCCGCAGGCTCTGTAGGTGGCGCGGTGGGTCGCTTGGGCAATGAAGTCGATACCTACGTCGAAGCTAAATTCACCCAGCAAAACCAGACCGACAACGGAACACGCGCCAAGTACACGCTGATGCTCGCCGACGGCCTGGAGACCCCCAACGACTGGACCGCCGCACAAAGCTCGCTGAATGTGCGCCAGGCCTACGCCGAACTTGGCCACCTGGCGTCCTTTCAGGACAGCCCCATGTTGCGTGATGCCAGCCTGTGGGCGGGCAAGCGCTTTGATCGGGACAATGCCGATATCCACTGGATGGACCGGGGGATCGTGTTCCTGGCCGGAACCGGCGGCGGTATCTACGACGTGAAACCGGGCGAAGACTGGCGCCTCAATGCATCGCTGATGAGCCGTTCCTACGGTGACTTCGGCACTGAGGAAAACAAGGACATCCGCAGCTATGTCGCCACCCTCAATCAATTTTTCGACGAGGGCCGCTGGCAGGTCATGCTCAATGGCATTTCCTCGGCCCAAAACGATGCCCGCCTGGACGAGCGGCACCGACAGGAACAGGCCAGGGACAGCCGGGTAAACAAGTCCGGATTCAGCCCCGCCTTGAGTGGCGCCCACGGCATGCTGGCCTACCACCAACCCGACTTTTTTGGCCGTGAAGGCTACTTCAAGGCCGCGCTGCTGTATGGCCAGGGGCTGGGGGCGGAGGTCAACAGCATCGGTGCCGACGGCGACTTGCTGGACCAGGCCCGCACAGTGCGTCTGGCGCTCTATGGCCATACCCGGTTGAGTCAGGACTGGCGTATCGCACCGGCCCTGATTGCCGAGCAGAGCAAGGACCGTTACGTACCCGGCGACGACTATCGCTACATGACACTCAACGTACGCCTGGCCAACGAACTGAGCAGTAACTTCGAAATGCAATATGAACTGAGCTGGCAGACCATGGACCTGGATGCACTGGGCTACGATGGCCGCCAGTCAGCCAATGGCGACTATTGGAAATTCACCTTCGCCCCGACCTTCAAGGCCCGGACCGGTGACTTTTTCATCCGCCCGGAACTGCGTTTGTTCGCCACTTACATGAACTGGTCCAGGGACCTGGACAGCTTTAGCGCAACAGACGATTTTGGGCAAAAGGGTTTCAAGTCCGGTGGCAACTGGCAATTGGGTGTACAGATGGAGACCTGGTTTTAACAATGCCGAAGTGGCTCACCGGGGCGGCTTGAACCCTGGCTTGCAGCCATCGCCGACCGCACCGAAGCCACAACAGGCAAGTGAGACAAAAGCGTTTTACCCCATAGACGAGGGGATCGACCCGCTACGCATCAAGCTCGACGTAGCTCGACTCCCCTCCTCCCGTTGCCCCCGACAGCCAGCCCCAGACAAAACTCAACGTAGTACGCCCTGCGTGATCAACGCCTACTGTGCCACGAGACCAGCCGGCAAGAATCTCACCGTCCGTAGTCAAGCAATGATAAAGAAGCTCAAGGGTGTCAGCGCCTGTCACACGCCCCACCTGATGCCCCATGCGGATGCGGCCGCCCTGATAAGTCCCCCAAATGGCATCACCCTCGACCTGGTAATGAAATACGGTGCCGGCGCCGGATAACCCGTGGGTATTGCCCGCTACCGTGAATCGGCGATCGTTCAAACGCTCGCTGATTTGAGAACAAGGGGTTTGCATAAATGTTGGGTCCTTTGGTCAAGATATTCCATTGCGGCTTTCGCCAGATCTTAAGTTTTTTCACGGCTGAGCTACGACCAGGCAAGAACCGGGATCAGCCGTTGGATTTCTGTTCTTTCACATTCATAGCGATCAACGCCTGCCTGGCAGCAGCGACAACAATGCCCCATTGGGGCAGCGCGATTACCGCCGCGTCGTCCCCTATGTTTTGAGGTGTAGCCTGGCAAAAAGCATCGATGGCGGCGCTGACTGTTTGCACAAGATCGCTCTGCAGCGGGGTGAAGCCCTGAGCAGTGAAAGGGTCCTTTGCCACAGACACCGGCACCCAGTCTGCCCATGAATTGATTAACTCATTCATGCCCAAACGCGGGGGCTCGTTCTCACATTCAATCAGCCACTCGAGCAGCTCGACGGTCCGATTTCGTATGCGTTGAGAGACGACCTGGGTATTCATATTTTTCACGCCTCCTTGATGGGCAGGCAGCCCCCTTCAAGCCCGGGGTTCATTGCCAGCCTTGACCTGTGAAAAGACATGGTCTGGGTCAGCCTGGCCCGCATACCTGAACAGAAGGCCGGGTTCGGTATCGGCAAAATACTGACTCAGGATGCTCTCCCCGGGGATCAGCCATTCAGGTTCGGGCCATTGCTGCGCCAGAACCCCTATCGGTTTACCCGACGAACAAATAATCCACGTAGCCCGACCTCCATGGATGCCAGGCAGGTAGCCCATGCCTTGTATCGCTTCAAACAAAGTGCGCAGTGTGGCTGCCGGATCAAGACTGATCGACGTCCTGTGGCTTTCCAGATCATCCCCTGCATGCACGCTATCGCGATCAACTCCAATGACCAACATGAATGCTCCTTGCCAGCGTTGTGCGGTTGTTGGATTGACCAGCGTAGGGATTAGGTAAGCGATGATCAGCCGTCCAAATTGCATTTGTGATGGCGAAAGCCTCGTACCCGCGATCTGAAGTAATTGCCTCCTCTCGAGACAACATCCTGCCAAGAATGTGATTCCTGACCCACGATGTTTTGTCAGCATCCATAACCATGCAGCCGGGTCCGCGGTCAGCGTTTCTCCACTCAAGCGCAACACACTCTTTGACCGCATTATCCGTCCCTTCACCCCCTCCTCGAATGCTTACCGCCTTGGACGCGCCTGACTCGGGATGCGATGCACTGTACGTGCATTGGTAAATAGCTTCATAGGGAGAACTGTGCGACCACTTCGTCCGATGACATGACATCGGCATACTCATTACCGAGGATAGCCAAGGTCAACTCATGAACGGTTGTGGCGTCCCATGACTGTCCGTGCGCCCCGATGACGGGCACCGCTGTCGTGGCATCTGAGGGAAGGATGATGCTGTACCCGAGTGCTTTTCCGGCACGGACTGTGGCATCCATGCTGTTGTGAATGACAACACCTGTCAGCACTAAACGCTTTACCTGCATCCGTTTAAGAATGGCGTCCAGTTCGGAACCAATAAACGCGCAGTTTTCCTGTTTGGTAATAACGATTTCTCCTTTTATTGGAGCAACGTCCTTCTTTATGCCATTCCATGGGCCATGGACGTAGTAGCTGGATGTGGGCGTCTGCTCATCGTGCTTCACGTGTAGAACCGGCCAACCGTTTGATCGCCAGTGATTGAGAAGGCGTTGGATGACCGGCAAATACTCAGGATTATTTTTGCCATCCCAGATCGGGCGATCAATGGCATCCTGAACGTCAAGGATAACAAGGGGAACAGGGCCGGATTGATCCTTCATATAATCTCATCTCCTTCATACAGGGCAGTAGGCTGAGTGTGCTGAAGCGAGCTTCTACCAGCAACTGATTGCAGCACAAACCTGCCCACCGCTCTCTACGAATCCCTTCACAATGAACATCCGGCTTATGCAAGGTGACTTGGCCGCACGCCTACTTTGACATCTCCCTTGGTGAAGCAAAATTTACGATCGTCAGCTATCGGCCAAGAGCTGACATTCAGAAGGGCACGTTTCGATCATTTACAGGCTACCTTTCGAGTTACTTGCCTTTCAGCATCGACACCATGTGTCGTGCCGAATCAAGGATCTCTTCCGAGGGGCCATTAACCTGGCATGTAACGATCAACCCCTCGCCGATCAAGAACAACTGCCTCGCGGCCAAAAATGGCTGCTTAAGCTGTGCGTCAGTGCAGATATCTTCAAGATAAGCGAGAACCTGTTGCTTATGCTGTTTCGCCAAAATGTGCGGCTGATCGGTCTCGCCGCTGTACTCGGCTGAAGCATTGATAAAGGCACAACCATGAAAATCTGGTTCCTGGACCCATGCAGCAATGAATTCGATGTATGCCAGTGGTCGCAGCAGCTCGGAAACCCCTTCCACTACGTCTCTTATTTTCCTCATGAACTCGGTATCGCGAAGCTGTAAGGCTGCCTCGACAAGATGTTCTTTGCTGGAGAAATGGCGATACAGCGTCTTTTTGGTTACTCCAGCTTCATGGCTTAGCTGTTCCACCCCGGAGGCGTGAAAACCCTGGCGGTAAAATAATCGTAGAGCGGACTCAGTGATGGTGTCGGATGTGCTCATTTCCTTGGGCCTCATGCAGGTATGCACGCAGTGTATACCGATCGGTTGACATGCAGGTATACCGATCGGTATCTTCTGTTTCTCCCCCCTCCTTTCCGGAGTTACCACCGTGCCAATCGATTACTTGCTCAGGTCTAAAGCACCGCCAGCACCTTCTCTGCGTTTTACGTTGATGTCATTCATCGGAGTCGTCATCACAATCGGGGCAACCGGTTGGCTCAGTTATATTTCCGGAGTGCCTTGGCTAATGGCCTCTTTTGGTGCGAGCTGCGTACTTGCTTTCGGGGTGCCTGAGTCGCCGCTAGCCCAGCCACGCAGCATTATCGGCGGACACGTAGTGTCAACCTTGGTCGGGCTTTTGGTGCTGAGCATTCTTGGGAACTCATGGTGGGCAGGTGCACTGGCCGTGGGACTGGCATTGGCAGCCATGCAACAAACACGCACACTGCATGCCCCGGCAGGGGCAAATCCATTGGTTGTACTCGCCGCAAGCGCCCCTGCTAGCTTTCTGGTTACGCCGGTTTTGACGGGCTCAATTGTAATCGTCGTCGTGGCCTGGTGTATGAACAACATACGTAGCAGGGGTAGCTACCCCAAGTATTGGTTTTAAGTAAGTCCAGTCCGTTAGAACTTTCAATCCGGCTCCGTAAGTAATCTCAACGTAAAAATGTCTGCTTTGGGTCGATTGAATCGCCCAATGCGAGCGCGTTCGATCGACACGCGCAATCGATCACCTGGAGCGTCACGTCCAACCCTTTCAGGAGGTCGTGCACCACCACTGGCTGGGTAAGGATTACTTGTTACGACCACAACCAGGGAAAAGCCTCTGTAGCTGGAAACGGCTACAGAGGCTGCGCTTATTTCGGTGAGTTGAGGTTCAGCGTGGGTGTCTCGTCGAAGAAGTTCCAAGGCTTGAGCAGTACGTGCACCCATTCGGTTGGCATGATCGGCCACTCCTCTGCGCGCGCCACGTGAGTGGTGCCGGTGGTAAGCCACACCACATTGTCACTGCTTTCGATCGACTGGTTGTTGGCTGTGAAGAGGCCCAGACCGGTATCCGTTGCAGAGCGATTCGGGTATTTACCTTCTGGATAGCGCTCCAGAGGATCGTAACGGGTCACCCAAATCTGCTTGTCCATGAAACTCAGTCGATGGTACAGCCATTCGTCGCTACCGAAATTGGCGCCCTTGGCCACAGGGTGAGTCCCGCCCGCATAAGGGATCAGTTGGTAGGACACCGGGTATCCCATCTTGTTTTCCTTACTCGTGTTGCTGATCAGACGAATAGTCGCGGGGTCGAATTTTTGTGCAGCTTGCTGTTCAGTGCTGACCACCTTTTGGTCAATCTGCATGGTGCTGGAGCGCGGCCCGCCGCGGTCATTTTTGGCAACCACGGGATTAAGTTCGACCAGCGAGTTGTTTTCGCCATCTACGTCCATGTCCAGGCGGAAATTGTAGATGTGCTGGTGAGTGGTGCCGACAATGTTGTGGTCGATCAAGGTACCGTAGCGAGTGTCCTCTTTGGCTGTTGCGTCATGAATGGTGGTGGACTTCACACCTTTGACTGCCTCGATGCCAGTTGCACCTGCGTCGATACCGATCACCCCGTTCTGCTGGAAGACCCAGTCAAAAATGTAGTCATAGTTGCCGACAGTGCTGATCCAGCGAATCACCAGTTCCCGGCGCTCGGTGCTGAGGTTGGGTTGGCCCATTTCCTGATGCTTGTATTCAGGTCCCGCATAGCGTTCGAATATCGCCATCGCGCGCGGGATATTGATGGGCGATCCGGCATAGTCGGCGATGGTCGCGTCAACAAACACCGCGTTCTGCGGCGCGTCCTTGCCAGGCTGGATCTGGGAGGTGAGAGTCCCCATGCCGTAGTCTCCGGAATCGAGATAGGCTTTGAAGTACCAGCCCACGTCCGGATCTCCATAGGGCACGATCATGCCGCCCAGGTTACCTTCGTACATGACTTTGCGCTTCTTGCCCTGATCGTTATAGGTGACCGTGGAAATCACCGGGCCTACCCGCGAATCCAGTGCCAAATGCAGGTCCCAGTTCTGCCAGTGGATGCTGTTGCCGGTGATCGTGTAGTTTTTGCCCTCGGGTTCGATGATCTCCAGTGGCTTGACGGTCGCCGCCTTACGCCCTCGCCCGTCGTAAGGCGTAGGCTTCATTGGCACCGGCACTATCACGCCATCTTCGATCTTGATCACGCTCTTGGTTTCCAGGTCGACCACGGCCACCAGGTTTTCGATCGGATGAGCCCAGTAGTTACCATCGCCGACATCCAGATAGCTGACCACCTTAAGCAGACGCTGGTCCTGAACAAGGCCGTCTTTGCCATCAAAGTAGCCCACTGTGAGCGGCGTAGTGACGACCTTCTTGACGTCTTTGATGCCACGTTTGGCCAGCGCCTGAGCATAGTCAGTGCTGCCTTCTATGACCGACTGCACAGTCGCGAAGTCGTCCAGCAAGACCATCCCGTGAACATTCCTGGTCGGTTCCCAACTCAGGAGTTTTTTGCTGCCCAGATCTACCACGGCTTCGACGACGTGCCTGCCATCGAGTACGGTCACATCGGCTTCGCGAGATTGACTTACGGGTTTTCCGGTATAGATGAAGTCCCAGACTTCGCTCTTCTTCGGCCCCCGGAGCGATATTGCCGTGAACCGGAAGTCTTTTTTATAGTGCCCAGACGCTTTGATCACCTCGACCGCCAACTTGATTTCGTCTGCACTCAAAGCGTTAAGTGGATGAGGCCGGGTTTCGACGCTAAACGTTTTATCCAGGCCCGACTGGAATACTTCATTGATGAAGTTATTCGACATAAGTGCAGTATCTTTTTTAAAAACCACCGGAACGCTAAGTTCCAGTCTTTTGCCGTTAAGCATCGCCACTTTGCTGTTCGGTTTTACCTTGATATATGCCCCGTCTTTGGAAATAACGAAGAGGTTGGCATAGTCGTCCCATTTTACAGTGGCCCCGAAATTTTCCAGGGTCGACTTCAGGGGTACCATCTGCGCTGCGCCGCCATGGGCATGGGCGGTGGAGGCAAGGCCGGCAAGGGTTAATGCCAAGGCCAGCGGCGCTAAATTAAATTGACGGCGTTTGAGTGTATGACTCATCAGTGAAGTCCTTAAAGTGCCCAGCAAAGTAATGAGGCATGTTTCTTTCGCCAACGGTTTTTTCCATTTTGCGGGCGAGCCAAACAGCGTTCTATGCAGGAGGGCGAAGTAGTCGGGAGCCGGCAGGCACACTCACTGTAAGGCGAAGTTGTTGGCGTCCTTTAACACAAATTGGCAATTCATCGCGCCAGGGGCTAGCAGTGAAAGTTGCGCCAGAGCGGCGCACTAACTTGACGCAGGCATGCTGCAAGTTGGTGCTTTAAACAGCACTACTTGGTCCTTCAGCACGCATTGGGGGAGGAAATTTATTGGCATAACGCTTGCTAACAATTTGTAACATTTACCCGTTACAGCGTTTTTTCCCGTAGAGGTTCCGCGTGCGTCAATCCCTTCATACAACCGATATTTTCGAGCATGCCAACGCATTGCCAGGCTGGCGTCAGCGCTATGACCAGCTCAGTTGCGGCCGCCTCGAAGGTTGGCTGGATGTGGTCCAGGCGGGTGAAGTTCAGCTGTTTCGTGAGCGTCTCAATCAGCAGGTTATCCAGCACATCTGTCTACCGCGCAATGCGGTCAACATCTTGTTCCCGCTGGCTTGGCCTGCAGTGGATTATCAAGGGACGATGGCGGAAAAATGCGCCACTGTTTTGCTGCCGAACGACGAATATCGCGTGTTCACGCCGGCTGGCATGGATGTGCTCTGCATGTCGATTCCCTATGCAACGTTACGCGGGCTGCTGGACGAAGCGGTGCTCTATGCATTGATGCAACTGGATCGGCCGAAGCGCGTGTGTCTGCGAACACACCGCCTGGCCCCTGGCATAGTGATGTTCAAGGCTTTGATGGAGGGCTCGCCGACCAGTTCGACATGGCAGTCGCTGACTCTCATGGCCGTCGAGTGGCTGGAGCGAGTGATTGATGTACCTCAGGAAACGCCGCGGCCTGGGACCCACAATTACATCGTTGAACGTTGTCATCAGTGGTTGATTGAAGAACCCGCAGCGCCAACGAACGTGCTTGAGTTTTGTCGACGTTTGAAAGTGTCACGACGCACACTTCAATATAGTTTTCAGTCGGTGGCCGCGGTTACACCTGTGCAGTATCTGCGGTCGGTTCGCTTGAACGGTGCGCGCCGCGCGTTGAAAGAAGACCCATATGCAAGCATTGCCGATATCGCCGAACGTTGGGGGTTTGGCCATTCGAGTTATTTCACCCTGGAATATCAGAAACTGTTTAACGAGTTACCGTCGGCCTTGCGCTGTCTTGAGCGAAGGCTGTAGTTACGAATCTTTTATTCAAGCCACGCAGGATAAATAAGCGCAAACCGCTGACTTACCCAGTCGACAAAAGCATGTACCTGCGGAGCAAGATGCGTTCTGCTCGGATACAACACGGACACCGGGCGCGGTCTTGGCCGAAAGCGCTCAAGTACTTCCACCAAAGATCCGTCAGCCAGATACCGCTGCAGCGTGATCCCCGGTGCCTGAAGAATGCCAAAACCGGCTACGCCACATTGCACATAGGCATTGGACTCATTGACGACGATGCCGCGGTGGCTGATGTAACCCCTGTCGACGCCGCCCTGGGAGAATTGCCAGGGGAGCGGCCGGTGGCTCTGGCCGGAAAGAAAACTTATGCAACGGTGAGTATCCAGCCCCTCCAGAGTATCCGGTGCTCCGAACTCCTGGATATATCCTGGCGCCGCGCACGTCACCATGGTTGCCATACCTATACGTCTGGCCACCAGACTGGAGTCCGGTAACTCTCCGATCCTGAGCACGCAATCCACACCTTCGGCAACCAGATCCACCGTGCGGTCGGTCACCCCCAAAGCCATTTCGATTTGCGGATGAGTGTGGGTGAACTCTCTCAAACTTGTGATGAATGCAGGCTGGGAAAGCGCCGACGCAATATCAACCCGCAGCTTTCCTCGAAGGCAAGCTCCCGCCGTATTGAACATCGACGTCGTCTCAGCCAGACGACCGAGAATATCCATGACCCGTTCGTAAAACTGCTCCCCCTCTGTCGTAAGCCGGACTTGTCGGGTCGTACGCTGAAAAAGCCTGACCCCAAGAGACGCTTCCAGATCCTGTATGGCTCTGGTGACCTGAGGGCGCCCCAATTGAGTGGCATCGGCGGCCTTCGTGAAGCTTGCGAGCTCGGCAACACGAACAAAAACCTGCATTGATTGAAGCAGTTCCATACACCCTCGCCCTGTTTTTGTTGCCCCTATAGGTACAAACCCTAGGCCATTGTTGCCTTTAAAGACAACAGTCCTGTTCTGGCTGGCGCATTTATTGTTGTCGACTCGCAAGGAACAATGGCTGCACCTCACCAGACACGACTGGTGCCCTTTAAGGAGAAACGAAATGAAAGCCTGGCTTGTGCATGATTTTGGTCTCGACAATTTAGTCCTTGGTGACACCCCTGCTCCGGAACCGAAGACCGGAGAGTTGCTGGTCAAGGTTGGCGCCGTTTCGCTCAACTTCCGCGACAAAGCCATCGTCGACGGTATTTATGAGCCACATAAGGTGCCAAAACCGCTGATACCCGTAAGTGATGCAGCTGGAACCGTGGTGGCTGTTGGTGAAGGGGTAAGCCGATTCAACGTAGGCGACCGGGTAAACTCGCATTTGTATTCGCGCTGGATTGATGGCGCCCCGGGCCCCGACGAACCCGATTACTGCTTTGGCTCGCCCCTGCCTGGCGGTCTGGCCGAATACATGATCATTCACGAGGATAGCGCTGTGCGCGCACCCGATAACATGTCGGACGAAGAAGCATCGACACTGCCTATCGCCGCACTTACTGCCTGGTACTCACTCGTGGACTACGGCCAGATCAAGGCCGGAGAAAGCGTGCTCGTGCAGGGTACGGGCGGCGTATCGATTTTTGCTGTTCAACTGGCTACCGCGCTGGGCGCCAAAGTCATTGTCACATCAAGCAATGACGCGAATCTGGAAGCTGCCATGAAGCTGGGCGCAGTCGCTGGGGTGAACTACCGGACCCACCCGGATTGGGCCGAGCAAGTGCTGAAGCTCACCGACGGGAAAGGGGTCGACCTGCTTCTGGACGTTGCCGGTGGCAATGGCCTGAACCAGTCAATCGCAGCGACCCGGGCCGCAGGCAAGATCGCACAGATCGGCTTTTTGACAGGGCAAACCACCGAGCTAGGGCTGATGCCACTGATCTTCCGGCAGACAACCATTCGCGGCATCGCAGTCGCGCCTCGCTCGTCGTTCGACCGCATGAACTCTTTCCTCAACGAGAACCAGATCAGACCGGTAATCGACAAGGTCTACCCGTTTACAGAGGCACGCCAGGCCTATGAACACTTGGCGAGGGGAGCTTTTGGCAAGGTCGTTATCAAGATTGCCTGATTGCTGGGGGGTAATTTCGAATTACCCCTTCTTCTCGATACGGGTCTGCGGCCTCAGTCATTGTTGATCAGTGTTGTTATGCATCAGGTTTTCAAATCCCTGCCTGCCAAAGGGCTGACTATTTTCTGGGGAGCAATGCGATCATTTGATCAAAGGACGTTAACGAATATCTTCCCTCAAGCTTTTCTACAGTGGGCATTTTGCAAGGAAACCCGAATCGCACTCTGCCGGGAAGCACTTCGTCCATGGATGCGTACCAGATCAGCAAAGCCTGTTGGAGGCGCACATGTAGCTCGAAATTACTCCGGCGGCGGGTGGTGTCTGCTTTGGCTCGTTCGCGCGCGAGCAGAGGATCTATGCGGCCAACAATGTAACAGTCAGCAAAGCCAATACGTCCTTGTGCGATCGTTTCTCTTGTGGCTTGCAACTCTGTTTGCCAGTCGTGTTCGCTTGCTTCACCGATCTGCCAAAGGCACCAAATGTAGTGGAGTTTGAGAGGGTCACTGTCACACAGAGCCCACGAAGAAATGTCTTCCATGGCCAGCGCCGTTTGCCAGCGATCCACGTTTCGCTCTGCCCAAAAAGTTGCTGCTCCCAATGAATCCTTTGTCCGGTCCGGCTCGTTTTCAAAACGACCGTTTTCAGCAATGACATGTTGCCCTCCATGCTTAGCGCACCAAGTGGTTTTCCCGCTGGCACTGATCCCTTCAACAACCAAAATCATCGTTTGACTACTCCGTTAGTTGCGCGTGCTTGTATCCGTCCGGCGGTGTCCTTGCATCGCTCCAGATTTTCTAAATACATCGGATTGACTGCTTTAGGCCGATAGCAGCCTGTCACGAAGCGCAGCTGTCGGCCAATGGCTGCCTCGAGCCCTTTGCGCGAATGCCTCGCCCGCTGCCTGATACCCCCAAGGCTGAGAGCGATAACAATCAGCGTTGACGGAGGCGCTCGAGGTGCACATTCAGGCAACGCATTACGAATAAATCCGCTCCTGCAACAGCGCGAGTGACTGCCGACAAAGCAGAACAGCTATCTTGGACTAGCTTTACCTGGATCACTGAAGCCTCCGCCCACAACTCAACCAGGCCAAAGTTCATAATGCTCAAAAAAATCGATTTGACGATCACCCACGATTACCTCAATCCATTTGCCTCGCTGGACGCACCCAAACTAAGCCCGGAGCTGGCGGACTACCTGTTGGATAGTGCCTGGTACTACCCCAAGCTGTGCCTGCAGATCAACTGTCCGGAAAATGAGCGAGAACGCCTACAGCAAGCCATCAGCAATACCTTTGCGGAAAAGAGCGAGCAAGTCAGAGGGAATATTCTCATCCTGCGATTCGAAGCGCTGACACTCCTGGGCCTGGCACTGGCGGTGGGGTTAATAGGCAAGACTCTGGGCATTGAAAGCACCATCCCGGTGGCAGTATTTACCGTTACGGTGTGGATGCTGCTCTGGCGCAGCGCAGAGATATTTTTTCTGGATATCGGCAGCGCTTATCGGGAGTTGCGTAAGTACCGGCGTATAGCCAGTGCAACAAAGCAGTTTTGATTGAAAGTGTTGAGTCGCCGCTGATTGAATAAGTACCCTCGAAGACCAGCTCTTGGCAGATTTCAACCCCTCGTGGCAAACAGAAACGATACCCTCAAGTACTCCGCGAAAATGGGAGTGACTACTTATGGCCGCTTACCACCTCTAGCAAAGGGCAGCAATCGGCCAGAAGCAGCCACTTATGAGCGACTTCTATCGACCGAGGCTGTGTGAAAACGTTTTAGAGCAGGTTTGACAGTCAGAGCCGGACCGAAAATCGCGATCCTACGCAAATTTCAGGTCTGGCTGACCAACCAAGCGCTGGCAGATTTTACCTAGCAACGCAGACTTCAAAACGCTGCATCCGTTTTCACACAGCCTGGACCCATAGCGGACTTACGCTCAACGAAGGCAAAGCCATGGCCCGTCCGATCATGACATCACCACATTAATGGTGATCGTCGCGCAGAAGCCCAAGAGACACAGGATCCCAACACCATAGAAAACGGTGCGCCAAGGCTGGACGCCCTTCAGGTATGCCAACGTGTGCAGGACTCTGGCGATGGTGAACAGAACGCTCAACCATGCCGTGACGGAAGCAGGTGCATTCATGGCAACGGCGAGCCCACCCAGCGCGAAGAATGCCGGGATGCTTTCCAGGTCGTTCGCCCAGGCCCTTGCCGCGCGAGTCACTTGCGCAAGCTCCTTTTCACGAGCGAATCGATTGAAAACAGCGGCGTCCTCTGTGTTCGTGAATGCCCTGAAGCGTATGCGGAAGAGGCCTTGGTAACAGGAGACCGCGAACATCTTGAGGAACAGCACAACCACGCAGAGTGAGTAGACGGTCAAAGCACTGGTCATGCCTGGCGCTCCCTATTAAAGCCTTTGACCACGAGGTACAGCAGCGGCCCCACGGAAACGAATACAGCAGTCAGTATCAGGTAGGGAAGCAGGTCAATGAGTGAACCACCTCGCGATCGGTTGTCTTTCGCCATCCAGATGCCGGCCAGCGCTGCCATAAGGTACAAGTCGATGACCAACTGGGCAGTGTCAGGTCGGGAAATCAGCTCAAGCCCAAAGGCAAACAGCGACTGCTCAGCATTCAGCATCGTCCAGCCGGTATACATCGAAAAGAGCACCAGCGATGCCAGCGTAATGAGGCGAAGTACCATAGTCCTGTCCTTGCTAGGGTTTCCTGGCACAGTAGTGGTAGGGTTGCTGGCGCTCAATGACCTGTGAGGTCATGGAGGCCGAGCACAAGGACGTCAGAGGCGAAGCATGAGTAATCACCTGTTCCTTCATAAACATCCCCCTCCGGCCACATCGGCGGGCCAGCACGTGCGCCACCTGCGTCGGCAGGCAGGGCTAAGCCAGCTCGATCTTGCACTCATGGCCGGGGTTTCGCAGCGCCACCTCAGCTGCGTCGAAACCGGCCGCGCCAAGGCGAGCACCAGTACCTTGCACGCCATACTTTCGGCCCTTGGAGCGCCGCTAGATCACTGCAACGAAGTCTTTCTTGCCGCTGGATACGCGCCACGTTACGCAGCAACGTCGCTCGATGCGCCCGCCTTGGAAATGGTACACACGGCCATCGATCACATCCTGCGTGCGAACAATCCGGCGCCTGCCATCGTTATCGACAGCAACTGGGATATCACTACTGCGAACGTGAGCACGGGGCTACTGTTGGCGATGGCGGGGGTGGCACAGGACGTGGCGTCAGGTTTCAATCTGCTGAAAACACTGCTCTGCCCCGGCGGACTCGGTGATCGGTTGGCCAATGCACAGGAGATCCGTGCTGCTGCGTGGCAGCGCGCCTCCAGAGAGTCAGTCGGCAATCCAGCGCTCGCAAAGCGCTTGCGCAACCTACCAGCTCCAGCCATTGCCTTGCAGACACCCTCTGTCAGCCCTTTGCTGCTGACCCGTGTGTGCACCCCGGATGGAGAGTTGAGCTTTCTCTCAACCTTCACTACCTTCGGCATGCCCCTGGACATCACCGTGGAGTCGCTGCGAATCGAACATTTGATACCAGCCGATGTGATGACCAAGCGCAGGATGATGCAAGCCTTCGAAGATTGGAACGCGGATGACGACCAATCATGAATGCCGCAATCGACCCATAGTGGACATCTCGTCTAGGTCACGGTATTCGACGGTGCGGATAGGTAAGGAAAATATTTTGCCAAGTCGGTGTGACTCGACCCTTTAAAGCGGCCGGTTAAGTACCAGTAAACGCGCCGCCAGCGCTGTCATTACCGCAGCGAAGCCATAAGCACCAAGGCGTTTAGATATGAAGCCCTTGCTGAGGCGCCCATGCAGCCGTCCGGCGCAAAATCCGAGCAGGGAATGGAAGATCAATGCGATCAGTGCAAGCAACATACCTAAGAACATCAACTGCGAGGTGACGCTGCTGGCGCCTGTGGTGACGAACTGCGGCAGGAATACCATGAAGAATAACAGCGCCTTGGGGTTTAACAGGCTGTTGAGCGTGGCTCGGGCAACGATCTTCCGAAACGAAGCCTGTGTAGCTTGAGTATCAGTGTCCGCAGGAGGCGTCTTCAATGCCTGCCAGGCCAGCCACATCAGATAACAAGCCCCGGCCCACCGTAGCAAGTCAAACGCCGGCGCCCAACTCATCACCAGCGCACCGAGACCTGCGCTAACCATGACGGTCATCAGCACATCGGCCAAGGTTATTCCTAGTGCTGCGGCGAGGCCGGCGCGCCAGCCGTGGGCAACCGCATGGCTGCTGACGATAGCCATGTTAGGGCCAGGCACGATCAGCAACATCAAGGCGGCGGCAATGAATAGGTAGAGGTTAGTGGCGTCCGGCATAGTGCAATACTTCCTTGGGTGAGGAGTGATGCTAACCGGTAGTAGTTAGGCAAAGCAGATACAGTGGGGATGGATTTGGCCGCAACAGTATGGTGTGGAGAGGCAAAATCCGTTCGACAGCATGGTGAAACAAGTTCGAGCGGCTGCTATTGGCCGATTTCTGCCGGTCAAGGCCCACCCCGTGCGCAGGTCAGATCCCATACAAACAACTGGTGAAGTCGAATGCAAATGGCTGGTCAGTGGCAATGCAAACGGGTGGTCAAGTGGAATGCAATTTGCCACGAATACCAGCGCCCAACTGAAATTCGGCCGCTAAGCTGTTTCGGCGCGGTAATAGCGGTAGCTAAGCAGCCTACCAATTCTCGTCTCCAACTATGCCAAAGTCCGCAACCATTCCAGCAGGTCGGCCTGAGGGCTATCAGGGCGCAACGGCTCAGGTGAAAACAGGCAGTAGCGTGAGCCATCCTCCACGAAATCCAATGGCGCAGTTAAGACACCCGTCTCCAAATCGTCGCGCACTAGATGCCACGGCCCGATTGCCACACCCAAGCCTGCCACAGAAGCCTGCAAGCTGAAGTAGAAGTGCTCAAAGGTTTGCCCTGTCGTATCGGGCGGAGACTCGCCTACAGCTGACGCCCATTCATGCCAAGCGCTTAGACGCGAGCGGGTATGCAGACGCGGTGCGGTCGCCTTAATCACGGTGCCCGTCTTCTTCTTGATGAACCAAGCTGCTGCCATGCCACCCGATGGCGGCCACAGTTCTCAACAACCTCGCGCAGATCATCATGGATCTTGCGATAGCCATAAACACCACCGCTTTCCAGCCAGGAATGCTTGATCAAACCGAGCAGTCGTTGATCCTCCTTGGCGCGCGCAGATTCTGACTCGGATAGCCACGCGTAGTAGCCTCTGGGATGAACCTTCAGCGTCTGGCAGAGCCGTCGAATGGAGTAGTCGCCCGCTAGATGCTTAATAAAGGCGTACTTCAGCCGCACTCCTTGGCAAAGTACGCGGCGGCCTTTTTTAAGATGTCCCGCTCCTCCGTCAACCGCTTTAGCTCAGCACGTAGACGGCGAAGCTCAGCGCTCTGATCGTCCTCCTGGACGCACTGCTCCTGGGGCTTGGTGTAGCGCTTAATCCAGGCATAGAGGCTGTGCACGGACACGCCCAATCGCGCAGCCACCTCTGAGACAGGAAGCTGCTTTCGGTCACTTGGTTGACCGCCTGGATTTTGAATTCTTCAGGATAACGCTGGTTGCTCATGGCACCTCTAATGGGCCTCATTTTAAGGCTTGGAGGTGTCTACGAAACTAGGCGCGATTCAGCTTGATGCAGAATAGCAAGTTCATTTGAGACGCTTTTCCCGTGTCAGTGAATTGCCCCGGCCTTCCTAGACGCCTTTGAGCGGCTGCTATTGGCCGATAGCTGCCGGTCATTAATGCTCGGTTTGTAACTGGCAAGCTCCACCTATCGCTTGAAAGTCTTGCTTGCTGTGCGTCTTCTACACTGACGAAGCTCGCTCGTGCCCCGTTGGTCACGACCTCGGCTCACCGTCTTTGCACGTTGCCGGTAACGCTTTCCAGCCGTTGCGGGTTGACGCAGGCGCTGATACGCACCCTGCAACCCCACACCCAACAGATCGCGAGGGGACACACGCCATGAACGCAATTACGACCAAAGACGGCACCAAGATTTTCTACAAGGATTGGGGGCCGAAAGACGCGTCGCCCATCGTGTTTCACCACGGTTGGCCGTTGAGCGCGGATGACTGGGACAACCAGATGATGTTCTTCTTGCTCAAAGGCTACCGGGTGATCGCGCATGACCGCCGCGGACACGGGCGCTCGACCCAGACGTGGGAGGGCAACGACATGGACACCTACACCGCCGATGTCATCGAGCTGACCGATGTGCTCGACCTCAAGGGGGCGATCCATATCGGCCACTCGACCGGGGGTGGTGAAGTCGCGCGCTACGCCGCGCGAGCCAAACCGGGACGTGTTGCCAAGGCCGTACTGATCAGCGCGGTTCCACCCATCATGGTCAAGTCGCAAAAGAATCCTGGAGGCTTATCTCTGGAAGTGTTCGACGGGTTCCGTTCGGCATTGGTTGCCAGTCGTGCGCAGTTTTACGTGGACGTGCCGGCGGGGCCGTTCTACGGCTTCAATCGACCCGGGGCCAAGGTCTCGCAAGGCGTCATCGACAACTGGTGGCGTCAAGGCATGATGGGCGGTGCAAAAGCTCAGTACGACTGCATCAAGGCGTTTTCCGAAACCGATTTCACCGAAGATTTAAAGGCGATTGAGGTGCCGACGCTGGTCATGCATGGCGAGGACGATCAGATCGTACCGTTTGCAGACTCTGCGCCGCTTTCGGCCAAACTTTTGAAGCATTCCACGCTCAAGACGTACCCCGGCTTCCCTCACGGTATGCCGACGACCAACGCGGATCAGATCAATGCTGATTTGTTGGCGTTTATTCGCGATTGAGCAATGCGTCGTGACGACGGCTGCACAAGATAAGGGGACCGATTTGTTTTCGAAGAAAATAGATCTGTCCCTTTTTTCACACCCACGTTTCTGTAGGCAGCCCTTCGTGACTGGCTGCTATCGGCCGAGGCTGTGTAAAAACGTTTTTGAGCGCGTCAGGTACTCAAAACCGGACTGTAAATCGCGTTTCTACGCGAAATTCACATCTGCAGACGTGCCGATAAATTTCAGATTTAACGCAGAGGCGCGCACTTCAATTTTGGCGAAGCGTTTTTACACACTCTGGGCCAGGAGCGGATCGTTACTTTAGGCCGCCGCCTGACATCAGCGACTCGTAGCGGGCCCCCAGAAATACTCAGCTTAAGCTGTTCGGTTGTTATGCCCAGTAGCGCCAAATCATGCACTCTCGCGTTCAATCACATCACAAGCCAGCAAATTCAGGCGCTGCAACTCACCCTCTCGCTCGACCACTCCGAGACTTTGCAGCAGACGGGTGGCGGCCAGGACGCCGATTTCCAGCGCTGGAGGTTTGATCGTGCTCAGGCTCGGCAAGAGCATCTGGGCGAAGGCGTAATCACCGAAACCCAGCACTGCGCAATCCTGCGGGATTCGCAGTCCGGCGCGCTGGCCGGCGAGCAGTGCGCCAGCGGCCAGATTGTCGTTGGCGAACACGATGGCATCGGGCTTGTCCGGCCGGTTCATCAGCGCCTGCATGGCTTGCTTGCCGGCTTCGAAGGGCGCCCAATCAGGGTCTGGCGCAAACTCTATGGGCTCCAGGCCCAACTCGATCAGCGCCGCCGAACAACCATCGCGCCGCTCCAGAGCACTGAAGTCACCCGCCGCGCTGTTCTGTACGAACGCAATGCGCCGATAGCCCTTGCCGTGCAGATATCGCGCAGCGGTGACCCCGACCTCAAAGTGCGAAAAACCGATCTGAATAGGTGCCCGGTCCGGTTGGTAGTCCCAGGTTTCTACCAGCGGAATGTCCGCATCGGCAAGCATCTTTTCGGTGGCAGCGCTGTGAAAGTGGCTGGTGACCACCAACGCCGCGGGGGACCAACCCAGAAAAGCCCGCACCGCACTTTCTTCCTGCTCCATCGAAAAGTAACTGGATGCCAGCAACAACTGATAACCATGGCGGCTGAGGGTGTCGCTGAACCCTTGGATGGTATTGGCGAAAATCGGCCCCGAAATGTTCGGCACCACCATGCCGATGATCCTGCCTCGCGCCGAAGCCAGACCGCCCGCCACGAGATTCGGCACATAACCCAGTTCTGCAACAGCAGCGGCGATGCGTTCCCGGTGTTCTTCAGACACCTGATCTGGCTGATTGAAATAACGCGAAACCGTCATCGTCGAAACCCCGACATGCGTGGCGACGGTCTGCAACGTGATGCGCCCTGCCCCACGCCGTTTGCGCGGCGGGTTCTTCTGATCGCTCAAGATTTCGGCCTATCTAACAAAAAGGAATATAAAAGTAATTTTTTAGTATTTGACGATCTATAACGCCCTTATCGATACTGGTGATGTTAGCGCTAACGGAGCGATCTTGTCAGCTACTCGCTTGAGCGAATGCCGCCGGACAACCATGGCACCTATCAGGCGCAATGACCGAAGAGTCATGGCAACCAGAGCATCTTTCAAGTGAGCATCGACATGCAACACACCTTTGGGGAAATCATCAAACCAACGCGCCTCGCGCAAGCCGTCGTTGCGGCACTGGCCTTGACATCACTGTACGGTCAGGCTGCGCAGGGCACCGCGCACAGCAGCGATGCGCAAACCGCAACCTTGCAGGCCGTGACCGTCACCGCCACCCGCCGGGAAGAATCCCTGCAGAAAGTGCCGGTGGCAGTTTCGGTCGTCGATGGCGAGCAGCTGGAACGAGACAACCGCAACAGCGTGTCGAGTATCGTCCAGCAGATTCCCAGCGTGAACTTCCGCACCGGCGCGTCAAACAAGGACACCTCGCTATTCATCCGCGGCGTGGGGACGATATCCACCTCACCGGGCGTGGAGCCGACCGTCGCTACAGTAGTGGACGGCGTGGTTTACGCGCGCCCCGGCCAGGCCACTCTGGACCTCCTGGACCTGGAGCGCATCGAAGTGTTGCGCGGCCCACAGGGTACGTTGTTTGGCAAAAACGCATCGGCAGGTGTGCTCAACGTCATCAGCAAGGCGCCGAGCGCCGCAACACACGGCTATATCGATCAGTCCTACTACAGCGGCAACGAAAGCCGCACCCGGTTTGGTATCGGTGGCAGCCTGATCCCCGACACCCTCAAAGCCTTGCTGACCACTCTGTTCGCCAGCTACGACGGCAACGTCGACAACAAGGCCAATGGTCAGGAAGTCAATGGCTACAACCACAAAGGCGCGCGGGGCAAGCTGGAGTTCACCCCTAACGACGACGTCACACTGACAGTGATCGCCGATTACATGCAGTCCCATGACGACGCGCCCAATGGCGTGATCGTTTCCGCGCTGACCCCAGCCTTCGCGGGTGCCCTTGCACCGGTGCATGCCAGCAGCGACAACCGCGATATCCTCAGCGATTACCGCAGCCACGTCGAAGACATCAACAAAGGTCTATCGGCGCAACTGGACTGGAGCCTGGGGGATTACACCCTGACGTCGATCACCGCCTGGCGCGGCTGGAACAACACGCAATGGCAGGACGGCGACCGCCTGGCGACCATTAGCGCGGCTTTCCCCGGCACCGAAGACAAGGGCGATCTGGATTTCAATCAATACTCCCAGGAGTTGCGCCTGGCCTCACCAAAAGGCCAGTTTCTGGAGTACGTCGGCGGGCTGTATTACATGCATGGCAAGGATGATGAAACCTATCGCCGCGCCTTGGTGACGACTACCCGCACCGACGTCGGCGTAGCGGACTACAGCACCACCAGCGACAGCTATTCGGTATTTGGCGAATCCACGCTGAACTTCACTTCTGCATTTCGCGGGATCGCCGGCCTGCGCTGGACACACGACGAACTGGAATACGACCACCGCAGGTTGTCGACGTCAGCCACGACCGTCAGCGGCATTCAACCCGCGACCAGCAGCTCCGGCTCAGTGGATGAAGACGGCTGGTCCGGGCGGCTAGGCCTGCAATACGACCTGACCGACAACGTGATGACATACCTGACGTATTCCCGTGGCTACAAAGGCCCGGCCTATAACGTGTTCTTCAATATGCAGCCCCGGGACACCGACCCGCTGAAACCGGAAACCTCCAATACGTGGGAGCTGGGCGTGAAAGCCACCAGCTGGAATGATCGACTGGTCACCAACGTGGCGGTCTTCCATAGCGATTACGACAACTACCAGGCGAACTTCTTCGATACCGTGGCCGGTCTGGTGGTCACCCGACTGATCAACGCAGGCAGCGTCAGCACTGAAGGTGTTGAAGCGGACCTTGCCCTGCAGGCTACACAAAACCTGAAGCTGTCCGGTGCCCTGGCTTACACCCGGGCGCGTATCGATACTTTCTCCTGCCCGGCAGGTGCAGCGGCATCCTGCAATGTGAACGGCAAAACCCTGCCCTTCTCGCCGGACTGGAAAAGCTACGTGCGCGCCGACTACAGCATCCCGCTGGAAAACGGCCTGGATATCGAACTGGGCACCGATTACAACTGGCAGAGCGAAGTGCAGTACGACATCAGCCAGAACCCGGACACCAAACAAGGCGCCTACGGCATCTGGAATGCCAGCGTCGCCCTGGCCGACTACAACCAAGGCTGGCGTGTAGCGCTGCTGGGGAAAAACCTTGCCGACAAATCCTATTCGTCCGTACTGGCAAGCGGCAGCGGCTACATCTATCGCTCTGTGCCCCGTGATGATGAGCGTTATTTCGGCGTGCAGGTGCGCAAGGATTTTTGAACGAAACCACACCGCCATCCCAGTGCAAGCGAGGCGTTCCCGCGCGAAAGACACCGCGATCGACGTCGAACCGCGTCCAGCTTTATCGCCGCCAGCACCGTTTCCACAGGATCCGGGTCAGACAAACCCTGTGGATCCGCCATTGATTCAACAAGGACCAAACTATGCTTACCCCGCCCCGCCAGCTCAAACTCGGCGCCTTTCTCATGGCCACCGGGCATCACGTGGCCGCCTGGCGCCACAAGGATGTCCCGGCCGACGCCGGGCTGGATTTCAGACACTACAAGCACCTGGCCAGGGTGGCCGAAGCGGCGAAGTTCGATGCGCTGTTCGTCGCCGACAGCGTCGCTGCCCCCACCGGTGCCAGCGCCAGCCACATGGCCCGCTCCGATCACTTCGAGCCGCTGACACTGATGTCGGCGCTCAGTGCCGTCACCGAGCATATCGGCCTGATCTGCACCGCCACCACCAGCTACAACGAGCCGTACCATGTAGCGCGTAAATTCGCCTCGCTGGATCACCTGTCCGGCGGTCGCGCTGGCTGGAATCTGGTGACCTCCGATGCCGCAGCAGAAGCGCAGAATTTCGGGCGCGACGAACACATCGGCCATGCCGAGCGCTACAGCCGGGCGCGGGAGTTCCATCAAGTGGTGACTGGCTTGTGGGACAGCTGGGAAGACGATGCTTTCATCCGCAACAAAGCCAGTGGCGAGTACTACGATCCGGCCAAGCTGCACGTGCTGGATCATCAGGGCGAGCACTTTCGGGTCAAAGGTCCGTTGAACGTCGCCCGCCCCCCTCAGGGTCGGCCCGTCATTGTCCAGGCCGGCTCCTCGGAAGTCGGCCGCGAGCTGTCAGCCGAAACCGCAGAAGTGGTGTTCACGGCCCAGACCTCTCTGGCCGATGCGCAGCAATTCTATGCCGACCTCAAAGGCCGGATGGCGCGCTTTGACCGCGACCCCGACGCGCTGAAAATCATGCCGGGTGTTTTTATCGTGGTCGGCGACAGCGAAGCACTGGCCCGGGAGAAGTTCGAGGAGTTTCAGGCGCTGGTAGAGCCCAAGGTCGGTGTCGCCTTATTGGGGCGCATGCTGGGCAACTTTGACCTGTCCGGTTACCGCCTCGATGAACCGCTGCCCCTCTTGCCATTGACCGAGAGCGGGCAGCAAAGCCGGCAAAAACTGCTGACCCGGCTCTCACAGGATGAAAACCTGACGCTGGAGCAGCTGGGGCGCAGGATCGCCGGGGGCCGTGGCCACTACAGCCTGGTTGGCACCGCGACGCAGATCGCCGATGAACTTCAGGTCTGGTTCGAAGAGCGCGCCGCAGATGGCTTCAATGTGCTGGTGCCGCATCTGCCGGGAGGGCTTGAAGACGTTGCCTTTCATGTGGTGCCGCAGTTGCAGCGCCGTGGCTTGTTCCGCACCGAGTACAGCGGCCATACGCTGCGGGAAAACTTGGGCCTGCAACGACCGCGTCACCGCTACGCCGGGAGTGTATAGGTGAATTTCACAACCTCGAAGACCGCTTGCCTGATGCTGGCCTGGGCCCTGTCGTCCAGTGTTTTTGCGCTCAATGGGGATGCACGTCCGGACGCGCCCGAGCTGGCTGCACGGGGGCCTTACAAGGTTGGCGTGCACACTGCGAACGTCGTGCATCTTGACCAGCTCAACGTGTTGGCGGTCAGCGCCACGGCCAGCGATCCCCGTTACGACCGACCGTTGCGTCTGGAGGTGTGGTACCCGGCGCAATTGGGCAAAACCCAGTCCGAGCTG
Organism: Pseudomonas sp. TWR2-1-1; assembly: GCF_049897045.1. Classification (NCBI taxonomy): domain Bacteria; kingdom Pseudomonadati; phylum Pseudomonadota; class Gammaproteobacteria; order Pseudomonadales; family Pseudomonadaceae; genus Pseudomonas; species Pseudomonas sp. TWR2-1-1. Next base: position 57,044 of record NZ_JAFCVM010000004.1, read on the forward strand.
ACCACTTACAACGATGTGCTGGGCGCCGGTGCCAACGACCCGGCCCGACCCAATACCGTTTTCACTTTTGAAGGCCGCGCAGCACGAGACGCGCAGCCCCTGGCAGACAAGACCTGCCCACTGGTCATTGTGTCTCATGGTTACCCGGGCTCACGCCTGCAGATGAGTTACCTGACCGAGTTCCTCGCCTCCCATGGCTATGTGGTGGTGGCCATCGATCACACACAATCCACCCGCGCCGACAAGGCCGGGTTTGCCAGTACCCTGCTCAACCGCCCGCTGGACATTCTGTTCGTGCTGGATCAAGTCACGCAGTGGTCGGCACCGGCAAGTGGTAATCCCCTTGCGGGCAAAATCGATGTCAGCCACACCGCTTTGGTTGGCTATTCCATGGGGGGTTACGGTGTGCTTAACGCAGCGGGCGTTGGCACCAGCCAAACGGCGTCGCGCTTTGTACCTGGCAACCTATTGCAGGCCAGACAAGCGGGAAACCCCGATTTTGAAGCCCGCCAGGATGCCCGCATCAAAGCCGTGGTTGCCTTTGCGCCCTGGGGTGGCGAGCAAGGTCTGTTCGATGAAAAGGGGCTGGCAAGCCTGCGTGTCCCCAGCCTGTTCATCGCCGGTGACCAGGACGATGTAGCGGGTTACGCCCGGGGCGTCAGACGGCTGGCAGAAGGCGCAATCAATGCCGATCGCTACCTGCTGGTTTACCAGAATGCACGGCACAATATTGCATCTAATCCGCCGCCACAGGCAGCCAGCAGCCATCCCGAGGATTTCGGCGCCTATGCCGAACCGGTTTGGGATTCCAGCCGAATCAACAATATCAATCAGCACTTCGTCCTCACTTTTCTCGACCAGCAGCTCAAGGGACTGGACCGCCAGTCCTGGCTTAGCCTGGTGCCGCTGGCCTCTGCGGGCAAATGGTCGAAAGACCAAAGCGGATATGAAAAACCCGATCACAGCTATTGGAAGGGCTTTAAGAACCGCAGCGCGCTGGGCCTGGAGTTTTATCACTGGCCCGTGCAGGTCGCCCCCTTTTCCGCTTCCCGTCGAGACTCACAATGACTTATATCGCTGCCGAAACCCGCTACGAGCCCCCCCCCAAAATGAAACGCCTCACGCTCCTGTTCGCAGGCCTGATCAGCCTTTTATCGGCCCACGCTGCCCTGGCAGATGACCCGCAAACCCTGCGCATTGGCTATCAGAAAGGCTCCATCGCACTGGTCATTGCCAAGGAACAAGGCCTGCTGGAGAAGCGCTTCGTTGACACCAAGGTGCAGTGGATCGAATTCCCTGCCGGGCCGCAGATGCTTGAAGCGTTGAACATCGGCGCGCTGGATCTGGGTTCCACAGGCGATATCCCGCCCTTATTCGCGCAGGCTGCCGGGGCTGATCTGGTTTATGTGGGTGCCGAGCCAGCCAAGCCAACCGCTGAAACGATCCTCGTGCGCAAAGACAGTCCGCTGCAAAACGTGGCCGACCTCAAGGGCAAAAAAGTCGCTTTCCAGAAAGGCTCCAGCTCCCACAACCTGCTGCTGAGGGCCCTGAACAAGGCTGGCTTGAGCTATAAGGACATCCAGCCCATCTACCTCAGCCCCGCCGATGCCCGCGCGGCCTTTGAACAAGGCAGCGTCGAGGCCTGGGCGATCTGGGATCCCTATGCTTCGCTGGCCTTGCTCGAAGGCCATTCCCGCCTGCTGGCCAATGGTGAAGGCCTGGGGTTGTCCGGCCCGATCTACACCGCCCGGCGCGACTATGCAAAAACCCATGAGGCATTTGTAAACGCGGTTCTTGAGCAGTTAACTGCCGCCGAGGCGACGACACGTAGCCAGCGTCAGCAAAGTATCGACATCCTGACCCGCTCCATGGGCCTGCCCGAAGCCGTGATCACGCGCTACCTGGATAACCGGCCGCCCTCTCCAATCCTGCCGGTTGACGCAAGAATCATCGCCGCCCAGCAGGCTACCGCCGACCTGTTCTACGAGAATCACTTGCTGCCAAAAAAGATCCGCGTCGAAGACGTGGTATGGCACTGAACAGGCCCTGCAGCGCTGTGGGGTGTTTCACGCCAACACTCTGCAGCCATTGCGCCCAAGGGCGGCGATCTGAACGAGTGATCACAGGCGGTATTTTCAGTGATAGAGGCCACGCGAATTGAGTCAACCTGCGCAAGACTGGTGACTCGTCGGGCCGGGTATAAGTTTACCGCCAGGCGGCGATATTCGGTCGAGCGGGCCTGGCGATTGTACGCTCTACCCGGGCTCAGTGGGTTGGCGCTGCGCGAGGGGGTTCACGTTGATAAAACACCTTCCTTTGCCGGAGGCGTACAGGACTGACAGTTCTGTATTCAAGTCACTGGCCATGCCATGGCACACCGACTTTGCGGAGCGAATCCATGCTTGTACTCCTCGTCCAATAACCCCGTCAGCCTCTGATCCAGATCTGTGGTGGCTTTAGTCTCAAAGCCTGCCCGGGAGTAAAATGGTGCATTCCATGGCACGTTTTTGAATGTCGTCAGCGTGACGAAACTGAGTCTGCTTGAGCGCGCATAATCCTTCGCGGCCTCAATCAGACACCGCCCGGTACCTTGTCCTTGCATCGATTGCATCACTGATAATTCATAGATATGTAGATCACTGCCGTGGCGCTCGCCGCTGAGAAATCCTTGCGGCCGATTTTCGGCATCAAGCGCAACCCAACATGTCGATAGCGCAATGAGTTGGCGATGACGTTCGATGGACATCGGAGGCGAATCAGCCAGCCAACTCAACTCATCAATCATGCGAAATGCTTGAGCAGCGGAGGTTTCAATGGCGGGCAGCAGTTGTGCATCTTGCGGTACAGCAAGGCGGATAATCGCAGGCATGTGATGCCCTTGGTGATGTGAGTGAGTGAGCGGTCAAACCAGAAAAGCCAGCGTTGGATAGTCGAACATATCATGCGCTCAGACGACCCGGTATGAGCGGCCAGCGAACACCCCTTGATCAGATCAGGCAGGCAGCCGCTTCAGCACCTCCTTGAGATAAGCATCCGAATCATACCCACCCTGCCCCAGCCATCTAAGCCGCCCTTGCCTGCCAGCAAAGGTAGACGATGACTGCACGCGACCACCTTGCATAGGTATAGGGGGTATACCTATACTGCTCGCCATATAGGCAGGAGGGGTATCCCATGGGTCATATCGCAGCAAACAAAGACGATCTTCTCAAACGCGTAAAACGTATTGCCGGTCAGATCCAGGCCGTTGAACGGGCATTGGCATCGGATCTCGATTGCGCCAAAACACTGCACCTGGTTGCCGCCACTCGTGGTGCCATCAATGGCTTGATGGAGCAAATCATCGAGGACCACGCCCGCGAGCATGTTGCTAACCCTTCGTTGAGCGAAGAAGAACGCAACAAGGGCGTCGAAGAGCTGCTTGAAGCCATTCGCCGTTACTCCAAGTGAACAATATGAACAGCATCAACCACACACATGAGCACGTATTCCTTGGCTCGGCGCACGACGAAAATGCCAGGCGCACACTTTGGGTGGTGGCACTGACCGTGGTGATGATGGTCGGCGAGATCACCGCAGGCTATCTCACGGGTTCGATGGCGTTGCTGGCCGATGGCTTTCATATGGCTACCCATGCCGGAGCATTGGGCATCGCGGCCCTCGCTTACGCTTACGCCAAACGCCACGCGTCCAGCCAGCGCTACAGCTTCGGCACCGGAAAGGTCGGAGACCTGGGCGGGTTCGCCTCGGCATTGATTCTCGGCATGGTCTCCCTGGGCATTGGCGTTGAGTCTGTGATGCGCCTCTTGCAGCCAACAGAAGTTCAGTTCGGTACCGCTACGCTGATCGCGATTGCCGGATTAATCGTGAACATTGTCAGTGCCCTGCTGCTGGGCCACGGCCACGATCATGATGATCATGGCCATGAACATGCTCATCACGGCAACGACAACAACCTGAAATCGGCCTACGTCCATGTCCTCGCAGACGCGCTGACTTCGGTTCTGGCTATCGCTGCCCTGCTCGCCGGCCGCTATCTGGGCTGGGTGTGGCTGGACCCGGCCATGGGCATCGTCGGCGCCATCGTTATCGCGCGCTGGGCATGGACCCTGATGGGGGCCACTGCAGGTGTACTGCTGGACCAGACCGATGTGCACGTTGCCGAGGAAATCCGCGAACTGGTGGAGAAACCCGGGGATGCGACCATCACGGATTTGCACGTCTGGCGGGTAGGACCGCAAGCCCATGCGGCCATCGTCAGTGTCCTGGGAGAGGCCACTGCAAACGCCGAGAGCATTCGTGAGCGTCTCAAGCCGGTTCACGAAGTCAGCCACCTGACGGTCGAATTTCGAGCGCTCTGATTCCAAGCGCCCCCCCTTCTTCAAAGGAACCTGCAATGCCTCCAGGAAAACCCGAACGGGCCCGTCGCCTGACTCAATCACAAGTGAACCAGGCGACTGACAATGGCTAAAGAAATCGAAAACCCCTGCATCTCGATTTGCCAGCTCAGTGGTGATCTGTGCGTGAGTTGCGGGCGAAGCAAGGAAGACATCAGAAAGTGGAAACGCATGAAGCGGCCTGAAAAAATGGCCGCTGTGCAGAGGGCGAATGTGCGCTTGAAAGGGCTGAAAAAAGCGCAGGGGTAATGGTGCAGCGCACTCAGATCAAGACAGCCACCACTGCCCCCGCAGAAGCGGGGGCTCAATCAGATAGAACCCTCAGGGGCGATCAGTATTTCCAGGTGACAGAAGCAACCACGTTGCGCGGCGCCCCATAGCTGGCAGTGGTGGCGCTGTTGTACAGCGAGAGCAGGTACTTGCGGTCGGTGACGTTGTTCAGGTTCACCGACGTGCTCCAGTTGCTGTCTATGTCATAGCTGGCCATGAAGTCGAGCAGCGCGTAGGCGTTTTGCCGGATCGCGCTGTTATTGTCGTTCTCCACCGCGCTCTGCCAGCTGACCCGGGTACCCACCTTGGCTTTTGGCAAGCTCGGCAGGCGATAGGTCAGCATGCCGCGCACGCTGTGGGTCGGCACATATTTACGCGCCCTGTCGCCATCATCGTTGTCGATGCGTACGTAGGTGTAGCCACCCAGCAGGTCAAGACCCGGCAGTGCTTCGCCAGAGGCTTGCAGCTCAACGCCGTGACTCTTGTAGTCCATGGGGTTATAGACGTATCGACCGTCGACCAAGCCGGCGTACTCCGCCACATTTTGCTGTTCGGTCTTGAACGCAGCAGCCGTGAGGTTCAGGCGGTTATCCAGCAGGCTGCCCTTGACGCCGGCTTCCATGCTTTTGCCTTCCAGTGGCGCGAGCAACTTGCCGTCGGCGCCCAGGTTGTACTGTGCGCTGTAGATTTTCGTCCAGCTGCCATAGACGCTCCACTGCTTGTCGAGGTCGTAGACCAGGCCCGTATAAGGTGTGACCTTGCCGTGGGCGCGGGTGTAGTAATCGGAACCGTAGCTATCGCCAGAAGCATCCAGGCTGAGCATTCGTGCGCCGACGATCCAGTGCAGGTCGTCGGCCAGGCTGAATCGGGCACCGGCGTACAGGCTTTTCTGGGTGTCGCTGAAGTTCTGGGTGTTGGTATCGCTGGTAAACAGGAAGGACGGACGGGCCAGATTCCCTGCCAACACGTCCGGGAACGATACGTCGTAGTAGCCCCCTTCAACCGCGTCGTATTCCCGGGCCTTTTGATGGGTACGGCCGTAGGCAGCCCCCAGGGTCAACTCATGCTCGCGGCCAAACAGGCTGAACGGGCCTGAGACCCTGGCATCCCCCAGCAACTGATGAGCCTCGCTGGTGGTGTGGGCGGCAAACACCGAGGCCTCGTCACCGCTGACCCCGGCGACATACATCATGTTGGTGTCTTGCTTTTCATTGATGCCGGTGGCCGTGAGCGTGGCGTTCCAGCCGTTGCCAAACTCATGTTTGAGCTCGGCGAATGCGCGCTGGGTATGCAGGTTCCAGTAAGTCCACGGCTGGCCGATGCTGGAGCTGCGGCTGCCATAGTGGATGGGCTTGCCGTCATTATCGACCAGCGGCAAGTTACCCCAGGTGCTGCCATTGGAATCGCTATTGTGCTGGGAGAAACCCACGGTCACGGTGTCGGCATCGGACAGATCGAACGCCAACAGGCCGGCAGCAACGTTGCGCTCGTGGCTGTAGCGATCCATCCATGAATTGCCCTTGTCATGGGAATAGATAAAGCGGCCACGCACATTGGCGGTGGACGTCAACGGACCGGAAACATCCACGTCCACTCGACGGCCGTCCCAAGAGCTGACACGGGTGTCGACTTGCGCCTGGAACGTCTCGGTCGGACGCTTGCGCACGAAGTTGACCGTGGCCGACGGGTTGCCTGCCCCGCTCATCAAGCCGTTGGCGCCATGCAGGATATCGATCTGCTCGAACTCGGCCAGATCCTGGTCACCCACCAGCACGGTCCCCACGAACGGCATGCCCACGCCGTCGTACTGGAAGGTATTGATATCGAAGCCGCGGGAAGTGAATTCGGTCCGGTCGGTTTCAGTCTGCTCAACCGTCACTGAAGGCGCCGAGCGCAGCGCATCCTTGATGCCGGTGATCTTGAAGTCGTCGAGTGCCTGGCGGGTAATGGTGGTCACCGCCTGCGGGGTTTGCTTGTCGGTCAGCCCCAGACGAGTTGTGCTGGACGCCGGATTGCCCTTGTAGCCCACGCTGGGAGCGTCAACATATTCATTGCTGCCTTCGATCTGCATGGCAGGTAACGTCAAATCTTCAGCGGCATAAACCAGAGGCATGGCGCTGCAAGCGCCGGCAAGCAAAAGGCTGGCGGGGAGACGATGTTTCAAGCTGAAATTCCTACGGCTGAATATTCAAGGAAGACGTCATTCTTGATAACGCTAATGATAATCTAACTCAATAACAACCAAGCCTTCGACATTTTTTTTACATTTTGAAATATTTGCCCTCGCCCGCCGGGCGCTGGCCAAGGGAAGCCCGCATCCGCTAAGAGCGCCCCTGGGGATGGAACGCTCAGCTTCTATATTTCAGCGCTTGAACCAATGCAGTAAAGGCGGGAGACGCCTGGCGTCTGTTGGGGTAATACAAGTGGTAACCCTGAAACTCGGGGCACCAGTGGGCCAGGACTTCCTGGAGTCGACCGTCGGCCAGATACGGTGCTACCAGTTGCTCTGGTACGTAGGCCAAACCAATGCCATCAACGGCGGCATTCAGAACATGGATGATGCTGTTGAACACCAGCTGTCCATCTGCCTTGACCGTAAAAGCCTGACCATTGTTTTCAAATTCCCAGGCGTAGATCGCCCCTGATGGTCGGTGCCGGATATTCACGCAGTCATGCCCGGTCAGCTCATGGGGGGTAGCCGGAGCCGGGTTGCGTTCGAAATATTCTGGAGAGCCCACCACCGCCAACCGCCAGTCCGGCCCTATGCGGACCGCGATCATGTCCTTGCTGATCGATTCGCCCATGCGAATGCCAGCATCGAATCGCTCCTCGACCACGTTGGTAAATCCATAGTCGACGTAGAACTCCAGGGTGATATCCGGGTAGCGCTTGAGGAAGCCTGCAAGCATTGGCCGAATGCACAACTCAATTTGATCGTCGGTACAGGAAATACGGATCGTGCCACTGGGCTTGTCCCGCAGCTCACCCAGCGCTTCAAGCTCGGCGTTGATCTGATCAAAAAGCGGAGCAACCGAGTGCATCAATCGTTCTCCGGCTTCTGTCGGCGACACATTGCGTGTCGTGCGGGCCAGCAGCCGTAGCCCCAGTCTTTGTTCAAGCGCGCGGATCGTATGACTCAGCGCAGAAGGCGTAACCCCCAGTTTGGCGGCGGCTTTGGTAAAACTTCGATCGCGTGCTACCGCGAGAAACGCCTGGATATCGTTGACTTTGGTATGGGCCATTGCTGAGTTTTTCTCAAAACTGCATGAAGATTATGCCTACTAATCAAGATATCTCGAATACGTCAAGCTCTGTCACCTGTCTGGGGCGCAACAATGATGATGGGCGAGACACCGCTCAATACAGCTATGAAAACCTTGATCCCCGCAGAGCCTGATCGGCGCCGGTCACGTGGATCTGTACGGTCGCGTGAACTTGATTCCCAGGAACAAGCCAACAGCTATTTGATGAGATTTTTTTGAATGACGGCTCAACCACTAGACACCCCCACAGGTGATGCCACCGGCACGCCGCAGACTGAAGCGCTCGCCGATCACTGGGGTGGCATCTTTGCGATGACACTGTGCGTATTCGCGTTGATTGCCTCGGAGTTCATGCCTGTCAGTTTGCTCACGCCGATCGCTTCGGATCTGCACATCAGTGAAGGACTGGCCGGGTATGGCATTGCCATTTCCGGTGCCTTCGCGGTGCTGACAAGCCTCTGGATTTCCAGGCTGGCGGGCGCTATGGACCGCAAGACGCTGTTGCTGCTACTGACCGCAATCATGTGCGTGTCGGGGCTGGTGGTCGGCCTGGCGCCAAACTATACGGTCTACCTGATGGGGCGTGCGCTGATAGGGGTGGTGATTGGCGGGTTCTGGTCGATGTCGGCAGCCATGGCCATGCGCCTGGTTGCGCCCCGTAGCGTGCCCAGGGCGCTGGCAATCTTCAACGGCGGCAATGCTTTGGCAACCGTAGTGGCCGCCCCGCTGGGAAGCTACCTGGGGAGTGTCATCGGTTGGCGAGGGGCTTTTTTCTGCCTGATTCCGGTAGCGATCATTGCGTTTATCTGGCAGTGGATCAGCCTGCCAGCCATGCCGGCGGCGCCGCGTAAAACGGGGGCTGGCTGTGTCTTTCGATTGCTCAAGAGCCCTTTGATCCGTTTCGGCATGTTGAGTGTGGGCACCTTCTTTATGGGGCAGTTTGTATTGTTCACCTATCTGCGCCCGTTCCTGGAAACCGTCACAGGCGTAGATGTCTCCCTGTTGTCGATGATCCTGCTGGTTATCGGTGTGGCGGGGGTTGTCGGAACCCTTGTGATCGGTACTTTCCTGAAAGCCGGCATGTACCGCGTCCTTGTCTGCATGCCACTGTTGATGGCCGCCATTGCCCTTTCCTTGATTGTCGCTGGCAGCTCAGTGGTGGCAGCTTTTGTATTGCTGGGGCTGTGGGGCCTGATTGCAACGGCTGCACCTGTGGGATGGTGGTCATGGCTGGCCAATGCGCTGCCCAAGGATGCTGAAGCCGGTGGTGGACTGATGGTGGCGGTCATCCAGCTCTGCATTGCACTGGGCTCTAGCGTCGGCGGCCTGTTGTTCGACGGGAGTGGCTACCGCATGACCTTTTTCGCAAGCGCTATCTTGCTGGTGCTCGCGGCGGTACTGGCCTTGTTCACATCGAGGAGTCGGGCAGGACAAAAACACCATCGGTGAAACAGCTGTAGCGCGACAAGACAGTGACGGCTCAGGTGGCATGATCCAGAGAAATCAGCGCCCGGCTTTGTTCCGGCGAATCAGCAATATGAAAAACCCTGCGAGCTGACTTGCGATCACCCCGATCACCAGGCTCTTGCCCCACAGGGGCAGCGTGCCCAGCCAATCAACCAGATAAACCAAAAGCACTGCACAAACCAGGGTCCAGCACGTGATGACAACCCCGCGTATCACTCTCGGATAACGCCGATACCACCTGAAGGGCCCCTCTTCTTTAGCCTGGGAATCAATCAGACCCAGCAGTTCCAGAACAGCCATAAGCAATTCAATCATGCTGTTTCAATCCAGTGTTTTTTGGGGCCGCGGACACGCGGGTGATCGGGCGGATTGAATATAGCAGCCTGTTTACAGTGGCCCAGGCCGCAAATACGCCGCAGTCATTGCGCCAGTCTTTAAACAGCTCGCGAGCAAGCTCGCTCCTACAGAGACGGCATAAACCCCTGTGGGAGCGGGCTTGCCCGCGATGGCCGCAACTGCGCCGCAGCCATCCCGCCAGTTCGCGTTTTCAGAGACGGCATAAACCCCTTTGGGAGCGGGCTTGCCCGCGATGGCCGCACGTGCGCCGCAGCCATCCCGCCAGTTCGCGTTTTCAGAGACGGCATAAAACCCTGTGGGAGCGGGCTTGCCCGCGATGGCCGCAACTGCGCCGCAGCCATCCCGCCAGTTCGCGTTTTCAGAGACGGCATAAACCCCTGTGGGAGCGGGCTTGCCCGCGATGGCCGCAACTGCGCCGCAGTCATCCCGCCCGTTCGCGTTTTCAGGGACGACATAAACCCCTGTGGGAGCGGGCTTGCCCGCGATGGCCGCACGTGCGCCGCAGCCATCCCGCCAGTTCACGTCTTCAGAGACGACATAAACCCCTGTGGGAGCGGGCTTGCCCGCGATGGCCGCACGTGCGCCGCAGCCAACCCGCCAGTTCGCGTTTTCAGAGACGGCATAAAACCCTGTGGGAGCGGGCTTGCCCGCGATGGCCGCACGTGCGCCGCAGCCATCCCACCCGTTCGCGTTTTCAGAGACGGCATAAACCCCTGTGGGAGCGGGCTTGCCCGCGATGGCCGCACGTGCGCCGCAGTCATCCCGCCAGTTCGCGTTTTCAGAGACGGCATAAACCCCTGTGGGAGCGGGCTTGCCCGCGATGGCCGCACGTGCGCCGCAGCCATCCCGCCAGTTCGCGTTTTCAGAGACGGCATAAAACCCTGTGGGAGCGGACTTGCCCGCGATGGCCGCACGTGCGCCGCAGCCATCCCGCCAGTTCGCGTTTTCAGAGACGGCATAAACCCCTGTGGGAGCGGGCTTGCCCGCGATGGCCCCACGTGCGCCGCAGTCATCCCGCCCGTTCGCGTCTTCAGAAACGCAACACACCCACTGCTCATTCCACCCGCCCGGTTTCCGGCAGCAGGTACTACCGGCGGTGAGCTGAGAATGGCTTCAACGGGAAGTATTATCGATGGTCAAACTCACCCGGTTGGCCCGGCAGTAGAGCTCGGAACAGTGCACGGGACGGCCGTGCTGGTCGTAGGCGGTTTTGCCGATGCGGAATAACGGCTCGCCGGGCTCGCAACCCAGCCATTTGGCTTCGGCCTTGGTGGCGGTGTACACGTCGATGACCTTGCGGTCACTGCGCACGCTGGTCTCGTAGTCGTCATGCAGCAGTTGATAGGTGGAGTGCCCGGGCTGGTAGCGCTGGTCAAATTCCGGGTAGCGCGCCAAGGGTATGTAGGAATAGTCGATGAACAGCGGCTCGTCTTCCAGGTACATCACCCGCACCAGCTTGAACAGGCGCCCGCCCTGGGGCACGTCGAGCCGTTGCTGGTAATCGTCCACCGGAATCAACTCCTGCTTGATCACCGCTTCGCGGGTGTTCTTGCCTTGGGCAATGCCAAAATCGGTAAAGCCGCTGACCGTGAGCAGAGCATTTTCGACCTTGCGCCCTTGCACGAAAGTGCCTTTGCCCTGCACCCGGGTGAGTACGCCATCTTTCACCAGGTCGGTGATTGCCTTGCGCACCGTGATGCGACTCACACCATAGAGTTCACACAGTTCGGGCTCGGTGGGGATCTGCCCGTCCACCGGGTACACGCCCTGCTCGATGGCCTCGAGTATCCGCTGGCGAACCACCGCATAGAGGCGCTGGGACGAATTGCGCTGCAAGCCGGGCATGGACCATCCTTGTTGAATAACGAACACGGCGGCCAGTATAAGGGCTACCGCTTGCGCCGCCAGCTTTTCCGGGGCCGGCGTTCAGTCCCAGGCGCCCTGGCACTGCAAGGTCCGCGCCGCGCCGGCTGCGCCCTGCTCCATGGACTGTTTAACGCCGAGGCCACAGGCTGCGGCATATAGAAACCCGGCGATAAACGCGTCGCCCGCGCCCATGGTGTCGACGATGTTCACGGGCAGTGCGCACTGGCGGTAGAACTGCTGGCCGTCATAGGCAAGGCTGCCTTCAGCGCCGAGGGTGGCGATCGCCGTGCCTGCGCCCATGCCAGTCACTTCGCGCAGGCGGCCTCGCAGTTCGGGGGTGTCCGCGGGCGCCGAGGCGAAGGCATAGTCCAGGCTGGGGGGCAGCTCGCGCCAGAGCGGGCTGTCCCATTTATCGGCAAAGTCAAAACTGATGATTTTACCCCGGGCTTTGAGCCCGGCCAGGTAAGGCTCCACGTGGCCCCAAATGCCCGCGTGCACCATATCGAACTGCCCGATCCAGGCCAGGTCCTGTTCACTCAGATAAAAATCGCTCATCACCCCTTCCGCATAATCCCCCAGCACCCGGTCGCTGCCGTGCAGCTCGACGAACGTCAGTGCGGTGCTGCCTGGCTTGACGTGTACGTGGCTGACGTCCACGCCTTTGGCTCCCAGCTCGCGTCGCAACTGTTCGCCCCAGGCATCCTCGCCCACCCAGCCGATGTAGGCCGGGCGCATGCCATGGCGGGCACTGTGCACCGCAACGTTGACCGCGTTGCCCCCGGAAAACCCTCGACCCAGCGCCGGGTATACGTCAATGCAGTTGTCGCCGACAGTAACCAGTCTTTTCATGACCATTGCTCCGTGAAAAGGCAGGGCGACCCGGGTCGCCCTGCGGCACTCAGTACTCCACTAGGCCGCCGTAGTAGCGACGGTCGTCAGGGTTGTGGTCTTTATAGATGGAGAGGTAGTAACACAGCCACTCCATGGGCACGAACATCAGGAACGGCGCCAGCCAGGGATGCAGGCCGTGACTGATCTCGGCGTAGTCCACGACGATCACATCATCGGTGTATTGCTTCACAAAGCGGATGGCCCGCTCGGTGGTATGCCGGCTTTCATCGGTGCCCAGCAAAAACAGAAACGGCACGCCAGGCTCGACCACTTCCAGCGGGCCGTGACGGAACTCGCCGCTTTCGAACACGCTGCCGTGGGTCCAGGTGAACTCCATCAGGGTAACAATGCCTTCCTTGTAAGCCAGCGGCCGCAGGGGGCCGGCGGCCACGGTGTAGATCATCGGCCAGGCCGAGGCACGCTCGCCCAGTGCACGGCCTTTTTCTTCCCAGCCACGTACCAGCTCGCCCAGAACCCGGGGCAATTGTTCAAGCTCGCGGGCGATTCTGGCGACATCCGGGTGCGGGGCAGGCTCCAGCCGCCTGATCATTTCCAGCGCCACGGTGTAGCACAGCAGGAGGTGAATCTCCCAGATGCAGTCCGCCTCGTAGGCCACGACTTGTTCGGCCACTTGCGTAATCGGGCTGTCCGCCCGCTTGGTGAAGGCGGCGGTCATGGCCCCGCGTTCGCCGGCCAGGCGCAAGGCCTGGATCACCTCTTCGGTCTTGCCGTAGTCGGACACGCCGATCACCGCGCAGCGCTCATCCAGCCGATGGGGCGTGTTGTCGCAGAACTCCCACCCCGAATAGGCCATGCACTGCAAACCGGAGTAACGGTCCACCAGATGCTTGGCGGTCTGCGCCGCGTTCAGCGGCGAGCCACAGGCCACGAAGTAGATGCGATCGACGCCGCGGGCAAGCATCTGTTCGACAATGGCCTTGACCTTGGGCACATCCACTGCCAGCACTTTCTCGACTTCCTGAACCATGTTTTCGGTGACCAGAAAATCCACCGTGCTTTTATCGATATCCAGCATGTTGTTGTCTCCAGGGGTAATCAGGTCGGTTGTACTTCGAGGGCGGCAAGGCGCTTGTTGCGCCGCTCCCAGTAGGCGTAGGCAGGCAAGCCCGTGGCGATCACGACCAGCGCGCACACCAGGCCCTGAACCGGGGCCCAGACAAATGTGGAGGCCACCAGGATCAGGCTCGACGCCAGGGCCAGAAAGGTCATCAGGCCGAAGGCCGGGGTGCGCCACAGGGGGTTGTAGTCCGGCTGGCGACGGCACCAGATGATGGAGCCAAACGTGAGGGTGTTCTTGAAACACATGACCAGGGTGAAGTAGCCCAGCAAGGCTGTGAGGTCAGAGGCGTAGACGAACACAATACCCAGCGCGCACTGCAGGATGATCGAGTAATCCGGTGTGTGAAAACGCGGGTGGACATGGGCAAAGCATTTGAAGAACAGGTTGTCCCTGGCCATGGCGTATTCCAGTCGCGGCTGGTACATCACGCAGCTGGACAGCGAGCCGAGGATCACGATGATTGCCGTGACCGCGACGAAGATCCCCGCTATTTCGCCCAACGCCGGCAGGTAGGTAAGCGCATCGGAAATAGGCGTTTCAGAGCCCAGCAATCGATCGAAGGGCATCATCCCTGTGATCACCAGCGCCAGCAGCGAATAGAGCACCAGCACCAGCAGGCAGGAACCAATCAACGCCCGGGGCATGGTCTTGCCTGGTTGTTTGATTTCGCCGGTCATATAGCAGATAGACGCCATCCCGGTGTAGGACCAACTGGTGGCAGAAATACCGGCCAGCAGCGCCATCAGGCTTGCGCCCAACCCCAGGCCCAGGCCGGACTGGGAAACCGTGGTTGCGGTGAGGTTGTCGCCCTTGATGTAGAAAATACCCAGGCCGATGACCATGGTGAAGGGGATGATCTTGGCCACGGTAATCAGGGTCTGGAAGGTGGCCCCGCCCTCTACGGAGCGCAGGTGCAACAGCATGAAGCAGAGGATCAGTACCGTGGCCAGCAACTTCCCGAACAACGGGCTTACCGGCAGGATGAAGTTCAGGTTACTGACGATGGCCAGGGCCATGATTGACAGCGAGGGTGCGTCGTTGGCCCAGAAGCTGGTCCAGCCTGACAGAAACGCCAGCGGCCGGCTGCCGGCCTTTTTCAAGTAGATGTAATCCGCACCGTTCTCCGGGTAGGCCGTAGAGAGCTCGGCATACACGCACATCTGCGGGATAACAATCAGCCCGCCGATCACAAAGGCGAGGATGGTCAGCAGCGGCGAGCCTGCCGCCTTGGCCACCTCCCCCACCGAGACAAAAATACCCGAGCCCACAGTGGTGCCCACCGCGATAGCCAACACCGGCCAAAAGCCCAGCTTGCGGGCCAGTTCTTTTGAATGCCCTTCTGAAACCTGCATATGCCCACCCGATTGTTTTCGTTATTTGGGGGCCGCCCCACCGGGCGGCGCTGACTACGCAACGCAATTTACAACTTTGTTTCGCTCTTCTTTTTGATATGACGATATATAACGTCTTGCAAAATAATGTAGCAGGCAGCGGCAACTGCGCAAGGCATTTTTTGCGTTAATTCAGGGCGAAATAGATGGGGCTGCAGGCTAGACAGCTGGCGACCGCATTTACGGTCAGGCGGGGTTTGTGAAGGCGTATTGCCCCACTCAAAGTCAGAAGCAGAGGTTCGACTGAGCGCAACAGGATGGTTAAGCTGGGGCTCTTTTCAGGGAGAAATATATGACCGGGAACCACCAGGGCAGCTGCCTGTGCTCGGCAGTCAGATACGCGCTGCTCACTGCACCAAAAGCCGTCAGTCACTGCCATTGCAGCCAGTGCCGCAAAGGCCACGGCGCAGCATTCGCGTCTTATGCCAGCGTGCCCCGCAGCGCACTGCGAATGCTCAGTGGCAGCGCCAGCATCACTTCCTATGCCTCATCGGAGTCAGTGCTGCGCGAGTTCTGTGCGCACTGTGGTTCGACCCTGTTCTGGTCACGTACTGATGGCGAATTCAGCGACTGGGTTTCGATAGCGCTGGGCACACTGGACACGCCCTTTACGCCGCCAAAGCAACAACACCTTCATGTTGCCTCCAGTGTTCACTGGTACACCCCCATCGAATCAGGTGCCAGGGGCGAATAACCGCTGCGGGTCGATAACCACCCGCCGTCGTAGCCAAGCGGGCAGCTGATATTCAGGCGCCTGCCAGCAGCTCGATGATCCAGCCAGCTTCCCGTGCGATCTCTTGCACCTTGTGCTCGGGCACGGCCTGTTGCGCCCGGGCCAGATTGCTCAGGTTCTGCTGCTTGTGGCGCAGGATACGTTGCCACTTGAGCAGGAATGCCGGACTGCGGGCCTGCATCTGCAGCGGGCCGAAAAACAGCTCCCGGGCGGTGTACACCACAGGCCCGTCACGTTCGGCGACGATGATTTCGTAGTCGAAACGGTTTTCCTGCAGCAATTCCTCGTGGAGGATCCGGTAGCCGTTTTCCATCAGCCATTGGCGCAGTGGCTGCTCGCCGCCGTTAGGCTGCAGGATCAAGCGTTCCTGGCCGCTCAGATGCGCCTTGCCACTGTCGAGGATGTCGCGGATGGTCTCACCGCCCATGCCGCAGATGCTGATAGCGGTGATTGCATCGCCCGGCTCGATTGCCGCCAGACCATTGGCCATGCGCACTGTGATCCGCTGCTCCAGGCCGTTGTCGCGCACGGTGCGTTGCGCCGCGCTGAATGGGGTCAATGCCACTTCACCGGCCACCGCTGCCGATATAACGCCTCGGCGCATCAACGCCACCGGCAGGTAGCCGTGGTCCGAGCCGATATCGGCCAACCGCGCACCGGCTGGCACATTCGCCGCCACGCGTTCCAGGCGCATGGACAATGTATGTTCGTTCAACTGCAGTTCCTTTTCACCACGAATGTCCGACACCCATAGAAACGGTGCGGCGGCCATAATGCGTGCTGAGGCCAGCAGGGTAAAGCGCAGGCCGGCGCCGCTCCCTAGAACTTCGTTACCAGGCCCATACGTAACGTTCTGCCGGGCGCAGGCATAAAGCTCTGAGCAAGCGGGTCCAGGTAATAGCGGTTGGTCAGGTTCTGCAACGAAAGATTCAGGTTCGTGTGCTCCTGCCACTTGTAGTTGAGGAACAGATCAAACAGCGTCACCTCGTGATAGACCAGTTGCGGCGTGGTGGCGCCGGTCTGCCAGTTGTTGTCGGCCGTGACGGTCGGACCCGAGGTGTGGGTAACACGTGCGCCGAGCGTCAGCGTCTGGTCAAAAAAGCGCAGACCCGAGGTCAGATTCGCTGAAAAGCGTGGAGGATTCTGAGTGTTGGTGTAAGAACCCATAAAGCTGCCCGGCGTACAGTCCGGCGTGTTGCTCAAGTCCTGGTAACGGTTCGAACTGGCGCGCAAGCGGGCCGCGAATACCGAGTCGCAGGTTTCGGTTTTCAAATAGTAGGTGGATGACAGGTCTGCAAACATGCGGCCCGAGTCGTAATGCGACTGCAACTCCAGGCCACTGGTTTTAAAACTGTCGGTATTGCTGAACTGCATCAGCCCCATCAGGCCCGGGGTCGGATCGTAATAGCGGGTGATGTAGTTTTTGATGGTGTTGTTGAAATAGGCAATTTTGATGGCCGCCGAGTCGCCGTCGAACAACAGGTCGGTTTGCTGAGTGCTGGCGCCGATTTCCCAATTGCTCGAGCGTTCGGGTTTCAAGCCCTTTCCGGGCATGGTCTGCAATACCCCCTGGCTGGTTTCAAACAGTGAAGGCATGCGCAGGGCCTGGGTGTAGGACGCATAAACGAACGTATCCGGCGCCAGTTCAATGTTGAAGCCAATGGCAGGCGCAAACGCGCCGCCGCTGTCACTCTGTTTGCCGGAATATTCATAACCGGTCACGACACTGCTGGTCTGAGCGGGGTAGACAATTGACTCGGTCGCACCGAAGTCGTTGTAGCGTATGCCTTCAAAGGGGTAGTTGGTGTTATTGAAGACGATTGCGTTGTTCAGCCTCGGGTCGGTGGCGTCCGTGTATTGCCCGTTCTGATCCGGGAACCACATCATGTTGCCGTTGGTACCCGGTTTCATGACCCTCAGGTACTTCACCTCGCGGTCCTCGCGCACCCCTTGTGAATGGGTGACGTGATCCTGGGTCCGGTAGTAGGTATAACGCCCGCCGCCCCAGAGGGTCAGGCGGTCAATCGGCAGGTACTCCAGCTTGCCGTTAAGGCTCAATTCCTGGCGGGATCCGTCGCGCAAGCTGCGGTTGGCGTTGATGTCGTCCTGAGTGGTGACCACGCCCTTTTGTGGGCGAAGTTCCTCGGTCTGAAACGAGCCACCCAGGTCCAGTTTTAAATCGCCATAGCCCGTCTCGAACCGCGAAGTATTGGCCAGGTCACCGCCGATGCGGCGGTCGGCCTGGCGGTTCCAGTTGCGGTCCGAGCGATAGGCCTGCGAAGTTGGCGCCAGTACCGACGTCAGCTGGCTGGTCTGTGCATCCGTCATCCACAGATTGGCCGTGAGGTCCACCAGCGGGTTGCCGGCTGGCAAGTAGTTGTAGCGCGCGGTGTAGGTATCAATCCTGGTGTGGCCCAGGGGGTATTGGTAAATGCCTCCGGTGCCAAAACGAAAGATATCCGAAGGCATGATTTCGCCAATATGACCGTCGTAACGACGAAAGCCCAGGTCCAGCGTATGCCCGTCTACCGGGCGTATGGTGGTTTTGAGCAGCATCGATTCGGTCTCGGCCGAGGAGTTAAGGACCTCCTCACCGGGGTTATAGGTGGTGGCGACGGTCATGTCTTCGCGGCCCCAACGGTCATAGGTGCGGTAGCGATCCTGGCCTTTTTTGCCGGCGAAATAGTTACCCTGGTTGCGGTGGGCGTAAGCCGCGACGACGTCAAACATGTCATGGGTATAGGCGAAAGCCGCACTGCCGGACTCGGCCTCGGAACCGAGCAGGCCTCCACGGTTTTTGTGCGGCTGCGAGTACAGAGGCTCTGTCGCGGAGTGGCCATCGCGAGAGGCAGGAGCGACACCGTTATTCCACAGGTCCCCCTTCAGGCGCAGTCCGACGGTGTTGCCATCGCGCAAAATATCCTCAACCCCCAGGGTGCGCATTTTCACCGTACCGCCGATGGCACTGGATGTCAGGCTCGGCCCCTTGTCGATCTCGATGTCGCTGATCAGGTCCGGGTCAATGTAGCTGCGTTGCTGCGTACCGGCATAACCCCGGTAGACATCAAGCGCCTGTTGCGAGCCGTCGACTGTCACAGCTACCCGGCTTTGCCCCTGGATTCCGCGAATATTGACATCCAGGCCACCGCCATTACGGCTGTCTCCCACCTGGACGCCCGGCTGGCCTTTGAGCAGATCGCCGGTCGAAATAACGCCAAAACGCTGCATGTCTTCGCCGGAGATATACACGGAAGAGCGTGGCGCCGAGTACACCTGTTTTTTGCCAGGATCTTCGCCGATGACTTTTTGCGAGGGCAGGAGCACGGCCCCTCCCCCCTGATACAACTCGAAGCTGCCGTCATCCTGAGGCTGATAACTCAGACCGGTTCCCGCCAACAGCCGGGACAGACCGTCCCGGGTGCTGAAATCGCCATGCAGGCCTTTGCTGGTCTTGCCTGCTGTCAGCGTCGAGCTCCCCGCCAGGCTGATCCCAGCCTGCACGCCAAAACGCGAGAGCGCCTGGTCCAGCGGGCCGGCATCAATGTCGTAATAGAGGCGCTCCTGGGCAGCAAAAACGGCAGCGCTGTACAGCGGCTGCACACTCAGAATAAGCAGGCCAAACGTGCGGGCACACAAAACACTTGCTGGGGAAATCATGCAGGGCTCCTGGAGGTGAAGGCCCACCTGTCTCGGTGGGTGATTCCTGTAGGCCCCGCCAGTTTTGAAAAACTATCGTCAATCAAATAAAAAAACTCACACCGCCACCACCGTCACCCAGTAACGGCTGCGTCGCTCGATGCGAACGGGCAGCGCACGGGCCACCAACGCCAGGGCGGCATCGGTGTCGTCGAGCTGGAAGCTACCCGTCACACGCAAGGCCGCGACCTGCGGGGCACAACGCAAAATACCCGGCCGGTAACGCGAGAGCTCGGCCAGCAGGTCATCAAGGCGCATCCGCTCAGCCGGTAAAATGCCGCGCAACCAAGCCTGGGCCAGAAACCCGTCAGTGGTATTTGCCGCATGCACCCCCTGACTGTCGACCTGTGTTCGCCAGCCGCTCTCCAGTAGCAGGGGCGCAGGTTCATATCGCGAACGCACCCGCACCAGGCCGCGTAACACGGTCACCTGAGTACCCCGCTGATCATGGCGTACCAGCAGATCAGCGTCGCGGCTGTGCAATACGGCGTCAGGTGTGAGCAACTCCAACGGACGCGACTCGACCCGCACGTCCAGCGCCAACTCGCCCTCGATCAATTGCACGCGGCGCAGATCGGCATGCAGTTGCAGATTCGCTGCGCTGGCGGTGTTCAACCATAACGAACTGCCGTCAGCCAGCGCCCAGCGACGACGCTCACCGGTCCCGGTGCGGTAGCTGGCCATGGCTGAGCGCACCAGAGTGCTGTCCACGCCTTGCCAGGCAATCCCGGCAAGCAGACTGATTGCCAACACGCTTTTGAGTACTTGCCTGCGCCGCTGAAGATCTGCTCCGGCCGACTCCAGGGCCCGGCGGGCGGTCGCATCGGACAAAAGATCTGCCCCGGGCTGCTGCAACAGCGCCAGGCTGCTGACACGCTGCCAGGCGTATTCGTGGGCTTCGCTGGCCTGACGCCATTGCTGCAATGCCTGATGGTCCGTTGCACTCATCAGCCCGGACTGCATGCGCACCATCCAGTCGATGGCGCTATCGCGCACACGAGGGGGAATCGACAGGCCGCTCATTCAAAACGGCTCGCATAACACACACCGAACGCCTTGCTCATGGCCCGCTGTACCTGGGCCACAGTCAGGTCCAGCTGCATGGCGATTTGCGGGTAGGTCAAACCGTCGAGCTGAGACAGAAAGAAAATCTGGCGCACCCGCACGGACAACCCCACCAACAACGAGTCGAGTTGCAACAGGGTTTCAATCATCAGGTAGCGGTCTTCTGGCGATGGCTCAAGAGCATGTGGACGTGCGGCCAGCGCTTCGAGATAAGCCCGTTCTATCGCCTGACGACGCCAGCGGTTGATCAGCAGACCATTGGCGATGGTCGCGAGAAAGGCCATGGGTTGGCGCAGTTCATGTACATCGTGCTGAGCGCGCAGCACGCGGATAAACGTGTCGTGAGCCAGATCTTCGGCATCGGCACTGTGGCCTAAACGCCGATGCAGCCAGCCCCGAAGCCAGCGGTGGTGATTGGCATACAACTGCTCGACGGGCGAGGCAATCCTGTCGTGACCCATGTCAGATTCACTTAATGCAAATGATAATGCTTCTCATATTATTATTTGTCGCGGACGCTTGTACAGCGCCCGTGTTGTCGGCTCCGTCATTGACGCCGGGGCCCGAGGCAGGTGCACCTGCCCCGGGCATTCAGTCGATGCATCACGCTCAGTTGTGCAGCGCCCGCCCGTACGCGGCCAGTACCGCTTCGTGCATGGCCTCGGACATTGTCGGGTGCGGCAGGATGCTTTCGATCAGCTCGGCTTCGGTGGTTTCCAGCCCGCGCGCAATGACGTAGCCCTGAATCATTTCGGTCACCTCCTCACCCACCATATGCGCCCCCAGCAGCTCGCCGCTGTGGGCGTCGAACACCACCTTGACGAAGCCATCGGTGGCGCCCATGGCAATCGCCTTGCCGTTGGTCACGAAAGGAAACTTGCCCACGTTGAGGGTCTTGCCGGCACTGCGCGCCTGAGCTTCGGTGTAGCCGACACTCGCCACTTGCGGGTGACTGTAGGTACAGGCCGGCACGCTGCGCGGGTCCAGTGGATGCGGGTTGCCACCGGCGATTTTCTCGACACAGATCAGCGCTTCGTGGCTGGCCTTGTGTGCCAGCCACGGCGCCCCCGCCAGGTCTCCTATGGCGTACACGCCCGGCTCGCCGGTGCGACAGAACTCATCCACCAGCACATGGCTGCGCTCGACCTTGATCCCCGTGCCTTCAAGCCCCAGCTCCTCGACATTGCCGACAATGCCCGCCGCCACCAGCACTACATCGGCTTGCAGCGTTTCATGGCGTTTGCCTTCGAGGCGCAGGTGCACCGCGCCCTGCTCCACCTTACTGCCTTGCACCGCGCAGCCGGTGTACAGACCGATACCGTCGCGCGTCAGGGACTGTGCCACATGGGCGCTGATTTCCTGATCTTCCACCGGCAGGATCCGCTCGGCCATTTCGACCACGCTGACCTGCGCACCGAGGGCGTGATAGAAGCTGGCGAACTCGATACCGATAGCACCACCCCCGATGATCACCAGACGCTTGGGCACGCTTTGCGGCACCAGGGCCTGGCGGTAAGTCCAGAAGTGCTTGCCGTCCGGCTCCATGCCCGGCAGCACCCGCGCCCGGGCGCCGGTGGCGAGGATGATATGCGCCGCGCCGAGGCGCAGCTCACCCTGATCTGATCTGACCCGCAGTTGCTGCGGTCCGTCCAGTCGTGCATGACCGTTGAATACCTGAATGCGGTGCTTTTTCATCAGCCCGCCAACGCCCCGCTGCAACTGCGCAGCCACATCGCGGGAGCGTTTGACGATGGCACCCAGATCCGGCGTGGCCTGCCCGACTTCGATCCCGAAGCGGTCGGCGCCGCGGATCATGCGCAATACATCGGCGCTGCGCAGCAGCGCCTTGGTCGGGATGCAGCCCCAGTTCAGACAGACTCCGCCCAACTGGGCCTTTTCCACCAGGGCGGTGCGCAAGCCCAGCTGGCTGGCGCGGATGGCGGCAACATACCCGCCGGGGCCGCCGCCAACCACGATTACATCGAATTTACTATCGCTCATCGGGACTTCCTCAGATCAGCATGCCCAGCGGGTTTTCCATCAGGCCCTTGAACACTGCCAGCCATTGCGCCGCCAGCGCGCCATCCACGGCCCGGTGATCCACCGACAAGGTGCAGCCCAGGACCGAACCGATCTTCAGTTCACCGTCTTCCACTACCGGTATTTGCCGGGTGGCGCCCACTGCCAGAATCGCGGCCTGGGGCGGGTTGATAATGGCGCTGAACTGCTGCACGCCGAACATACCCAGGTTACTGATGGTGAAGCTGCCGCCCTGATATTCCTCGGGTTGCAGACGCCCTTCACGGGCACGCCCGGCCAGTTGCAGTACATCCGCGCTGATTTGCGACAGGGTTTTGCCATCGGCATTGCGCACCACTGGCGTGATCAGACCGGTATCGGTGGAGACCGCCACACAGACATCGGCCTGGTGATAGCGGCGCAGCGCCGTGTCGGTCCAGCTCACGTTCATCGCCGGCACCTGCCTGAGGGCAATTGCCACCGCCTTGACGATAAAATCGTTGATCGAAATTTTCCTCGGCGCGCTCTGGTTGACCTGCTCGCGCAAGGCCAGCAAACGCTCCATCCGGCACTCCACTTCCAGATAGAAGTGCGGCACCGTCGCCTTGCTTTCCACCAGACGCCGAGCAATGGTCTTGCGCATGCTGCTGTGGGCAACTTCTTCAAAACCGGCCCCGGATACCGGCATGGCCACCGGTGCAGGCAACACACTCGGTGCGAATGCTGCCTCAACATCGCGTTTAACAATGCGCCCGTTCGGCCCGCTGCCCTTGAGGCTGGCCAGATCCAGCCCCTTGGCCGCAGCCAGTCGGCGGGCCAGGGGGCTGGCGAAGATGCGCGCACGTGCAGGCCCGGCCGTCGCCGCTGCGACATGGACCGGGGCTTGCACGCCAGGCGCATCAGCGGTAACCGGCGCACTGGCCGCAGGCACAACACCGGCACCGGCCAACAACGCGGCGATATCGACATTGCTTTCACCGACGCCAAACAGCACCCCGATCGGGGCGCCCACTTCCACTTCACGCCCCGCTTCGACGAGGATCTTGCCCAGTACTGCATCCTCTTCAGCGGCCAGTTCGACCAGCGCTTTTTCGGTTTCGATCTCGGCAATGCAATCACCGAGGCTGATTGCATCGCCTTCCTTGAGGGTCCAGTTCTGGATCGCGGCGTGGGTCGCGTTGGCCGACACCTCAGGCATACGTAATAGCTTGGCCATCAGGCACTCCGTTGGTTGAAAAGGTCGGGACGGTAGGCGGCGATATCGGCGTACTCGACCAACTCCAGAACGTTGCCTTCCGGATCACGGCAGAACAGCGCTTTCACATCGGGACGCAGCTGAATCGCGGTGTCACCGGCGAAAAAACGCGCACCGGCGCGTTTCAGCTCAGCCGCCAGGCTGGCAATGTCTGCGACGATGAATGTCAGGTAGCTCGCATTGCGGCGCTCGAGTATCAAGCCCTCGGCCTGGGGTTCGGGTGCGCGCTGCGGCGCGAGCAACTTGATCCGTTCGCCATAGGGTGTCTGCAGCCGCACCACGCTGTACCCGCCCTCACTCAGGCCAACCTGTTGCGCAGCGGCGGCCGGCATCTGCACCTGGGCAATAAAGGTAAAACCCAGCACATCCTGATAGAACTGGCTGAGGGCCTGCAGATCAGCGCAGCAAATCCCGACTTCCATTGGTACCAGCATCTTCATGCTCATTGCTGCGCTCCTTTTTCATCCATGACCTGTTGCAGGCCTGCGACCACTTCTTCGGTGCGGGCACTGGCCGCGCGCTCCAGGATTCTGGAAATACTCGGTGAACCTTCGCCACCGGTGACACGCTGAATCGGCTGATCGAGCCAGTCGAAGCAACGGCGCTGCAACTCATCTGCCAGCCAGCCGCCATAGGAAGTACCCCGGGCGCCCTGCTCGACGATCAGCACATTGTTAGTCTTGCGGATACTGGCCTCGACCGTGGCCCAGTCGAAGCTGGCGCGGTCCAGGAAGCGCAGGTCGATGACCTCGGCATCAATACCGGTCTGCTCCACGGCTTCCAGCGAGTGCCCGACCATGCTCAGGTAGGTGAGGATGGTCAGTTCGCGGCCTTCACGGCGTACCGCAGCGGTACCGAACGCAATCTGATAGTCCAGATCGTCCACCGGTACATCACCGCTGTGGCTGTACAAGTCGACGTGCTCGATTACCAGCACCGGGTCTTTGCAGGCCAGCGCAGCATTCATCAGGCCGATGTAGTCGAACGGCGTAGACGCGGCAACGATGCGCCAGCCCGGGCTGGTGACAAAGATCCCCGCCGGGTCCATGGAGTGCTGGGAGCCGTAGCCGGTGCCCATGGCGATTTTGGTCCGCAGCACCAGCGGCACGTCGCTTTGCCCGCCGAACATGTGCCGGGCCTTGCCGATCTGGTTGAACACCTGGTCGGCCGCCACCCACATGAAGTCGGGGTACATGAACTCCACCACCGGCTTGAAGCGGCCGTCCAGGGCCAGGCCGCCACCCAGGCCGCAGAAGGCGTTCTCGCTGATAGGGGTGCCGAGGGTGCGCTTTGCAAAGCGCTCTTTCAGGCCCCGGGTTGCACCGTTGGTGCCGCCCTTGAGGCGGTGCACGTCCTCACCCATGACCACGATGCTGTCATCGGTTTCCATCCGCCGGTTCATCACGTCGGCAATGGCGTCGATGAACTTGCGTTTTTCCAGGCCGCCGCTGTAGCTCGACTGCTCACAGGTGCGGGCCTCGGCCAACTCGCTGAGATCGCCGCGGATACCCACGTCGCGAAAATCCGGCGAAGGCCATAATTGTGGACGAATCCGGCGCTTGCCCGGCTTGCCGTCCGGGTCGGCTTCCAGCAGTTGTGCCGCCGCCTGGACCATGGCCTGCTTGATGGTTTCGCGCAGCCCGGCCACACCGGCGTCATCGATCAGGTCGCGTTTTTTCATTTCCACGGCCAGCCGCTCCAGCGGATCACGGGCACGCCAGCTTTGCTCTTCTTCCTTGCTGCGGTAACCGAAAGCGCTGCCCGGGAACGGGCCGTTCTGATGGAAAAAGCGGTACACATCGGCCTCGATGACGGTCGGCCCGTTACCGGCACGCATGTGCGCCAGCGCTTGCTGCATGGCCAGGTAAACCGCCAGCGGGTCCATGCCGTCAACCTTCCAGCTCGGGATGTTGAAGCCCAGCCCCCGGGCCGACAGCCGCGGTTCGGCGGTGGCTTCTTCCACCGTGGTAGACACCGCGTAGAGGTTGTTCTCGATGAAGAAACACAACGGCAGTTTCCAGGCGGCCGCCAGGTTCATGGTCTCCAGCACCGAACCGATGTTGACCGCGCCGTCGCCAAAATAGGTGACCGCCACGGTATCGGTGTTCGCATGCCGATGGGCCCAGGCCGCGCCGGCGGCCAGCGGTACGCCGCCACCGACGATGGCGTTGGTGCCCAGGGCACCGGCTTCGGCCCATTGCAGGTGCATCGAACCGCCACGGCCTTTGCAGAAGCCCTGGGCCAGACCGAGAATTTCCGCCAGGGTGCGTTGCAGCAGATCCTGGATCGCGGGGGGCACCGGCGCTTTCGGGTCAATCCCGTCGGGCATCAGGTACACCAAGGCCTTGGCCAGAAACTGGTGGTGACCACGGTGCGAACCGTTGACTTCATCCGCCGCACCCAGCGCCACGATCGAACCTGCCGCGCCCCCTTCCTGGCCGATGCTCGAATGCGCCGGGCCATGCACCAGGCCTTCACCCGCCAGCTCCAGCACGGTCTCCTCAAAGGCACGAATCAGGTGTAAATGGCTGAGCAACGTGCCCAGCAACACAGGGTCGGCCTGCTTCCAGTCGGCGTCGGTGGTACTGAGCTCGACCCACGGCGAAGCCGGCGACAAGGCAACACTTTTCGGCATTTTACTTCTCCACAATTGACTCAAATCGACAGGCCGCAACGGGCCGGTACAACGAAGGCGAACTAGAAGCCGTTGGCAGTCCAGCCGCCATCCGATACGTAGATCTGCCCGGTAATGAAGGTTGCGCTGGTGGACGCCAGAAACAGCGCCAGTTCGGCCATTTCCCCAGGCTCGCCAAGGCGTTGCAGCGGTGTACGCCGGCGCAGTGCCTCGACGTCCAGACGGCCGCTGCGCTGCAGTTCCTCCACCAGCGGGGTGCGGGTGTAACCGGGGCCGATGGCGTTCATGCGGATGCCGTGCCGGGCCCACTCCACCGCCAGGCACTTGGTCATGGAGACCACGGCGGCTTTGGTTGCGCAGTAGGCGGTGCGATCGGCGGAGTGCGAAACACCCCACATCGACGAGGTGTTGATGATGACGCCCGACTGCTGCCCGATCATGTGCCGGGCGGCGGCCTGGGCGCAGAAGAACACACTGTTGAAATTGATCTCCACGGCCCGGCGCCATTCGGCCGGGGTGATCTCCAGCGACGGCTTGTTGATCGACACTCCGGCGTTGTTGAGCAACACGTCGATACGCCCGAAACACGCCTTGGCATAGGCAAAGGCCGCTTCGACAGCCACTTCGTCAGCCACCGAGGCCTGGAAGCATTCGACGCGGGCATTGGGGAATGCTTGCTGCAATTGGCCTCTGGCGTCGGCCATGGCCGGGGCATTGATGTCGATCAGCAGCAAATGTGCACCGTTGCGGGCAAAACCCTCGGCGAGGGCCAGGCCGATACCGCTGCCTCCACCGGTGACCACCACCACTTTGTCGTGGATACCGGCGTAGCGGCTGTGCTGGAAAACCGGCGCGTCCGACACGGGCTGTTCGGGCGTAGTTGCAGAGCAATCTGGGTTGGACATGAAGTTCTCACTTATTTTTATATCTGGTCATACATTACAATCAACTTGTCAGACCAGTAGATAAAAACTAACCCGCAGTGGCGGGTTAGTCAAAGGAAATTGCTACGAAATTCGTCAGAACAACGCCAGGCTGTAGCTGACGATAAGGCGATTGTCGTCGACCGAAGGACCGAAACTGGAGCGCACCATGGCATTCCTCCAGCGCAGCCCCAGGTTCTTCAGCGGACCGCTCTGGATCACATAGGACACATCAAAGTCCCGCTCCCATTCCTTGCCGTCGTTGCCACCGGCCACGGCCACGTTGTCGCCCCTGACGTAACGCACAAAGGACGTCAGCCCCGGCACTCCCATGGCGGCAAAGTTGTAGTCGTAACGCAGTTGCCAGGCCTTCTCCTGCGCCGAGGCAAAATTGCGCACCTGGATATCGTTGGGCAGTACGGTCGTGGTGGGGCTTAGCCAGATGCTGGCGTCTTCGCCATACATGCGCTGCCAGGCCGCCATCAGCGTGTGCCCGCCCAGACCGGCACTCAGGGCCGTGAAGAACGATCGGTTATCGATCTGGCCCGCCTTGGCCTGGCCTTGTTCCTCGGAATCCAGCAGGCCGATATTGGCCCCCAGGGTCCAGGCGCCGACGGGCTGTTTGTGGGTGAACTGGATAAAGCGCTGGCGGTAGATGTCCTCCAGCTCGGCCCCCCACAGACCGACCATGGTCCGTTCCTGGTTGAAGCGGTACTCGCCGCCCAGGTAGTTGTAGCGATCCGAAGTGGCATAGGCGCGACCGTCGATAAACAGGTCTTCACGGTTGCTGGAGTTACGCTGGGTGAATGAGCGCATCTGCCCGGCATTGAGGGTCAGCCCGGTGAATTCCTTCGAGGTCAGCATCGCTCCCTGAAAGGTCTGGGGCAGCAGGCGTGCATCGTTGTACTGGAGGATCGGCAGGGTCGGCAGCAACTCGCCGACTTTAAGTTCGGTCCGGGACACTTTCAGTTTGACCGCAGCCCCCAGACTGGAAAAATCATCTGCCGAACCATTGCCGTGTTCGGGCAACAGCAGGCTGCCGGTGCGCCCGGCGCCGCTGTCGAGTTTGATCCCCAGGCGGCCGATCAGGTCGACGCCCACCCCCACAGTGCCCTGGGTGTAGCCGGACTGCGCATTGAGCATGAAACCCTGGGCCCACTCCTCGCTCTTGGCCTTGGGGGCTGCGCTGTCGCGATAGTCGCGATTGAAGTAAAAGTTGCGCATCTGCACGGTGGCCGTAGCGTCCTCGATAAAGCCCTGTTCCTGAGCCAGGGCCAGGCCCGGCAAAGTGCTCAGCAGCAGCAGGGGTGGTGCGGTGAAGTATTTAGGCAGGCTCATTGTTATTGTTTTTCCCGGTGGATTTCAGGCACGGCGATCCCGTGGCAGCACCCGTGCTGCCACACAATCAGCCGGTATATGGCAGGCGAACCTGCCGGTTTGAAAGCAGGGGCAGCCTCAGACCGCCAGCCACTCCTGCATCAGGTCCGGATCGTCGGTCAACGCCTGGGGCGTGCCTTCGAAGACAATCCGCCCGTGGCCCATCACGCACACACGGGAGGAGACCTTAAGGGCGATGGTCAGCTTCTGCTCTACCAGCAGAATTGAAACTCCCCGTCGATGGATCTCGCGGATTGCCTCGGCAACCACGGCCACAATCTTCGGCGCCAGGCCTTCGGTAGGTTCGTCAATCAGCAACACCCTGGGGCAACCCAACAGTGAGCGGCACAGGGTAAGCATCTGCTGTTCGCCACCGGAGAGGTTGCCCGCACCGGTGTTGCGCCGCTCGCGCAAACGCGGAAAGAACTCGAACATCTGCCCGACGTTCCATGCCGTGGCGCCATCGACAGCCTGCTGCTGCCCCATGCGCAGGTTTTCTTCGACGCTGAGGTTGGCGAACACCTCGCGCTCTTCCGGAACAATGCCGACTCCGGCTCGGCTGATGCGATAGGGTCTGAGCCCGGTCAGCTCGCGACCGCCCAGCTGGATGCTGCCGGCACTGGCCGGCACCAGCCCCATTACAGCTTTCATAGTGGTGGAGCGCCCGGCGCCATTACGTCCGAGCAGGCTCACTACCTCGTTGTGAGCGATATTCAGGTTGACCCCGTGCAACACATGACTCTTGCCGTAATGCACATGCAGGTCACGGATCGACAACAGATTTTGCGAGAGCGGATTCATGCGCATTGCTCCTCACCCAGATAGGCTTCCTGCACCCGCCGGTCCGCCCGGATCTGGTCAGGTGTTCCGGTGGCGATGACTTCGCCGTAGACCAGCACGCTGATGCGGTCACACAGGGAAAACACCACGTCCATGTCATGCTCGACAATCAACAGCGAACGCCCCTGTGTCACCTCGCGAATCAGGTTCAGGGCGTAGTCGGTTTCTTCATGGGACATGCCTGCCATCGGCTCGTCGAGCAGGATCACCCGCGGGTCGCTGGCCAGCGTCATGCCAATCTCCAGAGCCCGCTGCTCGGAGTAGGACAGCTCTGCCGCAGACACTGCCTGCTTGCCCTGGAGCCGCACCTGCTCAAGCAGTTTTTCGGTCTGCTCGCGTACCTGCGCATAGCCCTGCACCGAGCGCCAGAAGTGGTACTGCATCCGGTGTTTGCGCATCACCGCAATACGCAGGTTCTCGAACACCGAAAGTCCGGGGAAAATGTTGGTGATCTGGAACGAGCGCGACAGCCCCAGGTGATTAATGTGTTCCGGTGAGCGGCCTTGAATCTCGGTCTCACCGAGAATTATCTTGCCGCTGGAGGGTTGCAGCTGCCCGGAGATCAAGTGAAACAGGGTCGACTTGCCGGCCCCATTGGGACCAATCACCGCATGCCGTTCGCCGGAGCGCAGCTGCAGTTGCGCACCACGAATGATATGGGCCTCACCGAACGACTTGTGCACATCGTGTAATTGCAGGATCGAGCTGCTCATGGTCGTTCTCCTTCTACCCCAAGCGTGAGCGCAGCAGCAGCTTGCTCCGGTTTATCGTCCAGCAGGCGCAGCCATTGGCGCCGGGCCAGCTTCAACGCCAACAGGCCGCACAGCCCCAACAGCACCGGCGTGGCCCAGGTCAGTGGTGCCCCCGGCAACCATTGGCGGCCAAACAGGCTGATGGCCGGCCAGGGCTGACCGGCAATCAGCAGCGCCTGGTAATCCTGGCTGAAAATCCGTTGCAAGGTTTCGATCGCGAACACCACGGCCAGGCTCAGCAACCCGGCGGTGAGCAATGCCGTTAACGCCGCCGGGATAATCGCCAGCCAGCCACGTCGACGGATCTGCGCGTTCCAGGCCAGCACCAGCCCCGCCAGACCGCTGGGCATGAACATCATCACCAGCACGAACAGCAGCCCCTGATAAAGCAGCCAGGACTGGGTCAGGTCGGAGGCAACGTTACCGAAGAAGGTCATCAGCGCTGCGCCCAGTACCGGGCCGAGGAACACGTTGACGCCACCGATGTAAGTGTTGAGTACCACCTCTGCCGAATAATGCATGTCGAAGAGCACGTAGTTGGCCGACTCCAGATTCAACGCCTGCAAGCCACCGGCAATCCCTGCAAACATGGCCGACAGGGCAAACACCAGCACCCGCAAGCGATGCACGTTGTAGCCCAGAAACTGCAGGCGGTGACCGTTCTCACGCAAGGCAAATGTCAGCCGCCCCATGGGCGTCAACGTGAAGGCGTAGAGCAAGGCGATGGACAGCACCACCCAGCCCAGAGTCAGGTAGTACACCTGGGTGGCATCGCCGAAATCCAGGCCCCATGCCGGGATGCGCATCGACGAGATACCGGCCTCGCCGCCAAACAGGGTGCTCAGGTGCGGTGCCAGGGAGTGCAGCAGCTCGGCCAGCGCCAGGGTGATCATGGAGAAGTAAACCCCCGCCCGCTTGGTGGCGAACCAGCCGGCACACAGCCCGCACATAAAGCCGCCCAGGGCGCCGATCAGCGGCAGCAGTGGCGTTGGCAGGAGGCCCTGGCCATTGAGCGCGTTCATCGCGTGGAGGGTGGCGAAGGAGCCAACGCCAAAATACGCCGCGTGGCCGAACGAAAGCATGCCGCCCTGTCCGCACAGCAGGTTGAAGGCACAGGCAAACAGGGCTGCAATCAGCATCTGGATGGCCGCGTTGACCATCGCCACCGGCAGGATGCCAGGCAGCACCAGCAGTGCCAGCAGCAACAGCGCCAGCAGGATTTTCGTGAGTTTCATGGTCTACCCCTTCTCGCCCATTAACCCGGACGGCCGGATTAGCAAAATCAGCAGCATCAGTGCAAACGGAATGGTTGCCGCCACGCTCGATACCTTGAGCGTCATCAGCCCGCCCGCCTGCTGCGCCCAGTCACCGGCGCCAAACAGACCCAGGACCGTGGCCAGACTGAGGTCCACACCCACTGCAAACGATGAAATCAGCCCGATCAACAGCGAAGCGACCATCGCTCCGGCCATCGAGCCCAAACCGCCGACTACCACCACGACGAAGACAATCACCCCCAGCTCCAGGGCCATGTTCGGATTGGTGGTGTAGAACGCCCCGGCCAGTGCCCCGGCCAGACCGGCCAGCGCGGCGCCGATACCAAACACCGCCATGAACACCAGCGGCACGTTGTGCCCAAGGGCCTCGGCCATTTGCGGACGATGGATTGCGGCCCGCACCACGATGCCGACGCGGGTACGGGTCAACAGCAGGTAGATCAGGGCAAACACCAGCAGCGAGACCGCCCCCATCAACAGGCGATAGAACGGATAGTCAGTGCTGAATACCTGGAACGCTGCAAAGTTGAGAAACTCCGGCACCCGGTACTCGACAGAAAAGTTGCCGTAAAACAACTTGATCAACTCGGCAATGATGAACGTCAGGCCAAAGGTCAGCAGCAGTTCGTGGGCATGCCCGTACTTGTGCACCCGGCGCAGGAAGAACCGCTCGACGATCACCCCCAGCAGCCCCACCAACAAGGTCGAAAGCAGCACCGCGCTGATGAAACCGACATATTTCTGCAGGGTGTAGGCCAGGTACGCGCCCACCATGTAGAAGGAGGCATGGGCGAAGTTGAGCACCCCCATCATGCCGAAAATCAGGGTCAGGCCAGCTGAAACCATAAACAGCAGCAGGCCGTAGATCACGCCGTTAAGCAGTGAAACTGTGAGAAATTCCATAGGCGACTCCAACATGGGCAGGAAGGCGTGCCGGGCGGCACGCCGGGCGGCGTCACTCGGGCCGTTGCATCCGGCAGTCATCCTGCACGGGCGCCGCAGCCTCATCGGCAGTGAACGACTTGATCGGCACGAAACCCATGTCGGTGCCGTCAACTTTGTAGCGGGCGTCCCGCGAAACCACCGACACCACGAACGGCATCAACAACTGGTGATCCTCGGCCCGCATGCGCACGTCACCCAAAGGGTTGCTGTCGCCGGCCTTTTCCAGGGCCAGGGCGAAGGTGCGGGTATTGAGACGGCCGTCTTCGGCCGGGAGTTTTTTCAGCACATTGCCGACCATCTGCAAGGCGAATACGGTTTGCGGCTCGATGTACGCCGGCAGGTGCCCGGTCGAGGCCTGGTACTCGCTGGCAAAGCGCTCGCCCTGCTCGCCCGCAGCCTCGATATTGAACGGATGGGAAACGTAGTGCCCCAGGGCGACATCGCCGGCGTTGGCCAGATTGCCCGGCTGGTCGAGAAAGGCGGTGCCAAAGCGCAGTTTCAGGCCCGCGGCTCGGCTGGCCTTCATCAGCAACAACAGGTCGTTGCCCCAGTTACCGGTCAGCACCGTTTCAGCACCAGAAGCCTGGATGCGCGCGATATAGGGCGAAAAGTCCTGAACTTTCTGGGTGTCGTGCAGGCTTTTGCCCACCAATTGATAGCCACCGGCTGCGGCGTTATCGGAGATGGCTTTTTCCATGTCCAGGCCCCAGCTGTAGTTCTGGTTCATGGCGTAGACGCTGGTGCCCAGGGTGCCCGCCTCTTTCATCGCCGCAACCAGAGTCTTGACCCGGATCGGCGCATTACCGTTGAAGCGGAAGTGATAGAAGTGACATTTGCTGCCCGTCAGCTCAAGGGCTTCACCGCCAACATTGAGGAACACCACTTCCTTGCCTTTGTTGCGCAGGTTGTACTTGCGTACATCTTCAGTGATCTGCCCGGCGGCGACTGACGAGGCGCCCTGAACAATCATTTGCGCCCCGCTGCCGATGGCGGCCTTGAGCTTTTCGGAGGCGCCCGCCGGGGTACCCTGGCTGTCGAATTCGAGCAACTGGATCGGCTCGCCGTTCCAGCCACCTTCGGCGTTAAGCCGTTCGATCTGAAAGCGGGTGGCGGCGCGGAACATTTGTCCGGTGGCAGCTGACGGCCCCGACAGGGTTTCGACCAGCGCTACTTTCAATGGATCAGCACAGGCGATACCGGCGCACAGAGTGGTGCCGAGGGTGAGCAGACGCAGCGTGGTCTTGGTGTGCATGGAAGCCTCGTTTTTATTTTTATTAACGATCTGGTAATACATCATCAACAACATGTCTGACCAGTTTGCGGAAATTACGACAACGCTGCCCCGATGTCAAAGCACCCTGAACAGGAAATATGCTTTTATTGGCTCATGAGTCTCGTGTAGACCTTTAAAACAAACGGTCCAGGCGGGTGATTTTTTTCTAAAACTTGTAAGACCACAGTTCAATCATTCACTATCACCAATCCATCACTTTGATGCCCGTACCCGTGCTGCCTCCGGGCAGAGGACTGACCAATGAAAAGCGCAAACGTACAACCCAACCAGCCCCTGCCCGTGGAAATCGTCAACTGGCTGAGTGCCGAGATCGAGTCCGGACGGCTGGCCACCGGCGATCAATTGCCCAGCGAGCGGCAATTGTGCGAGCAGTTTTCGGTAAGCCGGGCGGTGGTACGCGAAGCGTTGTCGCAGCTCAAGTTCGAAGAACTGATCACCACCCAGCAAGGCAAGGGGGCGTTCGTCGCCAAGCGCGGGGAGCGCCATGCGTTCCGTTTGAAAGAGGTCTCGCTGGGCGAAGAGGATTCACTGCTGCATATCCTCGAGTTCCTGATCACCATCGAAGTCGGCGCCACACGCCTGGCTGCCTTGCGCCATACCCCCGAAGACCTGAAGAAGATCCGCCAGGCGCTGGTGGGCATGGAGTACGCCATGGTCAATGACCAACTGGGCGATGAAGAGGACTACGCCTTCCACCAGGCGATCGTCGCGGCCACCCACAATCCGCATTTCAAATCCCTCAACGAATACCTGGACCACAGCGTCCGGCGGCTGATCCGTGAAGCCCGCAGCAACACCGCGCAAATCTATAACGAGCTGATCCAGGACGTGCAGGACGAGCACCAGGCCATCTTCCAGGCCATCCAGGCGCGCAATCCGGATCTGGCCGGCGAAGCCGCCGAACGCCATCTGCGCAATGCCGCCAAGCGTATGGACATGTACCTGCAGGACTGACCTCCTGCAGCGCCCTTGACACCGAAAAGCGAAGCCTTCTACCATCCTGTCAGACAACAACAAAATATGTCAGACAGGTTATTCCCCATGAGTCCCTCCCGAGCACCGCTGCCACCCTTGGCGGCAATGATTCAACCCTTGTGCGCGATTTCACCGGCTGACCACTTATCTGGCTCTGCGCATCATGTGCAAGGCTTGTGCACGCCCGCCAATATCCGTTGTCCATCCTGACCCAGAGGTTTCCATGCACATCAGTGGCCAGACAAAACTGATCGGCATCGTTGCTGATCCGATCGCCCACGTAAAAACCCCGCAAGTGATCAACCAGAGTGCAGCCAACCAAGGCCTGGACGTGGCCTGCATCCCCCTGCACGTAAAGGCTCAAAACCTGCAAAAAGTGCTCAGCGGCGTAGCCGGTATCGCCAACCTGCATGGCCTGGTCGTGACCATTCCGTACAAGGAAAGCATCGTTGAATACTGTGATGAGCTGACCGACCTCGCCCGCCAGATCGGCTCGGTCAATGCCGTACGGATCGACCCCGAAAGCGGACGCCTGACCGGTGGCAACTTTGACGGCGAAGGCCTGCTTGCCGGTTTGCATCAACAAGGCCACAGCGTTTATGGCAAGCGCGTACTGCTGGTGGGTGCCGGCGGTGCGGGCAAGTCGATTGCCTGGTCCATCGCTCGCCAGAAGCCCGCCCGGCTGGCGATCTACAACCGCTCTGCGGCCCGCGCCGAAGCGCTGCTGGAACGCCTGAAAAAACAGTTCCCCGAAGTCGACCTGAGCATCAGCGACGGCAATGCCCAGGGCTTCGACGTGATCATCAATGCCACGTCCCTGGGGCTCAGGGACGAGGATGCCCTGCCCCTCGACCCTAGCACCTTGAGTGCCGAGGCCCTGGTTTGCGAGGCCGTGGTGCGCGACGGCGATACCGCCCTGCTGGCCGCAGCCCGCCTGCGCGGCTGCCGGGTACACCCCGGGCAGCACATGATTTACGGACAGATCGTGCAGATCTGCCGCTTCCTCGGTGTGGACCTGCAGCAAGAGCAAGTTGCGCGCATTCTCGGCCCATGAGCCCTTGGGCCTCCCGGCCCTGATCCTCGTTTGGAGACACTGACCATGTACGACTTCAACAACCGCGTCTTGCTGCTGACGGGGGCCAACGGTGGCATTGGCCGCGAAGTGGCGAAACTGTTCTACCAGTACGGCGCCTCTATGGTGCTCACCGACCTGGACGGCGAGGGTCTGGCGGATTTCGCCCGGACCCTCGACGTCAGCGGCGACCGGGTTGCCACCTTGAGAATGAACGCAGGCGACCCTGAAGACTCGGCCAGGGCCGTACAACTGGCCGTCGAGCGCTTTGGCGGGATTGATTTTCTGGTGCCGTCGGCCGGTCTGTACCAGTCACAGCCGATTCGCGAGATGACCGACGAGCAATGGCGCCAGACTCTGGGCATCAACCTCGACGGCGTGTTCTATCTGTGCCGTCGCGCTATCCCGGCACTGCGCGCCAACAGCGCGATCGTCAACCTGACCTCGGTTGCCGCGCACCGGGGTGCCTACTCCAACGCCCACTATGGCTCGTCCAAGGGTGGCCTGCTGAGCCTGACCCGCGCGCTGGCCCGTGAACTGGGGCCCGAGACCCGGGTCAACGCTGTTTCTCCGGGTGTCATCGAAACCCCGATGACCCAAAGCCTGATCGCAACCCGTGGCAGCGACTCGGTTGAACAAACACCGCTCAAACGCCTGGGCCAGCCGAGCGAAATCGCTTCGGTGATCGCCTTTTTGTGTAGCAACGGCTCAAGTTTCATGACCGGTGAAGTGCTGCACGTGAATGGCGGGCTGTACATCGCCGGATGAGTCAAAGCTCCCCTTTTTCGCAATGAAAACGGGGAGCTCTACTTAAAGGCCGACGGGCCTGATGGCTCAACGGCGAGGCTCAAGTGAAGGCATCTGGGTTGCTTTTCAAGCCCGATCTGTACATTGAACGCGCCTGTGTTTCACCAATAATCGGCCACTCCGGACCTGAGCGGTTTTGATTACTACAGGAGCATATTGATGAGCACCCATATCCGTACCAAACGATTGACGGTCCCACAGCTGGTTGCAATGAAAGGCCAGCAGAAAATCGTCTCCCTGACGGCCTACTCCAGCTCTATCGCCAGGTTGATCGACCCTGTTGTCGATTTCATTCTGATCGGTGACTCAACGGCAATGGTCGGCTATGGCCGGGCCTCGACCCTGAGCATGCAGCTTGAAGAAATCATCGGTCATACCCGTGCTGTGGTCGACAGCACGCGCCTGGCCTGTGTGATCGCCGACATGCCGTTCGCCAGCTATCAGGAATCCCATGAACAGGCCTTTCGCAATTGCGCTCAGGTCCTGGCGCGCACCGGTTGCGATGCCGTGAAGCTGGAAGCCAACAAGACCCTGGCGAGTACCGTTGAATTCCTGGTGGCCCGCGGCATCCCGGTCATGGCCCACGTCGGGCTGATGCCGCAGTTTGTCAACGTGATGGGAGGCTTCAAGGCCCAGGGCCTGAGCGCGCAAAACGCTGGCGTGATAGCCGCAGATGCCCGGGCCAATCTCGAAGCAGGCGCTTTCAGTCTGCTGCTCGAAGGTGTGGCCGAAGGCGTAGCCCGGCAGATCACTCTGGATTCGGAAATGCCCACCATCGGGATTGGCGCTTCGCCGGCCTGTGACGGCCAGATCCTGGTGACCGAAGACTTGCTGGGCCTGAGCGGTGAGCATTTGCCGCGCTTCGTTAAACAATACGCCGATGTCGGCGCGGTGATTCGAGACGCTTGCGAGCGTTTTGCCGAAGACGTGCGTAACGCAGGTTTCCCTGAGGCGCGGCATTGCTACGGGCTCTGACTATACCGAGCGCTCTTCGCCGATAGCTCGTGCCAGTTGTTGCAGGGCCAGGACAATATCCTTGCTCCAGTCGAGGGTGAAGCTCAAGCGCAAGTGATGCTTGCAGGCCCCTTGCTGGCTGAAGATCTCTCCGGGGGCGATCACGATACCCTGGCCCAGCAAGCGCTCGAACACCCGGCGCATATCTACCGCCCGCGTGGCCTCGAGCCAGAAGGTGGCGCCTCCTTGCGGGGCGACCACCTGCAACTGCCCGGCGCAGTGCACCTGCAGCAGGACCTTCATGCGTTTCATACGCTCCAGCAATATGGTCCGTAACAGAATCAGATGCTGGTCGATACGCCTGGAGTTCAAGAGCATGGCGATTGCTTTCTGACGGATCGGCGACAGGCGAAACCCACGTTCCAGGAACAGCCGATGCAGTTGCGGCCCGTGCTGGCGGCACAACACAAAGCCATAGGGTGCTTCCGGGCCAATGATCTTGTCGAAGGTAGAGAACACCAGCAATTTCTGCGGATCGGCGAAATCGCGATAGCGGGCTGGCGCGGCAGAAAAACAGAACTCGCCATAGGTGTCATTTTCGAACAACCAGATATCCCGCTCTGCCAGCCAGCGACAGATCTGCTGTTTATCCTGCGCCGGCATCAACATGCCCTGGGGAATGTTCACCGTCGACGACAACACTGCCAGGCGTACCGGCTCACGCCCGAGCAGCTCAGCGAGTGCTGGCAGATCAAAACGCCCGTCCACGCCGAGGGGCACTTCAATCACGCGGATCTTCGCTGCCTGCAACTGGCGCAGAATCGTCCACGAACATGGCGACTCCACCAGAGCTAGCGTGCCACCAAGGTCCAGGGCATCGAGTGACAACTCCAGCACACCGCGCAGATCCGGGCCGATAAACACATGCCCGGCCTGCCAGGTGCAGTCTCTGGATCGGGTGTAGCGCGCAGCCAGCGCCATGCGCAACTCCGTCTCGCCTAACGGCTGATAGAGCGGCGCCCGAGAGCGCGGGTAGTGACGGGCCAGTTCGCGCTCCATCAGTAACAAGGGGTTTTCCAGCGACAACAGCATCGCCGGAGCATCACTGCTCAGGGCCAGCATCCCCGGCTGGCGGGCGCTGGAATACACGCTGTCAAGCAGGTTGGGCGAGCTGGCATTCCATAACGATGCCGGTGTCGCCCGGGTGAAATAACCGGACTTGGGTCTGGCCCGGACGCGCCCCTCGTCCTCGAGAAGTGCATAGGCGTACTTGGTAGTCGACACCGACACATTCAGACGCAAGGCCAATTGCCGCAGAGACGGCAATTTATGCTCGCGCCCAGGGCTGGCTGCCTCGATCAACCCGACAAGATAGCGGTACACCGCCTGATAGGCGAAGCAAGGGTCTTTGTCTATATCCGTGCTCACGTGCGCTAACTCCTTGTGCTGCTTTATGAGGCATTCCTGCTGATCGCGCTCAAGTAACTTGACGTGCGACGCTGACTTGTCATGGGCGACATTGCTTACCTTCCGCACTCGGCACGGGCTATGTATTATCAGCGCAGGCTGATACTGCCTGCCGCTCGCGTCCGTAAGGAAAGGTGAAAGTATTGCTTCTCTTCCCGAATCCTCCCGCTTCTTTTGACAGTCGAGGTTTGGCAATGCGAGCACCGTACACCTCGACCTCAGGAGAGCAAGCATGATTTCGATCGAACAAGCCAAGCAGATGGCCAAGCGGCTGCGTGCCTCGCATGAGTTGCGCCAGCAACCGATGACACACGCCATGGCGCTGGAAACCGTGGCCCACCAACTGGGCTACAAGGACTGGAATACGGCGTCAGCAATGCTGCCCGGTGAAGATCCTGTGCCCGCGATTACCTTCGACAAGGCCATCCCGATCCTGAGGATGTTTGACGAAGCCAAGGCGCGTGAGTTTTATCTGGATTTTCTGGGTTTCAGTGTCGAGTTTGAACACCGGTTTGAGGCTGACTTGCCGCTGTATCTGGGGATCAGCCGCAACGGTCTGCAGTTGCATCTTTCCGAGCATCACGGCGATGCGAGCCCCGGTTCAACGATCTTTGTGCCGATGCACAATATCCAGTTGCTGCAGGACGAATTGCAGGGCAAACGCTACGGCTACGGACGCCCCGAGATTGTTCAACAGGGCTGG
This sequence comes from Pseudomonas sp. TWR2-1-1, assembly GCF_049897045.1. Taxonomy (NCBI): domain Bacteria; kingdom Pseudomonadati; phylum Pseudomonadota; class Gammaproteobacteria; order Pseudomonadales; family Pseudomonadaceae; genus Pseudomonas; species Pseudomonas sp. TWR2-1-1. The sequence continues at coordinate 96,816 of NZ_JAFCVM010000004.1, forward strand.
GGCCAGGTGCTGGAAGTCCATGATCCGTTCGGCAATCGCATCCGCTTCTGCCAGGACTAAGCCTCATTGGACGGGCCAGGTACATGACCTGACCGTAGGAGCGAGCTTGCTCGCAAGCTCTTCGGGGCTGCGTTGGAAAGGCTCGCGAGCAAGCTCGCTCCTACAGGTCGTGCGCTTACAGCCGCAATCGCATCTTCTGGGTCTTGGCCTGCCGGATATATGACCTGACCGTAGGAGCGAGCTTGCTCGCGAGCTCTTCGGGGCTGCGTTGGAAAGGCTCGCGAGGCAAGCTCGCTCCTACAGGTTGTGCGCTTACAGCCGCAATCGCATCTTTTGGGTCCTGGCCTGCCGAATATATGACCTGACCGTAGGAGCGAGCTTGCTCGCGAGCTCTTCGGGGCTGCGCCGGAAAGGCTCGCGAGCAAGCTCGCTCCTACAGGTTGTGGGCTTAGCGCTTGAGTTTGCGTTTGTTGCGGTATTGATCGATCACTACGGCCACCACAATGATCAGGCCCTTGATGATGTCCTGGATGTAGGCATCGACCCCGACAAAGGTGAAACCACTGGCCATGACCCCAAGGATCAATGCACCAATCACCGTACCGGTAATGCGCCCTACCCCGCCCGCCAGGCTGGTGCCGCCAATCACTGCCGCGGCAATCGCGTCCAGTTCATAGGACATGCCCATGCCTGCCTGCCCGGTGGCTGCCCGTGCCGAAGCCACGACTCCGGCCAGCCCCGCCAGCAGCCCGGCGATGCTGTAGACGATGATCAAGTGACGCTTGACGTTGATCCCCGAAGTACGCGCCGCCTGCATGTTGCCGCCGATGGCGTAGGTGTACTTGCCGTATTTGGTGTAACGCAGGGCAATGTGGAAGATCAGCGCCACCACCAGAAAGATGATGACCGGCATCGCGCCATGCCCGATGGCAGTGTAGGAATCCGAGAGCATGCTCACCGGCTGGCCTTCGGTGTAGTAACGCGCCAGGCCGCGGGCCGACACCATCATGCCCAGGGTCGCAATAAAGGGCGGTATCCCGGTAATCGCAATGATGCTGCCGTTGATCGCGCCTGCCAGCAGCCCCACGCCAAGCCCCGCCAGCACCGGGATCCACACCGGCAGGTCGGTCAGCGAAGGGAATACCGCGCGGGTGAAATCGGACGTTTGTGCCAGGCTGGCGGCGATCATCGCCGACAGCGCCAGCACTGAACCCGATGACAGATCGATACCGGTGGTGATGATCACCTGGGTGACACCAATCGCCAGCAAACCGATCACCGATACTTGCAGGATCATCAGTACCAGGCGCTGGGAGTTCATCAAAAAGCTCTGGTCACGCACGATCCAGCCAAAGACTTCAAACACCAGACCAATGCCGATCAGCACCAGAAAGATGCTCAGCTCGGTCGGGAACCGACGACGGCTTTTGGTTTTGGGCGGGGCCACGGCAGGCTTGTTTTCGGTTATTGCGTTCATGGACGTTTTCTCTCTTGTTCTGCTGCGCCACTGGCCCTGTCGGGCCGCTGCACTGAAGTCGTTAATGAATCGCGGTGATACCGGACGCCAATTGCATGATTCGCTCCTGGGTCGCCTCGCTGCGGTCCAGGGTGCCCATCAGTTCACCTTCGTGCATGACCATCACCCGGTCGCTCATGCCCAGCACTTCGGGGAGTTCCGAAGAAATCATGATCACCGCCATGCCTTCACTGGCCAGGAAGGAGATCAGCCGGTAAATCTCGACCTTGGCGCCGACGTCGATGCCCCGGGTCGGCTCATCCAGAATCAGCACCCGCGGGTTGGTCATCAGCCAGCGCGCCAGCAAGGCTTTTTGCTGATTGCCACCGGACAGGGTGTCGATGCATTGCTCAAGGGAAGGGGTTTTGACCCGCAGCTTTTTGCACATGTCTTCACACAGTGCGCGCAGGGCTTTTTGCTGGATAAATCCGTTGCCGGCGTAATGCGGCAGGATCGCCATTTCCATGTTTTCCAGCACTGACAGACAGGGGAAAAGCCCGGTCAGCTTGCGGTCTTCAGTCAACAGGGCGAAGCCCTTCTCGATGGCCATGTTGGGACTGGTGATACGAACGGGCAGCCCGTCCAGCTGGATTTCACCGCCACTGCTGGGGGTGATGCCGAAAATGGTTTCGGCGATGTTGGTCCGCCCCGACCCCATCAAACCGGCAATGCCCATGATCTCGCCAGCGTGCAAGTCAAACGAAACCCCGTTGAACACACCGTCCAGGCTCAGGTTGCGCACCGACAGCAGCAATTCACCCAGCGGGTTTTCCCGCACCGGGAACAACTGGTTCAGCTCGCGCCCCACCATCATCGAAATCAGGCTGTCGCCGTCCATGCTGTCGGCCCGCTGCAGACCGATATAGGCACCGTCTCGAAACACCGCCACTTCGTCGGCGATGCTGAACACCTCGTTCATTTTATGGGTGATATAGATGATGCCTTTGCCCTGGGACTTGAGGTCGGCAATGATCGAAAACAGGTGCGCGACTTCCTTGTCGGTAATGGCCGAGGTCGGTTCATCCATGATCAGGATGTCCGAGTTGTATGACACGGCCTTGGCAATCTCCACCATCTGCCGCTCGGCGATACTGAGGTTGCCTACCAGCTCCTGCGGGTCGAGGTTGATGCGCAGACGCTCCAGCAGTTGCGCGGTGCAGCGGAACATCTCGCGGTGGTCGATCATGTGCAGCGCGTTTAACTGCTCGCGGCCGATCCAGATATTTTCCGCAATGTTCATGTGCGGCATCAGGTTCAGTTCCTGATGGATCATTGCGATCCCGGCCTGCAATGCAGCCAGCGGACCGGAGAAGGTCACCGGCTTGCCCCGCAGTCGCAGCTCACCGGAATCGGGTTGATAGATACCGGCGATGATTTTCATCAGGGTTGACTTGCCGGCGCCGTTTTCGCCCATCAGGGCCAGCACCGAACCGGGGCGAACCCGCAGTTGCACGTCATCAAGCGCCACCACACCGGGGAAGCCCTTGCTGACATTGATCACTTCCAGCAGGTATGGAACCTCTTGAGCGATAGCCGCGGGCGCGGGCGCCATGGTCGAGGTGCTTGAAACAGTCGCTGACGCGAGCATAGCCAGTACTCCTCAGATGCCTCGGGCAGTGTCCGAGACAGCGGGCAAGGCGTGAGCCCTGCCGCATATTGTTGTTATTGGATTGAGATGACGACTACTTGAAATCCTTGGCATTGTCTTTGGTGATCAGCTGGAAAGGCACCCAGACCGCCTGCTCTACCGGTTCTTTGTTGATCATTTTCAGGGCTGTGTCGACGGAGCCGTAAGCCTGGCCCTTGGCGTCCTGGAACACCGTGACTGCCAGCTCGCCTTTCTCCACCGCGCGCACGCCGTCGGGGGTGCCATCGACACCGGCAATCAGCACAGTCCCGGGCTCGATGCCGGCTTGCTTCAAGGCCATTGCCGCACCGATGGCCATCTCGTCGTTGTTGGAAATCACCGCATCAAACTTGCGGCCCTGGGTCAGCCAGTCATTGGTCAGGGTCATGCCCTTGTCACGCAACCAGATGCCGGTCTGCTCTTGATCGACCTTGATATCCGGGTACTTGGCCAGCACCTCTTTCACGCCTTTGGTGCGGTTGGTGGTGGCGTTGTTGGCCAGGTCGCCCAACAGGATGACGATGTCGCCCTTGCCGCCCATCTTCTTCGCCAGGTATTCCATCTGCATCTGACCGGCTTCCATGTCTTTGGAAGCTACGGTGGCAACGCCCAAGGGCAGCTTTTCGTCATCAGGACGGCGGTTGACATAGACCAGCGGAATCCCGGCCTTGACCGCTGCTTCGGTGATTTTGCGGGTCGCAGCAGTGTCCACCGGGTTAACCACAATGGCATCGACTTTCTGGCTGATAAAGTTTTCGACCTGACTCAGCTGCTTGACCACGTCAGCGCGCGCATCCTCAAACTGCAACTGCACGCCTTCGGGGTTGCTTTTAGCTCTTTCGTTCATCGACTCACGCAAGTAAGTCAGATAAGTGTCATCGAACTGGGACATGCTCACACCGATTTTTACATCGGCCATGGCGGCGCCGCTGGCCAGCGTCATCGACAGTGCAAGGGAAGCAAAACGTAGGCGGTGTTTCATTAGGGCAGTCTCCACATTCTTGTTGGTTTTATAGATGCGGTACGTACTTGAATGACGGGTGAGGCAAGGTCTCGCTGAACTGGGATTGACTCTATTGGAAAATAATTTCTATATCAACCCGATTTAGAAATTTATGAAAAAATAATTCTATTTAAACTTCACGGGTCCAGCCGGATCACCTGCTGTCGTTCAGCACTCAGGCGCGCCGCGTCCAGCACCCGCAGAGCCTGCAACGCATCCTGCGGATCCACCGGCACTGGCCCGTGGTGGTTTACCGCGTCAATCATTTGCGTATAGAACTGCTGCCAGCGGCCATGCTCAGTGGGTACCCGCTCACGTTCAGCCCCCTGCTCGAACCAACCCCAGCGTCGATGTTCTTCGGCGCCCCAGCGCTCGCCTTCGGTTTTAGGCGAAAGCCCGGCCAGAACTGCCGCCTCTTGCCCGTCAAAGCCCTCAACGCTATAGCAGCCGAGGGTGCCGGTAACCCGGAACCTGGGGCGCGGACTGCTTTGCAGGCAACTGCCACCGACATGGGAGACCACGCCATTGGTGTGGGTCATCGCGATAAAGAAACTGTGGTCGATACCGGGATGCCCGGGGCTGTCGGCAAGCTCGGCATAAACCGTCTGCACCGGGCCGAACAACTGCAGCGCCTGGTCAACCAGGTGGCTGCCCAGATCCCGGAGCCAGCCCCCACCACTGGCATCGCCCACTGCGTCGGGAGCAAAGCGTTCGACGAATGATTCAAAGCGGCTGACCTGGCCCAGGGCTCCGGCATCCAGCAACTTGCGGATGGTCAGATAGTCCGAATCCCAGCGCCGGTTTTGATACACGCTCAACAGCACGTTCTGGCGCTGAGCTGCGGCCACTAATTGTTCGGCCTGAGCAGTGTCGGCGGCGAAAGGCTTGTCACTGACCACCGGCACGCCCAACTCGATGGCCTGCATCACCAGCTCCGGGCGACCGTGCAGCGGGGTTGAAATCACCAGCAGGTCAACCCCGGCTTCAACCAATTGGCCGAGACTGTCCCAGGCCGGTACGCCGGGGTATTCATTGGCCAGCAACTGGCGACGCTCGGGCGAACGGGTAACCACCCCGGCGAAAGTGACCCCGGGCAAACTGGCAATCAACGGAGCATGAAAAAAGCGGCCTCCATGGCCAAAACCGACGAGTCCAATACGCATAAAGCCTCCATTCGCTTGGGCGAACCTGATTCCTGTAGGAGCGAGCTTGCTCGCGAGCTTTTGATCTTGAAGAGCTCGCGAGCAAGCTCGCTCCTACAGGGTATTTGGTGTTTGTGACTTTCGGTCCGACTGGCTGAACATCGTGGTCAAACCCGCGTTTGCCCGGACGTTCCCGAATTCTGTAGGAGCGAGCTTGCCTCGCGAGCTTTTGATCTTGAAGAGCTCGCGAGCAAGCTCGCTCCTACAGGGTAATGGGTGTCTGTAACCTTCGGTCCGACTGGCTGAACATCGTGGTCAAACCGGCGTTTGCCCGGGCGTTCCTACAGGTTTTTTGGTGTGTTGTTTATTTGGCGTCCGGGCCGTAAAACTGTGGGCGCTCAGGCAGCTGGACTTTGACTATCGCCCCGCTTTGCTGCGCTTCGATGCAGGCATCCGCTGCCACCGCTGCGGCAAAACCGTCCCATGCCGACGGGCCACCTACCCGGCCGGCCCGCACGGCGTCGATAAAGGCTTGCAACTCAACGTCGTAGGCGCCGATGAAACGGTCTTTCCAGTCCATCAAAATGGCGTTGGACAGTTTGGCGCCGCTGCGCAGTTGCACTTGCGACGGCTCTGGCAGTTTGGCAATCCCGGTCTCGCCCACCACTTCACACTGAATGTCATAGCCGTATTGGCAGTTCACAAACACTTCAACATCTATGCGTGTGCCCTTGACCGTTTCCAGCAGCACGATTTGCGGATCTTTGAGATGGGCCAAGGCTTTGCTGGTTTTGCGCGGGAACACCACTTGCACCGACACGTAGTCGTCATCCAGCAACCAGCGCAATACGTCCAGTTCATGGATCAGGGTGTCGGTAATCGCCATGTCGGTCTTGTAGTTCTCGCCCACCGTCGGGTTGCGGTGCGCACAGTGCAGCATCAACGGCTCGCCGATCTGGCCACTGTCGATCACCGCTTTGAGTGCCCGGTAGCCTTCGTCATACGGACGCATGAAACCGACCTGCACCAGACGCTTGCCATGGGCCACCTCAGCATCAACGATGGCCCGGCAACCGGCCGCCGTCACTGCCAGCGGTTTTTCGCAAAACACCGGCTTGCCGGCCTTGATCGCTGCCAGCACGAACTCTTCGTGGCTTGGCCCCCACGATGTCACCAGTACCGCATCGACTTCCGGTGCATTGATCAGTGCATGACCGTCCGGATACACCTCGGCGGTCAGCCCGAGATCAGCAACCACCCGGGCGGCTTGCTGCAAATCGATATCGGTGACGGCCACCACCTGGCTGTTGAGCAAGGTCTGGCTGCAACGACGGATGTGGTCTCGACCGATGGCGCCGGTACCGATCACGCCCAATTTCAATGCTTGAGTGTTCAACGACATTTGCCTGCTCCTGTTGGATTTTTTATCAGAGGTTTGCGATCAGTACTGCCGGGCTTTGGAAAGTGCGAGGTTGAGTTTTTGTGCTGCCGCATGGGTGCGCGGGCTGGTGGACACCTGCGCCACGCCGACCCGCCACCATGTCAGGTAGCTGTGAATCATGGTTTTGGGCAGCACCTTGATGTCGATCAGGGTCGATACCGTTTGCAAACGCGCATCGGCCAGCGCCCCATGCAACTGCTCAAGGGTACTGACCTTGTAGGTCTTGCAACCGTAAGCGGCCGCGCTCATGGCGAAGTCCACCGGTACAAAGCCGCCGTCGAGCTTGCCGGTCTCATCATTGCGATACCTGAACTCGGTGCCGAAGCTGTCCATCCCGTTGCCCATCTGCAAGTTGTTGATGCAGCCGAAAGTCATGTTGTCGAACAGCACTACGTTGATCTTGCGCCGCTCCTGAATCGACGTCGGCAACTCGGAGTGCAGCATCATGTACGAGCCGTCCCCTACCAGCGCGTAGACCTCACGCCCGGGCTCGGCGAGCTTGACCCCGAGCGCTGCGTTGACTTCGTAACCCATGCACGAGTAGCCATACTCAAGGTGATAGGTGTTGACCCCCTTGCTGCGCCAGGCCCGTTGCAAGTCACCGGGCAGGCTGCCTGCCGCTGCCACGATCACCGCGTCGTCGGCCAGGCTGTGGTTGAGTACGCCCAGCACCTGGCTCTGGGTCAGGCATGATCCGGTCAGCTCGATAAATTCGCGCAGTACCGCCGGGTCAAGGTGGTCGGTGATCTCGGGGGCGAAGTCCGGCTGCTGATAATCGACCTGATAAACCCGGTCGACTTCTGCGTCCAGTTGCGCCCGGGCCAGTCTGGGAGCATCGCCCCAGCTGGAGCGATAGCCCTGTTGCTCGAGGATTCCGGTCAGCGCTTGCAGTGCCTCCCGGGCATCGGCCAGCAATTGCACGCCATCAAGTTTCAGTGCATCGCAAGGGCTGATGTTGAGGTTGAGAAACTCCACTTCCGGGTGCTGAAACAACGATTTCGACGAGGTGGTGAAGTCGGTATAGCGGGTGCCGATGCCGATGATCAGGTCGGCATCCCGGGCCAGCAGGTTGGCGGCCAGGCAGCCGGTCTCGCCAATCCCGCCGACGTTCAGCGGGTGCGCCGAGACAATGGCGCTTTTGCCGGCCTGGGTTTCAGCGAACGGGATATCAAAGCGCTCGGCGAAAGCCTGCAAGGCGGCATTGGCGCCGGAGTACTTGACCCCGCCACCGCAAATGATCAGCGGCTTGCGCTTGCGTTGCACGATGGCCTGGGCGTCAGCCAGCATCGCCGGGGTCGGCAACCGGCGATCGATGCGGTGTACGCGTTTTTGCAGGAAGTAATCCGGGTAATCGTAGGCTTCGGCCTGTACATCCTGAGGCAGGGCCAGGGTTACCGCGCCGGTTTCAGCCGGGTCCGTGAGCACGCGCATGGCCTGGATGGCGGCGCTCATCAACTGCTCGGGGCGGTTGATGCGGTCCCAGTATTTACTCACTGCCTTGAAGGCGTCGTTGGTGCTGATGCTCAGGTCGTGAAATTGCTCGATCTGTTGCAGCACCGGGTCCGGCTGACGGCTGGCATAGACATCGCCCGGCAGCAGCAACAGCGGGATCCGGTTGGCGGTGGCAGTGGCCGCCGCAGTGAGCATATTGGCGGCACCCGGGCCTACCGATGAGGTGCAGGCGTAAATCTTGCGCCGCAGGTTCTGCTTGGCAAACCCGATCGCCGCATGGGCCATGCCCTGCTCGTTGCGACCTTGATGCACCACCAGATCACCGCTGTCCTGCTCCAGCGCCTGGCCCAGCCCCAGTACGTTGCCGTGACCAAAAATGGTGAAGATACCGGCGATAAACTTGCTCTGGACCCCATCGACTTCGACGTACTGGTTATCGAGAAATTTCACCAGGGCCTGGGCCATGGTCAGTCGTGTCGTACTCATGCTGTCACCTTGAATAAATACATATCCCGACTACTTGCTGCCCACTGTAGGAGCGAGCTTGCTCGCGATCTTTTGATCTTGAAGAGCTCGCTCCTGCAGGTCAGGTGGGGTGGTTGTTTATTTGGCCGTCGGCATGCTGAATTCCGGGCCCTTGGCGATGCTGTCCGGCCAACGCTGCATCACGCTTTTGTAGCGGCTGTAGAAGCGGATACCTTCTTCGCCGTAGGCGTGATGATCACCAAACAATGAGCGCTTCCAGCCGCCAAATGAATGCCAGGCCATCGGCACCGGAATCGGCACGTTGATGCCCACCATGCCAACCTTGATCGTGCGGGCAAAGGCCCGGGCCACACCGCCGTCGCTGGTGAAGCAGGACACGCCGTTGCCGAATTCATGGGCATTGATCAGCGCCACGGCGCTGGCGAAATCCGCCACCCGGACAATGCCCAGCACCGGTCCGAAAATCTCTTGCTGATAGATGCTCATCTCAGTGGTGACGTTATCGAACAAGGTTGCGCCGACAAAGAAGCCCTGCTCTGCGCCCGGCACTTTCAGGTCGCGACCGTCGACGATCAACTGCGCGCCCTGGGCCACGCCCTGATCGATAAAACCAATGACCTTGGCCTTGTGCTCTGCGGTCACCAGCGGCCCCATCTCGCTGTCCGGCTGCAAGCCATTGCCGACCTTGAGCCGGTCGATGCGCGGCAGCAGTTTTTCGATCAATTTGTCGGCTACATCGCCCACGGTCACGGCAATCGAGATCGCCATGCAACGCTCGCCCGCAGAGCCGTAAGCGGCACCGATCAATGCATCCGCCGCCTGGTCGAGGTCGGCATCGGGCATCACGATCATGTGGTTTTTCGCCCCGCCCAACGCCTGTACACGCTTGCCCCGCGCAGTGCCCTGCTGGTAGATGTACTCGGCAATCGGGGTGGAGCCGACAAACGAAATGGCTTCGATGTCCGGGTGCTGCAACAGCCCGTCAACCGCGCTTTTGTCGCCCTGCACCACGTTGAATACGCCATCCGGCAAACCGGCTTCAGTCAGCAGCCGGGCCATCAGCAGGCTGGCCGAAGGATCGCGCTCCGAAGGCTTGAGGATGAAGCAGTTGCCGGTCACCAGCGCCAGCGGAATCATCCACAGTGGCACCATGACCGGGAAGTTGAACGGCGTTACCCCGGCGCACACGCCCAGGGGCTGGCGCAGGTTCCAGTTATCGATGCCACCGCCGATGTTGTCGCTGAAATCGGTTTTCAGCAGTGCAGGCGCACCGCAGGCATATTCAACAATTTCGATGCCGCGGGTCACTTCGCCCTTGGCGTCGGAAAACACCTTGCCGTGTTCGCGACAGATAATTTCGGCCAGTTCATCGTGGTGTTCATCGAGCAGTTGCTTGAACTTGAACATCACCCGCGCACGGCGCAAGGACGACTGTTCGGACCATGCAGGAAACGCCTTGAGTGCCGACGCCACGGCCTCGTCTACCGTGTGCTGGCTGGCCAGTGCCACCCGTGCCTGGACGGCGCCGGTGGCTGGATTGAATACGTCGCTGAAACGCTCACCGCCTGTGTCCTGGACCTGGCCGTTGAGGTAGTGACCGATAACCGGGGTAGTGCTCATTATTGTTCTCCGAAAGCGTTAAAGATCCATCAGCCAGCTGTGCTGCGGGTCGTTGTGAAATTGCCAGACGCGCTTGGGACCGGCCATGACATTGAGGTAATAAGATTCATAGCCATAGGGCACGCTGACCGGGTGGTAACCCTTGGGCACCACCACCAGGTCGCTGTTCTCAACCGCCATGGCCTGGTCGAGGCTGCGGTCATCGGTATACACGCGCTGGAACACAAAGCCCTGGGGCGGGTTGATGCGGTGGTAATAGGTTTCTTCGAGAAAGCTCTGGTGCGGCAAATCGTCGGTGTCGTGTTTATGCGGCGGATAGCTGGACGAGTGCCCGGACGGAGTCCGCACCTCGACCACCAGCAGCGAATGCGCCGGCTCGGTGTCGGGCAGGATGTCGCACACGTAGCGGGTATTGGCGCCTTTGCCGCGCACACTGCGTTTCATGCTGGGCGGCGTGATCAGGCGTGCAGCCAGCCCGGCAGTGGCCGAACCGGGTGCGGCACAGACGGCAATTTGCACGTCGCTCAAGGCCAGCACCCGGGCCTGACTGCCCGGTGGCAGGTAGGCCGCAAACGGCGATTTATCCTCGAATACCGAGTTGCGATCGCCAATATCCTCCCAGCTGAAAGCGCCCTTGCCCGGCTCTTCGCCACTGATGGTGACCCGACCGCTGAGCAGCACCAGGCACAGTTCCTGAGTGCCGGCGCTCACCGGCAATTGCTCGCCGGGGGCCAGGCGATAAGCGCTAAAGCCCACGTACTCCAGGGCACCCTGTGGCAGTTCGACCAGGGTGTTGCCCGTGGCCTGACCTTTGATCAGCAAGCTCATTGTCCAGTCCTCGCATCCAGCAGCGCGCGCAGGGTTTGGTAACCCTTTTGCGCATAGGCAAAACTCGGCGCCACGGCCGGGTCCTGTTCGGCTTCTACCACCAGCCAGCCGTGGTAATCGGCAGCCAGCAGTACATCGAGCAACGCTGCGAAATCAATGTCGCCGTCGCCGGGTACGGTGAAGGTGCCGTTGATGATGCAGTCGGGGAAACTCCACAGGTTGTTGCGCGCCAGTTGCACCACAGCCTTGCGCACATCCTTGAAGTGCACGTGGCAGACCCGGTCAATATGTTTGCGCAACACCTCGATCGGCTCGCCACCGCCCATGTAGCAATGGCCGGCGTCGAACAGCAGGCCAACGTCGGGGCCGGTCAGGCTCATCAAGGTGTCGATGTCCGACGGCGACTCAACATAGGCGCCCATGTGATGGTGATAAGCCAGGCGCACGCCCTGGGACAACGTGAACTGCGCCAGTTCATTGAGTTTGTCGGCGTAGGCTTGCCATGCCTGCTCAGTGTGAAAGCGCGGGCGCTCGACCAATGGAATGCGCTGGCCCTGGATTGAGTCGGCGACTTCGCCATAGACCAGCACCTTGGCCCCGTTTGCGGCCAGCAACTGCACATGGCTGGCGATTGCGTCGATTTCCTCGGCGGCCGAGTGCCGGGCCAGGCGGCTGGAATACCAGCCCGAGACCAATGCCAGATCGTAGGGTCGCAGCACATCGCCGACGCCCTTGGCGTCCTTGGGGAATTTGCCGTTGAGTTCGAAGCCATCGTAACCGATTTGCTTGCCTTCACTGAGCGCCGTGCTCAATGGCGTCTCACCGCCCAATGACGGCAAGTCATCGTTACTCCAGGAAATCGGGTTGATGCCAATACGGATAGCGGGCATGGCTGCACCTATTATTGTTTTCTGAATTAAACAGCACCCTGCGGCTGTACTTGAACTTGAACCTGATCCTGTAGGAGCGAGCTTGCTCGCGAGCTTTTAGATTGCCAACAGCTCGCGAGCAAGCTCGCTCCTACAGATGCAGATGCAGGGGGTCGGGGTCAGCGGCGGGCCGCTTGCCAGGATTCGATGAGCTGCACAAACGTGCCCTGTACCCGTTCAATCAAGGTTTCATCATCGATCTCTCCCGCCAGCCAGGCGCGGCTCGGTTCCTGGAAGATCGTGCGGCCCACGGCAAACCCGCGGCAGGTGCTGCTGTGGCGTGCCTGCCTGAAACCTTCTGCCAGTGCTTGCGCCGGGGCATTGAGGCCCAGCAGTACCACGCCGCGGCAATACGGGTCGCGCTCTTGAATCAGGGCGTCGAGCTGCTCCCACACCTGTGCCGTCTGGGCTTCGATTTTCCACCAGGCCGGGTAAATCCCCAGGTTGTACAAGCGCTTCAATGCGCGGTACAGCACATCGGGATAAGTCGAGGGGTGATCCTTGGGCGGAATGATTTCCAGCAGCAATTCATGGCCACTGACCAGTGACGCCTCGTACAGGCCCTTGATCTGCGCTTCCTGCTCCAGGCGCAGCAGCGGCTCGTCGTCGGGGTGAAACTGCACCAGGCATTTGATGATGTGTTCCTGCGGCCAGCCGATCAGGTTGCTGCCCACCGAACGGCCATGTTCGAAAGCCAGTGGCCGTGAACCCTGGACCTCTACCGGACGGGCAATCCACCAGCCGCGACCGGTGGCGGCATTGAGTGAGTCCTGGGCAAAACGCTGGTCGGCCAGCAACCCGACATCGGCGTCGATACCCTGGCGGCGCAGGTCGGTTTCAACCCGCTCGACAGCGCGGATAAACAGCTGCTTGAGCGCGCAGATGCTGGTGTGATCGCGACCATACTGCTGGGCCACTTCCACCAGTTGCCAGCGATGATCGAAGGCGAATACAAACAGTTGTTTCCACTGTTTGCGCGGCACGCTGACCTGATGCAAACGCTGCAAAGCCACATCCTGATCCGGACGGGTGATCGGCACCGGGCTATTGAACAGGTAGTCGAGTTCGGCCGGCGTCGGCATCGCCGGGGCGCAGGCATGCCGCGACACCACCAGCCCGCCGCAGGCATTGGCCAGCTGGCTGCAACGCTCATCGCTGGCATCTTTGAGCCAGCCGCTGAGGAAGCCGGACATAAAGGCATCGCCGGCGCCCAGCACGTTAAGCACCTCAACCCGCACGCCGGGATAAACCGCACCGTCTTCAAGCCGGGCCGGAATGTCGCCATGGATCACCGTGCATCCCTGGGAGCCCAGCTTGACCACCAGCGTTGCCGCCGTCACTGCCCGCACCGCGCGCAATGCAGCCAGCAAGTCGGTGCCGCCACCGGCAATCAAGAATTCTTCTTCAGTGCCCACGATCAGGTCGAAGCGCGGCAGGATCGATTGCACGTGCGCGGTCACTTTCCGGTCTTCGACAAAGCGGGTTTCGCCATCGGCCTTGCCTGCCAGCCCCCAAAGCACCGGACGGTAATCGATGTCCAGAATCCGTTTGACGTTGTTCTGCTCGGCGTACTCAAGGGCCTGGACGCTGGCCTGGTAGACCCCCTCGGTGGAGAAGTGAGTGCCGGTGATCAGCAGTGCCTTGCTCGACGCTATAAACGCCGGATCGATGTCTTCTGCACGCAGCGCCATGTCGGCGCAGTTTTCGCGGTAGAACACCAGCGGGAAGGTTTCGCGGTCTTTAAGACCCAGCAGCACCAGTGCGGTGAGGCGCTGGGGATCGAGGGTGACGGCACTCACGTCGCAGCCTTCGCGAGCCAGTGACTCGGTCAGAAAACGGCCCATGTGATCATCGCCCACCCGGCTCAGCATGGCTGAGCGCAAGCCCAGACGCGCGGTGCCGAACGCAATATTGGCCGATGAGCCGCCAAGGTATTTGGCGAAGCTGCTGACATCCTCCAGGCGCGCGCCGACTTGCTGCGAATAAAGGTCGACGCCCAGGCGTCCAAGGCAGATCAAATCCAAATCACGCCCTGTGGCAAAACGAGTCTGTCCCATGCTGGCTCCTGTTATTTTTATCAGCCTGCACTCATCACCCGACGGCTGAGCGCTCTTTGTGAGATGAAGACTAAAACGTCCTCCCACATAAAACAATATTTATTCCATAATTTTTTAATGTAGAATTTTTGTTCCATATTGGTCGTACGTGATCAGTTTTCGGCCCTGTAGCGATTCAGCTAGCGGGTCATTGAACGCCAGGTCAGGATTATTTGCGCACCTACCCTGTAGACTTTGCAGGCTAAACTGCCCCATGCCCTGAAGAGCCATCCATAAGGACTCCCTATGCCCTCCACTGATCAGCCGGCCCCGATCGAGCAAACGCCTGAGAGCGAACAGGCCGGCCCACCGATCAATGCCGAACGCCTGTTGCAGCTTATTACCGAGGAGTACGAGAGCCTGCCGCGCCAGCTCAAGCGTATTGCCAGTTACATGAGCCAGCAAAGTGACCGGATCATGGTTGACCGGATCAGTGATATTGCCCGCGAGTGCGAAGTTCACCCTTCAGCCATCGTGCGCTTCTCACAGCGTTTCGGTTTCAGTGGTTTCAGTGAAATGCAGGCGCTGTTTCGCGAGGCATACACCCACAAGGCCACGCCGGCGCAGAACTATCAGCAGCGCATTCGCAGCATGATTGCCAACAAGTCGCAAAAAGCCAGTGGCGGCGACCTGGCCCGCGAATGCATCAATGCGACCCTGTCGGGCATAGAGCGTCTGGGGCTGGAGCTCGATGACCAATCCTTCGACAAGGCCGTGGATCTGGTGGTCAATGCCGACAATATCTACGTGGTGGGCGTGCGGCGCTCCTTCGCCGTGGCCGACTACCTGGTGTACAACCTGCAGCACACCAACAAGCGCATTCATCTGGTGTCCGGGCTGGGTGGCAGTTACCGCGAACAAATGCGCAGCGTACGGGCCAACGACCTGGTAATTGCCATCAGCTTTACCCCCTACGGCAAGGAAACCCAGCATTGCCTGCGCATCGCGCAACTGCATCAGGCCAAGACCCTGATCATCACCGACAGCAACCTGTCACCGCTGGCCAAGCGCGCCAACAGCGTGTTGCTGGTCAATGAGGGCAGTTCGTTTGCGTTTCGCTCATTGAGTGCAACCTTGTGTCTGTGCCAGGCCTTGTTTATTGCCGTGGCCTACCGGCTGGAACTGAAAGTGGATGAAATTCACGAGCAAGTGGGGTTTGACGACTAGAGCGCCCAGCTCTAAACATCAAAATAAATGCAGTTAACCATCATTATTATGAATTTGCGGACTGGAACGACCTGCTGCACACTGCGCCCGTTCCTCCCCCAAATGAAGGGACTTTTCAAGGGCTTGCCGGGAAACCCGCTAAGCCCTTTTTTTATCTCTTGAGTCGCCAACACCGGATTTCCCTCACCATGCCAACCCGCTGGATCAGCCGCCTATTGCCTGCGGCCACCCATACCCGTCCCACCGAATGGAGCCGCGCCGCCATTGGCGTATCCCTTGGCACACTCTTGAGTGTCTGGGTCTGCAGCCTGTTTTTCGGCCTGCCGGTCGCCATGCACCTGATTGGCCCGCTGGGGGCCAGTGCGGTCTTGTTGTTTGCCGTGTCTTCAGGGGCACTGGCGCAACCCTGGTCGATTATTGGCGGCTACTGCTGTGCAACCCTGGTGTCATTGGCGGTAGCGCACTTTTTCGGCCGCAACCTGGACAGCGCTTGCCTAGCCGTGGGCCTGGCCCTGATTGTCATGTGCCTGCTGCGCTGCCTGCACCCGCCTGCCGGGGCTTTGGCCCTGCTGGTGGTACTGGCCGACCCGGACAGCGCAAACCTGGGCTGGGGCTTGCTCGCGCCCGTGATGCTCGCCGCAGCGTGCATGCTGCTGGCAGCGCTGGTTTATAACAATCTGACGCGGGTGCGCTACCCGAAAAAACCCGCCGAGCCGAGCCCGGTAGCGAGCACACCGCAGGTTGCCGGTGACCCGGGGATCAAGGCTGAAGACTTGCAAAAAGCCCTGGAACAGATGGACGCGTTTATTGACGTGACACCCGAAGACCTTGAAGAACTGATTCGGGCCAGTGAGCACTATGCCCGTCGACGCAGTGTCGGCGAGGTGCTCGCCCAGGCCCGCTGAGCGGCATGCGCAGCCGGGCAGGAGGCATTGCACTGTTACCCTGAACTTCCTGCTAGGGTTATCCGTGCAACGTCCTGGCGACCTGGTTTTCATTGTTCCTGATCGCCCGGATGCAAAGGCCCCTGCCTTTGTCACGCAGGTGGCCCGAATTCCCTCGGTTGACCGCGATCAAGGCCTGTAATGCTCAAGACCATTGAAAAAGAAATCTCGAATCAAGCTGCCCCTCCCGCCCTGCAAGCTGAATTCGCCCAACATGATTTCGAGAAACTGCGCAATTTTTGCCGCCTGACCTATATCGCAAGCATCTTCATCTGGCTGTTGTTCGACCTGATTGTCAGCATCAAGGGTGGCCAGGGGTTTACCGGCGCTTCGATGGTTTTTCTCAGCGTCATGGTGGTGCTCACCATCATTTTGGGCTTTGTCCGCAAGTCCCGGCACTTCGACATACTCAATGTGATGTTTGTACTGGTGATTACGCTCGGTATCCGCCTGATCATTTTCGGCCTGCCAACCGATGCACAGCCGATCTGGCTGATTCTTGTCACGTCCAGCACCCTCTATAGCGCGTCGGTATTGCCTCTGAGCCGCGGGGCATTTATCGCCGTGGTGGCAATCACCTGGGTGACCCTCAACCCTTTTCTGATGACTCAAGAGTCCGTCACGGATCTGCGGGGCACCCTGCTCCTGTGCTACCTCGCTTTTCTCAGCAGCCTGACCATCTACAGCTTTTTCAAGCTGCGCAAAATCAAGCTGTACAACTTCACCATGACCCGGCTGCTGGTGACCCAGGCCTACATTGACGCCCTGACCGAGATTCCCAATCGCCGCGCCTTCATGACCCGGGCCACCAGCACATTACAGAGCCGGCCCCGGGTGTATGACCACTATCTGGCGATGATCGACATCGACAACTTCAAGCAGGTAAATGACCATTACGGTCATGACATTGGCGATGAGGTACTCAAGCGCACCGCAGCCAGCATCCAGTCGGTTTTGGCTGACCACGAGTACGCGCGCATGGGCGGTGAGGAATTTGCCGTGTATTTGTCGGGGGTGCGCCGCAGTGACGTCGAGGCGCTGATGGACAGGTTATGCCGGCAAGTGCGTGAAGACCCCCATGCACACCCCGTGACCGTCAGCATCGGGCTGACCCGGGTCGAAGACAATGACACCCTGAACCAGGCGCTGGCCAAGGCTGACAAGGCGCTGTACGTGTCCAAGAACAGCGGCAAGGACCGGTTTACCTTTCGTTAGGGCTCATGCCTGGCCCTGTAGGAGCGAGCTAGCTCGCGAGCTGTTCTAGCTGCCCGCGAAAAGCTCGCGCCTGCAAGGTTCAGGTTGATTAGCGGTCTTCGCTCAGATCGGTATTGCCGTCCCAGCCACCGCCCAGTGCGGCAATCAGTTTGACGCTGGCAATCAGGCGGCTTTGCTGCAAGTTAAGCACGCTGCGTTCGGTGTTCAGGGCCGTGGCCTGGACCACCACGACGTCCAGGTAAGCGATCAGGCCAGCCTTGTACTGATTGTTGGTCAGGCGTAACGACTCGCGGGCCGACTCCAGTGCCTGTTCCTGGACGACGCTCTCATCGCCCAGCACCTTGAGCTGCACCAGGTAGTTTTCCACTTCGCGCAAGCCATCGAGCACGGTCTGGCGGTACTTGGCCACGGTCTGGTCATACACCGCCTCGTTGCGGTCAACCTCGGCCGAACGCTGGCCACCATCGAACAACGGCAAGGATACTTTGGGCCCCACCGACCAGAAACGGTTCGGCACGCTGATCCAGTCCTGGTACTGACTGCTGCTGTAACCGCCCTGAAGGCTCAAGCTGAAATCGGGGTAGTAAGCGGCTTTGGCCACGCCGATGTTGGCGTTGGCGGCGATGATTGAGCGCTCCGCCGAGGCGATGTCCGGACGCCGTTCCAGTAACTGCGAAGGCAGGCTCAGCGGGATTTGCGGTAGCGCGGGAACGGTTGTGGTTTCAGCCAGGCTAAACCCCGAAGGCGCCTGACCGGTGAGCACCGCAATGGCGTTCTCAAATTGCGCGCGCTGCCAGATCAGGTCGATCAGGCTGGCCTGGGTGTTACGTAACTGGGTTTGCGCCTGAGCCACGGCGTCCTTGCCGGAAATCCCGGCCTTGTACTGGTTTTCGCTCATTTTCAGCGAACGCTGATAAGCCTCGACCGTCGCTTGCAGCAAGCGTTTTTGCTCATCGATCACCCGCAGTTGCAGGTAGTTCTGCACCAGTTCCGACTGCTGACTCAAGCGCATGGCGGCCAGGTCGGCCAGGCTCGCTTCGGCAGTGGCTTCATTGGCTTCCAGCCCGCGGCGCAGCTTGCCCCAGACATCCGCTTCCCAGCTGACCCCGACCTGGGCGTTCAAGGTGTCGCGAATGCCACTGCTGGAGCTGGTCAAACTGGAGTTGGAACTGCCGGTGCCCTGACTGGAGCGGGTTTTGCCCACGCTCAAGTCGGCGCTGGGTAAAAACGCCCCGCGGGCGCTGCGCACCAGAGCCTGGGCCTGACGGAACTGGGCCTCGGACTGAGCCACGGTCTGGTTGGTGCTGTTGAGTTTCTCCACCAGCCCATTGAGCTGAGCGTCGTCATACAGCTCCCACCAGGCTCCACGGGCCAGCGCATCACTGGGGTTGGCCCGGGTCCAGCCGGCAGCCTCTTTGTAATCCGACGGCGCCGCCGATTCGGGACGCTGGTAGTCCGGACCGATTGCACAGGCGCTGAGCAACAGACCCGATAACACCAGCGGAGCGAGTTTAAGCAAACGAGAGGTCATAACGGAGTGTCCAGAGCAGCATCAGTGCGCACGCCACGCCATTTGTTGAAACGATGGCGGGCGCGATCAAGATAGAGGTAAACCACCGGGGTGGTGTAAAGGGTCAGGATCTGACTGAAGATCAGCCCGCCGATAATGGTCAGGCCCAGCGGCTGGCGCATTTCTGCCCCTTCGGCAGTACTGAGCATTAACGGCACGGCCCCCAGGATGGCCGCCAGGGTGGTCATCAGGATCGGGCGCAAACGTTGCAGGCACGCGCTGCGAATCGAATTTTCAGGGCTGAACCCGGCAGTCCGTTCCAGCTGCAGCGCGAGGTCGATCATCAAAATCGCGTTTTTCTTCACCACCCCGATCAGCAGGAACAGGCCCAGTAGCGATATCAGGCTGAATTCGCCCCCCGTGAGGTAGATGCTCAGCAAGGCACCCACCCCGGCCGACGGCAAGGTCGAGAGAATGGTCAATGGGTGGATATAGCTCTCATAGAGAATCCCCAGCACCAGATACACCGCCACCAGCGCGCCCAGAATCATGAACGGCTGACTTTTTTGGGTCGCGGCAAAGGCATCGCCGGTGCCGGCCATTTTCGCAATCACGTCTTCGGGCAGGCCGAGTTTGGCAATGGCCCGCTCAATCGCTGCGGTGCCCTGCTCGGTCGATACCCCGGGAGCCATGTCAAACGAGACGGTCTCGGAGGCAAACTGGCCTTCGTGCTCGACCCGGTCGTCCTGCAGGCTGTTCTCGTAATGGGCAATGGCCGACAACGGAATCCGCTGGCCATCGGCGGTGATCACCTGTACCTGCTCCAGGGTCTGCGGGTCCTGGGCGTACTTGGGGTTGACCTCCATCACCACCTGGTACTGGTTCAGGCTGTCGTAGATGGTAGAAATCTGGCGCTGGCTGTAGGCGTTGTTGAGCACGGCGGTCACCATGTCCATGTCCACCCCCAGGCGCTTGGCCTGATCGCGATCCACCACCAGTGTCACTTGCTGCGCGCCCCGTCCTTCACGGGCGTCGATTGCCGTCAGCTCAGGCAGAGCCTTGAGCGCGGCCACCACCTTCGGGTACCAGGTCCGCAGTTCACCAAGGTCGCCGCTTTGCAGGATGTAGGAGTACTGCGAACTGGTTTGCTCGCGCCCCCCGCCGAACTGCAAGTCCTGGTCGGCCATCAGCATCAGGCGCCCGCCGGGCACTTTGGGCATGGTGTCTCGCAGGCGCTCAATGACTTTTTGCGCAGAGATCTTGCGCTCGGAAATGGGCTTGAGGCGCACGATCATGACCGCGTTGTTGGTGCCGCCATTGCCGCCAATAAAGCCGGCCACACTCTCGACCGCCGGATCGGCCAGCACCGCCTTGCGGAAGATTTCCATCTTCGGTTGCATCACGCTGAATGACAGACCGTCGTCACCGCGGACAAAGCCGATCAACTGCCCGGTGTCCTGTTGCGGCATGAAGGTCTTGGGCACCACCACGTACAGCGCCACGTTGACGCCAATGGTCACCAGCAGGCTCAACAGGGTCAGGCGCTTGTGGCGCAACACCCAGTCCAGGCTGCGGGCATAACCGGCGACCATGCGCTCGTTAAGGCGAATGCTCCAGCGCTGCATGGCGTTTTCGGTGCCCGGCACATGGGGCTTGAGCCAGCGCGCACAAAGCATGGGCGTCAAGGTCAGCGACACCACCAGCGACACCACGATCGAGGCGGCCAGGGTGATGGAAAACTCACGGAACAGGCTTTCGACAATCCCCCCCATAAACAGGATCGAAAGAAATACCGCCACCAGCGAAACGTTCATCGACAGCAGGGTAAAACCGACTTCCTTGGCCCCCAGCATCGCCGCTTTCATCGGCGCGATACCGGCGTCGATATGCCGCGAGATGTTCTCCAGCACCACGATGGCATCATCCACCACCAGCCCGGTGGCCAGAATCAGGGCCATCAGCGACAGGTTGTTCAGCGAGAAACCGTACAGGTACATGATGGCAAAGGTGCCCACCAGCGATACCGGCACCGCCAGGGTCGGAATCAGCGAGGCCCTGAAGTTACCCAGAAACAGGAACACCACCAGAATCACCAGCGCCACGGCAATCAGCAGGGTCATCTCGGCTTCGTGCAAGGTGGCCTTGATCACCGGCGAGCGATCCATGGCCAGGTTCAGTTTGACGCTGGCCGGCAACACCGCCTGCAGTGCAGGCAACTGGGCCTTGATCGCGTTCACGGTCTCGATGATGTTGGCCCCGGCCTGGCGGTTGACCACCAGCAATACGGCCGCATCGTTGTTGAAAAAACCACTGTTGTAGCGGTCTTCAACGCTGTCCTGAACCTTGGCTACATGGCTCAGGCGCAAGGCTGCACCGTCCTGGTAGCGAATGATCAGCGGTTCGTAATCCTTGGCTTTTTCCAGCTGGTCATTGGCCTGGATCTGCCAGTTGCGATCGCCATCGGACACCGCGCCCTTGGGCCGGCGTACGTTGGCGTTGGCAATGGTGTTGCGCACGTCATCCAGCGCCACACCGTACTGGTTGAGCAGTTGCGGCTCCAGTTCGATGCGCACCGCAGGCAGCGAGCTGCCGCCGATCTGCACTTCGCCCACGCCCGGCACCTGAGACAGGCTCTGGGACAGGATGGTCGAGGCCAGGTCGTACAGCTCGCCCTTGGACAGCACGTCGGAAGTCAGCGACAGCACCATGATCGGGGCCTGGGACGGGTTGACCTTTTTATAGGTCGGCATGCTTTTCATGCCGCTGGGCAACAGGTTGCGCGAAGCATTGATCGCCGCCTGCACTTCGCGGGCGGCGCCGTTGATGTCGCGGTCCTGATCGAACTGCAGGATGACCCGGGTCGAGCCCTGACTCGAGCGGCTGCTCATGGTGTTGACCCCGGCAATCGCGCCGAAGGAACGTTCCAGCGGGGTGGCGACCGTGGACGCCATCACCTCGGGGCTGGCGCCCGGCAGGCTGGCCGACACCACGATGACCGGGAAATCCATCTGCGGCAGCGGCGACACCGGCAACAACCCAAAACTCACCCCGCCCAGCAACATGATGGCCAGGCTCAGGAGCATGGTCGCCACGGGACGTTTGATGAACGGACCGGACAGGTTCATACCGACGCCTGCTCGGACGAAGCCGCATCACCCCGCCAGCGGCGGCCCAGTCGATCGAAGTACAGGTAGATCACCGGGGTGGTAAACAGGGTCAGCACCTGGCTCACCAGCAGACCGCCGACCATCACCAGCCCCAGTGGCTGTCGCAACTCTGCGCCGGAGCCGGTGGCCAGCATCAGCGGTATGGCACCGAACAGCGCCGCCAGAGTGGTCATCAAAATCGGCCGGAAGCGCAGCAGTGCGGCCTGATAGATCGCTTGCTCGGGGGCCATGCCCTGATTGCGTTCGGCGTCGAGGGCGAAGTCGATCATCATGATCGCGTTCTTTTTTACGATACCGATCAACAAGATGATGCCGATGATGGCAATCATCCCAAGGTCATTGCCACTCAGGATCAAGGCCAGCAAGGCCCCGACCGCTGCCGAGGGCAAGGTCGAGAGGATGGTGATCGGGTGGATGTAGCTCTCGTAAAGCACGCCGAGCACGATGTACATGGTCACCACTGCCGCCAGAATCAGCAGCAGTGTGCTCGACAACGAGGCCTGGAAGGCCTGGGCTGCGCCCTGGAACTCGGTCTTCACCCCTACCGGCATGCCGATGTCTTTCTGCACCTGATCGATCAACTCGACCGCTTGCCCCAGGGCAACGCCCGGCGCCAGGTTGAACGACACCATCACCGAAGGGAACTGGCCGATATGAGAGATCGCCAGTTGTGCCTGGCGCTCTTCGACCTTGGCCAGGCTCGATAACCGGACCTGGCCGCCATCGGTGGTTTTGACGTGGATCTGCTCCAGCGCCTGGGGGCCGATTTTCTCGCCGTCCCGGGCCTGCAGCACCACGCGGTACTGGCTGGCCTGGGTGTAAATGGTGGAAATCTGGCGCTGACCAAAGGCGTCATACAGCGCATCGGTGATGTTGGCCACCGACACACCAAGGCGTGAAGCCGCATCGCGGTCAATCACCAGGAACACCTGCAGGCCCTTGTCCTGCAGGTCGCTGGCCACATCGGTCAACTCGGGCTGATTGTTCAGCGCCGTCACCAGTTTCTGGCTCCAGGTGCTGAGCATCTCGGCGTCCGGGGAGGACAGGCTGAACTGGTATTGCGTACGGCTGACGCGGTCCTCGATGGTCAGGTCCTGCACCGGCTGCATGTACAGTCGAATACCCACCAGCTGGTCCAGTTGCGGCTGCAGGCGCTCAATCACTTGCGCGGCACTTTCGCTGCGCTCGCTATGGGGCTTGAGGTTGATCAGCATGCGCCCGCTGTTGAGTGTCGGGTTATCCCCGTCCACCCCGATGTAGGACGACAGGCTCTCGACATCCGGGTCTTGCAGAATGATCCGGGCCAACTCTTGCTGACGCTGGCTCATGGCACTGAACGAGATGGACTGCGGCGCTTCGGAGATGCCCTGGATCACCCCGGTGTCCTGCACCGGGAAGAAGCCCTTGGGCACCACCATGTACAGCACCACCGTCAGCGCCAGAGTACCGATGGCCACCAGCAGGGTCAGCGGCTGATGCCTGAGGACCCACTGCAACATGCTGGCGTAGCGGGCGATCATCCAGTCAATGAAGGCACCACTGGCGCGGTAGAACCGCCCCTGCTCTTCTTCCTTGGGTTCGGCTTTGAGCAGGCGCGCACACATCATGGGCGTGAGTGTGAGCGAGACCACCAGCGACAGCAGAATCGCCACCGCCAGGGTAATCGCAAACTCGCGAAACAGGCGCCCCACCACATCAGCCATAAACAACAGCGGAATCAATACCGCAATCAGCGACAGCGTCAGCGAGATCAGGGTAAAGCCGATTTGCTTGGCCCCCTTGAGCGCGGCCTGCATCGGGCTGTCGCCCTCTTCGATGTAACGCGAAATGTTTTCCAGCATCACGATGGCGTCATCGACCACAAAACCAGTGGCGATGGTCAGGGCCATCAGCGTCAGGTTATTGATCGAGAATCCCGCCAGGTACATCACACCAAAGGTGCCCACCAGCGACAGCGGCACGGCAATCGAAGGGATCAGGGTGGCGCTGGCGCGACGCAGAAACAGGAACGTCACCATCACCACCAGCGCGATGGCGATCAGCAATTCAAACTGCACATCGCGCACCGAGGCGCGGATGGTCTGGGTGCGGTCGGTGAGGACGGTAACGTCGATACCGGCCGGCAGGTTGTCGGTGATGCTTGGCAGCAACGCCTTGATCCGGTCCACCACTTCAATCACGTTGGCGCCCGGCTGGCGCTGAATATTCAGCAACACGGCCTGGTTTTCGTTGGCCCAGGCGGCGAGACGTTCGTTTTCGGCGCCATCGACAATTTCCGCCACATCCTTGAGCCGCAACGGCGCGCCGTTGTTGTAGGCAAGGATCAGCTCGGCATATTCCTGCGGGGTTTTCAGCTGGTCATTGGCGTCCAGCATCGACACCCGGGTCGGGCCGTCAAAGTTGCCCTTGGGCTGGTTGACGTTGGAGGCACCGATCAGGGTGCGCACGTCCGCCAGGTTCAAACCGTTGGCGGCCAGCGCTTCAGGGTTGACCTTGATGCGCACCGCCTGGCGTTGACCGCCGGCAATGCTGACCATGCCGACGCCGCTGATCTGGGCGATCTTTTGCGCCATGCGGGTGTCGACCAGATCATTGAGTTTGGGCAACAGCATGGTTTTGGAGGTGATCGCCAGGGTCAACACCGGGGTATCCGCCGGGTTGACCTTGTTGTACACCGGTGGCGCCGGCAGATCCTTGGGCAGCAGGTTGCTGGCGGCATTGATCGCGGCCTGCACCTGCTGCTCGGCGACATCCATATTGATGTCGAGGTTAAAACGCAGGGTCAGCACCGAAGCACCGCCGGAGCTGGTGGAGGCCATTTGCGTCAGGCCCGGCATTTGCCCGAACTGACGCTCAAGCGGTGCAGTCACCGCACTGGTCATGACATCCGGGCTGGCACCCGGATAGAGCGTCATTACGCGGATGGTCGGGTAATCGACCTGGGGCAAGGCCGATACTGGCAACAAGCGATAGGCGATGATCCCGGACAACACGATGGCGAGCATGCATAGCGTGGTTGCGACCGGGCGCAGGATAAACAGCCGCGACAGATTCATTCGTGGGCCTTGCCCTTGCCATCAGCCGTTGCATCGGCTTCAGACCCGCCTTGCAGGTGCTGCGCCGGAGTGGCCGGCACCTCGGTGCTGTCGTTGACCACTTCCACCGCACCGCCATCACGCAGGCGGTCTGTGCCTTCAAGCACTACGCGATCGCCGGGCTCGAGGCCTTGTTCGATCACCGTCACATCACCGTCGGTGACACCGGCCTTGATGCTGCGAATCTTGACCTTTTTGTCGCCGTCCATCACATAGACGAACGAACCGTTGGTGCCGTACTGAATCGCTGCGGTCGGGGCCAGGACCACATTTTTCAGAGTGTCGGCCAGCAGGTGCACGTTAACGAACTGATTGGGGAACAACACCTGATCGCGGTTATCGAACAGGGCCTTGAACTTCAAGGTGCCGGTGGTGATATCAATCTGGTTATCGATACTGCTCAACACCCCTGTCGCCAGCTCCTGGGTGTCGCCACGGTTCCAGGCCTGTACCGGCAACTTGGCGCCGCTGCGATAACGCTCAAGCACCAGGGCAAGGTCCTTCTCGGGCAAGGTGAAGCTGACCACAATCGGCTCGGTCTGGGTGATCACCACCAGCGCGGTGGTGTCGTTGGCCGCCACCAGGTTGCCGACGTCCAGTTGACGCAGGCCCACACGGCCGGTGATCGGAGCGCGAATCTTGGTGAAGTCCAGATTCAGCTTGGCGTCGTTGACCGCTGCCTGATTGGTCTTGACCGTACCCTGATACTGGCCGACCAGTGCTTCTGCGGTGTCCAGGGTCTGCTTGGCGATACTGTCTTCAGCGTACAGGCCACGATAGCGCTGCACATCGACCTGGGCGTTTTTCAACTGGGCCTGGTTCTGCAACAGCGTGCCTTCGGCCTGGAGCAAGGCGTTTTGATAGCTGCGCGGGTCGATTTCAGCCAGCAGTTCGCCAGCCTTGACCATCTGCCCTTCCTTGAAATAGACCTTGACCAGCTCGCCTGCTACCCGGCTGCGTACATTGATCGTGTTGAGCGCGGTTACCGTGCCCAGCGCCTTGTAGTAGACCGGAAAATCACCCCGCGTCACTTCTGAAACCCGAACCGGCACGGCCTGGGTCGAACCGCCGAATCCGGGACGCATCATCCCCGACTTGCTGGTGTGCCCGGCGGGCTGAGCAGTCGCTGCCTTTTTCGAGGCGGATGGCCACAGCCACCAGCACAGGGCAACAACGATCAACAGGACCAGCAGGCCAAACAGCCAGCGACGAGATTTGTGGGAAACAGACGATTGCATTGAATGATCAACCATTGGGCGGCGAGCGCTTATTATCAGGAGGCTGAAAGATAAGCAGTGCGCACGGTTATGAAAAGGTTCTTTACCGGGTATTTACGTTATAGCGGTGTCAAGGCCATGGGTTTGCCCTGCAATCCTGTTAATCGTCTGCCGCAGCAGTGGGGGGCGGTTCGGTTTTAACCGACGGGTGTGACATTTACACCGGGCCGGGCTCCACGCCTGCAGAGTTATTTGTAGCAGCCCACAAAAAAACGGCCGGGCAATAAATGCCGGGCCGTTTTTTAGGTAGCGCTGCGACTTACTTCAAAGCAGCCAGTGCTGCTTCGTAGTTCGGCTCTTCAGCGATTTCTTTAACCAGCTCGCTGTAAAGCACGTTGTCGTTTTCGTCCAGCACGACTACCGCGCGGGCAGTCAGACCAGCCAACGGACCATCAGCGATTGCCACGCCGTAGTTCTCGATGAACTCACGACCGCGCAGGGTCGACAGGTTCTGTACGTTTTCCAGACCTTCGGCACCGCAGAAACGGGCCTGGGCAAACGGCAGGTCAGCCGAGATGCACAGCACCACGGTGTTGGCCAGTTCGTTGGCCTTGGCGTTGAACGTGCGCACCGAAGTCGCGCAGGTCGGAGTATCAACGCTCGGGAAGATGTTCAGCACTTTGCGTTTGCCCGCAAGGCTGGCCAATGTCACATCGGACAAATTACCTGCTACCAGCGAAAACGCCGGCGCCTTGGAACCTACTGCTGGCAGTTCGCCTTTGACTTGAACAGGGTTGCCTTTAAGCGTCACTTGAGCCATGAACGATGTCCTTCTTAACGGTTTTTGAAGAGGCCGAAGTTAAACACGAATCAGGCAGCCGACCTACGGCCCGCACGTAAATTGTCATGGATCGGGTTACGACCTGAAGACAGGCTCGGCAAAGGCGTCAGCGAAAACGGGCCGTCAGGCAATGCAAACAGCCCCGATTCGCTGCATTGCCTGAGGTGTGTTACTGATTTTTAAGTTTCAGGTACGACTGATGAAGATCGGATGCCCAGCCATCAATCACTTTTTTCACGTCATCCGGCTTCATCGCCTGGCTGCTGTTCGCCAGCGGCTTGCCGATGCCTTTGCGCACCACCTGCGCGACAACTTGCTGGTTTTGCCCGTCAATAAACACCGCTTCGGTTGCCAGCTGGGTTTCCTGATCGCGGATACCCGACGCAGTACTGACCGCCGCTGCCACCAGCGCTACCGGAATATATTCGTAAGGTGCCAGGCTCTCGGTCTCGCTGCTCACGGCAGTGATCGCTGGCCGCAGCACAATCACGCCCGGCCCGGGGGCACTGGCCAAGGGCAATGACTTGCTGAGTTCACGCTTGAGCGCTTGATCGTAGTAGCTGGTGATACCGTTCAAAGTGCTTTGCGGGATCTTCTCCGTCGGTTTCGGCGCCGGGTAGAGCTGGCTTGGCTCGATATAGACGCTGGTGTACTTGTTCACATTCAGCTTTGGATCGATCCAGCGCATTACTTCAGCGCCCGAAGGCGATTTGGCTTCTTTAAGACGGCTGTAATCCTTCAAAAAACCGGAGTATTCATCCGGCTGCTGGACCTTGCTTGCACAACCGACTACCCCGAGTGAGGCAATACACAAGGTACCCATCATCAGCCCTAGCTTCATTTTGTGGCTCCCGTGGAGAACGTAACATTTTGTGTGCGAAGAGTAGTTATAGCTAATCCTCCCCAAAAGCGCTGGCTTGGGCACCGATTCCCCATGACAACAGAGCCGAAACGGCACAGCTCAGATCAATTAAAAAAACATACAGCTATAAAAAAGCAGATCAGATAATAAAAAAAGCTCATGAATATGCCTTTATATCTGCTCCGTATTAATTCTATCCCCCTGAATCTGTTTTGTTTCTGGCCAACTTCCTAGAGTTCACCCAGCGCCAGACCACCAGGCCTGGCAGGACTTTGAACCGTGGAAGACTTGAGCATGAGCACAGCACTAAACGGGCAGGCCTATAACTATAAGGTCGTCCGCCAATTCGCCATCATGACGGTAGTCTGGGGGGTGGTCGGCATGGCCATGGGCGTGTGGATCGCCTCGCAACTGGTCTGGCCGCAAATGAACCTGGACCTGCCCTGGACCACCTTCGGCCGCCTGCGACCCCTGCACACCAGCCTGGTGATTTTCGGCTTTGCCGGCAGCGCACAGTTTGCCGCCAGCTATTACGCGGTGCAGCGCACCTGTCAGGTGCGGTTATTCTCAGACAAGCTGGCGGCCTTCACCTTTTGGGGCTGGCAATCAGTGATCGTGATCATGCTGGTCACCCTGCCGCTGGGCTACACCACAACCAAGGAATACGCAGAAATAGAATTCACCGGTGCCGTGTGGCTGACCGTGGTCTGGGTCGCCTACGCCATCGTGTTCTTCACCACCGTGGTGCAGCGCAAAACCAGACATATCTACGTCGGCAACTGGTTTTTTGGCGCCTTTATTCTGGTGATTGCCATGCTGCACGTGGTCAACCACCTGGCGATTCCGGTGGACTGGTTCAAGTCTTATCCGGTGTATGCCGGGGCCACCGACGCCATGGTGCAGTGGTGGTATGGGCATAACGCAGTAGGATTTTTCCTGACCACCGGCTTTCTCGGGATGATGTACTACTTTGTGCCGAAACAGGCCGGCCGGCCGATCTACTCTTATCGCCTCTCGATTGTGCATTTTTGGGCGCTGATCACTCTCTATATCTGGGCCGGGCCCCATCACCTGCACTACACCGCACTGCCTGACTGGGCGCAGTCGCTGGGCATGGCCATGTCGATCATCCTGCTGGCCCCGAGCTGGGGCGGCATGATCAACGGCATGATGACCCTTTCGGGGGCCTGGCATAAATTGCGCACCGACCCGATCCTGCGGTTTCTGGTGCTGTCCCTGGCGTTCTACGGCATGTCGACCTTTGAAGGGCCGATGATGGCAATCAAGACTGTCAACGCCCTCTCCCACTACACCGACTGGACCATCGGCCACGTCCACGCCGGCGCTTTGGGCTGGGTGGCGATGATCACCTTCGGCGCGCTCTATCACATGATTCCGAAGATCTTCGGCCGCGAGCAGATGTACAGCATTGGGCTGATCAACCTGCACTTCTGGCTGGCGACCATCGGCACCGTGCTGTACATCGCCTCGATGTGGGTCAACGGCATCACCCAGGGCCTGATGTGGCGCGCGATCAACGACGACGGCACCCTGACCTATTCGTTCGTAGAGTCGTTGACCGCCAGCCACCCGGGCTACGTCGTTCGTCTGGTGGGCGGGCTGTTCTTCCTCAGCGGCATGCTGCTGATGTGCTGGAACGTGTGGCGGACAGTACGCGTGGCCAACCTCAAGCAAGCCGAGCTGACGGCACAGATAGCTTGACCCTCACCCGACGCAGGTCGCCGGACCTGCGCCGGGTGCTATCCAACAAGGAGCGCTGGACATGATCGAAATAGCCCTCAATTGCGCAGCCGTCATCAGCCTCTATTGCGCCATCAGCTGGTGTTTGAAACATAAAACCCAAAGCGATATCGACGAGGCCAGCCTGATCCCCTTTGCCGATGACCCTGAAGTGGCGCGCCGGGTTGAACGCGCCACGGGTAAAAAGATCAACGCAGTGCAGATGAGCGAGCCACAAAGCCGCAAGCCAGACCGGTACACGCTGGAACTCTGAATCGAGGAGAATGGCCCTTTGCACAGATTAAATCGCACGATCAGTTGCACAACCAAGGTGTTCGGCGGCATTCTGCCAGCTTGGGTTTAACGAACTTTTGATCGACTACGCACTCAATCTGTACAGCCATTAATACCTTTCCGACAGAGACGCTCATGACTTCCAAGCTGGAACAACTCAAGCAGTTCACCACCGTGGTCGCAGACACCGGCGACCTCGACGCGATTACCCGCCTCAAACCTGTTGATGCCACCACCAATCCATCCCTGCTGCTTAAAGCCGCAGCCATGCCGGGTTATGCCGAGCTGCTGAAAAACGCCATCGCCCACGCAAACGGTGATGTTGGCCTGGCCTGCGACCACTTCGCGGTCTCGGTTGGTAGCGGTATCTTGAAGGTCATTCCGGGCCGTATTTCGACCGAAGTCGATGCACGCCTGTCGTTCGACGAATATGCCTTGCTGAAAAAAGCCAACCAGTTGGTCGAGCTTTACGACAAGGCCGGCGTGGGCCGCGACCGGGTACTGATCAAGCTCGCCTCGACCTGGGAAGGCATCCGTGCCGCTGAAAAACTGGAAAATGACGGCATTCAAACCAACCTGACCCTGCTGTTCTCGTTTGCCCAGGCTGCTGCCTGTGCCGATGCCGGGGTGTTCCTGATTTCGCCGTTCGTGGGCCGGATCTACGACTGGTACAAAAAATCCACCGGCATTGACTACACAGGCTCGGATGATCCGGGTGTGCAGTCCGTGACCCGCATCTACAACTACTACAAAGCCAATGACTACAAGACCGTGGTCATGGGTGCCAGCTTCCGTAACCTGAACCAGATCGAACAGCTGGCCGGTTGCGACCGCCTGACCATCAGCCCGGACCTGCTGGAAAAACTGGCACTGGACCAAGGCCAACTGGAGCGCAAATTGAGCCCGGGCCATCAGGGCGAACCACGCCAGAGCCTGAACGAAGCGCAGTTCCGCTGGGCCTCCAACGAAGACGCAATGGCCACCGAGAAACTGGCCGAGGGCATCCGCCAGTTCGCCCGCGACCAGGAAAAACTCGAGGCATTGTTAACCGCCAAGTAACCCGCGCCTCTCCCGCAGGCGCAGCAGCACAAAACCTGTGGGAGCGGACTTGCCCGCTCCCACAGGGGTGTTCAGCGAATCAGCAGACTCCTGCAATAGCGTTCCACGCCCGCCTCCAGACCCGCCATCGGCTCGCCATACCCCGCCTCACGCAACTGACTCAGGTCGGCACAGGTGTAAACCTGATATTTGCTCTTGAGCTCTTCAGGGAATTCGAAATAGCGCAACGCCCCTTCAAGGGCTGCCGTTTCCAGGGTCAAGGGCGGCCGCCCCGCTGCCCCACGCAAACAGTTGATTGTCGCCAGCGCCAGATCGTTGAACGTACGGGCCACACCGGTACCCAGGTTAAAAATACCACTGGTGTGCGGGTGATCGAGCCAGTGCAAATTGACCTTGACCACATCCTCCACCGCGACAAAATCGCGCATGTGCCCGCCTGCCGGGTAGCCGCCGTACTCACCAAACAACTCGACATGACCATGCTCGCGGTACTGGTTGAAGCAATGCCAGACCATCGAGGCCATTTGCCCTTTGTGTTGCTCGCGCGGGCCGTACACATTGAAGTAGCGCAAACCCACAATCTGGCTGCGCGCCCTGGGCAGTAGCCGGCGCACGTACTGGTCGAAGAGAAATTTGGAGTAGGCGTAAACGTTCAGCGGCCGCTCACACTCGCGAACTTCGCGAAAATCCCGGTTGGCGCCATAGACCGCAGCCGAGGAGGCATAAATAAAAGCAGTCGATTGCTCCTGGCAGGCTTGCAGCACGTCACAGCTGTAACGGTAGTTGTTGTCCATCATCAACCGGCCGTCACTTTCAACCGTACTGGAGCATGCGCCCTGATGCAGCACGGCGCGTATATCACCCAACTGACGGTTGGAAAAACGATGCACGAATTCGCGTTTATCGATGTAGTCCTCGATATCACAGTCCGCCAGATTGCGGCACTTATCGCCTTCAGTCAGATCGTCCACGGCAATGATGTCACGCTCACCGCGCCGGTTAAGTGCCTTCACCAGGTTGCTGCCGATAAAACCGGCGGCCCCGGTTACGATGATGCTCATCAGTCACTACCTCCCATGGGTTGAGCTCAGCCTATGCCGGTGCGCTCAGACAGTCTTGACGCAGATCAGATGTTGCGCCTGCAGCCGCCTGGCTGAACCAACCATAGCTGAATGCCGCTCACCGCATGAGCGAACTCGCCGGTAGGAGCGAGTTTGCTCGCGAGCTTTTGACGATTTGAGGTGCTGCGCAGGAAAAGATCGCGAGCAAGCTCGCTCCTACAGAAAGCGCAAAGCATTGCGTCAGAAGCTGTACTTCATCCCCAGCATCAGATTGCGTGGATCGCCGTAGTAATAGGTCGAATACAGCCCGTAACCGCTGAGGTATTCGCGGTCGAACACGTTGTTGAGATTGACCGTAGCGCTGAGGTTGCGGTTGATCTCATAGCGGGCCATCAAGCCCACCACCGCGAAGCTGCCCTCCTTGGCATCAGCCTTGATCGAGGAATCCAGCTCGGTGTAGGTCGAGCCTTGCCACGCCACATTACCGCCGGCCGTCAGGTCTTTAAGGTCGCCGTCGAGCTGATAACTGGTCGCCAGCTTGAACAACTGCTCAGGGTGGTTACTGTTGATCCGTTTGCCGTCCTTGTCCCGTGGCTGGGCGTAGGTATAGCCCGCGAGCAACTGCCAGCCGCTCATGATTTCGCCGGAGATTTCAGCCTCAAAGCCTTTGGTTTTTGTCCCGCTGATGGCCTTGTAGGCCTCTTCGCCGTTGGAGCGCACGCCGTCGTATTGGGCGTAGTTGTCCTGCTTGATCAGGAACAGTGCAAAGCTGGTGTTGAGGGCGCCGCCGAAATATTCCGACTTCAATCCTGTTTCATAGCTCTGTCCGGTCATCGGTGCCAGGACTTTGTCATCACGGTCAAAGTAACTTTGCGGGGTGAAAATATCGGTATAGCTGGCAAAGACCGAGTGGTTTTCATTCAGGTCGTAGACGATGCCCGCGTAAGGGATCATTTTCCCAGATGTTTTCGAGTTATCCGTGGTCGGCGTTGTTTGCTCGGCGTTGTAGGTCATGGACCCCTTGCGGTCGTAGTCCACCACCCGTGTCCCGAGAATGACCGACAAATCATCCGTGGGCTTCAAGCGCAACGCGCCGTAGGCCGCTGACTCTCTGGTTTTATACCTTTGCTTTAAGCCGCGGCTTAAATCAGCAGGGCGTGGCGCGTCGTTGTTCCAGTCTTGATAGTTGATGGTCACATCATCGGCATTCATGGCCAGATAGTCGGTACGGCGGTTGCTGACGTTAACCCCCAGCACCAGCTCATGGCTGCGGCCCAACAACTCAAATGGCCCGGTGGCATAGGCGTCCAGGGTGTCCGTGTTTATTTCGAAGGTTTTGGTACCGCTCATGAACTGCGCTTGACCGGTGGTTTTGTCCGGGAACGGCCCCCAGCCCACGATGTTGCCTTGTAGCTGTTCGGTATTGCCTTTCCAGTGGCTGGCCTCGACCTTGAGCAGCCAG
Source organism: Pseudomonas sp. TWR2-1-1 (assembly GCF_049897045.1). NCBI lineage: Bacteria > Pseudomonadati > Pseudomonadota > Gammaproteobacteria > Pseudomonadales > Pseudomonadaceae > Pseudomonas > Pseudomonas sp. TWR2-1-1. The sequence continues at coordinate 130,590 of NZ_JAFCVM010000004.1, forward strand.
TCGCTGGCAAAACGCTGTTCTACCCCGGCGAAGTATTTGGTGCTTTCGCTGTCGGCATACGCCCATTTCGCCGCCGGATTGGTCGAGCGCTTGAAGTGGGTTCGGCTGCCGTCGCTGTAATACAGCGGTAATTGACCAAAGCTTGAGCCATTGGAGTTGATGCGTTGATAGTCGATGCCCGCATAGGCGGTGGTGTCATCGCTCAGGTCGGCTTCGCCGATACCGTAGAACACATCCTTGGTGGAGGAATAGCGATCGATAAAGGAGCGGCCATCTTCACGGGCCGCGACAATCCGGCCGCGCACCGCACCGTTTTCAGTAAGCGGGCCCGACAGGTCCAGTTCACTGCGATAGCGGTCCCAGGAGCCGCCGCTGCCGGCCACATACCCCTGAAACTCTTTGGTTGGACGCTTGCGCACCAGGTTCACCGCGCCGGACGGGCTGCCCACCCCGCTCATCAACCCTGTTGCGCCGCGCACTACTTCAACCCGGTCGTAAATCGCCATGTCGCGCATGCCCAGGCCATTGGTATTAGTAGTGAAATCCGAGGTCGGCACGCCGTCGTACTGAAAGTTATCCAGGGTGAAGCCACGGGAGTAGAAGTTGAATCGCTCGCTATCGTCATGCACCACCGTGATCCCCGGGGTTTGCCCCAGCACCTGGGCGATGCTGCCCAAGCCTTGATCAGTCATTTGCTGACGGGTGATGACCGTGACCGATTGCGGTGTTTCTCGCAGCGAAAGCGCCAGCCTGGTGGCGGTGCTTGTTTCCCCGGTGGTGTAGGAATGGCTGCCTTCAGTGGTAGCACCTAATACCTGCCCCGTTACGCTGGTGGCTTGCAGTTGCAATTGCCCGTCAGCCCCGCCGGACGTCAGCGGGTACAGAGTCCACACACCCTCGGCGCTTTCGGTGGCGGTCAGGCCGCTGCCGCCGAGCAGGCGTTGCAAGCCCTGCGCCACATCAAATCGGCCCTTGAGGGCGGGAGCCTGTTTGTTACTCACCAGCGCGGGGTCGTAAGGCAGGGAAATATTGGCCTGCTGGGCAAATATATTTAACGACTCCTGCAGATCGCTAGCCGGCACATCAAAGCTGCGCTGCGCGCTGACAGGCGCGGCTGTGACCGGCTGCGCGACCGTCAGCACGCCGCTGCCCAGTAAAACGGCGTGCAAGGCGATGGCTAAACGGTTGCGCGACGACAAAGGAAGGTTGCGAAAAACACGGGACATTGGCGTGGGGCTCCTGCAATTAAATGGTCCTATGCCCTATTTGTCGAAGGACGCCCGAAAACCCGCAAATAAATTTGCGATTAATTCCTATTCCCACAACGCCGATCCGGGTTTGCCTGCAAGATTGAGCTGATCCCATCGCCAGCAAGCTGGCTCCTACAAGGTCCGCCTCCATCAAAGCCACCATTGTGGGAGCCGGCTTGCCAGCGATGCCGGCAACCGGGTTTGCCTGCAAGATTGAGCTGATCCCATCGCCAGCAAGCTGGCTCCTACAAGGTATGCCCCCATCAAAGCCACCATTGTGGGAGCTGGCTTGCCAGCGATGCCGGCAACCGGGTTTGTCTACAGGATTGAGCTGATCCCATCGCCAGCAAGCTGGCTCCTACAAGGTATGCCCCCATCAAGGCCACCATTGTGGGAGCTGGCTTGCCAGCGATGCCGGCAACCGGGTTTGCCTGCAGGATTGAGCTGATCTCATCGTCAGCAAGCTGGCTCCTACAAGGTCCGCCTCCATCAAAGCCACCATTGTGGGAGCTGGCTTGCCAGCGATGCCGGCAACCGGTTTGTCTGCAGGATTGAGCTGATCCCATCGCCAGCAAGCTGGCTCCTACAAGATCCGCCCCCCATCAAAGCCACCATTGTGGGAGCTGGCTTGCCAGCGATGCCGGCAACCGGGTTTGTATGCAGGATTGAGCTGATCCCATCGCCAGCAAGCTGGCTCCTACAAGGTCCGCCCCCATCAAGGCCACCATTGTGGGAGCTGGCTTGCCAGCGATGCCGGCAACCGGGTTTGTCTGCAGGATTGAGCTGATCCCATCGCCAGCAAGCTGGCTCCTACAAGGTCCGCCCCCATCAAAGCCACCATTGTGGGAGCTGGCTTGCCAGCGATGCCGGCAACCGGGTTTGTCTGCAGGATTGAGCTGATCCCATCGCCAGCAAGCTGGCTCCTACAAGGTCCGCCCCCATCAAAGCCACCATTGTGGGAGCTGGCTTGCCAGCGATGCCGGCAACCGGGTTTGTCTGCAGGATTGAGCTGATCCCATCGCCAGCAAGCTGATTCCTCAGGCCGCCACGATCCGCGTCCAGAAACGCGTTCTGCGTTCAATGCGTACCGCCAGCGACTGGCTCAGGCTATCCAGCGCCAGATCAATGTGTTCGAGCTGGAACACGCCCGAGACCCGCAACTGCACCACAGCCGGATCGCAGTTCAGCCAGCCATGGCGATAGCGTGACAGTTCGCCCGCCAGGTCTTGCAAGGACATTTGCCTGGCCACCAGTGCTCCTCGCGCCCAGCCACTGGCATACAACCCGGGCGAGACCTGTAACTGTGCCGAGCGCGCATCGATCAGGTACTCGCTGCCCGCCTGCACCAACAGCGGCGGCCCGGAATGGGGCCGATGCACTGCCACGACTCCCTCTTCGACCATCAGACGCGTGCCTGCTGACTCCTGACGCACATCGAAAGCCGTGCCGATGGCCTGTAATTGCGCCTCACGGGTCTGTACCCAAAACGGTCGACGGCCCGGGGCAAAGTCAGAATCGCCCCCCGTGCGGATAAAGATCTCGCCAGTACGCAACACCACCAGCCGCTGTTGCTCACTGAACAGCACATCAGCAGCACTGTCGGTATTGAGCTGCAAACGCGTACCGTCAGCCAGGTTGAACAGCCTTCGCTCACCCACGCCGGTTGTGTAATCGGCGCCAAAGGTGCGCCAGGGTTGTTGCACCAGCAACCCGCCCGCCCCGGCCCCCAGCAGGCCTAAACCAAGCACTTTGAGGGTCTGGCGACGCGAGCGCAGCCGGTCACTCCCGGCCAGGGTTTCGAGGGCCACGCCGCCGGGCAGCGTCGAGGCCAGGCGAAAGGTCGATTCGGCGACTTGCAGCGCTTGCCAGGCGGCCTCATGGCTGGCGTCTGCAGCACGCCACTGCTCACACTCCGTATGCACCCGGGGTGACGCCGCTCCGGACCCGGTTTTGACCAACCACTCAATCGCCTGATCGAGCACCTGCGGGGTGAACGTCACCTGTACCGGGCCACCGGTTTCCCTGCGGCTCAAAGGCTGTTACGCGCCAGAAAACAGTGGCGGATAGCCGTGGCCATGTACTTCTCCACTGAACTCACGCTGACCCCCAGGCGCCCGGCTATTGCTTGATAGCCAAGGCCTTCCAGGCGCGACAGCAAGAAGGCAGTCCGCACCCTGGGCCTCAGGCCGTCGAGCAAAGCATCAATGCGGGTCAGGGTTTGCAGAAGGATCAGGCGCTCCTGGGGCGAAGGCACATCCTGCTCCGGCAAATTGGCGATGGCGTGCAGATAGGCGCGCTCGACTTGCTGGCGACGAAAGCGGTCAATCAACAAGCCTTTGGCGATGCTGCTCAACCAGGCGCGGGGCTCACGCAAATGCGCAACCTGCTCCGGTTTGCCCAGTACATAAAGAAAGGTGTCGTGCGCCATGTCCGCAGCATTGTCGGTATCGCGCAGGCGCCGGCGCAACCAGCTCACCAGCCAGCGGTGATGGTCGCTATAGAGGGCGTGAACGTCTGAATGCAACAGCGACGGGTTCGACGGGGATGGCGACACGGGAACCCTCGGTGCGTACTGGGCAACAACTGCGAATAGGAATGGGTCGCAATCATATTCGCAGCGCTGGCCAGACTCAAGCCTTGAGCGGCTTGCGAGGGCCAATCACCCGCCTGATGCCGCACAGGACGGCGGCAACAGACGGGGCACAATCAAGGAATCAGCGAGTACACCAGCGACGAAATAGCCACCAGGCCAACTGCAGTGACAAACACGTTGGAGATCTTGCCCGAGTACTGGCGCATGGCCGGAACGCGGCGAATGGCATACATCGGCATCAGGAACAGGATGGCCGCGATCACCGGGCCGCCCAGGGTTTCGATCATGCCCAGGATGCTCGGGTTAAGCGTGGCAACTGCCCAGCACACCACCAGCATGAACGCGCCAGTCATGCGGTCCAGGGTTTTCTCTGCCGGGCGCTTGCCGGTTTTCAACACCAGACCTTTAAGGCCTTCACTGGCGCCGATGTAGTGGCCCAGGAACGACTTGGCAATCGCCACAAATGCTATCAACGGTGCGGCAAAGGCAATGGTCGGGTTGCTGAAATGATTGGCCAGGTAGGACAGGATCGACAGGTTCTGCGCCTTGGCTTCAGCCAGCTGTTCAGGTGACAGCGTGAGCACGCAGCTGAAGACGAAGAACAGCACCATCGCCACCATCAGCAGGTGGGCGCGGGACAGGATCTGCGAGCTGCGCTCATCAGCATTGGCACCGTAACGGCGCTTCTGATCAACGGCGAAGGCCGAAATGATCGGCGAGTGGTTGAACGAAAACACCATCACCGGGATCGCCAGCCACAAGGTGTGCAGCAACGCTGACGGCGCCGGCAGGGTGCTTGCCGTGCTCAGAATCCCGCCGTTCCAGTGCGGAATCAGAAACACCGCCAAAAACAACAGCGCGACAATGAACGGATAGACCATCATGCTCATGGCCTTGACGATCGCCTGTTCACCGCAACGCACAACGGCCAACAGGCCGAGAATCAATACCAGCGACAAAATAGCCCGGGGTGGCGGCGTGATATGCAATTGATTGAGCATAAAGCTGCCGACCGTGTTGGTCAGGGCAACGCTGTAAATCAACAGAATCGGAAAAATCGCACAGAAATACAGCAACGTGATCAGCGCACCGGCCCGCAGACCGAAATGCTCTTCAACCACATCAGTGATGTCTGAACCTTCGCGTCCGGAGAGTACGAAACGGGTCAGCCCACGGTGAGCATAAAACGTCATCGGAAATGCCAGCAGTGCCAGAATCAATAACGGCCAAAAGCCGCCAAGCCCGGCATTGATGGGCAAAAACAAAGTACCTGCGCCAATGGCCGTGCCAAACAGGCCCAGCATCCAGGTAGTGTCATGACGACTCCAGCGACTGAGGGTCGCAGGTGCCGCGTCAAAGCGTTCATCGACGCTGTTAGCCTGGTCATTCATCCGGTCGAATCTCCGCTAGCCGGTCGTTACCACGCGGTCGGGGCGGACAAAACACACCTTACAGACAACGCCCCGACCATAAGAAGGGCGCGATTCTGGGGGATTCGCCATAAGAAGCAAAGGTTTAGCTGAGCAACGGTGAAAATGATCTGTCGCGTCAAAGCAACAGTTGGAAACCAATTGATACACTATGTCTGCCAAAAAACTGCCCGGAAGGCCTGTCGCCCATGACTGTTTCGCACCGTTACACCGCAATGATCGGACTGCTGGCCGCCCTCTCCCTGCCGATGGCGAATGCCGAAAGCCTGACGATCATCTGGCCCGGCGACTGGGAGGTTCAGGCCGTGCCGCCTGCACCCGATGACAATGGCCAGCGCCAGCGGGCGGTAAAAAATGACCCCAACGGTGATCCGTTAATGGTGATGGAACTGACCCAGACCACATTGACGCCTGACCACAAGGTCAACATGGAGGCGGTGCTGCTGCAGATGCGCAAGACGTTGCAAAAGAATTTCGCCGGGGCCGGCTATCAGAGCGCCTGTAACAAAATTCACAGCAGCACCCTGGGCGGCCTGGATGCATTGGAAACCACCTGCAAAATCACCCAGAACGGCAACCACGTGATCACCCAGACGCTGGTGGCCGCCACCCATGACAGCAATGCCTACGCCCTTTCCTACGCCGGCCCGGCCGATGGCTACAAAGCCAACGAAGCTGAAGTACTGGGGATCCGGGCCAGCCTGCGGCTGACGCCATAAACCCTGTACTTGTCCAGACCGGAATCTGCCCAGTGAACAAACAGCCATTTTTCCCCTATCAGGCGCTGGCCGACACCTTGCTTCCCTTCCTGCCGGAAGACAACGGGGACGGCTCCCACGACCTGTCGCACATCCACCGCGTGTGGACCAATGCACAAGTAATCCAGGCCAAAGAAGGCGGCGATCCGGAAATCCTGCTGGCTGCCACCCTCCTGCATGACTGTGTGGCCGTCGAAAAGAACTCACCTTTACGGGCTCAGGCGTCCACCCTGTCGGCTGACAGGGCAGCGAGGATCCTGAGCGGCCTGTCGTGGCCGGATTCGAGAGTGAACGCCGTGGCCCATGCCGTGCAGACCCACAGCTTTTCCGCGGCCCTGACACCCACAACCCTGGAAGCAAAAATCCTGCAGGACAGCGACCGGCTGGATGCCATCGGCCTGATCGGCGTAGCCCGTTGCTTTTACGTCTCGGGAAGAATGGGGTCGGCGCTGTATGACTACACCAACCCGCTGGCGACCGGGCGTGAGTATCAAGACAAGCGTTTCACCATCGAACACTTTCATACCAAGCTGCTCAGGCTGGCCTCAGGCTTTCAAACCCCGGAAGGCGCCCGCCTGGCTGCAATCAGACATCAACGCCTGGAAAGCTTCCTGCATGAATTCATGGATGAAATAGCCGGCCTGCCAATAAACGAACCCTCATAACCCGCCCCTGTTCCAGATCGCCGATACAGCGCTGAAAAGCTCGCGAGACAAGGGGGTTCGCCAACACATTCCACATCGGGATCAACATCTGCGAGGCAGGCATCAGCACCTGACGTATCTTCCGCCACCCAACCTCTGTAGGAGCGAGCTTGCCTCGCGAGCTGTTCCAGACTCCAAACACAGCACTGAAAAGCTCGCGAGACAAGCTCGCTCCTACAGGGGGTTTCGCCAACACATTTCACCTACGGGATCAGTACCACTTTGGCGCAGGTTCCTGCATTGACTTCGGCATAGCTGCCCAGCCCGTCGGCCAATCGCGCTTCTTGCAGCTGGTTGGGTACGGGCAGCAGGCCCTGGTCGAAATACTGGCCAAATTGATCAAGCATCCGGGCGCATTCGCCACAGCTGTAGAGCAGCGAGTTAACTCCGATCAAGGTTCCGCCCTTGCGGTATAGCGCCAATGCTGGCAAGTGCACGTGGCCGTCCAGTGGCGCGGCAATGAAGGCGACCCGGCCAAAAACCCGCAGCGCCCCGACAGTCGCCGGCAGCCAGTGACCGGTGGTATCGAAGATGACTTCAGCCCCCCCGCTAAACACGGCATTGACCTGAGCAGCCAGGTCTTCAGGCTTGTCCAGCACAATCACTTCGATGCCTTGCTCACGCAACGTCTGGGCCTGCTCCGGGCCACGTACCGCCGCCAGCACCCTGGCGCCAAGTACTTTCGCTAACGCAATGGCCGCGCTGCCTACAGCACCGTTGGCACCAATCACCAACAAGCAGGTGTCAGCGCCTACACCGCTGCGTTGCAAAGCATCCCAGGCCGTGGTGTAGGGCACGCCCAGGCTGGCGGCCTGAACAAAGCTCAAGGACCTGGGCTTGAGCGCGACGCCTGCAACCGGCAAGACCAGATAACCGGCATGGGAACCATCACGATAGAACCCCAGTTCCTTGCCGGTGCCCCACACCTCTTGCCCTACCAGTGCTGCCGGGCCATCGACAATGACCCCGGCAAAGTCTCGCCCCGGAATACGCGGCAAAGTGGTGTAGGGGAAACGCCCCAGCACATTCTTCACATCGCTGGGGTTCAGGCCAGCGGCCTTGACCTGCACCAGTACCTCGTCTGCAGCGGCTACAGGTGCGGGCAGTTCAACCAGGCTCAGTGCGGCCAGATCACCGGTTGTGGAAAATTGCAGTGCGTGCATGCTCGGCCCTTCGGGTGGTGAATTGAAGGGCCCAGTGTATGACCGATAAACAACCTGAACCGGCCAATGCCTTCTGCCTATCGGTCAAACCTTGATCCCGCCCCCTTGGCGAGTGGCATACAAAGAAGGACTCATACCCAACTCGCGTCGGAACATGTCACTAAAGCTGCTGGGCGAATACCCCAACGAGCGTGCGATTTGATTGACGCCAGTGCCCTGAATCAGCTCGGCAGCAGCGGTGGCCAGTTGCACCTGACGCCGCCATTGCGCAAAGCCTGTGCCCAGTTCGCCCTGAAACAGCCGCGCCAGGGTGCGAACACTGGCCCCGGCGTGCTGTGCATGCTGTTCAAAGGAGATGTCCAGGGTCGGGCTGGCCATTACCGACTGGCAAAGGTGCAACAGACGCCGATCAGCCGTGTCAGGCAGCGGCACCCTGAGCAGGGTACGGCCCGCCCGTTGCAACTCGAGCAAGGTCAGCTTGAGCACTGCCTCGGTGTAAGCCGATTGCCCGTCGGCTTGTTCCACCAGATTAATAATCAGCTCGCGCAGTAACCGGCCGACTTCGATGACCTGCACCGTGCTGTCCAGGGTTCTGGCCAATGCCGGGGGCAAGTAGATATTGCGCATCTGCAAGTCCGAGACCACACGAATCCCGTGGGGCACCCCCGGTGGAAGCCACACCGCCCGTTGCGGCGGAACCGCCAGTGCCTCCTGCGGGGTATCGACCCACATCACCCCAGACATGGCATATAACAATTGGCCCCACTCATGCTCGTGGGGATCAATGTATAAACCGCGCGGATACGTACGTGCCAACGGCTGTACCGGCACGGCGGGATCAGACAAATCAGGCGGGGCTGCAAGCGCCATGAGCAGTAAACGTCAGAAATTGAGGAGCCATGGTAGCCAAGCCATTGCCCGACAACCAGACTGAGGTTTTGATGGCGCCAGAACCGCCCTTGCCTGACAAATTCGTCATCTTGTTATCAGCTGCCTGACAGTAGCTGTCACTCAGGCTGAAACTTTTTGGATAAAGAGGAACCCGATGAAAACCCCATTACGTCTTGTCGCCCTTTCGGCCCTGTTGCTGACCTCCATGGCACAGGCTGCCGAGCAACTGACCATCGATGTTCACCGCGATGCCAATTGTGGCTGCTGCAAAACCTGGATCTCCCACCTGCAAGCCAATGGTTTCAAGGTCAATGACCATGTAGAAGCGGACATGAGCAGTTTTAAACAGCAGGCAGGCGTTGAACCGCGACTGGCTTCATGCCACACCGGCATGATCAACGGCAAGTTCGTGGAAGGTCATGTGCCGGCCGATCAGGTGGTGGCCCTGACCAAACGTAATGACCTCAAGGGCATTGCCGTTCCGGGCATGCCGGTGGGTTCCCCGGGTATGGAAATGGGCGATCGCAAGGATGCCTATCAGGTGATAGGCCTGCGTAACGACGGCCGCGATGAGGTGGTTGCGCAATATCCGGGAAATTGATCTGCACGCCTGTAAACGCACCAAATAAGTGCGTTTACAGACCTGGCTTCACGTCTGCGAACCTTACCGCTCAGCCGAATCTCCCTCTGACAGCGCTTATTCATGACGCCTGTCATACAGCCTTAGTGCATCCCTCCTACACTGCAGGCTGTCGCAATTACGACGCTTGATTTTCGCGCTTAAATAAACCGAACCTTCTGCATCAGGCACAGGTCAAGTTAAAGGCGGGGCACCGGTTGTGGTGCATTCCTTGCAGCGATCTGTCAGCCGCTTGCGCTTGCAAGCCATCGGTCGTCGTTTATTTATTAATGCGGAGTTAAATGTCGCCCCCTGTGGAAATGGTTGTTTCCCTGCCGGCCAGACAAAAGTGAATCAATAAATATAAAGGGAGATAGTCATGATCAGTGCTGCTGCGCCTCAACAAGATGATCGGCTTGACCCCCAGGCCTCCAATCTGGTTTCACTGCCAGATTCAGGTCCTGCGGGAAAGGCAGTACTGCCGGCAGGGAATGCCAACCCCAACAAAAAGAAAGTTCTGTTTGTGACATCGGAACTGGCCGATCTGGTTAAAACCGGCGGTCTGGGGGATGTATCCGCTGCACTGCCACGGGCCATGCGCCACCTGCATGACGTACGGGTATTGATTCCGGGCTATCGCCAGGTGCTCAACAGTGACAATCCGATTCATGTCATCGGTGAACTCAGCGGGCATGCAGCCTTGCCCGCCTGCAAAATCGGACGCATGGACTTGAAAGACGGGCTGGTCATCTATGTGCTGATCTGCCCCGAACTGTATGAGCGCGAAGGCAGCCCGTATGGCGCCAATAATGGTCGTGACTGGCCGGACAACCATATCCGCTTTGCCCGTCTGGGCCTGGCAGCGGCCGATATTGCAGCCAACCTGGCGCAAATCCACTGGCAGCCCGACCTGGTACACGCTCACGACTGGCCGGCCGGGCTGACGCCGGCCTATATGCATTGGCGCGGCCAGAGCACCCCCACATTGTTCACCATCCATAACCTGGCTTATCAGGGAGTGTTCAGCAGGGCCTGCTGCCCCGAGCTGGCGATTCCGGACCATGCCCTGCAACAGGACGGCATGGAGTTCTATGGCAAATTGTCGTTCCTCAAGGCCGGCATGGCGTATTCGAGCCATATCACCACCGTGAGTGCCACCTATGCCGCAGAAATCACCACGCCGGCTTTCGGTTGCGGACTGGACGGATTCCTCGCCAGCAAAACCCAGCAAGGCCTGCTCAGCGGTATCCCCAACGGCATTGATGAAAGCTGGGAAGCGTCTACCGATCCGCACCTGATCGCCCCGTTCAGCATGGGCGACTGGAAAGGCAAGGCCCTGAACGCAGATCACGTGCGCAACCTGTTTGGCCTCAAACCGTCCAAAGGCCCCTTGTTCGCCGTGGTGTCGCGCCTTGTGTACCAAAAAGGGCTGGACCTGACTGAAGCCGTCGCGGCGTTTATCGTCGCTTCGGGCGGGCAGATTTGCATCATCGGGCGCGGTGAGCCCGAAGCAGAACAGGCCATGCGTGAACTGGCCCAGCGCTTTCCGGGACATGTCAGCGTGCGCATCGGCTTTAACGAAACCGATGCCCGGCGCATGTTCGCCGGCAGCGACTTCTTATTGATGCCTTCTCGCTACGAGCCCTGCGGCTTGAGCCAGATGTACTCGCAACGCTTCGGCTCCCTGCCCGTGGCACGCAACACCGGCGGCCTGGCCGATACCATAGAAGACGGGGTCACCGGCTTCCTGTTTGATGAATCCACCGTAGAAAGCTATGAACAGGCCCTGCGCCGTGCGTTCAAGGTCTTTGCTTACCCCGGACTGCTTAACGCCATGCGCTGCCGCGCCATGGCCGCACCGTTCAACTGGTGCAAGGCAGTTGAACCCTATGCCGAGCTGTACGAACAATTGGTGAGCACGTCTCAGAGCAACGCCGGAAAATCTTGAAGAGGCCTTAATCGATGCCTTCACAGACATTGAAAACCTGGCCCCATGGCGCCCAGTTGCTGGACGCGCACCACACGCGCTTTACGCTCTGGGCACCGGATGCGCATTCGGTCAGCGTTGAACTGAAGGATGGCCGCTCGCTGCAGATGCTGCCCCGCCCTGAAGGCTGGTTTTTACTGGATGCCCCCTGCCCGAAGGGCACTCGTTATCGCTACTGCATCAATGGCGAGTTTGAGGTGCCGGACCCGGCTTCTCGCGCGCAGGACGGCGGTCTCGACGGTTACAGCGTGGTCGTCGACCCCGACGATTACCCATGGCAAAACAATCAATGGCAAGGCCGGCCCTGGCATGAGGCAGTGATCTATGAGCTGCATGTCGGGGTGCTGGGCGGCTATGGCGAAGTGGCTAAACAGTTGCCGCGTCTGGCGCAAATGGGCATCACTGCCATAGAACTGATGCCGCTGGCGCAATTCAGCGGCGAACGCAATTGGGGGTATGACGGCGCCCTGCTTTACGCGCCCCATGACACCTACGGCTCACCTGCAGAACTCAAGCAGTTGATCGACCAGGCCCACGGCCTGGGCCTGATGGTGATTGTGGACGTGGTCTACAACCATTTCGGGCCACAAGGCAATTACTTGCCCACCTATGCCAACCCGTTTTTCAACGAACAGACCCATACGCCCTGGGGTGCAGGGATCAATTACGAACGCCGTGAGGTACGTGAGTTCTTCATTGGCAACGCGCTGATGTGGTTGCTGGAGTATCGCTTCGACGGGCTGCGCCTGGATGCGGTGCATGCAATCAATCACCCGGGTTTTATGCATGAACTGGCACACCAGGTGCGCCAGCATGTAGAGCCGGCACGCCAGGTCTGGTTGACCCTGGAGAATGAGGCCAATCAGGCGTTTCTGCTGGAAAACGACTACAACGCGCAATGGAATGACGACGGCCACAACGTCCTGCATGTACTGCTGACGGCAGAGACGGACGCCTATTACGCCGAGTTTGTCGAAGACACCACCCAAAAGCTGGCCCGCTGCTTGAGTCAGGGCTTTATCTTTCAAGGCCAGAACGACCGCCACGGAAACGCACGGGGTGAATCCAGCAGCCATTTGCCTCCCACTGCCTTCGTCCTGTTTTTGCAAAATCACGATCAGGTCGGAAATCGCGCCCTTGGCGATCGCCTGCATGAGCTTTGCCCGCCCCAGGCCTTGCGCGCCGCGACTGCCCTGCTGCTGCTATCACCGATGATTCCGTTGCTGTTCATGGGCGAAGAAAGTGCAGCGCCCGAGCCCTTTCTGTTTTTCACCGACTACACCGGCGAACTGGCGCAGGCCGTCACTGAGGGCCGGCGTAAGGAGTTCGCCGATTTCAGCAGCTTCAACTCGCAAAACCCGGGGCCGGGAATTCCCGACCCCAATGTCCGGTCTACCTTTGTGCACGCCCGTCCCTCACTGGCCAGGGCCGATGACGGGCCGCGAAACAACATGCTCGAGCTCTATCAACAATTACTGCGCATACGCCACCAATCGATCATTCCACGCCTGGCCGATGCCCAGTCACTGGGGGCCCATACACTGGCAGCTGGTGCCGTGGCCGCCCGCTGGCTCATGGGCGATAACAGCGTGTTGCACATTGCCTTGAATTTGAGCCCCCGCCCGGTGAGCCATACGGCTGCGCCAGACACCGAACTCCTGTTTCAAAGCCAGCCCGACGTGGCTACGCAACTGCGCGACCGGCATGTGCTGGCGCCTTATAGCGCGCTGGTCAGTCTGGTTCGTGCACCCCATCAATCGTCCCCCGCCGGAGAGCGCCCATGAGTGAAGCGCAACTTGAAATACTGGCCAGCCGTGCAGGCCTGGCAGTGGACTGGGTCGATGCCAACGGTACACCTCAGCATGTCTCGCCCCACGTACTCGAAGCGGTGCTGGCCGGGCTCGGATTGCCTGCCGACACGGCCGAAGCGATAGAAACCAGCTTGCTCAATTTGCAACTGGAACAGCAAAACAAACGCCTGCCGCCCCTGCTGACCGCCGATGTGGGCAGAGGGCTGGACCTGACCCGCTACTTCAACCCCCATAGCCACTGTGTCATCCACCTGGAAACCGGCGGCACCCTGGACGTTCAACTGGACGCCGACGCCTGGCTTCCAGGCATGATTCCGGTCGGTTATCACCGGGCCCAAGTTGATGATCAACACTTCACCCTCGCCGTCGCCCCCGCGCAGTGCTACAGCATGGCGGACGCCGTCGACAACGCGACGCCCCGGGCCTGGGGTTTGAGTGCACAACTGTATTCGCTCAGACGCCAGGGCGATGGCGGCTTTGGCGACACACAGGCCCTGGAAATATTTGCCAGGCTCACGGGTGAGCGTGGCGCCGACGCCCTTGCTATCAGCCCGATGCATGCCATGTTCAGCTGCGACCCGTATCGCTATAGCCCCTACTCACCGTCCAGCCGGTTGTTTCTCAACAGCCTGTACGCCGCCCCCGCCAGCATTTTGGGTGAGGTGGCCGTGCAACGGGCGATTGAGACCTGCGGTCTGGGGCCCGAGCTGCACCGGCTGGAACAACTGCCACTGATTGACTGGCCTGCGGCAACGGTGGCCAAACAAACATTGCTGCGCCAGCTCTACGAAGACTTTCTGCTGGGTGAGCAACCGCTAAGCGAGGACTTCAATCAGTTTCGCGACAGCGGTGGTGAAGCACTTGAAAACCACTGCCGGTTCGAAGCGTTGCAAGCCCTGCATGTCGCCGAACATCAAAGCATCGACTGGCGGCTCTGGCCCGAGCAATGGCGCGACCCCGACAGCCCGGCGCTGCTGATATTTGCCGAAGAGCATGCCCACGAGATCGGCTACTACGCCTTTTGCCAATGGCTGATTGCCCGGTGTCTGGCACAGGCACAGAAAGCGGCCCGCGACAGCGGTATGGCCGTTGGCCTGATCGCCGATCTGGCAGTGGGCGCCGATGGCGGCGGAAGCCAGGCCTGGTGCCGCCAGGATGAATTGCTGGCGCAGCTCACCGTCGGTGCGCCACCGGACCTGCTCAATCGCCAGGGCCAGGGCTGGGGCATCTCGGCCTTTTCGCCTGACGGCCTCAAACGCAACGGTTTCCGCGCCTTTATTGAAATGCTGCGGGCCAATTTTGCTTACGCCGGCGGCTTGCGTATTGACCACGTGATGGGCCTGCAACGCCTGTGGGTCATCCCTTTGGGCGCTCCGGCCCATGAAGGGGCGTACTTGTATTACCCGGTCGAAGACATGCTGCGCCTGCTGGCACTCGAATCCGTTCGCCACCAGGCCATCGTCATGGGTGAAGACCTGGGCACCGTTCCCGACGGACTGCGCGAAAAACTGAGTGAACGCTCAATCCTCGGCATGCGCGTGTTGTTGTTCGAACAAGATTACGGGGCACGTTTCAGGCCCATTCTGGACTGGCCGGATAACGCCCTGGCCACCACCAGCACCCATGATTTACCGACGCTCAATGGCTGGTGGCTGGAACGCGATATCGACTGGAATGCCCGGCTGGGCATGGTGGATCAGGTGACTGAGGCGCACTGGCGGGAAAACCGCCAGCAGGAACGTGATGGCCTGCGCAACGCCCTGGGTCAGGACCCGCAAAACTTCATCGATGAATCCACCGGCGCCGATCAGGTACTCGACGCCAGCGCCCGCTTCCTCGGGCATACCCGCGCTCCGCTGGTGCTACTGCCCATCGAGGATGCGCTGGGCCTGCAAGAGCAGGCCAATTTGCCTGGAACCGTGAGCACCCACCCCAACTGGTGCCGACGCCTTGGCGCCGATGGCGAAACCCTGCTTGATTCACCGGACGTATCCCGACGCCTGGAATTACTTGCCTGCGCCCGGCTGCAAGCCCAGGAGCGCGATCAATGAACGGAGCTACTGCACTCTCCCTTCGGGCAACCCAGCGCTTGCAATTGCATGCCGGTTTCACCCTGGACGATGCACGACTGCAGGTGCCCTGCCTCGCTCGCCTGGGCATCAGCCATATTTACGCCTCGCCGTTGCTCACCGCCCGTGAAGGCTCGATGCATGGCTACGACGTGGTGGACCCGACCTGCGTCAGCCCCGCACTGGGCGGTGAACCGGCGCTGCGCCGGCTGGTGGCAGAGTTGCGGGCCCACGGCATGGGGCTGATTCTCGATATCGTGCCCAATCATATGGCAGTCGGTGGCAGCGACAATGCCTGGTGGCTGGACCTGCTGGCCTGGGGCCGGGCCAGCCCCTACGCCGAATATTTTGATATCCAGTGGAACTCCACCGACCCGTTGCTCAATGGCCTGTTGTTGCTGCCCTTTCTGGGCAATGACTATGGAGCAAGCCTGCAGGAAGGCAGTATCCGGTTGCGCTTCAATCCCGGCACGGGGGCTTTTCACGCAGAGTATGGCGCTCATCATTTCCCGATTTGCCCGCTGCATTACCCCAGCCTGCTGGACAACAGCCCGCAGCCGCAATTGCAGGCACTGGCAGAGCGCTTTGGCGCACTTAAAGACAGTGACTCCCCCCGGGAGCAGGCCCTGGCGCTGCAACAGGAGCTGGCCGGCTTGAGCCAGTCTGCGGACTGCACTGAGGCTATCGAGCAATTGTTGTCGCGCTTCGATTCACGCCATGCCCAAGGCTTTGCCCGCCTGCACCAGTTGCTCGAACGTCAGGCTTACCGACTCGCCAGTTGGCGTACTGCCGCCGATGACATCAACTGGCGGCGCTTCTTTGATGTCAACGAACTCGCAGGTGTGCGCGTTGAGCGCTCGACGGTGTTTGAAGCCACCCACAGCAAAATTTTCCAGCTGATTGCCGAAGGGCTGGTAGACGGCTTGCGCATCGATCACATTGACGGCCTCGCCTACCCCAGGGCGTATTGCCGAAAATTACGACGCCGGGTCGACAGTCTCAGACCTGGCCAGCATGTATCGATCCATGTGGAAAAAATCCTCGCCATGGACGAACAACTGCCTGACGACTGGTGTGTAGACGGCACCACCGGTTATGAATTCATGGATCAGGTGTCAATGCTCCAGCATCAGCCCGAAGGTGAGCAGCCCCTTGCTCAGTTATGGTCGACCCTGAGCCAGAGGCCGGCCGATTTCCAGTCCGAAGCGCTGCTGGCACGCCAACAGATCCTCAAAGGTTCGCTGGCCGGTGATTTCTCAAGCGTGGCCCATGCATTGCTGGACGTCGCCCGCGACGACATCATGAGCCGCGACTTGACCCTGGGCGCCATACGCCGGGCTCTGGAAGCCCTGGTGATACATTTCCCGGTGTACCGCACCTACATCAGTGCAGACGGACGCGGTGCCGCCGATGAGGTTTTCTTTCAGCAAGCGCTGGCCGGCGCCCGCGAAGACCTGAGTGAAGCAGACTGGCCGGTACTGGACTATTTACAGCAGTGGCTGGGCGGTAATCCGTGGCGCAACTTGCCGCCGGGACGCACGCGCAGACGCCTCAAACATGCCTGCGCGCGCTTTCAGCAACTGACCTCGCCCGCGGCCGCCAAAGCCGTGGAAGACACTGCGTTCTATCGCTATGGGCGGTTGTTGTCGCGCAACGATGTGGGCTTCAGTGTTGAGCGTTTCAGCGCCCCGAGCGAGGATTTTCACCGCGCCTGTGCCCAGCGCTTAAAACACTTCCCCCATAACCTGCTGGCCACCGCCACCCATGATCACAAGCGCGGCGAAGACAGCCGTGCACGCCTTGCCGTGCTCAGTGAGCGCAGCACCTGGTATGTGCAATGCGTCGAGCGCTGGCTACCGCTGGCGCAGGCTCTGAGGACCGATGCCGCAAGCCCGACACCCGGCGATGAGTTGATCCTGTATCAAGTCATCCTCAGCAGTTGGCCACTGGACCTGAGCCCTGACGACGGGCACGGTTTGCAGCAGTACAACGACAGGCTCTGGCAATGGCAGCTCAAGGCCTTGCGCGAAGCCAAGCTCCAGAGCCAATGGGACGCACCCAATGAGACTTATGAGCTAGCCGTAAAAACCTTTATTGAGAGGCTGTTGCTGCAACCGGCCGGCCTGACATTGCGAATGGAGCTTTTCCAGGCTTGCGAAGCTATCGCCAGTGCCGGAGCCGTCAACGGGCTGGCGCAATGCCTGTTGAAACTGACAACTCCCGGTGTCCCCGATATCTACCAGGGCACCGATCTCTGGGACCTGAGCCTGGTGGACCCGGACAACCGGCGGGCGGTGGATTTCCAACAGCGCCGGCAACTGCTCGATACCTGCCCCGACGAACAGATGCTGCTGCAGGACTGGCGCAGCGGCGCGATCAAACAGGCGTTGATTGCACGCACTCTGAATCTGCGCGCTCAGCATCCCCAATTGTTCAGCCACGGCAGTTATATCCCGCTTGCGGTGACCGGCCCGCGAGCCGGCCAGATACTGGCTTTTGCCCGCCAATGGCAGGACCAGACCGCCGTGATCGTGGTGCCCCGCCTGTGCGCCCATGACATTCAACAACAGACACCCACCTTTAATTCAGCCTCAGTTTGGGCAGATACCTGCATCGAATTACCGTCTGACCGATTCGGCTGCAAATTTAAGGGACTTTTTGAAACACCCGTAGTCATTAAAAGTAAGACGCTACGGGTCAGCGATGCTCTCGACACCTTCCCCGTCACCCTCATGATCAACACTTGAGTTCAGGAGCTTTGCGATGAGTACCAACGAAAAACGCATCCGTGAATTTGCCTACCAAATATGGGAATCAGAAGGAAAACCCGAAGGTCAGGAAACCCGGCATTGGGATATGGCGCACAAACTGGCTCAGGCCGAAGCGCTCGCCCCGACCCAGGCCGAACCCCGCAAGGCCCGGGCCAAACCGGGGGCCAGCGCGGCCCCAAAAGCGCCACCGAAGGAGCCTGCAGCGAAAAAGCCCCGGGCTCCACGCAAGCCGGCGACGCCTTAACCCTGACGCCGAGTGCGCAGACGCAACTGCGCACTTAATCGCTGATTCTGTTTTTAACGGGCCGGTAATGCCTGACGGGCACGTGTTGCCCGCAAAAAACACCATCGGCGAAACCGGTCACTTTTCTAAATTCACATTCATGCTTTCACCCACCACCAGGAGCCGTCATGACCAAGCGCAAGTCAGCCCCCCCTGTAACACCGGATGTCGAACACTCGCGCATTCGTGAAGGCCTGCCCTTTCCGCTCGGCGCGACCTGGGACGGACTGGGTGTCAACTTTGCATTGTTTTCGGCCAACGCCACCAAAGTCGAACTGTGCCTGTTCGACTCCACCGGCGAAGTCGAACTTGAACGCATTGAACTGCCCGAATACACCGACGAGACCTACCACGGCTACTTGCCCGATGCGCACCCGGGGCAAATCTACGGTTACCGGGTATATGGCCCGTACGACCCGCAAAATGGCCATCGTTTCAATCACAACAAACTCCTGATCGACCCCTATGCCAAGCAACTGGTGGGCGAGCTGAAATGGTCAGAAGCGTTGTTTGGCTACACCATTGGCCATCCCGACGCCGACCTGAGTTTCGACGAACGTGACAGCGCGCCCTTTGTACCCAAATGCAAAGTCATCGACCCCGCCCACACCTGGGGCCACGACCATCGGGTGCAAGTGCCATGGGACCGTACGATTTTCTACGAAACCCATGTGCGCGGGATCAGCATGCGTCATCCGGCGGTGCCTGATGAGGTACGCGGCACCTTTGCCGGGCTGATGGTGGACGAAGTCATCGAGCACATCCGCAAGCTGGGGGTCACCAGCGTCGAACTGCTGCCGGTGCACGCCTTCGTCAACGATCAGCACTTGCTGCAAAAAGGCATGACCAACTACTGGGGCTACAACAGCATTGCGTTTTTTGCCCCCGACCCGCGCTACCTCGCCAGCGGTAAAATTGCCGAGTTCAAGGAGATGGTCGCGCACCTGCACGAGGCCGGGCTGGAAGTGATTCTGGACGTGGTCTACAACCACACCGCCGAGGGCAATGAGCAGGGCCCCACCTTATCGATGCGCGGGATCGACAACGCCTCCTACTACCGGCTGATGCCCGATGACAATCGCTACTACATCAACGATTCCGGCACCGGCAATACCCTGGACCTGAGCCACCCTTGCGTGCTGCAGATGGTCACTGACTCCTTGCGGTACTGGGCCCAGGAAATGCACGTGGACGGTTTCCGCTTCGATCTGGCGACCATTCTGGGGCGTTATCACGAAGGCTTCAGCGAGCGGCACAGCTTCCTGGTGGCCTGCCGTCAGGACCCGTTGCTGCGCCAGGTGAAGATGATTGCCGAGCCTTGGGACTGCGGCCCCGGAGGTTATCAAGTGGGCGGTTTCCCGCCTGGCTGGGCAGAGTGGAACGACCGGTTTCGCGATACCGTGCGCGCCTTCTGGAAAGGCGACGAAGGCCAGCTGGCCGACTTCGCCGCGCGCATGACCGCATCCGGCGAGCTGTATGACCAGCGTGGACGCAGGCCCTATGCCTCGGTCAACTTCATTACCGCCCACGACGGTTTTACCCTGCACGATCTGGTGTCCTACAACGACAAGCACAACGAGGCCAACGACGAGAACAACCAGGACGGCAGCAACAACAACCTGTCCTGGAACCATGGCGCCGAAGGCCCTACCGACGATCCTGAAATCAACACCCTGCGCCTGCGCCAGATGCGCAACTTCTTTGCCACCCTGCTGCTGGCTCAGGGCACGCCGATGATCGTGGCCGGTGACGAATTCGCCCGTACCCAGCACGGCAATAACAACGCCTATTGCCAGGACAGCGAGATTGGCTGGGTCAACTGGGACCTGGACGAAGACGGCAAATCGCTGCTCAAGTTCGTCAAGCGCCTGATCAAACTGCGCATGAGCTACCCGATCCTGCGCCGCAACCTGTTTCTGGTTGGCCATTACAACGAAGAGCTTGGGGTCAAGGACGTGACCTGGCTTGCCCCCGACGGCAATGAAATGAGTATCGAGCAGTGGGAAGACGCCAATGGCCGCAGCCTGGGCATGCTGCTGGACGGCCGGGCACGGGTCTCGGGCGTACAACGGGCCGGGGCCGACGCCACGCTGTTGATTGCCGTCAACGCACACCACGACGGGGTCGACTTCACCCTGCCAGAAGTCCCCGAGGGTACGGGCTGGGTTTGTAAATTCGACACCTTCGACCCGGATATCAAGGGCCAGGATGCCCTCGCTTTCAACAGCACCTATTGCGTCAATGGACGTTCGATGGCGCTGTTCGAGCTGATGCGTGAACAAGGTGCCTGAACATGGATCTGCACGCATTTTTTGACATCCACGCGCCGCGCCTGGATACCCCTCAGGCGCTGGGCGATTGCCTGCGGCACATGGTGCAGGCCGGCCTCGATCAACTGCCGATGCCGGGCAGCGGCCAGACTCTGGAGCGCTGGCAGCGACTGGGGTTGGTCGCCGCCCATGACTTGGGCCTGTGCAAGCTATATGAAGGCCATACCGATGCCCTGGCCACCCTCCACGAACTGGGCGCCGCCCGGCCTGCCCCAGGCAGCACCTGGGGATTGTGGGCGGCAGAACCGCCGGATGCGCGGGTCGATGTGCATATGACCGATGGCCAGGCCATCCTCACCGGCCGCAAGGCCTGGTGTTCGGGCGCGGCGGTGGTCAGTCATGGCTTGCTCACCGCACGGGATGAAAAAGGCGCGGTGCAACTGGTGGCGGTGGACATGCACCAGCCCCAGATCAGCGTCGCATCACACGGCTGGGAAGCGGTAGGCATGCGCGCCACCGCCAGCGTTGAGGTGACCTTTGAACAAGCGCCCGCCACCTGTATCGGACGCCCCGGCGACTACTTGCAACGCCCCGGTTTCTGGCACGGCGCCATCGGCATCGCCGCCTGCTGGCACGGTGCAGCCAGCCGGCTGGCCAGTTACCTGCAACACCACTGCAGCCAGCGCGAAGAGCCCCATGCCCTGGCCCATCTGGGGGCAGTGAATGCCGCGTTGTACAGCGCCACCTGCGTGTTGCGTGACTGCGCGCAGCAGGTGGACGCATCACCCGGGGGCGATGCGCAACAGCTGGCACGTCAGGCCCGGGCACACATTGAAGCGTGCGCCGAACAGGTGATTCAGCATGTCGGCCGTGCTCTCGGCGCGGGCCCCTATTGCAAGAATCCGCACTTTGCACAACTCAGCGCCGACCTGCCGGTGTACCTGCGCCAGAGCCATGCCGAACGCGATCTGCAAGTGCTGGGCAAACTGGCGGCGCTGCAACCTGACACCCGGTGGCCGCTATGAAAACCAATCTGATCGTAGGGGCCGGCACATCGCTGGATCACTGGAGCGACTCTCAACGTTTGGCCATGCTCCCGGAAATACAGCTTTCGGACCTTGTGCCCGAAGGCGCCCGCGCCGTGATTATTGCCCCGCACCCGGATGACGAAATTTTGGGCAGCGGCGGCTTGCTGCAAATGATCGGCGCGTCCGGGCGTTCATTGCTGCTGATCTCGGTCACCGACGGCACTGCCAGCCACCCGGGGTCAACTCGATGGCCCGCGCAGCAACTGGGCGCGTTACGGGTTCAGGAGTCCGAAGAAGCGCTGCGCCGCCTGGGGCTCGCGCTACCGGAGTGGCAATGGCTGCGCGCAGGGTTTGAGGACAGTCAGGTCGCCACCCGCGAAGCCGCGGTGGCAATGTTTATCGAGCAGCAGTTACGCCCCGGCGATGTGGTATTTGCAACGTGGCGCGAGGACGGCCACAGCGATCATGATGCGGTCGGCCGCGCCAGTAGCACGGCCGCCAGAGCCGTGGGTGCCACCCTGCATGAACTGCCGATCTGGACCTGGCACTGGGCCCGCGATGACGATGCCCGGGTGCCCTGGGCCCGTGCACACAAAATCAACCTCAGCCCCAGCGCCATGGCGCGCAAACGTTATGCAGCCAGTGCGTTTACCAGTCAGTTGCAGGAAGACCCGAGTACCGGGTCAGGCCCGATTTTGCCCGCCCTGGCACTCGAGCGCCTGCTGCGCCCCTATGAAATAGTCTTTGTGCAGGAGTGAAACATGAGTGTCTCCACTGCTTTTTTTGATCAGCTATATGAGCAAAACCCGGACCCGTGGGCTTTTCGCGAGCGCTGGTACGAACAGCGCAAACGCGCACTGACCCTGGCCAGCTTGCCGCGTCAGCATTATGGGTCGATCTATGAATTGGGCTGTGCCAATGGCGAGTTGAGTGCCGGCCTGGCCCTGCGCACTGACCGCCTGTTGTGCTGCGACGCAGCCGCCAGGGCGGTCGAACTGGCACAGCAACGCCTGAGCCATTGCCCGAACGTTGAAGTGCGTCAGAGCCGGTTACCGGCGGACTGGGCCAGTGGCCGTTTTGACCTGATCGTGCTCAGTGAACTGGGCTACTACCTGGATGCCAACGAATTGCAGCGCATGATTGAGCGGGTCGTGGACAGCCTTGCAGAACAGGGTCAGGTCTTGGCCTGTCACTGGCGCCCGGCCATCGAGGGCTGCGCACTGACCGGGGATCAAGTGCATGCCCTGTTGCATGCCAGCCTGGGGCTGAGCCGGCTCGCGCAGCACCTGGAAGATGATTTTGTACTTGAAGTCTGGGGCCGCGACCCTATTTCAGTGGCAAGCCAGGAGGGCCTGCGATGATCGGCATTCTGATCCCTGCTCACAACGAGCAAGATTTGCTTGCGCAATGCCTGCAAGCTGCCCTCACGGCAGCCCGGCACCCGGAACTCAACGGCGAGGCGGTCAAGGTGACGCTGGTGCTCGACAGTTGCAGCGATGGTTCGGCAGACATAGCCGCCAACTACGACATCAAGGTGCTGCAAATCAAGGCCCGCAATGTCGGGATCGCCCGGGGCACCGGTGCGCAGTGGCTGCTTGAGCAGGGGGCGCGCTGGATCTCCTGCACCGACGCAGACAGCCTGGTAGCCGATGACTGGCTGGTGGCGCAACTGGCGCTCAATGCCGATGCCGTGTGCGGTACGGTGCGGATCGAGGACTGGGGCACCCTGATCGATACACCCGCCCGGGCCCGTTACCTGGCGGCCTATCAGGGCCAGGACGGGCATCGGCACATTCATGGCGCCAACCTGGGTTTCAGCGCCCGGGCTTATCGTCAGGCCGGTGGTTTTCAGCCGCTGGCATGCCATGAAGATGTGCATTTGGTGAAGCAGTTCCAGGCCTGTGGCGCTTCCATCGCCTGGAGCCATCGGCCCAGGGTGACCACCAGTGCCCGGCTGGACTGTCGCGCCAAGGGAGGCTTCGGTGATTACTTGAAGTCACTGCTGGCCGGGCCTGGACCTGATCAACATCAACCGGACTCTCGACCCGGTGCGCTATAAATAGCCTGTGTTGAACGGCCAGGCTCGCACCGAGTCAGACCCTGACAACCAGGAGAGACCATGACCCTTGATATTGTCGGCAACAACATAGACTCGCCAGCGCCGGTCGCAGTGCCCGATGTCCACCGAATGAAGGTGCTCACGGTCAACATGCACAAGGGATTCACAGCTTTGAATCGTCGTTTCATCCTGCCCGAGCTGCGCGAAGCCGTACGTAGCACCTCGGCCGACCTGGTGTTTTTGCAAGAAGTACAGGGCGAACATGAGAAGCACGCATCGCGCTACGACGCCTGGCCGCAGGTATCGCAATACGAGTTCCTTGCAGACAGCATGTGGACCGACTACGCCTACGGACGCAATGCGGTATACCCCGACGGTCATCACGGCAACGCGGTGTTGTCCAAGTACCCGATCAAGTCGTACCGCAACCTCGATGTCTCCATCACCGGCCCTGAACGGCGTGGCCTGTTGCACTGCGTGCTGGAGGTCCCGGGGCACGAGAACGTGCATGCCATATGCGTCCATTTGAGCCTGCTCGAAAGCCACAGACAGTTGCAGATCGTGCTGCTTAATCAATTGCTCAAATCCTTGCCGCCTGGCGATCCGGTGATCATTGCCGGCGACTTCAATGACTGGAAATTGCAAGGCAATGCCATGCTTTCCCAGCGCGACGACCTGCACGAAGTCTTTGAGCGCCACCACGGCAAGCTGGCAAGAACCTACCCGGCGCGCTGGCCGCTGCTGCGCCTGGACCGGATCTACCTGCGCAATGCCACCAGTCATAACCCGACCATCCTGGGCAACAAGCCGTGGACCCATTTATCGGATCACCTGCCGTTGGCGGTTGAAGTGCATTTGTAGCAGCAGTTGCCGAAGGGTGACCGCCACCCTCGTTGCCACCCATAGCCTATCGATGAACGGCGCAGCAGACCCCGCAATTTAAGGCCCTACGGCCCTTATCCCAGCCTCGTTCCTCGTCAGCGACTACTACTCCGGCTTCTAGTAGCAGTTGCCGAAGGCTACGTCCGGTTGCGCAGTGACCGTAATCCAGCGTGCACAATAGCTTCGGTTCCGGACGCAGCCTCGTTTCACTCGACAGCTGCTACGAGGGGTTTCAAAGGGTTTTGGCGCCGTTCTCGCCAAGGAATATCTGCCCCGGCAGCGTGAAGTTGCGCAACTTGAGCAAGGCCAGCGGTCCGGCATCCCGCTCAGGCTCGCCCCCGGATGGTCGCTGCTGCCCGGCCAGTTGAAGCGCTGCCAGAACTCTCGCGGGTTGAAGTACTCATGTTTGGCCCCGTTGAAAATGAAGGTGGTCTGCACCACGTCGCGCACCGCTTTGCCTTGCAACTCAAAGCTCAGGCCCATGCCGTCGTCGGTGTAGAGCACGCGGATTACTAATGACATCCCTTCAATAGCCAATGCGAGTTCGCACTGGCTATAGCATCAAACTTGATATTGACGTGCGCCTGGCGCAGCTGCGTTGCAAACCGTTTTATGGCCCGCGGCTTCGGACATAGAAAAAACCATTACCAATCAGGAAATGACCGGCAAAGCTAAGGACAGGTGTATTGCATGATTGAAAATTTCGGGGGCGATCCTAATCAGTACAGATCACCAAAAACAAACAATAAATAATAAGAGACCACCAAACAGCCAGAATTTTTATTAACAAGAATTTGTATGTAGGAACCTTCCGAAATTTTCAGCTATTCATCTAATTTCTACTTGATGAATAACGCTAACCAGTGATACCTCCATGATCACTCAAGTAATTAACGGATCTTTGAGCACAGGTCTACACGAAGCTCATCCAAGGGGTTTGAAGATTGCCAGGCACACGCATGACTCTCACGGCTCAGCTCTTGCAGGAGCGGCGTACTTATATGAAGAGAAGTGGCCAAGGCAGAATCAACAATAGTCGAAAACCTGAGTAGGCCGGCACCCGGGATGATGCAAATAAATCTCCCGCTAATAGGGGGCGAATATTATGACAGCGGTAAAGCAGTGCCCCTCCTCATGCAGGTGAACTTGCCATCCAAGCCTCTCACACAATTGCTGAACCAGTTCCAGGCCAAGGCCATAGCCGAAATCTGCGGAGTCATCCCCGGACCGTAAAACCCCTACGCGATTTATCACGCTCAGTTGCTGTGGCGTACACACAATTTCTATATAACCTTCATCAGCGTACTGCAGCACATTGCGCAACAGGTTGCCGAAAATAATGCGGCAAGCCTGGGCTGGCAATAAATACAGGGTTTCCTGGGCAGTTATCATCAGTTTGAGATTTCGGGAGCCAGCCAGATACTCGTGGTCTTCCATCAACTCACCCAGCATCAAGCGTATATCAACAGTTTCTCTGGCCGGAGCGGCTGAATGTTCCTTACTCATCCACAGCAGGGTTTCGGTGATGTTCTGCATATTTTGCACCGACCGCTGCAGGCGTTGCAACGGTGGAGAGAGCTCTCCGTTTAATGCCAGCAGTTGCAGGTTTGCTTTGGCAATGGCCAAAGGCGTGCGCAGTTCGTGGCTACTGTACCTGAGCAAACGCTCCTCTCGAAGGCTCGCGGCTTTGACCCGTTGCACACTGTCCGCAAGCGAGGAGGCAAGAATATTGAGCTCCCTGTAACTGAAATTGGGCCGCAGGCCTGGGTTTGCTCCAGGGTTACCCTGGGCGGTTGACCAGCGGGTCAAACGGTGCAGCGGATTGATTATCAGCCATACCAGGCCAACGATCACCAGCAACGCAGTGAGAGGTACCGACAGGCCAACGGCGATTAGCCCGCGGATTTTTTTCTCGAAATACTCTTCGGAGAGGCGGGGAACCTCTTCCCTGTCCTCGTCACGCAGGGTTTCAAACAGATAAAGGACTTTGCCGTCACCCAGTGGTTGCATCTGCAGATAAACGGCGAAAGGCGTCTCGGGTATATCTTCAAAGATCTGCACCGTGCCGACTACCCGCGTAGGGGGTGACTCCAGGAGCAAACGCACATTTTCAGGTAATGATTGCTTGCCAATGACTCCAGTAAAAAAAGCAGTTTTGGGCAACGGGGTCAGCGGATCCTTTGCATATCGCTCAGAGAAATACAGGGACTCCTCTTCCATGATGTAGCTGCCGATGTAGTCCACTCCGTGCCCCGTGTAGGTCGACAATATCTGCACACAGACCACCAGTATCGCGCCAATCATCAGCGCGATGCCTCCTCCCATCACGTACTTGAGGCTCAGCCCTTGTCGCATATCACCCCCAGCTTGAATCCCACACCCGCCAGCGTATGAATCAATGGCACCTTGAAGCCCTTGTCGACGCTGCGCCGCAGGCGGCACATATGTACCTTCAAGCTATTGCTGTCCGGTGGATCATCACCCCAGATCGCCAGTTCCAGGCGTTCGCGGCTAACGGGCGCGGGGCTCGCGCGCATCAGGCATTCCAGCAGTTGCCAACTGGTGGGTGAAAGATGCAAAGGCTGGTTATTGCGTGACACCTCCCGGCTGGCGGTGTTCAAGCACAGGTCTGCAACCTGCAGGAGACTGGCCTGACAACTGCGTCGCTGGCTCAAGGCGCGAATCCGGGCGACCAGTTCCTGCAGATCGAAGGGTTTGACCAGATAGTCGTCGGCACCTGACGCGAAGCCGTCAAGCTTGTCTTGCAAGGCATCCAGTGAGGTCAGCATGAGGATCGGAGTTTGTCCGCCATCTTCACGCAAGGCGCGACAGACCTTCTGGCCATGCATCCTGGGCAGCATCACATCAAGCAAGATGACATCGTAGCGCTGCGCGCGCGCCAGTTGCAGGCCGCTGACTCCGTCCCGGGCATGGTCGCAAATGATGTTGCTGATATTCAGGTACTCGACGAGTGTAATTGCCAAGTCAAGATTGTCTTCTACCAACAGTACGTTGATGTACATGCGTGTTTCCTTAAACCTTTAGCAGTTTGTTTACACCAGCATAAGGGGCATTAAGTGCATTTGTGCCGGCGTTAACCCGGCTGTAACCGCTGATCTTTTACTGTTCACTGCGTTCTCCAAAAAGAGAGGTCGAGATGAACAATGCCTCAGGCAACTGGATGGTCCTGGCTTTCATTATTATAGGGTTAATGATCAGCCCTTTTTCTCGCGCTGACACGCCGCAGTTGTGTACAGATGTTTGCATAGCTGAACAATCAGGCTGCATTGAAGATATTTCCATGATCAACGCCTGGTGGGCAGCCCCACTGAACATGAGCCAGAGGCGCAACTAACTACAGCCAGTTTTATGGACAACCCGGTCGCCAAAACCTGGAAAGTCCAACTCTGCCCTACCCTGGAGAATCAGGCTCGGCGGACGAAGGATGGTGCAGCAGCCAGTAAATGCCTGACCAATTGATCAACAAAACTTCGCGACTAATATTAATTAGTTAAAACAGGTGAAGCCATGTATATGAAAGACATTAAAAACCACTCAAACAATATAACGTACTGCATATACTTCATTATCGCCATGAGTCTGGCCCTGGGCCTGTACTTAATTCAGTTCAACTCTCAGATTGACCATTTAAGGGCCCGCGTACAAGAGTGCGATTCGAGTGGTGTTGCGCCTGTGCCCGCACCAATGAATCCGCAGTTTTATAACGACGAAGAACTCTTTTTACCGGACGGGCTGGAAATGCAGGCGCCGATGTTCAGGCCGTACAAAACGGTACTGCAATCAGATGATCTGGATCAGCCCGAAGTCGCTCCCTCGCCTGAATTTCAGCTTTAAGGGGGTGTCGGGTGCTCAATCCGCTCTCAACCGAATGCCCCTGTGGCCCCGTGAAACTGATCGTCTCCATGCTATGCCTGTATGCGTTGCCCGTGGCCTCTGCCGTTGGGCAGCAACCCGACCAGGAAGCCCTTCGCCTGCAACAGCAACAGCAGCATGAGTTGCAGCAATTACAACGGGATCAGCGCCGGCGGCAGATTCAAAGAGGCAGTTCCGCGGCACAACCCGTAACGCCCGCACTGCCTGCGGACAACCTCGAAGACGAACGTTGCTGGCCCTTGAACGGTATACGCGTGGCCGGCGTCACCCGGTTCAACAACACCAGCCTGAACAAACTCATCGAGCCCTATGTAGCGCCGTGCATGGGCGTCAACCGGATCAACCGTCTGCTGGCCGGGATCACCCGTTTGTATGGAGATAAAGGCTATATAGCCAGCCGTCCGTACCTGATCAACACCCCGGTCGCGGGACACCCGCTGGATATTCACGTTGAGGAAGGCTACCTCGAAGCCATCGAGCTGGCCGACCAGAGCCTGGCGCTGTCGCTACGCGGGGCGTTTCCAGGGATGCTCGGCGAACCGCTGAACTTGCGGGACCTGGAACAGGGCCTGGACCAGCTTAATCGCCTGAGTTCGGTGGACCTCACCGCCGACATTGCCCCTGGCAGTGCGCCCGGTGCCTCACGGATCATTCTGCGTTCGCGCAGCAACGCCCCGCGCTGGGGGCTAGGGCTAGGGGTCGACAACCTGGGAAGTGCCGCACCCGGGCGTGATCGCAACACCATCAGCCTGAACCTGGACAACCCGTTACAGCTCATCGACTCGTTAAACCTGAGCTTCAGCGACACCCTCAACCACGGCCCGCGCTACAGCCGCAGCCATAGTCTGTTCTATTCCATCCCCTATGGTTACTGGACCTACAGCCTGTTCGCCAGCCATGCCGAATATCGTTCAGCGTTCAAACTCAGCAACACCACGCTCTACAACAGTGGCCGTACCGATCAGGTCAGCTTGCGTACCGACCGGGTGCTATGGCGCGACCAGGGGCATCAACTGAGCGCCAACCTGCAACTGGCCTACAAAGACGTCGATAGCTATCTGCAAAAGGTTCGCCTGGGGATTCAGAGCCCGACCCTGACCGTGGCCGAGGCCGGGGTGAACCTGTTCTGGCTCAACAGCGCGGTGTGGAACCTGGATGTCAATTACGCTCGGGGCCTGACCTGGTTCGGCGCCGATCGCGATGCAGATCAGTTACAGAAAAACCTGCCCCGTGCGCAATTTCAAAGGTACCGGGCCAACCTTACCCAATGGCGCAACGGGCAGGTTCAGGGGCAACCGTGGCAGTGGCAGAGCCAGGTATCAATGCAATACAGCCCGGATACGTTACCCGCCCTGGAACAACTGCTGGGCACCGATGACTCTGCGGTGCGCGGCTATCGCGAAAATATCGCCTCCGGCGCCATCGGTATGGCGTGGCGCAACACCTTACGCCTGCCACTCAACAGCGACCTGCCGTTCAGGGTCACCCCGCGCCTGGGGCTTGATAACGGCTGGATCAAACGCGAGCACGGCGCCAGCAGCCAACGCCTGAGCAGCGCCAGTGCCGGAATCAACCTGCACTGGAAAAACCTGCAGCTCGACTTCGATTACCAGCGCAACCTCAACACGCCCGCAGGTTTTACCCGGGAACCTGAGGTCTGGCTGACGCGCCTGAGCTTGCAAATATGAGCTTGCAGATATGAGCCTGCAGACAAGACACACATCTGATTAGCCTGAAATAACCGCAGCATCCGACCGGCAAAGCAGCGTTGCAAAGAACAGCGCACTTCGCGGATCAGCCAACCCAGAGCGAGACTATTGATGCCAAATCATACCCACCTCTTTCACCTGTCTGCCCGGGGCAAACTGCGCTGGGCCATAGCCAGCCTGCCCCTGTTCCCTCAGCTGGTTCTGGCCGCAGGCCTCACTGTCGTCGAAGGGCCTGGCGGAACCCCTCAATTACAAAATCAGGCCGGCGTGCCCATCCTCAATATCGTCGCGCCCAACGCCGGCGGTCTGTCCCATAACCAGTTTCTCGACTACAACGTCGACCGCCAGGGCGTGGTATTGAACAACGCCTTGCAGGACGGCCAGTCCCAGCTTGCCGGGCATCTGGCGGCCAACCCGCAACTGCGGGGCCATGCGGCCAGCGTCATCCTCAACGAAGTAGTCAGCCGCAACGCTTCGACCCTGAACGGCGCCCAGGAAATTTTTGGCCGGGCAGCCGATTACGTGCTGGCCAATCCGAACGGCATCTCCGTCAATGGCGCCAGCTTCATCAACACCCCCAACGCCAACCTGGTGGTAGGTCGTGCCGAGCTCGACAACGGCAAGTTGCAAGCCTTGAACACCGGTATTGCCGACGGCCAGTTGACGGTGCAAGAACAAGGCCTGAAAAACCTCGACGGCTCGCTCAGCCTGATTGCACCGCGTATCGACAGCAACGGCCGTCTGATCGCCCGTGATCAATTGAACCTGATCGCCGGCCGTAACCAAGTCGACTCCGCCAGCGCCCGGGTGCTGGGCACAGAGCCTGCCGGCAACACCCGGGACCAGCGTATCGACGCTAGCCTTTTTGGTGCAATGCAGGCCGGAAGGATCAACATTGTCAGCACCGCCGAAGGGGCCGGTGTGCGCGTGGGGGCCGTGCAAATAGAGGGCCGCGACGGCGTGAAGATCAGCTCGGCCGGCAGCCTCGATATAAGCGGCCAGGTACACGCCAACAGCCACGACACCACGCGTGCCGGCCTGAAGAGCCGTCAGGGCGATGTCGACGTGCACAGCGCCGGGGACTTGAACCTGGCGGCCACCGATGTCCAGGGGCGCAACGTCAAGCTCGACGCTAGCCGCAACCTGGCCTTAAGCAGCCTGCAAAGCCAAAAACTCGAGGAAAAACGCGAGAAGTGGAACAAGGGCAATTACCTTTTCACTTACGAGACCCATGACGCCACCATCACCGACAAAGATTCGCGCGAGCACGGCAACAAAATCGTCGCCCTGCAAAATGCTGCATTGTCTTCCGGTGCCAACACCCGGATCGAGGCCAGCAGCATTGATGCCGGTGATACCCTGCGCGTCGACAGCGGCGCTGACTTGCACCTGAGCGCCGCCACCCAGACCCATGAACGGCATGACCAGGGCAAACACCGCAAGCACTTGTGGAACGCCAATTGGGACAAGTCCAGCAGCGAGCAAAGCAGTGTCACCAGTCTCCTCAAGGCCGGTAAAAACCTTGAACTGAGCAGCCAGAAAACACTGCAACTACAAGGGGCCGAGCTCAAAACTGCGGGGGATATTCAACTGACCGCGCGGCAAGTGGAAATTACCAGCGCCAGTCGCACCCAGAGCAGTAGCGACAACACCTATGCAGGCGACCTTGTGGGTGGCAGTTTCTTTGGCACCAAGGGCGACGGGGACAAGGGCAAGACCTTGAATACCGGCAGCAAGGTCAACGCGGGCGGCAAGCTGATCGTCAGGGCCGATCAAGTGCATATCAGTGGCAGCCAGGCCCGTGGGGGGACGCAGGCCAGCGTTATCAGCGACAAAGGTTCGCTGGTGATCGACGGCGTGCGCGACACCACCCACGATAATCGCTACAACAAGGACAGCAAGTTCTTCGGTTTCTCCAGCCATGAAAACCGCAAGAACCTCAAGGACAGCAACATCGTCGCCAGCGATCTGCGCTCGGACAGCAATCTGGTACTGCAAAGCGCCAAAGACATCGAAGTCAGCGGTTCACGGGTATCTGCCGCAAGCGGGCTGAAGGTGGACGCCAAGGGCGATATCAACATCGTTTCAGCACAAAACACCTCGCAAGACGCCAACAGCAACCACACTCGCAAAATTGATGGCCATGCCGGGGAAACTGCCGACGGCAGCCGTCAGTATCGTGCTGGGGTGCGGTATGAAGACCGGAAGAACACCGCCAGCACCGACACTACGCGCCAGCAAGCCTCCAGTCTTAGCGGCGGCACCCTGACCGTTGCGGCAGGCGCTGACTTGAACGTCAAGGGTTCCGACCTCAAGGCCACACAGGGCGATGCGACCTTGAATGGCAAAAACATCAACCTGCTGGCGACACAAGACACTCATCACACTGCAGCCGGACAGACCACGACCGCAGGCGGCGTCTACTACACCGGCGGCCTCGACAAGGCCGGCAGTGGTGCAGAGATCAGCCATCAGAGCAAGCACGACACCAGCAACAAAACTACCGTGCAAAGCAGCAACCTGGCGGCGGCCGGCAACCTGACCATCAATACCGGCACCCTCACCACCCAGGGCTCCCGGGTCGAAGCCGATGCCCAGTTAGAAGTCAACGCCGCCCGGGTCGATAACCAGGCAGCGCATAACAGCGAAACCTCCACCCTCAAGAAGAACAGCTGGAGCGCCGATGCCGGGGCCAGTATCGAATACAAAGGCATTTCCCGGCCCGTCGAAAAATCTCTCAAGGGCGCCCCCCAGACCAAGTTTCATCAGCCATTGCTGGTGGATGCGCTCGAGCAACCCAATCTGGGGGTGGATGTTGAAGCAAGCCATGCCCGACAGAACCGCACTCAAGCGGACAACACGGCGGTGGTCAGTCAATTGAGTGGCAGCACGGTGCAAGTCAATGTGGCAGGCACGCTCAAGGATGAAGGCACTCAATATCGTGCCACTGATGGCGGCTTGAAGATCAATGCCGGTAGTCACACTGCCACGGCCGCGGCCAATGACTACAGTCGCAGCGAGCAAGGGCTGGACGCCAAGGCGGGGCTACGGGTCTACACCAACACCAGCCAGGACCTGAACCTGCGTGGCAGCGGCGCAGGCGGCAGCAGCGATGTGCAGGAATCGACACGTACGGCCGTGGTTGCCGGCTATAACGGAGCACAGGGCGTCACCATCGAGGTCAAGGGTGATGCCAGCCACCAGGGTAGCCAGTTCCAGGGCAACCAGGCCGGGGTCGACCTCAAGGCAGGCGGCAAACTGGCGCTCAATCAGAGCAACGATACCCGGAGTAAAACCGACACATCCCTGCGCGGCAACGCGTCATTGACCCTGGGCACAACACCGGGCATCAACGGCACTGGCGCCAACCTCGGTGCCAGCGCGCAGCTGGACCACAAACGGCTGGATACCGAGGACAGTCAGGCCCGCGTTGCGACCATTGAGGGTAAGGGCACTGTCCGGCTCGCCAGCGGCGCCGACCTGACCCTGCAAGGCACGCGGATTGGCAGCAGCAGCGAAAAAACCGGCGATATCAGTCTCAACGCCGGTGGCAAGCTGGACCTGCAAGCCGCGACCGGGAGCCACATCAGCGATGGCAACAACCTGGGCGGCGGCGTGAGCGCCGGTGCCACCAAGGCCAGCAGCGCCGAAAGCAGCAGCAAGACCGGCAGCCTGAGCGCCAACGTCAATATCGGCAAAGTCGCGGAAAATGACCGCAGCGTCAGCGTCGGGCAGTTGCACAGCAACGCCAGGGTCACCCTCGCCAGTGGCGCTGGCACTGGCGACGCCATCCATCTGCAAGGCACTCAAGTCGCGGCTGGCAGCGTCAGTCTGGATGCAGGAAAAGGCGGCATCCTGCAAGAGTCCGCGCAATCAACCCAGGCGCACAACAGCTGGGGCCTGACACTCGGCGCAGGGGGGACAGGCGGCAAAACCACCCTCGCCAGCGCCAGTGAACAGGACACGTCCAAGCACGGCATCAATGCCCGGGCCAAGGTCAGCGTTGATCACCAGCAAGGCACCACTCAGCACGACAGCCTGATCAAGGCCGACAACGTGGTGATCACCAGTGCTGGCGATACCCGCCTGGCCGGGGCAAGGATCGAAGCAGGCAAGGTGCACGGCAAGATAGGCGGGGACCTGGTGGTCGAGAGCCGCAAGGATCAGGTCAACAGCACCCAAGTCACCGTCGATACCAGGCTGGATGCCGAGAAAAACCAGCCTGGCGCGGTCAACAAAGTGGCCGAGGCCACTGGCCCGCTCAAGGACAAGGTGCAAGCCAAGGCAGAGGGTGCATTCGAGAACAACCGCGAAAAAATAGAAAACACCGTCAACAACTATGCTGGCGGCGGCAAGCTCAGCCCTGGCCCGGCCGTGGCCAATGCTGCACAAAGCCTATTGTTCGGCGACAAGAGCGGTAACACCGTCTACACCCCGACCTTGAATCTGGATGTCAGCCATATCGTCAAAGACAAAGCGTCTCAAGCTTCGGGTATCAGCAGCATCGAGGGTGTCAATTTACAGGTTCAGGGCGGTACTCAGCTGACGGGGGCACGCATCAGTGCCACCGGGGGGAAAGTTGATCTGGGTGGTTCAGCCGTCACTGCAACGGCTCTGGCCGGCAGCGACTATCGCGCCGATGTGGGCCTGAACCTTTCGAAATCGCCGGTCAATCTAATTGTGGACGCCAAAAACGAACTCTCCGACAAAAAGGACGATGCAACACGCAAGGATCAAGTCTTCAACCTGGGCCCGTTGCGGGTTGGCGGGCACAGTGACCGCCAGGAATTGCAGGCGGGTATCGAGACACGTTAGAGAGCCCCAGTGAACAGAGCCCCCGCATAAATGCCATGCGGGGGCTCAGGGGTAAAATGCTTACCGCATTATTGTAGGAGCGAGCTTGCTCGCGAGCTTTTTACCTGGAACAGCTCGCCAGTAAGCTCGCTCCTGCAGGGTCGGGCTCACGTCGGCTGCAAAAACAAAACCCCTAACGGCGGCAGATTCAACGCCACCGAAACCCCTTGGCCATGACTTGGCAAATCCTGAGTCATGACCCCACCACCATTGCCATAGTTGGAACCCGCATAAGTCCCGGCATCACTGTTGAGTACTTCTTGCCAGTTGCCGGCAAACGGCACCCCGATGCGATAACCGGGATGCGGCACAGGGGTAAAGTTCGCTACCACCAACAGTGGTTTACCCGCCTTGCTCCAGCGCAACCAGGCATAGACACTGTTGCTCGCATCGTCCCCGATCAACCATTGAAAGCCTTGCGCCACATCATCCTGATCATGCAGCGCCGGTTCTTCGCGGTACAGGCGGTTCAAATCGCCCACCAGCTTCTGTACCCCCTGGTGCTCCGGGTATTGCAACAGGTACCAGTCCAGTTGCTGATCGTGATTCCACTCACGCCACTGCCCGAACTCACAGCCCATGAACAACAACTTCTTGCCCGGATGCGCCCACATAAAACTCAGATAGGCCCGCAGGTTGGCGAACTTTTGCCAGCGATCACCCGGCATCTTGTCGATCAGCGAATGTTTGCCGTGCACCACTTCATCGTGGGAAATCGGCAAGATAAAACGCTCGCTCCAGGCGTACACCAGACCAAAGCTCAACTCGTTGTGATGATGGGCGCGGTACAACGGGTCTTGCTGGATGTAATGCAGCGAATCATGCATCCAGCCCATGTTCCACTTGTAGGAAAACCCCAGACCGCCCTGCCCGGTACTCTGGCTGACACCGGGCCAGGCCGTTGACTCTTCGGCAATCATCAGCGCGCCGGGAGCTTCCAGGGCCACCACATCATTGAGATGGCGCAAGAACTCAATGGCTTCAAGGTTTTCACGGCCCCCATGAATGTTGGGCACCCACTCGCCCGCTTTGCGCGAGTAATCGCGATACAACATCGAGGCCACCGCATCCACCCGCAGGCCGTCGATATGAAAATGCTTGAGCCAGTGCAACGCCGAGGCCAGCATGAAGCCGTGTACTTCGGTGCGGCCCAGGTTGTAAATCAGCGTGTTCCAGTCCTGGTGATAACCTTCCAGCGGGTTGGCATATTCATACAGTGCCGTGCCGTCAAATTGCGCCAGTCCGTGGGCATCGTTCGGAAAATGCGCGGGCACCCAGTCCAGAATCACCCCGATCCCGGCCACATGGCAGGCATTGACGAAGGCTGCGAAATCATCCGGCGAACCGTAGCGCGCGCTCGGCGCAAACTGGGATAACGGCTGATAACCCCACGAGCCGCCAAACGGGTGCTCCATGATCGGCATCAGTTCGATATGGGTAAAACCCAGTTGCTGCACGTAAGGAATCAAGCGTTCTGCCAGTTCGTGCCAGTTGTACTGGCGAGCGACCTCCCCTGCATCGTCCACTTCGCACTGCCATGAACCGGCATGCAATTCGTAGATCGACAACGGCGCATCGGGCTTGTGATGCTCTGCGCGGCCCTGCATCCAGGCCGAGTCCTGCCACTCCACCTGCAGCGGCGAGGCCACTCTGGAAGCCGTATCGGGCGGCAACTGGGTTGCCAGCGCCACCGGATCGGCCTTGAGCGGCAAGATGCCATTGGCCCCGAGTATTTCGTACTTGTAGGCTTCACCTGCCTCAAGACGCGGGATAAACAACTCCCAGACCCCGCTTGGATGGCGCAGACGCATGGGGTGCCTGCGGCCATCCCAGACATTGAAATCTCCTACCACCGAAACCCGCCGGGCATTGGGGGCCCACACCGCAAAACGCACGCCGGGTACGCCATCGACGCTCATGAGCTGGGCACCGAAACAGCTGCTCAAGTCGCGATGATTACCCTCTGCAAACAGATACAGGTCCATTTCCCCCAGCAAAGGACCAAAACTGTAAGGATCTTCGCTGGTCTGCTCGCCCCCGGCCCAGTTGATGCGCAACCGATAGCCGCAGGCATCGGCAAAACGGGCCGCAAACAGGCCCGGGACTTCGGTGCTGTCCAGAGTGCCGATGACGTCATCCGAGTCGCGGGCCACTACCTTGACGCTCAGGGCACCGGGCAAAAACGCCCGTATCACCTGCCCGCCTGCTCCATCCGGATGCGGGCCCAGCACCGCAAACGGGTCCCGGTGCCGGGCATTAATCAGCGCCTCGATATCTTCACGCGGGGGCAACAGAGCAGTTTTCTCCGGGCCTGGAACCTTGCTTGAACTCATCACTTCTCTCCATCCGGTAAAGGCTTGGCCGTGCTTGGCAAGTGGGTGAGCAAATCGCTTAAGCCCTGCAAGGGAACACGCAACCAGGCAGGCCGATTTGCTGCTTCATAGATAACTTCATAAGCCGCCTTTTCCAGACTGAACAACGCCAGCGCAGCATCCTCGCCTGTGGCCGTTTTCCAGTCATGTTCAAGGCTAGCTGTTGCCAGCCGATATGCATCGACCAACGCCCTGCGAGCCTCTTGTATATAGCGTTCAACCACCCGTTGCCGGGCATCGGCGGCCTGATCCGAATGATCCGACTGTTGCACGTTGCTGACTGCCATGGCCGCGGCGTAATCGAAAGAGCGCAACACACCGCTCAAGTCTTTATAGGGGCTGTGCTTGCTGCGCCGAGCTGACAGTGAGCGCGCCGGCTCACCTTCAAAGTCGATGAAGTAAGCATCGCCCTTGACCACCAGCACCTGCCCCAGATGCAAGTCACCATGCACCCTGATCTTCAATCCTCCCAGGGTTTTTTTGGCCAGTTGCTGGACATGGTCGCTAATCGCACTGTGTTGGGCGATCAGATTCTTGACCTGTTTCTGTTCGCGCTCAGCAAGCGCCGGCAGATGCTGCTTGAGCAGTTTCAAGGCGTGCTTGAGTTGCCCATTGATATGACTTGCCCACTGCCGGGTGTCCGCCTCGGATGTGGTCTGAGGGGCAAAGTCCGGGTTGTTGCTCGCTTGCGCCAGCACCACATGCATCTCGCCCAAACGCTGGCCGAGCAGACCGGCGAAATCTGCCAGCTCACCCAGGGCGTTGTAATGCTGTTCGTGCTCGGACATGGCGTCGGCCATTTCGTCACGAATGGCCCGTTCCAAGTTGTTTTGGGTCCAGGTCCAGGCATCGCCCTGATTGCTCAGATAGCCCTGGGCAATCATCAGCAAGGTCTCTTCACCCCCGGTTTCATGGCGCACCACCGCGCCGAGCAACGGAGAAATATGCTGAAATCCGGCTTCGGTCAGATAGGCGCCCAGCTCCAGCTCCGGATGCTGACCACTGCTGATTTTGCGGATCAGCTTGAGCACCATGGCGCCGCCGATCACCACCGAGCTGTTGGATTGCTCGGCCGTGAGGTAACGCACCTCACTCTGTTCGTCCAGCCCCAGGGCCGCCAGCTGTGGGGTCGCCGTGAAGCTGATATCCCCCGCGCTGCTGCTGATTGTCTGGCCGTTTTGCATGCCCGCCAGTACGGCACGCACAAAGGCTTCAAGACCGAATGCATCGGTCATGAAACCGACCTGAGGGCCACGTCGCAATCGCGACAGCACCGACTGCTGAGCCAGTGCGCTGCCGGCCTGATCCTCGCCCAATACCCCAAGAGGAACTTGATAACTGTGCTGTTCGCCACCGCTGGTGACTTGCACCTCGGTCAGCAACATGGGGTGTCGGGCATCACCGAAACGCGTGCCGTGGAGGATGCTGATCTGCTCGATCGGTGCATCCTTTTGCCCGAACCAGCGCCGCTTGGGCAACCAGGCGGGCAAGATCACGTTTTGCAGAGTGGTGCGTGCCGGGGCATCGAGTAACTCTTCAAGGCGTTGCTTGAGCACCAGGGTCAGCAGTTCAGGCAGGCTTTGCGCCGGTTCTGCGTGCCAGCTCGGCATCTGATTCTCGCTGGCCAGCAAAAACCAGTAAAAACCGTACGGCGCCAGGGTCAGCATGAAATCCAGCTGGCCAATGGGCGGAAAGGCGTTGCCGCCCAGCATCTCGACCGGTACCCGCCCGGCAAACTCCGACAGTTCCAGCTCTGCCGCCTGGGCACTGCGTGACACGTTCGCCACACACAGGATGGTTTCATTCCTGCCGTCGCCATCGGTGTATTCGCGGATGTACGCCAGAATCCGCCGGTTGCTCGGCGACAGCATTTTCAGGCTGCCGCGGCCAAAGGCTTTTTGCTGCTGACGCACCGCGAGCAGGCGCCGGGTCCAATTGAGCAATGAGTGCGGATCGCCGGCTTGCGCTTCAACGTTCACCGACTGATAGCCATACAGCGGGTCCATGATCGGCGGCAATACCAGGCTCGCCGGGTTGGCCCGCGAAAACCCGCCATTACGGTCAATCGACCACTGCATCGGTGTGCGAACCCCGTCCCGGTCGCCGAGGTAAATATTGTCCCCCATGCCGATTTCATCGCCGTAATACAGGGTCGGGGTACCGGGCATCGACAGCAACAGGCTGTTGAGCAGCTCGATCCGCCGGCGGTCTCGCTCCATCAACGGCGCCAGGCGCCGACGAATCCCCAAGTTGATCCGCGCCCGCTTATCGGCGGCATAGTAGTTCCACAGGTAATCGCGCTCCTTGTCAGTGACCATTTCCAGGGTCAGCTCATCATGGTTGCGCAGGAAAATCGCCCATTGGCAATTGGCCGGGATTTCCGGGGTCTGGCGCAGAATGTCGGTGATCGGAAAGCGGTCTTCCTGGGCCAGCGCCATGTACATGCGCGGCATCAGCGGAAAGTGAAAGGCCATATGGCATTCATCGCCATTGATGCCATCGCTGTCGCCAAAATACTGCTGGGTGTCTTCCGGCCATTGATTGGCCTCTGCCAGCAGCATGCGGTCGGGGTAATGGGCATCGATTTCAGCGCGAATCTGCTTGAGGATCTGATGGGTTTCGGGAAGGTTCTCGTTGTTGGTGCCGTCGCGCTCGATCAAATACGGGATGGCATCCAGGCGCAGGCCGTCAATGCCCATGTCCAGCCAGTAACGCATCACGGCCAGCACTTCTTTCATCACCTGCGGGTTATCGAAATTCAGGTCCGGCTGGTGGGAATAAAAGCGGTGCCAGAAGTACTGCCCGGCGACCGGGTCCCAGGTCCAGTTCGAGGTTTCGGTGTCGAGAAAAATGATCCGGGTGCCGTCGTACTTTTCATCGGTATCCGACCACACGTAGTAATCCCGCGCCTTGGAACCGGGTTTGGCGCGGCGGGCCTTTTGGAACCACGGGTGTTGATCCGAAGTGTGGTTGATCACCAGTTCAGTGATGACCCGCAGACCGCGCTTGTGGGCCTCGGCGATGAAGTGTTTGACGTCGGCCAGGGTGCCGTAGTCCGGATGCACGCCACGATAATCGGCGATGTCATAGCCATCATCACGACGCGGCGAGGGATAAAACGGCAACAGCCACAGGGTATTGACCCCCAGCTCCGCGATGTAATCCAGTTTGCTGATCAGGCCGGGAAAGTCGCCGATTCCATCGTTATTGGAGTCGAAAAACGATTTGATGTGCACTTGATAGATCACCGCGTCCTTGTACCAGAGCGGGTCTTTGATAAAGCTGGCCGAAGCGGGTTTCTTTGCCATAAGGAAAATACCTGCTGGTTGCCCGGAGCCGACAAAGCCCCCTGGCAATAGGTGCTTAAAGGGGTTTGATGCGCCAGATGCCGAACGGCTGTTGCCAGGGCTCGATGCGCATCCATTGGGTTTTGCCATACCAGGTCCAGCGGTGGCCGTTCATCAGGTCTTCCCCCGAGGTCCAGGCATCATCGGCCAGGCCCATTTCCCACAAGGGCAGCTCGAAATGAGCCTCCTGGGCGTTATGCGGGTCGAGACTGATCGCCACCAGTACAAAATTGCTGCCGTCGGCGCTGCGTTTGCCGAAATACAGGATGTTGTCATTCCAGGCGTTGTACAGCGTGAAGCCCAGGTGGCTATGCAGGGCCGGGTTCTGGCGCCGGATGCGATTGAGCTGGGCAATCTCGGCCACGATATTGCCCGGCGCGCTGAAATCACGGGGGCGAATCTGGTACTTCTCCGAATCCAGGTATTCCTCTTTCCCCGCCACCGCCGCCGACTCACAGAGTTCAAAGCCGCTGTACATGCCCCACAAGCCCGAGCCCATGGTTGCCAGTGCCGCCCGGATCAAAAAGCCGGGGCGCCCCGAGTCATGCAAGAAGCCGGGGTTGATATCCGGGGTATTGACGAAGAAGTTGGGGCGAAAGCACTCACGCAACGGGCTTTCATTCAGCTCTGTGAAATACGCTGCCAGCTCGGCTTTGGTGTTGCGCCACGTGAAATAGGTGTAGCTCTGGGTGTAACCGACCTTGCCCAGGCGCGCCATCATGGCCGGGGTGGTGAATGCCTCGGCGAGGAACATCACCTGCGGATGCAGGGCGCGCACCTCTGCGATCAACCACTGCCAGAACGGCAGGGGTTTAGTGTGCGGGTTGTCGACGCGGAAGATCTTGACCCCCTCATCGACCCAGCCCAGCAC
Organism: Pseudomonas sp. TWR2-1-1; assembly: GCF_049897045.1. Classification (NCBI taxonomy): domain Bacteria; kingdom Pseudomonadati; phylum Pseudomonadota; class Gammaproteobacteria; order Pseudomonadales; family Pseudomonadaceae; genus Pseudomonas; species Pseudomonas sp. TWR2-1-1. The sequence continues at coordinate 172,205 of NZ_JAFCVM010000004.1, forward strand.
GATGTCACGCAACTCCAGCCACAGACCGGGAATCGCATCCGGGGCATAGAAATCGACATTGACGATGTCCTGATACTTTTTCGGCGGGTTCTCGGCGTAACGAATGGTGCCGTCGGGGCGCCAGTTGAACCAGCCGGGATGCTGTTTGAGCCATGGGTGGTCCTGGGAGCACTGAATGGCAAAATCCAGAGCGATTTCCAGACCGTGGTCCGCGGCAGCAGCGACCAGGCGCCGGAAGTCATCACGGGTGCCCAGCTGCGGGTGGATGGCGTCATGCCCCCCCTCCTCGCTGCCAATCGCATAAGGGCTGCCCGGATCATCCGGCCCGGCCTGCAATGAATTGTTGGGGCCTTTGCGATGACGGCGGCCAATGGGGTGAATCGGCGGAAAGTACAGAACGTCAAAGCCCATGTCGTGAATCATCGGCAAGCGCTGGTGCACATCATTGAAGGTGCCGTGGCGGGCCGGGTCATCGGTGACCGAACGCGGGAACAGCTCGTACCAGCTGGCAAATTGCGCCAGCTGACGCTCAACCTCTACCGGGTACTCGGGGCTAAGGCTCAAATAAGCGTGGTTTTGTGCCTCGGCCATCAACTGCGCACTATGTTCGTGCATAAACAGCGCCACCTGCTCAGTCTCCAGCAGCCCTGACAGTTGCCCGAGCAATGCCTGCAGCTGCTCATGCAGTTCGCCTTGGCTGCGCTCAATGGCGTGCTGCACCAGGATGCGGCCTTCCTGCAACTCCAGGCTGACGGCAATGCCCGCCTGATGTTTTTTCTCCAGCTCATGGCAAAAGCTGGCATAGCGATCAATCCAGGCCTCAATGCAAAACACATAGCGCCCCACTTCGGGCACCGGGAATTTTGCGCTCCAGCTGTCATTGCCCAGAAACTGCATAGGCGTTGCCAACCAGTCCCCGGAACTGGCCAGACGCCAGTGCAGCACGACTGCCAGCCGGTCGTGACCGTCGACAAACACTTTACTGCGCACATCGACCTGCTGCCCCGCAGTAGCCTTGACCGCGAACTCACCGTTTTCGAGCACCGGGGACGTGGATTCAATAGCAATACGCGGCAACAGCAACGCCTGCGACAAGGGCAAATTCGCAGTGGAATCAGGGTCTTGCGGGAAATCAGCAGTCATCGAGCAGCACTCCTCACGCCCGCGGACGTTCATGTGTGGTCGTATCAAAGCCATTCCCGGCATCGGTCACCGGGCACCTGGTTGGGAGCGGGGGAAAGAATTAAAAGTTCAGACTAATTGCCGATACTCCGTTGGTCATTGGCCGGGGAACCGAGCGGCCTTCAGTGAGGTCGACCGGCTGTAATCCTTCCCATGCAGCAATGAGGCCATGTCCATGAATATCCCCATTCCAGCAGAAACCCCCGATCCCAATATTGACGAACCCGTGTTACCGCCCGGTGATACCGAGCCGGTTCCGGAACAGGACCCACCGGTCAAGGACCCCAACCCGATTGGTGATCCACCTTGCGAAGATGCACCGATGAAAATCTGATGCCCGTCTTGAGCGCTGTTCAACCTGCGTAGTCGCTGACGAGGAACGAAGGCTGCGATCGGGCGCGAAGCGGCCGTAACCAATGACCGCCAATCCATTCGATCGAACCCGGCCGGTTATCCACGCACTAACGTTTAACCCCCCATAAAAGGACCACGTTCATGACTATCACAATCGATGCCGACAAAAGCTGCTGGTATGAATCACCCGAAGGCGCGGAGCACTCCCCGGCCGAGCGGGTAGAAGTCATTACAGACCACGCCTCGAGAATGTGCATGGCGCTGATGAACGGCCTGCGCATCGCCATCACCTCAGACGAGGCCGAAGCCCTGGTCGCGGCGGGCGCCAAGGACAGCCGCGAGTTGCTGCGGGCGGGGGGGAGTGAGTCAATTATCTGAAGGTCTTGGACTGATGAGCCGCAAGCCTGGGCTCAACTTCGGTGATTCGGTGATTTAATTGACCTCAATCAGCACTCACCGCCCGGACCTGGGTTAAAGGCATCAAGGGCTTGCTGCACATGGCCGCGACCCGGGTGCAGCAAGTTGTCGCAGGCGGCTCCTGAAACGCATCTGATCCGGTTTTTAATAAAATGACTGAGTCTGTTATGCAAACAGTTCGCAGGGGATAGTGCTCAGGCCTGATGGAGGCTGATGAGCGAAAGACCATGAGCGAACAAATTCCCGTCCAGATACTTGAAACATTCGAGGCTTCGCGACCCAGAGCCGCCAAAAACAAAAGCCGCTCCAGTGACAACCTGATCCACACCCGCAGCTTTACCGGCCTGTTCCGGACCCTTCGCATCGTCGGCGCAGGCGTTCTGTTTTTGCTGTTCTTTGGCACGGTCTGGCTCAATTGGGACGGTCGTCAGGCGGTCCTGTGGGACTTGTCTGAAAGCAAGTTCCACATTTTCGGGGCGACCTTCTGGCCGCAGGATTTCATCCTGTTGTCGGCGCTGCTGATCATTGCCGCCTTCGGCCTGTTTGCGATCACGGTCTTTGCGGGCCGGGTGTGGTGTGGCTACACCTGCCCGCAAAGCACCTGGACCTGGCTGTTTATGTGGTGCGAGAAGATCACCGAAGGTGACAGGAACCAGCGCATAAAACTGCAAGCCGCGCCCTGGCGCCTGAACAAGATCGTGCGCCGCACCGCCAAGCACGCGCTGTGGATGGCAATCAGCGTAATGACAGCGCTGACCTTTGTCGGTTACTTCACCCCGATCCGGCCGCTGGCCACTGAATTGCTGACCCTGGAAATGGCCGGCGTCAGTCTGTTCTGGGTGCTGTTTTTCACCGGCGCCACCTATATCAACGCCGGCTGGCTGCGCGAGGCGGTGTGCATGCACATGTGTCCCTATGCGCGGTTCCAGAGCGTGATGTTCGACAAAGACACCCTTGCCATCTCGTATGACGTGGCCCGTGGCGAAAACCGCGGCCCGCGCAAACGCGGAATCGACCCGGCCCAGGCTGGCCTGGGGGATTGCATCGACTGCCAGATGTGCGTGCAGGTCTGCCCCACCGGCATCGACATCCGCGATGGCCTGCAGATGGAGTGCATCGGCTGCGCCGCCTGTATCGACGCCTGCGATACGGTAATGGACAAAATGGGTTATGCCCGCGGGCTGGTGCGCTACACCTCCGAACACGAGTTGCAGGGCGGCACGACTCACCTGCTGCGCCCGCGCCTGATCGGCTACGCGGTGGTGCTGGTGCTGATGATCGGGGCTCTGGTGGTCGCGCTTGACCAGCGCTCGATGGTGTCACTGGATGTGATCAAGGACCGGGGCCTGTTTCGCGAAAACAGTCAGGGCCAGATAGAGAACATCTACAGCCTTAAAATCATCAACAAGACCCAGGAGCCGCAGCATTACCGGGTGTCCTTGCAAGACAACGAAGATTTCCGCTTGCAGGGTAAGACCGAGCTGACCCTGGCCCCCGGCGAAATCGTCGATGTGCCGGTATCGGTCGCGCTATTGGCCGAGCGCCCGAAAAGCAGTTCGCAAACCATCGGGTTTGTGGTCACCGACACAGATCAACCGAGCGTGCGCAGTGTGGCCAAGAGCCGTTTTGTAGCGCCATTGAATCGATAAACGATAAATCCCTGTGGCCGCGGGCTTGCTCGCGATAGCATCACCCCGGTCAATCAGACTGACCGGAGTGAGCCATCGCGAGCGAGCTCGCTCCTACAGCAATAGCCGGGCCTTATTAATGAAACGCTACGAAAAATTCGCCGACGATATTGCTGAACTGATTCGCAGCGGGGTGCTCGGCCCCGGCCAGCGCGTGCCTTCGGTACGTTATGCCAGCCAGACCTACGGAGTTAGCCCCTCCACCGTGTTTCAGGCCTATTACCTGCTCGAACGCCGCGGCCTGATCCGCGCCAAGCCGCGCTCCGGCTACTTCGTCAACGTGCATGCGCCGAGTCCGTTTTGCGAGCCGGTGTTCAGTAGCCATGTGACCGAATCCACCGAAGTGGATGTCAGCGCCCTGGTGTTCTCGGTACTGGACTCGATGAAAGACCCGCACACCGTGCCCTTCGGTTCGGCGTTCCCCAGCCCGACCTTATTCCCGCTGCAACGGCTGGCCCGTTCCATGGCCACCGCCAGCCGCGAAATGGACCCGCGCATGGTGGTCACCGACATGTCGCCGGGCAACCCGCAGCTGCGTCGGCAAATTGCCCTGAGGTACATGGTCGGCGGGCTGATGCTGCCCATGGAAGAACTGCTGATCACCAATGGCGCCCTGGAAGCCTTGAACCTGTGCCTGCAAGCCGTCACCGAGCCCGGCGACCTGGTGGCCATCGAGGCCCCGGCGTTCTATGCCTGCCTGCAAGTACTGGAGCGGCTCAAACTCAAAGCCGTGGAAATCCCGGTCCACCCGCGAGACGGCATCGACCTGGGGGTGCTGGCACAAACCCTGGAGCGCCATCCGATCAAGGCGGTGTGGTGCATGACCAGCTTTCAGAACCCGATTGGCGCGACCATGCCCGAGGCCAAAAAACAGGCGCTGGTCGAACTGTTGCGCAGCCACCAGGTGCCAATGATTGAAGACGATGTCTACGCCGAGCTGTATTACGGCCAGCATGCGCCCAAACCGGCGAAAGCCTTTGATAGCGAAGGGCTGGTGATGCATTGCGGCTCGTTTGCCAAAAGCCTGGCCCCGGGCTATCGCATTGGCTGGGTGGCGGCGGGTCGCTACGCGCAGAAAATCGAGCGTCTCAAACTGATGACCTCGCTGTGCGCCTCGATGCCGGCCCAGGCGGCGATTGCCGACTACCTGCAGCACGGCGGCTACGATCGTCACCTGCGCAAACTGCGGTACGCCCTGGAAGAACAACAGAGCGCGATGCTGGCGGCGATAGCCCGCTACTTCCCGGCCCAAACCCGGGTCAGCCAGCCGTCCGGCGGTTATTTTTTGTGGCTTGAACTGCCCGAACAGATGGACTCACTCAAGTTATTCCAGATGGCCCTGGCCCAAGGCATCAGCATTGCCCCGGGCCCGATCTTCTCGGCCACCCAGCGTTTTCGCAACTGCATCCGCCTGAACTACGGCAGCCCGTGGGACGAAGCCAGTGAAAAGGCCATGGAAACCCTGGGCAAAATCGTCCGCTCGTTCTAACACCTGCAGGAGCGAGCGTCTCGGCGCAACTCGCAACTACAGGTACAGGGGGGCCAGTGGAACCGTATCCCGCGCAACACCCCCCCTCCGTAGGAGCGAGCTTGCCTCGCGAGCTTTTCAGCGCAAACCCCAACAGCTCGCGAGCAAGCTCGCTCCTACAGGTACTGGTGTGTCAGTGGAACCGTATCCCGCGCAACACCCCCCCTCCGTAGGAGCGAGCTTGCTCGCGAGCTTTTCGGCGCAAACCGCAACAGCTCGCGAGACGAGCTCGCTCCTACAGGTACTGGCGTGTCAGTGCAACCGTATCCCGCGCTACACCACCCCCTCTGTAGGAGCGAGCTTGCCTCGCGAGCTTTTCGGCGCAAACCGCAACAGCTCGCGAGCAAGCTCGCTCCTACAGAGGCAGTGGTTCCGGTGGATCTCAACCCGGCATGCAGTTGAAGTCCGCGGTGTGCGCCACTTCCTTGCCGTGGGAGTCCACCAGCGTCGCGCTGATTTCCGGGCCCAGGCTCGACTCGATCAGCTCGTAGCGCTCTCCGGCCTTGAATTGCTTGTAATTGACCTTGCCCTGGCAATCGACCTGGTTTTCATCACCGGTGGCACCCTCAAACAAGGTCACGTCCAGCCGGTGGGCACCGGGGGGCACTTCAAAGTAACGACCATCATTGATGTTCTTGCCGTCTACCCGCTCGGCCATCAGGTCACTGCTGCCCTCTTCCTTAAGACCGATCCAGGCTTGGCCCGGGTCTTGTTTGGGCATCGGTCCGGCACAGGCTGACAGCAACAACACCAGGCTCAGGGACGGAATCAGCAATAGCGGTTTAAGAGTCATCGCAAGTACGCCTCGCACAGAGTTCAAAAAGGTACGACAGGCTGACCCGTCGAACAGGCCTCAAGCTTGCGACTCAGCGCGTGTTGCGCCAAATGAATGAAAGTGAAGGGATTTTCAGCTCTTTCCTAAAGGATCCTTCACGTTGCTGAAAGCTGATCGTTAGGATCGGGCGGTAAGACTGACGAGGTTTGCAATTCCACTCCTCGGAGGTTCAGGCATGCTCGGGCTGGTAAAGACCGCACTGCACAAGCCCTACACGTTTATCGTGCTGGCGATTTTCATCTGCATCATCGGGCCGTTGGCAGCTGTGCGCACGCCCACTGATGTATTCCCTGACATTGGTATTCCGGTAGTCGCCGTCGTCTGGCAATACACCGGCCTGGCACCGGCCGATATGGCGGGCCGGGTGATTTACACCTACGAGCGCTCGCTCAGTACCACGGTCAACGACATCGAACATATCGAGTCGCAGTCTTTGCCCGGCATGGGCATCGTGAAGATTTTCTTTCAGCCCGGCGTCGATATCCGGACCGCCAACGCGCAAGTGACCGCGGTGTCTCAAACCGTACTCAAACAGATGCCGCCGGGGATCACCCCGCCGCTGATTCTTAACTACAGCGCCTCCACGGTGCCGATCCTGCAATTGGCGTTTTCCAGCCCCACGCTCTCGGAAGCCAAGATCCGCGATCTGGTGCAGAACAACATCCGCCTGCCCCTCAGCTCGCTGCCCGGTCTGGCCATGCCGACCCCCATGGGCGGTAAACAGCGTCAGATCACCCTCGACCTCGACCCCCAGGCCCTGGCAGCCAAAGGCTTGTCGGCACAGGACGTGGGCAACGCACTGGCAGCGCAAAACCAGATCATCCCGGTGGGCACCGCCAAGCTCGGCACCTATGAATACACGGTACTGCTCAACAACAGCCCCAAAGCCATCGACGAGCTCAATGATCTGCCGATCAAGACCGTCAATGGCGCCCTGATTACCATCGGCCAGGTGGCCCACGTGCGTGACGGCTCGCCGCCGCAAACCAACATCGTGCGGGTGGACGGGCAACGGGCAGTGCTGATGCCGGCGTTGAAGAACGGCAATATTTCGACCCTGTCGATCGTCGACGGCATTCGCTCGATGCTGCCGCGAATCAACGAAACCCTGCCGCCCTCACTCAAAACATCCCTGCTGGGGGATGCTTCGGTGTTCGTCAAACAGTCGGTGGGCAGTGTGGCCCAGGAAGGGATCATTGCCGCCCTGCTGACCAGCGCGATGATTCTGCTGTTCCTCGGCAGCTGGCGCTCGACCCTGATCATTGCCGTGTCGATCCCGCTGGCGGTGCTCTCGGCCATTGCCCTGCTGGCCCTCAGCGGGCAAACCCTGAACGTCATGACCCTCGGAGGGCTGGCGTTGGCGGTGGGGATCCTGGTGGATGATGCGACGGTGACCATCGAGAACATCAACTGGCACCTTGAGCAAGGCAAGTCGGTGCGTGATGCGATTCTCGATGGCGCCAAACAGATCGTCGGCCCGGCATTCGTCTCGCTGTTGTGTATCTGCATCGTGTTTGTGCCGATGTTCATGCTGCAGGGGATTGCCGGCTACCTGTTCCGGCCGATGGCCCTGTCAGTGATTTTCGCCATGGGCTCCTCCTTTATTCTGTCGCGCACCCTGGTGCCAACCCTGGCGATGTTCCTGCTCAAGCCCCATGTACCGGAGCAAGGCCCAGGCCATCACCCTGAGGATGGCTACATCAACCATCACGAGGGCGACCGGCACACCCCACAGCATTCGGCACCGGTGCGGGCACTGCTGAGTTTCCAGCAAGGGTTCGAGCGGCGTTTCTCGGCCGTGCGCGATGCTTATTACGGCGTGCTGGAATTGGCCCTGGCCCATCGCAAGCGTTTTTTGCTGGGCTTCATGGCCTGCGTGCTGGCCTCGTTCGTGCTGCTGCCGAGCCTGGGCCAGGACTTCTTTCCGGCCACCGACGCCGGGGCTCTGGCGCTGCATGTGCGCCTGCCGCTGGGCACGCGCATTGAAGAAAGCGCCGCGGCCTTCGACCGGATCGAGTCGCGCATTCGTGAAATCATCCCTGCCGAGCAACTGGACACCATCATCGACAACATCGGGATTCCGCTGAGCGGCATCGACATGGCCTACAGCAGCAGCGGCACCATCGGCCCGCAGGATGGCGATATTCAAGTCACCCTCAAGGCCGACCACAGCCCGACCGCGGACTACGTCAAACGCTTGCGTGAAGCCCTGCCCGAGAGCTTCCCCGGCAGCCAGTTTGCCTTTATGCCGGCCGACATCAGCACCCAGATCCTCAATTTTGGTGCCCCGGCTCCGCTGGACGTGAAAATCTCCGGCCGCGACGACGCGGCCAACCGCACCTATGCCCTGGAGCTGCAACGTCGCCTGCAACATGTGCCGGGGATTGCCGATCTGCGGATTCAGCAATCGGTCGGCTACCCCTCCCTGCAAGTGAATGTTGACCGGTTGCGGGCCAATGGCCTGGGAATTACCGAACGTGATGTCACCAACAGCATGGTGGCCTCGCTGGCGGGCAGTTCACAGGTGGCGCCGACCTTCTGGCTCAACCCGCAAAACGGCGTGTCTTACGGGGTAGTTGCCGCGACTCCGCAATACCGGCTGGACAGCCTGCCCTCGCTGGAAGCCTTGCCGGTGACCGGTAGCAACGGCCAGTCACAAATCCTTGGCGGGCTGGCGACCATCACCCGGGTCGAGAGCCCGGCGGTGGTCACCCATTACAACATCGAGCCAACCCTGGATCTGTACGCCAACATTCAGGGCCGCGATTTGGGCTCAGTGGCCGCCGATGTGCAAAAAGTGATTGATGGCGCTTCGGACCTGCGTCCCAAAGGCGCCACCATCACCCTGCACGGCCAGATCGACGCGCTGCATGAAGCCTTTAGCGGCTTGAGCCTGGGCCTGCTTGGCGCAGTCGTGCTGATCTACCTGCTGATCGTGGTCAACTTCCAGTCGTGGGTGGACCCGTTCGTGATCATCACCGCCCTGCCCGCCGCGCTGGCCGGGATCGTGTGGATGCTGTTCCTCAGCGGCACGTCCTTGTCAGTGCCGGCACTGACCGGGGCCATCTTGTGTATGGGGGTGGCCACTGCCAACTCGATCCTGGTGGTGAGCTTCTGCCGCGAGCGGCTGGCTGAGCATGGCGACGCCCTCAAGGCCGCGCTCGAAGCGGGCTACACCCGGTTCCGGCCGGTATGCATGACCGCCCTGGCCATGATGATCGGCATGCTGCCGCTGGCCCTTTCCGAAGAACAGAACGCCCCGCTCGGACGCGCCGTGATTGGCGGCCTGATGCTGGCCACCGTTGCCACCTTGTTGTTCGTGCCCGTGGTGTTCAGCCTGGTGCACGGCCGTGAAAAAAATCGCGTTGCAGCTGGAGAAACCACCCATGTCGTCTGATCAAAAACCTTCGCGCAAGCGCTTGATGTACCTGGGTATCGGTGGCCTGACCCTGGCCGCGCTGCTGGTGGCCAACGGGCTGGCGGCACGCAGCCGCCACGAAAAAGAGGTCGCCAGCTGGACCGAAGTCGCTGCCCTGCCGGTGGTCAGCGTGTTCCAGCCGCAGCAAAATGCCCATGGCGACACCCTGCGTTTACCCGCGCATCTGCAAGCCTGGAGCAAGGCCTCGATCCATGCCCGGGTCAGCGGTTACCTCAAAAGCTGGCAAAGCGATATTGGCAGCAAGGTCACAGCCGGGCAGGTGCTGGCGGTCATTGATAGCCCCGACCTTGATCAGCAACTGGCGCAAACCCGCGCCCATATGCTGCAAGAACAGGCCAACGCCAAGCTCGCTGCCACCACCGCGTCGCGCTGGCAAAACCTGCTGGCCAGTCATTCGGTCTCGCGCCAGGAAGCCGACGAGAAAGCCTCCAACGCTGCCGCCGCCAGGGCCAATGCCCAGGCGGCCGAAGCCGACTACGCACGCCTGTGCAGCCTGGAAGACTACAAAACCATTCGCGCGCCCTTCGCCGGGACCGTCACCGCGCGCCACACCGACATTGGCCAACTGATCAAGGCCGATACCGACAGCGACACCGAACTGTTTGACATTGCCGACACCCATCAACTGCGCCTGTACGTACCGGTGCCGCAGAACTACGCCAGCGTGATTCGTCCGGGCATGCAGGTGCAGCTCAGCGTGCCGGAACATCCAGGACAAACCTTCAATGCAAAACTGATCGGCAACTCGGCCGCAATTGATCAGCGCTCGGGCACCCTGATGGCCCAGTTTGTTGCACAAAACCCCGGCGATGTGCTGATGCCCGGGGACTACGCCGAGGCAACCCTGGCAATCCCGCCCGACACCCATGGCGTCAGCATTCCGGCCAGCGCCTTGATCTTCCGCGCCCAGGGCACCCAGGTGGCGGTACTCGACAGCGCCAGGCATGTGCATATGCAAAGCATCCATATCGGCCTGGACCTGGGTGACCGTCTGGTGATTGACCAAGGGCTCAAACCTGCCGACACCGTGATCGACAACCCGCCCGATGCCCTGCGCGAAGGCGACCCGGTCAAACTTGCCGATGCAGGAGCCAACCATGCAGCCAAAGCTTAAACGCGGCGCTCTGTTGCTGGCCCTGGCGTTGCAGGGCTGCTCGCTGGCACCGGCCTACAAGCCGCCGCAACTGGACCTGCCACAGCACTATCGCGAACAAAGCAGCGACGGCCCGTGGCACAGCGCGCAACCGGCCGATCAACTGTCCCCCCAGTGGTGGCGGCTGTATCACGACGAACGCCTGAATTCACTGCAGCAGCGCCTGCTCAAGGCCAACCCGGACCTGGCGGCAGCCCTGGCGCATTACGATGGCGCCCAGGCGTACGCCAGCCAGCTGCATGCCGGGCTATTCCCACAGATAACCGCCAGCGGGCAACCGCTGCGCCAGCGCCAGTCGGACAGCCGGCCGTTGCGCGGTACGGAACAGCCAGCGGTGTACAACAGCAACACCGCGGGCTTTGCGCTGAATTACGATCTCGACCTGTGGGGTAAAATCCGCAACCAGGTGGTGGCGGGCGATGCCCGGGCACAGGCCTCGGCAGATGACCTGGCCGTGGCCCGCCTGAGCTTGCAGCGCCAGCTTGCCAGCCTGTACGTGCAGCTCGACGGTCTGGATGCGCAACAGCGCATTCTGTCCAGTTCGCTGGATGATTACAGCCAGGCCCTGCAACTGACCCGGGCCCGCTATCAGGGGCAGATTTCTTCCGAACTTGACCTGACCCGTGCCCAGAGCCAGCTGGCCGAAGCCGAGGCCCAACTGGACGACGTGCGCGGCCAGCGCAACCTCACCGAGCACGCCATTGGCGAACTGGTGGGTGAGCCGGCCAGCAACTTTGTCCTGCCGGCCAGCGAGCAGACCCTGAGTCTGCCAGAGCAACCCGCTGACCTGCCCGGCAGCTTGTTGCAGCGCCGGCCTGATATCGCCGCGGCCGAACGCCGGATGTTTGCCGCCAATGCGCAAATCGGCGTGGCCAAGGCCGCCTGGTATCCCGACTTCAGCCTGACCGGACTACTGGGCGGACAGACCCAGGGCGTCGGGAATTTATTGTCGGCGAGCAATCGTTTCTGGGCGTTGGGGCCACTGGTCAGCCTGCCGATTTTTGAGGGTGGCCGACTGGATGCCGAAGAGCGCCAGGCCAGGGCCGAATTCGAAGAAGCGTCGGCGCACTACCGCGGCCAGGTGCTGCATGCCGTGCGCGAAGTCGAAGACAACCTGGCGCAGTTACGTGATCTGAGGCAACAGAGTCTGGATGAACAGGCGGCGGCCAATGCAGCCGAACACACCCGGGCGCTGGCCACCAACAGCTACGAGGCTGGCGCGGTGAGCTACCTGGATGTGGTCACGGCACAGACCGCGGCGCTACAGGCCCAACGCGCGGTACAAGCCCTGCGCACCCGCCAGCTGCAGGCCAGCGTGGGATTGTTGACGGCACTGGGAGGGGGCTGGGAAGGCTGATTTTGCGACGACTGCGTCGCCGGACGTAGCCTGCGGCAACTGCTACGCAGGTCGTGACTGGCTCCCGTAGCAGTTGCCGAAGGCGACGTCCGATTGCGAAGCGATCGTAAACCCTGAGTACCGGGTCTATCCGGCTAAACACCATCGCCGATGTCTGCGGCAACTGCTACGCAGGTCGTGACTGGCTCCCGTAGCAGTTGCCGAAGGCGACGTCCGATTGCGAAGCGATCGTAAACCTTGAGTACCAGGTCTATCCGGCAAAACACCATCGCTGATGTCTGCGACAACCGCTACCCAGGTCGTGACTGGCTCCCGTAGCAGTTGCCGAAGGCGACGTCCGATTGCGAAGCGATCGTAAACCCTGAGTACCAGGTCTATCCGGCTAAACACCATCGCCGATGTCTGCGACAACCGCTACCCAGGTCGTGACTGGCTCCTGTAGCAGTTGCCGAAGGCGACGTCCGATTGCGAAGCGATCGTAAACCTTGAGTACCAGGTCTATCCGGCTAAACGCCATCGCTGATTTTGCGACGACTGCGTCGCCGGACGTAGCCTGCGGCAACTGCTACGGGGGGTATGTTTGTCGGATCTGAACGTCAGAACAACCCGGAAGTCGGGGGCGGGGTGCCTTTGAGTTGCCACGCCCCCACCGCCGCCGCTTTCCATTGCCGGGGGTTGTGGTTGGCCACCGTGCGGGCATTGCGCCAGTGCCGGTCAAGGTTGTGGGCCCGCCCCGTGGTCGAGGCGCCACCCACGTCGAATACCAGCTCCGCCGCCTTGAGCGCAGACTCCGCAGCAATGTATTGCGCCTGCGCAACGTCTACCGCTGCCTGGTCTACCAATAGCGGATCAAGGTCGCCCGCCCACGCCCGGTCGATGGATTGCGCCGCATGCAGCACCACCGCTTCAGCCGTGAAAGCCCGGGCCGCGATATCGCCCACGCTCAGCTCTACGTATGGGTCGTCAACCGAGCGGGTCGCGCTGCTGTGCTTGATCGGCCGCGCATGCTCATTGGCAAACGCTACGGCATCGTTCAGGGCATTGCGCGCAATACCCGCCTGCACCGCCGCCAAAAACAATTGCAGAAACGGAGTAACGATGGTGCGCTTGCCCTCTTCCACGGTCCGGGTGCGGATCTCTTGTGCAAGTACCTGTACGTTGTTCAAACGGGTTGTGCCGCTGGCGGTCAGGCGCTGGCCCATGGAGTCAAAATCGTCCAGCAGTTCCAGACCCTGGCGGTCACGCGGCAGGATGAACGATACCGGCTGATCGTTTTCATCCAGCGCCACCGCACTGACCCAGTCGGCGTATAACGAGCCGGTGCTGTAGTACTTGTTGCCCGTGGCCCGATAATGCTCGCCGTCACGCACAATCCGGGCGCTGATCGAACCATTGGCGCCGCCCACCTCCCAACCCGCATTGCCGATCACCGCGCCCTGCAGGTAGCGCTCGAACCAGCGCTCGCGCTCGCCTTCGGCATCATCTGCCCGAGATGCCAGCAGCCCTTCGACAAAGCCGAAGCCGGGGCGCAATGCCTGGGCAACGTTGGAGTCCACCGCCGCGATGCGGATCAATAACTCAATCACCTCTTTCACCGAACCGCCGCTGCCGCCATAGCGAACCGGGATTCGGGCGCTAAAAAAGCCGGCTTTGGCAATCTGCGCCACCGCCTCAAACGGCAGTAGCCGATCGCGTTCGCGTAACGCCGCACCCTGGCCAATCTCCGGCAACAGGCGGTCGGCACGGGCATTGAGTTCTGCCACCGTAGCAACGGGACGTTCGGTTACAGCAAACAGCTTACTCATGGCATTTCCTTGCATTGATAGCGCTTAAATGGCGATTTTCCATAGCTGTGATGCATCAAACAGCCACGCAGTGTTTTCGGCTTCCAGCGGCGGCACCACCAGTTGCACCTGGGCACCGGGCAGGCGCGGTACAGCCCCCAGCAGGCGACGGGTGTATTCATGCTGCGGGTTGTCAAACAGGTCCTCGACCCGGGCGCTTTCCACCACCTTGCCGTGACGCATCACCAGCACCTGATCGCTGACATGGCGGATCACCCCCAGGTCGTGGGAGATAAACAAATACGCCAGCCCCAAGCTGGCTTGCAGGTCCGCCAACAGGTCGAGCACCTGCGCCTGTACCGATACGTCCAGCGCCGACACCGGCTCGTCGCAAATAATCACTTTGGGGTTGCTGGCAATGGCCCGGGCGATCGCCACGCGCTGACGCTGACCACCCGACAATTGCAAGGGACGGCGCGTGGCCAGTTCGGCCGGCAAGCGCACGTGTTCCAGCAGCTGGCTGATGCGCGCAGCGTGTTGCCCGGCCTGGAACCCCGCCACATCCAGCGCGTCGGCAAGGATCTGGCCGACGCTCCAGCGCGGATCGAAAGAGCTGAGCGGGTCCTGATAGATGACGCTGATATCCCGTCGATGCAGGCGCCGCTGTTTTTCCGTGACCCGCTCGCTGCCCGCCGCCGTCCATGGCTGGCCAAGAAATTCGACACGCCCTGCGTCCGGTTCCAGCAGCCCGAGGACCATGCGCGCGACAGTGGTTTTGCCCGAGCCTGACTCACCGACGATGCCCAGCGTGCGCCCGGCCCGCAGTTCAAAACTGACGTCATCCACCACTTGCCGCGATTGATGATCAGGGCCGATATAACGTTTGCCCAGCCCGCTCGCCCTGAGCAGCAGAGGCGAGTCAGCGCCCGAGCGGGGCAGCCCGTTCACTGCAGGCTGCCCCGGCGACAGGCGCGTACCCCGTGCATGTTCGGCAGGTACTGCATCCAGCAAGGCCCGGGTGTAAGGGTGATGCGGGTTGCGCAACACCTGCTCCGTTGGCCCCTGCTCCACCGTCACGCCGTGGCGCAGCACCAGCACTTCATCCGCCAGCTGCGCCACCACCGCCAGGTCATGGCTGATGATCAGCAACGAGTCGCCGCGGGCCTTGATTTCCTGCAGCACTTCGAGGATTTGCGCCTGCACCGTGGCATCCAGTGCGGTGGTCGGTTCATCGGCGATCACCAGCCCCGGGCTCAGCGCCAGCGCGCTGGCAATCAGCGCCCGCTGACGCAAGCCGCCGGACAGCTGATCGGGACGTTGCCGGGCACGCAACCGGGGCTCGGGCACACCGACTTTATCCAGCAACTCGATAACCCGTTCGCCGCGACTGCGGCGATCGCCCCAATTGTGAGCCTTGAGCACCTCGAGGATTTCCTTGCCTACCGCACGCAAGGGGTCAAGCGACACCAGTGCATCCTGCAGCACGAAACCAATGCCCTTGCCCCGCAGCCGGCGCCAGCCACGCTCGGACAACCCCAGCAGATCCTGCCCGCCATAACTCAGGGTCCGCGCACTCACCCGCGCCCCGGCGCCCGCCAGGCCAATCAGGCTGCGGGCGGTCACGCTCTTGCCGGAACCGGACTCGCCCACCAGCGCCAGGGTCTTGCCCGGGGCCAGGGTAAACGACAGGTTGTGCACCACGGTCTGGCCGTCGAATTCGATGGACAGGCCCTCAACGATCAAGTGTTTGTCACTCATGACAGGCGTCCCTCCAGACGTTGTTGCAGATAGCGGCCGGCGACCGTGGTCGAGAGCGTGGTCAGTACGATGAACAGCCCGGGGAAGAATGTCAGCCACCAGGCATTGGCAACAAAGTCACGCCCCATCGACAGCATCGTCCCCCACTCCGGCGCGGGCGGCGGTGCGCCCAGCCCCAGAAAGCTCAGGGCCGAAGCCCAGACAATGGCCTGACCGACGCCCATGGTCAGGGTCACGATCAGTGGGCGCATGGCATTGGGTAACAGCTGGCGCAGGATGATCCGCCGTGTCGGATGCCCCAGGGCCACGGCAGCTTCGATGTAACCGGCGTTACGCACCGCCAGCACTTGACCGCGCACCATGCGCGCATAGCCCGGCGCCCCGCCCAGCCCGGTGGCGACGATCAAGGGACCGACGCCACTGCCAAAGATCGCCACGAACAGCAGCGCCAGCACCAGGCTGGGGAAGGCAAACAGGATCTCCAGCAGCCAGCCGACGCCGCGGTCCAGATAAGCGCCGCCCAGGCCGCCCAGCAAACCCAGGACGATCGCAATGCCCATGGCCAGTGCCGTGGCGGCCAGGCCGATAAACAAGGACTGGCGCGTGCCGTAGATCACCCGCGAAAAAATATCGCGCCCCGATTGATCGGTGCCGAACCAGTGCGCCCAGCCCGGCGGGTGGAAGGCATCGTGGGGAACGATCGCTAACGGGTCGCTGTGGGCGAACAGTTGCGGCACCAGCGCCGCGATGATCAGAAAGGCCAGAAAAGTCACAGCCAGCAAGGGCCCGGGGCGCACCCTTGACGCTGTGCGCTGCACCCGCACAGCGGGCAGTACGGTGTCGAAAGTCAGTTCGCTCATGCTGTTTTCCCCTGTTGGCGCGGATCGATCCACAGGTACAGCAGATCGATCACAATGTTGGCCAGCACATAGACGGCGGCCACCGCCAGACTGATGCCGATGGTCAGCGGCAAGTCCTGCGCCTGCACCGCCTGGTACAACTGGCGGCCAAGGCCCTTGCGCGAAAAGATCACTTCGATCACCACCGCGCCGCTGATCAGCGCACCGATGGCCCAGCCAGACAACGAAATACCGGGCAACACGGCATGGCGCAGTGCGTGCTTGAAGCGCACGGCCGTGTCACTCAGGCCCCGGGTGCGGGCGGTCAGGACAAAGGGTTGTTCCAGTGTCAGCTCAAGGGATTCACGGGTGACCTGTGCGATAAAACCGGCCAGCGGAATAGCCAGTGCCACCGCCGGCAACACCAGGGTGCGCCAGCCATCGCTACCGGCCGGGGGGAACCAGCGCAAACCGAAGGCGAACACCGCCAGCAGCAAAATACCCAGCCAGAAGTGCGGCAAGGCAGCGGCCAGGGTTTCAGCCAGCGAGGCCAGGCTGGACACCCAGCGGCCACGGCCGGCGGTGAGCACGGTCAACGCCAGGACCAGCAGCCAGGCCAGCGCCAGGGCGCAGAAGGTCAGCTGCAACGTCGCCCAGGATTGCTCGGCGAGCACCCGCGTGACCGGTAAGTGCTGGGAGTAGGACATCCCCAGATCGCCCTGCAACAGACGCCCCAGGTACAGCGCATATTGAACCGCCAACGGCTTGTCCAGACCAAACTCACGGGTGGCTTCAGCAATGGTCTCTGCGGTCGGGTTGCCACTGGCGCCGCCAAGAATGGCCAGCACCGGATCACCCGGCATCAGGTGCAGGGCGAAGAACGTCAGGGTCGCGACGGCCCACAGCACCAGCACCCCGCCTGCCAGACGCCATGCCGCGCGACGGGCCAGCCGGGTCAAACGTTCGTGCCGTGGACTGGAGTATGTGATTGCGCTCATTGGTTTACCCCTCTCATTTGTTGACCCAGGCGTCATACAGGTAAGTCACCGCCAGCGAAGGCTCCAGCCTTACGCCCTGGGTGGTTTTGTAGATCCCCAGACGCGAGCTTTGCGGGTAGGTGGTCAGTTGCAGGTATTGCTGCGAAGCAATCTGCTGGGTCTTGTAGTACAGGGCTCGACGCTGTTCGGGGTCCTGGGTGGCCAGGGCTTGCTGGTTGATTGCGTCAAACTGCGGGCTGGCGAACCCGGCGGTGTTCTGGTGGTAGCCACCGACGCCTGCCGGCTGCACGAACTCTGAGCCGAACACAATCCGCAGCACGTCTGCGGTGTTGGTGTTCCAGTAGCCAACCCGGATGTCGTAGTCCCAGTCGGCCTGACGCTGGGTGGCCAGGACATCGCTCATCTGCTCGATCAGCAGCTCAAACCCGGCCTTGCGCGTGGTGGCCTGCACTTGCTCCCACAGCGTCAGTTCAGAGGGCGGTGTGCGGTTGCCAATCACCACATGCACCTGCAGGCGTTTGCCGTCACGGGTGCGATAGCCCTCGGCGTCGCGCCCGGTCCAGCCACTTTCATCCAGTAGCTGCGCGGCGCGGCCCTGGTCGTAGTCCTGGGCATGTTCAAAGTCCGGGCTGTAAAAACGCGTGGCCGAACTCAGCGCGCCACCGGCACGCGGGAACTCATTGAAGTACACGCTTTTCAGGGCGCCCTCGACATCGGCGCTGCGCACAAAGGCTTCACGCACGTTCACGTTATCGAAGGGAGCGCGGGTGATATTCAGCGTGCCGTTGGTGGGATTGCCCGGACGCAGGGCGACCAGCATGGTCAAGTCCGGATTGCGCCGCGCCGCTTCATGGGACTCAGGCGGCAGCGCCTCAATCACGTCGACCTCGCCGGCCTGCAGCGAGGCAAACCGCACCGATGGCTCCTGAATGAACTTCCACACAATGCGCTCCAGCCATGCTGGGCCCTGATGCTTGGCGGTGGGTGGCGCCCAGTTGTAATCGGGGTTGCGTACCAGTTCGACCTGGCTCTGGCGGTCCCACTTGACGATCTTGAACGGGCCGCTGCCCACCGGGCTTTCACAGTTCTGGTCACGAGAGCGGAGCAATGCCGTGGGCGACTCAATGCCGAGAAAGCCTTGCGCCAGCACCTCCAGAAATGCGGCATAGGGTGTGGCCAGGTGCACCACTGCCGTGTAGTCATCGAGCACCTCGGTGCTGCGGTATTGGCGGATGTAGCCACCGGCGGTACTGGACTGGGTTTTCGGATTGGCCATGTGGTCGAGGTTGGCCTTGACCGCCGCTGCGTTGAATGGCGTGCCGTCGGTGAAGTGCACGTCATTGCGCAGGTGGAAGGTGTAAACCAGACCGTCGGCCGAGACCTCCCAGCCCTTGGCCAGCCACGGCCCTATTTGCCCCTGCTCGTCCATTGACACCAGCGAGTCGAGATACTGCTGGCCGATAAACACTTGCGGCATGTCGCCGCTGACATGGGGGTCCAGGCAAGTGGGTTCACGGTCCGTGGCGTACACCAGCGTGCCGCCGCTGACCGGTTTGTCACTGCGCGCGACCATCGATGCATCCTGGCCGCAGCCGATCAGCAGGCTGCACAGGGCAGCGAGGCCAATGAGGGGAGTGCTCTTGAGCAGCGACCTGGATCGTCGGCCTTGAGATCGCAAATGGGGCGAGAGTTCGAGCATGGGGCTTACTGCCTAAAGTCCGGGAACAGGGCTATTGCACAAGCCATGCCGATTTTTTCGGCCAGTAAACAGGGGGAAAACGCGGGGTGCTGCAGGGGTAAAACCAACACTCTGTGCGGCAACTGTTGGTGAGCCAACAGTTGCCGCTACGAAAAACGGTCAGCTCTTGTAGCAGCTGGCGAGTGCAACGAGACTGCGTGCGCGTGAACCGAGGATTACGATCGCTACGCAATCGGACGTCGCCTGCGGCAACTGCTACGAAAAACGGTCAGCTCTTGTAGCAGCTGGCGAGTGCAACGAGACTGCGTGCGCGTGCACCGAGGATTACGATCGCTGCGCAATCGGACGTCGCCTGCGGCAACTGCTACGAAAAACGGTCAGCTCCTGTAGCAGCTGGCGAGTGCAACGAGACTGCGTCCGCATGCACCGAGGATTACGATCGCTGCGCAATCGGACGTCGCCTGCGGCAACTGCTACGAAAAAACGGTCAGCTCCTGTAGCAGCTGGCGAGTGCAACGAGACTGCGTCCGCATGCACCGAGGATTACGATCGCTGCGCAATCGGACGTCGCCTGCGGCAACTGCTACGAAAAGCGCTCAGCTCCTGTAGCAGCTGGCGAGTGCAACGAGACTGCGTCCGCATGCACTGAGGATTACGATCGCTGCGCAATCGGACGTCGCCTGCGGCAACTGCTACGAAAAACGGTCAGCTCTTGTAGCAGCTGGCGAGTGCAACGAGACTGCGTCCGCATGCACCGAGGATTACGATCGCTGCGCTAGCCAGCTCCCGCAATGATTGTGCAGGGCCAAATTTCGGATCAAAAACGCAACGGCTGCGCCGGTTGGCGCAGTACTGCCGGGTCGCGGTATCGGGCGCCGAAATGATCATCCGGCAAGCGCGCCTGCCCTGCACCGAACAAGCGTTCGCGCAGGGTTTCACCGTCGCTGTAGCGCTCGCGAAAACGTCCGCGACGGCGCAACTCCGGCACCACCAGTTCAATGAAATCGCGCGCGGTTTCAAAGGACAGGTACTGACGCAAATTGATCCCGTCGATGCCGTCCTCATCCAGCCACTTTTCGATCTGGTCGGCGACTAGGGTCGGGGTTCCGGCAACGAAAAAACGCTCACGGTTAAAACCCGAAAACTGAGCCAGTACGGTGCTTATCGTCCACTCGGGTTTGTAGCGCTGCAAACTCTGCCAGCCCTTGACCTCAAGCCGGATCAAATCGCTGATCAGGGCATCGCCGGGGTAAGCCGTCAAATCAACCGCCGACTGGGCATGGGCCAGGGACGCTTCAACGCTCATCAACTGGCGATAGCTGTCGAGTTTGCGGCTGACCTCTTCGTCGGTACGGCCAACGATCACCCCGGCCATGACGATGAATTTCAACCCCGCCGGGTCACGCTCATGGGCGATCGCCTTGCTGCGCATGGCCTGGATATTGGCGCGTACCGCCGCCGTGTCGATACCGCCGGTGAACACCACTTCAGCGTGACGCCCGGCAAATTCGATACCCGCCGCTGACCCGGTGGCCTGGAACAGCACCGGGGTGCGCTGGGGCGAAGGCTGGCACAAATGAGGCCCGGCGACTTTGAAATGCTCGCCGACGTGATCGATATAGCGCACTTTGGCCGGGTCGGTGTAGATCCGTTGCTCGCGGTCCTGGATCACCGCGTCATCGTCCCAGGAGCCCTCCCACAACTTGTAAAGCACATCCAGATATTCGTCGGCGATCTCGTAGCGGTGGTCATGCACCACCTCTGTGGCATGCCCGAAATTGCGCGCTGCATTGGGCAGATAAGAGGTCACGATGTTCCAGCCCACCCGGCCTTTGGTCAGGTGATCGAGAGTGCTCATGCGTCGCGCAAAGGCAAATGGCGGCTCGTAGGTGGTGGAAAAGGTAGCGCCAAACCCGAGGTTTTTGGTGACCGCCGCCATGGCCGGAATCACCATCAACGGATCATTGCTGGGGATTTGCATGGCCTCGCGCAATGCGGTTTGCGGGCCATCGCGAAATTGATCGTAGGTGCCAATCACATCCGCCAGAAACACCCCGTCGAAGGTGCCGTACTCCAGCAATTGAGCCAGTTCGGTCCAGTAGTCCAGATCGTTGAAGCGGTGCCGGTTGTTCTCGGGATGCACCCACAGCCCGTGGACGATATGGCTCACACAGTTCATTTCAAACAGATTGACGTGCAGTTGCTTGGGCATCAGTCGTACTCCTACGGCGCAGGGTTGGGTGTGCGCTGATGCACGGCCTCGATCCGGGCCAGGATTTCTTGATCCAGGGTGATGTGCAGCGCGCCGAGGTTTTCGCGTAACTGGGCGAGGCTGGTCTGGCCCGTCAGAGCACTGGCCACAAAGGGTTTGTTGATGACGTAAGCCAGGGCCAGTTGCGCCGGGCTCAAGTTGTGCTCTCTGGCGATCTGCAGGTAACCGCTGACGGCCTGGTCTACCTCCGGGCCGTCATAGCGGGTGAACGTGCGGTACACCGACGACAGACGCGAGCCCTGGGGACGCGCACCGCCCAGGTATTTGCCGGTCAGCGAGCCGAATGCCAGGGGTGAATACGCCAGCAGCCCTACGCCTTCGCGGTGGCTGAACTCCGAGAGCCCGCCCTCGTACAAACGGCTGATCAAGCTGTAGGGGTTTTGCACACTGACAATGCGCGGCAAACCCAGGCGCTCACTCTGCTTGATAAATTCGGCCACGCCCCAGGGGGTTTCGTTGGACACGCCAATGTGCCGGATCTTGCCGGCCTTGACCTGTTCGGCCAGCACCGACAGCGTTTCTTCAATGGCCACGCTCTGGTTGTCCTCAACATACGGATACTCGCGCAGACCGAAAAAATTGGTCGCCCGGTCCGGCCAGTGCAATTGATAGAGGTCCAGATAGTCGGTATTCAGACGCTTGAGACTGCCGTCCAGCGCCTCGACAATATTGCGCCGGTCGTGGCGGGTCAGGCCGTCGCGAATGTGCAACTGCCCGCCGGGTTCGCGGGCGGGGCCGGCAATTTTACTGGCCAGCACCACGTCGTCCCGGCGACCGCTGCGTGCCAGCCAGTTGCCGATATAGCGTTCAGTGGTACGCCAGGTATCGGCATGGGTCGGCGTGGGGTACATCTCGGCGGTGTCGATCAGATTGACACCTTCTGCCAGCGCCAGCTCGATCTGCTGGTGGGCATCGCTTTCGCTGTTTTGATGACCCCAGGTCATGGTCCCAAGCCCGATGACGCTGACCTTGATGTCGCTGCTGCCCAGTTGGCGGTAACGCATGAGTGATCCTTTAATTGAGTTTTGAAGCCGGGGCCTGGTCCTTGCAGCTAACATGCCACGGTGCTCAAGCTTGTGTCCCGGGGCCCATTGAGCGGCCAGCGTTGTTGAGGGCTGCACAGTCTGTGTATCTATTGTTGGCCAGGCAACAGCGCAGATCCTCTGCTGGAGCGAGTTTGCTGGCGAGCTGTTGATGTTCAAAGAGCTCGCGAGCAAGCTCGCTCCTACAGTGATTTTGCGGTGTATGTGCATTTGAACATCTACGACACTCCCGAGTTCTTCGAGGGGTACCGCCGCCAGGTGCCTTAGAAGCCCGGAACGATCTGACCTTTGTAGCGCGTGAGGATGAACTCGCGCACTTGCGGTGAGTTCAGTGCCTTGGCCAGTTTCTGGATGGCCGGGCTATCGATGTTGTCCGGACGGGCCACCAGGTATTCGACATACAGGTCCTTGCCCTTCTCGACAATCAGCGCGCTGTTGGTGTCGATACCGGCTTCCAGGGCGTAGTTGGCGAACACGAAAGCCAGGTCGACCTGGTTCACTGCACGGGCCAGCAATGCCCCTTCCAGCTCGCGGATTTTCAGGTGTTTGGGGTTCTCGGCGATGTCGCGGGTGGTCGACAGTGTGTTGCTCGGGTCCTTGAGCTTGATCAGCCCCGCTTCGTCCAGCAGCACCAGTGCGCGACCGGCGTTCACCGGGTCATTGGGGATGGCCACGGAGGCGCCATCCTTAAGCTCGGAGATGTTTTTGATCCGGGTCGAATAGGCACCGAATGGTTCGATGTGCACGCCCGTCACCGGCACAAGATCGGTGTGCCGGGTTTTGTTGAACTCATCCAGAAACGGTCGGTACTGGTAGTAGTTGGCGTCGATGTTTTTCTCCGCCAACTGCACGTTGGGCTGGATAAAATCGCTGAACACTTTGATATCCAGATCAACCCCCTCCTGGGCCAGTTGCGGTTTGACGAACTCAAGAATCTCGGCATGGGGCACCGGGCTGGCACCGACCACCAGTTTCTCGTTCGCCTGGGCGGTAAAAGCAGCAAGCACGGCCACAAGGGCAAACAGCTTTTTCATTACATACACTCCGAACAGTAAGAAATTGGCCGTCTCAGCGACGGCTATAACGCAGCACCAGGCGGTCGCCGCTGATTTGCAGGCCCTGCACCAACAACACCAGCAACGCCACGGTGACCACCATCACGTCAGTCTGAAAGCGCTGATAACCGAAGCGCACCGCCAGGTCTCCCAGGCCACCGCCGCCTACGACTCCGGCCATCGCGGTGCAGTCCACCAGCACGATGGCCGTCACGGTGACGGCTGCGATCAGCGCGGGCCGCGCCTCTGGCAGCAGGGTGTGGCGGATCACTTGCCAGGTGCTGGCGCCCATGGCCTGAGTCGCCTCCACCACCCCGTGATCGACTTCCCGCAGGGCGATTTCCACCAGTCGTGCAAAGAACGGCGTGCAGCCCGCCACCAGTGGCGGGATGGCGCCCTTCACACCCAGGGAAGTCCCGGTGAGCAAGGCGGTCAGCGGGATCAGCAAAATCAGGAGGATGATGAATGGCAGCGAGCGCAGGATATTCACCAGCACCGATAGCAGCCGGTACAGGCCGGGTCTGGCGTGCAGCTGCTGCTTGCCGGTGAGGAACAGCAACACCCCCAGCGGCAAGCCCAGCAACAGGGTAAAACCCAGGGCCACGCCGAGCATGCTCAGGGTATCGAGACAGGCCCGGCCGATTTCCGGCCAGTTGAGGTTGATCAGCAAGGCGCCCACGCTCAAGACCAGTCGTGACGGGGCGGATTGACCCCGTTCAACAGCCAGTTACCCACCACGTGGTATTTCCAGCGCACCGGATCATGCAGGGTGTGGACCCGGGCATTGCGCCAGTGACGGTCGTGGTTATGGTGGGCCAGGGACGAGCGCGTACCGCCCAGCTCAAACAAGCGGGTGCTGGCTTCCAGAGCGATTTCAGTGGTCAGCACCTTGGCCTTGGCCACCGCCACCGATGCGCGCGCCACACCGTCTTCACCCGGCACTTCGCGCACGCTGTCCATGACCTTGCCGGCGCGTTCGAGCAAGGCTTCAGACGCGTCCAGCTGGATACTCAGCTTGCCGATCTGGATGATGGTCAGCGGGTCGTCACTGGCCTTGTCCAGGCCCGAGTCGATCCATGGCCGGGCGTGCTCGCGGACAAAACTGAGGGTGTCGCGCAGGGCGGCGCGGGCAATACCGGCGTCGATCGCGGCGGTGGTGATTTGCGCAAATGGGCCTGCCAGCGTCGGATGCTCATACGAGCGATAAGTCTTGAAAACGTTGAACTGCGGCACCCGTAAATCCTTTAACAACACCGTGCCGCTGGCCGTGTTGCGCTGGCCGATGCTGGACCAGTCATCCACCACCGTCAGCCCGGGAGTGGCACGCGGCACGAAAGCCAGATGGGCCTTGTCCGCGCCATCCAGCGCCAGCACCCCGAGCCAGTGGGCATAAAGCGAGCCGGTGCAATAGCCTTTACGGCCATTGATGAGCACCTGCTCGCCATCCTCGACAAAGCGGGTCTGAATATCCTGAACGGTTTTGCCGCCGGTTTCCGAGATCGCATTGGCAAAGCGATTGCCCTTGAGCGCGAGGTCAAAAAACCAGGCCTTTTGCTCGTCAGTGCCTTGCAGGCGAATATCTTCGAGCAGGCAGTAATGGTTCTGCGGGATCTGCCCCAGGGACGCATCGGCAGCGGAAATAATGGTGATCACCTCGGCCAGCGTGGCGTAAGACACCTGCGCCCCGCCAAACTCTGCGGGCACGGTGATGCCCCACAGGCCGCTATTGGAAAACACGTCGACCACCTCGGCGGGCACCTGACGCAGCCGGTCACGCTCAGCGTCACCCTCCAGCAAAAATGCCGCCACTTTATGGGCAACATCAATGGCTTCGGCATCCGTGCGGATCACATGGGCATCGGCAACGGAAAGTGGATACGGAGCATCGGCAGGGTTATACGGCATGGATTTCTCACTCTTTACACATGTTGGGTTGTCGGCAGGGACAACCGGTAACAGAGCAGGAGCAGAATCCATGCCAGGTATTTTTTACTTATAAATCAATGGCTTATGTTTTATAGCAAAAACAGGGAGTTGGCAGGGCAACAGTCTGTGTGGCAACTGTTGCCTGGCAAACAGCAGCGTGCCTGAACGTTGGCCACCAAACCCCCGTTTTTTGTAGCAGTTGCCGAAGGCTACGTCCGGTCGCGCAGCGATCGTAATCCACAGCGCACGCCAGACTCGCCGGAGTGCCACACCACGCAGACGCAGCCTCGTTTCACTCGTCAGCTGCTACGGGGATACCCGTTTTTCGTAGCAGTTGCCGAAGGCTACGTCCGGTCGCGCAGCGATCGTAATCCACAGCACACGCCGGACTCGCCGGAGTGCCGTACCACGCGGACGCAGCCTCGTTTCACTCGTCAGCTGCTACGGGGATACCCGTTTTTCGTAGCAGTTGCCGAAGGCTACGTCCGGTCGCGCAGCGATCGTAATCCTCAGCTACGAGAAGTCTGGCGATTGGCGCTGACCTTCGGGGAAACCGTGGTTGCGGGCGCTGAATACAATCCACAGGCCCGCCAGCAACAGCACCAGCAATACCCATGGAAAGATGCCTACCCCGATTTGATCCAGCAGCACGCCACCGGTCAATGCGCCGATCGCAATGGCGCTGTTCCAGACCACTACGTTCAATGACAGCGCAACATCGGC
The DNA here is from genome assembly GCF_049897045.1 of Pseudomonas sp. TWR2-1-1. Lineage (NCBI taxonomy): Bacteria > Pseudomonadati > Pseudomonadota > Gammaproteobacteria > Pseudomonadales > Pseudomonadaceae > Pseudomonas > Pseudomonas sp. TWR2-1-1. Next base: position 198,255 of record NZ_JAFCVM010000004.1, read on the forward strand.
GCCCTCGCCTGCAGAGTCTGCCAATGCTGTTTGCAGCAGGGTCGCAGCACCGCCAAACGACAAGCCCCATACCAGCACCCCGGCGTATATCACCGTGGCTGATTGAGCAAAAAAACCAAATACCAGTGCGATCGCAGCGAATGTTCCAAGGCTCGCCAGCACTGCTTTGCGCAAGTGCCGATCTACCAGGCGCCCGGTCAGCCAGATCCCCGCCAGCGCCGCAAGGCCGAAGACCAGCAGCACGATATCAACGTCATTGCCCAGACCTGCGGGCGCTACGAAAGGTGCGATGTAGGTGTAGAGAATGTTGTGCGCCAGCATCCAGGTCATTACCACGCCAAGTACTGAGCGCACTCCCGGCGTCAGCAGCACCTGCCGCAGACCTATGCGTTGCGAGGCCGACTGCCCCGGATAATCAGGCACCTTGACTAGCACCCAGACCATCAGCACCAGGGTCAAACCCGACATCAGGCCAAAGGCCGTGCGCCAGCCCACCAGCGCGCCCAACCAGGTGCCCAACGGCACGCCAAGCGAGAGCGCAATCGGCGTGCCGACCATGGCCACTGCCATCGCCCGCCCCTGCAGGTGCGGTGCCACCATGCGCCGGGCATATCCCGCCAGCAGACTCCAGGCCAGACCTGCAGAGGCACCGGCAAAAAAGCGCGCAACCAGGGTCATGCCATAACTGGAAGACCAGGCGGTAATGGAGTTGAACAGCAGGAAGCCGACAATCGTCAACAGCAGCACATGGCGCCGACGCCAGCCCTGGGTGGCAATGGTCAGCGGGATGGCGGCCAGCAGGGATCCCAGCGCATAAACCGTAACCATCTGCCCGGCCAGTGAAGATGAAACCTCAAGACCGCTGCTGATTTGCGCCAGCAAACCCGCAGGCAAGGTCTCGGTCACGATACAAATGAAGCCGGTCATGGCCAGCGCAAGCAGTGCCCCCATGGGTAATCGTTCAGTGCTGCTTTGTAGTAGCGCCATCGCTTGTTCCAGCCTTGTTAGTTATGTATCGATGAGTACAAATGTAGGCCTGTAAAAGAGTGTTGGTCAACGACTTTTGTATCGAATAGTATTTAAGTCCTGTCACCGAGGAGACTGAAATGGCACAGATGGGACGCCCGCGTACATTTGACCGCGACGCGGCAATCACTCAGGCCATGCACCTGTTCTGGGAACATGGCTACGACTCGACTTCACTGAGCCAGCTCAAGGCGAACATCGGCTCGGGCATCTCCGCGCCCAGTTTTTACGCGGCCTTCGGCTCCAAGGAAGCCTTGTTCAAGGAGGTCATGGAGCGCTACCTGAACACCCACGGCCAAGTCACCGCAAGCCTGTTCGACCTGCAGTTGCCGGCGCGCGAGGCGATTGAAAGGACATTACGTGGTTCTGCCCGAATGCAATGCGAGGACGGTCACCCCCGTGGTTGCCTGGTGGCGTTGGGGCTAATGAGTGCCAGCTCGGCTGAAGCCATCGCCATTTGCGCCCCGCTCGCCGCAGCCCGGGCGCGCAACCGGGCCGGGTTTGTTGCCTGTGTGGAGCGCGGCATGGCCTCGGGGGAATTGCTGGCGCAGACCAGCCCCGTGGCGTTGGCCACGGTGTTTGAAAGCTTTTTGCTGGGGCTTACCACCCTGGCCAGAGATGGTGTAGACCATGGCGTGATGGAAGCTGCTATCACTCAGGTGATGAGCGCCTGGGATGCCATGCGCAGCGACATTGCGCATTGAAAGTGCTCGCGAGGCAAGCTCGCTCCTACAGAGTGCCACGGCCTGTAGGAGCGAGCTTGCCTCGCGAGCTTTTCAAAGCGCCGCGCTCTGTTTTTGCAGAGTCAGTTCTTCCACCAGCAACCGGGCCGGGGCCGTGAGCGCAATGCCATGGCGAGTGACGATTTCATAGGGCTCATTACGGGATTTCAGTTCAAGGGGCAAATGCACCAGCATGCCGTGGGCAACCGCCATCTGCGCGACATCCACCGGCATGACGGCCACCAGTTCCGGATCTTGCAGCAGCAATGAGAGCGTGGTGAAAGTGGATGAGGTTTCAATCGGGTAAGTAGGGAAATTAAGCCCCGCTTCTCTGAACTCGCGCTCCAGGGTCAGGCGCATCGGCATGTTGACCGGGAACACTACCCACGCTGAAGCTGCCAGTTCACTCAACGCCAGCAACGGCCGACCGGCAAAGCGATGACGGGGGCTGGCGACCACCACCAGCGGCTCCTGATCACGCAGGGTGCAGTCATAGGCTGCCGGGTTCTGGCTGACGCTGGTTCGACACAGAGCAAGGTCCAGCCGCCCTTCGTCGAGCAGTGCCAGCAAGCGGGCGCTGGTGTCTTCGACGATTTCTACCGACAGTTGCGGTTGCCTGGCCCGCAAGCGCGCCAGGGATTCCACCAGCACCGGCACCGCACCCATGATCACCCCCACCGACAGGCGACCGCCGTGGCCTTGCATGATGCCAAGCATTTCTTCACGCAGATGGGCCACGTCAGTGTGAATCAGCCGCGCATAACGGATCACGCAGCGCCCCAGGTCGTTGGGGGTCAGGCCTTTGGTCGTGCGCTCGAACAGGGTTGAACCCAGGGTCGATTCAATTTCATGCAGCGCCTTGGTCGCACCGGGCTGGGTGATCGCCACGGATTCGGCCGCCTTGTGCAGGGAGCCGTGTTCGTCCAGCGCAATCAGCAATCGAAGTTGCTTGAGGCGCAGCCGGGAAATGATGGTAGTGAGGGATGGCAGCATAGGGGGATGACTAATGGTTATCGCTCAATCAGCATCTGTCATTAGGCAGCATCCCTGACAAAAATTAAAGTGAGCGCCAGAAGAGCCGTTATGGCTCGCGATAAAAATAATCTGCGAAGAGCTCACTCCATGCGTCTAATCCAGTTTGAAACCACCCAGGGCACGCGACACGTCGGTGTTATTGAAGGCGATGAAATCCATGTGGTGCGGGCCACCTACACGACCCGGGAGCTGGCGCTCGGCGCGATTGCCAAAGGCCATGGTCTGGTTGAAGAAGTGCTGGAACGCGGCACCGACCCAAGCCCGCACAGTTATCGCCAGACCTTGCACGAAGGCCGGGTCTTGCCGCCACTTGATCACCAGGACCCGGCCCATTGCCTGGTCAGCGGCACCGGCCTGACCCACCTGGGCAGCGCTTCGACCCGCGACAAGATGCACCAGAAAAACGCCGGTGAGCAGGCAGCAATGACCGATACCGCACGGATTTTTCAGTGGGGAATCGAAGGTGGACGTCCGCCCGCGGGCACCCCGGGGGTCCAGCCGGAGTGGTTCTACAAGGGCGACGGCTCGATTGTGGTACGCCCCGGCGCGGCCTTTGACAAGCCGCCTTTTGCCGAGGATGCAGGCGAAGAGCCCGAGCTGACCGGCCTGTATGTGGTCGGCGAAGACGGTAAACCGTACCGGGTTGGTTTTGCCCTGGGCAATGAGTTTTCCGACCACATCATGGAGCGGCGCAATTACCTGTACCTGGCCCATTCCAAGTTGCGCAATTGCAGCTATGGCCCGGAATTGCGGGTCGGGGAGCTGCCGCGTCATTTGAGCGGGATGAGCCGCATCCTGCGAGGCGATGAAGTGATCTGGGAAAAAGAGTTCCTCAGCGGCGAGGACAACATGTGCCACAGCCTCGAAAACCTTGAATACCATCACTTCAAATATGCGCAATTCCTGCGCCCGGGCGATGTGCATGTGCACTTCTTCGGCACCGCCACCCTGTCCTTCGCCGACAACATCCAAACCCGCGAAGGCGACCGGTTCGAAATCAGCATGGCCGAGTTTGGCGAGCCACTGATCAATGGCATTCAGGCCGGCACCGCCGAGCTGCCCGCCGGCAAGGTCAAACCGCTGTAAAGCGTTTTGCGGGTCTGGCAACAGACCCGCCCCGTTTAATAAAAAATATAAGAAACGAGACAGGTATGAACATCAAAACTTCGGTGTCTGCGTCGTCAACGGTGGCCGATCACGCTGATGCCTCGCGTCCCACCACTGTGCGCTGGCGCATATTCCTGATCCTGCTGCTGTTGTCGGCAATCAACTACATCGACCGCGCTTCGCTGTCGGTGGCCATGCCGCTGATTTCCTCCGAGTTTGAAATGACGCCGGCCCTGGAAGGCTTGATGCTCAGTGCGTTTTTCTGGTCTTACGCATTGATGCAGATCCCCGGCGGGATGCTGCTGGACCGCTTTCAAGTGCGCAATATCGTCGGCGTTGCCACCGTGGGCTGGGGCTTTTTTCAAGCCATAGCAGGCGGCGCCCATAGCTGGATCACACTGCTGGCCACCCGTATCGGCCTCGGGGTTGCAGAATCACCGATCATGCCCGCCGGCGCCAAGTTGAACGGGGCCTGGCTAACGCCTAACGAACGTGGCCGCGGCGCGACCCTGGTGGATGGCGGAGCCCCACTGGGGACGGCGTTCGGCGCCATCATCATCGCCGGGCTGATTACCTGGTTTGACTCCTGGCGGATTGCATTCGTGATTGCCGGGGTCGGCACCATGATCGTCGGTGTCTGGGCCTGGTGGTACATCCGCAACAGCCCGGCCGAGCACCCCAAGGTCAACGCGGCCGAACTGGCTTACATCACCGACGCCAATGCCGAAGCGGCCCGCACCCACGGCGAACGCAAGGCCATCCTCAAGGACCTGCTCAAAAGCCGCTCGGTACTGGCCATGTTTGCCGGGTACGCCTGCTACAACAGTGTGTTCTACGGCCTGTTGACCTGGATGCCGAGCTATCTGCACAAGGCCCACAACCTGGATATCAAGGCCATGGGCGGCGCTACTTTTCTGATCTTCATGTGCGGTTTTATCGGCGAAATCTTTGGCGGCTGGCTGGCAGACAAATGGAAAGACGCAGGCGGCGCACCCAACAAGGTGATGCGTTGCATGTTTGGCGGTTCGGCGGCCATTGCAGCGTTGTGCATCCTGCTGGTGGCTTACACACCGGACGCCGTCACCGTGATTTCCCTGCTCTGTGTGGCGCTGTTTTTCATCCGCTGGTGCGGCATGTACTGGTGCCTGCCGGCCATTCTGGGCGGCAAATCCAAAGCCGGTGTACTGGGTGGCAGCATGAACTTCTGCGGCAATATGGTCGGGGTTATCGTGCCCATCCTGATCGGCCTGATCGTGCAATTCACCGGATCGTATTTCCTGGCGCTGATCTTTTTTGTGGTCATGGCGTTCGGCCTGATGCTGTTTTCTTCCCTCATTGACTACCGTGAACGCGGACTGGCCTGAGCCACTGCGCTCTATTGGGGTAACCGTGATGCAATTGATAACTAAAACAGGCAGCGAAAATGCTGCCAATGCCGTGATCCGCCTCAACCCGCTGGACGATGTGCTGATCGCCCGCCAACCCGTGCCCCAGGGCCTGGTGCTGGAAGCTGAAGGGCTGGTGGCGCTGAATCCGATTCCCTCCGGGCACAAGATTGCGACCCGCGATATCGAGCCCGGTCAGCCGCTGCGCCGCTACGGTCAGATCATTGGCTTCGCCAGCCAGCCGATCAGGGCCGGGGAGCATGTGCATGTGCACAATCTGGTGATGGGCGACTTCGCCCGCGATTACGCCTTTGGTGTCGACGCCCGCGGTGTCGGCACGCAGACCAGCGACACCTTCATGGGCATCGTGCGACCCGATGGCCGGGTCGCCACCCGCAATTACATCGGCATCCTGACGTCGGTCAACTGCTCGGCGACCGTGGCCAAGGCCATCGCCGATCACTTCCGCCGGGATATCAATCCACAAGCCCTGATCGACTATCCCAATGTCGACGGGGTTGTTGCCCTGACCCACAGCTTCGGCTGTGCCGTGGACCCCGGCGGCGAAGCCCTGGCGATGCTGCGGCGCACACTGGGCGGTTATGCGGTGCACCCCAATTTCGCATCGGTGCTGATGATCGGCCTGGGTTGCGAAACCAACCAGATCGCCGATTTGCTGGCGGCCCAAGGGCTGGAAAAAGGCGAGTTCCTGCGGGCCTTCACCATCCAGGGCACGGGCGGCACCTCGAAAACCATCGCCAGCGGCATCGAGCAGGTCAAGTCCCTGCTGGCCCAGGCCAACCAAGTGCAGCGCCAGCCCGTCAGCGCCAGCCACTTGATTATCGGCCTGCAATGCGGGGGTTCGGATGGATACTCGGGCATCACCGCCAACCCGGCGCTGGGCAATGCGGTCGACCGGCTGGTGGCCGCAGGTGGCACCGCCATTCTGTCCGAGACTCCGGAGATCTATGGCGCCGAGCATTTGCTTACCCGCCGCGCCGTCAGCCGTGAGGTGGGCGAGAAGCTGATCAGGCGCATCCACTGGTGGGAGGACTACTGCCAGCGAATGAACGCCGAGCTCAACAACAACCCGTCGGCGGGTAACAAGGCCGGGGGCTTGACCACCATTCTTGAAAAATCCCTGGGGGCTGTGGCCAAGGCTGGCTCCAGTGATCTGGTGGACGTTTATGAATACGCCGAAACGGTCCGCGCCCACGGCCTGGTGTTTATGGACACCCCGGGCTATGACCCGGTTTCAGCCACCGGGCAAGTCGCCGGTGGCGCCAACCTGATCGCCTTTACCACAGGCCGGGGCTCGGCCTATGGCTGCGCGCCCTCGCCTTCGATCAAGCTGGCGACCAATAGCCGGTTGTGGGAAACCCAGGAAGAAGACATGGACGTGAACTGCGGCGGCATAGCCGATGGCAGCATGACCATCGAAGAACGCGGCGAATACATCTACCGCATGATGCTGCGCATTGCTTCGGGCGAGCGCAGCAAAAGTGAGCAGCACGGGTACGGTCAGAACGAATTTGTACCGTGGCAGATCGGGGCGATTACCTGAGTACATAACCCCTGTGGGAGCTGGCTTGCTGTAGGAGCGAGCTGGCTCGCGAGCTTTTAATCGAGCCCACATTCGATTGCCGGGCATTCTTGAGAAGCTCGCGAGCAAGCTCGCTCCTACAGGGTTTTTTGGAGGTTACAGAGCCGCCTCGCACCCCTACAAGTTTCATCGATTCTTTTGAGGACACACAGATGACACACATTAGCGGTCAAAATTTTATCGCCGGGCAGCGCTGCGCCGCCGGCACTGTTCGTTTGCAAAGCCTTGATGCCAGCACCGGCGAAGCATTGCCCTACAGCTTTATCCAGGCCACCGAGGCCGAAGTCGATGCCGCAGCAATGGCTGCCAGCACCGCATTCGCGACGTACCGCAGTTTGCCGGCGACACGCCGGGCTGAATTTCTGGAAGCTATCGCCGACGAAATCGACGCCCTGGGTGACGATTTCGTCGCCATCGTGTGCCGCGAGACCGCATTGCCTGCAGGACGTATCCAGGGTGAGCGTGGCCGCACCAGTGGTCAAATGCGCCTGTTCGCCAGCGTATTGCGCCGGGGGGATTTTTACGGTGCCCGTATCGACCAGGCCCTGCCTGACCGTCAGCCACTACCACGGGCCGATCTGCGCCAGTGGCGCATCGGGGTCGGCCCGGTAGCCGTGTTTGGCGCCAGCAATTTCCCGCTGGCGTTCTCGACGGCCGGCGGCGATACCGCGTCGGCACTCGCAGCCGGTTGCCCGGTGGTGTTCAAGGCCCACAGCGGGCATATGGCGACGGCCGATCTGGTGGCTCAGGCCATTGAGCGCGCTGCCACCCGCACCGGCATGCCGGCCGGGGTATTCAACATGATTTACGGTGCGGGTGTCGGCGCCACGCTGGTCAAGCATCCGGCGATTCAGGCCGTCGGGTTTACCGGGTCGTTGGCCGGCGGCCGCGCCCTGTGTGACATGGCCGCTGCCAGGCCGCAGCCGATCCCGGTGTTTGCCGAGATGTCGAGTATCAACCCGGTGTTGATGCTGCCCCAGGCCCTGGCTACTCGCGGCGACACGTTGGCCCTTGAGTTGGGCGGTTCGGTGATGCTCGGTGCTGGCCAGTTCTGCACCAGCCCGGGTCTGGTGCTGGGTATCCGCTCGCCGGAGTTCAGTGGCTTTGTCGAAGCGCTCAGCCAGTTTTTCAGCAACCAGCCCGCGCAAACGCTGCTCAATGCAGGCGGTTTGAGCAGCTACCGCAAAGGCATTAACCGTCTGGCTGAAGTGCCAGGCATTCGCCATATTGCAGGCTCGGAGCAACAGGGCAACCAGGCTTTCCCGCAGCTGTTCCAGGCTGATGCCAGCCTGTTGATCGACGGCGCCGAGGTGTTGCAGGAAGAAGTGTTCGGGCCAACCACCGTGATTGTCGAAGTGGCGGACAAGGCCCAGTTGCTGCGAGCGTTGCATAGCCTGCATGGCCAACTGACTGCGACACTGATCGCCGAACCTGGCGATTTGCAGGCGTTCGCCGAGGTGGTGCCGGTGCTGGAGCAGAAGGCCGGACGCCTGCTGTTAAACGGCTACCCCACCGGCGTCGAAGTGTGTGACGCGATGGTCCATGGCGGCCCGTACCCGGCGACCTCCGATGCCCGTGGCACCTCGGTCGGCACCCTGGCCATTGACCGTTTCCTGCGCCCGGTGTGCTACCAGAACTACCCTGACAGCCTGTTGCCGCAGGCGTTGCAAGACGCCAACCCGCTGGGCATCCAGCGTCTGGTCAACGGCAAAAGCAGCCGCAACCCGCTGGCCTGACAGCCGTTACTGATCGGCGGCGTAAATCACAGTCTGAGCGCTGTGACCCGCCGCCGGTTTGAGGGTGAAGTAAGTGTCGCCCTCATCGGTCAGGATCTCGTAACCCGCCTTGCTGGTGACGCTGACGTGCTTGATGATTTTCAGCACCCGCTGAAATTTAACGCTCTGGGTACCGTTTTGCGCAGGGCCGGTGAGGACATTCACACTCTGGAACCAGTCCTGGTTCTTTTTGTTCGACACCAGGGTGCCGGTCAACGCCTCGAAGCGTTCCAGACGAGTAAAGCCCCATAGCGTCTGCTCTTCGACCGGCTTGCCGGACGCGCCTGCGCCAGTAAACACAAACAGATTGATGGCTGGATTGTCTTCACAAAAAAAATCGTAAGGCACCAGACCGTCGACCATTTTCTTGCCGGCAACAAAGCCCTTTTTATGCACCAGAAACATGCCCGTCTCCCGCTCAGTTTGAGCTGCAAGTCTACGGGGGCATGACGTACAGGGCCGTCAAGGCAATGTAATTTCGTGTAAAGAACCCTTGCGTAGCAGCTGTCGAGCCATGCGAGGCTGCGTCCGGCTGCGAAGCGGCCGTTCATCCATCATTACCGCGCAAACCGGATTCACGGGGACTACGTCCCCGGACGCAGCCTCGCATGGCTCGGCAGCTGCTACGGGGTTACGAAGCGCGGTTACTCGGCAAGTTGATTTCTACGGTCAGGCCGCCGGAGGGCTGGTTGAGCGCCACGATGGTGCCCCCGTGCATTTCTACGGCCCTTGAGGCAATCGCCAGGCCCAGCCCGAAACCGGCACCGGGCTCACTCACGCCGCGCTCAAATGGCTGGAAAATGCTCATCAGGCGGTGCTGTTCAACACCAGGGCCCCGGTCGCTGATGCGCACGTTTAAACAACCGGTGTCAGGATCGATCCGGGCCTGGACCAGGACTTCGGTTTGCGTTGCGGTATAACGCACGGCATTGCGGATCACATTTTCAAAACACCGGTACAACAATTCACCGCTGACCCGGGTAAGAAACGGCGGGCATCCCTGCAGGGTGACGCGGCACTGTTTGATCCCGGCCTCAAACTGCGCATCCTCGACGATCAACGCCAGCAATTCGAGGATGTCGACCGTCTCACGCTCGATACTTTCGGGGCGGCCCTGGACCCGGGCCAGGGTCAGCAGCGCCTCGATGAGGGTGTCCATGCGCACCGATTCGCGCTCGATGCGGCCGACCATTTCCTGGCGGCCCGGGTCCTGATGCAGCAAGCCAATGGCCGCCTGCATGCGGGTCAGGGGTGAACGCAATTCGTGGGAGATGTCGTGCAACAGGTTTTGCTGGGCATCGACCAACAGTCTCAACTGATTGGCCATGCGGTCGCAGTCTTCGGCCAGATCAACGATTTCATCCCGCCGCCCGCCCATCATGGGCTTGACCCGGGTGCCGAAACGGCCCTGGGCCACATCACTCATGGCCCGGCGCAAAAAGGCCAGGGGCCAGGTCAGATAGAAGGCCATGTAGCCGCTGAACAGCGCACTCATCACCGTACCGATGACCAGCGGCATCGCCCCGGGGCCACGCTCACCGTCATTACCCGGCGCGCGGGTGGATCGGAGCGTCAGTTCGACACCGTCCTTGCTGGTCACGGTGCGCTGGAAGGCCGGCTGCAAAACCTGTGAACCGGCCAGCAACTGGCCGCTACGGTCATACACACCAATGGCCTGGTCATCCGGGTGCTTCCACACGCTGAGCAGTTGCTTTCCCGCATCGACACCGAACGCTTGCAGCAGATGCACTTCGCTGGTGAGGATGGTGTCCAGATGCGGGTCGCCCGGCCTTGAACCACTGAAGGTGACGATGCAGATACCGACAAAAAACGTCAGGCTGGTGGCCAGCCAGAATGCCAGAAACAGCTTCCAGAACAGCCGCCCGGGTTTGCTCATTCGGCAATCAACAAGTAGCCCAGGCCACGTACGCTCTGAATCCAGGCCTTGGTATCAGGGCGTGGCCCCAGTTTCTGGCGGATGCTGCTGATGTGCACGTCGATGCGCCGGTCGTAACGGGTCAAGGGACAACCCAGGGCATTGAGCGACAGGTCCTGCTTGCTCACCACTTGCCCGGCTGAACGCGCCAGCTCCTCGAGCAGGCTGAACTCGGTACTGGTCACCCCCAGCTCGCGGCCCTGCCACTGCGCCTGGCGCTTGCCGGGCCACAATACCAGCGGCCCGCTGCGGATGACTTCGCAGGTGTGCCGGTCGCCAGGTTGCACCCGGCGCATGATGGCCCGTAAACGCGCCACCAACTCCCCCGGTGAGCTGGGTTTGGGCACGTAATCGTCCGCCCCCAGTTCAAGCCCGGTAATGCGGTCAATGTTGTCGCCCCGCGCGGTCAGCAAAACCACCGGCACCTGACTGCGCGCACGGATACGCCTGAGCACTTCGATCCCCGACAGGCGCGGCAGCATCACGTCCAGTACCACGATGCTGTAAAGCCCTGAAAGCGCTTCAATTTCACCCTCCTCGCCGGTATGCACCGCACTGGTCTCAAAACCTTCGCGCTCAAGATATTCACTGAGCATTGCAGTCAGTTCCTGGTCATCGTCGACGAGCAATACACGGATCATGGCGGACTCTTGAGTGGCGGTGCGGGCATTATCGGCCTTGCGCTGTGCGCAGTCATCGTCCTGCGCCAACCTTTACCTAACTTGACATTGGGTTAACCCCATCATACGCCTCGAACTTTTATGCTTGACCTCCACCAGCCTGCTTGCCTCGCGGTATGTCGTCTTGATGAACCATAACCGCGCCCGCTTTCGCTGCTTGTCGATGTGTCCTGGATATAAAGATCTTGATGAAATTTACGCGCCTGCTCTGTTCGGTTGCACTGTTGCTCAATGCCACACTTGCGCACGCCCAAAGCTTCAAAATTTCTGATATTCGCATTAACGGCCTGCAGCGGGTTTCAGCCGCCAGTGTATTCGGCGCCTTGCCGCTGAACGTCGGTGAAGAAGTGGATGACCAGCGCCTGGTGGAGTCCACGCGGGCATTGTTCAAAACCGGTTTCTTTCAGGATATTCAACTGGGCCGCGATGGAGACGTGCTGGTAATCACTGTAGTCGAGCGGCCGTCTGTCGCCAGCATCGACATTGAAGGCAACAAGGCGATCTCAACTGACGATTTGATGAAAGGCCTCAAGCAATCCGGCCTGGCGGAAGGTGAAGTGTTCCAGCGCGCCACGCTTGAAGGCGTACGCAACGAACTGCAGCGCCAATACGTCGCCCAGGGCCGCTATTCGGCAACGGTCGACACCGAAGTGATCAGCCAGCCGCGCAACCGCGTAGCCCTGAAAATCAAGATCGACGAAGGCGAAGTGGCGGCGATCAAGCACATCAATGTAGTGGGCAACACGGTCTTCGACGAAGCCGACCTCACTGACCAGTTCACCCTCAAGACCAGCAACTGGCTCTCGTTCTTCAAGAACGATGACAAGTACGCCCGCGAAAAACTCTCCGGAGACCTGGAGCGTCTGCGTTCGTACTACCTGGACCGTGGCTATATCAACATGGAAATCGTATCGACCCAGGTGTCGATCACCCCGGACAAAAAGCAGGTGTTCATCACCGTCAACATCAGTGAAGGCGAGAAATTCACGGTGCGTGATATCTCGCTCAAGGGCGACTTGAAAGTGCCCGAAGACCAGATCAAGGCCCTGCTGCTGGTACAACCGGGCCAGGTATTTTCACGCAAGCTGATGACCTCTACCTCAGACCTGATTACCCGTCGCCTGGGTAATGAAGGCTACACCTTCGCCAACGTCAACGCGGTACCAACCCCCGACAGTGGCAGCCACACGGTGGATATCGCCTTTGTGGTGGATCCGGGCAAGCGCGCCTACGCCAACCGCATCAACTTTCGCGGCAACACCAAGACCGAGGATCAGGTGCTGCGCCGTGAGATGCGGCAAATGGAAGGCGGCTGGGCTTCGACCTTTCTGATTGACCAGTCCAAGACCCGTCTGGAGCGCCTGGGCTACTTCAAGGAAGTGAACGTTGAGACACCGGCCGTGGCGGGTGTCGACGATCAGGTGGACGTCAACTACAGCGTTGAGGAGCAGGCGTCGGGATCGATTACTGCCAGCGTCGGTTTCGCTCAAAGCGCCGGGCTGATTCTGGGCGGCGCGATTACCCAGAACAACTTTTTAGGCACGGGCAACTCGGCCAGCATCGGCCTGACCCGTTCCGAATACCAGAGCAAGTACAACATCGGTTTTACCGACCCCTACTTCACGGCCGATGGCGTGAGCCTGGGCTACAACGCCTTCTACAACAAAACCGACTACAACGATTACTACTCTGACGGCGTCTCGTATTACTCCATCAACAGCTATGGCGCGGGTGCCACCCTGGGTTACCCGATCAATGAAACCTCGCGCCTGAGCTTCGGCCTGACCGCGCAGCACGACGTCATTGAGCCGGGCACCTACAGCGCCGATGAGATCTATGACTTTATCGAGCGGGAGGGCAAGCAGTTCACCAACTTCAAGGCCAACCTCGGCTGGTCGGAGTCAACCCTGAACAAAGGGGTCATGGCGACCCGCGGCTCTTCGCAAAACCTCAACCTGATGGTGACCGTGCCCGGCAGCGACCTGAGTTTTTACAAGATCGACTACAACGGCCAGACCTTCGTGCCCCTGAGCAAAGACACGTCCCTGCGTTTGCATACCAAACTCGGCTATGGCAACAGCTACGGTTCAACCGATGGCCTGCCCTTCTATGAAAACTACACCGCCGGTGGCGAGGGCTCGGTGCGCGGATTTGAAAGCGGCACCCTGGGCCCGCGCAACACCCCGGCCACCGGCAACTACGCCAGCGCCGGGCAGGCCTATTACTCGGACCGGGATACCGAAGCGCTGGGCGGCAACATCATGCTCACCGGCGGGGTGGAGTACCTGTTCCCGATGCCCTTTATCAAAGACAACAAATCACTGCGTACCTCGTTGTTCTGGGACGTGGGCAGCGTGTTCTCGAACAAGTGCTACCTGAGTACCACCACCGGTTGTGACGGGGTCAACCTTGACCAGCTGGGCAGTTCGGTGGGGGTTGGCGTGACCTGGTACAGCCCGATGGGCCCGCTAAGCGTCAACCTGGCCTTGCCGGTGCGCAAACCCGAAGACGCCCAGACCCAGGTATTCCAGTTCTCGCTGGGGCAGTCGTTTTAAGCAATTGAGGGTGGCTGTTTTCTGTAGGAGCGAGCTTGCTCGCGAGCTTTTTATCGAGCCGATACAGGGTCAAGTGTTGAAACCTGTGGGAGCTGGCTTGCCAGCGATGGCATGGATGCGGTGAAACAGACAGGCCGCGCTGCCTGAATCGCCAGCCAGCGGGCTCCCACAGGAGCCCGGCGTGTCCATGATCGTCAGGCACCTTCGAACTTGAAGGCCGGGGTCACCTGAAACCGGTTTGAAACTTCACCCGAGTAAATCGTGCTCTGGTCCGGCCCCAGGTCGAGTTTTTTAACCGCTCCCGTGGCTTTCGAGAAATCAATCCGGTTCAGGTCCACCCAGAACGTGTTGGGGGTGACCGCCGATTCAAAGAAGTACAACCCGCGCTTGTGGTCGATCACCGATCGCCAGCGGGTCGACGAGATGTTCGGCTCGCCGGGCGTGGTAATGCCGTAAGGCACCGAAACGTTCCTGATCACACTGAATACGCTGGCCAGTGACGAGCGCGGATCTTCGGATTTGGGCACGGCATTGACGTAAAAGGATGCCCGCGCAAAACGGTCCGCCGAACGATTGGTGCCGGGGAGCATCACCGTCCCGCCAATGGACTGCCAGTAAGCATTCATTGCCAGCTGTGCATCGAACGCCGGCGAGTTGGTCATCACTTGATAGCGTCGGTCGTGATGGATCACTTGCTTGCCATCGATGTATTCAATGATTGCACTGTCACCCGAGGCGTCAGACATCGAAAGATGCAGGGTCGCCAGACGACTTTCACCCGGCACCTGCGCAGTGACTACGGTGAAGGGCTCGGTTTCAAGCACCGCGACCGCTTCGGCAACACTGCTGAAATTATCCAGAACGTACTGCGCCCAGGCCGCGATGCTTAGCCCGGGCTTGCCCTTATGCACCGGCGGATACTCCGACTCCACAAGCCAGAGCAGGTTGGCCGAGAGCCCGGCTTCATTCACCCCGTCGGTGGTGGAAATGTCATAGCCGGTGGCAATCACACTGCCGTATTTAGACGTCCACTTGAGTGAGCCGGGGCCCGCCTCTGCACTACGCTGCATGCCCTGGGGGAAGATCCACAGGTTGGTCGCCACATCGGTTTTCCAGTCCATGGAGCGCGCAGTAATCACATTCTGGTTATCTCCCAGGTAAACCAGGCGGGTGCAGGCATCGGCCACCGGTAGCACCAGACTAAAGCCCGCCAGTGCCAGTGCAAGGTGTCGGGTTTGTTTGAGTAGCTGCATTGCTTGGCCTCCTTGAAGGCGGATTAAAACCGCATGGACAGGCCCAGCACCGGTCCGCGTTGGGTCACATCGTATTTGAACTTGTTGCCGGTAAAGTCGGTGGTCCGGTAATCCTGGGATAGCACCCGGTAACCGACGCGAATGATGGCGGGGTGATCAGCAACGTACATTCTGTAGCCCAGATAACCCTGGACGTTCCAGGTTTTCTTCGAAGCCGTATCCAGGCCGCCGGTATCGGCTTCACCGGAAAGGGTCCAGCGATCAGTCAGGTCGACCTGAGTGCGCAAGCCCACAAATGGATCCGTCCACTCGGTTTTTTTACTGAGACTCAAACCCAGGGAGTTGACGTCCAGTTTGGTCGTGAGCCGGGTCCAGCGCAGGCCGAATGTAGGCTCGATACGCCAGGTGCGAGGCTCGGCAAAAACCGTCGAGCCACCCAGGGCGTGTTCAAACACCCGGTAATACACGCCTGCGGCAAGCGTGGTCTGGGTGATCGCCAGCCCGACCTTGCGCCCGTAGACGCGCTCGGACTGATCGGTCTTGGCATAGACCCCATCCAGATAGAAACCCAGGGTGCGGTTGGTCAGCTCCAGATTGCCCATGAACACTGAGCTGAGGTTGTGCATGACCTCTGAAAACGGTACATCGACCTTGCTGTTGACCCCGCCAAGTGCCGCCTGCCCGTGCATTGACGGCGCCCACACAAACGGGCTGGCCAGCAGCAGCCACTGCGGCTCGGCGGGTGTAGCTGCCGAGCCTTCGGCATGGGCCACTTGCATGAAAGCCAACAGCGGTAAAGCCACTGTTGCAGACTTGAGCGTCTGACTTGTCGAAGGTTTGCGCCTCATTTGCTGTCGCCCCGATTGACCCGTTATCGAACTGATCAGTAGGTATAGCAAAGAAACCCCCTGCAACTTGTGTCCTGTATCAAGCGCTGTAGGGAGCTGGCGCAGGCTCTATCGGGGCACGGCCCGGGTCAAGGATCAGTCTGTTGTGCGTCCTGCGTGCCGTCCACCACCAGCAATGTCTGAATGTCAGCAAAAATGCTTTGCCACTCTTTTTCTTCCATCGCCAGAAAGCCGAAGCTGCGCAGCAGGAAAGCGCCTTCGGTGGCCAGGAATGCCAGGCGGGCCCGACGCCCCTGCTCGGTGGACGGATCCACCAGGTCCATGCGGGCACGGTACCAGTCACGGGTCGGCTGGCGCAGCGTGTCTACGTTGAGCAACGCCGTCATCAGGCCGGCAGCACGGTCTGCCTGCATGCCATCGGTGGCGCGGGTTGCTTCAGTATGGGCGGCAATGATGTGTAGCCCACCGGGCTCGTCACCCGCCAGGCTGTGCACCTGATCATCAAACTCCAGGCTCCAGCGCTCATACATCGCCTGTATGAGGTTGTCCTTGGTGCCAAAGCACGATTGCACCCCGCCTTTGCTGACGCCGGCAGCCTTGGCCACTTCACCGATCGTCAAACTGGCGATGCCACCCTCGCGCACCAGCAACTCAGCAGCATCAAGCACCTGGTTTGGGTCAATAACGGAAGGTCTGGCCATTTGAAAATTCCCGAATTAGAATACGATCGTATTGTAATAGATGTACATCAAGCTCGCTACGCCCATCATGACCAATATCCAGACGGGTTTAAAACGGAGAAACCATGACGCATTCGCAACGCTGGCTGATTCTGGCGATCATTTCTAGCGCCTTGTTTCTGATCGTTATCGATATGACCGTGCTCTATACCGCGCTGCCGACGTTGACCCGGGAGTTGCAGGCATCGGCCTCGGAAAAGCTCTGGATTGTCAATTCCTACGCGCTGGTAGTGTCCGGCTTGCTGCTGGGGATGGGCACCCTGAGTGACCGGCTTGGCCATAAACGGCTGTTTATCGCAGGCCTGGGGATCTTCGGGGTGGCGTCGCTGTGCGCGGCATTCTCACCCACGCCTGCATGGTTGATCGCCGCCCGCTCATTATTGGCGGTAGGTGCCGCGGTCATGATGCCCGCGACCCTTTCGATCATCCGCATGACGTTCACCGATGAGCGCGAGCGTTCGATGGCGATCGGTATCTGGGCCGCCGTGGCTTCAGGCGGTGCCGCATTTGGTCCGGTGTTGGGCGGCGCACTGCTTGAATACTTCTGGTGGGGCTCGGTGTTTCTGATCAATGTGCCCATCGTGCTGGTGGCACTGGTGCTGGGGGTGATGTTGATTCCGGCACATCCGGGCAACAGCCACAAACGCTGGGATTTGTGGGGCTCGGTCCAGGTCATGATCGGCCTGATCGGTATCGCCTATGCCATTAAAGAGCTGGGCAAACGCGCTCCCTCCTTTGCGACTGCGGCGGTGGTGCTCGCCATTGGCCTGGTGTTCATGGTCTGGTTCGTTCGCCGTCAGCGCACTAAAGCTCAGCCGATGATCGACTTCAAGATCTTCAAAAATCACGGGTTCACCGCTGCCGTAGCATCGGCGATGGTCGGCACCACGGCGTTGATCGGGATGGAGCTGGTGTTCACCCAGCGCTTACAGCTGGTCATGGGCCTGTCGCCCTTGCAGGCCGGGCTGTTTATTTTGCCTTTGCCTCTGGCCTCATTCGTCTCGGGGCCTTTGACCGGGCGCTGGCTGCAGCGCGTCGGTAGCCAGCGGATGCTGTTCTGGGCGCTGCTGGTATCGAGCATCGGCATGGGCGCGTACCTGCTGCTGTACAACGCCGGCATCTGGGCACAAATCGCCAGCCTGATCGTGCTGGGCCTGGGCCTGGGGGCAACCATGACTGCGGCCTCAAGCACCATCATGAACAGTGCCTCCCAGGATCAGGCGGGCATGGCGGCCTCTATAGAGGAAGTGTCATTCGAGCTGGGCGGCGCGATCGGGGTGACCTTGATGGGCAGCATCCTGTCGGCGGTTTACGCGACCAGCATGATCATTCCGACCGGGATGCAAGTGCCGGCCATGGTCAGCGACAGTCTGGACGAAGCCCTGATTGCGGCCGAGGACATGAGCACAGAATCAGCTGCCACGCTGACTGCACTGGCCCGGGCTGCGTTTGATCAGGGGTTTGTTGCGGTTCTGGCGGCATCCGCTCTGCTGCTGTTGGTCGCCGCCGTAGTGGTGCGCCTGAAAAGCACGGTAAAGGAGCCATTGAAAGCCTGATCAAACGGTGTCCCTGTTCTTTGCACTCCCCTGCCGGGCTGTGAATCGCGGATGGATTTGCCGATAACGCAAAACTGTCCGCGACCGTTAATCATCTGGCCGTCGCGCTGGCGCTGTGGCTGCAATAGGGGGTGCAGGACCGTGATTTGGCCTCCTCTTGATAGTAAGCAGCTGTTTTTACGAGATTTTTTTCAGTTAGTGCTTCCCATATGGAATAAATGTTGGTAAATTTCCGCGCATTGTTGAAGCGGGCCAAAAACAAGGCTTGCAACAACGGTAGCCATCCTCTCGATACCACTCGCAATGAGCAGTATCACCAGAGAACGATGTGCAGCAAGAGCTACAGATACAGGGGCGTCGCCAAGCGGTAAGGCAGCAGGTTTTGATCCTGCCATGCGTTGGTTCAAATCCAGCCGCCCCTGCCATTTACATGATTCATCCACGTGTCATTCAGCCGCCAGGCGCCACACGTATAAATACCTCCCCCCTTTTGATACTTGGTTTTTGACCTTTTGCCATGCCTGCAGGTTTGTTATCGGGCAGCGCGAGGCACGTCCGGCGCTGTGGGCCGGTATTCAATCACCTCGCTGTAGGGCGTCTGCAAATCGCGCTCGGGGATCTCCCAGATCAGCAACTTGGGCGGCGTCTGTTTGAATGCCGGGTTGTTGAAGTAGGCATTGGCCCCCCCGGAAAATTCACCGCCATCCCTGGAGAAGTCACCAATCGTGGCGCCAAGCGCTTGCTGCAGAAACCCGAGAAAACCGGAGTTGCGCGAAAACGATGTGCCGATCAGCGCCACGTCCGGCAGATTGTCATCACCAAACAGATCATCCAGGTCAGCGCCACCCTGCACTTCAGCGGCTTTCTCGCTGAACCGGGTCGCCGCCACGGTTTGGGCAGCCGGCTGCCAGGCCAGTGGCAACCAGTCGAGTCCGGCCAGGCGCACCAGATCCCCCGCGCGCAATGCCGGTTTTTGCACCGTCACCTCAAACACCTTGTGCGGCGTCGCGTTGATACCCATTGCCTGCACCTGCCGGGCTATTGCCTGAGCGGCAGCCGCTGCGCCGGTTTCGCTCCAGTGGGTGTCGGTGCGCAAAAAAGCTTCAGCCCCTGAAGGTTGCAATGCCGACGCCAGATCCACCGCACTGACGCCAGCCGCATTCAAGCGCTCGACCCAGTTCACGGCACGGTCTTGCAACTGTGCCGGGCGCCGTAAAGCACACAGCTGCGCACTGGCGATCCGGCTCTTGTCCGGCACCACTACCACCAACAGCTCGATACCGCGTTGAGCCAGGCGCTGGCGGATGTCGCGCACCACGCCAGCCTTGGTCCCGGCATTGGCCCGGGCATTGCGGTTGATGCGCAGCTCATCGGTCAAAAACAGCCAGCCGGTACAGCCCGCACGCACCCGCGTGCCCGTGTCGTTAAATGCCAGCCAGCTGACGCCGCGCTCAAGGTCGGCCACCCCTTGCGGCACGGACGCCGCAGACAGCTGCTTGGCGATCTTGTGGGTCACCTCACCATTGAGCACCGCATCACGGCTCAGATCGGGCGCCAGCATCTGCACCTTGCCGCTGATCAACAGCCACAGCGCCGAAGCAAAGGTTGTTGCCAGAAATGCCACGAATACAAAACCGGCCAGCTTGCTGCTGCGCAGAGTGAGCTCACTGGGCACTGACGCTTTGGGAGAAGAATCGGACATGGGGCGGCCCTCAGAACTGGAAGTACAGGAAAGGCACCGCTTCGCGGCTCGCGATTAATGCGAACGAGAGCAGGAAACCCGCCACTGGCCATAGGGCCGCTAACGGAGCAAACCAGATACGCTCAGCGAACCGCTGCTCATAACGACTTTTGAGCAGCGGCGCGAGAATGCATCCGACCCCCAGCAAAGCGGCCAGACCGTGGGCCGAACGCAGGGTCACCGCCAGCCCGTCACCCAGGGCAAAATCGTGAAAACCGAACTGGCCGGCGTACATGTTCAGCGCGCTGTGGAAGTCCGGCGCCCGGAACAGGGTCCAGGCCAGAAACACAAACAGCAGGGTCAGGCTGTGGGACAGCAGCAGCGGGATGCGCGGCAGGCTCGAACGCGACCAGAGGCGGTCAATGCACAATGCAATGCCATGGGCCGCCCCCCACAGCAGATAATTCCAGCTGTCACCGCCATGCCACAGACCGGCGATGGCCATGGTCAGGAACAGGTTGCGGTAGGTCTTCCAGGCACCGTGACGGTTACCGCCCAGAGCGATGTACAGGTAGTCGCGCAGCCAGCTGGACAACGACAAATGCCAGCGCCGCCAAAAATCCTGAATGCTGCTGGCCAGATACGGCTGGTTGAAGTTTTCCGGAAAGTGAAAGCCCAGCATCAACCCCAGACCGATCGCCATGGCGCTGTAACCGGCAAAATCGAAAAACAGTTGCAGCGAGTAAGCCAGGCAACCGATCCAGGCATCGGCAAAGGACGGACTGTCCAGATGAAAGGCCACCTCCACCAGCGGCGACAGGGTGTCGGCCACCAGCACTTTCATGCACATGCCAATCATGAAACGGCGCGCACCCAGGGAAAAATTCTGCCAGTCGAAGTAGCGCTTGCTCAGCTCGCGGCGCACCCAGTCATAACGAATGATCGGCCCGGCAATCGAGTGGCCGAACATCGATATATACGTGGCGAAGTTTATGAAGCTGCGCTCAACCGGCACCGTGTGACGATGCACATCCACCAGGTACGAAATCGCCTGCAGCACGATAAACGACAAGCCGGCCGGCAGCGCCACACGTTGCCAGTCCATCGGCATGGCGCCGTACCAGGTGATCACCTCCATCCAGGTTGCCGCGACGATATTGGCGTACTTGTACCAGCACAGCACGGCCGTGTTGAACACGATCAGGGCAACCAGCAGCTGCACCCTACCCTTCGAGCCTTCCCGCGCGCGATCCACCAGCAAGCCACCGCCCCAGGCGACGATGGTCAACACGATATGCAGGCTCAGGAACAACGGGCTCAGCCAGCCATAGAACAACCAGCTGCCGATCAGCAAAATGACGTTGCGCCACTGCGGCTTGCCCAGGGCATAAATCAGCAGGAAAGCGGGCAGGAACAGCGTCAGAAACTCAAGTGAGGCGAAAACCATGGCGGCTACACAATCCGGTCAGTGGGACACAGAGTCCGTAGCGCCCAAAAGACGCGGACCGCTGACAGATGGCACCAGCAGCACGCTGTAGCGCTCCCCCGCCTTCAACTCGCCCAACGCCAGCGGAGTCCCGACATCGGCGTCCCCACACAGCAGTTGCAGCGACAGGTTGACCGGGTTGACCGGGCGCCGCTGCATGCTGTTGACCGGCACCTCCTTGAACACATCACCGGGACGCCCGGGCAGACGCAATGTCGCGTCACTACAGGACGGATCGACATTGAAGAACGCCAGCGAAGCCTTAAGGCCGTTGAAGTCGTCCGGGGTTTCGCGCACTGCAACCTGACGGATACCCTCGCCGTCGGGCACCACAACCACGGTCGCGAACTCGCCGGGCCCGACGTTCATCTCCAGCGCCAGGGTCTGGCCATTGCTGACCAGTGAACCCGTAACCGGCTTGCCCGAGTCCAGCGCAAACATCGGCGACACCGGCTGCTCTTTATCGATGCGCAACGGCGCCTGGCCGGCTTTGGCGATCACATCCAGTGGCGCCGGGCCGGCGTTGACGAAGCGGATGAACGCAGCGTCTTGCGCAGGCCCTGTGGGGTAAAGGGCAAACTCGCCCGCCCGGGCACCGGCACTGCACAACAGCGCAGCCAGGACACACAGGCCTCTGCCGGGGCTAATCATTGGTGCACCCCCTTGGCGCTCACCGCATCGGCCGGCAAGTTGCCCAGCGCCCCGGCGATGGCATTGGCCCAGGATTTGTACCCGGCCACGGTGAAATGCTGGCCATCAGTGGTCACCCACTGGCCAGGGCTGGAAAACGTCAGCGAATCGATATAGGTGCACGGTGCAACGTTGGTCGCCAGAAATGCAGACAACAATTTGGTACGCGCCTCATTTTTCTTGTACATGCCGCCCTCCTTGCCCCATGCCGGACCAACCCATGCGCACTTAGCGCCGCTGGCGGTGATTTCCTTGGCCAGGGCGGTGACGTTCTGCCACGCCCAGGCCTTGGGGAACACCGGCTTGTCGTAGGACCCCATGGTGTCGGCGATCACCAGCACCACCAGATCCGGTTTGTCTGCAGCGATCAGGTCCTTGATCGGTGTCGTCGTCGCGTCACGCCCCTTGAGGACAAATTTCCCGTCAGCCTTTTCCTCCGCGCCGCAGTCGACTTTTTTGCTGATCAACCAGTCCCCGGCGCTGGCGCCACATGCACCGATCGAATGGACGATGGCCCCCTGTTGCGTCAGGTTGGCGTGCAGCGGCTCCATCAAGTGGTCCGCCAGACTCATATGACTCTCGCCAAGAACCAGAAGCGTCATGCCGGCAAGTACGGAAGAAGGCATTTAAAGTCTCCAGAAAGTCAGTTGGAATACGGGGAGCGATAAGGACTGACCGGCAGTTCCATCGCGCCGTTCATGTCTTCGAACATGTAGCGCAGGTACATGGCCCCCGTGATTTGCCGGTAGTCCTGGGCGTTATCGACGCCAAGATTGGCCCCCAGGAAAAACGCCGAACCGAATTTGTACTCACCGGCTGCAGCCAGGCTGTAACCCACCCCGGTCTTGCTCTGGCCCGAGTAGCGCTTGCCGCTGGTGGCCTGCAAGTCTTTGTCATTGGGGAAGTAGTCCGCCGCATCCTGCTGGAAGTGCTGAACCCCGACCGAGCCCTTGATCTGATAGGTCAGGCGCTCGGTGCGCTGCGACCAGGAGACCGGTATGCCAAGGGCGAAGTAACTTTGCGGGCTGAAGTAGCCGCCATGACCGTAGGTGAAGAAGTCCTGGTTGTTATCGAAGCTCAGGCCGGTAGCACTCACCCCCAGGGTCAGCTTGCTGTCCAGGGCATTTTGCAAGTACCAGTACACACCGCCGCCCAGTTCGGCACGGCTGTTGGACTCCACGTTATGCCCCAGCAGCTTGTGCCACGAGCCGTAGCCATAAGCACCGACGACCTGGTCGTCGTAACTCAATTGTCCACGCCCGCCGTTGGCGGTCACACCGCCCCATGACTGGTCGGTGCGCTTGTCGGTGGTACCGGCAAACGATGTCACGCTGTCCGTGACGGCTCGTCGCGACAGGTTGACCCCGTAGCGCATGTTGGGGTTGCCGGGCAGTGGTCGATCCACACTCACACCCCCGGCAACCGTGCTGTACAGGAAGCCAATGGGCGTGGTGCCCAGATCGGCCTTGAGCCCTTCGTCCGGGCGGGCGTAGGCCACGCCCAGACCAACACCCTTGTCCCGTTGCGAGCCAATGCCTTCGGCCGATGGACCACCCCCGCCAAAGCGCTCGGCGGCATCGCTGCCGACACTCCCGGCGTTGATCGACACCGGTGTCACCCGCACGGCGAGACGGTTCTCGCCCACTGGAATATTCACTTCCAGCGGGGTCTCGATGTCAGTCATTTTGCTCAGGCCCGATTCGCTGTCGTTACTGCGAATGGTCACGCCCTGGGTCACGTAGCCGCTGCGCTCCTGAAGCAGATCATCCAGCGCACGCCGGGCGGAACTGGTTTGCTCCACGCCTGCGTTGAGCGTGCCTGGCGCTGCAAAAGGGTTGGCCGCGGCCAGGGCCGGCCCCGGCTGCAGCAGCGTTTTGGCCGGCAGCGGGATCTCGTCAATCGAGGTCCGTCCGAGCTGATTACGCTGGCCCCGGTCGGCAAAAGGGTTGGCTGCAACGCTGGTACTGCCGCCCCGGGCGATCAGGGTGCGCTGGCTCTCGGTTTGCTCGATATCCACGGCTTTGCGCAACAGCTGCGTAGCCTGGGCGGACTGGCCCATGCTGCGGTAAATCCGCGCCGCTTCGGTCAGCGACTGCGGATCGTAGTTCTTCAGCGCCATGAACTGCTGCAGCGCCTTGTCGGCGTAGCTTTTATCACCGGCCAGAACTGCCGCGTCTGCCGCATTGAGCAGGATCAGAGGATCGTTGGGCCGGCTCTTGAGCAATGGCTTGTACAGTTCAAATGCCTTGGCGTTGTCGCCATTGCTGACATACATGCGTGCGAGCGCCGAGACCGCTTCAACATCCCCCGGGCGCGATGCCAGAGCCGGGGCCAGAGTGTCGTAAGCGGCTGCCAGGTTGCCACCTTCGCGTAACTGATCGGCCTGGCGGATGCGATAGCGGTACAGCACATCGTCAAAACGTTTACGCGTTGCGACGCTCATCTGGCGGTTTTTCAGGTCACGCAGAATCGAATCGACCTGAGTGTCGTTGCCGGTCTTTAACAGCAGGTTTGCATATTGCAGCATCAGGTCGGCGGACGGGTTCGGCGTGCGGTTGAGCGCCTCCTCCATCATTGCCTGCGCACGCTGCGGATCCTCGCTGTCGACATAAGCCGAAGCCAGGGCTGCCATGCCATCAGGGCTGCGACTGGCCGTCGGTTGCAGGCGATCAAGCAGCGCCAGGGCTTCCTGACGCTGACCGCGCCTGGCGATGGCCGTTGCGAGCCGCAGCTGCGCATTGAGGGTGATCTGGTCGGCCAACTCATTGATGGCTGCAGTACGGCGCCCAACAGGAATGCGGCTTATGGCCGCCTGCGCAGCGTCCCACTGCTCCATTTCAACCGAGAGCAAGGCACTGGTATAGAGCGCGTCAACGTCCTGCGGATGGTCCTTGAGGTAACGGTCGATCAAGTCACGGGCCTGGTCCGGCTCACCTGTCTTGAGGTACAAGCGGGCAAGGTCAAAGCGGGTCCAGACATTGTCCGGGTCATCCTTGACCGCCTGCATCAAGGCTTGTTGCGCAGCGCGCACGTCGCCACGTTGCTCGGCCATTTTGGCGGCCTGGGCAGAGCGCAGCGCACGCAGCCGGGCGCCACCCATCCCGGCCTGCTGGGCTGGCGTGAGGCTGTCGAGCAGACGCAGGGCTTCATCGTTGCGACCCGATTGCGCCAGAACAGTGGCCAGACCTTGCACGGCCAGCGCGTTGCCGGGCTGCACAGCCAGTACCTGTCGATAGCTGCCCTGGGCCGCCTCGAGTTCACCGGCCTGAGCCTGAATATCCGCCAGGGTCAGGTGCGCTTCGATACCCTTGGGGTTCAGGCGCATGGCCTGGGCAATGCTTTCCCGGGCCTTGGCCGGTTGCGCCGTAGCCTGATCGCGGGCCTGTTGCAATAACGCCCAATAACGCACGTTAGCCAGTGCCGGCTTCCAGCGTGCGCCTCCGTTGGCGATGGCCCGGTTGAGTAATTGCTCAGCTTCAGACAAGCGATTTTGTTGCTGGCGCACCACCCCCAGACCACCGAGGGCGTCCGGGTCGTCAGCCTTGTTTTTCAAGCGGGCGGCGAAGGCTTGCTCGGCACCGGCCGGATCATTTTTTTCCAGAGCCTGCAGGCCACGGGCGACCAGTGGATCTGCCTGCCAGGCCACCGGGCGCCCGGTAGTCGCCGATTGCGATCTGCCTTTATCCAGTAGCGTGCGGATTTCCTGGTCATCGGGATGAGCTTTGAGGAACTCCTCGAACAACGGCACCTGTGCCGCATTGGGCGGCCCCGTCCAGACCAGTGCCAAACGCCAGCTCTCGTCGGCGTCTCCGCCAATGTCGGCGCGGGTCGACAGTTTGGCCAGGTCACGGATACCTAGCGCGCGGGTGTCTTCGCGACGCACCAGTTGCTTGGCCAGGAACAACGCCAGAACCGGGTCATTGGGGTTCTCGCGCTGCAAACGCTCCAAGCCTTTGCGGGCCTCGGGCCAGGCAGCAGGGTTGAACGCCAGATTGTTGTAATACTCGCGCCCCACCTGGCCTGAAGGTGTACGCCCGGCGAACAGTTTGCGAAACACCTCGGTGGCTTCATCACGCTGGCCGCTGTCGACCAGACGCCGGGCCTCTTCCAGCAGTGCGATGTTCGACGCCTGCGCGAGGGCGATGTCCTGCTCCAGTTGCGCCGCCCGCCATGGTCGCGGGGACAACGCCTGCAAGCGCGCCAGGTACTGCCTGGCTTGCTCGGGCTTGTTCTGTTTGAGACTGGACAGCCCCATGCCATACAGGGCATCGACCTGATTGGGGTCCATGCGCAGGACTTTTTCCCAGGCCTCGGCTGCACGCTGCGCATCCGCACGGTTCTGCCAATACTGCCCTTGCTCGACCAGCAACGCTTGCACGTCGTTAGTGGCTGCGTGGGACGCGGTGCCGATTATGGCGGTAAACATACCGATGACTAGCGAGTGGCGGCGCGGGTACATGACGTCTCCCAAGACAGTTTGAGTGTTCCGTCATCACGAAACTGATAGCGTTTTTCTGCCCAGCCGAGTCCGAACAGACTAAGCATCAGGTTGTAGTACTGAGGTTCGCCCGGCGCAGCGGCGTCTTTGTCCAGCAGCGTATTCAATGCCTGCTCGACGCGACGTTGCTGCAGCTCCGCCAGCCAGGGCTGGGCCTTGGCCTGGAAGTACGGAATCAGCGCCGCAGAGAAACCGAACGGGCCTTGCCCTTCGTACGCCCCGCTGTTGACCTGAACCTTTTCCGGTGCAACGCCAATGGAAGCGGTACTCCTCGACATGCCATCCAGGCGCGCCAGTAGCGGCGCGGCCAGCGGATCGGTGGCGGGCGTCATGCCGGCCCACAGATAAACCCGGATGGCGTCATAACTGCCCAGCCCGCCCTTGACCGGGTCCTCGACAAACAGACCGGCCCCGGGGGCCGTCGCGCGGTAACCGACCCAGTCGGCAACGTAGCCCTGAGGGCTGTAGGCCTTGATCATTTCAACGCTGTTCAGCGCGATTTCTGTCCATGGCCCGGCGGGCTCTTCCATGGCCAGCCGACGCAGCAATGGCAGCGGCAGATAGCTGGGGTTCAGACGCCACAGGTGATCGGGCAGCACATAACCCTCGGGCCCGGGCACGAGCATTTTGCCGAGGCCCGGAAGGTTCACCACCAGCTTGCTTTCAATGTTCTTGAGCATCAGCCCTGCAGCTTCGCGATAGTCAGGGCGCTGCCACAGGCGTGCAGCTTCCAGTAGCGAGTAAGCAATCCACAGATCCGAGTCGGATGCCGAGTTGGCATCCTGCAGTTGCCATTTACCGTCCTTGCCCCGCCCCCATAACCACCCCGGCAAGCGCTCACCCGGGTTACCCGCCATCAGGTTGGAAGACGTCCATTGCCACAGCTTGTCGAAACGCTCGGGATCGTTACCGATGACGGCGAACAGCATGGCGTAGGACTGACCTTCGGAGGTGCTGTGATCGGGCTCGACGCTGGACTCCAGGACGCGGCCGTCGGGCTGCACAAAACGCGAGGCATAAGTGCCCCAAAGCGGCCAGTCGGCGCCTTTACACTCAATATCCTGTGCCATGGCCGGTGCCAGGCCCAGCAGCGCCACACCACTTGCCAGCCACACTAGCGCTCTGCGACAGCGGGCCGCAGGTGGACCACAACGCCTGATTGCAAAAAGACTGGTCACGGTTCAGCGACCCAGGCGCTGGTTGGCACGTGCGCGCAACGCCAGGTAGGCCAGACCGCCAAGCAACACCACACCCAGACCGGTGAGCAACAGCACCCACAGCACATGACGCGACATCAGCCACTGCAGGTATTTGACCGGGCCAAGGCTGCCGACGTAGTAATCCTGGTCCGACACCAGTGCTTCGACGTTTTTACCGCGCACCACCACCAGGCTGCCCTGGACCGACTGGCTGTAATCATCGCCACCGATCAGGGCATTGGTCGCATCAGCCAGCCCCTGGGGCTGGCCACTGGCAATCAACACCACGCTGCGGCCGTCTTTGAGCGGTGACTGGAAACCGGTCAGATAAGTGCTGTTCGCCCCACCCGAGAACGCCATGTCCAGCCTGGTCTTGCGCTGATTGGCTTCAGGGTCGGGGCTGAACCAGTCACGCACGCGCAGCGCCAGATCAGAGAGCTGAAAGCTTTGCTGGCCATCGGCACCCGCAGCGGGCAAACGGTCGGCCCATTGCTTGAGCAACGGCTGGTTGGCGCCGGATGCCAGCACCAGCAAGTCCTTGTCCGCCACGCTTGCGACTTGCGCCGCCTGAATCACTTCGACGCCGGTGGCCGGGTAGCCCGTGGACTCACCGAAGCGGCCGAGCACGGTCAGGTAGGCATCCAGTTCCGCTGCACCCGCGTTATCCGGCAGTACCACAGCGGTTTGCGACAGATCGGCAAGGCGGGTGAACGGGAAACCGGTGTCTTTGAACACGCCCAGGTTCGGCATGGCGATGAAGTGGTCGTAGCCGCTCAAGTCGAGGGTCGACTCGGGGTCGATGGCGCCGCGCATGTTGTCGATAATAATGTCGTTGCACTCGCCCTGCTTGAGGTAATCAAACATGTAGCGCAGTCGCAGACGCGACTGTGGTGGCGCCGAATTGAGCGGCAGCAGCACATCGGTTTCGCGGTTCAGGTTGTCGCCTGTTTGCAGGGCGCTGAGCAGACCGCTGTCGAGCTTGTCCCGCGAAGGCAGGTTTTGCGACTGGATCAGGGCATCGTTGAAGGAAATTATCAGCGATGAGTTGTTGGACTTCTCTTGCGGTGTGTAGCGGTACCTGAGGTTCAGCGGAGCACCGTTATCGCGCCAGCTGAACAGGTCCGGCGGCAGATTCAACGGCACAATGATTTCGCCCGGGTTGAAACCCGAGACGTTGAAATCCTTGGCCGGCAACAACTCCCCCAGTTTGACCGGACGATCACTGGGCAACCAGTTCGGCGCGTCATAGGGTTTGCGCGGTTTCACCAGATCAAGACGATCGATCACCACACTGTTGCCCGACAATGCCTGGCTACCCAACACCAGAGCGTTGGCAGCACGCTTGAGCTCGGCACTGTCGCGCCCGCTGATGACCAGCAACTTGCCGTTGGCATCATTGGGATTAGTCATCACGGTCAGGGTCGGGCCCTTGGCGGCTGGCAGGCTCAGACCGCCTGCCTGCAACGCATCAGGGCCGCTCAGCAGTACAACCGCGTTGCCGGTGGCCGGGATCTGGTTCAAATGCGACGAGAACCGCGCACCGCGATAGCTGGCCTGGGCGCCGAACCACGATGACAGCGCACCTGCAGCTTCCAGGGTGGCATTGTCGGGCGCCGCGGCGAATACAAACGGCAGGTTCAATACACGGGCATCACGACGATCAAAGAACGGCAGCGGCATGATCGACAGGTCATTGGGCAAGACCACTGGCGACACGTCGATCCCCAGCTGCGTGGTATTACTGATTTTGGCCCAGAGGCTGGAGTGCATCGGGTCTTCGCAACTCAAGGTGTAGTGCCCGATAAATTGCAGGCCCAACCGGTTGAATTCGGTGATCAGATGCGCCGGTATCTCGACCACCTGCTGTTGCAGTTGCCCGGCCTTGTCCTTGGGCAATGCCAGGCTCGCCGCCACTTCATCGTTGACCAGTACGTTGATTTGCGACAGCTCTGCCAGCAACGCCGGCGAATAGGTGTACTGCACATTCAGCCGGGCACCGGTAACGATCGAATCGGCGCGCACATCAAAATTGACGCTGTCAGTGGACTCCACGCCGCGCAGGCTCATCGGGTAGTTGCGGCCCAATTGCTTGAGGGTCACGGTGTAGCTGTCGGCGCCGGGCGCAGGGCTGGCCGGTGCTGTTTCACCCGACGCCGCGCCGATGCCAAGGGCCAGCAAGGCACAGGTCAAACGTGCCAATACATGCCGCGGCTCGCGCTGACTACCGAAAGCTGATGACGTTGAATTCATGACTTGTCCAATGCATTTTCTAGCGTGGGTGGGGCGCCCCGGCGACGGCGCAGCACGCTGCGCACTTCCATTGTCGTGGCTTTGAAAAGTTCGTAGATACCGCGCAGGCCAATGCTGCTGACCTCGCGAAAGGCTGCCAGCGGAGTGTCGACCTGCCCGCTGCCCCAGGTGGCCGCCCAGGTGTCGGCACGGGAAAAAGTCAGACGCACCAGCTCGCTTTGCTGGCGCAGGGTCAGCGG
This sequence comes from Pseudomonas sp. TWR2-1-1, assembly GCF_049897045.1. Classification (NCBI taxonomy): domain Bacteria; kingdom Pseudomonadati; phylum Pseudomonadota; class Gammaproteobacteria; order Pseudomonadales; family Pseudomonadaceae; genus Pseudomonas; species Pseudomonas sp. TWR2-1-1. The sequence continues at coordinate 228,519 of NZ_JAFCVM010000004.1, forward strand.
CTCAAACCGGGCGCCAAGCACATCGCCACGACTGAACATGATGACGGCCGGAAACACGCTGACGTGCTGGTTGCCAAACAGTGAGATCTGTACCCGCTCGCCATGGGGCACGCTGACACCCGGTGGCAGACGCAGGCCCATGCCCTTTTGTGAGAAGTCCTGGGTGACGCCCTCGATCACACTGCCGTCGGCACGGGTCAGCAGTGCCGGCAGTTGCGCGGCCACCCGCGGCCCGACTCGCACCTGACGGGTTTCGCTGGCCACCGCCACGGCGGCACTGATGATGATCAGGTTATAGAGGGTCCAGGCCAGGTTGATCAGCAGCGTGACAATGAACCCCTCATCACCGAAGGCCAGGCGCAGCAGTCCATAGATCAGGCCGCACAGATTCAGCACCAGCAGCACGATGTAAGGCTTGGCGAGCTTCCAGTCGAAGAATTTGTCTTCGATGGTCCCGCCCTTGTCGGTCACGTTGAACCCGCCGAACCCGGGCTTGACCAGTGCCATCAGCACCGGGGGCATGATGTACCAGGCCAGTACCGTCTCGTAGACCTCGTTCCAGAACGAGTGCCGGAACCGTCCCTGGATGGTGGAGTTGGTCAGGCTGGCATGGAACAGATGGGGCACGGCATAGGCGGCAATCATCACCCCCGAGGCATGGAAGATTTGCGCATCGAAAAACAGGAAAGCCAGGGGTGCAGTCAGGAACACCAGGCGCGGCAAGCCGTAGAAGAAGTGCAGCATGGCGTTGAGGTAGCACAGGCGCTGGCCCAGGTTCAGGCCTTTGCCGAGCAACGGGTTGTCGGTACGGAAAATCTGCGCCATGCCCCGCGCCCAGCGAATGCGCTGGCTGATATGGCTCGACAGGCTTTCAGTGGCCAGCCCGGCGGCCTGGGGGATCGCCAGGTAAGCCGTGTTGTAACCGGCACGGTTGAGCTTGAGGGCGGTGTGGGCGTCTTCGGTCACGGTTTCGACCGCGACCCCGCCGACTTCCATCAATGGCGCCCGCCGGATGACGGCGCAGGAACCACAGAAAAACGTGGCGTTCCACAGGTCGTTGCCATCCTGGACCAGGCCGTAGAACAGTTCACCTTCGTTGGGCACCGAACGGAAGGTATCGAGGTTTTTCTCGAAGGGGTCCGGGGAGAAAAAGAAATGTGGCGTTTGCAACATCGCCAGCTTCGGATCTTTCAAAAACCAGCCAATGCTCACTTGCAGAAAGGAGCGCGTCGGCACGTGGTCAGCGTCGAAAAACGCCACGAACTCGCCGCTGGTGATTTTCAGTGCTTCGTTGAGGTTGCCGGCCTTGGCGTGGAAGTTGTTGTCACGGGTGATGTAGTTGACGTTGATCTGATCACAGAACTCACGAAAGTCCTCGCGACGGCCATCGTCCAGTACGTGGACGCGCAACTTGTCCTTGGGCCAGTCCATGGCCTGGGCGGCAAAAATGGTGAGTTTTACAATATCCAGGGCTTCGTTGTATGACGGGATAAACACGTCAACTACTGGCCACTCACTCGGCTGGCCGGTGAGCAAAACCGGTTGCCGGCGCAGCGGCCAGGCGGTCTGCAGATACCCGAAAACCAGAACCACCAAGGCATAGATTTCGGCCAGTATCAGGCCGTAACCGAAGGTTTTGTCGACCCAGTCATCGAAGTCCAGGGTCGAGGTGAGACGCCAGTACATGTATCGCAGCGAGGCGGTCAGCGACAGGCCGATCAGGATCAATATGCTCAGGCGCCCCGGTATTTTGCGCAGCACCAGCGCCGCGGCAAAACAGCCTGCCGCGAAGATGCACTGTGCGTACAGCTCGAACGGGGTCATGACGATGAGCAAGGCCAGCACACTGCAAAACGCTGTGGTTCCTATGATCAGGGTGCGCCGCAATGCAGCCGGTAACTGCTCAAGCCAATCGTATAAAGACTGCGCCCAACGTTGCAGCCGGGTGGCTGTAACAGACGACTCGGGGCTGGATTCGATCATGCTGCGTGGCCCCCGGTGGTACGGGGAACCTGGAACCGGGCCTTGAGTTGCTCACTGAGCAACACTATGGCTTCGCGCGCTGCAGACACCCCGGCCAGCGGGTCATGACCATAGGCCAGGGCCTCACCGAAGCGTTCGTCCCGGGCAATGACCGACAGCAGTTGTGTGCCCAAACGGCGCTTTAGCACTTCGAGCATGTCCCGTGAAAACTCACGGTTGGCGTCGAACTGATTGACCACATAGTTGATGTGCGAATACGCCGGGCGAGCATTGGCGGCATCGAGCGCCCGGTCCATTTGATCAAGGGTTATAAAGCTGGCAGCGTCGGCGGTAGTGACCACAAGCACCTGATCGGCGACATCCAGAGCCTGCTCCAGATAAACCGAGCGCCCGCCGGGTGTGTCGAGAATCACCACATCCTGCTCATCCAGCGCCATGCGTGCCAATTGCCGGGCCAGCCAATGACGGTCGTCACGCAGGTTGCGTTCCAGTGCGCAGCGTTCATCCTCGCCGGGGACGCCGTAAGGCAACAACCGGACCTCGGCCAGCCCCTGCTGCCAGCCGTCGTTCCAGACTTTTTCCTGTAACCCTGCACTGCCGATTTGCGTGACACCGGCCTCCACCTTGAGGTGATGGTGCAAGGCATTTTGCGGATCCAGATCGATAGCCAGAGTGCGACCGCCACCCTGGTTCAGGCGGCTGGCCAGGGCTGCACAGAGTGTGGTCCTGCCAACGCCGCCTCTGGATGACACCAGCGCCACAATCCGGGCCCGGCATACGGGCGCCGGGGCAAGCGTCCCCTCTTCACTCGCTGGCCCTTGCTCTACCCCCGCAACCCTGGCCTGACGGGCCAAGGCTACTTCGGCGAGCAAGCTGCTCAACGCAGTAGCTGACGGTTGCTCTGGCGCTAGGGGTTCGCTTGCGGGTATAGGCCCGGCCACAAGAACTGGGGCAAGCGGTGCTTCAGGCTTGTCCAGGGTCAAGGGCGGGTCTTTGTAATTGAGCTCCGTTTCAAACTCGAGATAGCTGTCGGTACTGGCACCGAAGCGGCTGAAGAGCTTCGCTATGTCGTTTGTCTGATCCATGACTGATTTCTCGCAACCGTGATGAGTGGCTTCTGACTTGATCCCGCAGGTCAAAAAAATGCCGCTTAAAATGATAGCGTCAAAAATTTGTATAAATCTAGTGCCACCGATTATTTAATATTGTTCCGCGCCAAAAACGACAAAACTTTGACACCTCGAGCTTATTTTCTTTGGCGCCAAGGGTCGTTTACATTCAGCTAAAGCAGCCATTGCACCCTTATAAAACGGGCCTTGCGGACTCTTTTTCTGGGGCACGAGAAATAATGCCGGCAGCCGCCGGCAAGCCGGGACCGTCAGACACAGGCATCAGTTTTTTATGGGTTGTTCCGCAAGTACGGACGGTTTCGGCCTGTGGTTGGCTGCACGACTCAAACTGATTCCGGGCTGGAGAACAAACTCAGTCGCCAGTCATTTACTTGAGTGCGGCGTGGGCTCACAACGTGCGGGGCTTGAAATAAACCGGGCCCCGCAGCCGCTGTAAACTTGCAGCCATCAATGCCGCTACCCGCCAGGGGTGTCTATGTCAGCGTCATGATGAGGTTTGGGTTCAGGTTCTGATTTGAAATCCGGGCTGTATGGATTCTCTTCAGCTGCCGGGTTCGGCTTTGGTTTATTGGGCACTTTTTCCGGACCTGCCGGATCGAGCGCCGGACCCGAAGGATCCGGCGAACCGGAGTCGGGTTCCAGATTTTTCTTCGCGCTACCGGGAACTGTTGATCGCGGTTCTTCTGGTACGTCAGTACGCATGTTCACCTCCACATCTTTGGCTAGAACGGTATTACTCAAAAATTGGAGTTCTGCTGTATCTGATCGTGCAGCCGGATCGACGAGTGGGTCCCTACGCCGACAGGTCCTCTACCGCCATGCTGCGTGCGGTGGCCTGTACCGCCCGCTACTCTGCAGAGGCGGCGCACCGGGCAATCTTGCCGTCGGGGGTGGGTAATTGAACTAATGCAAACGAGTGAGTCCAATACCGTTCATGTCGATCGTTTTGCAACGTCCGGGAAATAGTGATGAGTAAGCAGGGGGAAGGATGAACAACAGCACAAAGCATGGCTGGACATGGGCCTACAGCAAGATTCGCGGCTTACAATGCTCGCCGCTGGCTTCGGTTTACAGGGCAACCCTGTATGTGATGCGAGGCGACACGGGGACCTTTCACAGCGATGTCAGCTGGCAAAAAATCCGTATCCGGCGCTAACCCTGACGAACATGCCTCAGTGGCGAGCCGCCGGCATAAAGACGCAGGGCGCAATGACGACCATTCGCTCATGACGGCAAATGATCGTCAACTCTTCGTCTTTACAGCAAAGCGCCCATCAAGCCTTATTCAGGTACAAATAGTTGTAATCGGGATTAAAGCTAAGCCGCAAGTTATGCTGCGTACCATAGATATCAATCACTTTAATGAGCATGCTGGTTTTATTCGGCGTTTCACGTGCGCCTGAACGGGTATCATAAAAATACGAGTTCTGACTCATCAGAAAATGCCCGATCACCACTTCACCTTCCCGCGCGTGGACGATGCGTGGCGCATAGGCTTCAAAGGCCATCGTCAATAGATCCGTTGCGTAATAATAGTAACCCTGCCACCCATAAAAGTTAGGCGGCTGACCCATTCGAATATGTGTTTCTCCGGGATAACACATATAAGTGTGGGCCGTTCGGGTGGCCGAGACATTACCTCGACATGCCCATATCACGTCCGCGCCTTTAACGGGATCAGGCCCGATGGGGTGAATGACGCTTTTGATCGGGACCTTGCGCCCAGTGGGCATCCGAATATTAAGGTGCTGTTCATAGGCACGATATTTCATGCCGTTGCGGGTCATTTCTGAAACCAGCGTATCTCTAAGATAGCCGGAACCATCGGACTTGCGGTCACCATAATTATCGTTTTGCAAGTTCGGGAAAGTGAGAGGATCTATTTCGAACGACGAGTTGAATTTCCCCAGTTTATCGCCCTCCCCCAGGTCTTCACCTATTTCACCGTAATTGCTTCGAAATACAGTGCCATCAGCATTACTGACACGCGCAGCAAATCGGCGCAACAACGATGCACCGGTTGAAATATAAAAATTCACGCACTGATAACCGTTGGGGCAAACCTCCATGGTCTCTGCCGCCGACAAAGATACAAAACCCGCATTTTCAAGTTCGTGTTTGATCTGTTCAGGCAATTTAACTTCCAGCTCTTCGGCGACATGAGCGCGCTGCTCAACCGCTTCAAACAACGCAGGTTGTTCCAGACGCAGTACTCTGATTGAATCAAGAAATCCTCGATCCCACGTATAGCCTTGATGGAGATGTGAGCTGGTCCACTCCCCGGTAAAACTATTATTAAAGTCGATAAGTTCTGCCGTGTTGTAGTCAATCAGGCGAATGTTATCCAGATCACTCTGCGGGATCTGAACATGATTGCCGTTGGCGTCCTTCGCAGCCAGGCGCACAGTAACCAGCAGTTGCTGGCGCTGGTTATTGAGCAGAGGATAACGATTATTTTGATAACTGGCATCGTTCCCGACATATACTCGGAAGTAGGAAAGCTGTTTCCAGTTGGAAGCCTGTGCAGGCGAGGCATTAACGATAGACATGATTCATCCTTTATTTAAATTTATCGTAATCGAGTTAAGTAAAGTGCTGGTGAGTCACAGCGGGCACTGTTCCGGGGCCCCGCAAAAGCAGGCATATCAAAAGCCCAGGGTATCCAACTGTGAAACTTGATCTATGTGCACATTACAAAACAAAGCGTATAGCGCCATGCCCGTCGCCAACAACATGCAAGGTCTGTAAACGGCGCTGCGACAAAAGTTATGCCCGTTTGATCAATTTCTCATTCAGCGCCAAGGGTTGCTGACGATACAATCCGGTGTACATAGCCCTGGCGCTACTGCTCTTCGTCCAGTAAGACATAACGTGCAACCACCACAGTACAAGGGGCACAATGTGTGGTGCCCTTTCGGACTTCGTTGCAGATCAGACTGGAACGAGCGCGTTGCAGCCTGTGAGGCCTGCGCACCTAAAATACTTATTGGAAACTAAGAAGAAGTGGTCGGGCAGGTGTGCCACCTCCAGCCCGGCCTGTGAATAGAGGATTAAGCCTTATACGTTCAGAACCCTCCCAAAGAAGCGCCATGAACCGTAGTGATTTAACTGAGCACGGAAAACTGCGTCTGATGCCGCAGCTTCCCATTTGCTGACAGGCTAAGATTTATTAGATGCATCCAGTTCGTTTTTTTTACTTGCTCTTTGGGTTGGGGCTTCGGTTTTCATTGCTGTGCGACGTAGTGCGCAGTCAGCGATGGGAAGCTGGACAGAAGGATTGGCCATGCCGCTGGGGCTCATTTCGTGGGTCATTTCAAACTCGGCCCTGACCGACCACCCGCACCCCTCAAACACACACTGTAGATAAGCGATTCGTAAAAAAATATGTCGACCTTCACTGGTCCGGATGCGCATCTTGTTAGAGCAATGGGGGCAAACCAATTTATAGGCGCTCATATTCAAAAATCCATATTGAAAAATAATTATTGATTGAGGGTGAAACTGTAGTCAAACAGTAAACTTTATAATAACCGACGTGTCGCGCACGACCTTCCGATTGACGAAGAGGGCCCTGAACTGAACTTCCAGAGCGGGCTTTCAATCTACAGGAAAGACTCGTCAATACCGCTAAATAGCTATTTAATGCCAGGTATCATCACTGGCTTATGACACAGCGCAAGAAACCCGAAAATAACAGTTACCCATCCGCACCCATCCATTCAACGCCTGCAGATATCATTGCCTTACACTCAGTATTTTTTAAGAATATTCTTATTGTAATTCCGACCGATTCAAATTCGCACATAGCAAAGGTTACTTTATTTCGCCCAGTGCAACTCGTCAGATTAATGCTCATAGACTATTAAACCTCTGCTTATAGCGTCCCTGCTATCCTTGTTATCTAAGCACTGATCAACCGTCTCAGCGATAGTGCTTATACAGCGCTTATGCTTGCTAAATGCCGTGTAGTCCTTAATGGTATCAAAGCTACATGCCCAATTGAGATTATGTCAAGGAAGGAGGCCCAAATGGGTATTGAAAATAGAATTAGATTAGCTATCGAGTTGAGTAACCTGTCGCTAAAGGATGCGGCGACGCTTTGTGAAATCCCCTATAGCTCACTACAAAACTGGGTCAATGGCGCACGTGATCCACGCTCCGATGCGTTGATATCCTTAGCGTCTCATTTGGGAGTATCGATTGACTGGTTACTCACCGGGCAAGGACCAGTACGACGTAATCACCCGCAAGAGAACACGGTGGTTGTACCGCGCTTAAGTCCTGCAGAGGACTCGCTAATTACGCTGTTCCGTTCTGTAAACGATGATGATCGGCTACATATAAAGAACACTCTCCTGGAACGTAAACGCCTGCGCGAAATGGAACAACGCATTAAAGATATAACCCTTCTACTGTCTAACTGCATCCACAATGATTAATACAGATGTCTACCTGCCATCGCGGCATCCCCGGTGCAGACCTGTCGACGCCTGGTAGTTGAATCGTTAAGTTTTGCCAGCAAAAAGAGCAACGGGCCTCGCGACTGATAAACAACATGTTTTACCGCCCCCCCCGCAGCCGCTTGATTAACTCAGGGAGGTCCGCTTGCTTGATCCATACATGCACTTTGATACTGATAGGAACCACAATCAGGGCGCAACCAAATGCCGCGCCTCCTGCCGTAAACACAGGTGCTATCTGCATGGCCATGGGCGCAAACAGATAACCGGCGCCGGCGGACAAAAAAAACGTTGTGACACGCTGCGAAATACTAGCGTTCCTTTTACTGCTCATAATCAGCCACGCCCCTAGAGAAGCGCCAATCATGACTTCGATATCGATCGCTGACATCGCACACCCTCCAAGTTCAGGACTTAGCTCTACCAGCTCCTTTAGCAACGACTCATTCATTATGAATTACTCCTGAGACAAGGTGCCTATGAGGCCACCTGAATCTCGTTATTCACGCACAGTCGCTGGATGGCCAAGTTCGAAACACTTAATCGTGGCGGGTTAAGTTTGCACTTGGGTTGGCGATGTAACTTATCATTCTGGTCCATTTGGGTACCTGCCCGTAACGCCATAACATCAATACTAAAAGGATGCTTTAAAGGCCGGACCGGAGCAATGCGGCGAAACTGTCAGAGCATCCACTACAAACCTGTGGCCGACATTGGGTAAACCCCATGCACGCACAAGGGGCTAAACAATCGTCTGTACGACTAAAGCCCCCACTCATGCGTAAAGCCGCCAGCTGCGGGCGGTACAAGCAAATCGATTCGAGGCTCAGCCTTCAGCAGATTTTAAAAAGATCACGCGCAGGGGTTAACAGGGCAGGACCAGATTTTGGCAACGCCATTCCTTTACAGATAAAGAGAAAACCTAAGACGGTAGAGGTGGAAACCGGGGAACACTTGCCTTCAATTCCCCGGCCGGCCTGTTAGTTCAACATGCCACTGACAAAACCCTTGCCTGTTACGCCGGGTTGCTTTCTGTTGAGGTCCTTGCAAGCTCTACAGCCGCAGTAATAGCCGCTCGCGCTTGAGGGCTATTTTTCCAGCAGGTCGACCCCAGTGCCGCCGATGCCTGGGCCAGGATGTCAGAAACACTCGCCTGGCCAAGTTCGGCCAGTGAATCGATGCCCATCTGCTCAAGCCGGGTAATAACAGTTGGCCCTACGCCCTTGAGTGCTAACAGAGCGGTTCTTTCTTCCAGTGAAAATGACATCGCACGTCCTTATTTCTGACTCAGCGCCGCTATGGATACACCTGAAGCAACGAATGTAAGCCCTGCCCCCACATTCAGGCCGTTAACAAGCCGGGGACGAGGACGTAACCATTGGGTCAGCGCAGTGGAAAATACGCCCATCAAGGAGAACCCGAGCGCGGTCAGTAAAGCGAACCAGGCGCCGTAGACGAACATTTGAGTGGTCACTGATCCGCGTAGCGGGTCAACGAATTGCGGGATGAATGCCAGCACAAAAAAACCCGGTTTGGGGTTCAGGGCAGCCGAGAGCAAACCCGTCACGAAAATACTGCTCAAGGGTTGCCGAGTTGCCGGCCGCAAACTGATGAGGCTACGCGAGCGCAGTACCTTGACACCAAGCCAGAGCAGATATCCTGCGCCAATAATCTTGACGATCCAGAACGCCACGGCCGACGTTTGCATGAGCAGAGTCAGGCCCAACGAAGCAGTAGCCACGTGGAAAAGAATTCCGGTGCCGGATGCCAATCCTGAAACGATTGCTGCTGTTCTGCCCTGACTGAGTCCCCGGCCGACGGCCAGCAGATTGTCGGGCCCGGGGGCGATCACCAGAAGCAGGCACGCCGCCGAATAAGCAAGCCAGATATCGATTGGAAACACGCTGTTTCTCCCTGAATCTCAATGAACCATCCTTGTCGGCCCAATATAAAACGCCCCCTTCGCGCTCTACAAGGTCAAGGCGGGCCAATGCCCGGAGCAGTCAAGAAACCTCTACTGCGTGCTTGAGGGCACCTTGACCCGCTAGCTGAGCCGTTACTGAAAACGGCCCGCAGGAGCTTAGAACCCCTGCCTCGTCAACTGAAGTGCTCCCCTGCAAGCCGGATTTCCAGGACCGCAATTGTACAGCCACGTTTCACACATACCGCAACTTACAAAGGCCCGGTACTGACTGTACTTTTATTTACGAGTACGGGTCATTGAAGTCTCAATACTCGCCCTCTCATTACTCACTTGTTCACGCGCTGCGGCACTGGCCCTATCCGCTAACAATACCAAAATAATGCTATCTACCTTCCAAGGAAAACACGATGAAAGTTCCCTTCATGTACATTATTACTGCCTCACTAATGGCAGTTTCTGCCACTTCCCAAGCCATCGAGAACTGCCCGAAAGTTTCAAATATTGAACAGGTTGGCCCTGGCATTTATCGCGCAACCGGGGAGCAAGGCGAGTGGTCCGGTGTCATTCAAGGTGTGGTGGCAAAAACAGCACCTGTACAATTTTTTGAAATGGCACTTGCCATACAGGACAGTGAACTGGCGCCTCAAGAATTCCAGTATTGCTCCTATAACGTTGGCGATCACGAGCGGCTCGACATGCGATTCCTGGCCAATAACGAAAAAGACTTCACCCTTAAAACCGAAGGCGACGCCTGGGTAAAAGAAGACGGTCCTTTCGGCCTTATCTACAGTGTGTGCGAGAAAACCATGGCCGAAAATTGCACACTCTCACTCATTCAAAAATGAGTTCCAGACAATTCATATTCCTGGAATGTGAAGCGCAGCTAGACAGTGGGGCCTCCTGATTTGGCCCCACTAACAGTCAGAGAAACACCGTCGAAGTAACAGAAACAGCCCCTCACTTGGCCGCATGGCTCGTGCCATCGAATGCAGGCTCAGCCTGTTTGCCTGGCTTTACCGACACCACCCTCACCTCCTCCAGCGTCACACCTCCCTTCTCAAGCGTTGCGTTTTAGAAAGAACTGTCTGTCGAATGCTTCAACAATCGGCATGGCAATACGCAACTGATGGTGGCCATTTTTGCTGAGGGTTATCAGGTTCGCACGCTGGTCTTGAGGATTAGTCCGCTTTTCCAGAAGACCATCTTTTTCCAGGCGGGCAACGATTTGCGATATGTGCATGCGATCCATACCGGTAAAGCTCGCGACCTCATGCTGAGTGACCTGCTGACTGTCTCGGGTTAGCCAACCACATGCCGCCAGAATGGCAAACTGCGGCTGGGTGAGCCCCAAAGGCTTAAGGCGTGCATTGAGTTGACGCTGCCAGTCCAGAAAATCGCGCCACAGTCGAAATCCTGGACTATCGCTTGGCCCCTCGTAGGCCGAACCACTCCAACCCGCCTCTACCGGCGTTTTACCAGCACTCACGCGGCGTTTACCTGTTTTTCACTTGATTGTTTTAGACCCTGCATCGTATCGGGCAACGATGCCTGAATGGACCGACCGACCAAGTATCGAAACAGAAAACTCAATGGGCCAGAGAACTCCACCCAGTGGGTTGCCACAGTGCCATCCTCTTTTGCCGCAAGGCGGTGCCCGAACACCATGCGACATAACGGCAAACGACTTTGCACTGAGAACGACGCGCCTTCGGTCACTTCGACAATCTGGATGCTGGCCTTAGGGCCGCCACTTGGCTTCAACCAGCCCTTGGCTCCCACTCTGAGCCCTTCAGGCAGGCTTGCACTAAGGACGTGCGGGTCCCAGTCGGCCCAGGTTGCGGCGTCCTGATAGAGCCGGAATACCTGCTCGGGCGTGGATCTGATCTCAATGGACTGTTTGATTTCCATGGCATGCGCCTTATGTCGTTGATTCGAGCATAATAGTAAATACATTTACAAAATAAGACTATACCTCCCATTCCATTGAGAGCAGCTTTCAAGTCTGTTTCACACGCGTTGCCATTGACCCGCAATCGCGCACCCGAGAACGCCAGCCTTATCTTTGCGGGGTCAAAATCTTCGGCCGGGCCTCAACAGGCCCGGGGCGAGGTGCCCGGATTCCGTACAGGCACACCACGCTGCCCAGCAGCAGGAGCGCCGCAGCGGTCATGATGCAAAGATGCATGCCTTGCATGAAGGCTTCAGGGTGAGTATCGCGTACCAAAAAACCGAACACCGCCACGCCCAACATCCCGCCGATCTGCCTCGCAGAGTTCAGGATTCCCGATGCGATACCGGAGCGGGTGGCATCCACGGATGACAGAGTGATGCTTGTCATGGTGGGCACCATAACGGCAATACCACTGGCAGCAATCAGCATTGGCACGACCAGCATCCAGTACGAGCCGTTTATGCTGACCGGCAACAGAAGCAGGTAGCCGGACGCGGCGATTAACATGCCGGCAATCATCAGTTTCTTTGCGCCGACACGGTTAAGCATGCGGCCTGCCAGGATATTCACGCCCATCAGAACAACAGTCATGGGCAAAAAAGCGAGGCCGGCCCATTGAGCCGACAAGTGCTGCTCTATTTGAAAGAAGAGACTAAAAACAAAGATCAAACCGTAGTAGGCAAAATTCACGACGACGCCGGCGGCTGATGCCGCAGAGAACGTAGCCGTTCGAAAAAGGGCCAATGGGAGCATTGGCTCCAGGCTCCGTGACTCCAGCCAGAGAAAGGCCAGCGTGGCAACAACGCAAAGCAGCGCCGCACCATATACCAGAGGGTGATGCCATCCTGACCGGGCCGCTTCGGTGAGGCTCACAGTCAAAGCCATCAACGCCACAATAGCCACCAGCTGGCCAGGCAGATCAATACTTCGACCATGAGTCGATAAGGTTGCCACCCCATGACGAAGAGTGAGCGCCAGGCCCACGATGCCGATCGGCAGGTTAATCAGGAAAATACTGCGCCAGCCTACATGTGTTACCAGCAGGCCGCCCAACACTGGCCCCGCGGCAAGCGCAATTCCTCCCGCCGCACCCCACCAGCCCACAGCGCGGTTTCTCTGCTCCGTATCCGCAAAAGCCTGACGCAGCATCGCCAGCGAATTGGGCACCAGCAATGCGGCGCCAACGCCCTGTACGACGCGTGCGGTCACGAGAAGCGGCAGCGAGCTGGCGATCCCACACCCGATTGATGCCAGCGTGAAGACTATCAACCCTGCAGTGAAGACTGGTTTTGCGCCGAAGCGGTCGCCCAATGCTCCCGTAGTGAGAAGCAGCGACGCGAACGCGAGCGTGTACGCATTGACCACCCATTGCAGGCCCGCCACATCAGTATCAAAGCGGCTTCGCAATGCATCCAGCGCGACGTTGACGACGCTGACATCGAGCAATACGACGACAAAGCCCAGCCCTGCGGCAGCGAGGGTGCCGCACTGATCGCGGCTCATGGACAAGCTCATAGGGAATAAACCTTAGCGGTTGAAGAAGTACCGATATTAGGCCCCCAGCCTTTGTGCGAATATTCCATATAACTGCAAGCCATCCTGGAGAAAATGCACAGATGTTTGCTGGGAAAATATTCGCCATTTCCTGGCTGTCGCCCGCAGCGGTACGTTGTCAGGGGCTGCTCGCATGCTGAAGGTCGATCACGCGACTGTGAGTCGACGCTTGAGTGCGCTGGAGGACCAGATGAAGACCCGCCTGGTCGAACGCCTCCCCAGGGCCTGCAAGCTCACCCCCGTTGGCCTGCGGGTGTTTGAACTGGCGCAGGCAATGGAAGAAGACGCGTACGCGATCGAGCGATTTCTGGATGCCAGCCGTTCACCGCTAAACGGTAAGGTCACGCTGAGCGCACCGCCTGTGCTGGTGGCCAATTTTCTGGTGAAGCATCTGGCAGACTTCCGGCTTGAACACCCCGGCATAAAGCTGTCTATTTCGGCCCAGGCGCGGCAGGTTTCTCTGAGTCGCAGGGAGGCTGATATTGCCCTGAGGCTGGTTCGGCCCGAGGAAGTCACCAGCGTGGTACGCAAGCTGGGGTGCATGCCATTCGAGCTTTACGCGAGCAGCGACTATCCGCAGCTGCACAATCCCTCTGCCTGGGAGTTCATTGCCTATGAAGCCGGATTAGCGGATTTGCCACAGCAGAAGTGGTTGATGAGCATTGCGAGGGGCAGACCCATTGCTTGCGAAATCAGCGATATCAATGGTCATCTGGCAGCAACGCAAGCAGGCGCCGGCGTGTCCGGTTTGCCGTGCTTCCTGGCAGATAACGATGCCACGCTGCAACGCGTCGCATACGAGGGTGAACAGTTCTCGCGAGAGATCTGGATGGCTGTTCATCGAGACCTGCGCCATTCGCCGCAAGTACGGGCAGTCATGGACTTTCTGCTGAAAATTGTGACGCAAAACGCCGCCTTCACCCTAAACGGTTAGAAAGCGGATACCCGGGTTGTCAGAAATGCTGCGGGTATATTCCGGATTTGCCTCGCTTTTTTAGCTTGCTGAAACGTTTCTTCAAGTTTATAAAAAGGCACAACTCCAATAAAGGCTGCTGCCATGACCCCGCTTAAACTCTTTGTTGCCCTCAGCGCCCTGTCCGCTGCCTCCCACGCCATGGCCTGGGATTACGTCCTGCTCGACACCGACAATCCCGCCCGGAACTGGCAGATCACCAGCCAGCAACTCGGCGTAAAAACCGACAAGCCCTTCAGCGTCACCCAGCGCACCCTGCACGGCGGTCGGCAGGAGGGTGTCAGCATCGTCGAAATCGATAACGGTACGATGAAACTCTCGGTGGTGCCGACTCGCGGAATGAACGTCTTGCAGGCCTCGGTCGGTGATGTGCGCCTGGGCTGGGACTCGCCGGTCAAGGAAGTGGTCAATCCGTCCTTCATCGAACTTAATGGCCGCGGTGGTCTGGGCTGGCTGGAAGGTTTCAATGAGCTGGTCGCCCGCTGCGGGTACGAATGGGTCGGGCACCCCGGCATCGACAACGGCGAACTGCTGACCCTGCATGGTCGGGCCGCCAACATTCCTGCGAACAAAGTCACCCTGCACATCGATGAAAAACCACCCTACGCCATCACCCTGCGCGGCGAACTGAAAGAGCAGGCGTTCAAGAAGGTCGACTTCTCCGTCGCGACCGAACTGGTTACCGAACCCGGCAGTGTAGTGTTCGCCCTCAACGACACCCTGACTAACAACGGCGACTATCCGAAGGAATACCAGGCGCTGTATCACAGTAACTTCAGCACCCCGTTCCTGGAGCAGGGCGCCCGTTTTGCCGCGCCGGTCAAACAGGTGTCGCCGTTCAACGACAAGGCCAAGGACGAACTGGCCGACTGGCAAACCTACCGCGCACCGACCAAGGACTACGACGAAACGGTTTACAACGTGGTGCCGTATGCCGATGCCAAGGGCGATACGTTGACCGTGTTGCACAACAAGGCCGGCAGCCTGGGGGTTTCGGTTGGTTTCAACACCCAGACACTGCCGGTGTTTTCCCTGTGGAAAAACACCGATACCCAAGGCCAGGGCTATGTCACGGGGCTGGAGCCGGGGACCAGTTTTCCTACAACCGTCGTTATCAGCGGCCACTGAATCTAGTACCGACAATAGGTCCGAAAGAACACAAGCAGTTCCGCATCCGCTACAGCTTGTTGGCGGATAAGGCGGCCGTGGATAAGGCCTTGAAGCAGGTGAGCGAGATTCAGGGCGGGCGGGAGACTGAGGTGCGGCAAACGCCGCTGGTTGATCTGACAAAGGGGTAACACCGGACTGATCCCGTCGGCTTGTTCAAGGCCCGCCAGCGTGCGCGCGACCTTGAGCAGTCGATGGGTTGCTCACAACGACAGCGTCAAACCCTCGCCGACGGAATCCAGCCTGGTCTTCGAACCGAGGATCTGCATTCCGGGCCCGGAAAGTCCGACGGTTTTACGTGAACGCCAACAACAGCGCGGGCAGAATCAAAGCCGCTTCTCCATCGGCTGAAAGACCAGCCCGGCGAACTCTCCCACCTCCCCTGTCAAAACGAATCCGTAGCTTTCGTAGGCTGCCACCGAAGACAGCGACGTCCTGACCGTCACCAGCTGACCCCTGGCCTGCTTCAGTGCCGCGTTCACCAGCCCCATGCCGATACCCCGCCGCTGCCAGCCCGGGGCGACGAACAGCATCGCCACGTGACACCCTTGCTTGAGCTCAATCAGCCCCACAATCACCCCGTCCGAAACGCAAACCAGCATCAGGTTATCGCCTTCCATACGTTCGGCAAACGCCTGCGCCGCTACCACCTTGGCGAAGGTATCTATGCCTTGCGCCGAAAGTGAGGGGGCAACTGCCAGCATGAATGCGTCCAGGCACATGGCGCTTGCGCGGGGCAGGTCGTCATGGGTGAGTTTGCGTATCTGCATATTTAGAAGCTCTCCTTGAGCGACGAATAACCGGGCCAACAAAGTATTCCATTTCTGCCACGCCATGGTGAATCAGTGGCTGCATCCAGTCTTGCGTTAGTCGGTGAGAACGATGCCCGGCCGTTACCTGTCGCTGGCAAGTTGCGCCATGACCCACAATTGGCGCATTACCCTGATGCACGGACCTAAGGTACTCTGCGCCTGATTATCGGCGACCCAAACACTCAATGGATGAAGTCATGGACAGGACGCTCTGTGTCGCGTTAAGCCTTTCGATTATTGCTTCGTCACTGACGGCGTGCACCACACCTTCAACAAAGGCGCCCGTCGGCGGACCGCAGGTGTATGGCTATACCCTGAATAAACCGCTCAGCGGCAATCAACTCAGCGCACTCAGCAATACCGGTTTCGAGACACTCACGGGGGCCAGGGAGTTTCAACGCGATGATGGGCACGGCGGTGAAATCAGCGTGTTACTGGATCGCCAGAATCGCCCTGGCGTGATCAACAAGAAGAGCCGCGTATTCACCCATGAAGGCGACTGCGAGTCCGAACTCAAGACGCAGATGAACGACCTGCAGCAGCGTATCGACAGCCACAACAGCACAACCGGTCAGTTGCAGGGAGGACGCTCTATCAGCCTCAGTCACGAAGCATGCCGCATCCGCCAAGGAGACCAGCCCGGACATTATCGTTATGCCCTGAGCGTGTCCAAAAGCAAGGAGCCCGCTACCTCCACATCAGGATTGGGAAACAAGGTCGACGATGCCTACACGGGAGCCTGGATGACAGTGCTCATGGTGGTGCTGGCGCCGTTCGTACTGATTGGCGCAGCCGTTAGCAAGGCGATCGATTGAACTGAGGCTGAATATTGAAAAGCTGCAGCAAAGCACGAGTGACACTGTCACTCGTGCCTTCCCCTGCCACCGGTTTGCTGCGGTCGTACCCTGTCAACTTCGTCGCACGTATTGCGTGTCAGAGGCCACGATGGCGTACCAGCATTGCAGGTCCCGGCCTTGAGCCCACGGCAAGCGCAAACAGAATCAATGCAATGGAGACCCAACCTGAGGCGCTGGGGCGTTGGCCGAGGATGAGAATGGAGCTGACGATGCCAAACACGGGAATCAGCAACGACAGCGGCGCTACCCGCGAGGCAGGGTACTCACGCAATAGCAGGTTCCACCCCCAGTAGCAGAAAAGTGTGGCGCCGTAGACCTGGAAGGCGAGTGACAATGTCGTAACCGCATTCAAATGCGCAGGCAACGCTATAAAGGGAGCCGGGCCATGCCACAGCCAAGTCATCAAAAATAGCGGAATCGGTGGAAACAGGCTGGCCCACACCACGAAGGCGAAAATCTGCTGCACCTTCGACACCTTGATCACGACATTACCAATGCTCCAGGCCACAGCGCTAAAGAGCACTAAGGCAAAACCGGTCATGGTGGCCTCACCCGGACTGTCCAACAGAATGCCAATCAGCCCTGCTGCAGCCAGCACAATGCCGAAAAACTGAGGCATTGACAGGCTTTCACGGAACAACAGTACACCCCAGCCTAGGGTGAAGAATGCGCTGAACTGGATCAGCAGCGAGGCACTGCCGGGCGGCACACCCAATGCGATACCCATGTTGATCAAGGCCCACATCGCTACGCCGAAGATCAATCCATAGGCTGCAACCCAGCGCAAGGCAACTTGCGGACGCTTCACGAAAAACACCCAGGGCAAGGCGGCCAGCGTGAAGCGAATCGCAGTCAACAGCAGGGGGTCCGTATCGGCAAGACCGAGCTTTGTAATGGGGAAGTTCAATCCCCAAACGGCCGTCACCAAGACGGCAAGCAACACGTGTTTTTTCTGCATGGTTGGGGTGTTTGTCCCTTAATGGTGTGTTTTGAATGCTCTGCACCAGGGGGAATATGCAAGAAACTGCAATGGCCCGCTTTCAGGCGCAGGCCAAATATCATTAAAATCAGGCCATGCACACAACAACGCTGGATCCCTACCAAAACATACCGCGCGATGCTGTCGTGAGCGCAACCGACTATGCAGACGGTGAGCTGTTCCCGTCGCACAGCCATCAGCGAGGACAATTCGCCTATGCCGCACGCGGTGTCATCACGATATTCACCGACGAAGGCAACTGGGTCGTTCCGCCTCTGCGCGGCATTTGGGTGCCGCCCGGGCGACCGCACGCCATGCACATGCGCGGCCCGGTCACGATGCTCAATACCTACATCCGCAAACAGGCTGCACAGCGCCTGGGGCTGCCGGCTCATTGCCAGGTATTCGATGTATCGCCGCTGCTGCGGCAATTGCTGGAGACGGCCATCGATATACCCGCGCGCTATGACAAAAATGGACGCGATGGCTACCTGATGGGTTTGTTGCTGCACGAAATTGCCGGGATGCCTGCGCTATCGCTCAATGCGCCGTTGCCGACTGACCCGCGTCTTGCTCGAGTGTGCCGCGATTTCCTGGCCAACCCTTCACTGGAGATCGGCATCGACGACATGGCGCATCGCACCGCAATGAGCCGCCGCACCTTTACCCGCCACTTTCGACTGCAAGCCGGCATCAGCTATATCGAATGGAGGCAACAAGCCTGCCTCCTCGCCGCTGTTGTTCGACTTGGAAACGGCCAGTCAGTTACGCAGGTCGCAATAGAGTTGGGGTATAGCAGCTCGAGTGCATTCGCAACTGTATTCAAGCGTGTACTGGGTGAAGTGCCCAGTCGCTATGTCGTAGAACAAAAGGTGTCTGCGTCCAGACTCGACCAGTAATACAGCGCATCATCATTACCTTTGCGAGTGCCGGTGCCTGGAAGATGTTGGCCGACTGCGTACCTGACCTTTTGCAATGGAGCATGCAGCTCAGCTCGTGCGAAAATTCATCCACTTACGAATCGCCAAGGGTGTGGAAATGGTGCGTTTACTTGCGGTCTCGGGAAGTCTGCGTGAGGCCTCCTCCAACTCGATTTTGCTGCGTGCGGCTGAACGTCTATGCCCCGCAGACGTAGTGGTCATGCATTATGACGGGATTGATGGGTTGCCTCACTTCAACCCGGATCTGCTCGAGAATCCCCCCGAGGCAGTGGCACAGTTATGCTCAATTATCGGGCAGGCGGACGGGCTATTGTTTTCATGCCCCGAGTACGCTCGAGGTATTCCTGGTTCATTCAAAAACATGCTCGACTGGCTCGTGAGCAGTGAAGAGTTCCCTGGCAAACCCGTCGCGCTGTTCAACGCATCGCCCAGGGCGAGTCACGCGCAAGCCGCTTTGCGGCTGGTCCTGGACACGATGTCCGCTCGCATCATCGAACAAGCGTCAATCACAGTGAACCTCTTGTCCAGCCGCTTGAGCGCCGAGAGCATTGCCACCGACCCGATGACGGGGCCATTAATTTTTAATGCGCTCGCAGCCTTTAAACGGCAAATCGAGGTTCAACACCTTTGACGCTCCTGCACAGGGCTCACCCGCTGGCTCGATAAAGCAAAGCAATAGGACAAGCGCATCTGCCTGCTAGCGAGCCTCAGTCCCGCCTGCTCTTGCATGAACCCACCCGGATATCGTTTCAAGGACGCCTGGGCGTAGGCATGCCGCCCTTCCATCAGGAATCTCAGCGTGGTCAGCCAGGGCCATTGGCTGGTGAGTTGCGTGTTGTAGGGCGTCGACCTCAGGAGTCCATGGGTTGCAGATCAAGACGGGCAAGGCGCTACGAGAGGCTGTGGCAGCAGAAATTCCCGCAGGAATATATATCCAGGCGCTGATTTGGCGTTCTGGGGTGGGGGTTTTGCAAAAGTTTTGCAAATCGCAGACAACAAAAAAGGGCCCACCTTTCGGTGAGCCCTTCTAGACCGCCCAAGAGAGCCCCGACGAGGAATGGGGCCCATCAAATAAATCCATATAAATCATGTAAATGAATCCTGGAATACTGTTGCTGCCGTAAATTTCAAGCAGCAGATTCAATACAACCTCAGTCAATGTGAAAGCACTTACCCCGTCCGCCCTATCAAAGCCTGCACAACGTCTTCTCCTTGCAAAAACATGATTTATCGATCACAAGAACAGTTCTTCACTTAGACCCAATGTCTAAAAAGTTATAGAAAATCCTCCACTCATGCACTTCAGCGGTATATCCAAGCTCCGCAGAAATATAACATTGCAAGTCTTCGACCGTGATCTACAGTGAGCCTCACCCTGCCTCTATGGAAGCCAACTACAGCTGCTCCAAAGTTCCAGGGTAATAACGCACCACAACGGAGAAACATGATATGGAAGTTTATGGCGAGTTTATATTCAATCAAAATCAACACGCTGAGCTTGATCGACTGAACCATATAACCATGGCATTTGACCCTATTACAAAAGAACATATAACCAACCTCAACCTTCCTTTAAACTCAAGATGCCTGGATATTGGCTCAGGCACAGGAAGCATCGCCTCATGGCTCTCAGCCGGTTCCCGGCAAAAAAACTTCGAGGTGCTTGCATTAGACCGAGACGGACAATTCTTACCCAAGCAAACATCTGCCGATAAAAATCTTACGATTCTAAAATCGGACATATGCACGACCCCATCTTTAGGTGAGTTTGATTTAATTCACGCACGCCTCGTGCTCATGCACCTTCGCGACCGATCAGAAGTATTGGAAAAACTTGTATCATGGTTGAAACCTGGTGGGTGGATCATTCTTTCTGAGCTTATTGACACCCACACGACAGACCCCCTCCCTTCAGCCTATAGCAAAACAATGAAAACCATGTGGGAAGTTTTACACAAAACCATTGGCACCGACTGTCATTGGGGCAACAGACTATCGGACGACTTAAAGACTCTTAACCTAAAGGAACTGGGCAGCTCATTACATTACCCACCCCTCAGTAATGGATCACCCATGCCTGCCTTTTGGCGCCTTACCTGGATGGAAATGAAACACCACTTATTAACTACAGGTGGTCTAAACATTGACACCTATACGCAAGCTATGGACACCCTCAACGCAGACGAGGTTACGGATTTACCTCCAGGTTTAATCACATGCTGGGGTCAGCGATAAATACCGACTGGGGGCTCTGTGCGCTTCAGGAATTTACGCCCGGACGTTTCATTTGAACAAGCAACTACCCTTTGGCTCTGCTAATCGCTTTGAGAAAGAATGCAGTGCCTGCATGAATTAAGTGAAGTACAAAAAACGCTTTTTTGTTACAACACGCTATAAAGCAGTGATCGAAGCCAGAGTTAAACATAGTTTGGTGCCTTCGCAGATAAAACCTGAGCAGGGGCAATACAACTGGAATTTTAACTACGAAAGACGTTTACCTAAACCGATAATGCACGATAGAAACCTACTCCCTAACGGGAATATGACGATGTACATGATCCAACAGTGCCAGGCCACTGTTCTGGTGAAGTTCCGTTGAGCGCAGTACCGCAGTCCAACGTCTCATTAATTGAGAGTACGTCCCTTCAAATGGATTAAGAGGGAATGATAATGACTGACTTACAAACTTTCGTTTTACCCGAATGCGTCACCGGTAACGCTGCCGATAAAGCGCTCGGACACGCATTGATCAAAGCATGGCAAACCGATGGAATCTTCCAGATTGCAAGTACACCTGATCAAGAGCTCGCTTTGCAAAGTGCTCTGCAAGCTAGCAAGCGTTTTTTCAAAATGCCTCATGCAGTCAAAGCAAGTTGCTTGAGCGATCTGAGTTATAGCGGGTATGTTTTTTCAGGCGAAGAAGTTACCGCCGGCGAACGGGACAACCCGGAAATATTCACAGTTTGTAAAGACCTGCCACACACCAGCGAACAGGTACAACAAGGCTGGCCTTGTCACGGTCCCGCACCATGGCCCGACGCTGACTACAAATCCAGTATGAAAAACTATATGAACGAGCTAGGCCTTGTGGGAGAAAAACTGCTGGAACTAGTTGCCTTGGGGCTTGAATTGCCGGACAGAAACTCCCTGACATCACTGACTAAAAACGGATGGCACCACATGCGTGTGCTTCGTTTCCCTGCCGAGTCCTCCAGTACATCCCGAGGGATTGGCGCCCATACAGACTATGGTCTGTTGGTCATCGCCAGCCAGGATGATGTAGGTGGTTTGTATATTCGCCCGCCGGTTGCAGGAGAAAAACGCAACCGAAACTGGTTGCAGACAGAAAGTTCTGCTGGTCAATTCGAGCATCAGGAGCCCTGGACATTTGTCAAACCAGTCCCCCGCGTGTTTACAGTCTTCCCCGGGGATATTCTGCAATTTCTAACTGATGGCCTGCTGCTTTCTACGCCCCATAAAGTCAAGCTGAACACCCGTGAGCGCTTTGCCTTCGCCTACTTCCACGAACCCCACTTCGAAGCTGTTGCCCGCCCGGTGCTAGGGAACGAAAGAGACACATCGATTCATTATGGTGAACACTTCACCAACATGTTCATGCGCTGCTACCCGGAACGGACTACTACAAAACGCATTCACCGCGAGAATCGGTTGGCCCATATCGAACGGCTAAAAGAGAACGTCTTGTCACCGCAACAACAATACCCTGACTCATCTGTCTAGGTATTACTTAGGACCCGATGCTGGGAGGTAACCCTGCGACATCGAAATAATGGACACCTCAATGTTTTAGGTGTCCACAAGAAGCCCTCTCACCAGATCCAGGTGAGAGGGCTTCTACAACGTTTGCTACATACCTACGCCTGGAGAAGCTAGAACTGAATTTCTCCCATGCGATCCACATGACCGTGGCAGCGCGATCAATCCTTGATCGCCATCGCCAGTGATCCCGATAATTCATTGAGCATGCGTTGGAGCAAACATGGCTCTATGGGCGCCATAAACCAAGCCGCTGGAGCTGGTGGCGTCGAGTTGGACATCTACCGCAGGTCAGCAGTCGCAGGGCGATCACGCAGGTGTGCTTATTTGGTTTTCTCATGGCAAGTCCTGGGTAATGGGCCTGGTCGCTGGCGGCCAGTCGCCGCTCATAACCGTTGGCCCGCCACACCCATGCGGTCCATGCGCTGCCAGCCATCAGGACAAGGCTGACCAGCAGCACCCCGCCCACTTCACCGCATCGAACCTCACACCAGCACCTTGAGCGCCTGGGCATACAGTGCCGCTCTGGCCACCATTGATACGCAGGGTAATCTTGTTGAACTGGCCTAGCCCCCTGGATGATCAGTCATGCCGCCGTGCTGCGACTTCTCCAGTACCTGGAGGCGAGGGCTGATTTGGCGTTCTGAGGTGGGGGTTTTGCAAAAGTTTTGCAAATCGAAGCCAACAAAAAAGGGCCCACCTTTCGGTGAGCCCTTCTAGACCGCCCAGCAGAGCGGATTTTGTTTGGTAGGCGCGATTGGACTCGAACCAACGACCCCCACCATGTCAAGGTGGTGCTCTAACCAACTGAGCTACGTGCCTGCTGTGGGGTCGCATTCTATAGATTTGCGGAGGGGTGTCAACACCTTTTTTGCAGCTAACTCTATGAATAGTCGAATTATTTGTATGAGCTGCAAAAAACCTGTTCGGCAGGTGGCTAGCCGGTGGATTTCAACTCAGGTAGCATCGCCCTACTCGTCAAATATATTAAACAGAGGCTGCAGAATGTCGAACACCCCCTACCCCCAGTCTTACTATGCAGCTTCTGCCAACCCGGCTCCCGAACGCCCCGCCCTGCAGGATGACATTGAGACAGACGTCTGCGTGATCGGCGCCGGCTATACCGGGCTGTCGAGCGCGCTGTTTTTGCTGGAGAGCGGGTTCAAGGTCACGGTACTGGAGGCCGCAAAGGTGGGTTTCGGCGCGTCAGGTCGCAATGGCGGGCAGATTGTTAATAGTTATAGCCGCGACATTGATGTCATCGAGCGCACGGTGGGGGCCAAGCAAGCGCAGCTGTTAGGGCAAATGGCATTTGAAGGCAGCAAGATCATCCGCGACCGGGTGGCCAGGTACCAAATACAGTGCGACCTGAAAGACGGCGGTGTGTTTGCAGCCATCACCGCCAAGCAGATGGGTCACCTGCAAGCCCAGAAGAAACTCTGGGAACGCTATGGCAATACGCAACTGGAGCTGCTGGATCAGCGCCGGATTCGTGAAGTGGTTGCCTGCGATCAGTATCTGGGCGGATTACTGGACATGAGTGGCGGTCATATTCACCCCCTCAACCTGGCGCTCGGCGAAGCCGCAGCTGTTGAGTCATTGGGCGGTACGATCTACGAGCAGTCTCCCGCCATCCGCATTGAACGCGGCGCCAACCCGGTGGTGCACACGCCACAAGGCAAGGTCCGCGCCAAATTCATCATCGTCGCAGGCAACGCATATTTAGGTAATTTGGTACCCGAGCTGGCAGCCAAGTCCATGCCATGCGGCACCCAGGTGATCACTACCGAGCCCTTGAGTGAGGAGCTGGCCAAGACCCTTCTGCCACAAGACTATTGCGTCGAAGACTGTAACTACCTGCTCGATTACTATCGACTGTCGGGCGACAAGCGCCTGATCTTCGGCGGTGGCGTGGTATATGGCGCCCGCGACCCGGCCAATATCGAGGCGATCATCCGCCCGAAAATGCTGAAAGCCTTCCCGCAACTCAAAGATGTGAAGATTGATTACGCATGGACCGGCAACTTCCTGCTGACACTGTCCCGCCTGCCTCAGGTCGGCCGTATCGGTGACAACATCTATTACTCGCAAGGTTGCAGCGGTCACGGGGTGACGTACACCCATCTGGCCGGCAAGGTACTGGCCGAGGCTCTGCGCGGTCAGGCTGAACGCTTTGATGCCTTCGCCGACCTGCCCCACTACCCTTTCCCGGGCGGGCAACTGCTGCGCACGCCGCTGACTGCCCTGGGTGCGTGGTATTACAGCCTGCGTGATAAATACGGCTTTTAATTGACCGTTTGCTACCGGGGATCTGGCTGGCCTGCATGCATGCTATTTGCCTGGTGCAGTGCAGGCCGGCCTGTCTCCCTGCCGGTTATTTGCCCGGGTTCTGCAGGGCCTTGATGGCCCTCGCTCCAGCCTGCTCCTGACCCGAGCGGGACAGGTCGTTGGCCGCTTTCAACCAGCGCGCCTTGTCGACGTTGGCCGGCAGTTGCTCGGGTGACAAAATCAACACCGCCCAGCCCCCGGCATCTTTCCAGGCCGACTCAAACTTGTTGAAGTCCATCAGCCGCCGGCGCTCCATACCCGCACGCAACAGCACGGTGCGCTTGGTGCGGTTATACCCCACGAGCATGGCATAGCGTGGTTCAGACCAGACGGTACCGTCGCTGAAACGCAGCATCACCGGATACCCCGCCGCCACCTGAGTCAATAACGCCGCAAGGGATGTGTCCAACGGGTACACCATCAACCCGTACTGCGCCGCCAGTTGCTCCATATTGTCTTGCAGCGATGCTTCGGCACCCGGCAGTTTCAACGGTTTGACCAACAGCCCCGGGGTGATTCTGATGCGTTGCTGGCCAAGCATGCTGGCCAGCACCTGCGGACCGCTCTGATTGGCGTTGCCGCGAAAAAAGGGTACGCCATTGAGCTCGACCCTTTCCGGCAGGTGACGAAGCTCGGGCGGCTCGACACTGGCACACCCCACCATTGCCAGCGCAAACACCGACAGCAGCCACAGCCGTACTGATTTCAATCCCGTCACTCCCTGCATATTCCCTCGCTTTGAATGGGCGCCAGACCTTGAGGCCCGACGTGGCCATCGATCATAGGGCGCGATTGGGCGAAGGTATAGCCTTAAGCCACAGCCTGGCTGTGCGGATAGAACAAATGAGTTGGTCCAGCACGACCTTTGGTCAATAGACTGCAACACTACCCGCGCTAGACTGTCAGTTGCTTAGTGTGTGTTTGTGCCCATTGTGGGCAAAGGAGGCACTGATGAGCCCTACATGGACCATTTTTCTGCTGATTACCGGCTGGCTGGCCGTTGCCGCCGCGATGCTTTGGGGACTGATGCGCATCAGCCGCCATCACCACCCGCAAGTACAGCCCAAGCTGCAAACCCCGCCTGAAAAACCAGTGGCTGGCGCTGTCAACGCCCACTAATCCCGGCACCAAAAAGGCCGTCCCCCCAAAACAGGGTGGACGGCCTTTACGTTGCAGCTTGTGATTACTTCAGCAAAGCAGCCTGGCGCTTCTCCCGGACCCGGCGCGCCACAATGTTAAGGGTTTCCACCGTGGCGGAGAACGCCATCGCGGCATAGACATAGCCCTTGGGTACATGAGCCCCAAAGCCTTCTGCGATCAGGGTCATACCGATCATGATCAGGAAGGCCAGCGCCAGCATCACCACGGTCGGGTTTTCATTGATGAACTTGGCCAGTGGCTCCGAAGCCAGCAACATCACCAGCACCGCCACTACGACTGCCACCACCATGATCGGCAAGTGCTCGGTCATGCCCACCGCGGTGATAATGCTGTCGATGGAAAACACCAGGTCCAGCATCAAGATCTGCCCGATGGCAGCCGCAAAGCCCAGCGCCACCCTGGACGACACGCCCGCGGTTTTATCTTCGACCTCAGGGCTCATGCTGTGGTGGATTTCACTGGTCGCCTTCCACACCAGGAACAGGCCACCGGCAATCAGGATCATGTCTTTCCACGAAAAGGCCTGGCCCAGCACCTCAAATACCGGCGTGGTCAGTTGCACGATATAAGCGATAGTGCCGAGCAGGCCCAGACGCAGAATCAATGCCATGCCGATTCCGATACGGCGCGCCTTGGTGCGATAAGCCTCAGGCAACTTGTTGGTCAAAATCGAGATAAAGATCAGGTTATCGATGCCCAGCACGATTTCCATCACGATCAACGTGGCCAGCGCGACCCAGGCTGCGGGGCTGGCAGCCAGTTGTAAAAGATATTCCATAGGTGTGTTCTGACTCTGGTTTAGGACGGGTTAAATCGCTTGGGACGACTCTTTGCGTTGTTGCTCGGGCTGCTCTTTTTCAACCTGACCGCCGGTGGCTTCGCTCAGCGCCTGTTCCGCCGCCTTGTGGGTGTCATCAATCGCCTGCTTGGCTGTTTCAGCGGTTTTACTCAGCATTTGCTGCGCCGCTTTTTCGGCCTGATCACAACCGCCCAGCAGCAACAGGCCAGCGGCTAGCAGTGCCAGCGCACCTGCTTTCTTAATGTTCATCTCGCGTTCCTCTCGATAACGGCGGCCACGTGCATGGCTCGCGAATAACGCGGGATTCTAGACAGACAAACACTTCAGGAAAATTCGTATTTTTAAGCGCTATACTTCGGTTTTTACGAAGTATTCGGCTCATGCTCAACTACCGCCAACTGCATTACTTCTGGGTCGTCGCCAAAACCGGCAGCATTGTTCGCGCCTGCGAGCAACTGAACCTCACCCCACAAACCATCAGCGGGCAAATCAGCCTGCTGGAAGATACCTACGGCTTGCCGCTATTTCGCCGGGTCGGCCGTCAGCTGGAGCTGACAGAGACCGGGCGCCAGGTCCTGCCCTATGCCGAGCAAATTTTCCAGCTCGGCAACGAACTGGAAAGCATGCTGCGCATGGCTCCCAAAGAGCAGCAGATCCTGTTCAGGGTGGGTGTGGCGGATGTGGTGCCCAAGTCGATTGTTTATCGCCTGATCGCTCCCACCATGGAGCTGGACCAGCCGATCCGTATTACTTGCCGTGAAGACAAGCTCGACCGGCTACTGGCGGATCTGGCGATTCAACGTCTGGACCTGGTGATTTCCGACAGCCCAATGCCCTCCCACCTCGACATCAAAGGCCTGAGCCAAAAACTGGGGGAATGCGGCATCAGTTTTTTTGCCACCTCAAGCCTGGCCAGGGACTATGCCGAAAACTTCCCGCACTGCCTGCACGGCGCCCCGCTGCTAATCCCCGGCCCTGAAACCGTGATCCGCAGTCGTTTGCTGCGCTGGCTGGCAGAACAGAAAATCCAGCCGCGAATCGTTGGTGAGTTCGATGACAGCGCCTTGATGCAAGCGTTTGGCCAGTCCGGCATCGGCGTATTTATCGCCCCCAGCGTGATCGCCCAGGAAGTCATGCGTCAGTTCGACGTTGAGCTGATCGGCCAGACCGAGGCGGTCACCGAATCGTTTTACGCCATCACCGTTGAACGCAAGAGCCAACACCCCGGCATCGTTGCAATTACCGAGGGTGCCCGACGCGAGTTGTTCACCCCTGCCAACGACTAAGCGCTGGCCGCGGCGCGCGGTTTTGCCGTCATCAACATCAGCGCCAGCAAAATCGAGAGCAGGATAAAACCGGCAGCAGCAAAGCCCAGGCTGCCCAGGCCGTAGGTGTCGATTATCTGGCCGCCGACCATCGCGCCCAGACCGATCCCCAGGTTGCCCCCGGCAATATTCAATGACGCGGCAAAAGCCGGAGCATGGGGCGCCGCTTTCATCAGCCGGACATGACTGACCAGAAACAGCGCCGACTGGGTAATGCCCCAAATGGCCATCGCTGCCGCCAGCGCCAGCGAGGTATGAATACTCGGTATCAACGCCACCATGGCGCCGATCATAAAGGCGCTGAACACAATCGACGCGATCAGCGGATGGCGATCCACCATGCGCCCGCCCAGTGAGTTACCGATCAGGCCGACTGCGCCAAAGCCCATCAGGCACCAGCCAACCAGGGTGCCATCAAAGCCCGCCAGTCGCTCCAGGATGTCGGCCAGATAGGTGTAGGCCGTGAACATGCCACTGAATACCAGCACTGACAGCACGATATGGCCAATCATCAGCGGGCTGCGCAACAGGCTCAATTGCGAGCGCAGGGTGACGCTGGCCCTGGCCACGTGCGTCGCCGGCAAATAAACCCACAGCAACAAGGCCTTGGCCAGTGCAACCACCGCGAGAATGGCGAATGCACTGCGCCAGCCCCAGGCATCGGAGATCAAGGTTCCGACCGGAATCCCGAATACGGTCGCACAGACAATCCCGAAACCGATTTTGGCAATCGCCCGCCCGGCGTACTCCGGCCCTACGATGTCTACCGCCGTTTCGCTGGCCAAGGCCCAAAACACCGGCAAGCCCAATGCCGGCAACAAACGGGCAAAGCCCATCACCCAAATATTGGGCGCCAGCGCCGCGAGGGTATTGGCGAAGGCAAACATCAACAGGATCGTAATAAACAGGGGCTTGCGCTTGAAGCGCGCAAAGTAAGCAGTCAAAAACGGCCCCAGGGCCGCCACTGTAAAAGCGAACAATGTCACCAGCAAACCGGCCTGGGGCACGCTGACCTCTAGATCACGGGCAATCGAGGGCAGCAGGCCGACAATGATGAACTCGGTGGTAAGCACGGTAAAGCCGGCCGCAGACAGCAGCAGGATGGGCAACAACATGAAATGACTCCAGAAACAGCAACGCCAGCGATAACCGAAACAGGTCCGCTGATTTGAACAAGGATGAGGATGGGCGATAGTAGCAGAACGACCGCCCCCGGGGGCACGCCACCCCAGAGAAGATCCCCCACGGGTGTGGCAGATTGCCCCTGAACCGCGAAGCGCCCCCGGCACTATGCTAAAGTCCGCCCCCGCCATGAATCTGGCCGGACAGACCCACTCGGCACGCTTGACTGACCTCGGCTGCCGACTCTGCTTTACTCAACACGTTTTAACCCGCCGACCGTCATCGATCTGCCTGCCCGCTCGTTGCAGATCGTCCCGCTGTTGCTCAGTGCACGGTCCAAAACAACTAGAGAAACCCTTATGACTGACGCTCCACCTTCCCTGCTGCAAAAGCTCAAACGCACCAGCCTGGTCACCCAGATTGTGATTGGCCTGATTGCCGGTATTTTGCTGGCCTGGCTTGCGCCTGCTGCTGCACTTTCGGTGGCCTTTATCGGCAAGGTGTTCGTCAGCGCCTTGAAAGCCGTGGCCCCGATCCTGGTGTTTGCTCTGGTCATGGCTTCCATTGCCAACCACAAGCACGGGCAAGAAACCCATATCCGTCCGATCCTGGTGCTCTACCTGTTCGGCACCTTTGCCGCCGCCGTCGTGGCCGTCATTGCCAGCATGATGTTCCCCTCGAGCCTGGTGCTGGTAACGGAAAATATCGCCATTGCAGCCCCGGGCGGGATCAGCGAAGTCATGCAAAGCCTGCTGTTGAGCGTGGTCGACAACCCGGTCAGCGCACTGATGAACGCCAATTTTATCGGCATTCTGGCGTGGGCCATCGGCATGGGCGTCGCCATTCGCCACGCCGGCGATACCACCCGCACCGTGCTCAGCGACCTGTCCAACGGCGTCACTGTCATCGTGCGCGTAGTCATCCGCTTTGCGCCGCTGGGGATTTTCGGCCTGGTGGCTTCGACCCTCGCTACCTCGGGTTTCGGTGCCCTGCTGGGCTACCTGCACCTGCTCGCCGTACTGATTGGCAGCATGCTGTTTGTGGCACTGGTCATGAACCCGTTGATCGTGTTCTGGAAACTGCGCCGCAATCCGTACCCGCTGGTGTTTCTGTGCTTGCGTGAAAGCGGGATTACCGCGTTTTTCACCCGCAGCTCGGCGGCCAACATCCCCGTGAACATGGCACTGAGCGAACGTCTGGGGCTGCATGAAGACACCTACTCGGTGTCGATCCCGCTGGGCGCGACCATCAATATGGCGGGCGCCGCAATCACCATTACGGTATTGAGCCTGGCCGCCGTGCATACCCTGGGCATTGAAGTCGACATTCCGACCGCGATTTTGCTGAGTGTGGTGGCAGCCATTTGTGCCTGTGGGGCATCGGGGGTAGCGGGAGGTTCGCTGTTGCTGATCCCGCTGGCGTGCAGCCTGTTCGGCATCCCGAGCGAGATTGCGATGCAAGTGGTGGCCGTGGGCTTCATTATCGGCATCCTGCAGGACTCCGCCGAAACCGCGCTGAACTCGTCCACCGACGTACTGTTTACTGCTGCGGCCTGCATGGCCAAGGAAGAACCGGCGTCTTGACGGCGCCGGTGTTGTAAGCGCTGGCGAGGTATCGCGATCAGAACGCGCCCATGTAATCGCGCTTGCCCACTTCAACGCCATTGTGACGCAGGATCGCGTAAGCAGTGGTCACGTGGAAGAAGAACTGAGGCAGGCCGTAGGTCAGCAGGTAAGCCTGGCCGGTGAAGCGCTTTTCTTTCGGG
Source organism: Pseudomonas sp. TWR2-1-1 (assembly GCF_049897045.1). NCBI lineage: Bacteria > Pseudomonadati > Pseudomonadota > Gammaproteobacteria > Pseudomonadales > Pseudomonadaceae > Pseudomonas > Pseudomonas sp. TWR2-1-1. The sequence continues at coordinate 259,527 of NZ_JAFCVM010000004.1, forward strand.
GTGCCCTGACGGGTGATGATTTCGATGCCTTCCTTGCCGTCGATTTGCTCAGGCTTGATGCCGTCGACAAACGCCAGCACTTTACTGATCAGCGCTTGCAGGTCAGCAAAGGTCACTTCGCTGTCGTCGTACTTCGGCAGTTCGATTTCAGCCAGACGGCCCGAAACACCCTTGGCAAAATCAACCGCGATTTGCACCTGACGCACCAGCGGGAACATGTCCGGCGCCAGACGCGCTTGCAGGAAAACACTTGGATCGATGTTCTTGGCCGTCGCGTGAGCCTCAGCCTTGGTCAGAACACCGCTCAGGGCGTTGAGCATTTGTTTGAACACGGGAACGGAAGCGGCGTACAGAGAGATAGTCATGAAAGTCTCGACAGTCTGTGGGCGGGAATTGGATGTGCGGCGATTATAGACACGCCAGTAGTCTTCGGGTGTATCAAGATCAACCCTCACCCATTGACTGGCGGTTTCTACTGCCATGACGCGCTCGCGATACTGGCGCAAAAGCGGGCGCGCACCTTCATCACCGGCACAGGCTCTAAGCCCGGGCAAACACTCGGGTGTCCACAGCACCGGGTTGCCGCGCTTGCCCTTGTAACTGGCCTGAAACCCCACGACACCGGGGTTCGCCTGCATGGCATCAATCAACTGATCAATGACCCCGGACGTGACGCCGGGCATGTCCCCCAGACAAAAAATCACCGCCTGCCGGTCACTGAGGGCTCTGGCGCCGACACGCACCGACGAGCCAATGCCTTCCGTAAAATCCTGGTTAAGCACATATTCGACCGCCAGCCCGGACAGGGCCCGGCGAACATCAGCGGCCTCATGCCCAATGACCACCAGCACTTTGGCGCAGCGCGAGGCGAGCGCGGCCTGTACCACATGCCTGACCATCGGCTGCTCGGCCACCGGCAGCAGCAACTTGTTGTCGGGCCCCATGCGCCGGCTCAGCCCTGCGGCAAGTACCACCGCCACGACCTCAGTCTGTTCCATATCGACGGGCATCTCTTGCCTCCGGTGTGCGCGCTGACAGCGCCGAATGCTGCGGTGATTTCACTGACGATGGCAAAAGCGACACTTTGCGGCGTATCGCCGCCCAGATCCAGCCCCGCGCGATAGTGCAGTTCGCCGCGTGATGCAGCGGCCCCGCCATCGCTTTCCTCAAGCAGCCGCTCCGTGCGCTCTGTAGGGCCCAGTTGCCCGACTTAGGCCGGGGCAGGAAGAACCGGGGGCATGCGCCATTGAGCTGTCAGACGCCAAAGTCGATATGCTGGTGTCCGCCCGCCTTGGCGCACTCATTCATCGAGCAGGGCCGGCCCAGTCTTCTGACACTGCCTGTGGAAACCGCTTTTGGAGCCTGGCAAAGCACTGATCGCGATCACACAAAAACAAACACTCGTCACCGCCAGGAGACCACATGCCCTCTGCAAATGCTGGAACAAGCCTTGCGACTCCTGTCGCAGATCGCATCAAGGCGCTCTATCACAAAATCACCTGGAAGCTGATCCCCTTCCTTTGCTTCTGTTATCTGGCGTCCTATCTGGACCGCATTAACATCGGCTTCGCCAAGCTGCAAATGCTCCAGGACCTGCACTTCAGCGAGACTGCATTCGGCCTGGGGGCGGGCCTGTTTTTCGTCGGTTATATCCTGTTCGAGGTGCCGAGCAACCTGGTCCTGGAGAAAGTCGGGGCCAAGGTCTGGATTGCCCGGATCATGATCACCTGGGGCCTGCTGTCGGCCTGCACCATGCTGGTCACTACCCCGACCCAGTTCTACTTTGTACGCTTGCTGCTGGGCGCCGCCGAAGCCGGCTTTCTGCCGGGAGTCCTGTACTACCTGACCACCTGGTTTCCGACCTACCGGCGCGGGCGCATCATTGCCCTGTTCATGATCGGCATGCCGCTTTCCAGTGTTATCGGCGGTCCGCTGTCGGGCTGGATCATGGGCGCGTTCGACAACGCCGCCGGCCTGCGCGGCTGGCAATGGCTGTTTATCGTTGAGGCGGTACCTAGCGTGCTGCTTGGCATCCTGACGTTCTGGGTACTGCCTGATAACCCTCACAAAGCCAAATGGCTGAACCCTGAAGAAAAAGCCTTGCTCGAAGGTCAGCTGCGCCTGGATGAGGTCGAGGGTAAACACAGCAAGCACAGCTTTCGTGACGGTTTCTTCAACCTCAAGGTCTGGATGCTCGGCGGGATCGACTTCTCCATCCTGCTCAGTGCCTATGCCATGGCGTTCTGGATGCCGACTTTCATTCGTAACGCCGGGGTAGCCGACAACTTCCATATCGGCGTGCTGACCGCCCTGCCCAGTGCCGCCGCGCTGGTTGGCATGCTGCTGATTGGCGCAAGTTCGGACCGTCGCCGCGAACGGCGCTGGCATATCATCGTGCCTTTTCTGATGGGTGCGGCAGCCATGGCCGCCGCCACTTTCTTTAGCCACAACGTGTTTGCCACGGTTTTGCTGTTTGCCATTGCTTCGGCCACCATCATCGGGGCCGTGCCGGTATTTTTCAGTTTACCGGCGACCTTTCTCAAGGGCCGGGCGGCCGCAACCGGGTTCGCCCTGGCCTGTTCGCTGGCCAATATCGCCGGGCTGGTGAGCAATTCGTTGATGGGCATTGCCATCGACGTCACCGGCAGCGGTGCCGGAGCGCTGTGGTTCTTCGCCGGCTGCCTGCTGTTGAGCAGCCTGCTGGTGATTGCACTGCCGGCCAAACTGGTCAACCGCTAGCCGGTCACCCCCGCAGGTACCGCCCAAGGCGGGGCCAGCGGGGCCAATCAAGACAGTCGCTCTAAGGCGCAAAAAACTCCACAATGGCCGCTGGCTAAAAATGGAGAACAGAAATGGAAGCCCCAGCGAGTCAGTCCCCAGAAAACCCGCAGATCGAATCTGATACCGGGCCTCGTCTCAACAGCATCGAGATCCGCATTCTCGGCTCCCTGATCGAGAAACAGGCAACCCATCCTGAAACCTATCCATTGACCCTTAATGCGCTGGTGCTGGCCTGCAATCAGAAAACCAGTCGCGAGCCGGTCATGAACCTGACCCAGGGTCAGGTTGGCCAAAGCCTGCGCGCACTCGAAGGTCGCGGCTTTACCCGCCTGGTGATGGGCAGCCGTGCCGATCGCTGGGAACACAAGGTCGACAAGGAACTGGAACTGGTTCCGGCCCAGGTGATTCTGCTGGGGTTACTGTTTTTGCGCGGCCCGCAGACCCTCAATGAGCTGCTGACCCGTAGCGGGCGCATGCATGATTTTGAAGACACCGAGCAAGTGCAGCACCAGCTGGAGCGTCTGATCGCCCGTGATCTGGCGCTGCTGGTGCCGCGCCAGTCCGGCCAGCGCGAAGACCGCTACATGCATGCATTGGGTGACCCGGCCGATATCGAAACAATCATCTCGGCCCGTCAGCAACCGGCCGAACGCAGCAGCGGCTCCGGCGTATCACTGGAGCGCTTTGAAGCCCTCGAGGCGCGAATCGCGGCGCTCGAAGCTCGTCTGGCGGAGCTGGAATAACCAGGTCATTCGGGCGAGGTGACTCGCCCGACTTCTCACTCAGCTGCGCGCAAAGGCTACGGCGGCCTTGAATTGCTCAGGTGTCGGCCGCACGCCGGTGTACAGCACAAACTGCTCCAGCGCCTGAATCGCAATGACTTCAAGGCCTGTGATGACGCGCTTGCCCTGAGCGCGACCGCTTACGATCAATGGCGTTTCAGCCGGAATGGCCACCACATCGAAGACGATTTCTGCCTGCGCAATCGCATCCTCTTCAAATGCCAGATCATTCGCCTCGGCGCCACCGGTCATGCCCACGGGCGTGGTGTTGATCAACATCTGCGGCCTGCTCGCCCCCAGCTCCGGCTGCCAGGCATAACCCAGGTTTTTGGCCAGCCCTGCGCCCGTGGCTTTATTGCGGGCCACGATCAGGCCATTGCGATAACCGCCATCACGCAAGGCCGAGGCCACCGCTTTGGCCATACCGCCGCTGCCGCGCAGGGCGAACGTGGTTTCCTGCGCCACCTTATGGTCGCGCAGCAACTGCGCGATGGCGATGTAGTCGGTGTTGTAGGCCTTCAGGTGGCCATCGGTGTTGACGATGGTATTGATCGAGGCAATGGCTTGCGCCGAAGCATCGAGCTCATCGACCAGTGCAATGCAGGCCTCCTTGAAGGGCATGGACACGCCACAACCGCGAATGCCCAGGGCCCGGATACCGGTCACCGCCCCTGCAAGATCCTTGCTGCTGAATGCCTTGTAGTAAAAGTTCAGGCCCAGCTGTTCGTACAGATGATTATGAAAACGCAGTCCGAAGTTCCCCGGTCGGCCCGACAGCGATATGCACAGTCGGGTGTCTTTATCCGGATTCATTTGCATGCTCATCTCCTTGCAGATTGCTTTCAGATCAACGGCGCAAGCCGCGTGGGTAATTATGTTGGATCATATTGCTGCTGCCCGGGCTGAAACGTCTCAGCGCCGGGCAAACCTTACACAAAATTTACCGAAGCGCTCCGCAGTTTTTTCAAAAAAAGCTGTCTTAGTGTTATCCCCGCAGTATTGATGTGGCCCGTTGGCCAAAAGTCGGGACTGAAATCAGAGGAATCGTCATGATGCGTACCATCCCCAAAGTTGCTTTGCTGATCGGCGCTTTGGCCGTCGCAGGCCAAGCCAGCGCCCATGGCGGTTGGGATGCCGGTTCAGCCGTTGTCGGTGCAGTGGTCGGTGCGACTGTCGTAGGCTCGGTCATGGCTGCCCAGCAATCGCGCCCGGTGTATGTACAACAACCGGTCTACGCTCAGCCGCAGCCGGTGTATGTCCAGGCCCCACCGGTCTATTACCAGCCACAGCCGGTCTACGTCCCGGCGCCACAACCGGTCTACTACCAGGGCTACTATGGTCGCCCGCATCCGGTGTATTACGGCCCGCCCCGCGGCTACTACGGCCCGCCGCGCTGGTAAGCAGCGCATTCACCGGCAGGCTTGTAGAGCTGCCGGCAGGTCTGGTTAGATGTCATGAGTGTCGCGGGTGAGACACCCTCAAGCTGCGAACTGCAGCATGATGGAGCCCAGCCCGCTGCACCCGGGCAGCAACCAAGAACAGTTTATAAAAACAAGGACGACCTGAATGCCAACACAAAACCCGCACCGCACCGCAGGCCTGTGCACCTCTAGCAAGGTCTACAACACGCTGACCGAGCTCAAGCAGCTCGAAGGCCACCGCACCGCGAAGCTCATGTCGCTGCTGGCCCAGCACCTTGTAAGCGAAGGGCTCATGAGCGACCAGCAAGTCATGCAGATGCTTGACCAGGTGGTTGATTGACCCCTGACCTCACTGGCATCAATGGCGACTATCAAGCGCAATGATTATTTGCGCGCCAGCATAGACCTTAAGCTAGCGACATTGTTTGCGCAGAGGTCTTTATGTCCAGAATTCAAGTCATGTCTGTTATTGGTAGCGCGGTGCCTGCCCCGCTTCGGGCCGACGGCTTCTTGGCCTGCTGGTACGTGGTCAATGACGGTGTTGCCGTCAGCGGCCCCTTCACCTCGCGAGCGGCAGCCCAGATCAAAGCCACCAGCGAAACAGATAAAACAACCCCACACTTGACGCGACACTGATCAAAACGTTGCGGCTCCAGAGCATCAGCCCTATCGCACACAGGCCAGCCAGCAGGTAGGGATTATCCGCACTCAAATCGAGGCGGTGATCTTTGACAAAAATGATCGGCCCACAAATTGCGGTCAGCATCCCCGGCACCGCAAACCCCAAAAACTCCTTTACCCTTCGATTCAGGCGAATCGGCAAGCGCGGCTCCAGAAACAGGTAACGGTTGAAAAACAGGATCAGCGTCATCCCCCCGATAATCAGCCAAATCATGCGAAGTACTCCCCCAGCCGCTTGCACAGATAGCCTGCAGTCATGCCCGCCAGTCCCGCCAATACAATCGCCGACTCCCACTGCCAGTGGCTGAACAGCATCACGCTCAGCAGTGAGACCGCCACGCAAACAACCGTAGGCACATTGCGCACTACCGGTGTGATCAGCGCAATAAAAGTAGCCGCAATCGAGAACTCAAGCCCTAGCTGATCCAGCCCGGGAATGCTTTTGCCCAGGACTATGCCCAGCAGGGTAAACAGGTTCCAGCCCAGGTACATGCACAGCCCGACACCTAACGCATACCAGCGGCTAAACGTCTTTTGATCATAAGGACTGACCAGCGCAAAGAACTCGTCAGTCAACAGAAAGCCGAGCCCCAACCGCCACCTGACCGGCAGTGGCGAGACCATCGGACGCAAGTGCATCGCGTACAACAAATGTTGTGAGGTCAGGAGCAAGGTCGTCAGCAGGATTGAAAGCACGCTGGCGCCCCCCTTGATCATGCCAATGGCTACTAGCTGGGCTGCGCCGGCGAAAACAAACACCGACAGGCCCTGACTTTGCAGCGGGGTCAGTTGAGCATCAATTGCCGTCGAACCCGCCAGCAACCCCCAGGGCGCGCACGCCAGTGTCAATGGAAGACAAGCAATCGCACCGCGTGTAAATGCGATGCGCGGAAGGGTCGTAGACATCAAAAAGATCCTGGCAGTGGGCAGCGTCAAAGGGTCGCAGCATGGGCTTTGAATGTATTGAACAATCTTGCTCTTTCGCCGGTCGCAACCTGTAGACATCTGTACGGCGCGGTCCGCCGGGTTTGACGAAAGACCGATCCTGGTCTTAAGTCAGCCGGCATAAGCAAGAGCCAGGCGGCTTAGGCAGCGCCCCTCGGCATGCGTCAGATCCTATTCACAGCCACCACGAGGAACCATCATGAAAGACCTGAAATCCGCCAAGGAAAGCAGAAAGGCCGATCTACGGACACCTTCGGCGCTGAGCGAAGAAGCCTGCATCAACATTGCAGCAGAAGTGAATGCCCTGCTGGCTGACACCTTTGCCATTTACATGAAGACCAAAAACTTTCATTGGCACATGTCAGGCCCGCATTTCCGTGATTTCCACCTGCTGCTGGACGAGCAATCCGACCAGATTTTTGCCACCACCGACGCCATTGCCGAACGCGTACGCAAGCTGGGGCGCACCACAATTCGTTCGGTAGGCCACATCAAAAAACTCCAGCGCCTGCTGGATAACGACGCCGACTTCGTAACCCCGAGCGACATGCTGGCCGAGTTGCGCGAAGACAACATCCAACTGGCGGCCTACATGCGTGAAACCCACGATATGTGCTCGGAACTCGGGGATGTGGCGACCACCAGCCTGCTGGAAAACTGGATCGACGAAGCCGAGCGCCGCGTGTGGTTCCTGTTTGAATCGTCGCGCACCAAGTAAGCCTGCATCCGCCCCATACGATGAAATATGTTTCACATTCTTTGCTGGCAGCGAGCTGTATATTCGCCCTGCTCATTCAATGAACCCTTCGCCCGCACCCTCCCCCCGCGGGCTTTTTTTTGCCGGTCAAACGCCTTGTTTGAACACCAGCGCTTTCAAACCGCATTCAGCATCGGCATCAGGAAATTCGGGCGGGTTGTCCAGTCGCTGCACGAAACGCAAACCCGGTGCATCAAGGGTTACGCCGTCAATCAGGAAATCAGAGCCCAATGCCGGATCGTTCATGCACGCCAGCACCATGGCGTTTTCACTGAGCAACTCGGGCAGGCGCCGAACCACACGCTGGTAATCCTTGGTCAGCAAAAAACTGCCTTTCTGAAAGGAAGGCGGATCGATGATCACCAGATCATACGGCCCCATGCTTTTTACCTTGCCCCAGGACTTGAACAGCTCGTGCCCAAGGAAGCTCACCTTGCTCATGTCGTGTTGATTGAGGCGGTGATTGTCGCGGCCACGACTCAATGCCGCACGGGACATATCGAGGTTGACCACATGCTGTGCGCCGCCTTCGATGGCGGCGACCGAGAAGCCGCAGGTGTAGGCAAACAGATTCAGGACCCGCTTGCCCTGCGCGTTGGCCCGCACCCAGTCGCGGCCGTAGCGCATATCCAGGAACAGGCCGTTGTTCTGCTTGCGGCCCAGATCAACGCGGTAGCGCAGGCCACCTTCGGTCAGCGTCCACTCGTCAATCGCCTCACCTGCCAGCCACTCAGTGTCGCTGTTGAGCGTGTAGCGGTGCTGCAGAACCAGCGTGTGCGCCCCGCTGGCTTGCCACACCGGCGATTGCGAGAGGCTCAGCAGCAATTGCTTCAAAGCTTCAAGCTGCGCCGGCTCAGGCTCTTTGAACAACGAAACCAGCACTACGCCCTGCAGCCAGTCGACCGTCAACTGCTCAAGCCCCGGCCAGCACCGCCCGCGCCCATGGAACAAGCGCCGGGTTTCCGCGGGCGCAGTCTCCAGGGCAGTCAGTAAGTGCAGGTGCAGGGTGCTTAACGCTTCAGGAGTCATCGGGCCGGCCGGTCAATTTCAAGGGCCGGCATTTTACACAATTGCCGGCCTCTTAAGTGCCTCAAGCGTGCCAAGGGCCGCCCGGACCAATTCACGTTCAGCCAGCGCACAGCTTGGGGCTGCTACCCTCGCCCGCGGCAACCGACGCGATCGGCAGCCAACAGCGCGGGGCAAAGTCCGCAAATAACGATTTACCTGAAATACATGCGCCAAGTCCCTGCGAAATCAGGCATTTCAACGATTATTGATCCATACTCACGAAATGTAACGATACGTGTATAACAGCGTTACAGATCAGCACTCCCCAACCATCCTTGAGTCATTCTGCGTGAAAATTCATCTTTCGATTCTGAGCCTATTTTTAGTTCTTACAGGCACCGCCGCCCCTTCGATCGCCGCAGCGACCGAGGGCACTTCGGCTCCACGGGATACTTCACAACTGCACATCGCGTCAGGCAGCGCGATGCTCGTCGACTTGCAGACCAACAAGGTCATTTATTCCAGCAACCCCGATGTCATCGTCCCCATCGCGTCGGTCAGCAAGCTGATGACGGCCATGGTCGTACTCGATGCCAAGCAGTCGATGGATGAGTACATCTCGGTCAATATCAGCGACACCCCGGAAATGAAGGGCGTGTTCTCCCGGGTCAAGCTCGGTAGCGAGCTGTCGCGTCATGAAATGATGCTGATCACCCTGATGTCTTCGGAAAACCGTGCCGCCGCCAGCCTGGCGCACCACTATCCGGGCGGTTATGTGGCGTTTATCGCAGCGATGAATGCCAAGGCCAAAAGCCTGGGCATGATGAGCACCCATTACGTCGAGCCGACCGGCCTGTCGGTTCGTAACGTGTCCACTGCACGCGACTTGAGCAAGTTGCTGGCCGCGGCACGGCACTACCCGATGCTGACCCAGCTGAGCACCACCAAAGAAAAGACCGTGGCGTTCCGCAAACCCAACTACACCCTGGGTTTTCACAACACTGATCACCTGGTCAATAAAGACAAATGGAATATCAAGCTGACCAAAACCGGCTTCACCAATCAGGCCGGACACTGTCTGGTACTGGTCACAGAAATGGGTAATCGCCCGGTTTCGCTGGTGATTCTGGACGCCTTCGGCAAATACACTCACTTTGCCGATGCCGGCCGTATTCGCAACTGGGTAGAAACCGGTAAAAGCGGCAGCGTTCCTGATGTAGCCCTGCGTTACAAAGCCGAGAAAAACCTCAAGCACTACCAGGGCAACGCGAATCAGGCCGCAAAGTAATCCGTGACAACCAGGCCCGCAACCCCGGGCCTGGCTCCGGATTTATTCAATGCTTACTGATGCAAGTAAAGGGCCCGATTGGCATCGAGCCCTTTACTTGCGATACCGCCGCATTGTTCAGACCTGTATTGATCCCGCTCGCCCGGTAAAAAAGCAGGCACCTGCCCCGGGGAGAGAGTCGGAACAAGTGCCTGCGTACTGCTCTTCAAGGCTGCCTGCCTGGCACGCCATGTGCGTCTATCCAAAACAAAGAACCCCGCCTTAAAGACGGGGTTCTTTGCTGGCGCATGCTCGGATCAGTTGTTCAGAGCTGCCTGCTGATCCCCATTGATAGGGATGCGTTTGGCTTTCGCCTCTTCGGGCACGACCCGCTGCAGGTCGATGCTGAGCAAACCGTTTTTCAGGTTTGCGCCCTTGATCTCGATATGGTCATCGAGACGGAAGGACAACTTGAACGCCCTTTGTGCGATGCCCTGATGCAAGAAGGTAACGCCTTCTTCGCTGGTGCTTTCACGTTTGCTGCCGCTCACGGTCAGCACACCTTTCTCTACTTGCAGGTCCAGATCATCTTGCTGGAACCCCGCCGTGGCCACCACGATGCGATAGCTGTCTTCACCACGTTTTTCAACGTTGTAAGGTGGGTACCCGCCACTGGAATCATTGCGTAGTGCGGTTTCAAACAAATCACTAAAACGGTCAAAGCCGACAGAATTACGGAACAGTGGCGCCATGGAAAGTGCAGTGCTCATAATTTCATCCTCCTGATTTCAGCGAGATTTTTAACGCGACCCGGTTTCGGCATCGCGTACCCCATAGATAGGGACCGTCAAACGCATTTCAAGAGTTTTTTTTGAATTTTTTTTTGCCCGTTTCAGGCGGCGTCCGAAGGCGGGTTATTGACCAGATGCCTGACCTTTTCACAATCGGTTTCGCGGCGCATGGCATTGAACAGCACCATGGCTTCAGGGTAGTTGCGGGTCAGCATGGCCAGCCATTGCTTGAGCCGTCCCGGGGCCGAACGCGGGGTCAGTTGAGCTTCTGCCTGGGCCCAAAAGTCGCGGATCATGGGCTGCAGGTCGGACCAGGTCATTTCGACCACTTCTTCACCGGCTTTTGCAGCGGCAATCTGCCGGGCCAGGTCAGGACGCGACACCAGCCCGCGACCGAGCATGATGTCTTCAGCCCCACTGATTTCGCGGCAACGGCGCCAGTCTTCAACCGACCAGATATCGCCATTGGCAAACACCGGCACCTTGACCGCGTCTTGCACCTGGGCGATGTATTCCCAGTGCGCAGGCGGCTTGTAGCCGTCCATCTTGGTCCGGGCATGCACCACGATCTGGCTGGCGCCCCCTTCGGCAAGGGCAATCGCACACTCATTGGCACTGTCGGGCGTGTCAAAACCCAGCCGCATCTTGGCCGTAACCGGGATATGCGCCGGCACGGTGCGCCGCACCTGCAACAAGATCGCATGCAGCAATTCGGGCTCTTTGAGCAACACAGCCCCGCCCCGGGACTTGTTCACGGTTTTGGCCGGGCAACCAAAATTGAGGTCAATCACCCCTGAGCCCAGCTCACAGGCCAATGCCGCGTTATCCGCCAGGCAAGCCGGATCAGAGCCCAGCAACTGCACGCGCAACGGCACACCGGCACGGGTTTTGGCGCCATGCTGGAGTTCAGGGGCGAACTTGTGGAAGTACGCCTCTGGCAATACACGTTCGGTGACCCGAATAAATTCGGTCACGCACCAATCAATACCGCCGGTGCGGGTCAGAACATCACGCAGGATGTTGTCGACCAACCCCTCCATCGGCGCCAAAGCAATTTGCATGGGTGACTCTCATAAAAAACGTGCGGCAGTTTACGGGGTTCCAGGGCCAACCGATATCAGGCAGGCCCCCTTGTCAGGCCGTTACGACAGCCGGGCCATAACCTTCCAGGAACTCGGGCGGCAGGCGCTTGGCCTTGCCAGTAGACAATTCGATGCAGACAAAGGTGGTTTGCGCACGCAGCAACGTCACGCCATCACAGGGGCGTACCAGCTGAAAGTGCCGGGTCATGCGCAGGCGCTTGTCACAATCGACAATCCAGGTCGCCAGTTGCAGTTCATCGCCTTCATAGGCACTGGCCAGATAATCGATTTCATGGCGAGCCACAGCCATGGCCCGATCGAGGCGGCGATAGGCCGTCAGGTCCAGCCCGAGGCGCTGCGAATGCCGCCAGGCACAACGCTCAAGCCACACCACATAAGCTGCGTTATTGGCATGACCAAACCCGTCAATGTCTTCGGCCTGCACCTGCAGATCAATGATGAATGGCGTTGCCAAATCCCAACTCATGCCTTGCCTCCCCGAACTCGAATGAAGGCCGCAGTGTAACGCACCCGGTCTTCGCAAAGGCGCGAGCAGATATAGGCAAAGGGAAAAGATCGGAGGATTGCCAAATCGCAGACAAACAAAAGGGCCATTCAATAACCGAATGACCCTTATAAATCCCGCAGAGCGGGTAATCGTGGCGTCCCCTAGGGGACTCGAACCCCTGTTACCGCCGTGAAAGGGCGGTGTCCTAGGCCACTAGACGAAGGGGACACAAACCCTTCTAACAGTGATCACTGCTGAGCAATGATCGATTCAAGGACCGTGTGGCCAGACCTTGAACTGTAAATTGGTGGAGCTAAACGGGATCGAACCGTTGACCTCCTGCATGCCATGCAGGCGCTCTCCCAGCTGAGCTATAGCCCCGATTTATCGCCTGGCGGCGGAGCAACACTTGCGTGATGCTTCTGTAAAACTGGCGTCCCCTAGGGGACTCGAACCCCTGTTACCGCCGTGAAAGGGCGGTGTCCTAGGCCACTAGACGAAGGGGACACAAACCTTCTAACACTGACCAGCGCTGAGTGCTGATCGATTCAATGCCGGTGTGGCCAGGCATTGAACTGTAAATTTGGTGGAGCTAAACGGGATCGAACCGTTGACCTCCTGCATGCCATGCAGGCGCTCTCCCAGCTGAGCTATAGCCCCAGACAGTCACTGTTACGTGTTGCTGTGTGGACGGGGCGCATATTAAGACTGGATGGGTAGGCTGTCAAACTTATTTTCAAACTTTTTTAAAAAAATTTGCCGTGAGAACAACCACTTACCCTTCTGCCCCCGAAAACACGGGATCTTGTTGGCGCAACCCCCGTAGCAGCTGCCACAGGCTGCGTCCGATTGCGAAGCGATCGTAATTGCTGAACATACGGTTTCATACAAAAACCGATGGTTCTGACATTACGACGACCATGTCGCCGGACACAGCCTTCGGCAGCTGCTACGGGAGTATCAGTCTGGATCAGCCAATCGCGTTAAACAGCTTTTCCCACTCTTTGTTTTCTTTCTTCGACACACCACCCAGCAGGTCCAGCGCCTGACGCAGACGGAAGCGAGTCAGGTCCGGGCCCAGAATTTCCATGGCATCGAGCACCGACACAGAGCTGGCCTGGCCCGTGATCGAAGCAAACATCAGCGGCATGGCATCGCGCAGTTTCAGCCCCAGGGACTCAACCACCGTCTGGATACAGGCAGTGATCGGGTCCTTCTCCCACTGACGCAGGCTTTCGAGCTTCCACAGAATCAGCTGCATCAATTGGCGCACCTGTTCGTTGGACAGCTTCTTGTGCTCAAACAGCTTGGCATCCAGCTGCAAACCACCGGCGAAGAAGAAGCCGGCCAATGGGGCGATCTGGCTAAAGGTTTCGACACGGCCCTGAACCAGCGGCGCGATCTTCATCATGTATTCAGGATTCAACGCCCACTGCTGAACGCGGCTGGCGAACTCTTCCAGCGGCAGATCACGCAACCACTGACCGTTGAGCCAGGACAGCTTCTCGACATCAAAGATCGGCCCGCCCAGTGAAACGCGGGACAGATCGAAGTTATCAACCATTTCCTGCAACGAGAACTTCTCGCGCTCGTCCGGCATCGACCAGCCCATACGGCCCAGGTAGTTGAGCATTGCTTCAGGCATGAAGCCCATGCGCTCGTAGAACGTCACCGAAGTCGGGTTCTTGCGCTTGGACAGCTTGCTCTTGTCCGGGTTGCGCAGCAGCGGCATGTAGCACAGCTGCGGTTGCTCCCAGCCAAAGTACTCGTACAGCAGGATCAGCTTGGGAGCCGATGGCAGCCATTCCTCACCGCGCAACACGTGGGTGATGCCCATCAGGTGATCGTCGACCACGTTCGCCAGGAAGTACGTCGGCAAACCGTCGGTCTTCATCAGTACCTGCATGTCCATGCGATCCCACGGGATCTCGACGTCACCGCGCAGCAGATCCGGAACAACGCACACACCTTCAGTAGGCACTTTCATGCGGATAACGTGCGGCTCGCCGGCAGCCAGGCGACGGGCAACTTCTTCTTTGGACAACAGCAACGCACGACCGTCGTAGCGCGGGGTTTCACCCTTGGCCATTTGCTCGGCGCGCATCTGGTCCAGTTCTTCGCTGGTGCAGAAGCATGGAAAAGCATGGCCCATATCGACCAGTTGCTGGGTGTACTTCTGGTAAATCTCGCTGCGCTCGCTCTGCCGGTAAGGACCGTGCGGGCCACCCACATCCGGGCCTTCGCTCCAGGTGATACCCAGCCAGCGCAAGGCGTCGTAGATCTGTTGCTCGGACTCGCGGGTCGAACGCAACTGGTCGGTATCTTCGATCCGCAGGATGAACTCGCCGCCATGCTGCTTGGCAAAGCAGTAGTTGAACAAAGCGATGTAAGCGGTGCCGACGTGGGGGTCGCCGGTAGGCGATGGCGCGATGCGCGTGCGAACGGTGGTCATGGGCGGTCTCGAAGTGGAGATAAAACAAAGGGCGAATGGTAACAGGCCGACCGTGCTTGGCTCCAGCACAGGACCGACCCGTGATCCCGCAGGGCTGAAAAAAGCGTCAATAGAGCCTTTGTATCGAATTGATACAGGGAAAAACATCCAGCAGGGGTGCTAATCTCGGCCCATTCCCGATCCCCCTGGACTGGAGACGTCTATGTCCCGCGTTGTGCTGGTGCTGGTTGAAACGGTTAACGATTACCTGCCATTGCTTGAGCGCGAAGGTTTTGTGCTGATCCTGGCACCCACGGCCGCCAGTCGTGCCGAAGCGATTGCCAGCCACGGCCAGCGAATCGATGCGGTATTAACCCGCGGCCCCCTGGGTTTGACTGGCGAAGAGATGGCCGCCCTGCCCTTGCTCAAGATCATCTGCGTGATCGGCGCAGGCTATGAGCAAGTGGACTTGCAGGCCGCCAGCAACCGCGGGATCACCGTAACCAACGGCGCCGGGGCCAATGCCTCGTCGGTGGCCGACCACGCCATGGCGCTCCTGCTGTCACTGGTGCGTGGCATTCCCCAGGCCGATGCCGGTATCCGTCGCGGCGAATGGAACAAACTGCGCCTGCCGTCCCTGGCCGGCAAGCGCATGGGGATCCTGGGCCTGGGCGCCGTAGGGCAAGCCATCGCCAAACGCGCGGCCAACGGCTTTGACATGAGCATCAGCTACCACAAACGCCAGCCCCTGCCCGACACACCCCATACCTGGTGCGCCAGCGTCGTCGAACTGGCCGGCGCCGTGGACTTCCTGATCGTGGCCACCCCGGGCGGCAGCGACACCCGGCATCTGGTCAACGGCCCGGTGCTCGATGCCCTGGGGCCACATGGCTACGTGATCAATATCTCGCGCGGCAGCGTCATAGACACCGACGCCCTGATCGCAGCACTCGCCAGCGGCCGGATCGCCGGCGCCGGTCTCGATGTATTCGATCACGAACCCCAGGTCCCTGACGCTCTTAAAACCCTCGGCAACGTGGTGATGACCCCGCACATGGGCGGCCAATCGCCAGAGGCCGCCCAAGGAACCGTGCAGATGGTGGTGAACAACCTGGTGGCATATTTTTCCGGGCAACCGGTCCTGACACCCGTGAGCTTGCCCGCGCCTCTTTAACCCTGACAACGGATCCCGCGCTTGAAATTCAGCCTGCCGAAAATCGCCACTGCGCCCTTCTGCCCTCCCGAGGTCAGCGGCAGTGTTGCCGTCGATGCCAGGGCGCCGTTCTGGAAACGCGTATTGCGCTTTGCCGGCCCCGGGCTGCTGATCAGCATCGGCTACATGGACCCGGGCAACTGGGCCACCGCCATCGAAGCCGGCTCGCGTTACGGCTACAACTTGCTGTTCGTGGTGCTGCTGGCCAGCCTTGCAGGCATGGCGGTGCAATGCCTGTGTTCACGGCTGGGCATCGCCACCGGCCGCGACCTCGCGCAACTGTGCCGCGAACGCTACAGCAAGCGCTCGGCACGGGCCCAGTGGGTACTGGCAGAAATTTCAATCATCGCCACCGATCTGGCGGAAGTGCTTGGCTGTGCACTGGCCTTCCATTTGCTGCTGGGCTGTTCGATGACCTTCGGCATCGCCCTCACCGCCTTCGACACCCTGTTGATCCTGGCCCTGCAAGGCAAAGGCTTCCGCCGCCTGGAGGCAATCATGCTGGTCCTGGTGATGACCATCGGCGTGTGCTTTTTTGTCGAACTGGTGCTGATCAAACCTTACTGGCCGGACGTTTTCGAAGGCTTCAAACCGTCGCTGTCGGCGATCAGTGAGGCAGCACCGCTGTACATAGCGATAGGCATCATTGGCGCCACCGTCATGCCACACAACCTGTACCTGCACAGCTCCATCGTCCAAACCCGTCTGACGGGCACCGACTACGCCAGCAAACTGGACGCCGTGCGCCTGTCGCGCATCGACACCATCGGTTCACTGGCGCTGGCGCTGCTGGTCAACGCCGCGATTCTGATCCTGGCCGCAGCGGCCTTTCACCAAACCGGCCACAGCGACGTGGTCGAGATCCAGGACGCCTACCGCATGCTCGACCCGCTGGTGGGCGGCGCCATGGCCAGCATCCTGTTCGGCGTGGCGTTGCTGGCCTCCGGGCAAAGCTCGACCTTCACCGGCACCATCGCCGGCCAGGTGATCATGGAAGGGTATCTGGACTTGCGGATTCCCTGCTGGCAGCGCCGTTTGATCACCCGTGGCCTGGCGCTGATCCCGGCGTTTCTCGGCGTCTGGCTGATGGGTGACGATGCGGTGGGCAAACTGCTGATCCTCAGCCAGGTGGTACTCAGCCTGCAGTTGCCCTTTGCCCTATACCCGCTGATCCGCATGACCGGCGACCGCAAACTCATGGGCCCGTTCGCCAACCGCCTGCCGACACGACTGCTGGCCTGGTTCCTGTTTGCCGTGATCAGTTGCGCCAACATCTGGCTGATCGCACAACTCGCCTTCGGGGCTTGAACAGCCCTCCTCATCGCTGGCTTGCCCGCGATGCAGGCAACAGCCTGTAAATTAAGCGCAGCACGCGTCGTTCTATCTAATGACTCCTGCTTATTTAGGTGCTGCCATGTCCGTCGCCACCACGCTGGTGCAAGCCCTGGGCAAACAACCCAGTAAACCGGCCGGTTACCAGCTGTTCAATATCCGGCTCAAGCACAGCATTGCCTTGAGCCCGTCACTGATGCGCTTTGTGTTCAGCGGCAGTGACGTGGGGTTGATGCGCACACTGGGGCCGGATCAGCGAGTCAAACTGTTCTTCCCCGCAGCCAATGGCACTGCCCCCAATCTGCCCAAGCAAGGCGACTGGCAAGCAGCACGGCGCAACTTGAGTCCCGACCTCTCAGTACCCATGCGCACCTACACCATTCGCAATCTGCGCCCACAAACCTGCGAGCTGGACATCGACTTTGTGCTGCACGGTGAAACCGGCCCCGCGTCTCGCTGGGCCGCCCACGCCAAACCGGGCGACCGCCTGCAAATCGTGGCCCCCGATGCTGCGTTTGATGCCGACCCTGGCGGCTATGAGTGGCTGCCACCAGACGGCGTGCGCCAGGTGCTGTTGATCGGCGACGAAACCGCCCTGCCGGCCATTGCCGCAATTCTCGAACAACTCGCCCGGCACCCGGACCCGCACAGGGTGCAAGCCTTTATCGAAGTCCCCCAGGAATCGGACTGCCTGCCCCTGGTCTGTGGTCAT
This sequence comes from Pseudomonas sp. TWR2-1-1, assembly GCF_049897045.1. Classification (NCBI taxonomy): domain Bacteria; kingdom Pseudomonadati; phylum Pseudomonadota; class Gammaproteobacteria; order Pseudomonadales; family Pseudomonadaceae; genus Pseudomonas; species Pseudomonas sp. TWR2-1-1. The sequence continues at coordinate 277,238 of NZ_JAFCVM010000004.1, forward strand.
AGCGCCAAAGTTCACTGGCTGCCCCGCGCCAGCCTGGGCAAGCAGCACGGCGACGGCATGACCCTGGCCGCCCGCGAGCTCGCGAGCCTGCCGCTGATCAGAATAAAACCCGGAGACGAACTCGAAGAGCCCGATCTGACCCGCCAGCTCCTGTGGGAACGGGCCAGCGCCAAACAGAGCGAGTTTTATGCCTGGGTCGCCGGTGAATCGGCAGCAGTGATGACGATCCGGCGGTTTTTCATTAATGAATGCGGGCTGGATCGCAAGGCCCTGACCTTGATGGGTTACTGGAAACTCGGACGCTCCCTGGATTAACCCCCCAAACACCTGTAGGAGCGAGCTTGCTCGCGAGCTCTTTGTTGGCATTTGGAAAGCTCGCGAGAAAGCTCGCTCCTACGGAGGGGACAGACCACAGAAATACTTTATTACAACTCCGGCTTCGGGTTTTGCGCGTCTCATCCGTCCTACATGGATAAGCAATCGCTTCTCAATGGCGATTACACACCCGCTCAGCCGCGAGTTTGCCGTTCCCCATGTCCAAAAAGTCCCGTTCAAAGCTCTGGTTCCTGGTCCACAGTTGGCTAACGCTGCCCATCTGGTTTTTTGTGCTGATTGTCTGTGTCACCGGAACCCTGGCCGTGGTCAGCCAGGAGATTGTGTGGCTGGCCACCCCTCAAGCCCGCGCCACCCAACCGTCGGATGACGCGCCGCTGCTCACTTATGAGCAGGTGCTCAGCGCGATTCACACAGCCGAACCCAAACTGGCGGTGCAGTCGATCAGCCGCCCCGACGAGTCGCATTTTGCGCTGGTCGCCGATGTGGTTTACCCCGACGGGCGCTCGCCTTCGCTCTATATCAACCCGTACACCGGGGCCATACAGGGTGAAAGCCCGAGCTTTAACTTCAAGCAATTCACCCGCGCCCTGCACGGCTGGTGGCTGGTGCCGTTTACCAATGGCTACAGCTGGGGCTGGTATCTGGTGTCGTTCCTGGGCTTGCCACTGCTGGCGTCGCTGGTGACCGGGCTGGTGGTCTACAAGAAATTCTGGAAAGGCTTTTTCAAACCCAACCTGCGCCTCAAGCACGGGGCGCGGATTTTCTGGGGCGACTTCCATCGCCTGTGCGGCATCTGGTCGATCTGGTTTATTGCGGTTATTTCCATCACCGGCCTGTGGTTTCTGATTCAGGCCTTTATGTTTGATAACCAGATTTCAATCTCCACAGAAGGCATCCCGCCGGTAGTGGCGCGCCAGGATGTGCCGATCATGGCCAACGGTCAGCCCGCGCCGCAGATCAGCCTCGACCAGGCAGTGAAGATTGCCGCCGAGAAGATTCCCGGCCTCGAAGCCAGCTTCGTCAGCCTGCCCGGCAATGCCTACGGCCACATCGAAGTGGGCGGCCCGGGCTGGTACCCGCTGCTGTTCCAGACCGCCGAAATCAACCCGTACAACGGCGCGATTGAAGGCTCGCGGATGATCGCCGACCGCTCCGGCCTGGAGCTGGTGACCGAGTCGATGCGCCCGCTGCACACCGGCGACTTCGGCGGCTTGTGGGTCAAGCTGATCTGGTTCTTCTTCGGCCTGGTCCTGAGCATGATGGTATTGAGCGGCCTGCTGATCTGGACCAAACGTACCGCACTGGCCACCGCCAACGCCCTTAAACGCAGCCATAAATCCGCGCGCCCGGCAGCAAGCCTGGCCACCAGCCCCCGTAAAAAACAACCTGCAGAGGCCAATGCATGAGCAAGGCAGTGACTGCACAGCCCCCTTCCACCCTGAGCCGGCTGTGGCACAAATGGCGCTTTCACATAAACATCCTGCTGCTGTTGGTGCCGCTGGGGTTTATGCCCAAGTACTTTGCCGATGCGTCGCTGTTCCGCGGTGACAGCGGGCTGGGCGAGCGCGACGTGGGCACGGTGCAGGTCGGGCCGTGGAGCCTGCAACTGGCTGAACTGCGCAACGAAGGCCCGCGACCGGATGGCCCGGCAGGCTACATGAAGAGCTTTAACGCGGCGCTGAGCGACAGCTCCATCGATCAGGTCAAGGCCGCTTACCTGCGCATTGGCAAGCCACGCAGCCTGCGGGCCGCCGGGGTGATTTTTTTCGGTACGCCGTATCGCATGGGCGCCACGCTGCCGATCCCGGAGCGCACCAAAGCCGACGCCGAACTGTGGATCACCCTTGAAGGGTGGGACGGCTCGATGCATCAGGCGTCCATTCCCCTGAGTCAGGCTTCACCGGCCACCGTGGCCTGGCTGGCCCAACGAGGTGCTAAACAATGAATTCGCGACTGTTCAAACATCCGGTCATGGCCGCAGGGTTGATGGCGTTACTGGGCCTGAGCGGTCAGGCCCTGGCCCACAACCCGATGTGCGAGTGCAAGAGCGTCGAAGACGGGCAAATCCGCTGTACCGGCGGGTTTTCCGATGGCAGCGGCGCCCCGGGGGTCACCCTGGACGTGATCGGCTACGACGAAACCATCCTGGTACCGGGCAAGCTGGGGGCGGACTCAAGCATGACGTTCAAGCGCCCTGATGCCGAATTTTACGTGCTGTTCGACGCCGGCCCCGGTCACATCGTTGAAATCGATCAAGCCGACATCGAGGCCCCATGACCACTCAAGTCGTACGCCCCGCCGGTGCCGGGCATGAAACGCTGTACGTGTTGCTGTTGTGCCTGCTGATTCTGGCCGTCGCCGGATCCGTGGTGGCCTGGCGTCATGAGTCACAGGAAGTGACTTCAGTGGCCGCCCACCAGCTGGATGCACGGCGCGATCTGAACGCCGCCGAACAAGGCCTCTACGCCGACCTGCGAGTGACGCTGGACGAGATCCTGCTGCTCAAGGAAGAGTCCGGCGCCTTGCCCCTGCCAGCGCACCTGGCCGACGAAGGCTTTGCACCTTTTGCCATCGATGCCAGCTCCGTCAGCCGTGGCAGCCACGCCTGGCAATTGCTGGAGGGCCAGGCCTATCTGGGCATCAGCGCGGCCCCTGAGGTGGCGGGCTCGTTCCTGATGCGTATCGGCGCGCAGCCGGATGTGTGGCTCAACCGCAATCCGGGCGCCAGCGCCCCGGCCGACTTCAGCGATAGCGCCCTGAACAGCGATGGCTGGCAGCAAGTGATCGCGCAATTCGATGCCGGCGTCACACGCCAGCATCGGCATTGAACCCACCGTTTTACCTGAGGCTCGTCATGTCCATTTCATCTGTATTGCGCCGCCGCAGCCTGCTGCTGGCCGGCCTGTTGGCGTTTTGCCTGGCCCCTCTGGCATTTGCCGACGCCCCGCTGGCCAAGCCGCTGCGCATCGGCATCACCCTGCACCCTTACTACAGCTACGTGGCCAATATCGTCGGCGACAAGGCCGAAGTGGTGCCGCTGATTCCCTCCGGTTTTAACCCCCATGCCTACGAGCCCCGCGCCGAAGACATCAAGCGCATCGGCACGCTGGACGTGATCGTGCTCAATGGCGTGGGGCATGACGACTTTGCCGACCGCATGATTGAAGCCAGCGAAAAACCGCAGATCGCGGTCATCGAGGCCAACCAGAACGTGCCGCTGCTGGCTGCAACCGGCAACGCCGCCCGGGGTGCGGGCAAAGTGGTCAACCCCCATACCTTCCTCTCGATCAGCGCCTCGATTGCCCAGGTCAATAACATCGCCCGCGAACTGGGCAAGCTCGACCCGGCCAACGCCAAAACCTACACCGCCAATGCCCGCGCCTACGGCAAACGCCTGCGCCAGATGCGCGCCGACGCACTGGCCAAACTCACCCAAGCACCCAACGCGGACTTGCGGGTGGCCACGGTCCACGCCGCATATGACTACCTGCTGCGCGAGTTCGGTCTCGAAGTCACCGCCGTGGTCGAGCCGGCGCACGGCATCGAGCCAAGCCCCAGCCAGTTGAAGAAAACCATCGATCAACTGCGGGAACTGGACGTGAAAGTGATCTTCTCCGAGATGGATTTCCCGTCCAGTTATGTCGACACCATTGAGCGCGAGTCCGGAGTCAAGCTGTACCCGCTGTCGCACATTTCATATGGCGACTACAGCGCCGACAAGTATGAAAAGGAAATGACCGGCAACCTCGACACCGTGGTCAGGGCCATTCAGGAGGCCGGAGCATGAGCGCCGCTGAACACCTGAGCGTTTCGGCCACAGGGCCCGGAGTCGAGTTTGATCAAGTGTCCCTGACACTGGGCCGCACCCTGATTCTCGACCACGTCAGTTTCAGCATTCGCCCCGGTAGCGTGCATGCACTGGTCGGCCCCAACGGCGGCGGCAAAAGCTCGCTGATCAAAACCCTGCTGGGGCAAATGCCGCATCAGGGTCGTCTGTGCCTGAACTGGCCCGCAGAGCCGGGGGTGATCGGCTACGTGCCCCAGGCCCTGGAGTTTGATCGCGGCCTGCCGATGACCGTCGACGACTTTATGGCTGCCATGTGCCAACGCCGCCCGGCCTTTATGGGGCTGTCGCGCAAGGTCGCCCCGGCCATTGGCGAGGCGCTGGAACGGGTGGGCATGCAGGACAAGCGCAAGCGGCGCATGGGCGCGTTGTCGGGCGGTGAGCGCCAGCGCGTGTTGCTGGCCCAGGGCTTGATTCCGGCTGCGCAATTGCTGGTTCTGGATGAGCCAATGTCGGCGCTGGATGAAGCCGGGGCCCAGGTATTTGAACGCTTGCTGGCGCACTGGCACGCGAGCGCAGTGACGGTGGTCTGGATCGAACACGACCTGGCCGCCGTCAAGCGTCTGGCCGAACGCGTCACCGGGCTCAATCGCCAGGTGTTGTTCGACGGCCCGCCAGAGCAAACCCTCAGCCCGGAGCGGTTGCTGAATCTGTTTTCGACCCATCCCAAGACTCGCGGGAGTGTTGCCTGATGAGCTATGAAGCGTTCCGTCTGATGGTCCAGGGCTGGGCCTCGGCCGGCTACCTGCCGGAAATCCTGGCTTATGGCTTTGTGGTCAACGCGGTGCTTGCCGGGTTACTGATCGGCCCGGTGCTGGGCGGCCTGGGCACCCTGGTGGTGGTCAAGCGTTTTGCCTTTTTCTCCGAAGCCGTCGGGCATGCCGCGTTGACGGGCGTGGCCATCGGCATTTTGCTCGGCGAACCCTACACCGGCCCTTATGGCAGCCTGTTCGGCTATTGCCTGTTGTTCGGCATTTCACTCAATTACCTGCGCAACCGAACGGGCCTGGCCCCGGACACCCTGATCGGCGTGTTCCTCTCGGTGTCGTTGGCACTGGGCGCCAGCCTGCTGCTGATTCTGGCGGGCAAGATCAACGTGCACATCCTCGAAAACGTACTGTTCGGCTCAGTATTGACGGTCAACGGAAACGACCTGCTGGTACTGGCGATTGTCGGCGCACTGGTGCTTGGCCTGAGTCTGCCGCTGTACAACCGCATCATGCTCGCCAGCTTCAACCCGCAACTGGCTGCCGTGCGCGGGGTCGCGGTCAAGACCCTGGACTACCTGTTCGTGATTCTGGTGACCCTGATTACCGTAGCGGCGGTCAAGGTGATCGGAGCCATTCTGGTGGGCGCCCTGCTGGTGATTCCGGCGGCGGCGGCACGCTTGCTCAGCCAGTCGCTCAAAGGCTTTTTCTGGATTTCGGTATTGATCGCAACGGTCAGCACGTTGTGCGGAATCTTGCTGCCTATCGTGTTCGACCTGCCCATTCCGTCCGGCGCGGCAATCATTCTGGTGGCCGGTATCGCTTTCGCCCTCGCAGCCATCGCCCGTGGCGTGGTACCCAGCCTGAAAGGGAATATTGGATAAATGTTTACTCTACGCAAACTGACTCTGGCACTGGCCATCACCGGCCTGCTCAGCACCCCGCTGCAGGCGGCCGACACGGCTGGCGGCGCACCGCTGCGAATCCTCGCCAGCCTGCCGATTACTTACGGCCTGGGCCAGTTGCTGGTTAAAGACAGCAACATCACTCTGGAGCGGGCCGTCGCAGCCAATCTGCCCGGCAGTCGGCAAAGTGCTTACTTCAGTGGTCGCGGCGCACCGGCCCTGCACCAGCTGGCGGTCAATGCCGATGCGGTGATCGGTCTGCGCTCGGTGTGGCGCGGCGACCCGCTCTACCCGATGGCGCGGCGCAGCAATATCCGTATCGTCGAAGTCGACGCCGCGCGCCCGGTGGACGGCAGCTTGCCGGGCATCGCGCTACAGCCGGGCAATCACCCCGACGGGCTGAACAGCCAGCCCTGGCTGGCCAGTAACAATATGGGGCGCATGGCTGACGTGATTGCGGCGGACCTGGTGCGCCTGGCTCCGTCCGCCAAAACGCAGATTGAAGCCAACCTGGCCAACCTCAAGCAGCGCCTGCTCAAACTCAGTGCTGACAGCGAGGCCAGGCTAGCCGGGGCTGACAACCTGACGGTGGTGAGCTTGTCGGACCGACTGGATTACTTGACCGGCGGCCTGAACCTGGAGCGGGTCGAGGTACAGCACCAAGGCGATGAACCATGGACGCCCCAGGCACTAAAGGCCTTGAGCCAGACCCTGAAGGACAATGACGTAGCCTTGGTGCTGGATCATCGCCCACCGTGCGCAGCGTTGCAGGCAGCGGTGACTGAAGGCGGCAGCGAACTGGTGGTAGTCAGCGCCGATGGCGCCGACCCGGTGACGGCACTGCAAAGCACTGTCGACGCGATTGTGAAAGTGCTGACCACGGCTACGTAACCCTTGTAGTCGCTGCCAAGGAGCGAGGCTGCGATCGGGCAAAGCCCGTAAAACCTGAGCACTCATTTTTACGACTGCTGCGCAGCCGATCGCAGCCTCGTTCCTCGTCAGCGACTACACGTTAGCGGTCGTGGGCCAACATCTTGTTGCGGCGTACTGAACGATAGGCCAGGCCCAGCACCACGAACCAGACCGGCACCAGGTACAGCGCCTGACGGGTATCGTCCTCCAGGGCAAGCAATACCAGGATGAAGACAAAGAAGGTCAAGCAAACCCAGACCATGACCTTGCCACCCGGCATTTTGTAGTGCGATGCCTGGTGCAGGTGATCACTTTTTTTGCGATACGCCAGGTAGGACAGCAGGATCATCGTCCACACAAACATGAACAGGGTCGCCGAGACAGTGGTGATCAGGGTGAATGCATCCATCAGGTTCGGCACCAGATAGATCACCAGCGCACCCGCCAACAGACAGATGCAAGAAAAGATCAGGCCGTTGGAGGGCACTGCGCGCCGGGAAAGTATCTTGAACTTGCGCGGCGCTTCGCCCTCCAGTGCCAGGCCGAACAGCATCCGGCTGGTGGAGAACACGCCGCTGTTGGCCGACGAGGCCGCAGAGGTCAGTACCACAAAGTTGATGATGCCTGCGGCAGCCGGCAGACCGGCAAGCATGAAGAGTTCGACGAAGGGGCTTTTGTTGGCGACTACATCGCGCCATGGAGTAACGGCCAGGATCGCAATCAACGCGAACACATAAAACATGATGATGCGCAGCGGGATTGAATTGATCGCCCGTGGCAAATTGCGTTCCGGGTTCTTGGTTTCGGCAGCGGTTGTGCCTACCAGCTCAATGCCGACAAAGGCAAAGACAGCAATTTGAAAGCCGGCGAAGAAGCCCATCAAGCCATGGGGGAACATGCCGCCGTCATTCCACAGGTTGGCCACCGAAGCCGTGTTGCCGTTCGGCGACTGAAAAGCGGTAACCACCATGTAGAGGCCGGTACAGACCAGCGCGCAAATGGCCACGATTTTGATCATGGCGAACCAGAACTCCAGCTCACCGAACATTTTCACCGTGATCAGATTCAGCGACAGCAGCAAGGCCACACAAGCAATTGCAGGCAACCACAAGGGGATGTCGGGGAACCAGAACTGGGTGTAGCCGGAGATGGCGATGACATCGGCAATGCCTGTCACGATCCAGCAAAACCAGTATGTCCAGCCGGTAAAGTAGCCGGCCCTGGGGCCCAGCAGGTCAGCTGAAAAATCTATGAAAGACTTGTAATTGAGGTTGGATAAAAGCAATTCGCCCATGGCGCGCATGACGAAAAACAGCATGAAACCGATGATCATGTAGACAAAGATGATCGAGGGACCCGCTAGGCTGATAGTTTTGCCCGAGCCCATGAACAGGCCCGTACCGATGGCTCCGCCAATGGCGATCAGTTGAATGTGACGATTGGACAGACTGCGTTTGAGCTCTGGTTCTTCCCCGTCAGGTCGGTGATCAAGCGTTGAATCCTTCATTTTTTTCTACCTTGAGTTCTTGGTCTTTTACGGGGTCCGCAAACCGGATAAACGCGGCGTTTATCGGCCAGGAAAAAGGGAAAACAGCACGCTTTGGCAGCGCCGAAAATACTGCGCAAGCGCCTGTTAAAGCGCTGTTGCGGGTGTTTATTGGAGGGGGGGATCGTTCCAGAAAAATCGCTGAGCGACAAGATTCAGATCAATAAAACCGTTGAAAAAAAGCCAGCCCCTTACCGTGTGGGAGCTGGCTTGCCAGCGATGGGGTTAACTGGCACGTTCAGATAGTCCGAGGCGCCAGTATCGCTGGGAAGCCAGCGCCCATAGACACTTCACGCGGTTTGCAATGGCATCCGCAGTTCAACCCGCAAACCGTCGGCCCGACTATCAAAACTCAGGTCGCCGCCACAACGCTCGACTATCGCTTGCACGATGGCCAGGCCCAGGCCACAGCCATTACTGTTGCCATTGCGCCAGAAGCGCTGGGTCATGTGCTGCAGGGTTTCTGGCGGGATGCCCGGGCCGTGGTCGCGCACCACAAAATGCACGTAAGGGCCTTCAACCCGCAGCGACAATTCAACCTGGGTATCAGCCGGGGTATGGCGCAGGGCGTTATCCAGCAAATTGCGCAGTGCGGCAATCGCCAGTACCGAAGGCACTTGCAGTGCAGTGCCCGGCAGCCCTTCAGGCAGTTGCAGGTCAATGCGCTCAGCCGCGCCACTCGCCGCATCATGGATCGCCAGCCGTGCCACTTGCTCGGCCGAACACTGCACGCCGTCATCGAAGGACAGGCTGCCCTCCACCCGCGCCAGCAACAGCAACTGTTCGAGAGTGCGATGCAAGCGGTCAGCCGCGGTTTCAGCGTGGGCCAGGGACTGCTCACGCGCGGCGCCATCGGTCATGCGCGCCACCTGCAGGTGGGTTTTGATCGCCGTCAGGGGGCTGCGCAGTTCATGGGCGGCATCACCTGTGAGGCGCCGCTCACGCTCAATGGCTTTGGCGATGCGTTCAAATAACTGGTTCTGGGAGTCGAGCAGCGGTTTCAGTTCGCTGGGCAGCGGTTCTATCTGCAAGGGTTGCAGCGAATCGGCATCGCGCCGCATCAGGGCGGCACGCATGCGCTGCAGTGGCGCCAGCCCCTGGCCGATGCCCAGCCACAACAGCAGCAGGCACACCATCAACGCCATGCCCACCGGCACCGAAGCCGCGAGCAATACCGAGAGGTTCAGCGCTTCGCGTTCAACCTGGCGGTCCGCGGTGGTGATCCGCACATCGCCGCGATCCAGGGTGAAGGTGCGCCAGGTGGCGCCATCAATGGTCTGATCATGAAAACCGGCCGCCGCGGACTGCATCGGCTGGTCCGGATTGTTGTGACTGCGGGCCAGAATCTCCCCGCGCAAAGAACTGACCTGGCAGGCCATGCCGCCTGGGATGGTCAGCTGTTCGGCACTGAAATGGGTCCCCTCGCCCTTGACCGGCAATTGCGGCAACTGCTCCAGCAGACCGGCCACCATCCGCGCCGAAGCCACCAGCCGTTGATCAAGGGAGAACATCATTTGCTGGCGCAGATCGCTGAGCATCCAGGCTGCGGCCAAGGCCCAGACCAGCACAAACGCCGAGCCGATGGTCAGGCTCAAACGCAGTCGCATGCTCATCATGGCTGCCCGACACCATCGGCCGGGCCCAGGCGATAGCCCAGACCACGAACGGTTTCAACGATGCCATTGCCCAGCTTTCGGCGCAGGTGATGGATATGCACGTTCAAGGCATTGCTCTCCAGTTCGTCGCCAAAGCCATAGATGCTGTCCTTGAGTTGCTCGCTGGACAGGACCCGGCCGCGGTTGTGCAGCAAGGCTTGCAACAGCGCCTGCTCGCGACGCGACAGGTCCACCGGCTGACCGGCAAGCAGGGTCACGCGGCTGCTGGGGTCATAGCTCAGCTGACCATGCTCGATCAGATTGACGCTGCGCCCGGCCACCCGGCGTAACAGGGTGTGCAAACGGGCTGCGAGCTCGCGCAGATCAAAGGGTTTAAGCAGGTAATCATCGGCTCCGGCTTGCAGGCCATCGACCCGGTCCGTCACCGAGTCGCGCGCGGTTAGCACCAGTACCGGCAGTTCGAAGCCTTGCTGACGCAACTGTTGCAACAGCTTGAGGCCGTCTTCATCCGGCAGGCCAAGATCGAGCACCATCACATCGAACTCCGCCACTTTGAGCATGGCCCTGGCCGCTGCGGCCGTGCCGACGTGTTCCACCGTCAGGCCTTGAGCCGTGAGCCCGGCCACAATGCCGCTGGCAATCAGTTCGTCGTCTTCGCAAACCAGTACATGCATGCTGATACCCGCGTAAATGTGGCCGATTAAAAAGCGCCGGGATTAAGGGCCGATTATGCCGCCAAAGAGCCGATGGTGTGTCAACTGGCTGTACGGCGTTTAATGATCAGTTAATGGGTTGCCAGCACTGTAGCGCCACTTGTGATTGCTTAAGGTTTTAAAGATGCGTTTGTTGATGACTTTGTTGCTGGTGTGTTTCGCCGGCCTGGCTCAAGCCAAGGGCACGGGTGATCCTTTTGCACAGCCCGACTTCCTGCCTGCCAATAAAGCCTTCGAGTTCAGCTCTGAAGCCCTGCAATCCGGCGAAACCCGCCTGCACTGGAAGATTGCCGATACCTATTACCTGTACCAGAAACGCTTCAAGTTTGACGGCCTGGACGAGGCACACAAGCCTGCGTTGCCTCAAGGGCTGGAGCACAGTGACGAGTTTTTTGGCGAAACCCAGGTGTATCGGGACAGCGTTGAATTACTGATTCCGGCAGGTGCCAGCGGCCAGGTCAAAGTCAGCTGGCAAGGCTGTGCCGATGCCGGCCTGTGCTACCCGCCGCAAAGCCAGACCCTGGATCTGGGCGGCACTGCGCCGGTCGCAGCGCAAGGCCAGGCTCAGGACCAGTCCCTGGCCGCCAGCTTGCAACAGCGTTCGCTGGGCTGGAGTTTATTGCTGTTTTTCGGCCTGGGCCTGCTACTGGCATTTACCCCGTGCTCGTTGCCGATGCTGCCGATTCTGGCCGGACTGGTAGTGGGCAGCGGTGCCAGCGCCGGACGCGGTTTGGCGGTGGCGGGCAGTTATGTCATCAGCATGGCGCTGGTGTATGCCGGGCTCGGCGTACTCGCCGCATTACTGGGCGCCAACTTGCAGGCACTGCTGCAACAGCCCTGGTTGCTGGGCAGTTTTGCCGCACTGTTTGTCGTGTTGTCGCTGCCCATGTTTGGCTTCTTCGAATTGCAGCTGCCCGCATCGCTGCGTGACCGGCTGGAAAACGCCGGGCGCGGACGCAAAGGTGGCAGCCTGCTGGGCGCGGGCATTCTTGGCGCGCTCTCCGGTTTGCTGGTCGGCCCGTGCATGACCGCCCCGCTGGCAGGCGCTCTGCTGTACATCGCGCAAAGCGGCAATGCCGTGCAAGGCGGCCTGGTGCTGTTTGTCATGGGGCTCGGCATCGGGGTGCCGCTATTGCTGCTGGTTACCGTGGGCAGTCGCTTCCTGCCCAAGCCCGGGGCCTGGATGAACCTGATGAAAGGCCTGTTCGGCTTCCTGTTCCTGGGCACTGCCCTGCTGCTGGTCCGTCCGGTGCTCGACGAGTCCCTGTGGCTCGGACTGTGGGGCGTGCTGCTGATTCTGGTGGCATGCAGCCTGTGGCAACAGGCGCAGACGTTCCTGCGCGCCAGGACCCTGTTCAACCCGTTGAGCCTGCTGGCGGGTCTGTGGGGCGGCCTGTTGCTGGTGGGAGCCGCCGGGGGCGGCTCCGATCTGTGGCAACCGTTACAGGTGTATACCGCCAAAACAGTCGCCAGCAGCAGCGCAAACACGGCCCATGATGCCTTTATCACCCTCAAGGACCCCGCCAGCCTGGAGCGCGAACTGGCCAGTGCCAAAGAGCAGGGGCAATGGGTGTTGCTGGATTACTACGCCGACTGGTGTGTGTCATGCAAAGTCATGGAGAAACAGGTGTTTGCCAAACCGCAGGTGATGCAGGCCCTGCAAGGTGTGCGCCTGTTGCGTCTGGACGTGACCGCCGATAATGTCGCCAGCCGCGAATTGCTCGGCCGCTATCAAGTGCCGGGGCCACCCAGTTTCATCTGGATCGGTCCCGACGCAGTTGAGCGCCGCGCACAACGCATCACCGGCGAAGTCAACGCCGAGACCTTTTTGAATAACTGGAACGCCACCCGGGAACTCCTTTAAATGCTCACCCTGACCATTGGTTCGTTTGCCCTGGCCATCAACCACCTGCTGCTGATACTGGCGCTCGCCCTGGCGACGCTGGTGGGGTGGCGGGTGGCCAAACGCGGCGGCGAAAACCCGGAGTCAGCGTTGTTCAGCCTGTTTTTGCTGGGTTTGCTGGTAGCCCGAATCGGCTTTGTAATCAGCTACTGGCGCTACTTCCAGAAAGACCTGCTGCAGATTCTCGACCTGCGCGACGGTGGTTTTGTGTTGTGGCCGGGGTTACTGGCAGTCGTGGTCGGCGCGCTGATCTGGGGCTGGCGTCGCCCGGGTCTGCGGCGCCCGCTGGGCTGGGGGCTGGGCACTGGCCTGGCGTTCTGGCTGCTGGCCACGTTCTCGTCCAGCCTCTACGAGCAAGGCACACGCATGCCGGAAATCGTGCTGCGCAATGCCAGTGGCGAGTCGGTGCAATTGAGCAGCTACCAGGGCGGCCCTCTGGTGATCAACCTGTGGGCCACCTGGTGCCCGCCGTGCCGGCGGGAAATGCCGGTGCTGCAAAACGCACAGCATCACCATCAGGACATCACCTTCCTGTTCGTCAATCAGGGCGAAAGCATGCAGAGCGTCAGCACCTTCCTGGAGACCCAGGGTCTGAACCTGAGCAACGTGCTGTTCGACAGCGGCGGCCAACTGGCACAAAAAGTCGGCTCGATGGCCCTGCCGACTACCCTGTTCTACAGCCCTGAAGGTCGCCTGCTGGGCAGTCACCTGGGCGAGCTGTCCGAAGCCAGCCTGGCCCGCGCGCTGGAAAGCTTTGATCAGAACAATTCAATGTCGGCCCACCAGGCCGACCCTGCTAGGAATCTGCAAAAATGTTTAACCGCAAACTGCTAAACCTGAGCGTAACCACCCTGCTGGGCGCCGCCCTGCTGCAATCGCCCCTGCTGCACGCTGAAGAATGGCCGGCTCCGATCAAGAAGATTGAAGCCAAGGGCGCAAAAATCATTGGCAGTTTCGATGCACCCAGCGGCATGCGTGGCTATGCCGCCCAGTATCAGAACCGTGGCATGGCCCTGTATCTGACCCCCGACGGCAAAAACGTACTGGTGGGTAATTTGTATGACGCCAACGGCAACGACCTGAGCCTGGCACCGCTGCAAAAGCTGGTGTACGAGCCGATGGCCAAGCAGGTCTGGGCCAATATGGAAAAGAGCAACTGGATTGCCGACGGCAAAAAAGATGCACCGCGCATTGTTTACCTGTTCAGCGACCCGAACTGCCCGTACTGCAACATGTTCTGGGAACAGGCCCGGCCATGGGTTGATTCGGGCAAGGTGCAACTGCGCCACATCATGGTCGGTATCATCCGCGAAGACAGCCCGGCAAAATCTGCCGCATTGCTGGCTGCCAAAGACCCTCAGCAAGCCCTGCACGAACATGAGCAGGCCGGCAAAGCCAGCAAGCTCAAGCCGCTGACCAAGATCCCGGCTGACGTCCAGGCTAAGCTGGACGCCAATGCACAGTTGATGACCGACCTCGATGTGTCAGCGACCCCGGCGATTTTCTACCTCGACGAACAAGGCAACCTGCAACAGCAGCAAGGTGCACCTTCGCCGGACAAACTGGTAAAAATCCTCGGTCCCAAATAACCCCGGAACGCCTGTAGGAGCGAGCTTTGCGAAATAGCAAACAGCTCGCGAGCAAGCTCGCTCCTACAGGCCTGGACGGTGCTGATTCTGACCAGTAATCCGGCCAATAGTGGCGTTTTAGAGGCATTTACGGGCGATGTGAGCGATGTCTCAATCCGCTGCCAACCGCGCCATTAATTCTCTTTCTCAATTGACAATAATTATCATTCAGCCTAGTTTGTTGCGAACTGTGTCGCGGCCTCCCGAGCCGCTGCACTCATTCATTTGCAGCAGGTGATCTCCATGACGGAACAAGTGTCCACAAGCAGGTGCGACTCACCCTTACTTCAAGCCTTTGTAGATAATCGGCTGACGCTGGTCAAAATCGCAGCCCGTATCACCGGCTGCCGATCCAGGGCTGAAGACGTGGTTCAGGATGCTTTCTTCCGCTTGCAGTCAGCGCCGCAGATCACTTCTTCATTCAAGGCGCAACTGAGTTACTTGTTTCAGATCGTCCGCAACCTGGCGATTGACCATTACCGCAAACAGGCCCTCGAACAGAAGTATTCGGGCACAGAAGAGGAAGGCTTGAATGTGGTCATTCACGGCGCATCACCGGAAACCTCGCATATCAACTTTTCGACCCTGGAGCGCATCGCTGTAGCGTTGACCGAACTGCCGAATCGCACGCGCTATGCATTCGAGATGTACCGTCTGCACGGGGTGCAGCAAAAGGACATCGCCAAGCAATTGGGTGTATCGCCGACACTGGTGAACTTCATGATTCGTGATGCGCTGGTTCATTGCCGCAGAGTGTCGGGAACCCAGCCCGACACCTTTGCAAGACGCTGACAGCCCCCCACCACCCCCCTGTAGGAGCGAGCTTGCTCGCGAGCTTTTTAATTCCGCATCCGGGATGACGGCAAGCTCGCTCCTGCAGTGCAGATGCCCAATACACTCCATCAGACAATATGACGTGAGCCACCGGCCAGAATTTAAGGCACCGGTTGAGCGCCGGGTACCTGCGCGGGTACAGCGGCAATCTTGTAAGGGGCAAAAATCGAGGCGAACTGGCCATTGTCACGAAGCGCCTGCAACATCTTCGCAAGCTGCTGGCCCTTGATAGGCGCTTGCGGACTCAGCAAGGCGTAGTGATGGTAGATGTAGTCGACACGATCGGACACCAGGACCATCGGCTCGATCTGCGGGTTTTTATTCAGCAGGTCGATGAGATGGGAGCGGGTAATCAGCGCGATATCTGCCCGCCCGCGCAGAACCATCTGTAAATTGGCGGCGTGGGAGTAAGTCAGGCTGGCGTTGAATGTGGCACTCAAGAACTGGGGCGAGGTCTTGAAACCGGCAAAGGCGTAGTGATAGCCGTTAAAGAGCGCCAGCCGTTTATTGGCAAGGTCGTCAAAATACGCTTGGCCGCGACCGGACTGGCGCTTGGCGACAAATACCTCGACATCTTCAAGCCCCATGTCTACCGGGTTATGGGCAATGGTATTCCAGCCCCAGGTGGGGTTTTCGAAGAGCACCATGTCCATGCGCCCCTGCTCGAACTCACGATAGCGCCGTGCGTTGGAGGTCGGAACAATGACGAAGTGATAGTCGGCTTGCAGCTGGTTCAGGGCATCGAGCAACTGCGGCAACAGGCCGGTATCGACACCGATCTCCGGGCGCACGGTATAGGGCGGAAAATGGGCCGCCCCCACTCTGACTTCCTGGACAGCCCAGACTGGCGTCTGAAAAAGCGCACTAAAGGATAACAATGCGCAATGGACCATCCACACTGGCAAACACTTCAAAGCCATACACCTCTGGAGTAGCCCATCACTGGAACTTATTGATCTGCGCATGACCTGAGATCATGCGTGCCCGTAATTTAAGGGTGCTGAGGTTATCAAGCAAGGGCTTGACTGGCCCACTACAAATTTGCGCTGCTTTAGCTACGCTCCACTCTCAACGCCGATGCTGTTTTAAGGAAGCTGCACATGCCTCACTGGCTGGTAATTGACCTGGAAGCGACGACAGATGATGGCGGCTGGCCTATTGAGGAAATGGAAGTCATCGAAATCGGCGCCAGTGTGGTCACTCGCGCCGGACGCGAGGTGGATCATTTCCAGCGCTTCATCCGCCCGCAACGACGCCCGCTGCTGACCCCTTTTTGCCGGCAACTGACCCGTATTACCCAAGCCAATATTGATGCAGGGGCTCCGATGGTACAGGTTTGGCAACAGTTCGAGCGCTGGCTCGGCCAGCACCTGCCCCAACTTGAAGGCTGGGCCAGTTGGGGCGACTACGACCGCCAGCAACTGGAGCAGGAATGGCAGCAGAAAAAACTCGACAGCGCGCTGGCTCGTTTGCCGCACATGAACCTCAAGCAACAGTTTGCCCAGGCCCGCCAGCTAAGGCGTGCGCCGGGCCTTAACAGTGCCCTGCAACTGGCGGGCATGCAGTTCAACGGGCAACAGCATCGCGCCCTCGAAGATGCCCGTAATACGGCACGCCTGTTACCGCTGATTCTCAAGGTTTAGCCGCCATAAAAGGGCGTGACGGGATAAAACGGCTTCTGCATACTGGCCAGCCATTTTTAGCCCATTCCGAGGAATCGCCATGTTTAAAGTCAACGAATACTTCGACGGTACCGTCAAGTCGATTGCCTTCGCACAAGCCGAAGGCAAAGCCACTATTGGCGTCATGGCCCCGGGTGAATACGAGTTCGGTACTGCCGAGCGCGAAATCATGCACGTGGTATCGGGTGAGTTGAGCGTCAAGCTGCCGGGCAGCGAGCAGTGGCAGACTTTCGTCACCGGCAGCCAGTTCAACGTACCGGCCAACAGCAAGTTCCAGCTCAAGGTTGTGGTCGAGACCGCTTACCTGTGTGAATACCGCTAAAAATCTGTAGGAGCGAGCTTGCTCGCGAGCTGTTTTAAAAGCTCGCGAGCAAGCTCGCTCCTACACGTCATTGCGTGCCCATATCCACATTGAACTGCAGCGCCGCCAGCCGCGCATACAGCGGGTTGCTGGCGATCAGCTGCGCGTGGGTACCAATCGCAACCAGCTTGCCCTGATCCATCACCGCTATCCGGTCGGCATTCTGCACGGTGGCCAAGCGGTGGGCGATAACCAGAGTGGTGCGCCCTTGCATCAGGCTGGGCAGGGCTTGCTGGATCAAGTGCTCACTTTGGGCATCAAGGGCGCTGGTGGCCTCATCCAGCAGCAGAATCGGCGCATCCACCAGCAGCGCCCGGGCAATGGCCAGCCGTTGCCGCTGCCCGCCTGACAGGCCCAGACCGCCATCCCCCAGATGGGTTTTATAGCCCTCTGGCATTTGCTGAATGAAGTCGTGGGCATGGGCAATCCGTGCTGCGGCTTCGACTTGCGCGTCACTGGCCAGTGCATTGCCATAGCGGATGTTGTCTTCAATCGTGCCGAAAAACAGTGCCGGGGTTTGCGCCACCAGTGCAAAGCAACGGCGCAGATCGTGCGGATCCAGCCGGGTAATGGGCAGGCCTTCGAGCAGGATCTGGCCCGCCTGGGGATCGTAAAAACGCAACAGCAAATCGAACAGCGTCGACTTGCCTGCACCCGACGGACCGACCAGGGCCAGGGTTTCGCCCGCATGGATCGTAAGGCTCAGCCCTTCGATCGCATAGCTTTCAGGCCGTGACGGATAGGAAAAGTACAGGTTCTCAAGCTGCAAGTTACCGGCCACCCGCAGGGGCAATACCAGCAAGTCGCTGCTCGGCGCCATGATCAGGCTTTTGGATTGCAGCAGTTCGGCAATTCGCTCAGCCGCTCCCGCAGCCTGTTGCAGCTCACCGATAACTTCACTCAGCGTGCCAAAGGCACTGCCGACGATGAGGCTGTAAAACACGAATGCCGCCAGCTCGCCGCCGGTAATGCGCCCCGCGATCACGTCCATGCCGCCGACCCACAGCATCACACCCACAGCCCCCAGCACCAGCAGGATCACCAGAGTAATCAGCCACGAGCGCTGCAGGATACGTTTACGTGCGGTGGCAAACGCATTTTCGACGGTGCCGGCAAAGCGTTGTTGATCCTGCTGCTGGTGGTTGTAAGCCTGGACCGTTTTGATCTGGCCCAGGGCTTCGGCGACGTAGCTGCCGACATCGGCGATGCGATCCTGGCTCTGACGCGACAAGGTGCGCACGCGTCGGCCAAAAAACAGGATCGGCACCAGTACCAGGGGCAAGGCGACCACCACGATGCTGGTGAGTTTGGGGTTGGTGACAAACAACAGTACTACCCCGCCGATCACCATCAGGCAGTTGCGCAAGAACAGGGATAACGAAGAACCGATCACCGATTGCAGCAACGTGGTGTCGGTGGTCAGCCGCGACTGGATTTCCGAACTGCGATTGTTCTCATAAAAGCCCGGATGCAGACCGATCAGGTGGTTGAACACCTGACGCCGGATGTCGGCAACCACCCGCTCACCAATCCAGGACACCAGATAGAAACGCACGAAGGTGCCCACCGACAAAGCCAGCACCAGCAACAGGAAATAACCGATGGACTGATTGAGCAGGTGCGGGGACTGGGTCATGAACCCTTTGTCGACCAGCAGACGAATGCCCTGCCCCATCGACAGGGTGACACCCGCGGTAACGATCAGGGCCAACAAGGCGCCAACCGCCTGCCAGCGATACGGTGCTACAAAATGGGCAGCCAGACGAATGGCCCGGCGTTGACGCGAAGAAAGCATGGTAGGCATCCAGAGGAAAGCGTGGAACAGCCTACAACGAAGTCCGGCTTACAGAGGTAAACCTTTCTCAATCGTTTTGAATATGACCTGAGACAACAAGCCATAGACATTATCGTTCTAAAATCAGGGTGGAAGTTTCAGGATATTTCTGTTGGACTGGGTACGTCGCCAAGCCATGTCACAGCTTGGTCATTAAACGGACCTAAAGTAGCGATACACCCTGATGAGGAGACAGGCCATGGATTTGCAACACAATGCCCAAGCGGTTCCAGTAATTCGTACGCAACCCAAACAATCATTGGGCTGCGCAATTATTGATGAAAATGGCCAGGAAATTTCGATCACAGAAGAGATGATCCAGGACGCCTGCCACGAACTGGAGCAGCGTCTGGTCAAGCCCGTGATCAAGGACTGACGCTGAGGGAGCGAGGCTGGCCCGCGGTGCAGACGACAGGGTTTAGCTTGAAAAACCGGATAGCGGGCGAGCCCGCTCCCACATGCCAGCACTCAGAACACTGACCGGTCTTACGCAGTAAGGCCGGTTTTTTTGTGCCCGCCCGCTTAAACCAATACCGCTCCCAGGGCCTTGACCAATTGCTTCAAGGCCACTGAATCGCCATCGACATGCACCGCCAGGCCTTCTATTTCACGGCGTACGGGGTAGTTCTTGCGTAACCCGTCGAACGCCAGCTTCTGTTCCTGGACGCTGCCGGTCAGGCTGCGGCGAAAGTCTGCATCGTCCCGGCGCGGGTCATATACGCCACGGCATAGCATGGCCAAAGCCCAGCCCGGGTCGCTACTGGCACTCAGTTCGACCTTCGCCAGCCAGGGTGGCGGCAGCAAATCGGCCAGGCGCACTACCGCCGGTTGCCCGAGGAAGTCGCACAGGGCCTGATAGATCTGCGCCGTACCCCGCTGTTTACCCTCAAGGCTATAACCGGCGATGTGAGGCGTCGCCAGCACGCACAAGTCAGCCAGTTCCCGGTCCACCTCGGGCTCGTGCTCCCAGACATCGAGCACGGCTTGCAGGTCGTCGCGCCGGTTCAGCACCTCTCGCAGTGCAACGTTATCGACCACCGGACCGCGGCTGGCGTTAATCAGCCAGGTACCCGGCCTGAGCTGCTCCAGGCGCTGCTGATCCAGTAAATGCCAGGTCGGGAAACTGCCGGTTTTGCCTAACGGGGTATGCAGGCTGAGCACATCGCAGTGCTCGATGATGTGTTCAAGGGTGACGTAGTCGCCCCCCTCGGCGGCCTGACGCGGCGGATCGCAGACCAGCACTTTGAGGCCCAATGCGCGCAGGACCGTAACCAGACGCCCGCCCACTTCACCCGCCCCGATCACCCCATAGGTGCGCTGAACAAGGTCGACACCTTCGATTTCGGCCAGTGTCAGCAAGCTGCCGAGCACGTAGTCCACCACACCACGGGCGTTGCAGCCCGGGGCACTGGACCACTCAATACCCGCCTGTTCAAAGTAGTCGAGAGCCAAATGATCGGTGCCGATGGTGCAGGTCCCGACAAAGCGTACCGCGCTGCCTTCAAGCAACTCGCGATCGACTTTGGTCACCGAACGCACCAGCAGCACATCGGCAGCATGCACATCGGCACGCGTGATCTGGCGCCCCGGCAAACGGCGTATTTCACCGAACCCGGCAAAGAACTCTTCGATCAGCGGGATATTTTCGTCAGCAACAATCAACATGGCAGGCTCCTTTGGCGGAGTGGCAGTGTAGGCGTTGTAACAATGAATGAGCCAGCGGACCATGGCATACGCTTACAAAGCCCGTACAACTCAAGGTTTTGCGCCCACAGGGGGCAAGCGTACAATCGCCGGCTTTGCGCGTTAAACACTGTGGATGCACGCTTGTGAACTCTGTCATTGATACCCCCCCTACCCCTGTCAGCCGCCCGGCACGGGTCCGCACCGAAGTGCGTGCTCTGTTGGGGCTGGCATTTCCAATCATCATCTCCCAGGTCGCCACCACGGCCATGGGCTTTGTCGATGCGGTCATGGCGGGACGTGTCGGGCCCCGTGACCTGGCGGCCGTGGCACTGGGCAACTCCATCTGGATACCAGTGTTTTTGTTGATGTCAGGAATCCTGCTGGCGACCACACCCAAAGTCGCCCAGCGCTTTGGCGCCAACAGTCACCAGGAAATCGGCCCGATCGTGCGCCAGGCCCTGTGGCTCGCGCTGATCACCGGGCTGTGCGCGGCATTTATCCTGCTGGCGGCAGAACCGCTGCTGCACCTGATGAACGTCGCCGCGGACCTGATTGAGCCGTGCATGGGCTACTTGCACGGGATCGCCAGCGGCATGCCGGCGGTGGGGCTGTATTGCGTGTTGCGCAATTTCAGCGATGGCCTGGGCCGGACGCGCCCAAGCATGGTGCTGGGGTTGTGTGCGCTGGCGCTCAATATCCCGATCAACTACGTATTCATTTATGGGCACTTGGGTGTCCCGGCCATGGGCGGCGTGGGCTGTGGCTGGGCGACAGCCATTGTGATGTGGTTCATGGCGCTGGGCATGGTGGCCTGGACCTGGCGCGGTGCGATCTACCAGTCGAGCCGGGTGTACAGCCATTTTGAATGGCCGCAGTGGGCAATCATCAAGCGCTTGCTGAGTGTGGGGCTACCGATCGGCATTGCGGTATTTGCCGAGTCGAGCATTTTTGCGGTGATCGCGCTGTTGATTGGCAGCCTCGGGGCAACGGTGGTCGCAGGCCATCAAATCGCCCTGAACTTCAGCTCGCTGGTGTTTATGATCCCGTACTCCCTGGGCATGGCAATTACCGTACGCGTGGGGCAGGCCCTGGGCCGCCAGCAACCGCGCGAAGCACGCTTTGTGGCGGGTGTGGGTATGGGCACGGCACTGGTGTGGGCGTGCATGTCAGCCAGTTTGATACTGTTGCTGCGTCAGCAGATTGCCACTGTTTACACCGCCGACCCGGTGGTGATCGAAGTGGCGACCATGCTGCTGATGTTTGCGGCCCTGTACCAGTTCTCGGATGTAATCCAGGTAACTGCCGCAGGCGCGTTGCGCGGCTACCAGGACACGCGGGTGACGATGATCCTGACTCTATTTGCGTATTGGGGAATTGGCTTGCCGGTGGGTTACGCGCTGGGGCTGACGGACTGGTTAGGCCCGGCCAATGGTCCGAGCGGGCTGTGGCAAGGCTTGATCGTGGGGCTTACCTGCGCAGCGCTGATGCTTAGCGTACGCCTGACCCGCAGCGCCAAAAAACGGATTCGCATGGCATAAACACACACCGTAGGAGCGAGCTTGCTCGCGAGCTCTTCGCATTGAACGGCTCGCGAGCAAGCTCGCTCCTACAGGGATCCAGTCATGCTCAGCCTGCGGTGTGCTTAACGTAAGTCTGACTCGCAGCGCCAAAAAACGGATTCGCATGGCATAAACACACACCGTAGGAGCGAGCTTGCTCGCGAGCTTTTCGCATTGAACGGCTCGCGAGCAAGCTCGCTCCTACAGGGATCCAGTCATGTTCAAGCCTGCGGTGTGCTCAGCGTAAGTCTGACCCCCAGCGCCAAAAAACGGATTCGCATGGCATAAACACACACCGTAGGAGCGAGCTTGCTCGCGAGCTCTTCGCATTGAACGGCTCGCGAGCAAGCTCGCTCCTACAGGGGTTAGGCTTGTTTAATCCTGCTTCTTGCGAATCCAGTACAGGTAGGTGCCCGCTTCTTCCTGCTGCCCCACCAGTTCATGGTCCAGAAACACGCAGAACTTGGGGATGTCACGCCGGGTCGAGGGGTCCGTGGCGATGACCTTCAGCAAGCCGCCCGGTGCCAGGTCGCGAATGTGCTGGTGCAGCATCATCACCGGCTCAGGGCAGTTGAGCCCGGTGGCGTCCAGCGTGCCGTCAACCGGCAAATCAGCAAAACTCATCAGTAACTCCTGAATCAACGGGATTTGGTTTTTTTCACGTCCAGTCGACGCAAATGGCAGGTCACTTCTTCGCGGTCGTGGTACAGCTGCTTGCAGCCAATTTCGACCTGGATACCGCGCTCCTTGAAACCGTCAGCAATGCGATCAAGCAAGCGCCGCACTTCGGCATAACGCTGTTTCATCGGCAATTTCAAGTTGACCACCGCTTCGCGGCAGTGACCTTCGCCGATCCACTCTTCAAGCATCGCCGCATTGCGGGCAGGCTTTTCCACGATGTCGCAGACCATCCAGTCCACTGGCTGCTTGGGCTTGAAGGTAAAACCATCCGCCATCAAGTGCTGCACCAAACCGGTGTCCATCAGGCTTTCGGCCATCGGGCCGTTGTCGATGGCGGTAACGATCATGCCGCGATTGACCAGCTGCCAGGTCCAGCCACCGGGCGCAGCGCCAAGGTCAACTCCGGTCATGTCACTGTGCAGGCGCTCATCCCACTGGTCGCGGGGGATAAAATGGTGCCACGCCTCTTCCAGCTTGAGGGTCGAACGGCTCGGCGCCTCACGGGGGAATTTCAACCGCGGGATGCCCATCGGCCACATGGCGCAGTTGTTCGACTCGGCCAGGCCGAGGAACAGTTCGCGACCACTTTTAACGGTCAGCAGCAACCGTGGCTTGTGCTCATCATCCTCTACCAGCTTGCCGGCCTTGATCAGGGCCTTGCGCAAATGGGCATCGAACTTCTTGCAAAAGTTGGACAGCTCTTTGCCGTCATTGGTGTCGACCATTTCCAGCCACAGGCTGCCACAGACCGGAAAGTCGGCCATGTGCTGAAGAATGACGCTGATCCGGTCGGTTTCCGGCAGTTCGATAAAACCGCCCCGGGCCCACTGACGCGGGAAAATCAGTTCGGCAAAACGCAAGCCGCGCATCAGGCGTTCGGCGCCGCCTTCTTCAGTACAGACAAATTCGGCACAGGCACTGCTTGGCTTGGCCTTGGCATAACCAGAGACATTGAGGCGGGCAGCATGCTCGGCGATTTCGGAGCAGACTTCGCCTTCAAAACCGGGCCGGCAATGCATAAAAACGGTGTTCATTGAATTACTCCTGGGCAGCAGGCGGGAATTGGCCGGCTGCGCATCCTTGATTTGGAGCAAGGACTGTCACGAAAAGGCCAGCATGATAACTGAGTTCGGAACCTTGAACCCTTATAGACAGTCCAGTTATTAGCCAGATCAATGATTCAGGGCTACGTTAGAAGCTCTGTTCGTTCCACACGATCCGTACCGTGCGGGTCAAAAGGAGTCATTTCATGTCCTCCCTTGATAGCCTGAACACCCTCGCCACACTAAAAGTCGACGACAAGACTTATCACTATTTCAGCTTGCCGCTTGCCGCCAGATCACTGGGCGATTTAAGCCGGCTGCCCATGTCGCTCAAAGTATTGCTGGAAAACCTGCTGCGCTGGGAAGACGGCAAGACCGTCACCGGGCCGGACCTCAAGGCGCTGGCCGCCTGGCTCAAGGAACGGCGCAGCGACCGGGAAATCCAGTACCGCCCGGCCCGGGTATTGATGCAGGACTTTACCGGCGTACCGGCCGTGGTCGATCTGGCCGCCATGCGTGCGGCGATGGCCAAGGCCGGCGGCGATCCGCAACGAATCAATCCGCTGTCCCCAGTAGACCTGGTGATCGACCACTCAGTAATGGTCGACAAATTCGCCAGCCCGGACGCCTTTGAACAAAACGTTGATATTGAGATGGAACGCAACGGTGAACGTTATGCGTTCCTGCGCTGGGGCCAGGATGCCTTTGACAACTTCAGCGTCGTGCCGCCCGGCACCGGAATCTGCCATCAGGTAAACCTGGAATACCTGGGACGGACAGTCTGGACCAAGGACGAAGACGGCCGGACTTACGCGTTCCCCGACACACTGGTCGGTACCGACTCCCACACCACCATGATTAATGGCCTGGGTGTCTTGGGCTGGGGCGTGGGCGGCATTGAAGCCGAAGCCGCGATGCTCGGCCAGCCAGTGTCGATGCTGATCCCGGAAGTGGTGGGTTTTAAACTCAGCGGCAAACTGAAAGAAGGCATCACCGCCACCGACCTGGTGCTGACGGTGACGCAAATGCTGCGCAGCAAGGGGGTTGTCGGCAAGTTCGTCGAGTTTTTCGGCGACGGCCTGGCGGATCTGCCACTGGCTGACCGCGCCACCATTGCCAACATGGCACCGGAGTATGGCGCCACCTGCGGGTTTTTCCCGGTCGATCAGATCACCCTGGATTATCTGCGTTTGTCCGGGCGGCCCGAGGCTGCGGTCAAATTGGTCGAGGCCTACTGCAAAGAGCAGGGACTGTGGCGTATGCCTGGCCAGGAGCCGGTCTTCAGCGAAACCCTGGAACTCGACATGGGCAGCGTCGAAGCCAGCCTTGCCGGGCCGAAGCGCCCGCAAGACCGGGTGTCACTGCCCAATGTAGGGCAGGCATTTAACGATTTCATGAGCCTGCAATTCAAACCGACCAACAAAGAAGAAGGCCGCCTTGAAAGTGAAGGCGGCGGTGGCGTGGCCGTGGGCAATGCCGACTTGATCGGTGAGGTGGACTACAGCGTTGAAGGTCAAACCTATCGCCTGAAAAACGGCGCCGTGGTGATCGCGGCCATTACCTCGTGCACCAACACCTCCAACCCGAGTGTGATGATGGCTGCAGGGCTGGTGGCCAAAAAAGCGGTCGAAAAGGGCCTGAAAAGCCAGCCGTGGGTGAAAACGTCGCTGGCCCCGGGCTCCAAGGTGGTGACTGACTACTACAAGGCCGCAGGTCTGACCCAGTACCTCGACCAACTGGGCTTTGCGCTGGTCGGCTACGGCTGCACCACGTGCATCGGCAACTCCGGGCCGTTGCCCGAGCCAATTGAAAAGGCCATCACCCAGTCTGATCTGACCGTGGCTTCGGTACTCTCGGGCAACCGCAACTTTGAAGGGCGCGTTCACCCACTGGTGAAAACCAACTGGCTGGCTTCGCCGCCGCTGGTTGTGGCCTATGCCCTGGCCGGCAGCGTGCGCATTGATATCAGCACTGAACCGCTGGGCATCGGCAAAGACGGCAAACCGGTGTACCTGCGCGATATCTGGCCCAGCCAGAAAGAAATCGCCGATGCCGTAGCACAGGTGACGACCGCCATGTTCCACAAGGAGTACGCCGAGGTATTTGCCGGTGACGAACAATGGCAGGCCATCGAGGTGCCACAGGCGGCGACTTATGTCTGGCAGAAAGATTCGACCTACATCCAGCATCCACCCTTCTTCGATGACATTGGCGGCCCGCTACCGGTGATCAAGGACGTCAAGGGCGCGCGCGTGCTGGCGTTGCTCGGCGACTCGGTGACCACCGACCACATTTCCCCTGCCGGCAATATCAAGGTCGACAGCCCGGCCGGGCGCTATCTGCGCGAGAAAGGCGTCGAACCTCGGGACTTCAACTCTTATGGTTCGCGGCGCGGTAACCACGAAGTGATGATGCGCGGCACGTTTGCCAACATCCGGATTCGCAACGAGATGCTCGGCGGCGAAGAAGGTGGCAACACGATCTACATTCCGAGTGGCGAAAAACTGCCGATCTATGATGCAGCGATGCGCTATCAGGCATCGGGCACTCCCCTGGTGGTGATTGCCGGCCAAGAGTACGGCACCGGCTCCAGCCGTGACTGGGCCGCCAAAGGCACGAACCTGCTGGGGGTCAAAGCGGTGATTGCCGAGAGTTTTGAGCGCATCCATCGCTCGAACCTGGTGGGCATGGGCGTGCTGCCGCTGCAATTCAAACTGGATCAGAACCGCAAGAACCTGAAGCTCACCGGCAAGGAGACTCTGGATATCCTGGGGCTGACCGGTGCCGAACTGCAGCCAAGGATGAACCTGACGCTGGTTATCACCCGTGAGGATGGTCAACAGGAGAAAGTCGAGGTGCTGTGCCGGATCGATACCCTGAATGAGGTCGAGTACTTCAAGGCGGGCGGGATTCTGCACTATGTATTGCGGCAGTTGATTGCCTCCTGAAACTGGCTGGATACCTGTAGGAACGAGCTGTTGCGGGGCGCGCTGAAAGGCTCGCGAGGCAAGCTCGCTGCTACAGGTGGTGGGGTGTCAGTGAGATCGTATCCACCCGGTGTGTTCCAGGCCGGGCTCGGATCACGGAACTTGCGTTGAGAATCTTTTGCATCTGTATTGTTATACTGACGCGCCCCGACATGCATTCGGGGCGTTTTTTTTAACGATTCCAAGGATTTTCATGATTGCTCTGCCATGGCCTTATCTGGCATTTCTTACCCTCGGCTACTGCCTTGCCCTGAGCTACGGCCAATTGGGCGCCCAGGCTCTTATCGCGTTGTTTGCCCTGATTCTGTCCGGGCTCGCAGCCCGTCAGCACCGCCAGCAATGGCTGCGTTATGCCGGTCACGCGCTGTTTGTATTACTGGCCCTGGCCCTGGCACTGCACTGGCTACCCGGTTTCCATAATGGCCGCGCCATCAACCCCGAACGGCTGACGCCGGACGCCGTGCCCTTCTCGTTGTACCTCAATCTGGACAAGCCGCTGATTGGCTTCTGGCTATTACTGGTATGCCCCTGGATAGCGCCACGCTTTTCCTGGCGAGTCTCGTTTGGCGCCACGTTGATGGCCCTGGTACTGGTGGCAATTGCCGCGCTTGGCGGCGCGATGCTGCTGGGCATGATCACCTGGGCCCCTAAATGGCCAGCACACGGCTGGATCTGGGTGCTGAACAATTTACTGCTGGTAACACTGGTCGAAGAAGCCCTGTTTCGCGGCTACATCCAGGGCAGTTTGAGTCGCTGGTTTAAACAGCTGCCCTACGGCCAGACACTGGCACTGGTCATTGCTGCGCTATTGTTCGGCCTGGCGCATATGGCCGCAGGCTGGCATTGGGTACTGCTGTCGGGTATTGCCGGTCTTGGTTATGGCCTGGCCTGGCGTTTTGGCGGCCTGAGTTCGGCGATCGCCACTCACTTCGGGCTTAACCTGTTGCACTTCGTATTCTTCACTTATCCGATGCTGGCGCCCTGATACACAAAGGCTGCCGGGGTGTCTGGTCACCTGCGGCAGCCGAATTAATAATTAAACAAATCCCTGTGCGTGCCGACAGCCTGTCAAAGTCTTACGGATAGATACGACATGCGTAATAACCAGCCCGTCACCCAACGCGAACGCACTTTCCCCGCTCAACAACGGTTGATTTCCACCACCGATGCCAAAGGTGTAATTACCTATTGCAACGATGCCTTTGTCGAGATCAGCGGGTTCTCGCGTGAAGAGCTGATACGCGCACCGCACAACCTCGTGCGTCATCCGGATGTTCCTTCTCCCGTCTTTGAACACATGTGGAGCACCTTGAAAAAAGGCGCGCCATGGATGGGCATTGTGAAAAACCGTTGCCGCAACGGTGACCATTACTGGGTCAACGCTTACGTGACCCCGGTATTCGAGAATGAGCGTGTGGTGGGCTATGAGTCGGTCCGGGTCAAGCCCACCGGCGAACAGATCCGTCGTGCCGAAGCTCTGTATTCGCGCCTTAATCGCGGCAAGTCGGCGGTGCCACAGCGCGACAAATGGCTCCCCGTGCTGCAGGACTGGCTGCCCTTCATTCTGGTCAGCCAACTGAGTTTCATGATTGGCGCCCTGCTCAACTCCAGCTGGGGCTTTGCCCTGGCGGCCGCGCTGTCGATCCCGCTGGGGTTGCTTGGCCTGAGCTGGCAACAACGCGGGATCAAGCGCTTGCTGCGCCTGGCCGAACAAACCACCTCTGACCCGTTGATTGCCCAGATGTACACCGACAGCCGTGGCCCGCAAGCGCGTCTGGAAATGTCGATTCTGAGCCAGGAAGCGCGCCTGAAGACCTGTTTGACCCGACTGCAGGACACTGCCGAACATTTGAGCGAGCAGGCCCGTCAAGCCGATGTATTGGCACACAACAGCTCCACGGGGCTTGAGCGCCAGCGAGTCGAAACCGAACAAGTCGCCACCGCCGTTAACCAGATGGCTGCCACCACGCAAGAAGTGGCCAGCCACGTACAGCGCACGGCTGACGCGACTCAAGAGGCCAATCGCCTGACGGGTCGCGGGCGTGACATCGCCGGTGAAACCCGCGAGGCGATTGAACGCTTGTCCATCGTGGTCGGTGAAACCGGGGCGACGGTCACTCAGCTGGCCAAAGACAGCGATGAAATCGGCGGCGTGGTTGACGTGATCAAGGGCATTGCCGACCAGACCAACCTGCTGGCCCTGAACGCAGCCATCGAAGCCGCGCGTGCCGGCGAGATGGGCCGGGGCTTTGCCGTGGTGGCTGACGAAGTGCGCCAACTGGCACAACGCACCAGCCTGTCGACCGGACAGATTCATGGCCTGATCGCCAAGTTGCAGCAGACTGCGGCCACTGCCGTACAGACCATGAATGCCGGGCATCGCCAGGCTGAAGAAGGCGTGGCCCGGGTACTGGAAGCCGACAAGGCGCTGGTGGGCATCAGTGAAGCGGTGGCCAATATCACCGACATGACCACCCAGATCGCGGCCGCCACCGAAGAGCAAAGCGCAGTGGCTGAAGAAATCAGCCGCAACATCAGCACCATTGCCGACCTGGCGGACCAGACTTCAGAGCAGGCCCAGCATTCGGCGCTATTGAGCGAAGAACTGACCCGCACCGTAAACACCCAGTATTCGCTGGTGGAGCGGTTCAACCGTTAAGCACTGCCCCCCTTTACCTGTAGGAGCGAGCTTGCTCGCGAGCGCTTCGCTTGAACAGCTCGCGAGCAAGCTCGCTCCTACAGGGGGAGCCATTGCGCGATTTTGTCGGCAGCGGCGTCCAGATGCTGTTCATGGGTAAACCCCGATACCTTGAGCGGCTTCAAGTCGTGATCCCCCGCCACTAACCAGTGCAGTTCAATGCCCGGCGCCAGCGTGTAAGCCTCGACGGCTTGCCGGTTGCCCAGGGCATCGCGTTCGCCCTGCACGATCAGGGTGGCTGTCTGCAGCTCCGCCAAGTGCGCCACCCGCGGTTTTTCCGGTTTGCCGGAGGCGTAAAACGGGTAGCCCAGACAGACCAGAGCATCAACTCCCAGTTCATCAGCCACCAGACTGGCCATGCGCCCGCCCATGGACTTGCCGCCAATCGCAATTTGCCCGGCGACATGCTGTCGCACCCCGGCATACACCTGGCGCCAGCATTCGAGCAATTTGGCCTGCTGGTTTGGCGGCCTTTTGCCACCATCGAGCCGGCGTTGCGCCATGTACGGGAACTCGAAGCGCAATACGTTCACCCCTCGTGCCGCAAGGCGTTCAGCCATACCGGTCATCCAGGCACTGTCCATCGGAGCACCTGCACCATGGGCCAGGATCAAGGTCTGCGGTTGCGCGCTTTTCACCTCGTCCGAGGCCGGATTCCATAACCAGCCCTGCTCCTGTACGCATTGCGCCCATTGATCCCTGTCAATACCGGCCTTGCCTGCTACGCCCATGCTTGCCTCGCTTTTAGTCTGCCTATAACTCCAGGCGTGCCTTTGTATTCGCCTGAACCGTGGATGGGGAACCATGAACACTTCTACAAGTACTGCCTACAACTACAAGGTGGTCCGCCAATTTGCCATTATGACGGTGGTTTGGGGCATCGTCGGTATGGGGCTCGGCGTATTTCTCGCCGCGCAGCTGGTCTGGCCAGAACTTAACTTCAATTTGCCATGGACCAGTTTCGGGCGCCTGCGCCCTTTGCACACCAACGCGGTGATCTTCGCCTTTGGCGGTTGTGCATTGTTTGCATCCTCCTTTTACTCGGTACAACGTACCTGCCAGGCAACGCTGTTCGCGCCGAAGATCGCCATGTTTACCTTTTGGGGTTGGCAACTGGTGATTTTGCTGGCTGCCATCAGCCTGCCGCTGGGCTACACCAGCTCCAAGGAATACGCCGAGCTTGAGTGGCCGATCGATATCCTGATCACCATTGTCTGGGTCGCTTATGCCATCGTGTTTTTCGGCACGATCATGAAGCGCAAGACCAAACACATTTACGTGGGCAACTGGTTCTTCGGCGCGTTCATCGTGACCGTGGCCATCTTGCACATCGTCAACAACCTGGAAATCCCGGTCAGTTTCACCAAGTCCTACTCGCTGTATGGCGGCGCGACTGACGCCATGGTGCAGTGGTGGTACGGCCATAACGCCGTGGGCTTTTTCCTGACGGCAGGTTTTTTGGGGATGATGTACTACTTCGTGCCCAAACAGGCCGAACGCCCTATCTATTCCTATCGCCTGTCGATCGTGCACTTCTGGGCCCTGATCACCCTTTACATCTGGGCCGGCCCGCACCACTTGCACTACACCGCGTTGCCGGACTGGGCCCAGTCGCTGGGCATGGTGATGTCACTGATCCTGCTGGCGCCAAGCTGGGGCGGCATGATCAACGGCATGATGACGCTCTCCGGGGCCTGGCATAAGTTGCGCAGCGACCCGATCCTGCGCTTCCTCGTGGTGTCGCTGGCGTTCTACGGGATGTCGACCTTCGAAGGCCCGATGATGGCGATCAAGACCGTCAACGCCCTCTCCCACTACACCGACTGGACCATCGGCCACGTACACGCAGGTGCGCTGGGCTGGGTAGCGATGATTTCGATCGGTGCGCTGTATCACATGATCCCGAAAATTTTCGGTCGCCCGCAGATGTACAGCATGGGCCTGATCAACGCGCATTTCTGGCTTGCCACTATCGGTACCGTGCTTTACATCGCCTCGATGTGGGTCAACGGCATCGCCCAGGGCCTGATGTGGCGCGCAGTCAACGAAGACGGCACGCTGACCTACTCCTTCGTCGAAACCCTGGTGGCCAGCCACCCGGGCTATGTCGTGCGACTGATCGGCGGGGCGATCTTCTTCAGTGGCATGTTGCTGATGGCTTACAACACTTGGCGCACCGTGCGTAACGCCGAGCCCGCTGAAGTCGTAGCCGCCGCGCAGACGGCCTGAGGAGTTCGCCATGAAACACGAAATCATTGAAAAAAATATCGGCCTGATGCTGTTGCTGATGATCCTCTGTGTGAGCGTCGGCGGCCTGACGCAAATCGTGCCGCTGTTCTTTGAGGATGTGACCAATACCCCGGTCGAAGGCATGAAGCCTTACACCGCGCTGCAACTGGAAGGGCGTGACATCTACATTCGCGAAGGCTGCGTGCAATGCCACTCGCAGATGATCCGTCCGTTCCGGGCCGAGACCGAGCGCTATGGCCATTACTCGGTCGCCGGTGAAAGCGTCTGGGACCACCCGTTCCTGTGGGGCTCCAAACGTACCGGACCGGACCTGGCGCGGGTCGGCGCACGCTACTCGGACGACTGGCACCGCGCGCATTTGTACAACCCGCGCAACGTTGTGCCGGAGTCGAAAATGCCCGCCTACCCGTGGCTGGTGTCGGAACCTGTGGATGACAGCCATACCCAAAAGAAACTCGAAGTGATGCGCACCCTGGGCGTGCCATACACCGACGAAGACATCGCCAACGCCAGACAGTCGGTGCAGGGCAAGACCGAAATGGACGCGCTGGTGGCCTACCTGCAAGTGCTCGGCACTGCCATCAAGAGCAAGAGGTGAGCCATGTTTGACATGAGTAGCGGAATGATCCGCGGCCTCGGCACAGTCGTGGTGGCGGTGGCCTTTATCGGCCTGGCGCTGTGGGTATTCAGCCCGCGGCGCAAGTCGGAGTTTGAAGACGCGACCCTACTGCCATTCAAAGACGATCCAGAGGCGATTAAACACGTCGAGCAAGAACAAGCGTCTAGGAGCAATAAACAATGACCACCTTCTGGAGTATCTATATCTGCGTGCTGACCATTGGCACGCTGGTCGGCCTGACCTGGCTGTTGATCAGTACCCGCAAGGGGGAAAGAAAAAGCGAAACCGTCGAGACCATGGGCCACAGCTTTGATGGCATCGAAGAGTACGACAACCCGCTGCCCCAATGGTGGTTCATGTTGTTCGTCGGCACGCTGGTGTTTGGTGTGGGCTATTTGATTCTCTATCCGGGCCTGGGCAACTGGAAAGGCCTGCTGCCGGGTTACGAGGATGGCTGGACCGGGGTCAATGAATGGCAAAAGGAGATGGACAAGGCAGACGCCAGGTTTGGCCCCATTTTCGCCAAATACGCCGCCATGCCCGTTGAGCAAGTGGCCCAGGACCCCCAGGCACTGAAAATGGGCGGTCGCCTGTTTGCGTCCAATTGCTCGGTGTGCCACGGCTCGGATGCCAAGGGCGCCTTCGGCTTCCCCAACCTGGCCGACAGCACCTGGCGCTGGGGCGGCGATGCCGACACCATTAAAACCACGATCATGGGCGGGCGCATCGCGGCGATGCCGGCCTGGGGTGCAGTGCTGGGTGACGACGGCGTCAAGAACGTCGCCGCCTATGTGCGCCACGATCTGGCCGGGCTGCCTTTGCCACAGGACACGACAGTGGATCTGGTCGCGGGCAAGCAGGCTTTCGAAACCACCTGTGTAGCCTGCCATGGCGCCAACGGCAAAGGCACGCAACTGATGGGGGCGCCTGATCTGACTGCGCCTGCGGGCTTTATTTACGGCACCAGCCTGGCGCAATTGCAGCAAACCATTCGCCATGGTCGCCAGGGGCATATGCCGGCGCAAAACGATCTGCTGGGTAACGACAAGGTGCAATTGCTGGCTGCGTACGTGTTCAGCTTGTCTCATGGTAATCAAGAGGAAAAATCAGCCGAATAATTACCGGACATTTCCTGCCGCATCATTTTGGTGCGGCAGTTCCCGCCTCAAAGCGCGACCAAGTGTCGCACCTCTTTTTAGTCCCTCGTTGCTCTCGCGCCATTCAGGACTAAGCTCATAGCTTCGGTGATCCCGGGTCCGCCGGTTTCACGTCAAGTGAAATTAATCGGTAAGTTGAAGGGCTCCGTTACGGGCCACACTGGTGGGTTTACACCGGCTATCGTCGATTGCGATCTTCGCCATGATGTCGCGATGCCTGCACCCCACCCGGTTTTGATCCGCCCGCACCCTTCATTTTTACCTTCCATGGGTTGTTTTGTTGACGGTCTATTTGACCCTACACCACGCATGGAAAGGCCGCAGAATAAGCGTTGGAACGCATTGACCGAGGTCAAGCCGCGTTGCAATACCCCTACGCTTTATACATACTTGCGACCGATTTTTACTCCTAATAAAACACCAAAACCGTGGAACCTTAGAATGAGCACAGCAATCAGTCCGACTGCTTATAACTATAAGGTAGTCCGCCAGTTCGCCATCATGACGGTGGTCTGGGGGATCCTTGGCATGGGGCTCGGGGTTTTTATCGCGTCACAGCTTGTGTGGCCTGAATTAAACCTTGGCCTTGAGTGGACGACCTTTGGCCGCCTGCGCCCCCTGCATACCAACCTTGTGATTTTTGCCTTTGGTGGCTGTGCATTGTTTGGTACCTCGTACTACGTCGTGCAGCGTACCTGCCAGACCCGCCTGATCTCCGACGCCCTCGCCGCATTTACCTTCTGGGGTTGGCAGGCCGTCATTATCGGCGCGATCATCACCTTGCCGCTTGGCTACACCACTACCAAGGAATACGCAGAGCTGGAATGGCCACTGGCTATCCTGCTGGCCATCGTCTGGGTGGTCTACGGCATTGTGTTCTTCGGCACCATTACCAAGCGTAAAACCAAGCACATTTATGTCGGTAACTGGTTCTACGGGGCGTTCATTATCGTTACGGCGATGCTGCACATCGTCAACCACGCATCCCTGCCGGTAAGTTTCTTCAAGTCCTACTCGGCTTACGCCGGTGCCACCGACGCCATGATCCAGTGGTGGTACGGCCACAACGCTGTAGGTTTCTTCCTGACTACCGGCTTCCTGGGCATGATGTACTACTTCGTGCCGAAGCAGGCCGAACGTCCGATCTACTCGTATCGCCTGTCGATCGTGCACTTCTGGGCCCTGATCACCCTTTACATCTGGGCCGGCCCGCACCACCTGCACTACACCGCTCTGCCGGACTGGGCCCAGTCGCTGGGCATGGCCATGTCGATCATCCTGCTGGCGCCAAGCTGGGGCGGCATGATCAACGGCATGATGACCCTCTCGGGCGCCTGGCATAAGCTGCGCACCGACCCGATCCTGCGCTTCCTCGTGGTGTCCCTGGCCTTCTACGGCATGTCGACCTTCGAAGGCCCGATGATGGCAATCAAGACCGTCAACTCGCTGTCGCACTACACCGACTGGACCATCGGCCACGTACACGCCGGGGCACTGGGCTGGGTAGCGATGATTTCGATCGGCGCCATGTACCACATGATTCCGCGCATCTACGGCCAGAAGCAGATGTACAGCACCAGCCTGATCAACACGCACTTCTGGCTGGCGACTATCGGCACCGTGCTTTATATCGCCTCGATGTGGGTCAACGGCATCACCCAGGGCCTGATGTGGCGCGCAATCAACGACGACGGCACGCTGACCTACTCGTTCGTGGAAGCACTGCAAGCCAGCCACCCTGGCTTTATCGTTCGCGCCATCGGCGGGGCTATCTTCGCCAGCGGCATGCTGTTCATGGCCTATAACGTGTTCCGCACCGTACGCGCCTCGAACCCGGTAGAAGCTGAAGCAGCGAGCAAAATCGCTGTAGTTGGAGCCCACTGATGAAGCACGAAACAATCGAGAAGAATATTGGCCTGATGGCCTTCTTCATGGTCATCGCCGTGAGCATCGGTGGCCTGACCCAAATCGTTCCGCTGTTCTTCGAGGATGTCACCAATACTCCGGTTGAAGGCATGAAGCCGCGTACCGCCCTGGAACTGGAAGGTCGTGACATCTACATCGCCAACGGCTGTGTGCAATGCCACTCGCAGATGATTCGCCCGTTCCGTGCAGAAACCGAACGTTACGGCCACTACTCGGTAACCGGCGAAAGCGTCTGGGACCACCCGTTCCTGTGGGGTTCCAAGCGTACCGGGCCTGACTTGGCCCGGGTTGGCGGTCGCTACTCCGATGACTGGCACCGTGCGCACCTGTACAACCCGCGCAACGTGGTACCCGAGTCGATCATGCCGGCTTATCCGTTCCTCGTAGAACGCAAGCTGGACGGCAAGGACACGGCGAAAAAAATGGAAGTCTTGCGCGTGCTCGGCGTCCCTTACACCGACGAAGATATCGCCGGTGCCAAGGATGCCGTGAAAGGCAAAACCGAAATGGACGCGCTGGTGGCCTATCTCCAGGGCCTGGGCACCATCATCAAAAGCAAACGGTGATTTAGATGGATATCGGGATGATTCGTGGCCTGGGCACTGTCGTCGTGATGGTGGCTTTTATCGGTTTGGCATTGTGGGTTTTCAGTCCGCGACGCAAGTCGGAGTTTGATGACGCAACCTTATTGCCCTTCAAGGATGATCCCGAAGCCATCAAGCACGTCGAGCAAGAGCAAGCTTCTAGGAGTAACAAAGAATGACTACGTTCTGGAGTCTGTACGTCACAGTCCTCAGTCTGGGTACCATCTTCGCCTTGACCTGGTTGTTGCTGGCTACCCGCAAGGGCCAACGCAGCGAGCAGACTGACGAGACAGTTGGGCACTCTTACGACGGGATTGAGGAGTACGACAACCCGATGCCTAAATGGTGGTTCATGCTGTTCATCGGCACCATCATTTTCGCCCTTGGCTACCTGGTGCTCTACCCGGGTCTGGGTAACTGGAAAGGCCTGTTGCCGGGCTACGATTACCTGGACACCAAAGAGAAAACCGCGTTTGCCAATGGCCAGACAGGCTGGACCGGTGTTCACGAGTGGGAAAAGGAGATGGCTAAATCGGACGCCAAGTTCGGACCGATCTTCGCCAAATACGCTGCCATGCCTATTGAAGAAGTGGCCAAAGACCCGCAAGCACTGAAAATGGGTGGCCGTCTGTT
Organism: Pseudomonas sp. TWR2-1-1; assembly: GCF_049897045.1. Taxonomy (NCBI): domain Bacteria; kingdom Pseudomonadati; phylum Pseudomonadota; class Gammaproteobacteria; order Pseudomonadales; family Pseudomonadaceae; genus Pseudomonas; species Pseudomonas sp. TWR2-1-1. The sequence continues at coordinate 313,882 of NZ_JAFCVM010000004.1, forward strand.
CGCCTCCAACTGCTCGGTGTGCCACGGTTCTGACGCCAAAGGCGCCTATGGCTTCCCTAACCTGACCGACGCCGACTGGCGCTGGGGCGGTACGCCAACGGACATCAAGACCACCATCATGGGGGGTCGCCACGCGATCATGCCGGGCTGGTCTGAAGTGATCGGCGAACAAGGCGTGAGCGACGTTGCCGCCTATGTCCTGACCGGCCTGGACGGTCGCAAACTGCCCGAAGGTGCGAAAGCAGACCCTGCCAAAGGCAAGGAACTGTTCGCCACCAACTGTGCGGTGTGCCACGGTCCGGAAGGCAAAGGCAACCCGCTGATGGGCGCACCGAACCTGACCCACCCGGGTGCATTCATCTACGGTTCGAGCTTCGCCCAACTGCAGCAGACCATCCGTTACGGCCGTCAGGGCCAGATGCCTGCACAGGCTGACTTGCAAGGGAACGACAAGGTTCACCTGCTGGCCGCCTATGTTTACAGCCTGTCCCATGGCGATGAGGCCAAGGCAGCCGAGTAAACCAGGGTTGTAATTGCTTCACAAAAGGCCCCGCCAACGAAAGCTGGCGGGGCCTTTTTATTACCGCCAGCGCTTTCGATTGACGCCGCAACGGCCCGTTGCGTGACGCCCTTGGACTGCAACCGCAGCCTCAAGTCAATTGATCCACGTCACGACTTGTTACAACTCCTATACCAACTTCAGGTTTTCCGGAACGCGACCAAAGGTCGCACCCTTGAGCTAGAGTCACAGGCGTATCATTACGCCACTGCTACACCTTCTGACCGCGGTCGGCATGTACTGACCGAGGCATTTTCCACTGCCGTGGGACGCACTAATGAGCAATCAGATTCCTGTTAAAAACGTCACTGCGCCTGAGCAAAAAACCGGCGAAAGCGTCGATTTGTATGCTGCCCGGGAAAAGATCTACACCCGGGCCTTTACCGGTCTTTTCCGCAACTTGCGCATCGCCGGCGGGGCGGTGCTTTTCTTGCTGTATTTCGGCACGGTATGGCTCAACTGGGGCGGCCACCAGGCGGTCTGGTGGAACCTTCCCGAACGCAAATTCTTTATTTTTGGTGCCACCTTCTGGCCACAGGATTTCATCCTGCTGTCCGGGCTGCTGATCGTTGCAGCCTTTGGCCTGTTCTTTATTACCGTATATGCCGGACGCGTGTGGTGTGGCTACACCTGCCCGCAAAGTGTCTGGACCTGGGTATTCATGTGGTGCGAGAAGGTCACTGAAGGTGACCGCAACCAGCGCATTAAGCTCGACAAGGCGCCGATGAGCGCCAACAAGTTCCTGCGAAAATTCAGCAAACACAGCCTGTGGCTGCTAATCGGCTTTGTCACCGGCATGACCTTCGTCGGTTACTTCTCGCCGATACGCGAACTGGTTTTCGACTTCTTTACCGGCCAGGCTGATGGCTGGGCGTATTTCTGGGTCGGCTTTTTCACCCTGGCCACCTACGGCAACGCTGGCTGGTTGCGCGAGCAGGTGTGCATTTACATGTGTCCGTATGCCCGCTTCCAGAGCGTGATGTTCGACAAGGACACGCTGATCGTTTCCTACGACCCGCGGCGCGGCGAAGTCCGTGGCCCGCGCAAAAAAGACACTGACTACAAGGCCCAGGGCTTGGGCGATTGCATCGACTGCACCATGTGCGTACAGGTGTGCCCGACCGGGATCGACATTCGTGACGGTCTGCAGATCGAGTGCATCGGCTGCGCCGCCTGTATCGATGCCTGCGACAGCATCATGGACAAAATGAACTACCCGCGCGGCCTGATCAGCTACACCACCGAACATAACCTCTCGGGCCAGAAAACCCGCAAGTTGCGCCCGCGCCTGATTGGCTATGCGCTGGTCCTGCTGACCATGATGGGCCTGCTGGCAGCAGCGTTTTATACCCGCACCCTGGTGGGGTTCGATGTCAGTAAAGACCGCGTGCTCTACCGCGAAAACGCTGAAGGCCGGATCGAGAACGTCTACAGCCTGAAGATCATGAACAAGGACCAGCAAGACCATACCTACGTGCTGGAGGCCACCGGCCTGCCTGACCTGAAACTGCAGGGCAAACGCGAAATCAAGGTCGCGGCGGGCGACATCGTCAGCCTGCCGGTCGAGCTCTCGATTGCGCCGGAGCAGCTACCCTCCAGCACCAACGAAGTGTTCTTCATCCTCAAGGATGCCGACCACAACGACGTGACCGTTAAAGCCAAGAGCCGTTTCATCGGCCCACAAATCAGATAAGAGAAGAGAACCTGCCATGCCCGCAGCAAACGCCTCCAGCCCTTGGTACAAGCATCTTTGGCCGTGGATCATCATTGCCATTCTCGCCTGCTCGGTGACGCTGACCCTGTCGATGGTGACCATTGCCGTGAATAACCCGGACAACCTGGTCAACGACAACTACTACGAGGCCGGCAAAGGCATCAACCGCTCTCTTGACCGCGAATTGCTGGGCCAGACCCTGCAACTCAAGGCCAAGCTGCGCATGGACGAAATGACCGGCGAAGTGGTGCTGTTGCTTGAGGGCAACAGCAAACCGCAGGTGCTGGAGCTGAACCTGATTTCTCCGACTCAACCCGAGAAAGACCGCAAGATCAGTCTGAGCCAGAGCGCATCAGAACCGGGCCGTTACATCGGCCAACTGGATGACAAGGTCGCAGGCCGTCGCTTTGTAGAGCTGCTGGGCGTGGAAGACGGCAAAACCTGGCGCCTGTTTGAAGAAGAGCTGGTAGGACCTGACAAGGACCTGCTGCTGGGCGACGAGCCCCTGCAGGGCGCAGAAGACCGCAAAGCGAAATAACCCATCGCGGGGCCACCGGCTCCCACAACTCTGTGGGAGCCTTAGGGCCTGCAATGTCGCACTTCCATCGCGAAAGACCGTCATGACCTCTCCCGTTCCCTGCTATCACTGCGCCCTGCCCGTCCCTCCTGGCAGCCGGTATACCGCCGTTGTTCTGGGCCAGCTGCGCGAGTTCTGCTGCCCCGGGTGCCAGGCGGTGGCTGAAGCGATCGTGGCCGGCGGCCTGGAAAGCTATTACCAGCATCGCAGCGAAGCCTCGGCCAACCCTCAAGCGCTCCCCGTACAACTGGTTGAAGAGCTGGCCCTGTATGACCGCGCCGACGTGCAAAAACCCTTTGTCCGGCATGAGGGCGAACAGGCCGAAACCACCCTGCTGATCGAAGGCATCAGTTGCGCCGCCTGTGGCTGGCTGATTGAAAAACACCTGCGCCACCTGCCTGCCGTGAGCGAAGCACGGCTCAACCTGTCCAACCACCGCTTGCATGTACGCTGGGCCGACAGCCAGTTACCACTGAGTGAAATACTCAGCGAACTGCGCCACATCGGCTATGCCGCGCACCCGTATCAGGCTGACAGGGCGACGGAACAACTGGCCACTGAAAACCGCCTGGCTTTGCGTCAGCTGGGTGTCGCCGGACTGCTGTGGTTCCAGGCGATGATGGCAACCATGGCCACCTGGCCCGAATTCAACATTGATCTCAGCCCCGAGATGCACACCATCCTGCGCTGGGTTGCACTGTTTCTGACAACGCCCATCGTGTTTTACAGCTGTACACCCTTTTTCAAAGGCGCCATGCGCGACTTGCGCACCCGCCATCTGACCATGGATGTATCGGTTTCGCTGGCGATCGGCGGCGCCTATGTCGCGGGTATCTGGACGGCCATCACCGGGGTCGGCGAGCTGTATTTCGATGCGGTCGGCATGTTCGCCCTGTTCTTGCTGGCCGGGCGCTATCTGGAGCGCCGTGCCCGTGAGCGCACTGCCGCCGCGACCGCACAACTGGTCAACCTGCTGCCTGCGTCCTGCTTGCGATTGAGTGATGACGGGCAGAGCGAGCGCATTCTGCTGACCGAACTGAAAGTCGGCGACAAGGTACTGGTCCACCCCGGCGCGGTTCTTCCGGCCGACGGCAAGATTCTGGACGGCCAGTCAAGCATCGATGAGTCTTTGCTGACCGGCGAGTACTTGCCCCAGGCACGCCGGGCTGGCGATGCGGTCACCGCCGGGACCCTGAATGTCGAAGGAGCGCTGACCGTCGAGGTATTGGCCCTGGGCCAGGACACACGCCTGTCTGCCATCGTGCGCCTGCTGGACCGGGCCCAGAGCGAGAAACCGCGGCTGGCCGAGATCGCCGATAAAGCCGCGCAATGGTTCTTGCTGTTTTCATTGATTGCCGCTGCCGGGATCGGCCTGCTGTGGTGGCAACTCGATCCATCGCGGGCTTTCTGGATCGTCCTGGCAATGCTGGTGGCCACCTGCCCTTGCGCCCTGTCACTGGCAACACCGACCGCGCTCACGGCCGCTACAGGAACGTTGCACAAGCTGGGGCTGCTGCTGACGCGCGGCCATGTGATCGAGGGGCTGAACCAGATCGACACGGTGATCTTCGACAAGACCGGCACCCTGACCGAAGGCCGGCTGACCTTGCGCGCCATACGGCCACTGGGCGAACTGGACAGCGATCAGTGCCTGGGCCTGGCGGCAGCCCTTGAGAACCGTTCGGAACACCCGATCGCCCGGGCGTTCGGCCGCGCAGCACAAGCCGCCGAACAGGTGCAAAGCACGCCGGGCCGCGGCCTTGAAGGCCTGGTGGGCGATCGGCGGTTGCGCATCGGCCAGCCGGGTTTTGTCTGCGAGCTAAGCCACTGCCCGGTCCCGCACATGCCCGACGAACCCGGTCAATGGCTGTTACTGGGCGATACCCGGGGCCCGCTGGCCTGGCTGGTACTCGATGACCGTCTGCGCGACGATGCCCCCGCGCTACTGGCCGCCTGCAGGGTGCGCGGCTGGCGCACGCTGCTGCTCTCGGGAGACAGTTCGCCGATGGTCGCCAGCGTAGCCGCCGAGCTGGGTATCGATGAAGCCCGGGGCGGCTTGCGCCCGGATGACAAACTGCAGGTATTGCAACAACTGCATGCCCAGGGCCGCAAAGTGTTGATGCTCGGTGACGGCGTCAATGATGTGCCGGTGCTGGCTGCCGCCGATATCAGCGTGGCGATGGGCTCGGCCACTGACCTGGCCAAAACCAGTGCCGATGCGGTATTGCTGTCCAATCGCCTGGATGCACTGGTGCAAGCCTTCAGCCTGGCCCGCCGCACGCGCCGGGTGATCATCGAGAACCTGCTCTGGGCCGGCTTGTATAACGGCCTTATGCTGCCTTTTGCGGCGCTGGGCTGGATCACCCCGATCTGGGCCGCCATCGGCATGTCGATCAGCTCGTTGACGGTGGTGCTTAACGCTTTGCGCCTGACCCGCATGCCCCGTCAGGCGCATACTCAGCTTGCATCACAAACCCGCCCGCTACCGATCTGAACCGGTGGCCTGGAGCCTTTATGCCAGCGCTATACATCATGATTCCCGCGGCCTTGCTGATTGTCGCAATCGCTATCTATGTCTTCTTCTGGGCAGTGGACAGCGGCCAGTACGACGACCTCGACAGCCCTGCCCACAGCATCCTGTTTGACGACCAGGACCCGCAGCACACAGCGGCTGTCGAAGAAGCCAGGCTTCATCACCCGGAATCGGACCAAGACACCGACAGCAAGGCGCCACCCCATGCTTGAGCTGGCGCCACTGCTGGTTTCGGCCGTGATTCTGGGCCTGCTCGGGGGCGGCCATTGCCTGGGCATGTGCGGCGGCCTGATGGGGGCGTTGACCCTGGCCATTCCCAAAGAGCAACGCAGTCGACGCTTTCGGTTGCTGCTGGCCTATAACCTGGGGCGAATCCTTAGCTACGCCGCCGCAGGCTTATTGCTGGGGCTCGCCGGATGGGCAGTGGCCAATAGTGCGGCGGCGATGTATATGCGCATCCTCGCCGGGCTGCTGCTGATTTGCATGGGGCTGTATCTGGCCGGCTGGTGGAGCGGCCTGACCCGTATCGAAGGCCTGGGACGCGGCCTGTGGCGGCATATCCAGCCCGTTGCCAACCGGTTGCTGCCAGTGTCGAGCCTGCCTCGCGCATTGCTGCTGGGCGCGCTCTGGGGCTGGCTGCCATGCGGCCTGGTCTACAGCACGCTGATCTGGTCGGCCAGCCAGGGCAGCGCGATCGACAGTGCACTCCTGATGCTGGCTTTCGGTCTGGGGACCTGGCCCGTGCTGCTGGCAACCGGGCTTGCGGCCGAGCGCGTCACGGCGTTGCTGCGCAAACGCAGCGTGCGTATGGCGGGCGGGTTACTGGTAATCCTGTTCGGCATCTGGACCTTGCCCGGCCCGCACCAGCACTGGTTGATGGGGCATTAGTCCAGTCACTTGTGCGGGAACTGTGCAACTGGTCGAACTGTGGGAGCTGGCTTGCCAGCGATGCAGGTAGCGCAATTCAACTGGATGACCGCACCGGTACCATCGCCAGCAAGCAGGCTCCCACAGTAGCAGTGCACCCCGGGGGCGCACTGTGGGAGCGGGCTTGCCCGCGATGCAGCACACGCAGCCATTGATACAAATCAAGGTGATACGAATCCCGAGCCCCTAGACTCCAGCGCATTGCCAGTCATCCCAGGGGAATGCCCGCATGCTCGACGCCATTCGTTGGGACTCAGATTTAATTCGCCGCTACGACCTGGCCGGACCGCGCTATACCTCGTATCCGACGGCCATGCAGTTCACTGACCAGGTCAGCACATTCGATCTGCTGCACGCCCTGCGCGAAAGCCGCAAGGCGCTGAGGCCCCTGTCGCTGTATGTGCACGTGCCGTTCTGCGCCAATATTTGCTACTACTGCGCCTGCAACAAGGTCATCACCAAGGACCGCGGCCGTGCGCAGCCTTACTTGCAGCGCCTGGAACAAGAAATCCGCCAGGTCGCCTGCCACCTCGACCCCAAACAAAAAGTCGAGCAACTGCACTTTGGCGGTGGCACGCCAACCTTTCTCAGCCACGATGAATTGCGCCAATTGATGGCCAGCCTGCGTGAGCATTTCAATTTGCTGGACGACGATTCCGGCGATTACGGCATCGAAATCGACCCGCGTGAAGCCGACTGGTCGACCATGGGCCTATTGCGCGAGCTGGGGTTCAATCGCGTCAGCATTGGCCTGCAAGACCTCGACCCCCAAGTCCAGCGGGCAGTCAACCGCCTGCAAAGCCTGGAAGAAACCCGTGCCGTGATCGATGCTGCGCGCACCTTGCAGTTTCGCTCGATCAATATCGACCTGATCTACGGCCTGCCCAAGCAAACCCCCGAAGCCTTCGCGCAAACCATCAAAGAAGTGATCAACCTGCAACCGGATCGCTTGTCGGTATTCAATTACGCGCACTTGCCTGAGCGTTTCATGCCGCAACGCCGGATCAACACCAGTGACCTGCCCTCGCCGGCCGATAAACTGAAAATGCTGGAGTGCACCATCGCGCAACTGACAGCCGCTGGTTATCGCTACATCGGCATGGATCATTTCGCGCTGCCGGACGATGAACTGGCCATCGCCCAGGAAGAAGCCACCCTGCAACGCAATTTCCAGGGCTATACCACCCACGGCCATTGCGACCTGATCGGGCTCGGTGTCTCGGCCATCAGCCAGATTGGCGAGTTGTACTGCCAGAATGACAGCGACATCGCCCAGTATCAGCGCACTCTGGCCAGCGGCCAGCTCGCAACCGCTCGAGGCCTGTTGTGCAATCAGGATGACCGGATCCGGCGCGAAGTCATTCAACAAATCATCTGCAATTTGCACTTGCCGTTCGCCCACATCGAGCAGGCGTTCAATATCGATTTTCGAGGGTATTTTGCGCCGCAGTGGCCCGCGCTGCAGAAAATGGCCGCAGACGGCCTGATTGCGCTTGGGCCTGAGCAACTGACCGTGCTGCCCGCCGGGCGACTGTTGGTGCGTTCGGTGTGCATGGTGTTTGATGCGTACCTGGAGCAGGCCAGTCGGCAGCGATTTTCCCGGGTGATTTAGCTGGCCATCAATGAAGTAGCCTTGAGCGCGTCCTCACCGCTCAAGTCTTTCATGGCCTTGACCAGGCTGGCATTGGCATTGAGCAATGCAGCACTCAAACCGGCAATTGCCGCCTGTAACCCGGCGGCCTGAGCCTTGGCCTGCTCGGGATTCAAACTGCTGTTGGCCATGACTTGCTGCAGTTGAGCCTGCTTTTCAGCGATCTGCTTTTTGATCTCGCGAATCATCTTCAGAATTTTCTGCACCTGATCCGGCAAGCCGCTGCCTTCAATGTCGTCATTCTGATCTTTCTGCGCTTTTGCCAACTTCATGGCCGCACCTGAAATGACCACTTTAACGCCCTCAGCAGGAGCTGCCGCCTGGCCAGGCTCCGTGTCCTGATCAGCCACTGCGGCATTCTGGCTGTTTATCGCAGGCGTATTTATGGTCAACATGCCACTTTGACTGAGGCCAACACCACCCATCGACGACATCTGCCCTGCTCCCTGTGCTTTAGCGTTAACAGACTATCGGTCAGGCTGCAGATTTCTTGAGCGAGGTGCACTGAATTGGCGCGCTGGTCTCGGCCCCCCTCTCTGGGGTAACCTTGCGTCTTATGTGTGTTTTCCTACAAGGATTTAAGAAATGTCCGAGCCAGTAAAAGTGCGCGCTCATAGCCAGGCTCACTGCAAGGATTGCAGTCTGGCGCCTCTGTGTTTGCCACTTTCGTTGAATCTGGAAGACATGGATGCGTTAGAGGAAATCGTCAAGCGCGGTCGTCCATTGAAGAAAGGCGAGTTCCTGTTCCGTCAGGGCGACCCATTTGTCTCGGTTTATGCCGTCCGTTCCGGGGCGCTCAAAACATTCAGTCTCAGTGACAGTGGCGAAGAGCAACTCACCGGCTTCCACTTGCCGAGCGAGCTGGTCGGCTTGTCAGGCATGGACACCGAATCCTATCCGGTGTCTGCCCAGGCACTGGAGACCACGCCTGTTTGCGAAATCCCTTTCGAGCGTCTGGACGAACTTTCGGTACAACTGCCACAACTGCGTCGCCAGTTAATGCGCATCATGAGCCGGGAAATTCGTGACGATCAGCAAATGATGCTGTTGTTGTCGAAAAAGACCGCCGATGAGCGTATCGCGACCTTTCTGGTCAACCTGTCCGCGCGTTTCCGCGCCCGTGGTTTCTCGGCCAACCAGTTCCGCCTGAGCATGTCGCGCAATGAAATTGGCAACTACCTGGGCCTGGCAGTCGAAACGGTATCCCGGGTATTTACCCGCCTGCAAGAAAACCAGCTGATCACCGCCGAAGGCAAAGAAGTGCACATTCTTGATCCGATCAAGCTGTGCGCCCTGGCCGGTGGCTCTCTGGAAATCTGACGACCTCACTTACCGGGCTATACTGGCGCCTTAAACGCCAGGAGCCCGATATGACTCGCGACGATTTTTGCCTCAAATCCTTGATTCGCCCCGTGATTGACTTCCCCAAGGCGGGCGTCATTTTTCGTGACATCACACCGCTGTATCAATCCCCACGCGCCATGCGCGTCATTGCCGATACCTTTATCGAACGCTATGTCGAGGCCGACTTCAGCCACATCGGCGCAATGGATGCCCGTGGTTTTTTGATCGGCTCAGTGCTCGCGCATCAACTCAACAAGCCGCTGATCCTGTTTCGCAAACAAGGCAAGTTGCCCGCCGATGTTTTGGCCGAGGGCTATCAGACGGAATATGGCGAAGCGTTTCTGGAGGTTCACGCCGACAGCCTGTGTGAGGGCGACTCGCTGCTGATCGTCGATGACTTGATCGCCACTGGCGGAACCCTGATCGCTGCTGCCAGCCTGGTGCGCCGCATGGGCGCGAAGGTATTTGAAGCGGCTGCGATTATTGATCTGCCTGAGCTGGGCGGGTCGAAACGCCTGCAGGATATGGGCGTTCCGACGTTTTGCCTGACTGAGTTCTCACTGACGGAGTAAGGCCGCATAGCCTGCTCGCGAGCAGGCTCGTTGCTACAGTGCGATGGGTCTGCGCCCGGAGAACGAGTGGGCCAGTGTTCCGCCGTCAACCAGTTCCAGCTCGCCCCCCAGCGGTACGCCGTGCGCGATGCGCGAAGCAATAAGGCCTTTGTTGCTCAGCAATTGCGCAATGTAATGCGCGGTAGCCTCACCTTCGACCGTAGGATTGGTCGCCAGGATTACCTCGGCGAAGGTGCCCTGCTCTGCAATACGCGTCATCAGCTGTGGAATGCCAATCGCCTCCGGGCCCAGGCCATCCAGCGGTGACAAATGCCCTTTGAGCACAAAGTAGCGACCGCGGTAACCGGTCTGCTCGACGGCATACACATCCATGGGCCCCTCAACCACACAGAGCAGGGTGTCGTCGCGGCGCACATCGGCACACTGCGGGCACAGATCATCCTCGGTCAGGGTTCTGCACAGGCGGCAATGACCCACGCCCTCCATAGCCTGCGTCAAGGCTAGCGCCAGACGCGAACCGCCACTGCGATCACGCTCAAGCAATTGCAAAGCCATGCGCTGTGCAGTCTTTTGACCTACCCCCGGCAAGGTGCGCAAGGCGTCGATCAGTTGGCGAATCAGGGGGCTAAAGCTCATAGGGAAAGGTCCGACAAAACAACGAGAGGCGGTTTATACCCGCGGTCCGCGCCAGCGTCAAATACCAGCAGACGCATGCACCGGGGCAAGCCGGCATTAGTCAAAAGCAGACAGGCAAAAAAATGCCAGGCCCCGGGCCTGGCATTTTTTAGCAGCGCCTTAGAACGGCAGCTTCATACCCGGCGGCAGTTGCATGCCGGAGGTCACGCCGGACATTTTGTCCTGGCTGTTGGCTTCGATCTTGCGTACGGCGTCGTTGACAGCAGCCGCAAACAGATCTTCCAGCACTTCGCGGTCGTCTTCGCTGACGCCTTCAAGCAGAGCCGGATCAATGCTCACACGCTTGATGTCGTGACGACCGGTCATGACCACAGTCACCATATCGCCACCGGCCTTACCGGTAACTTCAGCATTGGCCAGTTCTTCCTGCATCTTGGCCATTTTTTCCTGCATCTGCTGTGCCTGCTTCATCAGGCCGGCCATGCCACCTTTCATCATGGGAATCACCTCAAACGTTATTTGGACAATGCACCCGCGGTCAAAACGACCTCGGGCTGTAAGTTTTTCAGACGTTACGAAGCCTTGGCCTCAATAACGTCTATCGGTTGAATCGTATCGTCACGGACGGCCGCGCCGAACTGTTCAATCATTTGCTGGACCAGCGGATCGGCATAGATCGACTCCTCGGCCAGGTGCTGGCGCTCGGCCCGAAAGCGTGAAGCTGCCTGAGCCGGGGTTTCCTGCTGCGGCTTTACCAGCTCGATAGTCACTTTGAGTGTGCGCTGATGGTACTGGTTCAGTGCATCGTTGAGCCGACGCTGCTGAGTGGCGTTAAACAGTGCGCTGTGCGCCGGGTCCAGATGCAGCAACCAGTCATCGCCATCAACCGCCATCAATGTGCAGTTGGCGCCGATGCTCGCCGTCATGCCCGATACCGGTAACTTGGGGAACAGGTTCAGCCATTCAAGGGCCAGCCCGGTGGCAGGCTCGGCAGCAGGCAACGGCTCGGGCTCAGGAGCAGGCTCGCCGGCGTGCTCACTGGCCAGTTCGTCCAGGTAGCTGTAAGCCGCGGAATCCATGTCCGGCTCGATGTAGTCTTCGTCCAGCGGCGGCTCGTCATCGCGATCCGGGCCCGACAGAGCCGAGTCCACCTGCTCGGGCGTTGGCTCAGGTATCGGCGCTGCTTCCCACTGCGGCGCATCCGGCACCACGCTGTCAGGCGTGGGCATCGGCATCGGAGGCAAATCGGGTTGCTCACCGACCGTATCGAGCATCGCTTGTGGCACGATCGGTGCCTCGATCACTGGAGCCGCCGGCTCGTTCCATGGCAAGTCCACTACAGGCGCTGCTGGCGCCTTGAGGACCGCTACAGGCGCGGGCGCTGGCTCAACAACCGGTTCTGGCTTGACGGCCACAACGGGTGCAACAGCGGCAGGTGCAGCCATTACTGGCGCAACAGAGGGCGCGCCAGCCACGATTGGAGCGGAATCAACTGTGGCCTGGCTGATCCCCACTGGCTTTAGCGGCTGACTCGGTGAGTCTGTCGCGTCCGCCGGGCGGAAGGCCAGCATCCTTAGCAGGACCATTTCAAAGCCACCGCGCGGGTCTGGCGCCAGCGGCAAATCACGCCGGCCGATCAGGCCCATCTGGTAATAAAACTGTACGTCTTCGGCGGGCAATACCCGGGCCAGGGCCAGCACGCGATCGCGGTCGCCATGGCCGTTGTCGACCCCTTCGGGCAACGCCTGGGCAATGGCAACACGATGGAAAACATTGAGGATTTCGGACAGCACGCCGTTCCAGTCCGGGCCCTGTTCGGCCAGATGGCGCACAGCCTCAAGCAGTGCCCGGGCATCGCCTTCGATCAAGGCGTGCAGCAGGTCAAACACCTGACCATGGTCGAGGGTACCGAGCATGGCGCGCACATCAGCCGCCAGCACCTTGCCTTCTCCGAATGCAATGGCCTGATCGGTCAGGCTCATGGCGTCGCGCATCGAACCGTCAGCGGCGCGCCCCAACAACCACAACGCGTCATCTTCGAACGGTACGTTTTCGACACTCAGCACGTGGCTCAAGTGTTCGACTACACGCTCGGGGGTCATGTTTTTCAGGGAGAACTGCAGGCAGCGGGAAAGGATAGTCGCCGGCAATTTCTGCGGATCGGTGGTCGCCAGAATGAATTTGACGTAGGGCGGCGGCTCTTCAAGGGTTTTGAGCAACGCATTGAAGGAGTGGCTGGAGAGCATGTGCACTTCGTCGATCAGGTAGACCTTGAAGCGCCCGCGGCTTGGCGCGTACTGCACGTTATCGAGCAGTTCGCGCGTGTCCTCGACCTTGGTCCGGCTCGCGGCATCGATTTCGATAAGATCGACAAAGCGCCCTTCGTCGATTTCGCGGCATACCGAACACGTCCCGCACGGGGTCGAGGTGATACCTGTCTCACAGTTCAGGCATTTGGCGATGATCCGCGCAATGGTGGTCTTGCCGACACCACGGGTACCGGTAAACAGGTAGGCGTGATGCAGGCGCTGACTGTCCAGGGCATTGATCAGAGCCTTGAGCACATGGGTCTGGCCGACCATTTCGCGGAACGAGCGCGGACGCCATTTACGTGCAAGAACCTGATAACTCATTGATAACCGTCGCGTCTGAAAAGCGGAAGGGGCTAATGCTAGCGGAGCAAGGGCAAAATTGCATCCGGTGCGCACTTTAAACTGCTCAGGCCATACCGGCACACGATTAATGCGCGCACGGAAATACGCCGACAGCAAATAGAGCGTCGAGACAAGGCGTGGATAACAGAGAGAAAGGAAGGCTTTGCTTGGACTAAAAACCCTGCGCAATGGAGGATTTTTTAAAATGGAGGCAACCCCACCAGCCACACCCCGGCACACAATGTTCCCGCTGTGGCTGCTTCCTTCCGGATCTGACCAGGTTAACGGGTAATCGTTGCGGAGGGACCGATAGGGTCACCATAACAACATCCGCTTAGCAGCGAACGGCGCCATTGTACCTGTCTGAGAAAAACTTACAACCGCTGGGGCAAGAATAAAAAAATGAGCGGGCTCAAGCACTTGGATTGGGCTTTATACCTTGGCCGAGGCCATGGATGTTGGGAGCCCGACAATGGACTGTGCAGGAGCGAGCTTGCTCGCGGGCTTTTTAACGAAACCGCTAAGCGCTCGCGAGAAAGCTCGCTCCTACAGGGAGGTTACCGTTCTAGATCGAGATGCCCTGCTCACCCAGGAATGCCACAAAGGCTTCTTCATCCAGCACCTTGAGCCCCAGTTCGTTGGCCTTGACCAGTTTCGAGCCCGCACCGGGTCCCGCCACGACGCAATGGGTCTTGCCGGAGACCGAACCCGACACCTTGGCCCCCAGACTTTCGAGCTTGTCTTTGGCAATGTCGCGACTCATTAACTCCAGCGAACCGGTCAGCACCCAGGTCTGCCCTGCCAGCGGCAAACCTTCCACCGCCTTTTTCTCGCTCTGCCAGTGCATCCCGAAGTCGCGCAACTGCGCTTCGACTTCCAGGGCCACCCGGGCATGTTCAGGGTTATCGAAAAATTCGCGCACGGCTTTGGCTTGTTTCTCAGGCAGTGCCTGGCGCATATCGAGCCAGTCCGCGTTGATTACGCCCTCAAGCGTTAGGAACTTATCGGCCAGTTTTTGCGCACCACCCGGCCCGACCGAGGGGATATGCAACTTGTCGATCAGTCCACCCAAAGTGGCACTGGCTGCGAACTCCGCCCCCAGATCCCCTTGGTCCTGCAGCTCAAGGCCACGCTCAAGCAGTTGCGTAATCACCTGCTGGTTATGCTCATCACTGAAGAAGCTATGAATCTCATGGGCCACTTCAAGCCCAACATCCGGCAAGTAGGTGAGGACTTGCGGCAAAGCACGCTGAACACGCTCAAGAGAGGCCAGAGAGCGCGCCAGCACCTTGGCTGTCTCCTCTCCTACATCCGGAATACCCAGCGCGTATATAAAACGCGCCAATGTCGGACGCTTGCTGTCGGCTATAGCCTGCAGCAGGTTCTTGCTCGACAGCTCGGCAAAGCCTTCAAGATCGACAATTTTCTCGAAGGTCAGGGTGTACAAATCGGCAGGCGAACTCACCAGCCCCTCGTCCACCAACTGCTCAACGCTCTTTTCGCCCAGGCCTTCAATGTCCATCGCACGGCGAGAAACAAAGTGAATGATCGCCTGCTTGAGCTGAGCACCGCAGGCCAGCCGCCCGACACAGCGGTACACCGCCCCCTCACTGATGGTTTCGCGACCCTTGCTGCGCTTGATCAATTGCGTGCGTTCAACGTGCGACCCACACACCGGGCAGCTCTCAGGGATCTGCACCGGGCGCGCGGTTTCAGGTCGCCGCTCAAGCACCACTTGCACGACCTGCGGAATCACATCACCGGCGCGGCGGATAATCACCGTGTCGCCAATCATCAGCCCCAGACGCGCCACTTCATCCATGTTGTGCAGCGTGGCATTGGAGACAGTGACACCTGCCACCTTGACCGGTTTGAGACGCGCTACCGGCGTGACAGCCCCAGTACGTCCAACCTGAAACTCCACATCCAGCAGCTCGGTCAGCTCTTCCATCGCCGGGAATTTGTGAGCAATCGCCCAGCGTGGCTCGCGAGCACGAAAGCCCAGTTCACGTTGCGATGCCAGGCTGTTGACCTTGAACACCACACCATCGATTTCATAAGGCAGGGCCGCACGGCGTTCGCCAATATCGCGGTAGTAGTCCAGACACTCGGCAATGCCTTTGGCCAGTTTCAACTCATGACTGATTGGCATGCCCCACTGCTGCAACTGCTTGAGGTTGCCGATATGGGTATCTGAAAACTCTTCAGACACCTGGCCAAGGCCGTAACAGCAAAACTCCAAGGGGCGGCTGGCGGTAATTTTCGAGTCCAGTTGACGCAAGCTACCTGCAGCCGCGTTACGCGGGTTGGCAAAGGTTTTACCGCCCGCGGCGAGCTGAGTCTCGTTAAGACGGTCAAAGCCGGCCTTGGACATAAAGACCTCGCCTCGTACCTCCAGGACCGCAGGCCAACCGCTGCCATGCAGCTTGAGCGGGATATTGCGCACGGTGCGCACATTGACACTGATGTCTTCGCCCGTGGTGCCATCACCCCGGGTAGCACCACGCACCAGATTGCCGTCCTGATAAAGCAGGCTGACCGCCAGACCGTCCAGCTTGGGCTCACAGCTGTATTCGACTTCAGCGCCGCCGCCAAACAGATCGCCCGCCGGCAAATCCAGACCCTCGCTGACACGACGATCGAATTCACGCATATCGGTTTCATCAAAAGCGTTGCCCAGGCTCAGCATCGGCACTTCGTGGCGCACTTGCGTAAAAGCCGACAGCGCCGCGCTACCGACACGCTGAGTCGGCGAGTCCGCAGTGATCAGCTCCGGATGCTCGGCTTCCAGCGCCTTGAGCTCGCGAAACAGACGATCGTACTCGGCATCAGGAATGCTGGGCTCGTCGAGCACGTGATAGCGATAGTTGTGCTGATCCAGTTCAGCGCGCAGCTCTAGAATTCGGGTTTTGGCGGCGGTCATGGGGTGTTCTCTCACAAAGCAAAAGAGCAGCCGAGGCTGCTCTTGCGTTAATCATTTTGCGTTTCTGCGGGAGCAAGCATGCTGGCCCCCACTTGTTCAGCGTTTTTGAGTCAGGGCGCGACGCTCGAATTCAACGATGCGCTGACGGTAGTGTTCGATGGTCTGGGCAGTCAACACGCTGCGCTGGTCATCTTTAAGCTCACCATTGAGCTCCTGAGACAGCTTGCGTGCAGCGGCAACCATCACATCAAAGGCCTGTTTGGGATGACGCGGCCCCGGCAAGCCGAGGAAGAAGCTCACGGCCGGGGTGCTGAACAAGTCGATATCATCAAGATCGAACACGCCCGGTTTCACGGCATTGGCCATGGAGAACAGCACTTCACCGTTACCCGCCATGCTTTCATGACGGTGGAAAATATCCATTTCACCAAAGCGCAAACCGCTTTCAAGGATGTTCTGCAGCAGTGCAGGCCCTTTGAAGCCGGCAGGATCGCGACTGATAACACTGATCACCAGCACTTCTTCAGCAGCCTGTTGCGGCTGTTGTTCCTTCGCCTCAACCGCCGGCACACTTGGCGCTGAACGTCCACGCGGCTTGGCTTCCTGTGCGAAGTCATCATCGCGGGCGCTGATGCTCGGACCGTCTTCCAGATCAAGATTGAGGTTCAGGTCACCCTGGCTTGGCTCGCCGCCACGCTTGTTACGCTTGGAGCTTTTATCCCGTGGCGACATGCTTACCGATGGCAGGTCGTGCTCATCAAGCTGAGGCTCTTTGTGGGCGGGTGTATCCAGGACACGCGAAGGACCGAGCAATTCAGCACTGGTCTCCTCATCCGGGACGTTGGAAAAACTGCGGTCAAGGCGAAACTTGAGCTTGCCCTTGCCGCCGCGCATACGGCGCCAGCCATCAAAAAGAATACCGGCGATGACCACTATGCCGATGACTATCAGCCACTCGCGCAGACCGATTTCCATGTAATCCCGTGCCCCTAAAAAATGATTCTATGAAGAAGAGCCTAAAGCCCTTTAAAACGTGGCGCCAACTCTATGTTCTGAATGGCGTTTTACCCACGTACAAAAAATTAGACGCTAAATTAACACGACCAAAGATAACTTTACACCGTCTGTCGCATTGAGCTAATGCCCATATAGCCCACGACCCATCAGTCATGCCAGACAAATATTTAGGAATCCTCTTACAAGAAGAAAAAATCCCCCTACATGCTTATAGCTCACGCATCGACCATTGCCATTGCCTCCTCGACATCAACCGCCACCAGACGAGAGCAGCCGGGCTCATGCATTGTCACCCCCATCAACTGATCAGCCATTTCCATGGCGATTTTGTTGTGTGTGATGTAAATGAATTGCACGGTCTGTGACATCTCTTTTACCAGGCGGGCATAGCGGCCCACGTTAGCGTCATCAAGCGGTGCATCAACTTCATCGAGCATGCAAAACGGCGCCGGATTGAGTTTGAAAATAGCAAAAACCAATGCCAGGGCAGTCAATGCTTTCTCGCCACCGGACAGCAAATGAATGGTGCTGTTCTTCTTGCCCGGTGGACGCGCCATGATTGTTACCCCTGTATCGAGTAAATCTTCGCCCGTCAGTTCCAAATAAGCGCTGCCACCACCGAAAACTTTTGGGAAAAGTGCCTGTAATCCACCATTTATCTGATCAAAGGTGTCTTTAAAGCGACTGCGCGTCTCTTTATCGATCTTGCGAATAACGTTTTCCAGCGTATCCAGTGCTTCAACCAGATCGGCATCCTGGGCATCCAGATAACGTTTGCGTTCGGACTGCTGCTGATATTCATCGATGGCGGCCAGGTTGATCGCGCCCAGACGCTGAATACGTGCAGCAATACGTTCCAATTCTTCTTCGGCCTGCTGCTCATTGACCTCGGCACTCAAGGTGGCAAGCACCCCGTGCAAGTCATAGCCGTCTGCCAGCAACTGATCCTGCAATGTGGTACGACGCACCGTCAGCGCCTGCCACTCCATGCGCTGCTGTTCAAGTTGCCCGCGAATCAGCTGAGATTGTTGCTCGGCCTGATTGCGGCGCTTTTCGGCGTCACGCAATTCACGGTCAGCATCCTCAAGGGCGGTCTGGGCGATCTTGAGTTCTTGATCCACGGTCAGGCGCTTGTCGAGCAACTCTTCAAGCTTGAGGCGCAACTCTTCGAGGGGGGCTTCACCCTCCTCCAGATTAAGACTGAGCTGCTCACGCTTTTCAGCCAGACGCTCGGCTTGCAGCTCGAGCCGTTCAAGGGCCTGACGGGTCGAGTCGTGCTGCGCTTTTAGCGAGCCCAGGCGAACCGCCAACTGATGAGCGTGATCCTTATGCTGGCGTGCTTCCTGACGCACCCCGTCCAGGCGCTCGCGCAGACTGTCGCGCTGGGCCAGTAGCAGTTCGCGCTGCTCCGTGTCGGTGGCCATGGCATCCAGCGCATCCTGAAGCTGCAGGCGCGACTCGCCAACCTGCTCATGCTCCACTGCACGCTGCTCTGTCAGCTCGGCGAGCTCTTCATCCAGGCGACGACGACGCAACGTCAATTGCTCGACCTTGGCTTTACTGGCGGAAAGCCTGGCTTTGATCTCACCTTGCTGACGGGCTTCGTCCTGCAGACGGCGGCGAACCTGCTCTCGCGAGTCTTCTTGCGCCAGCTGTTGCTCGCGCAAGTGCTGCAGTTGCTCTTCAAGGGTGGCCAGGGTGGCTTCGCGCTCTTCGCGCTCAACGCCTAAACGCTGAATTTCCTGACCACGGGCCAACACACCGCTTTCGGCTTCGCTGGCACGCCGTACGCGCAAGAAATTGCGCCCGACCCAATACCCGTCGCGGCTGATCAGGCTGTGGCCATCTGCCAATTGCGCACGCAGGGCCAAGGCCTGCTCAAGGGTTTCAACCGCTTTGACCTGACCCAGCCATGGCGACAGATCAAAGTCGGCCTCAACCTTGTCGAGCAAACTGCCCGACAAACGACTCCCCTGAGAACCGCCACTGAACAGACGCAGGTCGCCTTGGGCGAACCCGGCCAGATCCAGTTGCGCAAAGTCATCCACCAGCACGGCCTGCAGGTCGGCTCCCAGCACGGTTTCGACCGCCAGTTCCCAACCGGCTTCGACACGCAGGCCTTCGGCCAAACGGGGTCGATCGGCGAGCTGCTGCTCACGCAGCCACTCCCCCGCACCGATGCCTGGGTCCAGAGCTGCCTGCTGCAAGGCCTCAAGGGAGGCCAGGCGACCATTTAGCCGCTGCAGCTCACCCTGAGCCTGTTGCTGATTTTGTGTCGCCTGCTGCAAGTCATGGCGCACCTGCTCCAGCCGCTCGACAAGCAGTTCTTCGCTGGCCTGTAATTCTTCCTGGGTCAACTCGCTGGTAGCCAGTTGCTCGCTCAGTTCAAGAATTGCCGCATCTTCAGGGTCCGCCGCCAGCAAGGCGCGCTCTTGCGCCAGACGCCGCTGACGCTCGGCCACGCGCTCCATGCTGGTTTCCAGCTGCTGAATACGCGCTTGCAAGACTTCGGACTGACGCTGGGGCTCTGCCGAACGCTGGTTGAACTCATCCCACTGCTCTTGCCAGCCGTGCATGGTGTGCTCGGACTCTTCCAGCGCTGCAGCGGCTTCTTCAGCCGCAGCGCTGGTCAGCTCCTGCTCGGGTGCAAGCATTTCGAGCTCTTCACCCAGCGTCGCCAGCATCGTGCGGTCATGGCCCAGATGGGACTCGGTTTCCAGGCGTGAACGCTCGGCTTCGCGCAGATCATCCTGCAACTGACGCAAACGCTGCTGACCGTGCTGGATGCTTTGTTCGACCCGGGCAATATCACCGCCGACCGAATAGAAGCGTCCTTGCACCAAATTAAAGCGCTCTGACAGATCATGGTGCCCGTCACGCAAGCGTTCGATGCTGGCATCGGCATTGCGCTGCTCGGCCACCAGGGCTTCGAAACTGACTTCCTGGTTGCCAATAATCGCTTCGCGCTGACCCACCTGCTCGTTCAGTGCCTGCCAGCGCAAGGCTGACAGCTGAGCCTTGAGCTGACGCTCTTCGGCCTTGTACTCCTGATACTTCTCGGCAGCCTGCGCCTGGCGATGCAAGCGCTCAAGCTGACGACCCAACTCTTCGCGCAGGTCAGTCAGGCGGGCGAGGTTTTCGTGGGTACGGCGAATACGGTTTTCAGTCTCGCGGCGACGCTCCTTGTACTTGGAGATGCCCGCCGCCTCTTCGATAAAATTGCGCAGGTCTTCGGGCTTGGACTCGATCAATTTCGAGATCATGCCCTGCTCGATAATCGAATAGCTGCGAGGCCCGAGGCCGGTACCCAGGAAAATATCGGTGATGTCACGCCGACGGCACTTGGTACCGTTCAGGTAATAGGTGGTCTGGCTGTCGCGGGTCACTTTACGGCGGATGGATATCTCGGCGTAGGCCGCGTATTCGCCCAGCAACGTGCCGTCGGAGTTATCGAATACCAGCTCGATGCTGGCCTGGCTCACCGGCTTACGCGTGGTGGAGCCATTGAAGATGACGTCCGTCATCGACTCGCCGCGCAGGTTTTTGGCCGAGCTTTCACCCATCACCCAGCGTACGGCGTCGATGATATTGGACTTGCCGCAGCCGTTAGGGCCCACAACGGCCGCCATATTGCTCGGGAAGTTAACGGTGGTCGGATCGACGAAGGACTTGAAGCCCGCGAGCTTGATGCAAGTGAGGCGCACGCTCAGGCAACCGTCAAGGCAGACAGCACCAGGTCACAACTGCGCTGGGCGTAACGGCTCAGGACCTCCCGGATCTGCGGCAAATCACGCGCCAGCACGGCTTCGAGCAACTGCGCGAACAGCTCCAGGTATTCACTCATTTCTGCCTTGCGCTGATCCAGTGCCAGGTAATAAGCACGGCTCATGGCCGGATGCAGGTTCTCAACGGTTTCCTGCAAATACGGGTTGTCGGCAAACGGGTACGCCGCGCGCATCACATTGAAGCTGTCTTCGACAAATGCACTGATGTCCTGACGCTCGTAACTGGCGATCAAGCGCTGCTGAATTTGCAGGAAGGGGCCCAGATCGGCCGGAACCGCCCAGCGCCGGGCAACGGCGTTGCCCAGCAGGATGTACATCTCGCTCATCAGCGTACACAGGCTCTGCACCTTGTGTGCGGTGAGCTCGGTAACGTGGGCGCCACGCCGCGGAAGGATCGCGATCAGGTGCCGGCGCTCAAGGATCAACAATGCTTCGCGCACAGATCCGCGACTGACATTGAGTGCCAGTGTCACTTTCTGCTCTTGAATGCGCTCCCCTGGCTTGAGCTCGCCACGAATGATGCGTTCGGCAAGGTGGTGAGCGATTTGCTCGGCGAGGCTATCCGGCGCCTTGAACGTCATGTTTTACCTTCAAAATCTTCGATCAGTACAAGCGGCGCAGTGTAACGCACTTGTTCGGTGCTAGCGGAGTGCCTCAATCGCTGAATTTGGCACGAAATAAGCAAATAAATACCCGTTATTTAATTCACCGGGACAGGCGAGCCTATTTTCTTGACCTGAGAGTCAGCTTTGGCTAGATTCAGCCCATCCCGCTCTATAACAATAATGATTTTGCGAGGCCTTCCGTGATCCAGTTCCTACTCAACCAGACGCTCCGCTCCGAGCATGTGCTGGACCCGAATATGACCGTGCTTGCTTACTTGCGCGAACACCTGCACAAACCCGGCACCAAGGAAGGTTGCGCCAGCGGCGACTGCGGTGCCTGCACGGTAGTGGTGGGTGAATTGCATACCGATGATAAAGGCGCCGAGCGCCTGCGCTATCGCAGTATCAACTCGTGCCTGACCTTTGTTTCGACCCTGCACGGCAAGCAACTGATCAGCGTTGAAGACCTCAAGCACCAGGGCCAACTGCACAGCGTGCAACGGGCAATGGTCGACTGCCACGGTTCACAGTGCGGTTTCTGCACCCCGGGCTTTGTGATGTCGCTGTTCGCCCTGCAAAAGAACAACACTGGCCACAATGATGCGCATCAGGCGCACGAAGCACTCGCGGGCAACCTGTGTCGCTGTACCGGTTACCGCCCCATCCTGGCTGCCGCCGAGCAGGCCTGCAGCGCAGATCGACCCGATCAGTTCGATGCACAACAAAGCCAGACCATCGCTCAACTCAAGGCCATTGCCCCGACCCAGACCGCAGAACTGAACAGCGGCGACAAACGCTGCCTGCTGCCCTTGACCATCAGCGATCTGGCCCAATTGTATGAGTCGCACCCTCAAGCGCGCCTGCTGGCTGGAGGGACCGATCTGGCGCTGGAAGTCACGCAGTTCCATCGCCCGCTACCGGTCATGATTTATGTCGGCAATGTGGCCGAGATGAAGCGAATCGAGCGCTTTGATGACCGCCTGGAAATCGGTGCCGCCGTTTCACTGACGGACGCCTACAGCACGCTCAAGGCTGAATACCCGGACTTCGGCGAGCTGCTGCAACGCTTCGCGTCCTTGCAAATCCGCAATCAAGGCACCCTTGGCGGCAATATTGGCAACGCCTCACCCATTGGCGACACGCCCCCTCTGTTGATCGCTCTCGGAGCACAGCTGGTGCTGTGCAAAGGGGAAGTACGCCGCACCCTGGCGATTGAGGACTACTTCATCGACTACCGGGTGACTGCACGCCAGGAAGGCGAATTCATCGAGAAAGTTGTCATCCCACGCGCCAGCGCAAGTCATACCTTTCGCGCCTATAAAGTCTCCAAGCGCCTGGATGACGACATCAGTGCCGTGTGCGCAGCCTTCAACCTGCATATCGACAAAGGGCTGGTGCTGGAAGCACGGGTGGCCTATGGCGGCATGGCGGCCACCTCCAAGCGGGCCAAGGCCTGCGAAGATGCCCTGCTCGGCTCCCCCTGGAGCGCGTCGACCCTAGAACGTGCCTGCGCAGCACTGGCTGAAGATTTCACCCCGCTGTCCGACTTTCGCGCCAGCAAGGAATACCGCCTGCTGAGCGCGCAAAACCTGCTGCGCAAATTTTTCATCGAGCAGCAAACGCCACACCTTGAGACGCGGGTGACTGCATATGTCTAACCAACACAAGATTGGGCCAACCCAGGCCGAGTTGACCGCCCTCTTCCAGCAAGACCTGAAGACCGGCGTTGGTCGCAGTGTCAAACATGACAGTGCCGAAAAGCACGTATCGGGTGAAGCACAGTACATTGATGACCGGCTTGAATTCCCCAATCAGCTACATCTATACGCACGTTTGTCCGACCGGGCTCACGCCAGAATCATTCGCGTCGATACATCACCTTGCTATGGCTTTGACGGGGTGCGCCTGGCAATCACCCATGAGGATATTCCCGGCCTCAAGGACATTGGTCCGCTACTGCCCGGCGACCCGCTACTGGCCATCGACAAGGTTGAATTTGTTGGCCAACCGGTACTGGTCGTGGCCGCACGGGACCTGGATACCGCCCGCAAGGCCGCAATGGCGGCGATTATTGAATATGAAGACCTGGAGCCCGTGCTCGATGTGGTTCAGGCGCTGCGCAACAAGCACTTCGTGCTCGAAAGCCACACCCATCAACGCGGCGATTCGACCGGGGCACTGGCCAGGGCGACTCACCGACTGCAAGGCAGCCTGCATATCGGCGGGCAAGAACACTTCTATCTCGAAACCCAGATCTCCTCGGTAATGCCTACCGAAGATGGCGGCATGATCGTTTACTGCTCGACGCAAAATCCGACCGAAGTGCAAAAACTGGTCGCCGAAGTCCTCGACGTATCGATGAACAAAATCGTCGTCGACATGCGCCGCATGGGTGGCGGATTTGGCGGCAAAGAGACCCAGGCTGCCAGCCCCGCCTGCCTGTGTGCGGTGGTCGCGCGCCTGACCGGCCAGCCCTGCAAAATGCGTCTGCCACGGGTCGAAGACATGCTGATGACCGGCAAGCGCCATCCGTTTTATATCGAGTACGACGTCGGCTTCGATGCCAAAGGTCAACTGCAAGGCATCCAGCTAGATCTGGCCGGCAACTGCGGGTGCTCGCCGGACCTGTCCAACTCCATCGTCGACCGCGCCATGTTCCATGCCGACAACGCCTATTACCTGGGCGACGCAACGATCAATGGCCATCGCTGCAAAACCAACACCGCCTCAAACACCGCCTATCGCGGTTTTGGCGGGCCCCAAGGGATGGTCGCCATCGAGGAGGTCATGGACCGTATCGCCCGCCACCTGGCCCTCGATCCGCTGGCCGTGCGCAAAGCCAACTACTACGGCAAGACTGAACGCAACGTGACCCACTATTACCAGACCGTGGAGCACAACCTGCTGGAGGAAATGACCGCGGATCTTGAGGCAAGCAGCCACTACTGCGAGCGACGCGAAGCGATCAAGGCGTTTAACGCCAACAGCCCGATCCTGAAAAAAGGTCTGGCACTGACCCCGGTTAAATTCGGCATTTCCTTTACCGCCAGCTTCCTCAACCAGGCCGGGGCGCTGATCCATATCTACACTGACGGCAGCATCCACCTCAACCACGGTGGCACCGAGATGGGCCAGGGCTTGAACACCAAGGTGGCGCAAGTGGTAGCAGAGGTATTTCAAGTAGAGATCGGCCGCGTGCAGATCACCGCAACCAACACTGACAAAGTGCCAAACACCTCGCCGACTGCCGCCTCCAGCGGTGCCGACCTGAATGGCAAGGCCGCGCAAAATGCCGCGCAAACCATCAAGCAACGGCTGATCGAGTTTGCGGCAGGCAAGTATCAGGTCGGGCAGCAGGATGTGATATTTCACAACGGTCAGGTCCGCGTTGGCGAGCAGATCATCAGTTTTGAAACCCTGATCCAGCAGGCGTATTTCGGCCAGGTGTCACTGTCGAGCACCGGCTACTACAAAACGCCAAAGATCTTTTATGACCGCACCCAGGCCCGCGGAAGACCGTTTTACTACTTTGCCTTTGGCGCCGCCTGCGCCGAAGTCATCGTCGACACCCTGACCGGCGAATACAAAATGTTGCGCACAGACATCCTCCACGATGTGGGCGCCTCCCTAAACCCGGCCATTGATATCGGCCAGGTCGAAGGCGGCTACATACAAGGGGCCGGGTGGCTGACCATGGAAGAGCTGGTATGGAATGCCAAAGGCAAACTCATGACCAACGGCCCGGCCAGCTACAAGATCCCGGCTGTGGCGGACATGCCTCTGGACCTGCGTGTAACCCTGGTCGAAAACCGCAAAAACCCGGAAGACACGGTGTTTCACTCCAAGGCCGTGGGCGAGCCACCGTTTATGCTCGGCATCGCCGCCTGGTGCGCGATCAAGGATGCTGTGGCCAGCCTTGCCGATTATCGCGTGCAACCCGACATCGATGCGCCAGCAACGCCGGAAAGGGTGTTGTGGGGCTGTGAGCAGATGCGTCAGGCAGCGCAGGAAAAACAGCATGAATAACTGGATCAGCGCCCTGGCCGACCTGCAGCAGCAAGGCGAACCTTGCGTCCTGGTGACCATTATCGAGGAGCAAGGCTCGACCCCGCGCAATGCTGGCTCAAAGATGGTCATCAGTGCCACGCAGACCTTCGACACCATTGGCGGCGGGCATCTGGAATACAAGGCGATGGAGATCGCCCGCCAGATGCTCGACAGCGGCAGGCACGACACCCATTTGCAGCGTTTCAGCCTCGGCGCCAGCCTGGGCCAGTGTTGTGGTGGCGTAACCGTGTTGCTGTTCGAGCCCATGGGCCAGGTGCAGGCGCATATCGCCGTATTTGGCGCCGGCCATGTGGCACGTGCACTGGTGCCGCTGCTTGCCGGCCTGCCGTGCCGGGTGCGCTGGATCGACTCGCGGGAACAGGAGTTCCCTGTGCATATACCCGCGGGTGTTCGAAAAATAGTCACCGAAGAACCCGTCGACGAGGTAGATGCGCTGCCAACAGGTTGCTACTGCATCGTCATGACGCATAATCACGCCCTGGACCTGGAACTCAGCGCCGCATTGCTCAAACGTAACGACTTCACCTACTTCGGCTTGATTGGCTCAAAAACCAAACGCGTGAAGTTCGAGCATCGCCTGCGCGACCGCGGTTTCAGCCCGCAACATTTGCAGCGCTTGCGCTGCCCGATGGGCTTGAGCGAAGTCAAAGGCAAACTGCCTGTCGAAATCGCGATTTCCATCGCCGGCGAAATCATCGCCACCTATAACGCTCACTTTGGCCAGCACACGGCCAGTGCCAACACCGCGACATCTGACCCCATTAAACAATTGCTGCCGTCTTCACGACGCAGCCATGCCACGCACTGAGAATTGTCATGACCTGTAAAGCCTATCGCGCCGCCATCCTGCACAGCATTGACGACCCCGCTGAAGTCGGAATCGAAGCCTCCTATGAGTATTTCGAGGATGGCTTGCTGGTGGTCGACAACGGCCTGATCAAAGCCGTCGGCCCCGCCAGCGAACTGCTCGCGACACTGACCGCCGACACCGAAATCACTGAATACACCGATGCACTGATTACTCCCGGTTTTATCGACACCCACATCCACTTTCCGCAAACCGGGATGATTGGTGCCTACGGCGAGCAGTTACTCGACTGGCTCAACACCTACACCTTCCCGTGCGAAAACCAGTTCGCCGATAAAGCCCATGCCGACGAAGTAGCCGGAATTTTCCTCAAGGAACTGCTGCGCAACGGCACCACCACGGCTCTGGTATTTGGCAGCGTGCATCCGCAGTCAGTGGACGCCCTGTTCGAAGCGGCCCAGGGTCTGGACCTGCGCCTGATTGCCGGCAAAGTGATGATGGATCGCAACGCGCCGGAGTATCTGACTGACACCGCCGAAACCGGCTACAGCGAAAGCAAGGCGCTGATCGAGCGCTGGCACGGCAAAGGCCGTCTGCATTACGCGGTTACCCCACGCTTCGCACCGACCAGCACTCCAGAGCAATTAACCCTGGCAGGCAAGTTGCTGGGCGAATACCCGGATCTGTACCTGCACACCCATATCAGCGAGAACCTTCAAGAAATTGAGTGGGTAAAATCGCTGTTCCCGGAGCGTAAAGGCTATCTGGATGTGTACGACCACTACCAACTGCTGGGAGAGCGCTCGGTATTTGCCCACGGCGTACATTTGTGTGACGAGGAATGTGCCCGACTGGCCGAAACAGGCTCGGCTGTGGCTTTCTGCCCGACGTCCAACCTGTTCCTTGGCAGCGGCCTGTTCAACTTGCCGATGGCAGAGAAGCACAAACTCAATGTCGGGCTGGGAACGGATGTCGGTGCAGGCACCAGCTTCTCGCTGCTCAACACCCTGAACGAAGCCTACAAGGTCATGCAGTTGCAGGGCGCACGCCTCGATCCGTTCAAGTCGCTGTATCTGGCCACATTGGGCGGCGCGCGGGCCCTGCGCCTGGAGGACCGTATCGGCAACTTGCAAGCGGGCAGCGACGCGGACTTCGTAGTCCTCGACTACAACGCCACGCCGTTGCTGAGCTATCGCCTCAAACAGTCGAAAAACATTGCCGAAACATTGTTTGTATTGATGACCCTGGGTGACGACCGCACCGTGCAACAGACCTATGCGGCGGGCAATCTGGTGCATCAGCGCTAAATCCTGATACTCCGCCACTTTGTGGGAGCCAGCTTGCCGGCGATAACATCGCGAGCAAGCTCGCTCCTGCAAGGGATCAATGGCGGGTTTACAGCTTGGCTGAAGGCCGTGGACTTTTACCCTTGGTTTGCAGCAAGTGCGAGAACACGGCATGCAGATCGTCCGAGGCGCTCTCTTCGTCAAGGTTGAGTTTGCTGTCGATGTGATCCATGTGGTGCATCATCAGGTCCACCGCCAGCGCGACATCACGCGCTTCAATCGCATCGATCAATTGCATGTGCTCGTCGTAGGAGCAGTGCGAGCGGTTGCCGCTCTCGTATTGGGCAATAATCAGTGACGTTTGCGAGACCAGGCTGCGCTGGAAACTGATCAGGGGCGCATTTTTGGCAGCCTCTGCCAGTTTCAGGTGAAACTCGCCTGACAAGCGGATCCCGGCGCCGCGATCGCCCCGCGAAAAGCTGTCGCGCTCGTCCTGCACCATTTTGCGCAACTGCGCCAGGTCTTCAGCGCAGGCATGCACCACAGCCAGTTCGGTGATGGCCTTTTCTACCAGCCGCCGGGCAAAAAACACCTGACGCGCTTCTTCAATACTGGGGCTTGCCACCACCGCGCCACGGTTTGGCCGCAGCAGTACGACCCCTTCGTGGGCCAGACGCGACAAGGCACGACGAATGATCATACGGCTCACACCAAAGATTTCACCCAGTGCTTCTTCACTCAGCTTGGTGCCAGGCGCCAGGCGCTGTTCGAGAATCGCCTCGAATATATGCGCATAGACGATATCGTCCTGGGTTCCACTGCGGCCGGCCTTGCCTGCGCGGGGTTGTTTCTTGAGAGGCTGCAACTGTTCGTTCATGGGCACTCGAGTGGGAAAGCGGCGGCGGAAATAGACGTTACGTCAGTACGGTAACGGGCGTCGCTGGCAAAGAATTAATGCAGAAAATAAGGGCGCATTGTACACAAGCCAGAGTGCCAGTACGACTGTACGGTCATTTGTGATCCCGGCTGTATCGCAATAACAGGCGAGGTTTACGTTTAGGCTTGCGTGCTGTTTGAACTCTCTTCAAGAACAAGGAATTGCGCACCATGTCCGACGCCCCTTTGCCGCGGTTACATCCGCTGTCCGACACATCGCCTTCAGCCGTGGTCGCCGGGTTTATCGCAATGATGACCGGCTACACCAGCTCCCTGGTGCTGATGTTCCAGGCCGGACAGGCAGCAGGACTGACCAGCGGACAAATTTCCTCGTGGATATGGGCTTTGTCAATCGGCATGGCAGTTTGCAGCATCGGACTGTCCTTGCGTTACCGCACCCCCATTACCATCGCCTGGTCAACGCCCGGAGCCGCATTGCTGATCACAAGCCTGGGCGGAGTCAGTTATGGCGAGGCGATCGGTGCTTATATCACCTGTGCGGTGCTGGTCATTATCTGCGGCATGACTGGCAGCTTCGAGCGCCTGGTCAAACGGATCCCCGGATCCCTGGCAGCGGCTTTGCTGGCGGGCATTCTGTTCAAGATCGGCAGCGAAATCTTTGTCGCAGCGCAGCATCGCACCGGGCTTGTGGTCGGAATGCTCGTCACCTACTTGATCGTCAAGCGTCTGATGCCGCGCTATGCCGTGCTGGCGGCCTTGCTGATAGGGACCTTGATCTCGGGTTTGCTCGGGCTCCTGGATTTCAGCGGTTTCGCCCTCGAGGTCGCCGTTCCGGTATGGACTACGCCCTCATTCTCGATGGCCGCAACCATCAGTATCGGCATTCCCCTGTTTGTGGTCGCCATGACCTCACAAAACATGCCGTCATCGCCGTACTACGTGCCGACGGGTACAACGTCCCCGCTTCACCGCTGATCACCACAACCGGTGTCGCCTCGTTGCTGCTGGCTCCTTTTGGCTCCCACGGGGTTAACCTGGCCGCAATCAGTGCTGCCATTTGCACTGGCCCGCACGCTCACGAAGACCCTAAAAAGCGTTACACGGCGGCAATGTGGTGTGGCATTTTTTATGGCATCGCCGGGACATTTGGAGCAACGCTGGCTGCATTGTTCGCAGCCTTTCCCAAAGAATTGGTACTGTCGATTGCGGCACTGGCACTGTTCGGTTCGATCAGCAATGGCCTGACTGTCGCCATGAGTGAATCGAAAGAACGTGAGGCCGCCCTCATCACCTTCATGGTCACAGCATCCGGTATGACCCTGTACTCGGTCGGCTCGGCCTTCTGGGGCATTGTGGCGGGCGTGTTGACCTTGATGATTCTGAACTGGAAAACGCGCTGACCGACACTGCAACCCTGTAGGCGCCGGGCATGCTCGCGATGCTTAAAGAGCTCGCGAGCGAGCGCGACTCCTACAGGATTGGGTTGCGCTGGATCAGATCGCCAATGCCCCGCCATCCACGGCCAAGGCATGGCCCGTCGTAAACGCGGCATCGTCAGAACACAGATACAGAACTGCACTGGCCACCTCTTCCACTTTGCCTATACGGCCCACCGGATGAATGGCTGCGGCATATTCGGCCTTCTTCGGATCAGCTTCATAGGCACGGCGAAACATATCGGTATCAATAACTGCCGGGCACACCGCATTCACCCGAATCCCTTTTTTTGCATACTCAATGGCCGCTGACTTGGTCAAACCAATCACCGCATGCTTGGATGCCGAATAAATACTCATTTTCGGCGCTGCACCAAGGCCGGCTACGGACGCGGTATTGACGATTGCACCGCCGCCCTGGGCCAACAGCAACGGCAACTGATATTTCATACATAGCCAGACGCCTTTTACGTTAACCCCCATGATTGCGTCAAACTCATCCTGTGTACCGTCCGCCAGACGCCCGTGTTCAATCTCTATCCCGGCATTATTGAAGGCATAGTCCAACCGCCCGTAAGTGCTGATTGTCTGCGCCATCAACTGCTTAACATCCGCTTCGAGGGTCACATTGCAGGGTACGAACACGGCCGTGCCACCCGCGGCTCTGATGAGCTCAACGGTGCCTTCACCGCCTGAAACATCCAGATCGGCTACGACCACTTTCAAGCCCTCAGCGGCAAAAGCCAGCGCGGTAGCCCGGCCGATTCCAGCCCCTGCCCCGGTGACCACCACGACTTTTCCGGAAAATCTCATGCTCATTATTTTTATCCTCGAAAAGGAACTCTGCACAGTTTAGGCACGAGCTAACGCACATAAAGACCAGCCCCTTATTTATCGAAATGATAAATCTGCGCCCACCACCATCACCCAAGGTGATGAAAAACCATTCGTGAGCCGACATTCGCTTGCTGTCCCAACCAGGAAGGGCTATCAACAGACTTTGTCTTTTAGCTGAGTGCATACCATGACCGCCGAGACCAACCGCCAGTTTCTTCTCGCCAAACGCCCCGTCGGCGCCGCAACACGCGACACCTTTACGTTTCAGCAAGTGCCTGTGGCCAAACCGGGCAAAGGCCAGATAGTGGTCAAGAATCAATATCTGTCGCTCGATCCGGCCATGCGCGGCTGGATGAACGAAGGCAAATCCTATATTGCGCCGGTAGGTCTGGGCGAAGTGATGCGCGCCCTGGGTGTCGGCCAGGTCATTGCCTCTGAACATCCCGGCTTTGCAGTCGGTGACTATGTGAATGGCGCACTGGGCGTGCAGGATTACTTTGTAGGCGAACCACGGGGTTTCTATAAAGTCGATCCGAAACTCGCACCTTTACCGGTGTATTTATCCGCACTGGGTATGACCGGGATGACCGCCTACTTTGCCTTACTCGAAGTAGGCGCGCCTAAAGCGGGTGACACAGTAGTGATTTCTGGCGCCGCTGGTGCCGTCGGCAGCATTGCCGGGCAAATCGCCAAGCTCAAAGGCTGCCGCGTAGTGGGTATTGCGGGGGGCGAACACAAATGCAAGTTACTGATCGAAGAGTTGGGCTTCGACGGAGCAATCGACTACAAGAGCGAAGACGTTATCGCAGGCCTTAAGCGCGAATGCCCTAAAGGTGTTGATGTGTTTTTCGATAACGTGGGCGGCGATATTCTGGATGCGGTGCTGAGCCGCCTGAACTTCAAGGCCCGAGTGGTGATTTGTGGCGCCATCAGCCAGTACAACAACAAGGAGGCCGTAAAAGGGCCGGCTAACTATCTGTCGCTACTGGTGAATCGCGCACGGATGGAGGGCTTTGTGGTGATGGACTATGCCGACCGCTATACAGCGGCAGGGCAAGAAATGGCGGGATGGCTGGCCAAAGGCCAACTCAAAAGCAAGGAACATATTGTTGAAGGGCTGGAAACATTTCCCGAAACCCTGATGAAACTGTTCAGCGGGGAAAACTTCGGCAAGTTGATATTGAAGGTTTAAGCCGCGCCAGAGTTGTAAAGTTCTACTGTGACAGCCGGGGTGTCCGGAATTGCATCGCGAGCACCCTGGCTGTCACAGAACCTGAACTACTTTGGCAGTTAAGCCAACTCGGCGACCACCGCAGCCAAAGCCTTGGCCGGGTCAGCAGCCTGGCTGATGGGACGGCCAATTACCAGATAGTCCGAACCAGCCTCCAGGGCCTGACGCGGAGTCAGGATTCGACGCTGATCATCCAGTGCACTCCCCGCAGGACGAATACCCGGGGTCACCAGTTGCAGGCTTGGATGCGCAGCCTTCAGTGCTTGTGCTTCCAGGGCCGAGCAAACCAGACCATCCATTCCGGCTTTTTCCGCCAGAGCCGCCAGACGCAAAACCTGCTCTTGAGGTTCAATATCCAGGCCAATCCCTGCAAGGTCTTCGCGCTCCATGCTGGTCAACACCGTCACGCCGATCAGCAACGGTTGCGGACCTGTGCGTTTGTCGAGCACTTCACGGCACGCGGCCATCATGCGCAGCCCGCCGGAGCAATGAACGTTTACCATCCACACGCCCATCTCGGCGGCGGCTTTGACTGCCATTGCCGTGGTATTGGGAATATCGTGGAATTTGAGATCCAGGAACACCTCAAAACCTTTGTCGCGCAAAGTGCCGACAATTTCCGCAGCACAGCTGGTAAACAGCTCTTTGCCCACTTTCACCCGGCACAGCTTTGGGTCCAACTGATCAGCCAGTTTCAGTGCGGCGTCACGCGTTGGGAAATCCAGGGCGACGATAATAGGAGTCTGGCAGTCGGACATTAGCGGGTTCTCAGGCTGGTCGAAATCGGCGCGCATTGTAGCGGAACCAGCCGCCCACCGGCACCCGATGATCGTAATTTCACAATTTTAGTCAACTGAACAGTTATAAGACCCGCATCGAATTAACCGGCCTACAATGAAACCACTGTGCAGTCCTGGACTCAAATGGACAGACTGCAACACGCTTTGCGAACGCCTTGCACAGCGTTTACTCAACAAGGAGAGCACTATGCCCTGGTATGCCTGGTTAATTCTGATCGTTGCCATCGGCGCCATCGTCGGCGCACTCATGACATTACGTGAAACGGCCAACAAAGTTGAACTGACCGATGAACAGCGCAAACGTGTCGCGGAACGTAACGCAGAGATGGATGCG
This sequence comes from Pseudomonas sp. TWR2-1-1, assembly GCF_049897045.1. Classification (NCBI taxonomy): domain Bacteria; kingdom Pseudomonadati; phylum Pseudomonadota; class Gammaproteobacteria; order Pseudomonadales; family Pseudomonadaceae; genus Pseudomonas; species Pseudomonas sp. TWR2-1-1. The sequence goes on from NZ_JAFCVM010000004.1 coordinate 347,076, forward strand.
AAGGATTCGAAAGACGGCTGAAACAGCCCGACGTTTCTTACCCAGTCCATAGACTGGGTTCTCGACGCCCGGTACCGACTTGCCCTACAGTGGAACGCCTGTGCATCTCCCTGACACTCAAGGCCATGATGCTTAATTGCATAAGAGACAGCAGCCATGCGGTACTCACAAGGTCATAAAGCCCAAACCCACAAGCGCATCATTGAGGAAGCCTCAGGGCTCTTCCGGCGAGACGGGATTGGTGCGACGGGGCTGCAGCCCCTCATGAAATCGCTGGGCCTCACCCACGGTGGCTTTTATGCTCATTTTTCCTCCAAAACTGAGCTGGTAGAAAAAGCCCTGCAGCATGCGGCCGGGGAAGTGGACACCCTCTGTGACGAACTCTTCAGCCAACCGCAGCCGCTCAATGCCTTCATCGACACGTATTTATCTGAATGGCACGTCACGTCGCCGCATGAAGGCTGTCCGATCCCGACAATGTCCGCTGAGGTGGCCCAACAAGGGTGTCCCAGCGCAACCACCGACTATGTAATCAACGCCAGACTTAAACAGATTGAGGCCACCCTCCAGGAGCCTGACGCTCAGGAACAGAGCATCGTGATATTTGCAACTCTGGTTGGGGCGCTGGTTCTGTCTCGAGGCGCAGAAAGTGATGCACTAAGAGAAAAGATCCTGTCTGTAACGCGAAACGCATTGAAGCAATCGAACGATAAAACTTAAGCACCTGACGCAAAAAGGCCAGTCAATGACTGGCCTCTTCTTGTGTCTGACTTAGTTAACCGCGACCCTGTCGCGATTCTTGTCATAAATGGCTTTGCCTATCCCGTTCACTTCCAGAAGCTCATCGGCCGAAGCGAAGTTCCCGTTAGCTTCACGGTAAGCCACTATCGCCTTGGCTTTGGCAGCCCCAATGCCAGAGAGTTCACGCTGAAGAGTCGCCTCATCGGCAGTATTGAGGTTGACCGTTACCAGCTGTGCTTCTGGCTCTGCATGCGCACTTACAGCCGGCTTGGGCACCTCCGCCTGGGGCGCAGCATGAGCCACGCCGGAAATACCCACCATCAGGGCCAAAAACATCGAAGACAGAAAGGTGATACGCATTAGTGACACTCCTTTACATCGTTAAGTAGAAACAGCTTTCCTGAGCTGTACTTCAAACCTAGGTGATGAGTGGGGAGTGTCAAAATTCAGTGCGTTGCAGGGTATGTAATCACAACGGCTCGGCACGTCGCTGTTGGTGGATCCAATCAACAATTTCGCCCTCGGGGGCGTAACCACTTACCGTGTCGCGCAATAGCTGCCGTACCCGCGGATAGTCGTCCTGATCTACCGCCTCAAGCAGTTGCGTCAACCGCTGCTTAAGCTCATCCCAAGGCAACAAATCTTCATTGGCACTCATGATCATCGGGTGCCGGGTCGCTACTACGTTGTCACCAATCAGCAACTCTTCGTAAAGCTTTTCCCCGGGGCGCAGGCCCGTAAACTCGATCTCGATATCGCCGTGCAGATTCTTCTCGGAACGAACACTGAGGCCGGAAAGGTGAATCATTTTTTCGGCAAGCTCGACGATACGTACTGGCTCGCCCATGTCGAGTACAAACACATCCCCGCCCAACCCCATGGAACCGGCCTGAATCACCAGCTGTGCAGCCTCCGGGATAGTCATGAAGTAGCGGGTGATCTTGGGATGAGTCACCGTCAGTGGCCCCCCGGTTTTGATCTGTTTGTGGAACAACGGAATCACCGACCCCGAAGAACCCAGTACATTGCCAAAGCGAACCATAGTGAACCGGGTTTTATTAACCCGTGAAACATTAGCCTTGTCGCCAAAGAGAACCGGAGCCACTTCCCGGCTGAGCGCCTGAAGCGTCATTTCAGCCAAACGCTTGGTGCTACCCATCACATTGGTCGGCCGAACGGCCTTGTCAGTGGAAATCAGCACAAAGTTAGCGACACCAGCCTGCAAAGCCGCCTGAGCAGTATTCAGGGTGCCAATAACATTGTTCAAAACACCTTCAGCAATGTTGTGTTCAACCATCGGCACATGCTTGTACGCGGCTGCGTGATACACGGTGTCCACATGCCAGGTCTTCATCACCTCCAGCAACTTCTGCGCATTACGCACCGAACCCAAAATCGGTAATACCTTCACCGAAAGGGACTCACGAATAACTCGCTGCTCAAGCTCGGAACAAATGCTGTAAAGGTTGAATTCGCTGTGCTCAAAAAGCAGCAACGTCGTTGGCCGAAGTGCCAGGATCTGCCGGCAAAGCTCCGAACCAATAGAACCGCCCGCCCCAGTCACCAATACGCACTGCCCTTTGATGCAGTGCTCCAGCAACTCACCCTGGGCAGGCACTGCGTCCCTCCCCAGCAAATCGGCAATATCCACTTCCTGAATATCGTCGACCTTGACCCTGCCGCTGGCCAGATCCATGAAACCTGGAACGCTACGCACATGAAGCGGAAAGCCTTCAAGCAGACCCAGAATTTCACGACGCCGACCGCGTGACGAAGACGGGATTGCCAACAAGAGCTCTTGTGCACCTGTGCGGTCAATCATCTGTTGCATGTTTTCAGGCTTGAACACCTGCAAACCGGAGATAACACGATCAGCAATACTTTCATCATCATCAATGAAAGCTACCGGCCGCATGATTCTGCCCATACGCAAGGCGGCGACAAGTTGATTACCCGCTGCGCCGGCACCGTAAATAGCAACGCGAGGCAAACCATCGTCCCTGCTGGTGAAAGGTACATGCTGAGCAGCAGAGAACCAGTCACCCAGGAAGTATTGCCGCATGACCAGGCGCAAACCGCCCAGCATGATCAGACTCAACCACCAGTAGTTAAAAATAATCGAGCGCGGCACAACATTTTCATGATTGCTGTACCAGTACACCACTACCGCCAGGATCAATGAAGAAAGGCTGACGGCCTTGACGATTGCGATCAGCGCATCGTTGCCGAAATAGCGCATCACCGCACGGTACATTCCGAAGCGGATAAACAAAGGGATGGCAATCAGGGGGGCACAGACAAATAACCACAGGTGTAACTTGACCGGGTTAACCATATCGTCCATGCCCAGACGTACGACAAAAGCGAGCCATAAAGCCAGCCAGACGAGAACTACGTCTGTGGCCACTTGAATAATTCGCTTTTGTCGACGTGAAAGGTTGAGTAAGTACGCTCGAATTTTATCCATAACCCTTTAAACACCTATGCCGCACAAAAAAACCATCAACACTCTACTGCTCATTGCTCATTTCTCCGCAGCATAAATTGCAAGGATAAACCTCACGTCATTGATGCTTTCTCAACAACTTCACTCAAGACCTTACAGGTCAAGCTGACCTCCTGTTCGGTCAGGGTTGGGTGGACCAAAAACATCATACTCGTCTCACCCAGTTGTTTTGCATGCTCAAGGCGCTGTTCAGGACGCCAGCCAGTATTGTCAAAAGCCTTCTCAAGATAAACTTCAGAGCACGAACCGGAAAAAGCAGGAACGCCTCTGGACACCATTTCATTAAGAATACGATCCCGAGACCAATCAGCCTTCAAATCCTGGGGACGTACAAACACATAGCATTTATAGGCAGCATGAACGTCCTCCGCGGGCAGCATCGGAACCCGAAGTGCCGGCAATTGCCGAGCAGCGTCCCAAATACGCATAGCATTTTTCAGACGAGTCGCTTGCCAGTCCTGCATGCGGCGCAACTGAATACGGCCAATAACGGCCTGTACTTCGAGCATGCGCCAGTTCGTGCCAAAACTTTCATGCAGCCAACGGAAGCCTGGAGCATGCTCTCGCTCATAAACAGCCTCCCAACTCTTGCCGTGGTCTTTGTAAGCCCACATATCAGCCCAAAGCTGGCGATCATTAGTGGTAACCATGCCTCCTTCGCCGCCAGTGGTCATGATTTTGTCCTGACAGAATGACCAGGCACCGACATGGCCGATAGAACCAACCGGGCGACCTTTGTAATGGGCTCCATGGGCCTGCGCACAGTCTTCTATGACTTTCAGGCCATGTTCATTGGCTAACGCCATGATTGGATCCATATCACATGGCCATCCGGCCAAATGAACGCAGATAAGCGCTTTGGTACGTGGAGTCAAAACCGCACTGATGGTTTCAGCTGTAAAGTTTTGCGAGTCCAGATCGACATCTGCGAAAACCGGCACTGCACCGGCATTGACGATGCTTGAAACCGAAGCAAGGAAGGTACGAGAGGTAACAATCACCTCATCTCCAGCACCGATACCAAGCGCTTTCAATGCCAGGTCCAAGGCTACAGTGCCGTTGGCCAAGGCAACTGCATATTCAGTGCCTGACCAAGCTGCGAATTCTTTTTCAAAGGCGCGTGTTTCTTGACCGGTCCAGTAGTTGACCTTGTTGGATAATATGACATCGCGGACAGCGTCAGCCTCTTCTACTGTGAAGGAAGGCCAAGGAGAAAAAGCTGTATTCAACACAATTCAGTACCCACGATTAAAAGTTAAAAAAGTATGCACGTATAGGAAGTATTATTCATCTCCCCAAGTCTCTGGCAGGTACACCTACAACAGTCATTGAGTGGTCTATGTCATTTACAACCGCGGCACCAGCACCAACGTTGACATTACAGCCGATATTTATAGACTGCCTTACGCTCGCACCAATACCGATCCAGCTCAGGCGGCCGACACGTACTGCTCCGGCAAGCCTAGCGCCAGGACTAACATGAACACATTCATCCAAAACACAATCGTGATCGATGCTGCAACCGGTATTAAGAATAGCTCCGAAGCCAATCGAAGCTCCGGTATTGACCACCACTCCAGCAAAAGCAACCACACCAGTCCCGACAGACGCATATCGACTAATAGTCGCTTGCGGATGAATCAAAGAAGTCAGCAGTGCACCTGCATTGGCTAGCTCACATAGTTTAGTGTGACGCACTTCATTATTACCAATCGCCACAATTACACCATCGAACTCCTGCAAACGGGCCAACAACATGTTGGTATCACCTACAATGGACAGATGGTGAACTAACTGTTCAGATGGCCAGTTATCGTCAAAAACTTCAATACTGCCCCAACCACAACACTCTGCGGTATCCGCAACTACCTTTGCATGACCCCCAGCCCCAAAAATCGCTAGCTTTTTGATGGGATTATCACCTAAAAATTTGGACATTGTTGCTTCGCCAGCAGCGCTAATACCTTCCCGTATGAATACTTTTTTTACAGTTAACGCGATAATCTTCAAATCGAGCCATATTGATTGATTATCGACATACCAAATATCATACTGAAATTTCTGGGACCAACTAATTGCATTCCGGCCATTAACTTGCGCCCAACCTGTTATTCCTGGCTTGACGTTATGACGACGATTTTGCTCACTATTGTAAAGGGGCAGATACTCCATAAGCAGAGGCCTAGGCCCCACTATACTCATATCGCCTTTCAGCACATTCCAAAGGCCAGGCAGTTCATCCAGACTGGTAGAACGTAGAAAAGCACCGAAAGGTGTCATGCGTTCACTGTCAGGGAGAAGATTACCATCACGATCTAATGCATCGCGCATAGTACGGAACTTTATCATTTCAAAGGGCTCGCCATGAAAGCCAGGTCGAACTTGCCGAAACAATACTGGACGGCCTAACTTATGACGTATTTGCCAATACAGAATAAATAGCAATGGTGAAAGCAAAAGCAAACCAAACAGCGAACACAAAATATCGAAAATACGCTTCAACATAAAATATGAGACTCATAAAAAGAAAACTAAAAAACTACACAAACATTTCATTAACCATAACCGCATTAACCTTATGCACATCATATTTATCTTCAGCTATGGCCCGCGAGGCAGCACCCATAATAGTTAGTTGTACGGGATTCTCTACATAATACAACATCGAACTAACAAGCGACTCGACATTTTTAATAGGAACCAAGAAGCCGTTAACGCCATGAGTTACAGTTTCGCGACAACCCGGAGCATCAGTAGTAATAATTGCCCTTCCCATAGACATGGCTTCTAATACTGTGCGTGGCGTACCCTCCCTGTAGGATGGTAATACGTAAACACTGCAGTCCATGATCGAAGGCCTGACATCAGAGAGTCGTCCCTGATACTCAATAATTCCTTCTGCGACCCATTTATCGAGCTCTTCATTTTTTATAGCGTCAGGATTGTCATCTATCCAACCTACAAGGCTAAATGTAACATTGGGATGAATAGCTTTTACTCTTCGCGCAGCATCTGCATACTCTCGAATTCCTTTATCACCAAGGAATCTTGCAATCATCAAAAAGCATAGTTTTGGTGGTAGTACAGCCACTGAGAAACTTGTAACGTCTACCCCCGAGCCATTCACAACCATAGATTTGGCAGATGAATCTAGGAGTTTCATGCTGTTGAACAGTTTTTGATCATCAGGATTTTGAAAAAAAACTTTATGCGCACCAGAGAGTGCTAGTGCATATAGTTTTTTCACCAACAGAAGAAGGTACTTACGAGATCCATGTGCATCACCCTGCCCTTGAAAAGCATAACCCAAGCCGGTGATGAGGGCATAACGCCGAGGTACTCGAGCCAATCGAGCAGCCAAGAGGCCATAGATAACCGGTTTAACTGTATAGCCAAGCACATAGTCTGGACCAACAAGTTTCATCAAGCGCCAAAGATGAAATAGTGATCGGATGTCGGCTAATGGATTCATTCCAACCCGTTGCAATGGCACATTGTGTACGCGAAAACCACATGCCTCTAGTCTCTGTCGGACTGGACTGCCTTGTTCTAGGTCTGGTGCTGCGACATGAACTTCAATGCCCATTTTTTGTATAGCTTTAAGCAGTGGCCCTCTAAAATTAATAACTGAGTCAGCGTAGCCGGCGATCAATAAAAATCTCATAATTTCACTGCTCACTTAACCAGGCCTGAAACATCAATATGTCCCACAAATGATGCTGCCAGTTGCGACGGCCACTCAAATGCTCTTGCCATTTTTTTCTAATTAATTGGGGGTGAAAATATCCTTCATCACGTAGACGGCGCTCATCGAGTAACGATTCAGCCCACTCCCGTAATGGACCACGCAACCAACTGTCCAATGGAATTCCAAACCCTTGCTTCGGTCGCTCAATAAGCTCTTTAGGTACATGACGATATAAAACCTGACGCAACAACCACTTGCCCTGACCATCTTTAATTTTAAAATCGAGTGGCATTCTCCACGCCAGTTCAATCATACGATGATCCAGCATGGGTACGCGAGATTCTAAACTGGCAGCCATCGATGCGCGGTCGACTTTAACCAAAATATCATCCGTCATATACGTCTGAGTATCCATCGCCATCATCCAGTGTTCAAAGGAATCAGTTTCAGGCCATTTTGAGGAGTCAGTAAACAGTGTCTGAGGCTCCTCGCTACCAATAACAACACTGGCTGGATCCTCCCAGTGACTATTCAAACGATGATAAAATGCCTTCCCATCCGACAAGGCCAATACATCTGCCAGCTTATGCACTTTATCGCCTGCACCGACCAAGTGCATACGTTGTGGAACAACAGGTTTAAAAAACGAGAAAACATCATCCCATGCGCTCGGAGATAACGAATGCATTGAACCCGAAATAAATTTACGAGCAAAATGAGGCAAGTATTGCATTCTAGACCAGACTTTTTTGGCAGATAAATACCGATTATAACCACCGAAAATCTCGTCCCCACCGTCACCACTCAAAACCACTGACACCTGCTCTTTGGCCATCTGACTAACTAGGTACGTCGGTATTTGAGAACTGTCGCTAAAAGGTTCACAGTAGATTGATGCCAATTTAGGTATGACATCAAGTGCATCTGAAGGTTTAACATAAAGTTCTGTATGGTCAGTTCCTAGATGTTGAGCTACTTTCTTGGCATAGACGGCCTCATCGAAGCCACTTTCATCAAAACCAATAGTGAAGGTACGAATCGGTTTAGTACTCTGAGCCTGCATAAGTGCAACGACGGCACTGCTATCAACGCCACCACTTAAAAAAGCGCCTAATGGGACGTCAGCCAGCATTTGCTGACCAATACTTTTCGACAGCTGCGCCTCAATCGCATCCGTTGCTTCTTCAGGGGTGCCTCTGAAGGGGTTTGCTAAACCTCGAGCTACTGCATCATCTACAGACCAGTAGGGGCAAGAGATTTTTTTCTTTGCAGCGTCTACATCGGTCAAAGGTAACGAAATAAAATGTCCAGGGCGTAGCTTCTGAATACCTTTATATATACTGTACGGGGCAGGAATACAATTATGCCTTAGCAATAACGCCAGTGCATTACGATCAATATTTCCTTTAAATTCAGCACAGGCCTTGATTACTTTTAGCTCAGACCCGAACAATAACATGTCATCCTGCCACCCCCAGTAGAGTGGCTTTTCCCCGACTCTGTCTCTTGCCAGGGTAAGCACTTGCTCAAGCCTATCCCAAAGAGCAAACGCAAACATACCGACCGATGCCTGTAGCGTTCGCTCAACACCCCATGTAGCTAGACACGACAGAAGAATCTCGGTGTCGGAATGTCCTTTCCACACAGGAGCTACACCCTCATCTTCTAGCGCTTGGCGTAACTCACCGTAATTGTAAATTTCGCCATTAAAGACGATGACATAACGATTGCAACTGGAAAGCATCGGTTGATGGCCTGCACTCGTAAGATCGACAATCGCCAGCCGTCGATGCCCCAACGCCAACTTCATAGCTGAATCTACCCAAACGCCGGAGTCATCAGGGCCGCGATGAACGATTGAATTGTTCATCTTTTGGATAATTGTATCTAACTCTGAACCGCGAGAATTGTTGAATACGCCACTGAAACCGCACATTAAAAGCCCACCCCAGCAAAAACAACCGTAAAGTTATATAGCTACCCGTATATTAGCGTCCAGTTGCAACTCTAACTAAGTAAAAGTGGCATCTTCTAGTGCCTTGACCACACGTGGAGCTTGAACCGCCAACGAATAAATACTATCTACAGCTTCACGACCGGCCCTACCGAACTCGCTCCTTAATGCTTTATCGCCTAACAGTGAGCTCAATTTAAACTCCCACTCCTTTATATCAGACGCCAAAAAACCACATTTGCTTTCAGATACGATTTCTATATTAACCCCCACCGGAGTTGCTATAACCGGGACGCTGCAGGCCATATACTGAATCAGCTTATATCCACACTTTCCTTTTTCCCAAGGCCCGTCTTCTAAAGGCATAATCCCGACATCAATCCCTTGAATAAAAGCGCTTTCGCCATCCTCTGTCCATGCCATAGTTTCAACATCCATTCCTTGGAATTCAAAAACAACATCCGGAGTCGCCCCCATTAACACCAGCCGCAAGTCAAACAATTTACTGACGTTAATTAATGCTTCTTTAATACCAACAACATATTTCTGGGTCGATGGCGAACCGATCCAGCCGATCGTAAATTTTCCCGATGCGTTTTCTAACCGTCTTTTATACCGTGAACTATCGACGACCGTAGGGACCACAACCACGTTAGCAGCTCCAGCACGAACAGCGCGACTTGCCAAATATTTATTACCAGCAACTACGCAACTAGATTTTTTCATGACAACGTCAATCTTACGAGACAACGTCTTTCGTACAACATAGCTTGCAGACAAGTCATAATTATGAAATATAGCATCATCATAATCTACAACATAGGGGATTTTTAAAGCGCTGAGAATTCGTTCTGCTAAAGCGGGCACATATGGAAATATTTCTTTTTCTATCCACACCACATCGTAGTTACGGACACGTAGCAATACAAGGAACCTTGCAAAGTATAACTTAAGTGTTAAACCCAACGATCTCGTTCCGTCCTTATAAAGTCGGTGCAGATACTCATCATCGAACAAACACTCTATTACAACTTCATGCCCGTTATCCTTAAGATACGGGTAAAACTGCAGCGCCCGCAAGCGGCTACTCGCGCCGATTCTGGAATATTTAGAAAGCAACAATATTTTCATAAATGCCTAAACTTATAAACCCATGAAACACTACCACCGCTCGACTCTATGACTTCGTAAACAACCGCTTCATAAGCCAAATAGACAGATACCCATATGCTGTAAGCGTTTCACTGACGGCAGAAAAAGATCGACTCAATAATGCTTTAGCAATTCGACAAAAAGGCTCAACTAACAGAGTTGCAAACAAGACAAGCACAGCATCTACTCTACTAAAATGCTTAAAAGCATAAATCACTCTGCTTCGAAGTGAATAAAACAACCTTTTTGCTTTTACCTTGTCCGAGGTACCTCCTCCTTTATGAAAAGCACGAACGTTAGCCAAATATTGGATATTCCAACCTCGGGCCTTGACCCTATTAGAAAGGTCCAGATCCTCAAGATATACAAAAAAACGCTCATCAAAGCCACAAAGATCCTCAAATAAAGACCGCCTAATTAAATAAAAAGCGCCAATCACATGATCAACCAAACGGCTTTCACTATGGTCCCACTCACTCATGAAATGCCCTAACTTCGGAAAGAATCGGTCGAGGCCCACCGCATGTACCAAAAGGCCATTAGCAGTGGGCAATCGTGTACAACTTCTTGCCACATGATCATTTTCATCACGAAGCTGGACACCGCACACGCCAATTTTCTGGTTATCCGGATGGCACATGAAGCTCAATGCGCTATGGATCGTATCTTTATAAACAAAAGCATCAGGGTTGAGAAACAGAATGAAATCACTTGTGCAACTACTGGCTCCCAGATTACAGGCTTTGCCAAAACCTAAATTGACTCCAGCACGTATAACCTTAACTTTATCAGACAGTTCAAAACCCTCTGCTGAACTGTCTGTTGAACCATTGTCAACGATAATTATTTTTCCAATATTTTGTAGCGCATTCGCTTCAAGCGACCTAATGCAATCAGCAAGCTGAACGCCAGAGTTCCAATTAACAACAACCACATCAACGACTTCAAGCATTACTCAATCCTTTTCTTCCATCTCGCTCCAAGCCAGATGAGACTATTAATGCGAAATACACCCAAATGCTAATTATATAAGGCTGCACAAAATTCGGATCTTCAACCATTAGCCCCATCATGACAATCAGAAAAGCAAAAAATACGCTGATAGATGTTCTATAAGCCATACGGCCAATAGTAAGAAAAAACAACAGAGAGACAAATACGCCAATGAGCGACTGTTCGACCAGAGTAGTAATCCAATAGTTATGTGCAGACAATGTAAAATCATAAACCGAGGAATAATAACCTATCGGCTCAAAAGGATGAGCCCAGAAATAATTGATTTTCTCTAATACGGTATCTATACGACCATTACCGCTTTCAATATTCTCGACGCTTAGCCGAGAAGACAGGAACGTGTTGTACTCTTCTGAACCACTACTAAAATAAGATATATATCCTATGAGAGCAGTAGCCCCTAAAAGCAAAATAGAGATCACATACCTGACACCAAAAATAACAAGGAGCATACAGCCTAATAAAGCAATAACAGACCTTGAAAAAGTAAATAAGATGCCTAAGCAAATAACCCCTAGCATTACTTTATCAAACCGCGATTTATTATCCACAACCAAATAGGACGCCACGGACAGTAGCAAAACTTGCGCAATCGTGTTACTGGCGCCCCAGGGCAAGGACATAGCGCCCCCCACATACCTCTCTAATATGACATTTTGAAAACCGTACAGAAGTGAACTGTATAGTAAGTTCCCAACAAAGTAGACCGACAATACAAAACCTGACAGTAACAATACACGCCCTACTGACTCTACTGACATAGTGGTTCTCATGCATGCTGCTATAATTCCTAGGTATAGAAAAAAACCTACGAGATTTGCACTTGCTCTCACCAATGATGCAACGGGATCAGCAGCAATGAAACACGTCAAAAAAATTATGAATATAAACAAAGTTGGCCATAATAAAAAAGTCCAATGCAACGTTCTTAAATTCTCTATGAAAACAGGTACAAACAAAAAAATCGCGATCAATAGGAAAGGTGCACCGAAGGTCACTACCCCACCAGACTCTGGGGCACTGCTAAAACTCAGAAGCAACATACCCAAAAGAAAAAATACATAATAATTAGTAGTACTATTTGCAATCAAGATTCCACCCCACATATAAAAACACTCAGGATAGGATTCATCTACTTTTCTCGCATCAACAGTTTAGAGGCGAACATCAAAAGTGCAGCATCAAGCAATACACGAGCACTCCATGCAAGAGCAGCCCCTTCTACGCCAAACCTTGATATTAGTACATAGAGCATACCTACAAAAATAGGCAGTTCGAAAAGATGGAACAATGCGGTTATTTTTGTTCGCCCGTGCGCATGCAGGTAAGAATAATACATTGCTCCAATAGCATTAAAGAAAACACCTACGCATAAAATACGTCCTACCATGACTGACTCTTGTGAAACATACTTCTTGACCCATAACTCAAGAATAAAAGGCATCAAAAATGCTAGCACACTCATGACAACAAACATAATGCATACTATTCTGACAAGCCAAGTGTTAAAGACCTGGTACGCTAAAACCTTATCGGAAAATATAAGATTAGATACAACAGGAAATGCGACAGTAGTTACAGCACCTACGAGAATCATTGACTGAACAGTAATTTCATAAGGAATGACGTAAAGCGTTACTGCGGCTGCAGAAATAAGGGCTCCAACAAAAAATCTGTCAGCCTGCACTAGAAAAGGGCTTATTACACTACTTAATGTTACCCAACCACCAAACTCCAGGAGTTTTTTAGCCTGATCCATTTTGAAGTGGCCTTTATCTACCATGAGTTTCTTCGGAAGACATCTATAGGCAAATTGTCTATAAGCTACTAATGCCAGCGCTCGAGAAATAACCAACGTCGCAATCAACCAGTAAAGCTGATCGGTATAGAGCGCTATTATAAAAGGCCCGCCAAAGTTTGCAGCGCCTAAAAAAACACGCAGGAAATTTATATTTTTAAAATTTAGATAGGCTTCGTTTACACCTCGATAGGTTGCACTGATTGCCTGCATAGGGATTGCAACTGCCAACAAGAGTATGGACAACAGCACTTCGCCTCTTCCGACAACCGTTCTTGGGATTAAATCGTATCCTCCGAAAATCCCCCCTAGAGAAATGACGACTAGCCCCGCGATGCCTATTGTCGCTGTGATTCTTACAGCACTTGCAATCACATCTGGAATATCGCTTTCAAGAGGATTGCCTCTAATTGCTGCAATACGTTGAGTCACTGCTCTGCCTACACCTAAATCAAGAGCTCCGGCATACCCGATCAACCCCCAGGCTAACGCAAGAAACCCAAACCTTTCCGTGCCAATCCGCGAAATTAAGTTGGGAATAGTGAAGGCAGCAATTAGGAGCGGTAATCCCAACCCAAGAAGATTCCAGAAAATGTTTCTAGCGTGCACTGTACACCCACCACTTAAGTTCAATACTTACAAGTTCATTTCAAAGATTATTGAGTGCACAAGAAGACTCCCGATCGCGGCAAAATTTCTTCTGTCAACCATGAAGCATTTCACAAGTAATTCAGATACCACGGTATTGCTGCTTTAATACCACTATTAAAGTCAAATTCAGGTGCATAGTTTAACAATTGCTTGGCTTTTGAAATATCCGCCTGAGAATGAAGGACATCACCAGCTCTAAAGTCCCGATACACGGGTGATTTAGTATATTGAGAGCCGTTATCCTCCAAACACACTTTTATTGTACTAAATAAATCATTGAGATTCGTACGACCGCCTACAGCAATATTGTAAACTTGATTTCGTGCAGAAGAGTCGCTTACAGCAGCTAGAATGTTCGCCTGAATTGTATTTTCGATGAAGCAAAAATCTCGACTAGTCGTACCATCTCCATTTATCAGTATTTCATCACCCCTTACCATGGCAGCTACCCACTTCGGAATCACTGCCGCGTAGGCTCCTTCTGGATCCTGCCGCTTACCAAATACATTAAAGTATCGTAACCCTATCGTATTAAAATTGTAGCAACGTGCAAAAACCTCAGCATACAATTCGTTCACATACTTGGTCACTGCATAAGGTGACAGCGGTTTACCTATAATATCCTCAACCTTAGGAAGACCTGGATGATCTCCGTACGTCGAGCTACTGGCTGCGTAGGTAAAGCTATCAACATTCGCATCTCTTGCTGCGACCAACATATTCAAAAAACCGTCAATATTGGTCCCATTAGTTGTGATCGGGTCATTAAGCGAACGTGGCACGGATCCCAAAGCGGCTTGGTGCAGTACATAATCCACGCCGCCAGAAGCTTGTCTGCAATCATCCAGATTTCTTATATCACCGCTAATAAATTTAAAACAAGACCATTGACTCGCGGAAACAAATGTTTTCACTTCGTCGAGATTCCGCTGATGGCCTGTTGCAAAATTATCAAGCCCTACAACATTTTGATCTAACTTAAGTAACGTTTCTAGGAGATTAGAACCAATAAACCCGGCCACCCCCGTAATCAACCAGGTTTTAGGGTTTTTCTGAAGTTTTTCCAACACGCACTGATAAGCCGACATTAAAACACCTACAATATGAACTAAAAAACTCGCAAAAATAATATTTACAGGCGAATATCTGACTCGTCACGACTAAGTAAGTATTTCAAGTCATACAATATATGTTGAGGCTTTCCGAAACTCCGTATACTTGCAGCTCCCAAGGCTCGAAACTCATTGTGCGCCACAGCTAGTACGATCCCATCATAAGTACGTTCTTCAGGATCCGATATAGGTTTTATACCATATTCATGCTCTGCCTCAGCCTTGCTTACCCATGGATCATAAACATCCACATTTATATTATACTCAGCTAACTCTCTCACGATATCTACAATCCGTGTATTACGCAGATCTGGACAGTTTTCTTTAAAGGCCAATCCCATAATCAACACACGAGCTCCATCGACATGAATTCGTTCTTTCAGCATTGCCTTGATAAGCTGCGAAACTACATAAGCCCCCATTCCATCATTCAAGCGACGCCCCGCTAAAATAATTTCCGGATGATAACCAATAGATTGAGCTTTATGGGTTAGGTAGTAAGGATCTACTCCAATACAGTGCCCACCGACCAGCCCTGGACGAAAAGGCAAGAAGTTCCATTTAGTGCCTGCGGCAGCCAATACAGACTCAGTGTCAATTCCCATCTTATTGAAAATAATAGCTAATTCATTAATCAATGCAATATTAAGATCACGCTGTGTATTCTCAATTACTTTTGCAGCCTCTGCCACACGAATACTACTTGCCTTGTGAGTTCCGGCAACAATAATCTGGTTGTAGAGGGCATCAACCAGATCGGCAATTTCAGGGGTGGAACCTGAGGTCACTTTTTTTATGGTAGTCACCCTGTGCTCTTTATCGCCAGGATTTATTCGTTCAGGACTATAACCTGCGTAAAAATCGATGTTGAATTTCAGACCAGATACTTTTTCCAATACAGGAACACAGTCCTCTTCTGTCGCACCTGGGTACACGGTAGACTCATAAATTACAATATCACCTTTTTTAAGAATCTTCCCTATTGTCTCCGAAGCTTTTATTAAGGGAGTCAAGTCTGGCTGATTGTATTTATCTATTGGCGTAGGAACTGTTACTATATATGTATTACATGAAACAAGATCACTCGACACAGCAGTGAAGTCTAAATATTCAGCCTGCAGCAACTCGACATCACTCACCTCAAGGGTAGTGTCATGCCCATCTTTCAATGCATCAATACGCGACTGATTAATATCAAAGCCAATCACAGAGCGTTGTTTGCCAAACTCTACCGCTAGCGGCAAACCTACGTAGCCAAGACCTATTACAGCAAGTTTTATATCTTTCAACAGATACATAATACAATCCACATAATTTAGTTGGCAATAAATTCAAACATCAGAACCGGTATAACTCAAACATGACTCTGCAACTGATGGAGCTTCCTGATCCTTGTCACTGATGTTGTAACTATCAAACTGTGGCCAAGCAATATCAATTTCGTGATCATCCCACTTAATGGAACGCTCTGACTCTTTATCGAAATAATTAGTTGTCTTATACAAAAAGTGCGTATCATCTTCCAGAGATAAAAAGCCGTGAGCGAAACCCTCGGGAATCCAAAGCATTCGTCTGTTAGAACTACTCAACTCCAAACCTACCCATTTCAAGTAAGTAGGAGAA
This sequence comes from Pseudomonas sp. TWR2-1-1, assembly GCF_049897045.1. Taxonomy (NCBI): domain Bacteria; kingdom Pseudomonadati; phylum Pseudomonadota; class Gammaproteobacteria; order Pseudomonadales; family Pseudomonadaceae; genus Pseudomonas; species Pseudomonas sp. TWR2-1-1. The sequence goes on from NZ_JAFCVM010000004.1 coordinate 363,315, forward strand.
CTTCTTCGTATATCAACAGCAACATCAAACGCACTTCCCTGAACAACCCGAACCAACTTACCCTGCGCATAAGGTGCGGCTTGATAATGCAAACCCCGCAAAACACTTTTGTGTGAGCACGAATGATTATCTTGAACAAATTTCTCAGGAACTGGCAGACCCAGCATATTCAAACCTTCAATGAATTTATTCTCATTGAAACTTTCCATGAACCAACCGCGATTATCGCCATATATATTGGGTTCAATGATCACAACATCCGGTATTTCTGTCCTGATCATCCTCATAGGTATTTATTCTCATCGACCATTTTTTGTAAGTATTGGCCGTAACCTGTTTTTTTCAATTTTTGAGCTTGGTCATCTAGTGTTTGAAGCGAGATCCATCCTTGATTAAATGCGATCTCCTCCAAACAAGCGACCTTCAACCCTTGACGTTGCTCGATGGTGTGCACAAAATGACTGGCCTCCAACAGGGACTCATGGGTTCCTGTATCCAACCAAGCAAAACCACGACCTAACATTTCAACAGTTAGATTTTTTTGGTCAAGATAGGCGCGATTGATATCTGTAATCTCTAGTTCGCCTCTTGGCGAAGGCTTAATACTTTTCGCAATTCCAACAACATGATTGTCGTAAAAATATAGACCCGTTACTGCATAGTTAGATTTTGGCTTCGCAGGTTTTTCTTCAATACTCAACGCGCGGCCAGTAGTGTCGAACTCAACCACACCAAATCGCTCTGGGTCCGATACGTGATAGCCGAAGACTGTTGCACCTGACTCTTGGGTCATCGCAGAGCGCAAGTTATCCGAGAAGTGCTGACCGTAAAAAATGTTATCGCCGAGAATCAAACACACCGGATCTGCACCAATAAACTCTTCACCTATGATGAATGCTTGCGCCAATCCATCAGGACTAGGCTGCTCGGCGTAACTCAGTTCGATACCGTATCGATTGCCGTCACCCAGCAATTTTTTGAAACACGGTAGATCTTCAGGGGTCGATATGATCAAAATTTCTCGCATGCCCGCCAGCATCAAGACCGATAGAGGATAGAAAATCATCGGTTTATCGTAGATAGGCAACATCTGTTTAGAGACGCCTAACGTCAACGGGTGCAGACGTGTGCCTGAACCGCCAGCAAGAATGATGCCTTTGCGCTTAATGGTGGTCATGTTTCTAGCTCTTCCTTAACTATTCGGCTAAACCACCTATGACGCTAACAGGTGGTAGGTTTGAATTTTATTTTTCAAAAACACGCTACCGCCCCAGGATTGATCGTCGATTTCCTGAGAACGGGCTGCCTTCATTGTCCAGGCTAAGGCCTAAATTTCACTTAGCGATTGGCGATACTCGTCACCGGTAAACTGATCTGTTGCTGTCGATTCATTAAATTGATGAGCAGAATGACTCTTTCTTCGCCGTCCATTGCCATGAATATGGACTCAATACCTGCGAAGCTCTGATCAAGAATGGTGACTTTATCGCCGGGGTTGTAGGCCGCAATGGTGTGCGTGCTTGCACGATCTTGCAGTTGAACAATGAGGTCATGGCTTACAGCCAGAGGCCGACCGCCAAAAGCCACAATGCGAGCTACGCCCCGCGTTGAGCGCAATGGAGCCCAGTTAGCACCTTGGGGCATATGAATAAAGAGATAGCCCGGAAATAAGGACTCTTGAGTGAATTGCAATTGGCCACGTACGAGCTTTTCGCGCCGGCAGGATGGGCGCGAGCAGCCATAACCCTGACGCTGAAGGTTCTCCTCAGCCCGCTCGTCTTGTCTGGGTTTGCACTGCACCAAGTACCAGTCGCCTGGCTTGGACGTACTGGTTTCGCAGGCTGCTGCGGGGGTTGTTATGGACATGGGCATTTCATTAATGGGTCTTCCGTTTACCATTGTATGGTGCAATCGCCAGTGACTCGTATCTGGCTTGTTTCTTTTCCATAGCGGCTAAATAGAATAACCGCTACGAGTTCGACCCGTCTGCATCGGAACGTCGACGACGTCAGTTATGAGTTCGGCACAGCGTCAACAGTTCCTTTGCCGATGCTCGTTTTGCCACTATATGGTCAAGCCTCAAACGTATCTGCTCAGGCTACAGAACCATACCTGAAACCCATTAATGCGAATTCTTATGAATTGCATAGGCCGGATAATCGCCAAAATTTACAAACCTGCGCGGATGATACAGCTCTCACCTCTCAATTCAACATTACCGCGCTGAGGACCTTGGTTTTGTATCACTGCGCCCAAGGCGGCTTAGCTGGCAACCGGTAAAGAGATACATTATGCCTTCGAGGTACCAGCATGGCTTTCAAGGAATGGACAATACGACCACTGGCGCACATTTCACCCGTAGAATTCCCAATCATCGATAGGAGGTATCGGCCAGACAGCCCACCTTACGACCAACGATTATGGCCTGCCGCTTGATTGGCAGTGATTGACGGGGCCCTTTAGCGGTCCATCCATGTATTAGCAATACACTGTTGTCGCCGGACAGGCTAAGAGGCAACCATAATGATTGGTAACTGCGCCTTGGTTCAAAAATTATCCAGACACCCTTTTCGATAAATAATATCTTGGAGCAACCAACGTCCGGCTCCGCGTTGGACAAATAAAGTTTATGCCTCTCCCTCCACAGTCTGACACGTACAGATAGGGTAAGCATCGCCAATGCCCTCCCCGGCTTCGAAAGGCAGTGCGATGAGTGGTTACTGCAGACGTCGCAGTTAAACTGCAGTGTTGTGGATCAGAACTCACTTCAAGCTTGAAAGCATTTTCCAGGACTAGAGCTGTAACTTCCTGAATATCCGGTTGCTACATAGAACCGGATATCCAAAGACAGCTCCCCGTAAGTTGGGACTCAACCGGCACGAGAAACGTTAGTCTGAGTAATTTTCAGGACCTCAACGCACTCAGTAGAAAGCCGGTCTCGTGCGTTGGATGCCAGCATGAACTTTTGCGCTTTGCTCATGCGCCAAAACAACCGTAATAGCTTAAGAAGCTGCTTTAAGTATCGGCGACCACCCCATAAAACCGGGCGGACGATCATCCGCCCAAAACCACATCAGCTCTTATCGTTTGGCAGGGCTTTCCCACTGGTTGCTGTGCCCGTCCATGTATCTACAACTCCCGGTGCAGTCGTAATTTGTACTGCCCCCTGACGCATAGCTACAAAGTACCTGACCAAAACAATCAATACGCCAAGCATGCCACCCAGCAACAAACCTAACAGTATGACCAAGGCCTTCTTAGGTTTAATTGGCTGCATTGGCTCCAGGGCTTTGCGGTCGATTGAGACTAATTTCATGTTGCTGCTATCGAGGTTACTCAAATTCCCCAAACGCACGATCTCGGCACGCAACGGCTCTACACCACTTAAGAACAGGTCTTCATTTTGGCGCTGCTTAAGCACTTCTACTTCACGGTTGCTTTGCAGTAGTTGCAGCTCACGGGCAATTTGGGCTATGCGCCCCTCGGTGAAATCGTCAGTTTTTCGCTGCTGAAGGGCTGCTCGTTCTGCTTCAAGTGCATCTGTACCCATGAAATATAAGGGAATTTGCTGATTGTTGATTTCGGTCCGCATGCCGCTGGCTTCGCCAGTGCGGCCTGAGTCACCCAACGCCGAGGGGGTCGTAGGCTTTTGAATGTTCAAGGACCTGGCGATGCCAATAGCCTCGCTCAGTTGCGCCATACGATCAGTACGCCCAACTTTGAGTTGCTGACGCAATGCCTTAAGTTCGTCCTGCAGTTGCGCACGCTTAATATTGTCAGTTTCTATCAGGGTGGCTATACGCGCTTCCTTGTCCATCTCATAGCTTGAGCGCGCAGCGTCTATTTGGCCTTTAAGCTCAGCCAGACGGTTATTGACGATTACCTTGAGGTCCGCGGCGATTTGCTCACGCTCAGCATTTATGGCGTAGTCGACAAAGCCATTAAGGATCTTTACACCGTCCACGCCCTTGGGGTATCTCAGCTCCAGACCAATCACAGCACTGAGAGAATCGGCTTTTTTAGGATCAGGAAGTATCAGCTTCAAAGAGTCGCGATTAAAGTCCTCGAAGCTTTGCTCCAAGGTGCGACCGGGGCGCTTGAACTGCGAAAATAGGCTTTGGTTGTCCCTGAAGAATCCCAGCCGATTGTCATAGGACTCGAGCGAGGAGCCCACTTTTAATAGAGCTTCACTTGGCGGCAAGGTGTATACCCCCGACCGATTGAGTGCATCCAGCTCATTAATGGCTGCTGGGCGTAGCACGCTACTCACCTGATATTCAGGCGTACTCAGGTAGGCATAGCCCAAAGCGACCAGACCACACAGAACAGTAGTAGAGATGATGGTTTTTTTCTGCTGCCAAATCACTTGAAACAAGGCGAATAAATCAACCTCATTAGGCGAATGAGCATTAGGGATACGGGAAATACTACTCACAACCAAGACCTGCCTTCAAAAGAAACTGCGGGCTCGTTATGCAGCGATTTTCATGCGCGTGGACATGGCCGTGTAACTTCAGGCTTAAGCATCATGCGCACCTGAAGGAGCATAAAAATAGCTGGAAATCGAGAATTAAAAGCATTTTGTCAGCATCTCGAAACTATACAAGCCTAACAAACTGAAAGAGCTTTCTGGCATCTACAAAATTTTTACGGTTGCCATTGGCACTAGACCGATCAACCAATGGCTGAACACTCGCCCAGCCACATTGCCGTGAAAAACAGGCGATTCACACCTACCGTGTGAAATCCGAAATACTTAGGAATGGGCCAATAAGCTGCGTTTTAGCTTCGCAGCTTTTCGTTTATAGGCTACAAACCCCATTACGGGACCTACAGCCATTCCCAATAGCAGCGCGACTATAAAAATCAACGAGACCGGCAGTTCTGCAGATCGCCACCCGAGAAACATCAGCGAGGTTGGCTGCTGGTTTTCAAGGATGAAGATTACCGTCCCCAGAACTACCACGAGCCCAAATACCACCAGCACCACACGCTTAAAGTCACGCATATGAGGCTCCTATATCCTTAAGGGTTAAAGGTCGTCTTCCTCATCTTCATTAACGCGATCCCGAAGCTCTTTGCCCGGCTTGAAATGAGGAACAAATTTACCATCGAGACTGACTGACTGACCGGTCTTTGGATTACGCCCAACTCGCGGCGCTCGATAGTGTAGCGAGAAGCTGCCAAAACCACGGATTTCGATTCGATCTCCGGTTGCGAGGCACTGGGACATTTGTTCAAGCATGGTCTTGATAGCCAACTCTACATCCTTGGATGAAAGTAGCCCTTGATGGGTGACAATTCGTTCGATCAACTCCGACTTCGTCATATTTTTCCCTTCTTTTTCAAGCAGCTAGATCAGCGCTTCAAAGGTTTTAGCATGATCGAAAGAATTTGAACAGCCCAGGGATTGACTTATCTCTACCGACAGCACCGCCATGCCAAACAGCCAGCAGATTACAAAAACAGGCTTGGCCGCAAGCCTATGAGCCATCACCCCCGCCACAGGCGTTACAGCCGCTCTTCCCAGCAGGCTTGCGCAATACGACACTTCAAGCTGTGCACGATGGCAGTACTTGCACCGACAAGCCCTAGCACGTCATCACAGACCAGCCAGACTTCGTGGTCGAGATAGCGGGACATTGTGCTAACGAGCTCAAATTAAAGGCACAAAAAAGGGCGACCTAAGTCGCCCTTTTTTTATGGTAAATCAGAACTTAGTTCTGTTTTTCCATTTGTGCACGCAGCAGGTCGCCCAGAGTGGTCGGACCAGCAGCAGGCTCAGAGGTAGCTGGCTTGTCGCGCAGGCTCTGAATTGCTTCCTTCTCGTCTTCAACGTCTTTCGACTTGATGGACAATTGGATTACGCGGCTTTTGCGATCAACGCTGATGATCTTGGCTTCTACTTCTTCGCCTTCTTTCAGAACGTTACGTGCATCTTCGATGCGGTCACGGCTGATTTCGGAGGCTTTCAGAGTTGCTTCGATATCCGGAGCCAAAGTGATGATGGCGCCTTTAGCGTCAACTTCTTTCACGATGCCCTTAACGATTGCGCCTTTGTCGTTCTCTTGTACGTACTCGGAGAACGGATCGCTTTCCAGCTGCTTGATACCCAGGGAGATGCGCTCGCGCTCTGGATCAACAGACAGGATAACGGTGTCCAACTCGTCGCCCTTCTTGAAACGACGTACGGCTTCTTCGCCAACTTCGTTCCAGGAAATGTCGGACAGGTGAACCAGGCCGTCGATGCCGCCGTCCAGACCAATGAAGATACCGAAATCGGTGATCGACTTGATGGTGCCGGAGATTTTATCGCCCTTATTGAACTGGCCAGAGAAATCTTCCCATGGGTTAGATTTGCACTGCTTGATGCCGAGGGAGATACGACGACGCTCTTCGTCGATGTCCAGAACCATAACTTCCACTTCGTCGCCGACTTGTACGACTTTCGAAGGGTGGATGTTTTTGTTGGTCCAGTCCATTTCGGAAACGTGTACCAGACCTTCAACGCCCTCTTCCAGCTCAGCGAAGCAGCCGTAGTCGGTCAGGTTGGTAACACGAGCGGTAACGCGAGTACCTTCTGGGTAACGGGCTTTGATAGCAACCCATGGATCTTCGCCCAGTTGCTTCAGGCCCAGGGAAACACGATTGCGTTCGCGATCGTACTTCAGAACCTTGACATCGATCTCGTCGCCAACGTTGACGATTTCGGAAGGATGCTTGATACGCTTCCAAGCCATGTCAGTGATGTGCAACAGGCCATCAACACCGCCCAGATCGACGAATGCGCCGTAATCCGTGAGGTTTTTGACGATACCTTTAACTTGCTGACCTTCTTGCAAGGATTCCAGCAGAGCTTCGCGCTCGGCCGAGTTCTCTGCTTCAAGCACGCTACGACGAGAAACAACAACGTTGTTGCGCTTCTGGTCCAGCTTGATAACTTTGAATTCCAGCTCTTTGCCTTCCAGGTGCGTAGTATCGCGCACTGGACGAACGTCAACCAGAGAACCTGGCAGGAACGCACGGATGCCGTTAACGTCGACAGTGAAGCCGCCTTTAACCTTACCGTTGATAACGCCCTTGACAACTTCTTCTGCTGCGAAGGCTGCTTCCAGAACGATCCAGCATTCAGCGCGCTTGGCTTTTTCACGGGACAGTTTGGTTTCGCCAAAGCCGTCTTCGACCGCGTCCAGCGCAACGTGAACTTCATCACCGATGTTGATGTTCAGTTCGCCAGCGTCGTTGTGGAACTGTTCCAGCGGGATGAGGCCTTCAGACTTCAAACCAGCGTGAACGGTTACCCAACCAGCTTGGTAATCGATATCAACGATGATAGCGGTGATGATAGAGCCAGCCTGAAGATTCAGGGTTTTTAGGCTTTCTTCAAAGAGTTCTGCAAAGCTTTCGCTCATTTTAATTCCTGTTGATCAAGGGCGAAGGATACGCCCATCTGCCACATTCCAGACAATGTGGGTTACGTTCATATAAAAGAAGGCACGCAGGACTATTTCTGGTCTCCTGCACGCTTTCTTGGTCATCCAGCGATATCGCGAAGTGCGATTTCACTCATGATTTTTTCAAGCACCTGATCGATCGACAACTCCGTGGAGTCCAGCTGTATCGCATCAGCCGCCGGTTTAAGCGGGGCTATTGCACGCTGCGTGTCACGCTCATCGCGGGCACGTATCTCATCTAGCAGACCCGAGAGACTAACATCATCGCCCTTGGCCTTCAACTGCAAGTAACGGCGACGGGCCCTTTCCTCGGCGCTAGCCGTCAGAAATACCTTCAGCGGCGAGTCCGGAAAAACCACCGTACCCATGTCGCGACCATCTGCAACCAGACCGGGAAACTCCTGAAATGCACGCTGACGTTGCAGCAAAGCCTCTCGCACAGCGGGTAACGCCGCTACTTTCGAGGCTCCCGCAGCTACAGTCTCACTGCGAATGGCGTGAGTGACGTCATCACCTTCCAGGACAATGCGCGCAGGCTTGCCGTCCGTCGCTCCGACGAACTGCACATCAAGATGTGCAGCCAGTTTTTCGAGCAGCGGCTCGTTATCCAGCGCAACACCATGATTAGTCGCGGCAAACGCGAGCAAGCGGTACAAGGCACCAGAATCGAGCAAATTCCACCCCAGACGCTTGGCCAGGATACCGGCAACGGTACCCTTGCCCGAACCACTAGGACCGTCGATGGTGATAACCGGCGCCGGGGCAATCACGACTGCGCCTCTTGCGCCACTCGAATGCCTACTTGCTTGCACAGGGCAAGGAAGTTAGGGAACGAGGTCGCGACATTGGCACAATCATGGATACGGATAGGAGCCGTGGCTCGCAGCGAAGCAATACTGAATGCCATCGCAATGCGGTGGTCGCCATGACCATGAACTTCACCGCCTCCAATGGAGCCGCCATCAATAATGATGCCATCCGGGGTCGGCTCGCATTTCACGCCCAGCGTCAGCAGACCATCAGCCATGACCTGAATACGATCAGACTCCTTGACCCGTAACTCTTCAGCACCGCGCAGGATCGTACGACCTTCTGCCACAGCTGCAGCTACGAACAGCACCGGAAATTCATCAATCGCCAATGGCACCAGCTCTTCAGGAATCTCGATACCTTTAAGTTTGGCTGCGCGCACACGCAGATCAGCTACAGGCTCACCACCTACTTCGCGCTGGTTCTCGAGGGTGATATCCGCCCCCATCAATCGCAAGATATCGATAACGCCGGTACGGGTCGGGTTGATACCGACATGCTCCAGCACCAGATCGGAACCCTCGGCGATCGAGGCTGCTACGAGGAAGAACGCCGACGACGAGATATCCCCGGGCACTTCAATGTGGGTTGCCGTGAGCTTATGACCCGACTCGACCGAGGCTGTCGCCCCCTCAACACTGACCGGATAGCCAAAACCACGCAGCATGCGCTCGGTATGGTCGCGAGTGGGCGCAGGCTCAGTAACGGAGGTTTTGCCTTCAGCATACAAACCGGCCAGCAGCAGACAGGATTTAACCTGGGCACTGGCCATCGGCAGGGTGTAATCCATCCCCTTGAGCGTATGCCCGCCACGAATAGTCATCGGCGGACGACCTTCAGCAGCAGTTTCAATCACCGCACCCATTTCACGCAGCGGGTTAGCCACGCGATTCATCGGGCGCTTGCTCAGCGAGGCATCGCCGGTCAACGTTGTGTCAAAGCTCTGCGCAGCCAGCAAGCCCGACAACAGACGCATCGAAGTACCGGAGTTACCCAGGTAAATCGGGCCTGGCGGAGCTTTCAAACCGTGCAGACCTACTCCATGAATGGTGACACGACCATGATGTGGACCTTCGATCACCACCCCCATGTCACGGAATGCCTGCAGCGTTGCCAGAGCGTCTTCGCCTTCAAGGAAGCCTTCGACCTCGGTTGTGCCTTCAGCCAATGAGCCAAGCATGATTGAGCGGTGAGAAATCGACTTGTCACCCGGTACACGAATCTGGCCGTTTACTTTGCCACCTGGTTCAGCCAGGAAAATCAGATCATTTGAATTCATAGGGTCCACATATGCCCGGCGGGCCAGGATTTTACTGAAATGCTCGCGAGCAACCCGGGCGCGAGTAAAGACGCCCAGTAATTGATGCCCGTCCCCTGCGTCGACCGCGTCGCGCAAGGCGTCGAGATCACTGCGAAATGTATCCAATGTGCGCAACACCGCCTCGCGGTTCGCGAGAAAAATGTCATGCCACATTACCGGGTCGCTTCCGGCGATTCTTGTGAAATCGCGAAAACCTCCCGCAGCGTAACGAAAGATATCCAGATTCTCATTGCGCTTGGCAAGAGAGTCCACCAACCCGAACGCCAGCAGATGCGGCAAATGACTGGTTGCAGCCAGCACCTCATCATGACGCTCGACCTGCATATGCTCGACGTCTGCCCCCAGGGCTCGCCACATGGTATCTACCAGGGCCAACGCCGCAGGATCAGTCTCGGCCACAGGCGTCAAAATAACCTTGTGCCGCTCGAACAGACTGGCATTAGAAGCTTCGACGCCACTTTGCTCCGACCCGGCAATAGGATGCCCGGGGACAAAGCGTGCCGGCATCGCACCAAAAGCCTGAGTCGCTGCACGCACGACATTACCTTTGGCGCTGCCCACATCGGTCAATACTGCATGCCCCAGATCCATACCCGCCAACAAGCCGAGCATTTTCTCCATGGCCAGAATCGGCACCGCCAACTGAATGACATCGGCACCAAAGCAGGCGGTTGCAAGATCAGCTTCGCAGCGATCCACCACACCCAACTCTACAGCCAGCACACGCGATGCAGGGTCCAGATCGACCCCGACCACCTCGGTGCACAGTCCGCTTTCGCGCATGCCTTTGGCGAAGGAACCGCCAATCAGACCCAGCCCGACCACAACCAGACGCCCCACTACAGGCTTTACAGATTTCAACGACATTACATCAACCACGAGCAAGAACCTTGGCCAGCGCCTCAAGCAGGCGGGTGTTTTCCGCCGGCAGGCCAATAGTGATGCGCAGATGGTTCGGCATACCGTAATTGGCCACCGGACGCACAATCACGCCTTCACGCAACAACCCCTGATAAACAGGGGCGGCTACTTGACCCAGGTCTACCGCAACAAAGTTGCCTCGGGACGGAATCCAGCCCAGGCCCAGCTCGCGAAAGCCGTCCTGCAACTGCTGCATGCCGGCCTCGTTAAGGCGGCGGCTTTCAGCCAGGTAGTCTGCATCCTGCAGTGCGGCACAAGCCGCCGCCAACGCCAGGCTATTGACATTGAAAGGCTGGCGAACCCGATTCAACACGTCCGCCACCACAGGCGTCGACAGACCATAGCCGACGCGCAAGGCAGCCAGACCATAAGCTTTGGAGAAGGTACGAGAAACCAGAAGATTAGGATAAGCCGAGAGAAACTCGAGACCGTCAGGCAGCTCGCCACCTTCAGCGTATTCGATATAGGCCTCGTCCAGCACGACCAGAACCCGCTCAGGCACATCCTGCAAAAACTCGTTCAGTGCATCCACACCAAACCAGGTTCCTGTAGGGTTATTCGGATTGGCAATGAAAACCACGCGGGTATCACTGTCAATCGCCTCAAGCATTGCAGGCAAGTCATGCCCCCAGTCCTTGGCCGGTACAACTTTTGCCTGCGCGCCTACGGCCTGGGTCACAATCGGATACACCGCAAATGCATGCTCACTGAACACGGCATTCAGGCCCGGCGCCAGGTAGGCCCGCGCTACCAGCTCCAGAATGTCGTTGGAGCCGTTACCCAGCGTCACCTGATCAAGCTGCACGCCGCAACGCTCAGCCAACAAGCTCTTGAGGGCAAAACCGTTGCCATCCGGATAACGCGTCAGTTCGGCCAACTCGTCACGAATGGCTTGCAACGCCTTCGGGCTCGCACCCATAGGATTTTCATTGCTGGCCAGTTTGACGATGGTTGCCGGGTCTATGCCCAGCTCTCGCGCCAGTTCGTCCACAGGCTTGCCCGGGACGTAAGGCGAAAGTTGTTGTACGCCCGGCTGCGCCAGGGCGAGAAAATCACCGCTCATGTATGACCGCCTCAGAGAACCGCTTTCGGGTAGGAACCCAACACTTTAAGTGCCACTGCTTCTTGGCTGATTTGCTCGAGCACACTTTTGACCAGTGGGTCGCGGTGATGGCCGGCAAAGTCGATAAAGAATACATAGGTCCATTTACCGCTACGCGAAGGACGCGTCTCGATACGCGTCAGGTCGATCCCGTTTTCATGGAACGGCACCAGCAACTCGTGCAAAGCACCAGGACGGTTACTCATCGATACAATAATCGATGTCTTGTCATCACCCGTCGGCGGCACCTCCTGACTGCCGATCATCAAGAAACGCGTTGAGTTGTCCGGACGATCTTCAATTTTTTCAGCCAGCCGGGTCAGGCCATAGAGGCCTGCTGCCATATCGCCAGCAATCGCTGCCGAGTTCCACTCACCCTTGACCCGCTTGGCCGCCTCGGCATTGCTCGAAACCGCAACACGCTCGACGTTCGGATAATGCGCGTCCAGCCATTTGCGGCACTGGGCCAACGACTGGGCGTGGGAGTAGATACGACTGATGCTGTCGGTCTTGGTGTTTTCACCCACCAGGAGGTGATGGTGAATCCGCAGCTCAACTTCGCCACAGATCACCATGTCGTGTTCGAGAAAGCTGTCCAGCGTGTGGTTCACGGCACCTTCGGTGGAGTTCTCCACAGGCACCACACCAAAGTTGACGGCACCCGCCGCCACTTCGCGGAATACCTCATCGATCGCAGCCATCGGCTTGCTGATAACAGCATGACCAAAGTGCTTCATTGCCGCAGCTTGAGTAAAGGTACCTTCAGGTCCGAGGTAGGCCACTTTCAGTGGCTGCTCCAGCGCCAGGCACGAAGACATGATTTCGCGGAACAGACGCGCCATCTCTTCATTGCCCAACGGGCCTTTATTGCGTTCCATCACACGCTTGAGCACCTGCGCCTCACGCTCAGGCCGATAAAATACCGGAACTTCGCCTTCAGCCAGGGTGGCCATTTTTACCCGCGCCACTTCCTGGGCGCAGCGGGCACGCTCACTGATCAGCTCCAGAACCTTTTCGTCCAGGCTGTCGATGCGCACGCGCAGCGCCTTGAGTTCTTGCTCGGACATTAGCCGTGTTCCTTCTCGAACTCTGCCATGTAAGCCACCAACGCGTTAACCGCGGTGATGTCCACAGCGTTATAGATAGAAGCCCGCATGCCACCCACCGAGCGATGCCCTTTTAGGTTCAGCAGCCCGCGAGCTTCAGCACCCACCAGGAATGGCTTGTCCAGACGATCGTCCGCCAGACGGAACGGCACGTTCATCCATGAGCGATCCGACTTGTTGATCGGGTTGCTGTACAGGCCGCTAGCGTCGATGAAGTCATACAGGGTGCGTTTCTTGATTTCGTTAAGCCTGCCGATGGCTTCAACACCACCCTGCTCTTTGAGCCACTCAAACACCAGACCGGACAGATACCAGGCCAGTGTCGGAGGCGTGTTGTACATGGAGCCGTTATCTGCCGCCACTTTGTAATCGAGCATCGTCGGGCAAATCGATCGCGCCCTGCCCAGCAAGTCTTCACGAATGATATTGACCACAATACCGCTCGGCCCGATGTTTTTCTGGGCCCCTGCGTAGATCATGCCGAAGCGGGAGATATCAACCGGACGCGACAAAATGTCGGAGGACATGTCAGCAACCAACGGCACATCACCCGTTTGCGGGATCCAGTCGAACTCCAGGCCACCAATGGTTTCATTCGGCGCGTAATGAACGTAGGCCGCGTCTTTCGACAGATTCCACTCGTTCTGACCGGGAATTGCGAAGTAATCGTAAGGCTTGGCGCTCGCTGCCACGTTGATGTGGCCAAAGCGCGAACCTTCTTCAATGGCTTTTTGCGACCAGATGCCGGTATCGATGTAATCCGCCTTGCCATTTTCAGGCAGCAGATTCAGTGGAATCTGGGCAAATTGCTGGCTTGCGCCACCCTGCAGAAACAGGACTTTATAGTTCGAGGGAATAGACAGCAGGTCACGCAGATCCTGCTCAGCCTTGGTCGCGATGGACACGAACTCATCACTACGATGGCTCATCTCCATGACCGAGAGGCCCTTGCCATGCCAGTCGAGCAACTCGGACTGGGCACGCAACAGGACAGCTTCAGGAAGCGCAGCAGGACCTGCGCAGAAGTTATAGGCTCGTTTGCTCACATCCACTCTCGCTCTGATTTGGTGGGTCACGCAATAAATCAATTATCAATACAGTGCTCAATGCGGGGGCGCGCTTGCGATAGCGGTGTAACAGTCAGCATTGACAGTTAGTCAGTCATCGCGAGCGAGCTCGCTCCTGCACATACAACAAGGGGGCGAATCTTCATCCGCCCCCTGTGTGCCCGCTTATTCCTGCGGCTGCTCTTCGTCAGCGCCAGCCTCTAGCGGCTGCTCGTCGTCGAGACCATCGTGAATGGCCTCATCATCGAGTTCAGCACCACCATCGACTTCACCTTCAAGCTCTTCACCCTCGACTTCCGACGGTTCCTGAACCCGCTCCAGGCCGACCAGCGTTTCATCGCTGGCCAACTTGATCAAGGTGACGCCCTGAGTATTACGACCCAGGCTCGATACCTCATCGACACGAGTACGCACCAGCGTGCCCTGATCGGAGATCAGCATGATCTCTTCGCCATCAAGCACCTGGACTGCACCGACCAGACGGCCGTTACGGTCGTTGCTGACCATGGCAATAACACCCTGACCGCCACGCTTGTACTCAGGGAACTCGCTGATCGCGGTCCGCTTGCCATAACCGCGCGCCGAAGCGGTGAGGATCTGGCTGCCCTCTTCAGGAATCAGCATCGAAATCAGCTTCTGACCTTCTGGCAGACGCATGCCGCGTACACCGCGGGCAGTACGACCCATGGCCCGCACGTCAGACTCTTTAAAGCGAGTCACCTTGCCGCCATCGGAGAACAGCATGACTTCGCGCTCACCATCGGTAATGGCGGCACTGATCAGCACGTCACCTTCGTCCAGCTCAAGCGCAATCAAGCCCACGCTGCGTTGGCGGCTGAAGGATTCGAGCGGGGTCTTCTTCACGGTACCGTTAGCGGTGGCCATAAAGATGAAGTGGCCCTCGGTGTACTCCTCGACCGGCAGCATGGTGGTGATGTATTCACCCTCACCCAACGGCAGCAGGTTAACCAGCGGACGACCCCGTGCAGCACGTGATGCCTCAGGGATTTCGTAGGTTTTGAGCCAGTACACCTTGCCTTTGCTGGAGAACAGCAAGAGCGTGGTGTGGCTGTTGGCAACCAGCAGGTGAGCAATGTAGTCCTCATCCTTGACGCCAGTAGCCGACTTGCCTTTACCGCCACGACGCTGGGCCTGGTACGCAGCCAGCGGCTGAGTCTTGGCGTAGCCACCGTGGGAGATGGTCACCACACGCTCTTCTTCCGGGATCATGTCACCCAGGGTCAGATCGAGACGATGATCCAGAATTTCGGTACGACGAACGTCGCCGTATTCCGCACGAATGACTTCCAGTTCCTCGCGGATCACTTCCATCAAGCGCACTGCGCTATTGAGGATGCGGATCAGCTCACCGATCTGGTTGAGGATTTCCTGGTACTCGGCCAGCAGCTTCTCGTGCTCAAGACCGGTCAAACGGTGCAGGCGCAATTCAAGGATGGCTTGGGCCTGCTCTGGCGACAGGAAGTACTTGCCCTCGCGCAGACCGTATTGCGGATCAAGGTTGTCAGGGCGGCACGAATCCGCACCGGCGCGCTCAACCATTGCCACTACCGCACTGGACTCCCAAGGCGTGCTGATCAGCGCTTCCTTGGCTTCAGACGGGGTTGGCGAGGCTTTGATCAACGCGATTACCGGATCGATGTTGGACAGGGCAACCGCCTGGCCTTCAAGGATGTGACCACGCTCGCGGGCTTTACGCAGTTCGAAAACAGTACGACGGGTAACCACTTCACGACGGTGACGAACAAACGCTTCCAGCAGGTCCTTGAGGTTCAGGATCCGCGGGCGACCGTCGATCAACGCAACGATGTTGATACCGAACACGGCTTGCAGCTGGGTCTGGGCATAAAGGTTATTAAGAATAACCTCCGGCACTTCACCACGACGCAGCTCGATTACAACACGCATGCCGTCCTTGTCGGACTCGTCACGCAGCTCGGTGATGCCTTCGAGTTTCTTCTCTTTAACCAGCTCGGCGATCTTCTCGATCAGACGCGCCTTGTTCAGCTGATACGGCAGCTCGGTGATCACGATCTGCTGACGACCACCGACCTTGTCGATGTCTTCAATCATCGAGCGGGCACGCATGTAAATACGGCCACGACCGGTGCGATAGGCTTCAATGATGCCCGCTCGACCGTTGATGATTGCAGCTGTCGGGAAGTCAGGGCCCGGGATGAACTGCATCAGTTCATCGATGCTCAGCTCCGGGTTGTCGATCAGCGCCAGGCAACCGTCGATGACTTCGCCGAGGTTGTGCGGCGGAATATTGGTGGCCATGCCCACAGCGATACCGCTGGAGCCGTTGACCAGCAAGTTGGGAATGCGGGTCGGCATGACGGCCGGGATCATTTCCGTGCCGTCGTAGTTCGGCACCCAGTCCACGGTCTCTTTGTGCAAGTCGGCCAGTAGTTCGTGGGCCAGCTTGGTCATGCGCACTTCGGTGTATCGCATGGCCGCAGCGTTGTCGCCGTCGACCGAACCGAAGTTGCCCTGACCGTCTACCAGCAGGTAGCGCAGGGAGAATGGCTGAGCCATTCGAACGATGGTGTCGTAAACCGCGGTATCACCATGCGGGTGATACTTACCGATTACGTCACCGACCACACGGGCAGATTTCTTGTACGGCTTGTTCCAGTCGTTGTTCAGTTCGCTCATCGCAAACAGCACACGCCGGTGCACGGGCTTCAAGCCATCGCGTGCATCAGGCAGTGCCCGCCCGACAATTACGCTCATTGCGTAGTCGAGGTAGGACTGTTTCAGCTCGTCTTCGATATTGACCGGGAGGATTTCTTTGGCCAGTTCGCCCATGAGAAGCCTGATTCCTTTTTCGGGTGAAACTTCGCCACATCCATTCGGGACGAACGAAGCTCGCCGCTGCTGACCACGTGTCATGCAGCGACTTACGACAAATCAACGAGTTATGACACGGATTTGCGCAGTAAGGGCAACCCTTGCGGACTACCCTGGAAACCGCCGAATGTTATCACAATCGCCGCCACGCACCTATCCCCCAGACGCGCATGGAGCATAGTAATTGGCCAGGTGATGGGCCTGAGCGTGTCCAGAGAGGCTCTGGAAGCGATTGAAGGGATAAAGAGAGCGATTGCGCAGCTCCTGGCGAAGGCGATGTTAAAGTCCGAACAGCCTGCAAAAAAAGGGCAGCTTCGCCACCCTTCTCCGGCAACTACAAGAACGCCTCAGTGCAAGCGCTTGCGACACATCAATTGCGCCATCTTGGCCGCATCCGGGCGTTCAACTATGCCCTTCTCGGTCACAAGCACATCAATCAGATCGGCCGGCGTCACATCAAATACCGGGTTGAATGCCTGCACCTGCGCAGCAACAGGCTTACCACCGACCTCAAGCAACTCACTCCCCTCACGCTCCTCAACAGGGATGTCGTCACCACTGGTCAGCTCCATATCGATGGTCGAACTGGGCGCTACCACCATGAAGCGTACGCCGTGATGCATGGCATTTACCGCCAGCTGATAGGTACCAATCCTGTTTGCCACATCGCCATTGGCCGCGATTCGGTCAGCGCCCACTATCACCCAGGTCGCCCCCTTGGTTTTCATGATGTGTGCCGCAGCCGAGTCCACATTGAGCACCACCGGAATGCCTTCGTTCGCCAACTCCCAGGCTGTGAGTCGCGCGCCCTCCAGCCCGGGCCGGGTTTCGTCGGCATAAACCTGCTCGATCATGCCCTCCAGCCAGGCACCGCGAATCACTCCCAGCGCCGTGCCAAAACCACCAGTGGCCAGCGCACCGGCATTGCTGTGGGTCAACACAGTCTGAGCGTTGCCCTGATGACGACGGATCACATCGACACCCAACTGCGCCATGGTCAGATTGGCCTCACGATCACTTTCATGAATGGCTAACGCCTCAGCCTCCAGTATCTGCAGAACATCGGCATTACCTTTGGCACGTGTCAATCGGTCACGCATGCGATTAAGCGCCAAGAGCAAATTCATTGCAGTGGGCTGTGAGTCCGCCAACAGTGCGAAATCTTCCTCCAGCGCCGCCACCCAATCACCGCCTGCGGCCTTTCGCACGCGAGCCGCCAACACCACGCCATAGGCTGCGGCAATGCCGATCGCCGGAGCACCGCACACAACCATTTCGCGAATCGCCCGGGCAACCTCTTGCGCACCGGTACAGGCCAGCCACGTCTCATCAAAAGGCAAGCTACGCTGATCCAGCAGATACAGGGCCTCACCCCGCCAATCGATGGCTTTTACCTTTTCCGCCGCCAACAGTCGATCGCGCATGCTTTCCCCTATCACACAGATACAAAGCCGCCGATTATAGCGAGCCCACCTTTAAGACGCTCGGGTATACTTCGCCTCCTTTTGACATTGCACTGGAAGCCGTTTTCGATGCCCACCCCGCCCCTGCACCTCGATCTGCTGCTGCTGCCGACCTGGCTGGTACCCGTAGAGCCCGCCGGGGTTGTGCTCAAGGAACATGGCGCCGGTATCAGGGACGGACGCATCGTATTCATTGGCCCACGCCTCGAAGCCTTGAAACATGCCGCCAGCGAAACCCGCGAACTGCCTGGCATGCTGCTAAGCCCCGGCCTGATCAATGCCCATGGCCATGCGGCCATGACCCTGTTCCGCGGGATGGCCGATGACCTGCCGCTGATGACGTGGCTGGAGCAGCATATCTGGCCCGCAGAAGCCAAGTGGGTAGATGAAGACTTCGTGCGCGACGGCACCGATCTGGCCATCGCCGAGCAACTCAAGGGCGGCATTACCTGTTTCAGTGACATGTATTTTTACCCCAAGACCGCCAGCGAGCGGGTGCACAACAGCGGCATTCGTGCACAAATCGCCATTCCGATTCTCGACTTTCCGATTCCTGGCGCCAGCTCTGCTGATGAAGCACTGCGCCAGGCCGTCGAGCTGTTTGGCGACCTGAAGTATCACCCGCGAATCAAAATTGCCTTCGGCCCCCACGCCCCCTACACGGTAGGCGACGAGAACCTGGAAAAAGTCCGGGTAATGGCCGATGAGCTTGATGCGGCAATTCAGATGCACGTACACGAAACTGCCTTCGAGGTGCAGCAGGCTGTTGAGCAACATGGCGAGCGCCCGCTGGCTCGCCTTGCCCGCCTGGGTTTGCTGGGACCCCGCTTTCAGGCCGTCCACATGACCCAGATCAGCGATGACGACCTGACAATGCTGGTAGAAAGCAACGCCAGTGTGATCCATTGCCCCGAATCCAACCTCAAACTGGCCAGCGGCTTTTGCCCTGTCGAGCGCTTGTGGCTGGCAGGGGTCAATGTGGCGATTGGCACTGACGGTGCTGCCAGCAATAATGACCTGGACCTGCTGGGCGAAACCCGTACAGCCGCCTTGCTGGCCAAAGCCGTCGCCGGCTCGGCCACAGCACTGGATGCACATCGCGCATTGCGCATGGCAACCCTTAACGGGGCCCGGGCACTGGGGCTGGATAACGAAATCGGCTCAATCGAGCCTGGCAAAGCCGCAGACCTGGTAGCTTTCGACCTGAGCGGGCTGGCCCAGCAACCGATTTATGACCCTGTATCGCAACTGATCTACGCCACCGGCCGCGATTGCGTAAAACACCTGTGGGTCGGGGGCAAACAATTGCTCGATGATGGCAAACTGACCCGAATGGACGAGCCGCAACTCTGCGCAACCGCCCAGGCCTGGGGCCAGCGCATCAGCAGCCAGACGCATTGATTCAAAACCTTCAGGCCTGCGCCCGAAGTAATACCAGGATTTTTCAGCTTTAGAGGATTTACCCATGAGCAACGTTGACCACGCCGAGATCGCTAAATTCGAAGCGCTTGCCCATCGCTGGTGGGATCGTGAAAGCGAGTTCAAACCCCTGCACGACATCAACCCGCTGCGCCTCAACTGGATTGACGAGCGTGTGCAACTGGCCGGCAAAAAAGTGCTCGATGTCGGTTGCGGTGGCGGCATTCTCAGCGAGTCCATGGCACAGCGCGGCGCAACCGTAACGGGCATTGACATGGGCGAAGCCCCGCTGGCCGTGGCCAAACTTCATCAGCTCGAATCCGGCGTGAATGTTGAATACCGCCAGATCACTGCCGAAGAACTGTCCGTCGAAATGCCCGGGCAGTTCGATGTTGTGACTTGCCTTGAAATGCTCGAGCACGTGCCTGATCCGGCATCGGTGATCCGCGCCTGCTACCGCATGGTCAAGCCGGGCGGCCAGGTGTTCTTCTCGACCATCAACCGCAACCCGAAATCGTATCTGTTCGCGATTATCGGCGCGGAATACATCATGAAGCTGATCCCGCGCGGGACTCATGATTTCAAGAAGTTCATCCGCCCTTCCGAACTGGGTGCCTGGAGCCGCCAGGCCGGCCTGAGCGTCAAGGACATCATTGGCCTGACCTACAACCCGCTCACTAAGCACTACAAGCTGGCCGCCGATGTCGACGTCAACTACATGATCCAGACCCTACGCGAGGAGTAACCCATGCGCTTAAGAGCAGTTCTTTTTGACATGGACGGCACCCTGCTCGATACCGCTCCGGACTTTATCGCCATCTGCCAGGCCATGCGGGCAGAACGCGGGCTGGCACCCGTTGCCGACAAACTGATACGCGACGAGATCTCCGGGGGCGCACGCGCCATGGTCGCCGTAACGTTCGGCATGGATCCTGAAGCACCCGGGTTCGAAGCACTGCGCCTTGAGTTCCTCGAACGTTATCAGCAGGATTGTGCGGTACACACCAAGCTGTTTGATGGCATGGAACAATTGCTGAGCGATATTGAAAAAGCCCATCTGGTGTGGGGTGTGGTAACCAACAAGCCGGTACGCTTTGCTCAACCGATCATGGAACGACTGGGCCTGGCTGAGCGCTCGGCGGTATTGATCTGCCCGGACCACGTGAGCCGCAGCAAACCCGACCCTGAACCCATGATTCTCGCCTGCAAAATGCTCAACCTTGACCCGGCCAGCGTTCTGTTTGTAGGTGATGACTTGCGCGACATAGAGTCTGGCCGCGATGCCGGCACCAAGACCGCCGCTGTACGCTTTGGCTACATCCACCCCGACGACAACCCCGACCACTGGGGCGCCGACGTAGTGGTCGATCACCCAAGCGAGTTGCGCAAAGTGCTGGATAACGCGGTGTGCAGCTGCTGACCGCGAGCGCAGAACGATCTTTGATTTGTGTTGAGGTTCTTTATGTTTGATTATTCCGCCCGCCCCGACCTGCTTCAGGGCCGGGTGATTCTGGTTACCGGTGCTGGTCGCGGCATCGGCGCGGCAGCAGCAAAAACCTATGCAGCGCACGGCGCAACCGTACTGCTGCTGGGTAAAACCGAGGCCAATCTGAGCCAGGTATATGACGAAATAGAAGCCGCCGGTCACCCGCAACCTGCGGTTATTCCTTTCAATCTCGAAACCGCCCAGCCTCATCAATACGATGAACTGGCCGCCATGATCGAAAGCGAGTTCGGCCATCTTGACGGGCTATTGCACAATGCCTCGATCATTGGCCCGCGGACCCCTCTGGAGCAGCTGTCGGGGGAGAACTTCATGCGTGTCATGCAGGTGAACGTAAACGCCATGTTTATGCTCACCAGCACCCTGCTGCCACTGCTTAAATTGTCGCAGGACGCCTCGGTCATTTTCACTTCCAGCAGCGTCGGGCGTAAAGGCCGCGCCTACTGGGGGGCTTACGGCGTATCGAAGTTTGCCACCGAAGGCCTGATGCAGACCCTGGCTGACGAAGTCGATGGCGTGGCAGCCGTACGCTCCAACAGCATTAACCCGGGAGCCACCCGCACCAGCATGCGCGCAATGGCATACCCGGGAGAGAACCCGCAAAACAATCCGGAGCCTCAAGCCATCATGCCGGTTTACCTGTACCTGATGGGGCCCGACAGCACTGGCGTAAACGGCCAGGCGTTCAACGCCCAATAACCGATTGCTACACATAAAAAACCGCCGATAGCGAATAAACGCCACCGGCGGTTTTTTATAATCCAGGGCAAATCAATCGCGAGGAATCAGCCTTCAGCCAATTCCGGCCGCTTGCGCACGACCGGCTTTTTTTCATACTGCAGACAGCTTTGCAAAAACAGATACTGGAAGTCATAGCTCTTGCAAACCGCTTTGCGCAGCTCGGCTTGCAACGCTTCACTCGGATTCATCCCCGCCAGCGTGCAAATAATCTCCAAAGCCTCCCAAGGGTGCTCATCATCATACTGGGCATGCATCTTCAGCCATTTCATGGCGCGCTTGCGACCCTCTGCCGGCAGCGACTCCTCGTAAACATTTTGCGAGCAAACAATTGCAGCCCACTCACCCACCGCCCCCTCAATGGCATAGTTGGTCGCGGCCATGGACACCGCCAGCGAATCAGCTGTGCAGGTATGCCAGCACCAGTCGTTCAGCGCCTGAAACTCGGACGGTATGTCCTGGCCATTCATGTCGGCAAGGCTGACTCCGTGAGCATGTGCCCAGTTGACCCAGTAATCCGCATGGTTGAGTTCAACCCGAATATTGCGGATCAGCCACCGGCGGGCCATGTCTTCGCCAGGATGACGCCCATAACGGGTTTTCCCAAGATTACGCCCCATGTACAACGAAAACTGTTCGACCACCGGCCATCCGCCAATGAGGTACAACCGCATGATGGAGGGACTCAGCGTGTTATCACGCATGCGTATGTAGATTTCATGCTCCACAACCCGGCGCTTGCTCTCGCTGCAGTCGCGGATCAGCTTTTGAGCCCATTCTGGATAGCTGGTCGCTTCCATAAGAGGCCCGGTACGTACAAATGCATCCATCACAATCAAGTTCCTTCTCAGAGGTGACTTATAAAACCTGGCACCGCATCAACGCAAAGTGCCCGGCAACTTCAAAGTCAGGGCTTTGGGGCGTTTGGGTCGAGTCCACAAGCTGTCGCACGTAAACAATTGTGGGCGCTCAACTATATATCCTTGGGCATAGTCGACCCCGATCTCAATCAAAGCCTGCTCAATTTGAGGGCTTTCAACAAACTCGGCAATAGTCTGCTTGCCCATAACGTGCCCTATATGATTGATCACCTCAACCATGGCCCGATTAATGGGGTCATCCAACATATCCCTGACGAAACTACCGTCAATTTTCAAAAAGTCGACGGGTAAGTGTTTCAAGTAGGCAAAGGAAGACATGCCGGCACAAAAGTCATCCAGGGAAAAGTGACAACCCAGGCCCTTGAGCTCATTTATAAAGCGTATGGCACTGCCCAGGTTGGCAATGGCGCTGGTTTCGGTAATTTCAAAACAGATCCGCCCTGGAGCCACGCCATAACATTCAAATTGCTCGTGCAGAAAAGCCAGGAACTCTTCATCACCGATGGTGGAACCCGACAGGTTGATCGCACACATCGCCATCGACTGCCCAGCTCTCGGAGCAGGGCACTGGGAAATGATCTTGAACACGTTTTCGACCACCCAACGGTCAATCGAAGTCATCAGACCATAACGCTCAGCCGCCGGAATAAAGCTGTCAGGCAAAATCAGATCTGTACTGCCGTCACGCAAGCGCAGCAGTATTTCAATGTGCCCTCCATCCTCCTCAGTACGCCCAAGAGGGGCGATCTCCTGGGAGTAGAGGCAAAACAGATTATCCTCCAGCGCCACGTGCAAACGCTGCACCCATGCCATCTCACCAAAGCGCAATGACAGTTCAGAATCATCCGCATGATAGACCTGAACCCGGTTGCGCCCCTTTTCCTTGGCCATGTAGCACGCCATGTCCGCAGCACGCATTGAAGCTTCCAGTGTCTGCGGGGCTTGATGAATATGAACCAGGCCAATGCTGATGGTGTTCAGAAACGGTCGACCCTTCCATGCAAAGTGCAGGCTCTGCACGGTTTGACGCAAACCCTCAGCAATTTTTTCAGCGGCATCGGCCGGGCAATTTTCCAGCAAGATACCGAACTCATCGCCCCCCAGACGTGCCAGCGTATCGCCCTCACGCAATCCGGAATGCAGCAATGCACAAATATGGCGCAACAACTCGTCACCGGCAGCATGCCCGCAGGTGTCATTGACCAGCTTGAACTGATCCAGATCGAGGAACATCAATGCATGCCGGCCCTGCTGTCGGGCCAGATTCTGTAAAACCAGTTCCAGACGGTATTCAAACTCGCGGCGATTGGCCAGACCAGTGAGTGCATCGTGGGTCGCCTGCCAGGACAAGTTGGCAATGTATTGGCGCTCGCGAGTCATGTCGTGCAATACCAGAACCGCACCACTTACCTTGCCGGCATGAAGGATTGGCGCACCGACCAACGCAACCGAAACCGTACTGCCGTCCACACGCTGAATCAGTTTTGAGTGCTCACTGTTATTACCCAACTGACCACTGAGAATGCGGTCAATCAACCTGAAACCATCATCCAGGGCGTTCTCGTCCAGCAATTTGAATAATGCGGCCAGAGGAACGCCTTGTGCCTGTCCGGACTTCCAGTGTGTCAATTGTTCGGCGGCCGGGTTCATATAAGTTATCGCGCCGTTTACATCGGTACTTATTACCCCGTCACCAATAGATTCAAGTGTGATTTGCGCACGTTCTTTTTCAACCTGCAGGGCTTCGGCAAACTCACGACTCTGGGCCAAAACCTTGTGAGTACGCATAAGCGCTAAAACAATCAGCCCTAGCGCCGTGGTCACATTCGTAATGATCAACAATTGCAGAATAAAGCGCGACCCCTCGCCCAGAGCGTCGCTAAAAGCTTTGGCAGCAGGGGTAACACCTTCGTTAATTTGGGAAATGGCTTTTTCCCAGCGCTCTTCGTCAGTGGCGCTGGCTTGATTGGCGGCGATAACCCGGTGAATGTCTTGAGCCAGGTTATCCAGTTCAATCAAGTACTCGTCGCCCAGGCCCCACTTCTCAATGGCCGTATGCATATAACTGAAATTATGAAAGTTACGGTAAAACCAGATAATGCTCGGCACATCCTGCGCACTGTTACCTCCTTGCAGAATGCCTTCACGCGCTGCATTCAGGTCAGGAGGCGACTGATCCAGCGCAATCCGCAGCCGGTGCCCGCCTTGGGGCACACTCATCGCTTGCTGATATTTTTCAAAATCAGCCGGATTATGAGTATCGACATATAGATGAAGGTAGTAGATGGCGTCTTTTTGACCTTTAGACCACAAGCTTTCACCTGCGACATATCCCCTCACCGCGGAGAGCATATAAAGACTGATACAACCCAATAGCGCCTGAAACAGCACGACCGCAATAAAGGGCCAGACAATACCCAAAAGGCGTGGGGTAACGAGGGGACGCTTGTGCTTCATGAGTTCCCTTTGTTTCAAGACGGCTAAAGAAAACCAGAGAAAATGCCTCAATCAAGTTGAGCCTAGGCTAGTTTCTGCCGCCCATCAGGATCACGGGTGCAACCCACATTTAAAAGCCCGGAATTCTCGCCGTCAGTTTTGCTGTAAATGCCCATACAGCCTGGCGTAAATACCTCCTTGCGCAATTAACTGTTGGTGATCGCCATCTTGCGCAATACGCCCGCCATCAAACACGAGCACACGATCTGCCTGTTTTACCGCAGATAAACGATGGGCAATAATTAAAGTGGTACGCCCGCTCAAAAATTTTCCCAAAGCGTGATGCAGGTTGTATTCCGTAGCGGTATCCAGGGCGCTGGTAGCCTCATCGAGGATCACCACCCGGGGTTCGGCCAGCACCATTCGCGCGATCGCCAGACGCTGGCGCTGTCCACCCGACAAGCGCACACCGGAACGCCCGACAATACTGTCCAGACCTTGGGGCAACAAACGAATGGTGCCGTCCAGCTGGGCAATTTCCAGAGCACGCCAGCATGCGTCGTCCGTTCGCTCACGGCCCATGGTCAGGTTGGCCCGCACCGTATCGTTAAACAGCGCCGGATGCTGAAGCACCACGGCCACATGTTCGCGAATGGTTTCCAGGCCAATCTCCGACTGGCTGGCACCGGCAAAATGGATGCTGCCTGACTGCGGTGTATAGAGCCCCAGCAATAGCTGCACCAAGGTACTTTTACCGCCACCGCTGGTGCCCACAATGGCGACCTTTTCACCCGCTGCAATGGTCAGATTCAAACGATCCAGAATCTTCTCATCGCCATAGCTGAAGCTGAGGTCGCGCACTTCGATATCAACGGTCTGACGCCCCTTGAATGGATCGACGCCAACGCGGTACTGCGGCTCGTCACGGCGCGCCAGCAACTGGTTGATCCGGGTAATCGCACCACCCGCGGCATAAAAGGCGTACTGCAGGTTGAGCAGTTGCTCGACCGGCCCGATCATGAACCACAGGTAGCTGAACACGGCGAGCATCTGGCCGATGGACAGATCGGAGAACAGCACCGTCAACATTGCCGCGGCACGGAAAATATCGATACCGAACTGGAACAACAGGCCACTGGCCCGGTTCGAGGCATCGCTTTTCCATTGGGATGACGTGGCGAAATCACGCACTTCCCGGGCCCGATTGCCCAAGCGACCGAGGAAAAAGCCCTGACGATTGCCCGCGCGAACTTCCTGAATGGCGTCCAGGGTTTCCGTCAGCGCCTGGGTAAAACGCGCAGTGCTGTCGTTCTCCAGCTTTTTGAGGTGTTTGACCCGCTTGCCCAACTGCACGGTGGCGAAGATTACCAACGGGTTGAACAGCAGAATCAATAATGCCAACTGCCAGTGCATCCACAACAAAATCGCCGAGGTGCCAACCAAAGTCAGCATCGCAATCAAAAACCGGCTTAATGTTTCGCCGACAAATTTGTCGAGTGTGTCCAGGTCGGTGACCAAATGCGTGGTTACCGTACCACTGCCCAGACTTTCATACTCCGCCAGCGAGATGCGCTTGAGGCGTTCGATCAGCCGCAACCGGATGCGATACACGATGTCTTTGGACAGTCGGGAGAACAGGCGAGCCTGCAAGACGTTAAACAGCAGCGCACCACAGCGCAGCATCAGCGTCACAAACAGCATCAAGCCGATATAGCCCGCAGCACTTTGCCAGGCGGCCGGCAGCCCGTGATTCATGACTTTGAGCGCAGCATCCCCATTGCCCAGCAGCACTTCATCAACCAGTAACGGCAACAGCAATGGAATCGGCACGCTGCACAGCGTGGTTAATACCGCCACGCCATTGGCGAGCCACAAGGCTTTTTTATGGCGCAGGGCCAGACGACGGATTTCGCTCCAGCTCAGGCGATCTGTAGTCACAGGCGGCGATGTTGCCTGGTCGGGATCAAGCACGCTTGGCGCGTTCAAGCCAGCGGCCGAGCAAGTCGGACACCGGCCCCAGAGCCTGATAGCCATTGGTCAGCAGCGCCAGCTGACCGTCACGCTCGGCGAGCAAGGTAGGAAATCCGGCAATCCCCAGATCCTGCACCCAGGTAAAGTCGGCAGCGGTCGCGGCGTGCTGTTCGGCGCTGTCGAACGCTGCAGCAAACTCGATCCGCGGCAACCCGGCCGTCTCGGCCAGCTCGGCCAGCACACTGGCCTGAGTCACATCACGCCCCTGAACATAGAAAGCCTGCTGAATCAGCTTCACCAGTTTCCAGGCGCAATCGGGTGCCAGGCTGCGGGCCGCGACAACCGCCCGGCATGCTGGCTCGCAGTCATAGACAAAGCCATCGGGCAAGGCCCCCTCAAGCGTGAACGGTTGCCCGGTGGCAGCGGTCACAGCCTGCCAGTGTTCAAGGATGTAGCGCCGGGTCGCGGGCTCCAATGAAGCCGCACCGCCGGTGCGCAAGCCTCCGACCACCAGATGCAACTCTACCCCCGCAGCCTGCGCCTGCTCGACCAGGGCCTCGACGATGGGGGCAAAACCCCAGCACCACGAACACATAGGATCCATTACATAGAGCAGGCGTGCGGACATATCAGGCCTCGGCCGGTTTACGGTAGTTATGACCAATCGGATGCGGTTGGTTGCGGGCCTTGGCCAGGTCAATCTGCTTTTGCCGGTCTATGGCGCTGCGACGGGTTTTTTCGCTCAGTTTGTCCCAGCAATGCGGGCAACTGATGCCCGGCTGATAGTGCTCCGATTCGCGGTCAGCAATGCTGATCGGCGTGCGGCAGGCATGGCACTGATCGTATTCACCTTCACTCAGGTCGTGACGTACGGTAACCCGGTTATCAAACACGAAGCAGTCGCCTTGCCACTTGGTTTCTTCCAGCGGCACCTCTTCGAGGTACTTCAATATCCCGCCCTTGAGGTGATAGACCTCGTCGAACCCCTGGCTGAGCATGTAGCTCGACGCTTTTTCACAACGAATGCCACCGGTGCAGAACATCGCGACTTTCTTGTGCTTGGCCGGGTCGAAGTTGGCTTTGATGTAGTCAGGAAATTCGCGAAAACTGGTGGTTTTCGGATCGATGGCACCTTCAAACGTACCAATAGAAACTTCGTAATCATTGCGGGTGTCGATCAGCAACACCTGCGGATCGCTGATCAGCGCATTCCAGTTCTCGGGGTCGACATAGGTCCCGACTTTTTTGTTCGGGTCTACGCCTTCTACGCCGAGGGTGACGATTTCTTTCTTGAGCTTGACCTTGGTCCGATAGAACGGCTGGTCGTCGCAGTAGGATTCCTTGTGGTCAATATCGACCATGCGCGGGTCAGACCTGAGCCAGGCCATCAGCCCGTCAATGCCTTCACGAGTGCCTGAAACAGTACCGTTGATACCTTCTTCAGCAATCAGCAAAGTGCCCTTGACCCCATTGTCGACCATGGCCTTGAGCAAAGGCTCACGCAGCTCGACGTAATCTTGCAGGGTGACGAATTTATACAGTGCAGCTACCACAATTGGCGAAGTCATCGCATATTTCTCCAGGTGGCTACCCTCGTAAAGGGTGAACCGGATGCAAAAAAAAACGCGCCGACTGAGCGGCGCGTTGCGGATTCTAGCAAAAAGCAGGCTTAACAAGCCACTTAGTGCCCACCGCCGGCACAGGTCGGCGAGGCCGGGGCTGTACCGATCTTCGCCCATTCCTCAGGCGTGTAAGTGTGCAAAGCCAGCGCATGGAACTCGCCCATCAAGTCACCCAGGGTGGCGTAGACCTTTTGGTGACGCTTGACGCTGTTGAGCCCGTTGAACTGCTCGCTGACCACCACCGCCTTGAAGTGGGTCTGCAACCCACGACTGTGCATGTGGCTTTCATCCAGCACGTTCAGGTGCTCGGGGTGCAATGCGCCCAGCGCCGCTTCGATACGATGTTGCATGCTCATTCAGGCTCCGCTTACTTCTTCTTGGCCGGGGCCGCTTTTGGCTCCAGCTGGGCAGTCATGTCTTCCAGCAGTTTGTTGACCACAGGCACCGCGCTTTCCAGCTTGGCCTGAGTCATTTGTGCCGATTGCTGAGTCAGCTGCGGCATTTTTTCCAGCACTTTCTTGCCCAGGGGCGATTGATAGAAAGCAACCAGGTCCTTGAGTTCGGATTCGCTGAAGTTGGTGGTGTAAAGCTTGACCATGTCAGGCTTCAGTTTGTCCCAGCCGATAGCCTGGTCCAGAGCGGTGTTGGCCTTGGCCTGGTAGGTTTCCAGCAGTGCTTTCTTGGAAGCCGGAGCCTTGGTCTGCTCAAAACGCTGAGCGAACATTTGCTGCACTTGCATGTACACCGGGGTACCCAGCTTGTCGGCATGTGCCAGCTTGAGGAATGTTTCAGCAGTGGCAGCGTGACTGGCGGTATCGGCGAAAACCTGGCCGCTGGCGCAAACCAGAGCTACCGCAGTACAGATGGCGCGAAGACGGGTCATCGAGTTTCCTTTTCTAGCAAGCGAGGACGAACCCCAAGGGCGCCCATTCTGCGCCTAAAAAAGTCCGGCACTCAACCCCGAGTCCGATAGAGACCCTGAACTATCAGATGAAAGCCTCTTAAACCAAAGTTTGAACCTCTATTGCAATTGAACGCCTAAGCTCACTGATCAACCCCTATGGAGAAAGCCCCCGATGAGCCGTATCGAAACCGACAGCCTGGGTGAAGTGAACGTACCGGATGAGGCCTACTGGGGTGCTCAGACCCAGCGCTCGCTGATCAACTTTGCCATCGGCAACGAAAAAATGCCGCTGGCTGTACTGCACGCTCTGGTGTTGATCAAAAAGGCGGCGGCACGGGTCAATGATCGTAATGGAGACTTGCCGGCCGACATCGCCCGCCTGATCGAACAGGCCGCCGATGAGGTACTTGACGGTGAACACGATGATCAGTTTCCTCTGGCGGTGTGGCAAACCGGCAGCGGCACACAAAGCAACATGAACGCCAACGAAGTGATCGCCGGGCGTGCCAACGAACTGGCAGGTAAAGGTCGGGGCGGCAAGTCACCGGTCCACCCTAACGACCACGTCAATCGTTCACAAAGTTCAAACGACTGCTTCCCGACTGCCATGCATATTGCCGTTGCCAAAGCGGTCCACGAGCATCTGCTGCCAGCCATCAACGAATTGTCCGGCGGCCTCGCCGAATTGTCGGCGCGGCACATGAAGCTGGTGAAAACCGGCCGTACCCACATGATGGATGCGACCCCGATCACGTTCGGCCAGGAGGTGTCGGCCTACATCGCGCAACTCGATTACGCGCAGAGCGCCATCCTCGCCGCATTACCTGCCGTTTATGAACTGGCACAGGGCGGTACGGCGGTGGGTACCGGCCTTAACGCACCCCACGGTTTCGGTGAAGCCATTGCCGCCGAACTGGCCGCCTTGTCGGGGCTGCCGTTTGTCACTGCGCCCAATAAATTTGCCGCCCTGTCCGGGCATGAGCCTCTGACCAACCTCTCCGGCGCGCTTAAAACCCTGGCCGTGGCCTTGATGAAACTGGCCAACGACTTCCGCTTGCTGGGCTCAGGTCCACGGGCGGGCATAGCCGAAATCAAACTGCCCGCCAATGAACCTGGCAGTTCGATCATGCCGGGCAAGGTCAATCCGACCCAATGCGAAGCCCTGTCGATGCTGGCATGCCAGGTCATGGGTAATGATGTGACCATCGGCTTTGCCGCCAGCCAGGGTCACCTGCAATTGAACGTGTACAAGCCGGTGATCATTCACAACCTGCTGCAATCCATCCAGTTACTGGCGGATGGCTGCAGCAACTTCCAGGAACATTGCGTAACCGGGCTTGAGGTCGATGCGCAGAAAATGGCTGAACATCTGGAGCGCGGCCTGATGCTGGTGACGGCCTTGAACCCGCATATCGGTTATGACAAGTCTGCCGAAATCGCGAAAAAGGCCTATGCACAAAACCTGACCCTGCGCGAAGCCGCTCTGGACCTGGGCTACCTTACGGATGCCGAATTCGATCTATGGGTGCGCCCTGAAAACATGCTGGGTAACGGTAAACACTGAGCCGGCAGGCCTTTACCTTCGCTCGCGAAGCAAGTTGACGCTGCTGCATAGCTTTGCGGCTATACGCAGCGTCTGCGAACTCATTACGAGCAAGCCCCTTCTACTTTTTGGACTTCTTGTTGCGTTTGTCCTGCTTCTCAAAGGCGGCTTCGAGCGCCTCATTGATGGTGCGCAACACCTTGACCCGCGCCCAGCGCTTATCGTTGGCTTCAACCAGAGTCCAGGGTGCTATCTCGGTGCTGGTACGGTCGACCATGTCACACACCGCACTGCGATACAGATCCCACTTTTCGCGGTTGCGCCAATCCTCTTCGGTAATCTTGAAACGCTTGAACGGGATCTCTTCACGGGCTTGAAAGCGCTCCAGCTGGGTCTGCTTATCGATCGCCAGCCAGAACTTGACCACGATCACGCCAGCGTCGCGCAGTTGCTCTTCGAAATCGTTGATTTCGCCGTAAGCACGCATCCAGTCAGCCTGGGTACAAAAGCCTTCAACCCGCTCCACTAGCACCCGCCCATACCATGACCGATCAAAAATCGTGAACTTGCCCCGCGCCGGAATTTGTCGCCAAAAACGCCAGAGGTAAGGCTGCGCTCGCTCGTCTTCTGAGGGAGCTGCTATCGGCACGATATTGTACTGGCGAGGGTCCAGTGCCGCTGCCACCCGCCGGATAGAGCCGCCCTTACCCGCCGCATCATTACCTTCAAACACCGTGATCAACGCATGGCGGCGCATGCGTTTGTCGCGCATTAGCCCCGACAAGCGTGCCTGCTCGGTAATCAGTTGTTCCTGGTAATCGTCTTTTTCAAGTTGTTTGTTCAGGTCCAGGCAGTCAAGCAAACTCAAGCCGTCGACGATATCAGGCAGCGGGGGGAAATTACTTGCCCGCGCCCTGGGTTTGGGAGAGTTCAGTACGGCTTGCATGCCCTCCAACAAAATCTTGCCAACGGTCAGGCTGCGGTAGTGGGGATCGACACCCTCCACAATGTTCCACGGGGCGTAGTCACGGCTGGTACGGCGAATGACCCGCTCCCCATAGCGCACAAACTTGTCGTAGGTTTGCGACTGCTGCCAGTCCAGCGGGCTGATGCGCCAGCTGTGCAGGGGGTCATCCTTGAGTGCGTTAAGTCGTGCTTTCATCTGTTTTTTGGACAAGTGAAACCAGAATTTGAAGATCAGGGCCCCCTCATCCGACAGCATTTTCTCCAGCCGCTCAGCGCCATTGATGGCCTGATCGAGGACTGCATTCTTGAACACGCCGTGAACCCGGCCCTGGAGCATCTGGCTGTACCAATTGCCGAAGAACACGCCCATCCGCCCCTTGGCCGGCAATTGACGCCAGTAGCGCCACGCAGGCGGATGCGCCAGTTCTTCGTCGGTCTGACGGTCAAAGGTACGCACCTCGATCCGGCGCGGATCCATCCACTCGTTAAGTAGTTTGACTGTCTCGCCCTTCCCTGCGCCTTCAATGCCATTGATCAGTACGATAACTGCGCAACGCTTTTGCTGTTGCAGATCGTACTGGGCCTCCAGCAAGGCTTCGCGCAAGGCAGGAACTTCCTGATCGTAGGTTTCTTTATCGATAAAGTGGCCGATTTCAGCGGATTCGAACATAGAAAGCTCCCAGGACAGTTGGCACAAGACTAGCGGATAGCTCATCAATGCGCCGGAACAAACCGTATAACCTTGCCATGAATCAATCCCGCTGTTGCTGATCAGCTAGAATGGCCGCCTTGCCGTTGCCGAGCCGCACATGACTACTGAAATGCCCAATGCCCAGATTGACTGGGATGACCAAGGCCGCCCCCATTCGCGGGTGTTTGATGACGTGTATTTTTCGGACAAGTCCGGTCTCGAAGAAACCCGATATGTGTTTATTGAGCAAAATGCCCTGCAGGAGCGTTTCTCTGCCTTGCCCGCCAACAGCCAACTGGTTATCGGTGAAACCGGCTTCGGCACAGGATTGAATTTTTTATGTGCCTGGCAGTTGTTTGATCAGGTCGCACACCCTGATGCACGCCTGCACTTCATCAGCGTCGAAAAATACCCGCTGACCCGCGACGACTTGCAGCGCGCGCTCGCCCTGTGGCCCGAACTCGCCACGTACAGCGAACAATTGCTGGCGGCGTATTATGCGATTCATCCCGGCTTTCAAACCCTGACCCTGGCCAATGGGCGAGTAACTCTCACCCTGCTGATTGGCGATGTGCTGGAACAACTGCCGCAACTTGATGCCCGCATTGACGCCTGGTTTCTCGACGGTTTTGCTCCGGCAAAAAATCCGCACATGTGGACTCCCGAGCTGTTCGCGCAATTGGCGCGTCTGGCGGCGCCCGATTCGACGATCAGTACCTTCACCAGCACCGGATGGGTACGGCGTGCGTTGAACGAAGCCGGGTTCAAGATGCGTCGAACCCCGGGAATCGGCCACAAGTGGGAAATCCTGCGCGGGACCTTCCCGGGCTTGCCTGAAAGCCCTTCGACGACCTGCGAGATCAAACCCTGGTACGCCCGCCCGCCTCAAGTCAGCGCTGAGCGCAAAGCGCTGGTAATTGGCGGCGGCCTGTCGGGTTGCGCCACTGCCAACAGCCTGGCCCGCCGTGGCTGGGAGGTGTGCTTGCTCGAGCGCCACGAGCGGCTGGCCAAAGAGGCCTCGGGTAATCCCCAGGGCGTGCTCTACCTCAAGCTTTCCGCCCACGGCACTACGCTGTCACAAATGATTGTCAGTGGCTTCGGCTACACCCGTCGCTTGCTGGAAAACCTGCAGCGCGGGCGTGACTGGGATGACTGTGGCGTACTGCAACTGGGCTTTAGCGCCAAGGAAGCCGAGCGTCAGGCACAGCTGGCAGAGGCCTTTCCTCCGGCACTGGTGCATTTGCTTGATCAACCGCAAGCCCAGGCGCTGGCCGGGATCGAGCTGGCCCATGGTGGACTGTTCTACCCCGAAGGGGGCTGGGTCCACCCTCCTGCGCTGTGCCGGTTCCAGGCTCTGCACCGCAATGTTCAGGTGCTGACTCACCATGACGTGCTGCAACTGCACAAAGTCGAAGACCAGTGGCAGGCATGCCAGGATGACAAAGTGCTGGCCAGTGCTCCGGTGGTGGTGCTCGCCGGTGCGGCGGAGGTCAAGCGTTTCCCGGCCAGCAGCGGGTTGCCGCTCAAACGGATACGCGGGCAAATCACCCAACTGGCCGAAACCCCAGACAGCAGCGTGCTCCAGACCGTGGTTTGCGCCGAAGGTTATGTGGCACCCGGCCGGCTCGGCGAACACACCCTGGGGGCCAGTTTCGACTTTCATAATGAAGACTTGAGCACCACCCCCGAAGGCCATCAGGGCAATCTGGACCTGCTTGACGAGATCTCCCCCGACCTGGCGAAACGCCTGGGTGAACAGCTGGACCCCGAGTCGCTGCAAGGCTGGGCCGCCTTCCGTTGCACCAGCCCCGACTATTTACCGATCGTGGGCCCGCTGGCCGATCCGCAGCTGTTTGCCCAGGCGTATGCCGCATTAAGCAAGGACGCGCGCCAGGTTCCGGCGACGCCCTGCCCCTGGCTTGAGGGCCTGTATGTGAACAGCGGTCATGGCTCTCGAGGTCTGATCACCGCACCGCTGTCCGGGGAAATGCTCGCCGCCTGGATTAACGACGAGCCAATGCCCGTGCCTCGCAGCATCGCCGAGGCCTGTCACCCTGCCCGCTTCGCTGTGCGGGCGTTGATCAGAAGGCAGTAGTCATCTTTTAAGCGGGCAGCGGTTTAAATACCGCTGCCGCAGCTTTATTAACTATTAAGTGACGCCTTAACATTAACTAACTGCCCGCGCAATTACCCGTTAAGCCTATCGCAAACGTTTGCAGTCTCTTACAAGGTTAGTGCGGTTAGATTCCCGCTGCGCCAAAAGTCCTGACCCTAAGAATTCTAAATAGCGGCATGTTCTGGCCGTTCAGCGTGTGCCTCCTTTAACACTTGGGCCGGGCAAAAACCCTTAAATATCTCAGCAAGTGCATCGAGTGCTCAATTTTGCCGATGAGTCATACTCAACCTGACCAACTGCACTACAATCGGCTCCCCTGCAAAACTCTAACTCGCCAAACATGGAGTAGCGTGTGACTTTTTCTTCTCCCCAGAAAAAAATACTTGTGGTTGATGACCACCCATACATTGTCGATGAAATATGCGAGTTCCTGGAAAGCAGTGGTTATGTGTGCGTCCCCTGTCATTCCAGTCGTCAGGCCATTCAGCTTTTCCATGATGATCCTTCAATCAACCTGGTGCTGTGCGATTTGCTCATGCCCGAATACGACGGTGTCGAACTGTTCCAGGCATTGAAACTGATTGCCGGCACGACCCGCGTCTTTGAGGCGATCATGCTGACCGGCTTTGGCGATAAACAGGACGTCATCCGGGCGTTACGCGAAGGGTTCAGTGATTACTATCAGAAGCCGGTAGATCTGA
This sequence comes from Pseudomonas sp. TWR2-1-1, assembly GCF_049897045.1. Classification (NCBI taxonomy): domain Bacteria; kingdom Pseudomonadati; phylum Pseudomonadota; class Gammaproteobacteria; order Pseudomonadales; family Pseudomonadaceae; genus Pseudomonas; species Pseudomonas sp. TWR2-1-1. The sequence goes on from NZ_JAFCVM010000004.1 coordinate 398,922, forward strand.
ACGAACTTCTGGCAGGCCTGAAACGCCGCGAGAAAGCCCTGCTCGAACGGCAGACAAGTACCCAGCATCTGGGAGATCTGAGCCAGAAGCTTTATACATTGATCGATTCGATCAATGACTTGTCCCAAGATATCGGCCAAGTGCATCTAGCAGACTCCGCTACATCGATGTTTACGAACCGGGGAAATTCGACTGTCGAAGCTGCGCCCCCCATTTTCAATCAACTTTCTCCGCGCCAACTTCAAGTTGCACAGCTCGTCAGTACGGGCCAGACAAATTTTCAGATTGCCTGTGAAATGGGAATTACAGAAAACACTGTAAAGCTCTATGTATCACAAGTATTACGCCTGACCGAAACGCGAAACCGGACACAATTGGCACTGGCCCTGACACCGGGTAACTCCCGAACTAACCCGCGTTCTTCTGCCTATTGAGACAATAGGCATAGAGGATGTAAGCCTTTTCTAAAAAAATTAAATCCGCCGAATGTTCCACTCGACATCTTATATGCCAAGCATAATTTCATACCCGTCACGCCAGTAAAGTATCCGGTTCTTTCGTAAACCGCCGCTATTTGCCCCGCCTCACTAACTATCCCTGCGCCTGACTGGCGAACGTACACCCCGATTTTTTTGGCCCGCAGCGAAGCAGACGCACGCCAATTCACCGCTGATGCGGACCCCGGATCAGGCTAAACCGGGTGCCCCGGGAAAGGACAAACCACGACCATTCGTAAAGTTTATTGAACGATCGCGGCAGGCAGGGACTCGAAAAACCCGGACTACTTACGGCGGCGCGCTCTGACTGCGCTTTTGCGCCGGAAGGATCGGGAGACAGGTCAGAGCTCTATGTCCGATCCGAAACAGGGCCTGGACGCTACGGGTTCTCAGCACGGTGAATGCCAGGGCCTGGCATTCGTAGACTGCTTTGAACCGATGCCGGCAGATCAACTTTCCCGATGGCCGGGACGAGCTTGAGACCCCCGTCAGCTGCAAAACGGATCACATTTACCGATTTCGTAGCTGGCGTAGCGCAACAGGCCCGGATTCAAAAGGGTTACAGCACCATGTGCGGATTAGCTGGAGAGTTACGTTTTGATCATCAACCTGCCGATCTGGCAGCCATCGAACGCATCACCCATCACCTGGCACCTCGTGGGCCCGACGCCTGGGGCTTTCACAGCCAGGGCCCAATAGCCCTCGGCCACCGCAGGCTGAAAATCATGGACCTGTCAGACGGTTCAGCGCAGCCAATGGTCGACAGCCAACTGGGTTTGTCACTGGCGTTCAACGGCGCCATTTATAACTTCCCCGAACTGCGTGCCGAGCTCGAAAACCTGGGCTACGCATTTTATTCGGACGGCGATACCGAAGTACTGCTCAAGGGCTATCACGCCTGGGGCGAAGCGTTACTGCCCAAGCTCAATGGCATGTTTGCCTTTGCCATCTGGGAGCGTGACAGCCAATCGCTGTTCATAGCCCGTGACCGCCTGGGCGTAAAGCCGCTGTACCTGTCGCGGACCGGCGAACGCTTGCGTTTTGCCTCGACCCTGCCGGCACTGCTCAAGGGCGGTGATATCAGCCCGATGCTCGACCCGGTTGCACTCAACCACTACCTCAATTTCCATGCCGTGGTGCCCGCCCCGCGCACCCTGATTGCCGGCATCGAAAAACTGCCGCCTGCCACCTGGCTGCGCATCGGCGCCAACGGCCAAACCGAGCAAAAAACCTGGTGGACCCTGCCCTACGGGCCGCACGCCGACGAGGTCAACCTGACCCTGGAAGACTGGCGCGACCGCGTTCTGGACAGCACCCGCGAAGCCGTAGCCATTCGCCAGCGTGCGGCCGTGGATGTTGGCGTGCTGCTCTCGGGCGGCGTCGACTCCAGCTTGCTGGTGGGTTTGCTGCGCGATGTGGGCGTACAGGACCTGTCGACTTTTTCCATCGGCTTTGAAGACGCAGGTGGCGAGCGCGGAGACGAATTCCAGTACTCGGACCTGATCGCCAGACATTACGGCACCCGGCATCACCAACTGCGCATTGGCGAACATGAAATCATCGAGCAACTGCCCGCGGCCTTCCGTGCCATGAGCGAGCCGATGGTCAGCCATGACTGCATCGCATTTTATTTGCTGTCTCGTGAAGTGGCCAAACATTGCAAGGTGGTACAGAGCGGCCAGGGCGCTGACGAGCTGTTTGCCGGTTATCACTGGTACCCGCAAGTCGACGGCGCCAGCGATCCCTATGCTGCATACCGCGAAGCCTTCTTTGATCGCAGCTATGACGAATACAAAGCCACAGTGCAACCGCAGTGGCTAACCGCCAATGACGCCGCCGGCGACTATGTCCGCGAGCATTTTGCCCAGCCGGGCGCCGACGCCGGGGTAGACAAGGCCTTACGCCTGGACAGCACCGTGATGCTGGTGGACGACCCGGTCAAACGGGTCGACAACATGACCATGGCCTGGGGCCTTGAAGCCCGCACGCCGTTTCTCGATTACCGGCTGGCCGAACTGTCAGCGCGGATTCCGGCCCGTTTCAAACTGCCCGATGGCGGCAAGCAGGTACTCAAGGAAGCCGCACGACTGGTGATCCCCAGTGAAGCGATCGACCGTAAAAAGGGTTACTTTCCGGTGCCCGGCCTCAAGCATCTGCAAGGCAATACCCTTAATTGGGTGCGCGACCTGCTGCTGGACCCGAGCCAGGATCGCGGGCTGTTTCAACCGGCCATGCTTGATCAGCTACTGACCAACCCGCAAGGTCAACTGACTCCTCTCAATGGTTCCAAGCTGTGGCAGCTTGCTGCTTTGAACCTGTGGTTGAGCGAACAAGGAATCTAATCAATGAAACCCCTCGCTACGGCTTACAGCCAGCGCTTGTTACGCGGCCAGGCGCCGTCTTATGAACGCCTGCAGGCCCGTTTTGCCGAAGATGGCAGTGAACCGGGCGCAAGCCCCGTGGCCATTCATTGCGGCTGGGGTCGACTGCTGATCGGGCATACATTTCCCGATCCGGCCAGCCTGGCCAATGAGCTACTGAACGAGCAAACCGGCGAGCGCGATATAGCCCTCTATGTAGCAGCGCCCCAGCAAGTCTTGGCGCAATCGCCGCAGCAGCTGTTTCTCGACCCCTCAGACACCCTGCGCCTGTGGTTTACCGACTACCGCCCTGCCACCCGGGTGTTCCGCGGGTTCCGCATCCGCCGAGTGCAAAGTGAGGCTGACTGGAATGCGGTCAACACGCTGTATCAGGCGCGCAATATGCTGCCCGTCGACCCGCAACTGCTTACCGCACGCCACGAGGGCGGGCCGGTGTACTGGATAGCCGAAGATGAAGCCACGGGCTCGGTGATCGGCAGCGTGATGGGTTTGAACCACCACACGGCGTTTCATGACCCTGAAAACGGCAGCAGCCTGTGGTGCCTGGCCGTCGATCCACAGTGTTCACGCCCCGGCGTGGGTGAAGTGCTGGTACGCCACTTGATCGAGCACTTTATGAGCCGGGGTCTGAGCTATCTCGACCTGTCCGTGCTGCATGACAACGCTCAGGCCAAAAGCCTGTACAGCAAGCTGGGTTTTCGCAACCTGTCGACCTTTACCATCAAACGCAAAAACGGCATCAACCAGCCGCTGTTTCTGGGGCCGGGGCCCGAAGCCGGCCTCAACCCCTACGCGCGGATCCTGGTTGAAGAAGCCTACAAACGCGGGATCGATGTTCAAATTGATGACGCTGAAGCCGGGTTTTTTACCCTCAGCCACGGCGGCCGGCGGATCCGTTGCCGCGAATCACTCAGTGATCTGACCAGCGCTATCAGCATGAGCCTGTGTCAGGACAAATGCCTGACCCACAAAGTCTTGAGCCAGTCAGGGCTGAACGTGCCGAGCCAGCAACTGGCGAGCGACGCCGATGACAATCTGGCGTTTCTGGAGCGGCACGCGCGGGTGGTGGTCAAACCTGTGGATGGCGAACAGGGCAATGGCGTTGCGGTGGATCTGCAAACCATCGAACAGGTGCAGCAGGCCATCGAAACGGCACGTGCCTTTGATAATCGGGTGTTGCTCGAAAGCTTCCATGAAGGGCTTGATCTGCGCATTGTGGTGATTGGCTTTGAAGTGGTCGCCGCCGCCATCCGCCGCCCCGCACAAGTGATTGGTGATGGATTGCACCGTGTTGACCAGCTGATTGAAGCGCAAAGCCGCCGACGCCAGGCGGCTACCCAGGGTGAAAGCCGCATTCCCATGGATGGCGAAACCCTGCGCGCGGTACAGGCGGCCGGCTTCGAATACGACAGCATTTTGCCGACGGCCCAAGTATTGAACGTGCGCCGAACGGCCAACCTGCATACCGGTGGCTGCCTTGAAGACGTGACCGATATCCTGCACCCGGTGCTGGCTGACGCGGCGATCCGCGCAGCACGAGCGCTGGATATTCCGGTGGTCGGCCTGGACTTGATGGTGCTGGCCGCCGATCAACCCGAGTACGTATTTATCGAAGCCAATGAACGGGCCGGCCTGGCCAATCATGAGCCTCAACCGACCGCCGAACGCTTCATTGATTTGTTATTCCCACACAGTCAGCCGGCCCCCTGACCCGCCGCCGCTGAACGTCACCCGGAGCCTGGCGCATGCTTGCAACGCGTCAGGCCTCACCTCAGGAGTCTTTATGAATCACACCATCCCTGAACCCGATCTCGACTACCTGCAACGGGTACTTCTGGAAATGCTCGCCATTCCCAGCCCTACCGGTTTTACCGACACCATCGTGCGCTATGTAGCCGAACGCCTGGACGAACTGGGCATTCCTTTCGAGCTGACCCGCCGCGGCACCTTGCGCGCGACCCTCAAAGGCCAGAAAAACAGCCCGGATCGCGCCGTCTCCGCGCACCTGGACACCATCGGGGCCAGCGTACGGGCCATCAAGGACAACGGCCGGTTGGTGCTGGCGCCCGTAGGTTGCTGGTCCAGCCGCTTTGCCGAAGGCAGCCGCGTCAGTCTGTTTACCGACAATGGCGTGATTCGCGGCAGTGTCCTGCCGCTTATGGCTTCAGGCCATGCCTTTAATACCGGGGTGGATGAACTACCGATCAGTTGGGACCACATTGAGTTACGGCTGGATGCTTACTGCGCAACCCGGGCGGACTGTGACTCCCTGGGCGTCAACATTGGCGACTACGTAGCGTTTGACCCTTTGCCAGAATTCACCGAGAGCGGCCATATCAGTGCCCGGCATCTAGACGACAAGGCGGGAGTTGCGGCGCTGCTCGCGGCCTTGAAAGCGATTGTGGACAGCGGTGTACAGCCGCTGATTGACTGCCATCCACTGTTCACTATTACCGAAGAAACCGGCAGCGGTGCGGCAGCGGCTTTGCCATGGGATGTAAGTGAATTCGTCGGAATCGACATTGCCCCGGTGGCTCCGGGTCAGCACTCCAGCGAACACGCCGTGAGTGTGGCCATGCAGGATTCGGGAGGGCCGTACGACTACCACTTGTCACGGCACTTGCTGGGGCTGGCCGCAGAGAATGAGCTGCCAGTGCGCCGCGATATGTTCCGTTACTACTTCAGCGATGCCCATTCAGCGGTGACCGCCGGACATGACATTCGTTGCGCCTTGCTGGCATTTGGCTGTGACGCGACCCACGGATATGAGCGTACCCATATCGACAGCCTCGCGGCGTTGAGCCGTTTGCTCGGCGCTTACATCTTGAGCCCGCCGGTATTTGCCAGTGATGCGCAACCTGCGCAAGGCTCGCTGGATCGCTTCAGTCACCAGATTGAGCATGATGCACAAATGGAAAGCGATACCCGGGTACCGTCAGTAGAGAGCCTGGTGGGAGATAACCGCAGCTGAATAAACGCAGACCACCTGTAGGAGCGAGCTGTATGTGACAGCGCTGGACAGCTCGCGAGCAAGCTTTAACGAACAGCTCGCGAGCAAGCTCGCTCCTACAGAGGGTGGGGTTAAACCTGGGACTGTGCGCCTTCGAACCATGCAAGCTTCTTACGCAGCAACACCACTTCGCCCACAATCACCAGCGTGGGTGCGTGAACTTCGTGATCAGCGACCAGCTTGGGCAAGTCACTCAGGGTGCCGGTAAACACCCGTTGATTGGACGTGGTGCCTTGCTGGATCAGCGCAGCCGGGGTGTCAGGCGAGCGACCATGGGCGATCAGTTGTTCGCAGATGATCGGCAAGCCGACCAGACCCATATAAAACACCAGGGTTTGCGCCGGGGCGACCAGGTCACTCCAGGGCAAATTGCTGGTGCCATCCTTCAGATGCCCCGTCACAAAACGCACAGACTGCGCGTAGTCGCGATGGGTCAACGGTATCCCGGCGTAGGCCGAACAACCGCTGGCTGCCGTGATCCCCGGCACCACCTGGAACGCAATGCCATGGGCCGCCAACTCTTCGATCTCTTCACCACCACGACCAAAGATAAACGGATCACCCCCCTTGAGCCGGACGACACGCTTGCCTTGCCTGGCCAAATCCACCAGTTGCCGGTTGATCTGGTCTTGCGGTACCGCATGGTCGGCGCGGCGCTTGCCGACATAAATTCGCTCGGCATCGCGACGGCACAGTTCAAGAATCGCCGGCGCCACCAAACGGTCGTACAGCACCACATCCGCTTGCTGCATCAGGCGCAGGGCACGAAAGGTCAGCAGGTCCGGATCACCCGGCCCGGCACCCACCAGGTAAACCTCACCGGTAGTGACCGTTGCTTCGCCGTTGATCTTGGCCAGCAGCAAACGTTCGGCTTCAGCGCCCTGCCCGGCCAGTTGCCGGTCAGCAATCGGGCCCTGGAATACGTCTTCCCAGAACCCGCGACGCTGTTGCACATCAGGGAATAGGCCTTTGACCTGCGTGCGAAAACGCGCCGCAAGGCCGGCCAGTTGACCGTATGTAGAAGGAATCCAGGTTTCAATCTTGGCGCGAATCAAGCGCGCCAGAACTGGCGCGTCGCCACCACTGGAAACAGCAATCACCAGCGGAGAACGATCAACGATCGCCGGAAAAATCACGCTGCACAAGGCAGGCGCATCCACCACATTGACCGGCACACAGCGACGATGGGCATCAGCGGAGACTTGCGCATTGAGCGGTTCATCGTCGGTGGCAGCAATGATCAGGACACACCCTTCAAGGTCTGCCTCAACATAGCCGCGCAGCACCTGTTCGCCGCCGCTGCTGTTTATCAATTCGCACAGCTGGGGTTCTATCTGGGGTGCGACAACCCGCAGTAGCGCACCGGCATCGGCCAGCAGCCGGGATTTGCGCAAGGCAATCTCCCCGCCACCGACCACCAATACACGGCTGCCACGCAGGTTATGAAACAGCGGCAGAAACTCCATTTAACCGATGACCTCAATGCCGCCCATGTATGGCTTGAGTACTTCCGGCACACGGATCGAGCCGTCTGCCTGCTGGTAGTTTTCCAGCACGGCAACCAGGGTACGGCCTACGGCCAGACCGGAACCGTTAAGGGTGTGAACCAGTTCAGGCTTGCCGGTTTCCGGGCTACGGAAACGTGCTTGCATGCGGCGGGCCTGGAAATCGCCACAGTTGGAGCACGACGAAATCTCGCGGTACTTGTCCTGGCTCGGGATCCACACTTCCAGATCGTAGGTCTTGACTGCGCTGAAGCCCATGTCGCCGGTGCACAACGCCAGGGTGCGGTATGGCAGTTCAAGCAGCTGCAACACTTTTTCAGCGTTGGCGACCAGACCTTCCAGCGCCTGCATGGAAGTGGAAGGCTCTACGATCTGGACCATCTCTACCTTGTCGAACTGGTGCTGACGAATCATGCCGCGGGTATCGCGACCCGATGCTCCAGCCTCGCTGCGGAAGCACGGCGTATGCGCCACAAACTTGATCGGCAGGGATTTGTGCTCGACGATTTCGCCGGCAACGATGTTGGTCAACGTCACTTCTGCGGTCGGGATCAGATAAAAATCAGCTTCACCTTCGCGGCTGATCTTGAACAATTCTTCTTCGAACTTCGGCAACTGGCCGGTGCCTTGCAGTGCAGGCGCCTGAACCAGGTAAGGCGTGTAAGCCTCTTCGTAGCCATGTTCGCCGGTGTGCAGGTTGATCATGAACTGCGCCAGTGCGCGGTGCAGGCGAGCGATGGGCCCGCGCAGCAAGGCAAAGCGGGCGCCGGACAATTTGGCGGCGGTTTCAAAATCCAGCCAGCCGTATTGCTCGCCGAGAGCGACATGGTCCTTGATTTCAAAATCAAAGGTCGTCGGCGTGCCCCAGCGGCGGATTTCGACGTTACCGTCTTCATCGGCACCGACCGGTACGGAAGCGTCCGGCAGGTTCGGCAGACTCAGCAGAATCGAATCCAGCTCGGTCTGAATCGCATCCAGCTCAACCTTGCCACTGGCCAGATCGCTGCCCATGGTTTCAACACTGGCCATCAGCGGTGCGATATCTTCGCCGCGAGCCTTGGCCTGGCCAATGCTTTTGGAGATGGCATTACGCTCGGCCTGGAGCTTCTCGGTCAGGGTCTGGACTTCTTTACGCTTGGCTTCCAGCGCGTCGATGCGCGCTACGTCCAGCTTGTAGCCACGGGATGCCAGGCGATCCGCTACGTCCTGCAGGTTGGTACGTAACAGTTTGGAATCGAGCATGTCGGTTTCTCGTTTATCAAAGTTTGGTCAGGGACAGGCCAGCCCAGGTTGCGAGCAGCCCGCCGAACACGCTGAGGGCTGCATAACCCAGTGCCAATGGCACTTGCCCGCTTTCAAGCAGGCGCACCGTGTCCAGTGAAAAGGATGAAAAAGTGGTCAAACCGCCCAGAAAACCCACTATCAGTCCGGCTCGGACTTCAATCGGCACTTCGGGGCGTATCAGAAAAAGTCCGTACAGAACGCCAATCAGCAGGCAGCCCACGATATTAACGGCCAATGTCGCGGTATAGAAGTGCCTGGGCCAATTGGCATTGATCCAGTTACCCGTAGCGAAACGCAACAAAGTGCCAGCAATGCCCCCCACAGACACGGCAGCGATCAGTGGAATCAAGGTTTTCTCCGCTGTTTTGGGCTCGCTTGATCAAGCGCTGCCAGGTGTTTGAGTTTTTCGCCTATTTTAAGCTCCAGCCCTCGCGGGACCGGTTGATAGAGCTGCAATGGCTCCAGCTCGTCTGGAAAGTAGTCTTCGCCAGCGGCATAGGCGTCAGGCTCATCATGGGCGTAACGATATTCGTCGCCATAACCCAGTTGTTTCATCAGTTTGGTCGGCGCATTGCGCAAATGCAGCGGCACTTCGCGCGAACCGTCTTCGGCAACAGCGCGCCGTGCGGCCTTGAAGGCCATGTACACCGCGTTGCTCTTGGGCGCGCAAGCCAGATAAGTGATGGCCTGCGCCACGGCCAGTTCGCCTTCCGGGCTGCCCAGGCGTTCTTGCACGTCCCAGGCTGCCAGACACAGGCTCAAGGCCCGTGGATCGGCGTTACCGATATCTTCACTGGCCATGCGTACAACGCGTCGGGCGATATACAGCGGATCGCAGCCGCCATCGATCATTCGCGCAAACCAGTACAACGAGGCATCCGGATTGGAGCCGCGTACCGATTTATGCAAGGCCGAGATCTGGTCGTAAAAAGCCTCGCCGCCCTTGTCGAAGCGACGCTGGCTGTCGCCCAGGAGGCTGTGCAGCAAATCGGTACCGATTTCGCTGTTGTCTTCAGCCAGGTCCGAGGCGTTCTCGAGCAGGTTGAGCAAGCGCCGGCCATCGCCATCGGCAGCACGCAGCAAAGTCTGGAAACCTTCATCGGCAAGGGTCAGACCGCGCTTGCCCAGGCCCTTGTCTTCCGTCAATGCGCGCTGCACCAGCTTGAGCATGGCCGCTTCATCGAGACTTTTGAGTACGTAGACCCGAGCCCGCGACAGCAGTGCGTTGTTCAATTCAAAGGAAGGGTTTTCAGTGGTGGCACCAATGAAAATCAAGGTGCCATCTTCGACGTAAGGTAAAAACGCATCCTGCTGCGACTTGTTGAAGCGATGCACTTCATCGACAAACAGGATGGTCCGACGCCCGTACTGGCCGGCTTGCTGCTTTGCGATTTCAACCGCCTGGCGGATTTCTTTCACCCCCGCCAGAACTGCCGAAACCGTTTCAAAATGCGCATCCGAAACTTCGGCCAGCAGTCGCGCCAGGGTGGTTTTACCCACACCCGGCGGGCCCCAGAAAATCATCGAATGCAGTGCGCCCTGCTCCAGCGCTTCACGCAGGGGCTTGCCGCGCGCCAGCAGGTGTTCCTGACCGACGTACTCGTCCAGATTGGCCGCGCGCAGGCGGGCAGCCAGGGGTTGAGCGATGGGAGCACTTCGAAACAAATCCATGGGCAGCGTTTGAAACCTCTTGATCCAGGATTATTCCTGGATGACATCAGCCCCTTTGGGGATATCGAACTTGAATTTTGCAGCCGGGATCGGCTCGTTGGCCTTTACACCACTGAACAGGATGTCAGTGCGCTGACCCACGCTGTCGACCAGACGCATGTTGTTGATCACGCCGTTACGGAACGACAGGTTCAGTGAGTCAAACAGGGTGTCTTTGGTTTTCGGCTTGAGCGTGAAGTCGATCACCCCGCCCGCCTGCTTTGAAGTGATATCGAAACTTTCGCTGATTTTCGACACATCACCCGACAGCAGCAAGGCCGGAGTCTGAGTCAGACGCTGATCCAGCTTTTTGATCGTAGCCTGCTCAAGATCCGGGTCCCACAAGGTGACTTTCTGGCCATCGGAAACCATGGTCTGTTCTTGTGGCGCATTGGTGTGCCAGTAGAACAGCCCCGGACGCTGCAAGGCCATTTCGCCTGCGGTCTCCTGCAACTGGGTACCGCCACCATCAAGGGTCAACTGTGAAAAATTGGCAGTCAGGGTTTTCGACTTTTCCAGAAGGTTGGTCAAACTCTGAACATCGGGCTGGGCAGCACTGGCCGAAAATGCAGTAAAGGCCAATACAGGCAGCAAAAGCATGCTGACAAAACGCATGGAAATCCTCATTGATTAGTTGAACGCTGCTCGCGAATGCCTAGAGGCAAATCAATCGCGCATTGGGGCCGGCGCCAACACTTCGCGCGAGCCATTGGTATTCATTGAGGTTACAACCCCGGCCATTTCCATGGACTCGATCATACGAGCGGCCCGGTTATAACCAATTTTCAGCTTGCGCTGCACTGCAGATATCGAGGCACGACGGCTTTCGAGTACAAACTGAACCGCCTCGTCATACAACGCATCGGTTTCAGCGTCGTCACTGCCCTCGCTGCTGCCGCCATCAAAGCCGCTACCCGGCTCTTCAACGCCGGCCAGGATGTCATCGTTGTAATCAGGGCTGCCACGCAGTTTCCAGGCTTCAACCACACGGTGCACTTCTTCGTCAGACACGAACGCGCCGTGTACACGAATCGGCAGGCTGGTGCCGGGCGGCATGTAGAGCATGTCACCATGGCCCAGCAGTTGCTCGGCCCCCCCCTGATCGATGATGGTGCGCGAATCGATCTTGCTCGACACCTGGAACGCCATACGGGTCGGAATATTGGCCTTGATCAGACCGGTGATCACATCCACCGACGGGCGCTGAGTGGCGAGGATCAGGTGGATGCCCGCAGCACGGGCTTTCTGGGCGATCCGGGCAATGAGTTCTTCAACCTTTTTGCCGACGATCATCATCATGTCGGCAAACTCGTCGACCACCACTACGATGGTGGGCAATTTGACCAGAAGCGGCGCTTCGTCATGGATGCTTTCGCGCTTGTACAGCGGATCGGTCAGCGGTTCGCCGGCAGCCTGGGCATCCTTGATTTTCTGGTTGAAGCCCGCGAGGTTTCGTACACCCATCTTGGCCATCAACTTGTACCGCCGCTCCATCTCGGCAACGCTCCAGCGCAGGGCGTTAGCGGCATCTTTCATGTCCGTTACCACCGGACACAACAAATGCGGAATGCCTTCATAGATCGACAGTTCAAGCATTTTCGGGTCGATCATGATCAGCTTGGCGTCTTCCGGGCCTGACTTGAACAAAATCGACAAAATCATGGCGTTCACGCCTACGGACTTACCGGAACCGGTCGTACCGGCAACCAGCAAGTGCGGCATCTTCGCCAGGTCGGTAATGACCGGCTTGCCACCGATGTCATGACCCAAGGCCAGAGTGACAGGCGACTTGGCGTCATCAAACTCGGGGGTCGACAGCACTTCAGAGAACCGCACGATCTGGCGGTCTTCGTTGGGGATCTCGATGCCCACTGTGGTTTTGCCCGGAATGACTTCAACCACCCGCACACTGGTCACGGCCAGCGAGCGCGCCAGGTCTTTGGCCAGGTTGGCAATACGGCTGACCTTGACCCCGGCCGCCGGCTGAATTTCGTAGCGGGTAATCACCGGCCCCGGGTGGATTGAATCTACCGACACCTCGACCCCGAACTCCTTGAGTTTGATTTCAAGCAGATGGCCAACAGCTGCAAGGGATTCAGGGGAGTAATTGAGTTGTTTCTTCTCGGCCGGGTCAAGAATCGAGATCGGCGGCAATGTGCCTTCAACCGCGCTGTCGACAAACAACGGTGCCTGCTTCTCTTTTTGTACCCGTTTGCTCGGCTCTGGTGCTTTGGCCGGCGCCGGTGCGATAACTGCCGGCACGTGCTTTTCACGCTCGGACATGTGTTTGGTCAAAGCCTGCTCGCGCTCGATCAAGCGCTCCTTGGCTTTGGCCTGCTCACGTTTGTCGGAGACGCTAGGGGCGACCACTTCATTGACCCGGGTATCGACTTCACGCAATTGGGCGACAAGCTGTTTGCGCTCGTTGCGGTCCGACCACCAGCGATTGGCGGCCCCCTGGATCAACTCAAACAGATCGAGGGTGATCTTGCCGGTCACGTCCATGACCTTGAACCAGGACAGATCAGTGAACACCGTCAGGCCGAACAGGAACAATGCAATCAGCAGCAAGGTGCTGCCCTGGATGTTCAGAGCGTTTTTGGCCAGATCACCAAGGCTTTCGCCCAGCGCGCCACCCGCGCCGGCCGGCAGACCCGAGGCCGAGTGGAAGTGAATATGGGCCAGGGCAGCGCCAGAGAGCACCAGAAATATCAGGCCGACCAGGCGCCAGGAGAACAGCAGGCCGCTCCACTGCCAGGGTTGATGGCGCTCACGGAAGATCTGAAAGGCCTTGATCGCCAGCAGCAAAGGGAAGATGTAGGCAAAGTATCCGAGCACCATAAACAGGATGTCTGCGCTGTAGGAACCTGCCGGTCCACCGAAGTTCTGCACATCGACGACACGGCTGTTATGGCTCCAGCCAGGATCGTCCTTGCCGTAGGTCAGCAGGGCCATCATCAAAAACAGGCATAGGGCGCCAATAGCGATCAGTGCACCTTCCTTGAGCCGGTAGTGCAATTGCTGACGCCAGAGAGGAACTGCTTTGGGTGCTGCTGTGGATTTCTTCAAAACGGGTCTTTTCCTGCGCCTGTGGCGCGCCCAACTATTAATTGACTGAATTGACTGCAAAGTCCTGCCCGGCTTGAGCAGATGACAAGTTCCGACATGAAACTGGACCAGCGCTGTACATAGCCTTGTACTATTGCCCGCAGTTGCTTGCGGCGACATCCGTGCAGTCTAGATCAGCTCAAACAGGCGGGCCATTGTACGGGTTTAAGCCGCTGATGCCACGCTGGCTCCAGACACGGGTAAAATCATTCCGCGACAGGTCCGAAGGCGCCAATTTGAGCATGTATTGCCTTTTGTGACAAAGACTTATACCAGCGTCAAAACACAGCTTACATTTAACTGGCAGATCGACTGAGACCGCATTTGCGCGACAGAGTTGCAGCCGCCCTCCCCTTCTTCTGCAAGACGGATTGCCATGCTGACCTGGTTAAAACGCGACACCCTGACCTTCCCCCCACTGAACAAAGCCATGCGCGAGCCCAACGGGCTTTTGGCCGCTGGCGGCGATCTATCGGCCGACCGCCTGATCCAGGCTTACCGCCACGGCTGCTTCCCGTGGTTTTCCGAAGGCCAGCCCATTCTCTGGTGGTCGCCAGATCCCCGCACCGTCCTGCTACCCGAGGAACTGCATGTATCGCGCAGCCTCGGCAAACTTTTGCGCCAGCAACGCTATCAAGTCAGCTTTGATCGCGACTTCGCCAGTGTCATTCAGGCGTGTGCCGCACCACGCAGCTATGCGGACGGGACCTGGATTACCGATGAAATGCAAAATGCTTACATCGAGCTTCACGCCCGTGGCTTCGCCCATTCGGTTGAAGTTTGGGATAACGGTGAACTGGTCGGCGGCCTGTACGGGCTAGCAATGGGCCAGCTTTTTTTTGGCGAGTCCATGTTCAGTCGTGCCGATAACGCTTCAAAATTCGGCTTTGCGACGCTTGTCAGGCAACTCCAGGCCTGGGGCTTCGTACTGATTGATTGCCAGATGCCCACCGGCCATCTGGAAAGCCTGGGCGCGCGCTCAATCCCGCGCCAGCAGTTTGCCGAGTACTTGCGCGATCATCTGGACCAGCCCACTGCAGCACAATGGGTTGTGTAGTCGCTATCGAGGCAGGAGGCCGCAATGAACCGAAGACCGGTCATTACTCCAACCCAGAGCCCCGAGAGCCCCTGCAGAAGTCACGGCGATTGCGCGATGTGTTTTCAGGCGAGTTTTGCCCACTGGCTTACACTTAATTCAAAAGATTTCCCGAGGGCCCATCATGACCGAGCTGGCGCGTTTGAAGTTTTATGCCACTCAACCTCACGTTTGCAGCTACCTGCCCGACGAACAAGCCACCACGCTGTTCCTCGATCCCAGCCAGCCGATGGATGTGCAGGTCTATGCCGACTTGTCCGAGATGGGCTTTCGGCGCAGTGGTGATCATCTTTATCGCCCGCATTGCCTGAAATGCGATGCATGTACGCCGGCGCGCATTCCCGTCGCCCGGTTTATGCCCAACCGTCAGCAAAAACGTATTTTCAAGCGCAATGCCGACTTGCAGGTACAAGCCGTAAAACCCGTTTTCAGCGAAGAGAATTTTGCTCTTTACCAGCGCTACATCGAGCAGCGACATGCCGATGGCGACATGTATCCACCGAGCCGCGACCAGTTTTCGACTTTTTTGGTGCGCGACCTGCCGTTCTCCAAATTCTATGAGTTTCGACTGGACGGACGCTTGCTGGCGGTTGCCGTGACAGACTTGCTGCCCAATGGTTTATCGGCGGTCTACACCTTCTACGAACCGGCCGAAGAGCGCCGCAGTCTGGGGCGTTACGGGATTCTCTGGCAGATCGGCGAAGCCCGGCGTCTGGGGCTTGAGGCGCTGTATCTGGGGTACTGGATCAAGAACTGCAAAAAGATGAATTACAAGACTGAATATCGGCCTATTGAGCTGCTGATAAATCAGAGATGGAGCACTGTTAACTGAACCCTTGGCTTAAACCCCATTTTTCGGGCACAATGCACGCCGCTTTTGCCTGGCGCAGTTGCACCGGGCCATTCATTGGACACCGAGGGCTTTACTGCATGTCGAAAGAAGACAGCTTCGAAATGGAAGGCACTGTCGTCGACACCCTGCCCAACACCATGTTTCGCGTGGAGTTGGAAAATGGGCACGTCGTAACCGCGCATATTTCCGGCAAGATGCGCAAGAATTACATTCGTATTCTTACCGGTGACAAAGTGCGCGTCGAGCTGACGCCCTATGACTTGAGCAAAGGGCGTATCACTTACCGCGCTCGTTAATCAAGTCAATACAAAACGCCCGGTTCGCCGGGCGTTTTTGTGTGCCCGGGATTTGCCCCCCCCCTCCAGGAGCGAGCTTGCCTCGCGATGCAGCCCCCACAAACAGTCCACGCATAAAAAAAGCGCCTCTCGGCGCTTTTTTTATGCAGCAACTTCAGATCAAGCCATTTCGACCGCAGTTTCAAACTCAAAGGTCAGCTCGCCGTCTTTCAGGTCGATGTGTACCACACCGCCATGCTCGGCCAACTCACCAAAGAGAATCTCTTCCGCCAATGGACGCTTGATCTTGTCCTGGATCAAACGCGCCATCGGGCGTGCACCCATCAGCGCATCGTAGCCGCCAGCTGCCAGCCAGCCTCGCGCCTCGTCAGACACCACCAGCTGCACGTGCTTGTCGTCCAGTTGCGCCTGCAGCTCGGTGAGGAACTTGTCCACCACATGCTTGATAACCTCATGGCTGAGGCGACCAAATTGAATGATGGTGTCCAGGCGGTTACGGAACTCCGGAGTGAAGCTCTTCTTGATCGCTTCCATTGCATCGGACGCATGGTCCTGAATCGTGAAACCGATAGAAGCCCGCGAAGCTGTCTCGGCGCCCGCATTGGTGGTCATGATTACGATCACGTTGCGGAAGTCGGCCTTGCGCCCGTTGTTATCGGTCAGCGTACCGTGATCCATGACCTGCAACAGCAGGTTAAAGACCTCTGGGTGAGCCTTCTCGATCTCATCGAGCAGCAGCACGCAATGCGGCTGCTTGGTGATGGCTTCCGTGAGCAAGCCGCCCTGGTCGAAGCCCACGTAGCCCGGAGGTGCACCGATCAAACGCGATACGGTGTGGCGCTCCATGTACTCGGACATGTCGAAACGTACCAGTTCGATCCCCAAAGCCTTGGCCAGCTGGCGTGCAGCTTCGGTTTTACCGACTCCGGTCGGCCCTGCAAACAGGAACGAGCCAACAGGTTTGTCGGGGGACTTGAGACCGGCACGGGAAAGCTTGATCGCCGTCGACAACGAATCAATCGCTGCGTCCTGACCGAACACGGTCATTCTCAGGTCCCGCTCCAGATTACGCAGCAGCTCTTTGTCCGAGCTGGATACATGCTTTGGAGGAATACGTGCGATTTTCGCAACGATATCTTCGACCTGTGCCACCTCGATGCGCTTGACGCGCTTCTCAATTGGCTGCAAGCGTTGATAGGCACCCGCTTCGTCGATGACATCAATGGCCTTGTCCGGCATGTGCCGGTCATTGATGTAGCGTGAAGCCAGTTCAGCGGCGGCGCGCAAGGCCTCATCACTGTATTCGATACCGTGATGCTGCTCAAAACGGCCCTTGAGGCCACGCAGGATACCAATGGTGTCTTCAACCGAAGGTTCGGACACATCGACTTTCTGGAAGCGGCGCGCCAGGGCACGGTCTTTTTCGAAGATCCCGCGAAATTCCTGGAACGTCGTCGAACCGATGCAGCGGATATCACCCGAGGACAATAGCGGCTTAAGCAGATTGGAGGCGTCCATCACGCCACCGGAAGCAGCTCCGGCACCAATAATGGTATGGATCTCATCGATGAACAAAATCGCATGCGGGCGTTTTTTCAGCTCGCCGAGCAGCGCCTTGAAACGCTTCTCGAAATCGCCACGGTACTTGGTACCTGCCAGCAAGGCACCGAGATCAAGGGAGTAGACGATGCTGTTAGCCAGCAGATCAGGTACTTGATTGTCGACAATGCGCTTGGCCAGGCCTTCGGCAATTGCGGTTTTGCCCACACCGGCCTCACCGACCAGCAACGGGTTGTTTTTGCGGCGACGCGCCAGGATCTGAGCAACACGCTCAACCTCCATTTCGCGCCCCACCAGAGGATCGATGCGACCCTGACGAGCCAGCTCGTTCAAGTTACTGGCATAGGCATCCAGCGGATTACTTGAGGACGACGACTCGCCACCCTCTTCGTCCTGCATTTCATGATCGCCGTCGGAGTGATCGCCCTGCCCCGGCACTTTGGAAATGCCATGGGCAATAAAGTTGACGACATCAATACGCGCAACGCTCTGCTGCTTGAGCAGAAACACGGCCTGGCTTTCTTGCTCGCTGAAAATCGCTACCAGTACATTGGCACCCGTGACTTCACGCTTGCCAGAACTTTGAACGTGAAATACGGCACGCTGCAAGACGCGCTGAAAGCCCAGAGTTGGCTGGGTTTCGCGATCTTCGTCGTGAACAGGGATCAGGGGAGTAGTGGAATCAATAAACTCTTGCAGGTCATGCTTGAGTTTGTCGAGGTTTGCGCCACAGGCGCGTAGAACGGTTGCGGCCGCCTCATTATCCAGGAGCGCAAGAAGGAGGTGCTCAACCGTCATGAACTCATGACGCTTGGAGCGCGCTTCCTTGAAGGCCAGATTGAGGGTGACTTCGAGCTCGCGATTTAACATGGCTTCACCTCATACCCAAGTGGTCGGCGTTAACCGTCCTTCTCGATTTCACAGAGTAGCGGATGCTGGCTTTCGCGTGCGTACTGGTTTACCTGCGCCGCCTTGGTCTCGGCAATGTCGCGGGTATAGATGCCGCACACAGCCCGTCCTTCTGTATGGACGGCCAGCATGACCTTGGTCGCCAATTCGCGATTCAAGTTAAAGAACACCTCAAGAATTTCTACAACGAAATCCATGGGTGTGTAGTCATCGTTGAACAAAACCACCTTGTACATCGGCGGCGCCTGGAGCGCAGGCTTAGCCTCTTGCACAGCCAAGCCAGCGGAGTCTTCGCCATCAAAATCGGGCTGATCCTGATTGAATGTTAGTCGAGTCTGGCTGATTGCATGCATGGAAAGAAAGGTTCGTTGTTGAGCGATTACAGTGATGGAGGCAAACGTGTCAAATTTCAACAGCGCCGCCGCGTGACCTTGACTATCGGTAAAACGGTGTTACAACCAATGCAACCCACAGTGGGGAGTAAAGGTCCGCGCAGTCAACCATATTTGATGGTTAATGTGCGAGTGAACTGGATGATACTCCAGTGATGGAGTCGTTTGCAGCAGAGGGATATGAGTATGCAAGGCAAGGTCAAGTGGTTCAACAATGCCAAGGGCTTCGGCTTTATCAATACAGAGGCCAAGGAAGGCAAAGACGACGACGGAAAAGAAATCGACTTCTTTGCCCACTTTTCCGCCATCCAGATGGACGGCTATAAAACGCTCAAGGCCGGCCAGCCCGTAAGCTTCGAGATTACTCAAGGTCCAAAGGGCCTGCATGCCGTAGCGATTACCGATGCAAAAGCCATTGCGCCATCGCCAATCGCCGAGCCAGAGGTGAACAGCCTGCAGGTCTGACCCGCCCGCATAAACCACCCCATAAAAAACCGTCCGGCTCATTCACTCGAACCGGACGGTTTTTTTATGGCGCCTTGATCTCGCCGTATCCCATGCACAACTCCACTTATGGGTACCCGCTATGTCAGCCCCGAAAACAAAGGCCAAAGCCCAGGATACCCGCACAGTGGGCGACCCATTCTTAGACCAATGGATGACCGTCGATATTGCGCGGCCCTCGCAGGAACATTAGTGACCTATGTATACTGCGCCGGTGACCACGGAGTCACTCAGATACACCTACTGGAATGAGTCTTTCAGGCCTAGAAAGGCTGAGTCGTTACCCCGGCTCGACCGCTTGACGCTCTACTGATGCATTCACATCACCGCGAAGAACCTCGACTTTCGGCTCATTGTTCACTGTGAACGAAAGCGCCTACCCTGCGCATCTCGAGTATCTGAGCACGCTCAGCAAAGAAGAGAGTTAATCCGAAATGCCCAACCGTTCGAAGATCATCTACACCTTCACCGACGAAGCTCCGGCGCTCGCCACCTATTCACTGCTGCCTATCATCGAAGCCTTTACCGCTAGCGCTGATATCGCCGTTGAGACGCGCGACATCTCTCTGGCGGGCCGTATCCTCGCCAGCTTCCCCGAGCAATTGGGTGCCAAGGCTGTAGCAGACCACCTCGCCGAACTGGGCGCCCTGGCCGTTACACCTGAAGCCAACATCATCAAGCTGCCTAACATCAGCGCCTCGGTCCCGCAATTGCAGGCCGCGATCAAAGAACTGCAAGCGCAGGGCTTTGACATTCCGGACTACCCGGAAACCGTGACCACTGACGCTGAGAAAGAAGTAAAAGCGCGTTACAGCAAAGTCATGGGCAGCGCCGTAAACCCGGTACTGCGCGAAGGCAACTCCGACCGCCGCGCACCGCCGTCGGTCAAAAACTATGCCCGCAAGCACCCGCATAAAATGGGCGCCTGGAGCACAGACTCCAAATCCCACGTAGCTCACATGAGCGAAGGCGACTTCTACGGCAGCGAAAAAGCCGCCCTGATCGAAGCCCCGGGTAGCGTCAAGATCGAATTGATCGCTCAAGACGGCACTACCACTGTCCTGAAAGAGAAAACCTCCGTCCAGGCCGGCGAGATCATCGATTGCTCCGTCATGAGCAAAAAGGCATTGCGCGAGTTCATCGCGGCCGAAATCGAAGACGCCAAGAAAAAGGGCGTACTGTTCTCGGTTCACTTGAAAGCCACCATGATGAAGGTGTCCGACCCGATCATGTTCGGTCAGATCGTGGCTGAGTTCTATAAGGATGCGCTGGAAAAACACGCAGACATCCTGAAAGAAATCGGTTTCAACCTGAACAACGGTATCGGCGACCTGTACACCCGCATCAAGGCCCTGCCGGCCGAGAAGCAAGCTGAAATCGAAGCCGACATCGAAGCTGTCTACGCCAACCGCCCTGCGCTGGCGATGGTCAACTCCGACAAAGGCATCACCAACCTGCACGTGCCGAGCGACGTTATCGTCGACGCCTCGATGCCGGCCATGATTCGTGATTCCGGCAAAATGTGGAACACGCAAGGCCAGCTGCAAGACACCAAAGCCGTGATCCCTGATCGCTGCTACGCCACTATCTACCAGGCGACCATCGAAGACTGCCAGAAGCACGGCGCCTTCGATCCGACCACCATGGGCAGCGTGCCGAACGTTGGCCTGATGGCACAGAAAGCCGAAGAGTACGGTTCCCACGATAAAACCTTCCAGATCAAAGCCGATGGCGTTGTTCGCGTAACCGACAGCAACGGCAACGTGCTGATGGAGCAGAAGGTTGAAGAAGGCGATATCTGGCGCATGTGCCAGGCCAAGGACGCGCCGATCCGCGACTGGGTCAAACTGGCCGTCAACCGTGCCCGCGCCAGCAACACCCCTGCCGTGTTCTGGCTGGACCCAAAGCGTAGCCATGACGCCGAGATGATCAAAAAGGTAGAAACCTACCTGAAGGATCACGACACCAGCGGCCTGGACATTCGCATCATGGCGCCGGTCGATGCCATGAACTTCACCCTGGAACGCACCCGTGCGGGTCTGGACACCATCTCGGTGACCGGCAACGTACTGCGCGACTACCTGACTGACCTGTTCCCGATCATGGAACTGGGCACCAGCGCCAAAATGCTCTCGATCGTACCGCTGATGAATGGCGGCGGTCTGTTTGAAACCGGCGCAGGCGGTTCGGCACCCAAGCACGTGCAACAACTGCTGGAAGAAAACTTCCTGCGCTGGGACTCGCTGGGTGAGTTCCTGGCTCTGGCAGCCTCTCTGGAACACCTGGGCACGACCTACAACAACCCGAAAGCGTTGGTGTTGGCCAAGACCCTGGACCAGGCCACCGGCCAGTTCCTCGACAACAACAAATCGCCATCGCGCAAAGTCGGCAACATCGACAACCGCGGCAGCCACTTCTACCTGGCGCTGTACTGGGCTCAAGCCCTGGCCGCCCAGACTGAAGACAAAGAACTGCAAGCGCAGTTTGCCCCTGTGGCAAAAGCCCTGGCCGAGAACGAGGCAAAAATTGTTGCCGAACTCAACGCCGTACAGGGCAAGCCGGTCGACATCGGTGGTTACTACCACGCCGACGCCGACAAGGTGAGCAAAGTAATGCGCCCTAGCCCAACACTGAACGCGATCATCGCCTCAGCGTAAGAGCAACAGGCAACAACACAAACCCCGGCCCACGACGCCGGGGTTTGTGTTTTTGGGCCTGACTATCTCGTAGCAGCTGCCGAAGGCTGCGTCCGGCGACGCAGTCGGCGTAGAATCAATGCCCGCAATTTGTCAGTTACACCGCACACTCAGGTTTGACGATTGCTCTGCAACCGGACGCAGCCTTCGGCAGCTGCTACGAAAATCAGCCACGCCGTACTAGCGAGATACCTCATGGAATGGAAACCCCACATCACCGTCGCCACTGTCGTTGAGGACAATGGCCGCTTTCTTATGGTTGAAGAGCTCAAAGGCGAACGCGCCGTGCTCAATCAACCCGCCGGCCATCTCGACCCGGACGAAAGCCTGATCGACGCCGCGATCCGCGAAACCCTCGAAGAAACCGGCTACGACGTCGAACTTACCGGCGTGATCGGCATTTATCTGTACACCGCCCCCAGCAACGGTGTGACCTACCAGCGCGTGTGCTTTGCCGGCAAAGCCGTTAAACACCACCCCGACTACCAACTGGACACCGGCATCATCGGCCCGCTCTGGATGACCCGCGACGAGCTCATAGAGCAACGTCATCGCTGGCGCAGCGAGCTGAGCCTGCAGTGCATCGACGATTATCTGAGCGGTAAACTCTTCGACCTGACGTTAATCCGCCCTTCGGTTTAGCCTTGAGCGCTCGGGCCTGCTAGAATCGCGTCCTTTTTCAAGACACTCATTGAAACCTTATGCGTGATCCAGCGTTAGTCGCCCCCGAAAAGCAGCGCGTCATTGTCGGCATGTCCGGCGGTGTCGATTCTTCCGTTTCCGCCGTTCTGCTCATCGAGCAGGGCTACCAGGTGGAAGGCCTGTTCATGAAGAACTGGGAGGAAGACGACGGAACGGATTATTGCACCGCCATGGATGACCTGGCAGACGCCCAGGCCGTGTGCGACAAAATCGGCATCAAGCTGCACACCGCCAACTTTGCCGCCGAGTACTGGGACAACGTGTTCGAACACTTCCTGGCCGAATACAAGGCCGGACGCACGCCGAACCCCGACATCCTGTGCAACCGCGAAATCAAGTTCAAGGCGTTCCTCGACTACGCCGTGATGCTGGGTGCCGACTTGATCGCCACCGGCCACTATGTACGTCGTCGTGATATTGACGGCCGGACCGAGTTGCTCAAGGGCCTGGACCCGAACAAGGACCAAAGCTATTTCCTGCACGCCGTCGGCGGTGAGCAAATCGCCAAGACCCTGTTCCCGGTCGGCGAGCTGGAAAAACCCGAAGTGCGCAAAATTGCTGAAAAGCACGACCTGGCCACCGCGAAGAAAAAAGACTCCACCGGGATCTGCTTCATCGGGGAGCGCCGCTTCAGCGATTTCCTCAAGCAGTACCTGCCGGCCCAACCGGGCGAGATCAAAAACACCGAGGGTGAGGTCATAGGCCGCCACCACGGCCTGATGTACCACACCATCGGCCAGCGTCAGGGCCTGGGCATCGGCGGCCTCAAAGACGCCAGCGACGAGCCGTGGTACGTGCTGATCAAAGACCTCGAGCACAACGAGCTGATCGTCGGCCAGGGCAATGATCACCCATGGTTGTTTTCCCGCGCCCTGCTCGCATCGGAAATCTACTGGGTCAATCCGATCGACCTGAGCACTCCGCTGCGCCTGACGGCCAAGGTCCGCTATCGCCAGAGCGACCAGCCTTGCACGCTGGAAAAGACTGCCAACGGTTATCGCGCCACGTTCGATGATCCGCAACGCGCCGTCACCCCCGGCCAGTCCGTGGTGTTTTACGATGGCGAAGTGTGTCTGGGTGGCGGCGTTATTGAAGTCGCCGAGCCCTGGACCAGCAAGGACAGCCGCGCATGAACCCCACTCAGGAGCAACTGATAGCCCTGGGCGGTGTATTCCTCGCTGCTGTACTGGTAGACAAGATCGCCAAGACCGGCCAGGTCAGCGAAGCCGACTTGAGCTGCATGCTTGGCAGCCTGCTGATTCGAGACCCCAAAGACACGCTCGAAGTCTATGGCGGTGACGACATCAACCTGCGCGAAGGCTACCGGGCCCTGATCGGCGCCCTTGAGCGCGACCCCAATACCCTGCAGCGCGAGCCCTTGCGCTACGCCCTGTCGATGCTCGGCCTTGAGCGCCAGCTGGCCAAGCGCGAAGACATGCTGGAGTTGATCGGCAAGCGTCTGCCGCAGATCCAGTCACAGGTCGAGCACTTCGGTCCGGCCCATGAAAACGTGGTAGCCGCCTGTGGCGCGCTGTACCAGGACACCTTGAGCACTCTGCGGCAGCGCATTCAGGTGCACGGTGACATGCGCAACCTGCAACAACCGAGCAACGCCTCAAAAATTCGCGCCCTGCTGCTGGCCGGTATCCGCTCAGCACGACTTTGGCGTCAATTGGGTGGCCATCGCTGGCAGCTGGTAATCAGCCGCCGCAAGCTGCTCAAAGAGCTTTACCCGATGCTGCGCGGAAACTGAAACACGCCAGCAGGCATACTTTGTAACGTCGATATGCGTATGACGCCGGTCAGTTGGCAACGGACCGGCCGTTTTTTTCATGTATGATACGCGCCCCATTTCGTTGCCCGACTGTCCGAGAACACCCCATGCAGCTTTCTTCGCTCACTGCGGTTTCCCCTGTTGACGGCCGCTACGCCGGCAAAACCCAGGCCCTGCGCCCGATTTTCAGCGAATACGGCTTGATCCGTGCCCGCGTTCTGGTTGAAGTCCGCTGGCTCCAGCGCCTGGCTGCTCACGCCGCGATCCCTGAAGTCCCGGCTTTCTCCGCCGAAGCCAACGCCGTTCTGAATGAACTGGCCGAAAACTTCTCTCTGGAACACGCCGAGCGCGTCAAAGAGATCGAGCGCACCACCAACCACGACGTCAAAGCCATTGAGTACCTGCTCAAGGAACAAGCCGCCAAACTGCCTGAACTGGCCAACGTCAGTGAGTTCATCCACTTTGCCTGCACCAGCGAGGACATCAACAACCTGTCCCACGCACTGATGCTGCGCGAAGGCCGTGATGACGTGATGCTGCCGCTGATGCGCCAGACCGCAGAAGCCATCCGCGAACTGGCAATCAAGTTCGCTGACGTGCCGATGCTGTCGCGCACCCACGGCCAACCGGCTTCGCCGACCACCCTGGGCAAAGAGCTGGCCAACGTGGTTTACCGCCTGGAGCGTCAAATCGCTCAGGTTGCTGCAGTCCCGCTGCTGGGCAAAATCAACGGCGCCGTGGGCAACTACAACGCCCACCTGTCGGCCTACCCGCAGATCGACTGGGAAGCCAATGCCCGCGCCTTCATCGAAGACGAGCTGGGCCTGGGGTTCAACCCGTACACCACACAGATCGAGCCGCACGACTATATCGCCGAGCTGTTCGACGCCATCGCGCGCTTCAACACCATCCTGATCGACTTCGATCGCGATATCTGGGGCTACATCTCCCTGGGCTACTTCAAGCAGCGCACCATCGCCGGCGAAATCGGCTCCTCGACGATGCCGCACAAGGTCAACCCGATCGACTTCGAAAACTCCGAAGGCAACCTGGGTATCGCCAACGCCCTGTTCCAGCACCTGGCCAGCAAATTGCCAATTTCCCGCTGGCAGCGCGACCTGACTGACTCCACCGTACTGCGCAACCTCGGCGTGGGCTTTGCTCACAGCGTTATCGCGTACGAAGCCAGCCTCAAAGGCATCAGCAAGCTTGAGCTTAACGCTCAGAAGATCGCTGCCGACCTGGACGCCTGCTGGGAAGTCCTGGCCGAACCGATCCAGACCGTAATGCGCCGCTACAACATTGAAAACCCGTACGAGAAGCTCAAAGAGCTGACCCGCGGCAAGGGCATCAGCCCACAAGCACTGCAAACTTTCATCGACGGCCTTGAAATGCCGCAAGCGGCTAAAGCCGAGCTGAAACTGCTGACGCCAGCCAATTACATTGGTAACGCGATCGAGCAGGCCAAGCGCATCTAACCGCTGCAACGACCTACTAACGCCCGGCCGTGCCGGGCGTTTTTATTCCCGATTACAAAGCGCAATTTTTCAATAGGTTACACATGAATCCTGATATTCCTCTTCAACTTCTGGGCGGCATCACTGCACGCGAATTCCTGCGCGACTACTGGCAGAAGAAACCGTTGCTGATCCGTCAGGCCATTCCTGACTTCGAAAGCCCGATCGACGCCGACGAACTGGCCGGTCTGGCACTTGAAGAAGAAGTCGAATCACGCCTGGTCATCGAACACGGCGAGCGCCCGTGGGAATTGCGCCGCGGCCCGTTTGCCGAGGACGAGTTCGGCAAACTGCCGGAGCGTGAGTGGACCTTGCTGGTACAAGCGGTCGATCAGTTCGTGCCTGAAGTCGGCGAGCTGCTGGAAAACTTCCGCTTCCTGCCAAGCTGGCGTATCGACGACGTGATGATCAGCTATGCCGCCCCGGGTGGCAGCGTTGGTCCGCATTTCGATAACTACGACGTGTTTTTGCTGCAAGGCCACGGCAAGCGCCACTGGCAGATCGGCCAGATGTGCGATTCCGAAAGCACGCTGCTGGAACACGCCGACCTGCGCATCCTGGCCGACTTCCAGGCCACCGACGAGTGGACCCTGGAGCCGGGCGACATGCTGTACCTGCCACCGCGCCTGGCGCACTGCGGCGTGGCCGTGGATGACTGCCTGACCTACTCGGTAGGTTTCCGCGCCCCAAGCGCAGCTGAAGTGCTGACCCACTTCACCGACTTCCTCAGCCAGTACCTGCCGGACGAAGAGCGCTACACCGACGCCGACGCGCAACCGGTCAGCGACCCGCACCAGATCCAGCACGATGCACTGGACCGCCTCAAAGGCTTGCTGACCGAGCACATGAGCGATGAGCGCATGCTGCTGACCTGGTTCGGCCAATTCATGACCGAGCCGCGCTACCCGGAACTCGTGACCGGGCCAGAGCTCGAAGAAGAAGATCTGCTGGGCAGCCTGGAACAGGGCGCTGTCCTGATCCGCAACCCGAGCGCCCGCCTGGCCTGGTCCGAAGTCGATGAAGACCTGTTGCTGTTCGCCAGCGGCCAAAGCCGCCTGCTGCCGGGCAAGCTGCGCGAACTGCTGAAAATGATCTGTGCCGCCGATGCACTGCACAGTGACAACCTCGGCCCATGGCTGGCCGATGAAGACGGACGCAACCTGCTCTGCGAGCTGGTTAAACAAGGAAGCCTGGGGTTCGCCGATGAATAGGATTCACGTACGTGTCGCCAGCTGGCAAAAGGACAACGCCGAACTTCGACGCATTCGTGAAGCGGTGTTTATTGCCGAGCAACATGTCCCGCCCGAACTGGAGTGGGACGCAGACGATGCCGACGCAGTGCATTTTCTGGCCTATGAGGGCGACTTTCCGATTGGTACCGCCAGGCTCCTGCCAGACGGCCATATCGGCCGGGTTTCGGTGCTTAAGGACTGGCGCGGCCTGAAAGTCGGCGATGCGCTGATGCAGGCGACCATCAACGAAGCTGAAAAGCGCGGACTGAAGCAACAAAAGCTCAGTGCACAGGTACACGCCACGCCATTCTACGAGCGGCTGGGCTTCAAGATCGTCAGCGAGGAGTTCCTGGAAGCAGGTATTCCACATGTTGATATGGTGCGTGCGAGCTGATTGTCACGGCTGGCACATACCCTGTGGGAGCGGGCGAGTCCGCTCCCACAGAAGATAACGCCCTGCCATCTTCGGATCGCAGGGCGTTTTGCTATCTGGCACACTCCCCTCATGCCTTTTCAGCATTGCGGAGATAACGGATATGTCCCTACGCGCCATCATCACCAGCCTGATATTGCTCTCCAGCATCAGCGCTCAGGCCGATACCCAGGTCATTACTCTGCAGAACCGCACCAGCACCGACCTGCTACCCATTGCACAAAATTTTATCGGTAAAAACGGCAAGGTCAGCGCTTACGGCAATCAATTGATCGTCGAAGCACCGGCACAAAAAATTCATAACCTCGAAAATCTGCTATCGCAACTCGACAAACCGGCCAGGCGTTTACTGATCACCGTCGATACCAGCGACACCAACCTCCCGGCTCCCGACGCCAATACCCGTGTGATCAGTACCGCCAGCCGCGACGGCGGAATTCAGCAAATCCAGGCCACCGAAGGCGTGCCCGCGCTGATCCAGACCGGACAGAGCGTGCCCCTCACCAGCCTGCGGACAGACGCCTATGGCCGGGTCCTCACACAAACGGATTACCGGGACGTGACCCGCGGGATGTACGTAACTGCGAACGTAACAGGTGAAACGGTACACCTGGCCATCAGCAGTCATCGCGACCACATGAGCCAGGAACAGCCGGATGTAGTGAACATTCAAAATACCGACACACAGGTCAGCGGCCCCCTGGGCCAGTGGATCACCCTGGCCGGCATCAACGGCCAGAGCCAGGCCGGACAGCAAGCCGGAACCCGCAACTACTCTACTCAAAACCGGGATGACATGACCTTACGGATCAAAGTAGATGCTCTCGACTAAAAGGCCCGAAACTGACCGGCAAGTCGTTTTTCAGCAAATATGTAGTGCTTTTAAAAAAGCACTACAAAACATTTGACGACGTAAAAATGCAGAGGCATGATGGCCCCGCTCCCGCTAATCAGAGCCCCCCAAATGGCTCTGGGCCTGCACGGCCGATAGCGAGTAGCCATTCACGCTTAACAACATTGTTGTGTGCCTGGTGGAGCAATTACTTTTCAACCCAGACCTATGCGACGAGGTTTATCTCCATGGCACTGACACGCGAACAGCAAATTGCAGCCCTTGAAAAAGACTGGGCCGAAAATCCACGCTGGAAAGGCGTGACTCGCGATTACTCCGCTGCTGACGTGGTCCGCCTGCGCGGCTCGGTTCAACCCGAGCACACCTTTGCAAAACTGGGCGCTGACAAGCTGTGGAAACTGGTGACACAGGGCGCACACCCGTCCTTCCGTCCCGAGAAAGATTTCGTCAACTGCATGGGCGCCCTGACCGGGGGCCAGGCAGTACAACAGGTTAAAGCCGGCATCCAGGCTATTTACCTGTCGGGCTGGCAAGTGGCAGCAGACAACAACTCTGCTGAATCCATGTACCCCGATCAGTCGCTGTACCCGGTGGACTCAGTACCAACCGTGGTCAAGCGCATCAACAACTCGTTCCGCCGCGCCGACCAGATCCAGTGGAAAGCTGGCAAGAACCCGGGCGACCAGGGTTACATCGACTACTTCGCACCGATCGTTGCCGACGCTGAAGCCGGTTTCGGCGGCGTTCTGAACGCCTACGAACTGATGAAGAGCATGATCGAAGCAGGCGCCGCCGGCGTTCACTTCGAAGATCAGCTGGCCTCGGTTAAAAAATGCGGTCACATGGGGGGCAAGGTACTGGTACCCACCCAGGAAGCCGTACAAAAGCTGACCGCTGCTCGTCTGGCTGCAGACGTCGCGGGCACCCCGACCATCATTCTGGCCCGCACCGACGCCAATGCGGCTGATCTGCTGACCTCTGATTGCGACCCGTACGACCAGCCATTCGTGACCGGCGAGCGGACCAAGGAAGGCTTCTACAAAGTACGTGCAGGCCTGGACCAGGCTATTGCTCGCGGCCTGGCCTATGCACCGTATGCCGACCTGATCTGGTGCGAAACCGCCAAACCGGACCTGGACGAAGCGCGCCGCTTTGCTGAAGCGATCAAAAAGGAATACCCGGACCAACTGCTGTCGTACAACTGCTCACCTTCCTTCAACTGGAAGAAAAACCTGGACGACGCGACCATCGCCAAGTTCCAGCGTGAATTGTCGGCAATGGGCTACAAGCACCAGTTCATTACCCTGGCCGGCATCCACAACATGTGGCACAGCATGTTCAACCTGGCGCACGACTACGCCCGCAACGACATGACCGCCTACGTGAAACTGCAGGAACAGGAGTTCGCTGACGCCGCAAAAGGCTACACCTTTGTGGCGCACCAGCAGGAAGTGGGCACCGGCTACTTCGATGACATGACCACCGTGATTCAAGGCGGCTCTTCTTCCGTAACCGCCCTGACCGGCTCGACTGAAGAAGAACAGTTCCACTGATTGAGCACCACACACAGAAACAGAGACAGGGACATTGCCTGACCTGCAGAGAAAAATACGCGATGCCTTGAACATGACGCCCCGACCGGTTCGGGGCGTTTTTTTTGCGCCCCCTTTTTAGGCAGGATCTGGCTGCCAGCGATAGCCTCAATTGTTCCGTCCAGCACGACAGGATCGCTGACAAGCCAGCTCCCTCAACCAGCCCACGTACCGTCTTCTTTTGAATCGACAAAAAACTGATCCAGGTCCATACCCGAAAACAAGAATCAGGTAAAAAGCCAAGGCCAAAACTTGCATCCCGTACATATATAAGCCAACTTCCACACACCCCTGCAGCGGAGGCCTGACAGATACGAGCTCAAACGATATTAATTATCATTTAGAGTGGCTTTTATTGATTACTTTGCCGACAAAACATATTCGACAAAACACGCTGTAATGCCCGTGCTACGTGGGCTGGACAGGCTTCGTGACTGTCTCTACCACTAAAGGATTGAATTAATTCATCTTAGAAAATTTACTTGCCGGGTGTTTAGCCATAAAATCCCGGCCATCAATAGCGCTGCGACATATCGTCACTGCTTTATTTCTTTTTTAAGCTCAGAGACCCTTGCTCTCTGTTAAGGATTACCAGCATGCCCGAAGCGACAGGACTCATAGCCCACAACTGGGGCTTTGCCATTTTCCTTCTCGGTGTTGTCGGCCTTTGTGCCTTCATGCTCGGCGTCTCCAGCCTCCTCGGGTCAAAAGCCTGGGGTCGCAGCAAAAACGAACCGTTCGAGTCGGGCATGCTACCTACCGGTGGCGCCCGCTTGCGGCTCTCAGCCAAATTCTATCTGGTCGCGATGCTGTTCGTGATCTTCGATATCGAAGCCCTCTTTCTCTTTGCCTGGTCTGTGTCTGTTCGCGAAAGCGGCTGGACCGGATTCGTCGAAGCTCTCGTTTTCATAGCAATTCTGTTGGCAGGCCTTGTCTACCTATTTCGGGTGGGTGCTCTTGATTGGGCACCGGAAGCTCGTCGTAAGCGGCAGGCCAAGCTGAAACAATGAGGCTTTGGCGATGCAATACGAACTCACCAGGATCGACCCGGATGCTCCTAACGAGCAGTACCCGATCGGCGAACGGGAAACCGTTTCCGATCCGTTAGAAGATCAAGTCCACAAAAACATCTTCATGGGCAAGCTTGAGGACGTACTGAACAATACGGTCAATTGGGGACGTAAGAACTCCCTGTGGCCGTACAACTTCGGTCTGTCCTGCTGCTACGTGGAGATGACCACCGCCTTCACGGCGCCCCACGACATCGCGCGCTTTGGCGCCGAAGTTATCCGGGCATCGCCGCGTCAGGCGGATTTCATGGTTATTGCCGGTACCTGCTTCATCAAGATGGCGCCGATCATCCAGCGTCTCTATGAGCAAATGCTTGAGCCTAAATGGGTTATTTCCATGGGTTCTTGCGCCAACTCCGGCGGCATGTACGACATCTACTCCGTGGTTCAAGGGGTCGACAAGTTCCTGCCCGTGGACGTTTACGTGCCTGGCTGCCCACCCCGCCCAGAGGCTTTTCTGCAGGGCTTGATGCTCTTGCAAGAGTCGATTGGCCAGGAGCGTCGCCCACTTTCCTGGGTTGTCGGCGAACAAGGCGTTTATCGCGCCGAGATGCCGTCACAAAAGGAACAGCGCCGCGAACAGCGTATTCAGGTCACCAACCTGCGCAGCCCCGACGAAGTCTGATCCAGCTCTGCTTCTTTAATAGAACGAGACACTGGCTTCATTCTTTACGTTGACCGAAAGCGATAAAAAACCATGACTACAGGCTCCGCTCTGTACATCCCGCCTTATAAGGCTGACGACCAAGATGTGGTTGTCGAACTGAACACCCGTTTTGGCCCTGAGGCGTTCACTGCCCAGGCCACGCGCACCGGCATGCCGGTGCTTTGGGTTACCCGCGCAAAACTGGTTGAAGTACTGACCTTCCTGCGCAACCTGCCAAAACCCTACGTCATGCTCTACGACTTGCACGGTGTGGACGAACGTCTGCGCACCAAGCGCCAGGGCCTGCCATCTGGCGCAGACTTCACCGTCTTCTATCACCTGATGTCGCTTGAACGTAACAGCGACGTCATGATCAAGGTGGCGCTGTCCGAAAGTGACCTGAGCGTGCCGACCATCACCGGTATCTGGCCGAACGCCAACTGGTACGAGCGTGAAGTCTGGGACATGTTCGGTATCGACTTCAAAGGTCACCCGCACCTGTCGCGCATCATGATGCCGCCGACCTGGGAAGGTCACCCGCTGCGCAAGGACTTCCCGGCCCGTGCCACTGAGTTCGATCCGTACAGCCTGACGCTGGCCAAGGTTCAGCTGGAAGAAGAAGCCGCCCGTTTCAAACCCGAAGACTGGGGCATGAAGCGTTCCGGGGAAAACGAGGACTACATGTTCCTCAACCTCGGTCCCAACCACCCTTCTGCTCACGGTGCCTTCCGCATCATTCTGCAGCTGGACGGTGAAGAGATCGTCGACTGCGTACCGGACGTCGGCTACCACCACCGTGGTGCCGAGAAAATGGCCGAGCGTCAATCCTGGCACAGCTTCATCCCGTACACCGACCGTATCGACTACCTCGGCGGCGTGATGAACAACCTGCCGTACGTACTCTCGGTCGAGAAACTGGCGGGTATCAAGGTTCCGGACCGGGTAGACACCATCCGCATCATGATGGCCGAGTTCTTCCGGATCACCAGCCACCTGCTGTTCCTGGGGACCTACATCCAGGACGTGGGCGCAATGACCCCGGTGTTCTTCACGTTCACCGACCGTCAGCGCGCTTACAAGGTGATCGAAGCCATCACCGGCTTCCGTTTGCACCCGGCCTGGTACCGCATCGGCGGCGTTGCCCACGACCTGCCGAACGGCTGGGAACGCCTGGTCAAAGAATTCATCGACTGGATGCCCAAGCGTCTGGACGAGTACCAGAAAGCCGCTCTGGACAACAGCATCCTGCGTGGCCGTACCATCGGCGTTGCCGCCTACAACACCAAAGAAGCCCTGGAATGGGGCGTCACCGGTGCCGGCCTGCGTTCCACCGGTTGCGATTTCGATCTGCGCAAGGCGCGTCCGTACTCCGGCTACGAGAACTTCGAGTTTGAAGTACCGCTGGCGGCCAATGGCGATGCCTACGACCGTTGCATCGTGCGTGTCGAAGAAATGCGCCAGAGCCTGAAAATCATCGAGCAGTGCATGCGCAACATGCCGGCCGGCCCGTACAAGGCGGATCACCCGCTGACCACGCCGCCGCCTAAAGAGCGCACGTTGCAACACATCGAGACCTTGATTACGCACTTCCTGCAAGTTTCGTGGGGCCCGGTAATGCCGGCCAACGAATCCTTCCAGATGATCGAAGCGACCAAGGGCATCAACAGTTATTACCTGACGAGCGATGGCGGCACCATGAGCTACCGCACCCGGATTCGCACCCCAAGCTTCCCGCACCTGCAACAGATCCCTTCGGTGATCAAAGGCGAAATGGTCGCGGACTTGATTGCGTACCTGGGTAGTATCGATTTCGTTATGGCCGACGTGGACCGCTAAGCATGAACAGCACGCTTATCCAGACAGACCGTTTCGCCCTGAGCGAAACCGAGCGCTCGGCCATCGAGCACGAGCTGCATCACTACGAAGACCCGCGCGCGGCGTCGATCGAAGCCCTGAAGATCGTTCAGAAGGAACGTGGCTGGGTGCCTGATGGCGCGCTTTACGCCATCGGTGAAATGCTCGGCATACCTGCCAGCGACGTTGAAGGCGTGGCCACGTTCTACAGCCAGATCTTCCGTCAGCCAGTGGGCCGTCACATCATTCGCGTATGCGACAGCATGGTCTGCTACATCGGTGGCCACGAGTCCGTGGTCAGCGAAATCCAGAGCAAACTGGGCATCGGCCTGGGCCAGACCACTGCAGACGGCCGTTTCACGCTGCTGCCGGTGTGCTGCCTGGGCAACTGCGACAAGGCGCCGGCGTTGATGATCGACGACGACACATTCGGTGACGTACAGCCTGCTGGCGTCGCCACGTTGTTGGAGGGCTACCCATGACCCTGACTTCTTTCGGCCCTGCCAACCGCATCGCGCGGTCGCCGGAAACCCACCCTCTGACCTGGCGTCTGCGTGACGACGGCGAGCCGGTATGGCTTGACGAGTACCAGGCCAAGGACGGTTACGCGGCAGCCCGCAAGGCATTCGCCGACATGGCCACGGACGACATCGTCCAGACCGTGAAAGACGCCGGCCTCAAGGGCCGCGGCGGCGCCGGTTTCCCCACGGGCGTGAAGTGGGGGCTGATGCCCAAAGACGAATCCATGAACATCCGTTACCTGCTGTGTAACGCCGATGAAATGGAACCCAACACCTGGAAAGACCGCATGCTGATGGAGCAACTGCCCCATCTGCTGATCGAAGGCATGCTGATCAGTGCCCGCGCACTGAAAACCTACCGTGGCTATATCTTCCTGCGTGGCGAATACACCACCGCCGCCAAGCACCTTAACCGTGCCGTCGAAGAAGCCAAGGCAGCGGGCCTGCTGGGCAAGAACATTCTGGGCTCGGGGTTTGACTTCGAACTGTTCGTTCACACCGGCGCCGGGCGTTACATCTGCGGTGAAGAAACCGCATTGATCAACTCCCTCGAAGGCCGTCGCGCCAACCCGCGCTCCAAGCCGCCGTTCCCGGCAGCCGTGGGCGTATGGGGCAAGCCGACCTGCGTGAACAACGTTGAAACCCTGTGCAACGTCCCGGCCATCATCGGCAACGGCGTTGACTGGTACAAATCCATTGCCCGCGAAGGCAGCGAAGACATGGGCACCAAGCTCATGGGCTTCTCCGGCAAGGTCAAGAACCCCGGCCTGTGGGAGCTGCCGTTTGGCGTGACCGCTCGCGAGCTGTTCGAAGACTACGCCGGCGGCATGCGCGATGGCTTCAAGCTCAAGTGCTGGCAGCCAGGCGGCGCCGGTACGGGCTTCCTGCTGCCGGAGCACCTGGACGCACAAATGTACGCCGGTGGCATCGCCAAGGTCGGCACCCGTATGGGCACCGGTCTGGCCATGGCCGTCGACGACAGCGTCAACATGGTGTCCCTGCTGCGCAACATGGAACAGTTCTTCTCTCGCGAATCCTGCGGTTTCTGCACCCCTTGCCGTGATGGCCTGCCATGGAGCGTCAAGCTGCTGATGGCCATCGAAAACGGCGAAGGTCAGCCCGGCGATATCGAGACCCTGCTGGGTCTGGTCGGTTTCCTCGGCCCTGGCAAGACGTTCTGTGCACACGCACCGGGTGCCGTGGAGCCATTGGGCAGCGCGATCAAGTACTTCCGTCCAGAGTTCGAAGCCGGTATTGCGCAAGCAAAACCCGGGGTTCCACCTCTGGCACGCCCGATTGTAATCGGCGCGTAACGCTTTGAAGGAGAGCGGTCCGTGCCGCTCTCTGATCGTTCGATAACGCCGTAAGGCTGAGTTGCTTCGAACGCATAACAAGATTCCATTAGCCACGCCCGCTGACACCGGGCCAACGAAGACCTTTGAACCATGGCCACTATCCACGTAGACGGCAAAGATCTCGAAGTCGATGGGGCAGACAACCTGTTACAGGCGTGTCTGTCGCTAGGCCTCGATATCCCGTATTTCTGCTGGCACCCTGCCCTGGGCAGTGTTGGCGCTTGCCGCCAATGCGCCGTCAAGCAGTACACCGACGAGAACGACAAGCGTGGTCGTATCGTCATGTCATGCATGACCCCGGCCACCGACGGTAGCTGGATCTCCATCGACGACGAAGAGGCGAAAGTGTTTCGCGCCAGCGTTGTTGAATGGCTGATGACCAACCACCCGCACGACTGCCCTGTGTGCGAAGAAGGTGGCCACTGTCACCTGCAAGACATGACCGTGATGACCGGCCACAACGAGCGCCGCTATCGCTTCACCAAGCGGACTCACCAGAACCAGCAACTGGGCCCGTTCATTTCCCACGAAATGAACCGCTGCATCGCCTGCTATCGCTGCGTGCGCTTCTATAAAGACTACGCAGGCGGCACCGACCTCGGCGTATTTGGCGCCCACGACAACGTGTACTTCGGTCGCGTCGAAGACGGCGTGCTCGAAAGCGAGTTCTCGGGCAACCTCACCGAAGTCTGCCCGACCGGCGTGTTCACTGACAAAACCCACTCCGAGCGCTACAACCGCAAGTGGGACATGCAGTTTTCACCCAGCATCTGCCACGGTTGCTCCAGCGGCTGCAACATCAGCCCGGGCGAGCGTTATGGCGAGCTGCGCCGCATCGAAAACCGCTTCAACGGCTCGGTCAACCAGTACTTCCTGTGTGACCGTGGCCGCTTTGGCTATGGCTACGTCAACCGTACAGACCGCCCGCGTCAGCCATTACTGGCCGACGGCAGCAAACTGAGCCTCGACGCTGCACTGGACAAGGCAGCCGACCTGCTGCGCGGTCGCAACATCGTCGGTATCGGTTCGCCACGTGCCAGTCTCGAAAGCAACTATGCGTTGCGCGAACTGGTCGGCGCCGAGCACTTCTACTCCGGCATCGAAGCCGGTGAGCTGGAGCGCATCCGTCTGGTGCTGCAAGTTCTGAAAGACAGCCCGTTGCCTGTGCCGAACATGCGTGAGATCGAAGATCACGACGCCATTTTCGTCCTCGGTGAAGACCTGACCCAGACCGCCGCCCGTATGGCGCTGTCGCTGCGTCAATCGGTCAAGGGCAAGGCCGAAGCAATGGCCGATGGCATGCGCGTTCAGCCATGGCTCGATGCTGCGGTTAAAAACATTGGCCAACACGCCCTGTACCCGCTGTTCATCGCCAGCCTGGCTGAAACCAAGCTCGACGACGTGGCTGAAGAATGCGTACACGCAGCACCGGATGACCTGGCCCGTATCGGTTTCGCCGTGGCGCACGCCATCGACGCCAGCGCGCCAGCTGTTGCCGGCCTCGATGCAGAAGCCCTGGAACTGGCACAACGCATCGCCAACGCCCTGCTTGCAGCCAAACGCCCACTGATCATTGCCGGTACTTCCCTGGGCTCCAAAGCCCTGATCGAAGCCGCAGGCAACATCGCCAAAGCCTTGCACCTGCGCGAAAAGGCCGGTTCCATCAGCCTGATCGTTCCGGAAGCCAACAGCCTTGGCCTGGCCATGCTCGGTGGCGAATCGGTAGACGCCGCACTGCAAACCGTGATCGACGGCAAAGCCGACGCCATCGTGGTGCTGGAAAACGACCTGTTCACCCGGGTTGATGCCGTCAAGGTCAACGCTGCGCTGGACGCCTCCAAAGTGGTGATCGTTGCCGATCATCAGAAGACAGCCACCACTGACCGTGCCGACCTGGTTCTGCCGGCCGCCAGCTTTGCTGAAGGCGACGGTACGCTGGTCAGCCAGGAAGGCCGCGCCCAGCGCTTCTTCCAGGTGTTCGACCCGACTTACCTGGACGCCAGCATTCTGGTTCACGAAGGCTGGCGCTGGTTGCACGCCCTGCGCAGCACCCTGCTGAACAAGCCGGTTGACTGGACTCTGCTGGACCACGTGACGCAAGCCACTGCGGCCAGCACTCCAGCGTTGGCGCGTATCGTTGATGCCGCACCTTCTGCTGCGTTCCGTATCAAAGGTATGAAACTGGCCCGCGAACCGCTGCGTTACAGCGGCCGTACCGCCATGCGCGCCAACATCAGCGTGCATGAGCCTCGCACCCCGCAAGACCCGGACACCGCGTTCGCGTTCTCGATGGAAGGTTACTCGGGCTCCGTCGAGCCGCGCCAGCAGGTGCCGTTCGCCTGGTCGCCGGGCTGGAACTCGCCACAAGCATGGAACAAGTTCCAGGACGAAGTCGGCGGTCATATCCGTGCTGGCGACCCGGGTACCCGCCTGATCGAAAGCAACGGTGATTCGCTGAACTGGTTCGCCAGCATTCCGGGGGCTTTCAACCCGGCACGCGGCACCTGGCAAGTAGTGCCGTTCTACCACCTGCTGGGCAGCGAAGAGAACTCTTCCAAGGCCGCGCCGGTTCAAGAACGCATTCCGGCGGCTTACATCGCGCTGGCCAAGTCCGAAGCCGACCGTCTGGGTGTCAATGACGGCGCGCTGCTCAGTCTGAACGTTGCCGGTGTGACCCTGCGTCTGCCGCTGCGTATCAATGAAGAACTGGGTTCAGGTCTGGTGGCATTGCCTGCAGGGCTTGCCGGTATCCCGCCTGCGATCTTTGGTCTTACCGTTGACGGTTTGCAGGAGGCAGCCCAATGACCTGGTTTACGCCTGAAGTGATCGACGTGATTATCTCGGTACTCAAAGCAGTGGTCATCCTGCTTGCCGTGGTGGTCTGCGGCGCTCTGTTGAGCTGGGTCGAGCGTCGTTTGCTCGCCCTGTGGCAGGACCGTTACGGTCCGAACCGCGTTGGCCCGTTCGGCGCGTTTCAGATTGCTGCCGACATGATCAAGATGTTCTTCAAGGAAGACTGGACGCCGCCGTTTGCCGACAAGGTGATTTTCACCCTGGCACCGGTTGTGGCCATGAGCGCCTTGCTGATCGCCTTTGCGATCATCCCGATCACCCCGACCTGGGGCGTGGCGGACCTGAACATCGGCATCCTGTTCTTCTTCGCCATGGCCGGTCTGTCGGTGTACGCAGTGTTGTTCGCCGGCTGGTCCAGCAACAACAAATTCGCCTTGCTGGGCGCCTTGCGTGCCTCGGCCCAGACCGTGTCCTACGAAGTGTTCATGGGCCTGGCGCTGATGGGCATCGTGGTGCAGGTTGGCTCGTTCAACATGCGCGACATCGTTGAATATCAAGCGCAGAACCTGTGGTTCATCATTCCGCAGATCTTCGGTTTCCTGACCTTCTTCATCGCTGGCGTCGCCGTGACTCACCGTCACCCCTTCGACCAGCCGGAAGCCGAGCAGGAACTGGCCGATGGTTACCACATTGAATATGCCGGCATGAAATGGGGCATGTTCTTCGTCGGTGAATACATCGGGATCGTATTGATCTCGGCGTTGCTGGTGACTTTGTTCTTCGGTGGCTGGCACGGGCCTTTCGGCATCCTGCCGCAGATTCCGTTTATCTGGTTCGCCCTGAAGACCGCGTTTTTCATCATGATTTTCATCCTGCTGCGCGCTTCCATTCCGCGCCCGCGGTATGACCAGGTGATGGATTTCAGCTGGAAGTTCTGCCTGCCGCTGACCCTGATCAATTTGCTGGTGACCGCCGCAGTCGTGTTGTTGAACACGCCCGCCGGCGCGGTTCAGTGAGGATAGAGACCCATGTTCAAGTATCTGTTTGACATCGTGCATGGCACCTACACCCAGCTTCGCAGCCTGGTGATGGTGTTTGGCCATGCCTTCCGCAAGCGTGACACGCTGCAATACCCGGAAGAAGCGGTCTATCTGCCACCGCGCTATCGCGGGCGGATCGTCCTGACCCGCGACCCGGACGGCGAAGAGCGCTGTGTGGCCTGCAACCTGTGCGCCGTAGCGTGCCCGGTGGGCTGCATTTCGCTGCAAAAAGCCGAAACCGAAGATGGCCGTTGGTACCCGGAGTTTTTCCGCATCAACTTCTCACGCTGCATTTTTTGCGGCCTGTGTGAGGAAGCCTGCCCGACCACCGCGATCCAGCTGACTCCGGATTTCGAGATGGCCGAGTTCAAACGTCAGGATCTGGTGTACGAGAAAGAAGATCTGCTGATCTCCGGTCCCGGCAAGAACCCTGATTACAACTTCTATCGTGTTGCGGGTATGGCCGTTGAAGGCAAGCCGAAAGGCGCTGCCCAGAACGAAGCCGAGCCGATCAACGTGAAGAGCTTGCTGCCTTAAGGAAGAACGATGGAATTCGCTTTCTATTTCGCATCGGGTATCGCTGTAGTGTCCACGTTACGTGTGATCACCAACACCAACCCCGTGCACGCCCTGCTCTACCTGATTATTTCGCTGATTGCCGTGGCAATGACGTTCTTCAGCCTCGGCGCGCCGTTTGCCGGTGTGCTTGAAGTGATTGCCTACGCCGGTGCCATCATGGTGCTATTCGTGTTTGTGGTGATGATGCTCAACCAGGGCCCGGCCTCGGTTCAGCAGGAACGCATCTGGCTCAAGCCCAATATCTGGATCGGACCGACCATTTTGTCCGCCCTGCTGCTGGCCGAACTGCTGTACGTGCTGTTCGCCCATCAGAGCGGTGCTGCAATCGGTCAAACCACCATCGATGCAAAAGCCGTGGGCATCAGCCTGTTCGGTCCGTATCTGCTGGTAGTCGAACTCGCCTCGATGCTGTTGCTTGCAGCAGCGGTGACGGCGTTCCACTTGGGCCGCAACGAGGCGAAGGAGCAATAACATGCCAGGAATACCTCTCGAACATGGTCTCGCCGTTGCCGGCGTCCTGTTCTGCCTCGGTCTGGTTGGCCTGATGGTACGTCGCAACATTCTCTTCGTATTGATGAGTCTGGAAATCATGATGAACGCCGCTGCACTGGCGTTCATCGTGGCCGGTGCACGCTGGGCACAGCCGGATGGACAAGTAATGTTCATCCTGGTGATCACCCTGGCAGCCGCCGAGGCCAGTATTGGCCTGGCGATCCTGCTGCAGCTGTATCGCCGCTTCCACACGCTTGATATCGATGCTGCCAGTGAGATGCGCGGATGAACCTTCTCTTTCTGACTTTCGTATTCCCCCTGATCGGCTTTTTGCTGCTGTCGTTCTCCCGTGGACGCTTCAGCGAAAACCTCTCGGCCCTGATCGGCGTCGGCTCCATTGGCCTCTCGGCCATCGTGGCCGCCTATGTGATCTGGCAATTCAACGTTGCACCGCCTGAAGGCGGTCACTACACACAAGTGCTGTGGCAGTGGATGTCGGTGGAGGGCTTCAAGCCCAACTTCGCCCTCTATCTGGACGGCCTGTCGGTGACCATGCTCGGCGTGGTGGTCGGCGTAGGCTTCCTGATCCACCTGTTCGCCTCCTGGTACATGCGCGGTGAAGAGGGCTACTCGCGCTTCTTCGCGTACACCAACCTGTTTATCGCCAGCATGCTGTTCCTGATCCTGGGCGATAACCTGTTGTTCCTGTACTTCGGCTGGGAAGGTGTAGGCCTGTGCTCGTACCTGTTGATCGGTTTCTACTACAGCAACCGCAACAACGGTAACGCCGCACTCAAAGCCTTTATCGTGACCCGCATCGGCGACGTGTTCATGGCCATCGGCCTGTTCATCCTGTTCCAGCAACTGGGCACACTGAACATTCAGGAGCTGCTGGTTGCAGCCCCTCTGAAGTTCCAGGCCGGTGACTTCTGGATCGTATTGGCGACCTTGATGTTGCTGGGCGGCGCTGTCGGTAAATCGGCACAACTGCCACTGCAAACCTGGCTGGCGGATGCGATGGCCGGCCCTACACCGGTTTCGGCTCTGATCCACGCCGCCACCATGGTGACCGCAGGCGTTTACCTGATTGCCCGTACCCACGGTCTGTTCACCCTCGCTCCGGACATCCTGCACCTGGTCGGTATCGTCGGCGGCGTGACACTGGTACTGGCCGGTTTCGCAGCGCTGGTACAGACCGACATCAAACGAATCCTCGCCTACTCGACCATGAGCCAGATCGGTTACATGTTCCTGGCGCTGGGCGTTGGTGCATGGGACGGTGCGATCTTCCACCTGATGACCCACGCCTTCTTCAAGGCCCTGCTGTTCCTTGCTTCCGGTGCAGTGATCGTTGCCTGCCACCACGAGCAGAACATCTTCAAAATGGGCGGCCTGTGGAAAAAACTGCCACTGGCCTACGCCAGCTTCATCGTCGGCGGCGCGGCACTTTCTGCCTTGCCACTGCTGACGGCCGGCTTCTACTCCAAGGACGAAATTCTTTGGGAGGCCTTCGCCAGCGGCAACAACGAACTGCTGTATGCCGGCCTGGTCGGTGCGTTCATGACCTCGCTGTATACCTTCCGCCTGATCTTCATCACGTTCCACGGTGAAGCCAAGACTGAAGCCCACGCAGGGCACGGCGTTTCGTACTGGCTGCCTCTGGGCGTACTGATCGTGCTGTCGACCTTTATCGGCGCCATGATCACCCCGCCACTGGCAGGCGTTCTGCCACAAAGCGTCGGCCATGCCGGCGGCGAAGCCAAGCACAGCCTGGAAATCGCTTCGGGCGCCATCGCCCTGGCCGGTATCCTGCTGGCCGGCTTGCTGTACCTGGGCAAGCGCCGCTTCGTCACCTACGTTGCCAACAGCGCTATCGGCCGCTTCCTCACGGCCTGGTGGTTCGCCGCATGGGGCTTCGACTGGCTGTACGACAAACTGTTCGTCAAACCGTACCTGTTGATCTGCCGCGTGCTGCGCAAAGATCCTCTGGACCAGACCATTGGTGTGATCCCGAAGATGGCCAAAGCCGGGCATAACGCCCTGAGCCGTAGCGAAACCGGACAACTGCGTTGGTACGCTGCTTCCATGGCCGCCGGCGCTGTACTGGTCATGGGCGCCATCGTTTTGGTAGCGGTCTGATATGAACCTTCGACATTGCGAAAGGAATTGAGCCCGTCATGATTCTGCCTTGGCTAATCCTGATCCCCTTTATCGGCGGCCTGCTGTGCTGGCTGGGTGAGCGCTTCGGCCCTACCCTGCCACGCTGGATTGCGTTGCTGACCATGTCCCTTGAGCTTGCACTCGGCCTTTGGCTGTGGTCCCAGGGTAACTATTCATTTGCACCGGCGCCCGGCGCCGATCCGACCTGGGCCCTTGAGTTCCAGCACACCTGGATCGCACGCTTCGGTATCAGCGTGCACCTGGCGCTGGACGGCCTGTCGCTGCTGATGATCCTGCTCACCGGCTTGCTCGGCGTGCTGTCCGTTCTATGTTCCTGGAAAGAGATTCAGCGTCATGTGGGCTTCTTCCACCTGAACCTGATGTGGATCCTGGGCGGTGTGGTTGGCGTGTTCCTCGCCATCGACCTGTTCATGTTCTTCTTCTTCTGGGAAATGATGCTGGTGCCGATGTACTTCCTCATCGCGCTCTGGGGTCACAGCTCTTCGGACGGCAAGAAAACCCGTATCTACGCCGCTACCAAGTTCTTCATCTTCACTCAGGCTTCCGGCCTGATCATGCTGGTGGCGATCCTGGGTCTGGTGCTGGTCAACTTCAACAACACCGGCGTGATTACCTTCAGCTATGCCGAGTTGCTGAAAACCAAGATGTCGCTCACCACCGAGTACATCCTGATGCTCGGCTTCTTCATTGCCTTTGCCGTGAAGCTGCCGGTAGTACCGTTCCACTCCTGGTTGCCTGACGCTCACGCACAAGCGCCGACTGCCGGTTCTGTGGACCTGGCGGGCATCCTGCTCAAGACCGCTGCTTATGGTCTGCTGCGCTTCGCCCTGCCGTTGTTCCCGAATGCTTCGGCCGAGTTTGCACCGATTGCCATGACCCTGGGTCTG
This sequence comes from Pseudomonas sp. TWR2-1-1, assembly GCF_049897045.1. NCBI lineage: Bacteria > Pseudomonadati > Pseudomonadota > Gammaproteobacteria > Pseudomonadales > Pseudomonadaceae > Pseudomonas > Pseudomonas sp. TWR2-1-1. The sequence continues at coordinate 442,244 of NZ_JAFCVM010000004.1, forward strand.
ATCGGGATTTTCTACGGCGCGTTCCTGGCCTTCGCTCAGACCGACATCAAGCGTCTGATCGCGTTCTCCAGCGTTTCGCACATGGGCTTTGTACTGATCGGGATCTACTCCGGCAGCCAGTTGGCACTGCAAGGTGCAGTCATCCAGATGCTGGCCCACGGTGTTTCGGCAGCCGCGCTGTTTATTCTCAGCGGCCAGCTGTACGAGCGCCTGCACACTCGCGACATGCGTGAAATGGGTGGCTTGTGGTCCAAGATCGCGTATTTGCCGGCCATTAGCCTGTTCTTTGCAGCCGCTTCGCTGGGCTTGCCGGGTACCGGTAACTTTGTCGGTGAATTCCTGATCCTGATTGGCTCGTTTGCCAGCTTCCCATGGGTCACGGCCATTGCCACAACCGGTCTGGTGTTTGGTTCGGTCTACTCGCTGATCATGATTCACCGCGCCTATTTCGGCCCTTCCAAGTCGGACGCAGTACTGGCCGGCATGGATGCACGTGAACTGATCATGGTGCTCGGTCTGGCGGTATTGCTGGTGTTCATCGGCGTATACCCACAACCGTTCCTCGATACCTCGGCTGCGACCATGCATGGCGTGCAGCAGTGGATCGGCACCGCCTTCACTCAACTCGCTTCGGCCCGGTAAGAGCGCTATGGAATTCACGATCCAACACTTTATCGCGCTTGCGCCGCTGCTGATTACCAGTCTCACCGTTGTTGTGGTGATGCTGGCAATCGCATGGCGGCGCAACCATTCACAGACCTTCCTGCTTTCGGTGGCCGGTCTTAACCTGGCCTTGCTGTCGATCTTCCCTGCGTTGAAAGTGGCTCCGCTGGCTGTCACTCCGCTGTTGATGATGGACAACTTTGCCTATCTCTACATCGGGCTGATTCTGGCCGCCACCCTGGCTTGCGTCACCCTCGCCCATGCCTATCTGGGCGAAGGCGGCACTGGCTATCCGGGCAACCGCGAAGAGCTGTATCTGCTGATTCTGCTGGCAGCCACTGGCGGGATTGTTCTGGTCAGCGCGCAACACCTGGCTGGCTTGTTTATCGGCCTGGAGTTGCTCTCGGTACCGGTATACGGCCTGGTGGCATATGCCTTCTTCAACAAGCGCTCACTGGAAGCCGGCATCAAGTACATGGTGCTGTCGGCTGCCGGTTCTGCGTTCCTGTTGTTCGGTATGGCCTTGCTTTACGCCGAAGCCGGCAGCCTGAGCTTCAGCGGCATCGGTCACGCCCTGGCAGCCTCCGGCGTACCTGCGCCGCTGGCCCAGCTGGGTCTGGGCATGATGCTGGTCGGTCTGGCGTTCAAACTGTCGCTGGTACCGTTTCACCTCTGGACTCCGGACGTCTACGAAGGTGCTCCGGCTCCGGTCGCTGCCTTCCTGGCTACCGCCTCCAAAGTGGCCGTGTTTGCAGTGATGGTGCGTTTGTTCCAGATCACGCCTTCGGCCTCGACCGGCGTGATGAGCGACGTACTGAGCGTGATCGCGATTGCCTCGATCCTGTTCGGTAACCTGCTGGCCCTGACCCAGAACAACCTCAAGCGTCTGCTGGGTTACTCCTCTATCGCGCACTTTGGTTATCTGCTGATCGCCCTGGTGGCGAGCAAAGGTATGGCGATGGAAGCCATCGGCGTGTACCTGATCACCTACGTGCTGACCAGCCTGGGGGCATTCGGTGTAATTACCCTGATGTCCTCGCCATACAAGGGCCGTGATGCGGACGCACTGTACGAGTACCGCGGCCTGTTCTGGCGCCGTCCGTACCTGACTGCGGTGATGACCGTGATGATGCTGTCGCTGGCGGGCATCCCGTTGACGGCCGGCTTTATCGGCAAGTTCTACATCGTTGCTACCGGCGTTGAAGCACACCAATGGTGGCTGGTCGGGTCCCTGGTTCTGGGCAGTGCCATCGGCGTGTTCTACTACCTGCGCGTGATGGTGACCCTGTATCTGGTCGAGCCAAAACTGCATCGCCACGATGCTCCGCTGAACTGGGAGCAAAAGGCAGGTGGCGTCATGCTGCTGGCCATTTCAGCACTGGTCTTCTTCCTGGGTGTATACCCGCAGCCAATGCTCGAACTGGTACAACACGCAACGCTGGGCCTTGTTGGCTAAGCCTTGAACCGTTGTACCCCATACCCCGTAAAAGCCCGGCTTTTACGGGGTATTTTTTTGCCCGACCAATCACACTCCCCTGTAGGAGCGAGCTTGCTCGCGAGCTCTTAAACACGCCGCCAACAGCTCGCGAGCAAGCTCGCTCCTACAGAACAGCAGCTCTTGTTCCCTATACCAGCAATCACTCCCCCACCGTAGGAGCGAGCTTGCTCGCGAGCTCTTCAACACGTCGCCAACAGCTCGCGAGCAAGCTCGTTCCTACAGAACAGCAGCTCTTGTTCCCTATACCCGCAATCACCCCCCCACCGTAGGAACGAGCTTGCTCGCGAGCTCTTCAACACGCCACATGCAAGCAAGTGGCCGTAGATCCCCCTTGGCAGTTGCGAGGCATTCTCGGCTTGTATAGGCTGGCGCGCCGCCCGTCCATCGACCGAGATTCCTGTACATGCGATCCGCCCTTTGCTCATTGCTGCCCCTGGCGCTCGTCTGCGCAGCACCCGCTTATGCCGAGTCACTGGAGTTGGGCGAGGTTCAGGTCCGCAGCGAGGAAAGCAGCGAGCTGGAAGCCGCCCAGGCCCGATTGCATGACGTGCCCGGCGCCAGCAATGTGGTCGACCTGACCCGCGTCGAGAATGGCCGCACCGCCAGCAACACCGATGTGCTGGCCTATCAACCCGGTGTCTACGCGCAATCATCGGGTAACGACGGGGCCAAGGTCTCAGTGCGCGGCTCCGGCATCAATCGCGCCCCCGGAGCCCACGGGTCGGGCCTGTATGTGATGTTCGACGGTCTGCCTTTGACCGGCCCCGGCGGCACGCCTTACGAACTGTTCGAACCCTTGTGGCTGAGCCGGGCTGAAGTGTTGCGCGGAGCCAATGGCTTTGAGGCCGGCGCACTGGCCCTGGGTGGCTCGATCAATTACGTGACCCACACCGGCTATGACGCCGCCCCCTTGCAAGTGCGCTATGAGGCAGGCAGTTATGGTTATCAGAAACGTCAGATCAGTTCCGGGCAAGTGCTGGGGGATCTCGATTACTACGTGGCACTGACCGATTCCGACACCGATGGTTATCAGGACCACACCCGCGGCAGCAGTAAAGGCATCGCGGCCAACGTCGGTTATCGCTTCAGCCCGCAGCTCGAAACCCGCTTTTACCTGCGCTATCGCGAGACCGATAACGAACTGGCCGGCCGCGTTACCAAAGACCAGATCAAGCATCATCCACGCTCGGCCAATCCGGTTTATGTACACGGTGATTACACCCGCCCCCAACCCGGCAGCACCTGGCTGGGGAACAAAACCACGATGTACCTGGGTGACGATTCCCAACTGGAGATCGGCCTGGTTTATCACGACTACCCAATGGACCTGCACGAGGGCCCGAACCGGCTGAAAGTCGCCTACACCGATGTCAGCGGCACCCTTAACTATAAGCGCCGCGACACCTTGTTCGGCCTCCAAAGCAACACCACCGTGGGCTTGCGCAATACCAAACACCTGCCCAACAGCGGCGCCTCGGAATACGTGCGCATCCCGATCGGCAATACTGCCGGTTATGCCCCCGGGACGAAAATTCGTGACTTCAGCTACCAGGGCTCTGACACGGTACTGCATGCCAGTAACGATCTGGAGCTGATCCCTGACCTGTGGCTGACCACCGGCATGGCACTGATTTACACCCGCCGCGAAAGTGACGTCAGTTACCCCGATAGCGGCGCCAAGGTCAGCCAGCACGACTGGGATTACGCGCCCCGGGTCGGCCTGCGCTATGAGTTCAATCCCAACCTGCAGGTGTACGGCAATCTCAGTCGTTCAGTGGAGCCGCCTCACCCCTGGTCGATGATCTGGGGTTCGCCTTATCGCTTCCCGGCCGGCAGCGGCCCGGCTACCGGTCAGCAAAGCACGCCGGTAGCGCTGAACAACCAGACGGCCACCACCCTTGAGCTGGGTACCCGGGGCGAGTCCTGGCTCGGGCAATGGGATTTGGCCTGGTACTACTCGGCAATCCGCCATGAGCTGCTGAGTGTCGAGACCCGGGCAGCGACCGCAGGCCAAGTGGCGATAGTCGGCGAGGCCAACGCCAGCCCGACGGTGCACCAGGGCTTCGAGGCCGGGCTCAACAGCCTGCTGTGGGAACGCCAGGCGGTGGGCAAAGTCTCGCTGCGTCAGGCTTACACCTTCAGCGACTTCCACTTTCGCGATGACCCGCGTTTTGGTGACAACCGGCTACCGGGTATCCCGCAGCACTACTATCAGGCTGAAATACGCTACGACCACCCTCAGGGCTTCTATGCCGGGCTGAACACCCAGGTGGCCTCACGCATGGCGGTGGATTATGCCAACTCATACTACGCATCCTCCTACATGCTCTGGGGTGCAACCCTGGGCTATGCCTCACCCAAACAGGACTGGCAAACCTGGCTCGACCTGCGCAACCTGACCGGCGAGCGCTATGCCGCCACTGTGACTCCGGGTTATGACGACAAAGGGCAGGATGCAGCGCGCTCCACGCCCGGCGAAGGCATGGGCGCCTACGTCGGGGTTTCCTGGAGTTTTCGTTAATCGTTGCGAGGGATATCGGCGGGCAGTCGCACCTTGCGGCGGGTGCCACTGAACAGGCCCCAACTGGACAAGAACAGGGCGGCAATCAATGGCCCGATCACAAAGCCATTGAGGCCGAAGATCGCCATGCCGCCCAGGGTCGAAATCAAAATCAGGAAGTCCGGCATTTTAGTGTCCTTGCCGACCATGATCGGGCGCAGCACGTTGTCCACCATCCCGATCACGAACACCCCGTATAGCGCCAGCACCACCCCTTCCCAGATCATCCCCGTGACCAGAAAGTAGATCGCCACCGGTGCCCAGACAATGCCTGCGCCTACCGCCGGCAGCAGTGACAGGAACATCATCAGTACGGCCCAGAACAGCGAGCTGTGGATCCCGAGCAACCAGAAGATCAACCCGCCCAGGGCCCCCTGGGTCACGGCCACCGCCAGGTTGCCCTTGACCGAGGCCCTGACCACACGGCGTAACTTGATCTGCAACAAACGCTTGTGCTGCTCGGCCATCGGTACCGCATTGCGGATCATGCGCACCATTTGCTGACCGTCACGGATAAAGAAATACAGCAGGTAGAGCATGATGAAAAAGCTCACCACCAGCTCAAAAGTGCTCTGCCCGAAACTGAACACCTGAGTGGCAAAAAACTGACTCCCTTCCAGGGCCCCTTTGGAGATTTTCTCGCTCAAGCCATCGATATTGCCAACCCCTAACCGGTCGAGCCAGTCCTGGACCGTGGGTGGCAGGATGTCCTTGAACTGCATGACGTAACTGGCGACATTGATTTTGCCGCTCTCGACATCCTTGTAGAGCATGGCCACTTCTTGCACCAGCAACACGGTAGTAATGATCACCGGCAAAATCGCGATAACCGTGCACACACCCAGTGTGGAAAACGTTGCGAGATTTCGGCGTCCACTCAACTTGAGCACGAACTTGCGCTGCAAGGGAGCAAACAGTATCCCCAAGGCCACAGCCCAGAAAATCGCCCCATAAAACGGCAGCAGAATCCAGATGAACGCGATGGTGACCAGGGCCAGCAGCAAGAGCAGGGTTTTACGTTGAAGACTGGTTTCGTTCATGTGCCATCCGTGTCAGTAAGGCGCGAGTGCAGTGGGTAGCCGCAGTTTAGACGGCAAATATACAGGCGCGGGCGCCCATTACGGGATAAAGACGGTATGTCGGTAGGAGCGAGCTTGCTCGCGAGCTGTGCGTGACGTCTTGAAAAAGCTCGCTCCTACAGAGTTTCAAGCGCCATGGCCAGCGAGCGGGTTATCGCACCGCCGCGCAAGATACCGGGCACATTTTTCTCTGATTCGAGGGAGTCAGATCTGTATCATGCGCCGTCGGATAATACGGTCTCCTGCCGAGCGTATTGCCCGCACGGCTCTAAACGCCTGCTTCTGTACTTTTAATTGTTTGGCTGGACCTGCATTGACAAATTTGCCACAAGCTGTAAATAATCCGATGGACGTTGTACGACAACAGATAACAAAAATAAGAATAATCAAGGAATCTTTCGTATGAGCACCCTCGTGTCAGCTCCCCGCTCTGCCGCGCCGTTAATTCGCGCCGGTCGCGTACTGGTTGTATTTCTTTCGCGGTCCTCCACGCAACGATCACCTACAGAATTTGCTGAAGGCTAGCGCGCAAGCAAATGACTCTTTCGCATCAGCGACTTGAGTCGCCGCCCTGACTTCAGGGCCCCCCCGCATGTCCTTTGAATCACTGACTGCTCTTCTGACGGTCAACGGGATCTGCTATGTCTAAAAAAATGGGAGCGCAACAATAATGAAACATCAAAACACCCGGTCACTGGTTTTGGTCGGACTTGGCAGCATGGGCCTGGCACTACCGCTGACAGGCATGGCCGAAGGCTTTGTCGATGACACCAAAGCCACCCTCACCCTGCGAAATGCCTACATCAACCGCAATTACACCAACCCTGACTACCCGCAAAGCAAGGCTGAAGAGTGGACGCAAAACTTCATCCTCGACGTCAAATCCGGGTTTACCCAGGGTACCGTCGGTTTTGGGGTTGATGTCCTGGGCCTGTACTCGCAGAAACTCGATGGCGGCAAAGGCACAGTGGGCACACAGTTGCTGCCTACCCATAGCGATGGCGAACCGGCCGACAACTTCGGCCGCCTGGGCGTCGCAGCCAAAGCCAGGATCTCCAACACCGAACTGAAAATCGGTGAGTGGATGCCGGTACTGCCTATTTTGCGTTCGGACGATGGACGCTCTCTGCCGCAAACCTTCCGTGGCGGCCAGATCACCTCCAAAGAGTTCGCCGGCCTGAACCTGTACGGCGGCCAGTTCCGGGCCAACAGCCCGCGCAACGATGCGAGCATGGAAGAGATGTCGCTTAACGGAAAAGGCGCGTTCACCTCCGACCGCTTCAACTTTGCAGGCGGCGATTACAGCTTCAACGAAAAGCGCACCCAGGTCGGCCTGTGGTACGCGCAACTGGAAGACATTTACCAGCAGCAATTCCTTAACGTCCTGCACACCCAACCCATTGGTGATGTGACCCTGGGCGCCAACCTCGGCTATTTCCGGGGCAAGGAAGACGGCAACAAGCTGGCCGGCAACCTGGACAACAAAACCGCTTACGCCCTGCTCTCGGCCAAATACAAAGGCAACACCTTGTATCTGGGCCTGCAGAAAGTCAGCGGTGATGACGGCTGGCTGCGCGTCAATGGCACCAGCGGCGGCACCCTGGCCAACGACAGTTACAACTCCAGCTACGACCTGGCCAAGGAGCGCTCCTGGCAGGTGCGTCACGACCTTGATTTCGCAGTGTTCGGCGTCCCCGGCCTGATGATGATGAACCGTTACCTGAGCGGCGATAACATCCACACCGGCACCATCACTGACGGCAAGGAATGGGGCCGCGAATCGGAACTGGCCTACACCGTTCAAAGCGGCACCTTCAAAGACCTCAACATGCGCTGGCGCAACTCGACCATGCGTCGCGACTACAGCAGTCACGAGTTCGATGAAAACCGTATCTTCATCAGCTACCCGTTGTCGCTGCTGTAACGCGCCATGCAAGCCCGCCCCCTGTGGGAGCGGGCTTGCCCGCGAAGGGTCTGCGGGCCAGCACACACCATCAGCATTGCCTGAATCGCTGGCAGCCAGCTCCCACAATTTCGCTGTCATGATGCCAAAGTGATAGCGCACCATCATGTTTTGACACTCATTGGATTGACAACACCCTCAAGGGCTGCGAATAATCCGGGCCATGTCATACGACAACAGATGACACCAATAATAAAAAAGGGTCTCTTGATGGCAACCTCGCACACTGTCCAAAATCCCTTCAATCGCCTTCTTCTTACCGGCGCGGCCGGCGGTCTGGGGAAGGTACTGCGTGAAAGCCTGAAGCCGTATGCCAGGGTTTTACGACTGTCTGATATCGCCCCGATGGCACCCGCTGTCGACGCCAGCGAAGAAATACAGCTGTGCGATCTCACCGACAAACACGCTGTTCACCAACTGGTTGAAGGCGTAGATGCCATCCTGCATTTCGGCGGAGTCTCGGTTGAGCGCCCGTTCGAAGAAATCCTCGGGCCCAATATCTCCGGGGTTTTCCATATTTATGAAGCGGCCCGACGCCACGGCGTCAAACGCGTGATTTTCGCCAGCTCCAACCATGTGATCGGTTTTTACAAGCAGGACCAGACCCTCGATGCCCGCTCCCCGCGCCGCCCCGATGGCTATTACGGCCTGTCCAAGTCCTATGGCGAAGACATGGCCACGTTCTACTTCGATCGCTACGGCATCGAAACCGTCAGCATCCGCATCGGCTCATCATTTCCCGAACCGCAAAATCGCCGGATGCTGAGTACCTGGCTGAGTTTTGCCGATCTGACCCAGTTGCTCGAACGCTCTCTGTACACACCGGATGTCGGCCACACCGTGGTCTACGGCGCGTCAAACAATCCGAACCTGTGGTGGGACAACCGCTATGCGGCCCATCTGGGGTTTGCGCCCAAGGACAGTTCCGAAGTGTTTCGCGACAAGGTTCAAGCCCAGCCAATGCCGGCTGCCAATGACCCGAGCATGATTTACCAGGGCGGCGCCTTCGTCGCTGCCGGTCCGTTCGGCGACGAATAAGTACACGCCCGCACCTGATAAGAACATGACCGACAGGGATAGCCGCATGACTGCCGAACTGATTCTCGACGCACGCAACGCCACAGGCGAAAGCCCGGTCTGGAGCGCAGCAGAACAAGCGCTGTACTGGGTGGATATTCCGGCCGCACGCTTGCACCGCTGGAGCCTGAACGATGGTCAGAGCCAGAGCTGGGAAGCCCCGCAGATGCTTGCCTGCATTGCCCGCAGCGGCGACGGCAGCTGGATTGCAGGCATGGAGAGCGGCCTCTTCACCCTCAAGCCCCGGGCCGACGGCAGCCTCGATACCCGCCTGCTGGCCAGCGTTGAACATGCCCGGCCAGGCATGCGCTTTAACGATGGCCGCTGTGACCGCCAGGGCCGCTTCTGGGCCGGGACCATGCTGCTGGACATGGCAGCAGGCACGCAGTGCGGGGCGATGTACCGCTATAGCGCAGGCCAGGCCGAACCGCTCAAGGCGCAGCTTGATGGTTTTATCGTCCCCAATGGCCTGGCTTTCAGCCCCGACGGCAAAACCATGTACCTCTCGGACTCACATCCTGACGTGCAAAAAATCTGGGCCTTCGATTACGCCATCGACAGCGCCACCCCGTACAACCGCCGCCTGTTCGTGGACATGCAAGCGTATCCGGGACGCCCCGATGGCGCCGCCGTCGATGCCGATGGCTGCTACTGGATCTGCGGCAATGATGCCGGCCTGATCCACCGTTTTACCCCTGCAGGCAAACTCGACCGGTCCCTTGCCGTACCGGTGAAAAAGCCAGCCATGTGCGCCTTCGGAGGTGCAGACATGGACACCCTGTTCGTCACCTCGATTCGTCCGGCGGGCGATATCAGCGACCAACCCCTGGCGGGCGGCGTGTTCGCCCTCAGGCCGGGGATCAAGGGCCTGGTTGAGCCCGCCTTCAACAACTGACGGTTTACCGACATTGCTGATCCGACACCTTGATATAAAAAAAACAATATTTGGAGTGACCCATGGATTTCAAACGCACCTTGCTCATTGCTGCTCTGCCGCTGGCTTTCTGCCTCTCTGGCGTGGCCCAGGCCGAAATCAAAATCAAATTCGCCGAAGTCCACCCGGCGGGCTATCCGCCGGTAGTGGCCGAACAGGACATGGGCAAGAAGCTCCAGGATCAAAGTAACGGCGATATCAGCTTCAAGATGTTTGCCGGCGGCGTACTGGGTTCCGAGAAAGAAGTGGTCGAGCAGTTGCAGTCCGGCGCGGTGCAGATGACCCGCGTCAGCCTCGGCATCCTCGGGCCGGTGGTGCCCGAGACCAATGCGTTCAACCTGCCCTTCGTGTTCCGCGACCAGGCACACATGCGCAAAATCATCGACGGTGAAATCGGCCAGGAGATGCTCGACAAGATCACCAACTCCGACTTCAACATGGTCGCCCTGGCGTGGATGGATGGCGGCACCCGCAACCTGTATACCAAGAAGCCTGTGCGCCAGATCGCAGACCTCAAGGGCATGAAAATCCGGGTCCAGGGCAACCCGGTATTTATCGACACCATCAACGATATGGGCGGCAACGGCATTGCCATGGCCACCGGCGAGATCTTCAGCGCCCTGCAGACCGGCGTGATCGACGGTGCAGAAAACAACACCCCGACCTTCCTCGAACATAACCACTACCAGAACGCCAAGTACTTCACCTGGACTGATCACCTGATCCTGCCCGAGCCGATCGTGATTGCCAAAACCACCTGGCTCAAGCTCAGCCCAGAGCAACAGGCGCTGGTGCAGAAGGTCGCCCGTGAAGCACAGATGGAAGAGCGCACGCTGTGGGACAAAAAGTCTTCCGACGCTGAAACCAGGCTCAAGGCATCCGGCGTGGAGTTCATCACCCTGAGCCCGGAACAGAAAAAAGCCTTTTACGACGCCACTCAGCCCGTTCGTGACAAATACGGGGCGGACTACAAAGACCTGATCTCGCGTATTGAAGCGGTCCAATAAGCCTGTCCGATAATGCCGCGCTGACGGGCCCTGCCCCGTCAGCGCCGCAGTGGTGAGCCCCATGAAAAATACCGTACTGCGCTTGAACGACATGCTGTATCGGGTCTGTATCGGGATCGCCGGCTTGTCGGTGCTGACCATGACCCTGATCATTCCCTGGGGCATTTTTGCCCGTTACGTACTGGGCTCAGGCTCCAGCTGGCCAGAGCCGGTCGCCATCTTGCTGATGGTGGTTTTTACCTTCTTCGGTGCGGCCGCCAGTTACCGTGCCGGCGCACACATGGCGGTGTCGATGGCGGTCGAGCGGATGCCGCCGATGCTGCGCAAACAGGCGGCCTTGCTGGTGCAGGTTCTGATGGTGGTGGTTTGTCTGTTCATGGCCGTCAAGGGCTTCAAGCTGTGCGCCACTACCTGGAATCAGTTCCTGGGCGAGATGCCGTCCTTGCGGGTCGGAATTTCCTATTTGCCGATCCCCATTGGCGGTCTGGTGACCCTGGTTTTTGTCCTGGAAAAACTCTTTCTGGGTGACCAGAGCCACCGCCGTGCCGTGCGGTTCGACATCGTAGAAGCCAGCGAAGAGGCCGTCTAAATGGATGCTTTTGTATTGTTGGGCAGCTTCATTGCACTGATTCTCATCGGTATGCCGGTGGCTTACGCCCTGGGCCTTTCGGCGCTGATTGGTGCGTGGTGGATCGATATTCCGTTTGATGCACTGATGATTCAAGTTGCCGGCGGGGTGAACAAATTCTCCCTGCTGGCGATTCCGTTCTTCGTTCTGGCGGGTGCGATCATGGCCGAAGGCGGCATGTCGCGCAGGTTGGTGGCGTTCGCCGGGGTACTGGTAGGGTTCGTGCGCGGCGGCCTGTCCCTGGTCAATATCGTGGCTTCGACCTTCTTCGGGGCGATTTCCGGCTCTTCGGTGGCCGACACCGCTTCGGTGGGCTCAGTGCTGATTCCGGAAATGGAACGTGCCGGTTACCCCCGCGAGTTCTCCACGGCGGTCACCGTCAGCGGTTCGGTACAGGCCTTGCTCACACCACCGAGCCACAACTCAGTGCTGTACTCGCTGGCTGCGGGTGGCACGGTGTCGATCGCTTCGCTGTTTATGGCCGGGATTTTTCCGGGGCTGCTGCTCAGCGCCGTCATGATGGGCCTGTGCATGATCTTCGCGCGCAAGCGCAACTACCCCAAGGGTGAAGTGATTCCGCTGCGCCAGGCGCTGAAAATTGCCGGCGATGCGCTCTGGGGCCTGATGGCCATGGTCATCATCCTCGGCGGCATTCTGTCGGGCATTTTCACCGCCACCGAGTCGGCGGCCATCGCCGTGCTCTGGTCGTTCTTCGTCACCATGTTCATTTACCGCGACTACAAATGGCGCGACCTGCCCAAGCTGATGCACCGGGCGGTGCGCACTATTTCCATCGTGATGATCCTGATCGGTTTTGCTGCCAGCTTCGGCTACATCCTGACGCTGATGGAGATCCCGATGAAGATCACCACAGCGTTCCTGACGCTGTCGGATAACCGCTACGTGATCCTGATGTGCATCAACGTCATGTTGCTGCTGTTGGGCACGGTGATGGACATGGCGCCGCTGATTCTGATCCTGACCCCGATTCTGTTGCCGGTGATTATCGGGATCGGTGTCGACCCGGTGCACTTCGGCATGATCATGCTGGTCAATCTGGGGATCGGGCTGATTACGCCACCGGTGGGTGCGGTCCTGTTCGTCGGTGCCGCCGTGGGCAAGGTCACTATCGAAAACACCGTCAAAGCCCTGCTGCCGTTCTATGCCGCGCTGCTGCTGGTGCTGATGCTGGTGACGTACGTTCCGGCCATCTCGCTGTGGCTGCCAAGCATGGTGCTGTAACCCTCCCCCACTGTAGGAGCGAGCTTGCTCGCGAGCTGTTCAAAAGCTCGCGAGCAAGCTCGCTCCTACAGGTGCTCGGTTTTATTTCCAGCCAAGGAGGCTGGTTGCTCATGTCTGCTCCTGCTTTGTTTCCCCGTCATGTCGCGGTGTTGCTGCTGGTCTTGCTGGCCTGCGCATTTGCCGGCAATCACATCGCCGCGCGGATTGCCTTTGACCACGACACCGGCCTGCTGCTGGCAATTCTGTGCCGCGCCGGCGTGACCCTGCTGGTGTTGACCAGCCTGGTGCTGTGGCAACGTGAACGCCCCCGGTTAACCCCCGCCCACTGGCGCTGGCAATTGCTGTTGGGGGTACTGATCGCGGCGCAAAGCTTCTTTATCTATTCAGCCGTGGCCCGAATCCCCGTGGCCCTGGCATTGTTGATCGCCAACGTGGCGCCGATCCTGCTGGTGCTGCTGACCTGGGCCCTGGGCGGTTCAGCCCCGACCCGGCGGGCAGCGGTATTGATGGGCGTGATCATGTTCGGGCTGGCATTTGCCCTGGACGTCCCCGAGCGCCTGTCGAATCAAGCCACAACCGAAACACAATGGCTCGAAGGCATTGCCTTCGGGTTCGCCGCAGCTTCTGTCTTTGCCTGCGCGCTGTGGATCACGGACCACAAGCTATCGAGCGTTCGCGGTACGGTGCGCAGCATGCTGACGATGCTGATTGTATTCAGCGTCGCGGCAGTCGCCGGAGTCAGCGGTGTATTGCCGGGAGGCGTTTCTCTGCCCGGTTCGTCAACCGGCTGGACCGCCCTCGCCTGCCTGGTGGCACTTTATGGACTAGGGTTCTGCCTGCTGTTTATTTGCCTGACCCGCCTGGACATGGCCCGCAATGCCCCGGTCATGAACGTTGAGCCGGTGGCCAGCCTGCTGTTTGGCTGGCTGATTCTGGACCAGTTGCTCAGCAGCAGTCAGGTGATCGGTGGCTTGATCGTAGTCGCCGGTATTGTGATGCTGACGTGGCGGCGTGCCGCGTGATAACTCAGTTGAGGTAGCGGCCATGCAGCCCGAAACGTTGATCCTTGAAGACCGCCTGACCCGGCTGACACTGGCGCCGATGATCGGAGCCAGCATCGTCAACTGGAGCGTCATCGCCAGTGGCCAGCCGCTGTTGCGCCCCAGTGCCGATACCGCATTGAACAGCGGCTTGCCGGGACGCCTGGCGTGCTATCCGCTGGTGCCCTGGTCGAACCGCATCGGTGGTGGCGGCTTTGACGGCCCGCAGCACTGGTTTGCATTGCAGCCCAACAGCCGTACCGAAGCCTTGCCCATCCACGGCAGCGGCTGGCAACAACCCTGGCGCGTGATTGAGCACACCGCGCAGCATGCCTGCCTGCAACTCGAGAGCACTGTACCTTTCGCCTACCGCGCACAGCTGCATTACCGCCTGAGTGAAGGTCAACTGCGCATCGAGCTGAGCGTTACCCATCAGGATGAACGTGCCGCCTGGCATGGCCTGGGGCTGCATCCCTATTTGCCCCGCACGCCCCGCACCCGCTTGCAGGCCCGCACTGCACAAGTCTGGCTGTGCGATAGCGACGGGCTGCCCACGCACCTTGCCGCTTTGGCGGCGGACCGGGATTTCAATCAGCTTGCCCGCCTGCCTGAGACACGACTCGACAACTGTTTTACCGGCTGGGATGGTCATGGGCTGATCAGCCAGCCGGACCTGGGCTACGAGCTGGAGTGCCGGGCCACGGGGGCCCCGTATTGCCTGGTGTATTGCCCTGAAGCAGAGGATTTCTTTTGCTTCGAACCGGTCAGTCATCCGGTCAACGCTCACCACCTGCCAGGCCGCCCGGGACTGAAGCTGTTGCACCGGGGGCAATCTTCCGGGCTGGCTTTGAGCATGAGTTACCGGCCGTTGTGATGCGCTTCGTAGATCCAGATCAATAGTTCGGGCTGTGGGCTCGTCTACCATCGCGCCTTTTTGCGAATGATCTGACCATGCCACTTGCACCGCCCGAACTCCTCGCCCCTGCCGGTACCCTGAAAAACATGCGCTATGCCTTCGCCTATGGCGCCGACGCGGTGTACGCCGGCCAGCCACGTTATAGCCTGCGGGTGCGCAACAACGAATTCGACCACGACAACCTGGCCATCGGTATCGCCGAGGCCCAGGCTCAGGGCAAGCGCTTTTACGTGGTGGTCAACATCGCCCCGCACAATGCCAAGCTGCGCACCTTCCTCAAAGACCTTGAGCCGGTGATTGCCATGGGCCCGGATGCGCTGATCATGTCCGACCCGGGCTTGATCATGCTGGTACGCAAACACTTCCCGCAGATGCCGATTCATTTGTCGGTACAGGCCAATACCGTGAACTGGGCCAGTGTCGAATTCTGGCAACTGCAGGGTTTGAGCCGGATCATTCTGTCGCGGGAACTGTCACTGGAAGAAATCGAGGAAATCCGCCAAAAAGTCCCCGCCATGGAGCTGGAAATTTTCGTACATGGCGCACTGTGCATGGCCTACTCCGGCAGGTGCCTGCTGTCGGGCTATATGAACAAGCGTGACGCCAATCAGGGCAGTTGCACCAATGCCTGTCGCTGGAAGTACGCGGCAACCCCGGCGACGGAAAACGAGCTGGGCAATGTGGTCAATATCGTTGAGCCAACGCTCGGGGTGGGGGCGCCCAGGGATGAAGTGTTCGTGTTGCACGAAGCCAGTCGCCCGGATGAGCCGATGTCGGCCTTCGAAGACGAACACGGCACCTACATCATGAACTCCAAGGATTTGCGGGCGG
Source organism: Pseudomonas sp. TWR2-1-1 (assembly GCF_049897045.1). NCBI lineage: Bacteria > Pseudomonadati > Pseudomonadota > Gammaproteobacteria > Pseudomonadales > Pseudomonadaceae > Pseudomonas > Pseudomonas sp. TWR2-1-1. The sequence continues at coordinate 457,682 of NZ_JAFCVM010000004.1, forward strand.
TGCAACACGTTGCGCGCCTGGCCGCCATGGGGGTGCATTCGCTGAAGATCGAAGGCCGCACCAAATCGCATTTTTACTGCGCGCGGGCGACCCAGGTGTATCGCAAGGCGATTGATGATGCGGTGGCGGGCCGTGAATTTGACCACAGCCTGATGACCGATCTGGAGTCACTGGCGCAGCGCGGTTACACCGAAGGCTTTTTGCGCCGCCATGTGCATGACGAGTACCAGAACTACCTGCATGGCAGCTCGCTGTCCCATCGTCAGCAGTTTGTGGGGGAGATGACCGGCGAGCGGCGCAACGGGCTGGCTGAAGTTAAAGTCAAAAACCGCTTTGCCTTGGGTGATCATCTGGAATTGATGACGCCCCGTGGCAACTATCACTTTGATCTTGACCAGTTGCACAACAGCGCCGGGCTACCGATTCAGGTGGCGCCGGGGGACGGCCACACCGTGTACTTGCCGATACCGGACCAGGTGGATCTGAACTACGCGCTGCTGATGCGGGATTTGACCGTAAGCGAAACCATCGAGCGCACGGCATAGCCCCACCTGACTTACAAACCTGTGGGAACTGGCTTGCCAGCGATGCAGGCAACCGACTGTATCTGCAGGATTGAGCCGAAACCATCGCCAGCAAGCTGGCTCCCACAGGGCCCGGACCTGACACATACACCCTTGTGGGAGCTGGCTTGCCAGCGATGCAGGCAACCGACTGTATCTGCAGGATTGAGCCGAAACCATCGCCAGCAAGCTGGCTCCCACAGGGCCCGGACCTGACACATACACCCTTGTGGGAGCTGGCTTGCCAGCGAT
>NZ_JAFCVM010000004.1:458503-560224 GCF_049897045.1 Pseudomonas sp. TWR2-1-1
GCCAGCGATGCAGGCAACCGACTGTATCTGCAGGATTGAGCCGAAACCATCGCCAGCAAGCTGGCTCCCACAGGGCCCGGACCTGACACATACACCCTTGTGGGAGCTGGCTTGCCAGCGAAGCAGGCAACCGCCTGTATCTGCAGGATTGAGCCGAAACCATCGCCAGCAAGCTGGCTCCCACAGGGCCCGGACCTGACACATACACCCTTGTGGGAGCTGGCTTGCCAGCGATGCAGGCAACCGCCTGTATCTGCAGGATTGAGCCGAAGCCATCGCCAGCAAGCTGGCTCCCACAGGGCCCGGACCTGACACATACACCCTCGTGGGAGCTGGCTTGCCAGCGATGCAGCCAACCGGCTGTATCTGCAGGATTGAGCCGAAACCATCGCCAGCAAGCTGGCTCCCACAGGGCCCGGACCTGACACATACACCCTTGTGGGAACTGGCTTGCCAGCGATGCAGGCAACCGGCTGTATCTGCAGGATTGAGCCGAAGCCATCGCCAGCAAGCTGGCTCCCACAGGGCCCGGACCTGACACATACACCCTTGTGGGAGCTGGCTTGCCAGCGATGCAGGCAACCGGCTGTATCTGCAGGATTGAACCGAAACCATCGCCAGCAAGCTGGCTCCCACAATGTTAACGCCCCATCAAGGCAGCGCCCACAGTGTGGTGTCAGTCCCTGAATACTTCATCCAGCAGGTTGTGCATGGCGGTGAAGGCTCGATGTGCGGTTTTGGCGTCGTACATCATTTTGCCCGGCACGTTGGCATGGGGGTCTGTGAAGGAGTGCACGGCGCCGCCATAGCTGGTCAGTTGCCAGTCGATGCCGGCCGCGTTCATCTCGGCTTCGAAAGCCGGCAATTGTTCATGGGGCACCAGCGGGTCGGACGCGCCATGCAGCACCAGCACTGATCCGGTGATGCTCTTGGCATCGATCGGATTCGGTGTATCAAGGGATCCGTGGAAGGAAATGGCAGCTTTCAACGGTGCACCACCACGCGCCAGTTCCAGCGAGCAGCAGCCACCGAAACAGAAGCCAAACGTCGCCAGCTTGCTGCTGTCGACCACGGCCAGGCCCTGGTTTTTCAGCACGTCATAGGCCGCCCACATGCGCTTGCGCAACAGGGCGCGGTCGTTCTTGAGCGGCATCATCGCAGCGCCCGCCTCGTCACCGTTGGCCGGGCGAATGGCCTGGCCGTACAGGTCAGCGATCAGCACCACATAACCCTGCTCTGCCACTGATTTGGCAATCTCTTCAGCGCCTTCGCTAATACCCATCCAGTTTGGTGCCATCAGCAAGCCCGGCAGCGGGTCTTCTCGACTCGGGTCAAAGGCCAGACGGCCTTCGTAAGACAGGCCGTCAATTTGATAGGCAACGGAACTGACCGTAATAGATTTCATTAAAAACTCCTGAATTCGAAACAAAAAAAACCCGCCGAAGCGGGTTTTTTATAGCTCAGTTATACCGACAACTCTACTAACAGTTTATTTAGACGACGGACATAGGCCGCGGGGTCTTTCAAACTGTCACCGGCCGCCAGGGCTGCCTGATCAAAGAGGATGTGCGACAGGTCGCCAAAACGCTCTTCGCTTTGCTCCGCGTCGAGTTTCTCGATCAGCGGATGAGCCGGGTTGAACTCGAAGATCGGTTTGGAATCCGGCACTTTCTGCCCGCTGGCTTCCAGGATCTGGCGCATTTGCATGCCCAGGTCCTGCTCACCGATGGCCAGAATGGCAGGTGAGTCGGTCAGACGGTGCGATACCCGCACTTCGCTGACGCTTTCGCCCAGGGCTGCCTTGATGCGCTCAACCAGACCTTCTTTGGACTTGGCGACTTCTTCTGCGGCTTTTTTGTCCTCTTCCGAGTCCAGGTTGCCCAGATCGAGATCACCGCGTGCCACGTCGACAAAGCTCTTGCCGTCGAAATCGCTGAGGTAGCTCATCAGCCACTCGTCGATACGATCGGTCAGCAGCAGCACTTCGATGCCTTTCTTGCGGAAGACTTCAAGGTGCGGGCTGTTTTTGACCTGGGCGTAGGTTTCGCCGGTCAGGTAGTAAATCTTGTCCTGACCTTCTTTGGCACGGGCCAGGTAGTCGGCCAGAGCAACGTTTTGCTCGCCGTCGTCACCATGGGTCGAAGCAAAACGCAGCAGACCGGCGATTTTTTCCTTGTTGGCGAAATCTTCAGCCGGGCCTTCTTTCATGACCTGGCCAAAGTTCTTCCAGAAGCCCTGATATTTCTCAGGCTCGTTCTTCGCCAGTTTTTCCAGCATGTCGAGTACACGCTTGGTCAGCGCCGACTTCATGGAATCGATGATCGGGTCTTTCTGCAGGATTTCCCGCGACACGTTCAACGACAGATCATTGGAATCGATCACGCCTTTAATGAAGCGCAGGTACAGCGGCAGGAACGACTCTGCCTGATCCATCACGAATACACGCTGCACGTACAGCTTCAGACCTTTTGGCGCTTCGCGCTGATACAGGTCGAACGGAGCACGGGCCGGCACGTAGAGCAGCGAGCTGTATTCCAGCTTGCCTTCTACCTTGTTATGGCTCCAGGCCAGCGGGTTCTCAAAATCGTGAGCAATGTGCTTGTAGAACTCCTGGTACTCCTCGTCTTTGACTTCAGTACGAGGACGGGTCCACAGAGCACTGGCGCGGTTAACGGTTTCCCACTCCAGAGCCGGTGCTTCTTCGCCCTCCGCTACGGTCTGCTCTTTAGGCAGCTCGATTGGCAGGGCGATATGGTCGGAATACTTTTTGATAATGTTGCGCAGACGCCAGCCATCAGCGAACTCTTCTTCGCCTTTCTTCAGGTGCAGCACGATTTTGGTACCGCGATCAGCTTTCTCGACGGTAGCAACTTCAAACTCGCCTTCGCCCTTGGAGGACCAATGCACGCCTTCACTTGCAGGCGTACCGGCACGGCGGCTGAATACGTCAACCTTGTCAGCCACGATAAAGGCCGAGTAGAAACCCACGCCGAACTGGCCGATCAGGTGCGAGTCTTTCTTCTGGTCGCCCGACAGGTTCTTCATAAAGTCAGCAGTACCGGACTTGGCGATCGTACCCAGGTGGGTGATCACGTCGTCACGGTTCATACCGATACCGTTGTCTTCGAGGGTGACGGTATTAGCGTCCTTGTCGAAGCTCACACGGATTTTCAGGTCAGCACCGCCTTCCAGCAGTTCAGGCTTGGAAAGCGCTTCGAAACGTAATTTGTCGACAGCATCAGAGGCGTTCGAGATCAATTCGCGAAGGAAGATTTCCTTGTTGGAATACAGCGAATGGATCATGAGGTGTAGCAGTTGCTTGACCTCGGTCTGGAAGCCCAGGGTTTCTTTTTGAGTTTCCACGCTCATTGTTATCAAACTCCGATTAGATGGCATGAGCCACGCCCGAGAGGGTTGGCGGCGGGATGTCATGAAAGTTGGGGGCTAAGGTTCAAATTTCAAGGCCCGCACAATCAATGCCGCACTTTTCACTCCGTGACAGCTGCATATAACCTCTCGTTTATATATCTGAACGGCCATGGAACTTAAGCGCACAGCACGTGCTCAAACGCCCAGTAGATCTACTCATAAGGAGAAACACCCCATGCGTAATACTTTTGCTGTTGCCCTGATGCTTGCTGCCACCCTCGGTCTCGCTGCTTGCGACAAAAAATCCGAAGACAAGGCCCAGGAAGCTGCTCAACACACCGAGCAATCTCAAGAAAAAATGAATGAAGCCCAAGACAAAGTAAACGATGCGGCCAAAGAGAACGCTGAAGCGGCTAAAGCCCAGGCTGAGTCGAATGAAGCTGCAGCTAAAGAAGCTGCTCCGGCTGCACCTGTGGCAACTCCAGAAAGCAAGTAATCCGCTTTTGTGAGCTGCAACACAAAGCCTGCCAAGTGCAGGCTTTGTTGTATCTGGCTGTTAAGGATTGAAACTCACAATCTTCAATCCCCTGCCAGGAAGTACGCCCATCAAAAAAGCCCTGCATCTAATTAGATGCAGGGCTTTTTGATTGACTCAGTGCACGCTTTTGCCGTGCAGGGTCATTACGCGATAGCTTCTTGACGCTTACCCAACATGCGGTCGCAAATTACCGCACCCAGCAAGGTAACCAGACATGGCACCAGCCACGCCAAACCCTGGCTGCTGAACGGCATGTTAGCCAGTTGGGCAGGAATCCACTCACCCAGGCCTGCACCTTTAAGTGCATCGATGGTGCCGAAAATAAACGACACCAGCATCACCGGGCCAACAATCCGTGCCTGCGCATGCCACAAGCCTTTGCAGAAGCTCAAGGCCACAAGGACGATACACGGCGGGTAAATAGCCGTCAGCAGCGGGATCGAGAACGCAATCAACTTGGTCAGGCCAAGGTTGGATACGAACAGCGAGAACACGGCGAGGATAACTACCAACGTCTTGTAGGACAGCGGCAAAACCTTGCTGAAGTATTCAGCACAGGCACAGGTCAGCCCCACCGCGGTAACCAGACAGGCCAAAGCAATCAGCACTGCCAGGAAGCCACTGCCAAGCGAACCGAAGGTGTGCTGGACATAGGCGTGCAGGACTGCAGCACCGTTGGTTGCACCGGCGGCCACTTCGTGGCTGCCCGACCCCAGACGGAACAGGCTGACATACACCAGCGCCAGACCGACACCAGCGATGAGGCCGGCAATGATTGCGTAGCGGGTAATCAGCTTTGGCGATTCAACACCGCGCGAACGAATCGCGTTGACGATCACGATGCCGAATACCAGTGCTCCGAGGGTATCCATGGTCAGGTAGCCATTGATAAACCCCTGGGAGAACGGTGCTGCCACATATTCCGGGGTCGCAACGCCAACATCACCGGCAGGCAAGGCAAAGGCTGCAATGCCCAGAATCGCCAGCGCAATGATTTTCAGCGGCGCCAGGAACCGGCCAACAGTGTCCAGCAAGCGTCCTGGGTACAGCGACACAAAGAACACGATCAGGAAGTACACGGAGCTGTACAGGAATAGCGCCAGCGGGCTTTCACCGGTCAATGGGGCCAGACCGACCTCAAATGAAACGGTAGCCGTACGCGGGGTGGCGAACAGCGGGCCAACGGCCAGGTAGCACACCGCTGCCAGTATGCCGCCAGCCACTTTGCCGATCGGGCTGCTCAGGGCATCCATGCCGCCGCCGACCTTGGCCAGTGCAATGACGGTGACGACCGGCAGGCCTACAGCAGTGAGCAGGAAGCCCAATGCGGCCAACCAGACATGAGGTCCGGACTGCAAGCCCACGATAGGTGGAAAAATAATATTGCCAGCCCCGACAAACAGGGCAAATGTCATAAACCCAAGTGCCAGAATGTCCTGGCCTTTCAAAACTTTCATTACGGAAATACCACACTACTGAATCGGAATTTAGAGGGGAATTTCCCGTGCGGATGTGGGAAATGCTGTCAGCCTGAATAAGGTTGACCCGTCTAGCGCGCGGCTTCCTTTTGGGATGCATACGCAAAAATGCAGAGTTGGTGGCAAGGTTACCGATTTTTTTCCTGAAACGCACTGTTACAGGGCGGACTGTCCGATGAACGAACGCAGTTGTCGCTTAAGTGACATCGAAAATCGTTTTCCTGTGATTTTCTTATTTCGCAATCAGAACTTTCCTACATATGTAATAGCTGCTGGAGATAACTTTCTCTCAACTCCATTACTTCCGGCATATCAGATGTCTGCAGCGCGAGCTCCTGCAATAAATGCTTTATCCCGCAATGCACAAAGGCCACCCGAAGGTGGCCTTTGCCTGGTGTAACAGTCAGCTAAGCACGTGGCTTATTTGATTGCCCAGCCAGTCAGCTCGGACAGAGCCTTGCCGATGTCTGCCAGCGAACGCACGGTTTTAACGCCTGCGTCTTCCAGAGCAGCAAACTTCTCGTCTGCAGTACCCTTGCCGCCAGAGATGATTGCGCCAGCATGGCCCATGCGCTTGCCAGCAGGGGCAGTCACACCAGCGATGTAGGAAACAACCGGCTTGGTCACGTGTGCCTTGATGTAGGCAGCCGCTTCTTCTTCAGCCGAACCGCCGATCTCACCGATCATTACGATCGCTTCGGTCTTAGGGTCTTCCTGGAACAACTTCAGGATGTCGATGAAGTTGGAGCCTGGGATCGGGTCACCACCGATACCAACGCAAGTCGACTGACCAAAACCGGCGTCAGTAGTTTGCTTGACAGCTTCGTAAGTCAGGGTGCCGGAACGCGACACGATGCCTACTTTGCCTGGCAAGTGAATGTGACCTGGCATGATGCCGATCTTGCATTCGCCTGGAGTGATAACGCCAGGGCAGTTAGGGCCGATCAGGGTAACACCCAGCTCGTCGCACTTAACTTTAGCGTCAAGCATGTCCAGGGTAGGAATGCCTTCAGTGATGCAAACGATCAGCTTGATGCCGCCGAACGCTGCTTCAAGGATCGAGTCCTTGCAGAAAGGAGCTGGAACGTAGATGACGCTGGCGGTTGCGCCAGTGGCTGCTACGGCTTCTTTCACGGTGTTGAACACTGGCAGACCCAGGTGCTCGGTGCCGCCTTTGCCCGGAGTTACGCCACCAACCATCTTGGTGCCGTATTCAATGGCTTGCTGGGTGTGGAAGCTGCCCTGCGAACCAGTGATGCCCTGGCAGATAACTTTGGTGTCTTTATTGATCAGGACGCTCATTACTTGCCCTCCGCAGCTTTAACAACTTGTTGAGCAGCGTCGGTCAAGCTGGTAGCAGCGATGATGTTCAAGCCGCTTTCTGCCAGTACTTTAGCGCCCAGTTCAGCGTTGTTGCCTTCAAGACGAACAACCACCGGGATTTTCACGCCGACTTCTTTCACTGCGCCGATGATGCCTTCGGCAATCATGTCGCAACGAACGATGCCGCCGAAGATGTTGACCAGTACTGCAGCGACATTGCTGTCGGACAGGATGATCTTGAACGCTTCGGTTACGCGTTCTTTGGTTGCGCCGCCACCAACGTCAAGGAAGTTGGCTGGCTTGCCGCCATGCAGGTTGACGATGTCCATGGTACCCATGGCCAGGCCAGCACCGTTGACCATGCAACCGATGTTGCCTTCCAGTGCTACGTAGTTCAGTTCGAACTTGGCAGCGTGCGCTTCGCGCGGATCGTCTTGCGACGGATCGTGGAAAGTTTTCAGCTTTGGCTGACGATACATGGCGTTTGCGTCGATGTTGATTTTCGCATCGAGGCAGTGCAGATCGCCGTCAGTCTTGATTACCAGCGGGTTCACTTCCAGCAGAGCCAGGTCGTGATCCTTGAACAGCTTGGCCAGACCTACGAAGATCTTGGCGAACTGAGCAACTTGCTTGCCTTCCAGACCCAACTGGAATGCCAGCTCGCGACCCTGGAATGGCTGAGCGCCAACCAGTGGATCGATAGTAGCTTTCAGGATTTTTTCTGGAGTGTCGTGAGCGATTTTCTCGATGTCCACGCCACCTTCGGTGGAAGCCATGAACACGATGCGGCGGCTCGAACGGTCAACGACAGCGCCCAGGTACAGCTCTTTAGCGATATCAGTGCACGATTCAACCAGGATCTTGGTGACCGGCTGACCATTGGCATCAGTCTGGTAAGTCACCAGACGCTTGCCCAACCACTGTTGTGCGAATGCTTTAGCGTCTTCTTTGCTGCGAACCAGCTTAACGCCGCCCGCTTTACCGCGACCACCTGCGTGAACCTGGGCTTTGACAACCCATTCAGTTCCGCCGATTTTATCGCAAGCTTCTGCGGCTGCTTCCGGGGTATCTACTGCATAACCCTTGGATACTGGCAGGCCGTATTCAGCGAACAGCTGCTTACCCTGATACTCGTGAAGATTCATGCTTTTTACCGTCTTCGTTAGGTACTGCGCATTCGGCGCTGCACTTTAATTAGTGCCGCACCACCTGTGACTGCTGCTTGTGCTGCCCGGACAAACCCGACTCCCGCGCAGGCGGGGCCGGATCTGGCTCAAGCGACATAAGACTGCGTCCGGCGGAAATTCCGCGGTGAGGCTTGCGTACAAGGCTCACGACGGGCAAACCGCCGTGGTTTCTTATTGTCTGGTATTAACGTTTTTTGCGGTTGGCAATGTGGATGGCGCCGCCATTCACTGCCAGTGCTGCTTCGTGCAACGCTTCGGAGAGGGTCGGATGGGAGAAAACCATCATGCCCAGATCCTCGGCGCTGGTGCCGAATTCCATACCGATAGCGCCCTGCTGAACCAGCTCTGCAGCGCTCGGGCCAATCACGTGGACGCCCAGTACGCGGTCAGTTTTGGCATCGGCAATGACTTTAACAAAGCCACCGGTGTCGTTTGCTGCCATCGCACGGCCACTGGCTGCGAACGGGAAGGTGCCGACGTTAACTTCAACGCCTTCAGCTTTCAAGGCCTGTTCGGTTTTACCGACCCACGCGATCTCCGGGTGAGTGTAAATAACCGATGGAATCAGGTCGTAGTTCATCTCGGTCTTGTGACCCTTGATGCGCTCGACAACCATGACGCCTTCTTCAGAAGCCTTGTGTGCCAGCATCATGCCGCGAACTACGTCACCGATGGCGAATACGCCCGGAACGCTGGTGGCGCAATGATCGTCAACAAACACGAAACCGCGCTCATCGATGGTCACACCGCTGTCAGCTGCCAGCAACTCGGTGGTCACCGGACGGCGACCAACGGCTACGATCAGCTTGTCAAAGGTGATGGTCTGTTCGCCGTTGGCGTCGGTGTAGGTCACAACGACTTCTTCGCCGTTAACCTTGGAACCGGTGACGCGAGCGCCCAGCTTGATGTCCAGGCCCTGTTTGGTCAGGGTTTTGTAGGCTTCTTTGGATACGGCAGCGTCAGCGGCCATCAAGAACGTGTCCAGAGCTTCCAGAACAGTTACCTGAGCCCCCAGACGGGACCATACCGAGCCCAGTTCCAGACCGATTACGCCAGCGCCGATCACGCCCAGACGCTTGGGTACGGACTGGAATTCCAGTGCGCCAGTCGAATCGACGATGATGTTGTTGTCGACCGGTGCAGGTGGAATGTCGATCGGACGCGAGCCCGAAGCCAGAATCACGTTCTCGGCTTCGATGATTTCAACGCTGCCGTCAGGCTTGGTCAGTTCAACTTTCTTGCCGGCCAGCAGCTTGCCGTGGCCTTGCAGGGAAGTCACACCGTTGGCCTTGAACAAGGTAGCAACACCGGAAGTCAGACCTTTGACGATGTTGGCTTTACGGCCGATCATCGCAGCAACGTCCATCTTCACTTCACCGGTGGTGATGCCGTGGATGGCAAAACCATCCTTGGCTTCGTGATACTTCCAGGTGCTGTCCAGCAGCGCCTTGGATGGAATGCAACCGACGTTCAGGCAAGTACCGCCCAGTGCCAGCTTGCCTTCCTTGTCGGTGTACTTTTCGATGCAAGCAGTCGAAAGACCCAGTTGCGCGGCCTTGATGGCGGCCACGTAGCCGCCAGGGCCCGCACCAATCACTACAACGTCAAATTTCTGAGACATGTAAAAGAATCCTCTTTAGCGACAAGCTTCAAGCCGCGAGCTGCAAGTCGAACCCCTTTTGAGGATTGCGGCTTGCAGCTCATGGCTGCTTCTATCAGATATCCAGCAGCAGACGAGCCGGATCTTCCAGCAGGTTTTTGATTGCTACCAGGAAACTTACAGCTTCTTTGCCATCGATCAAGCGGTGATCGTAGGACAGAGCCAAATACATCATCGGACGGATTACAACCTGACCGTTGATAGCCATTGGACGCTGAAGAATGTTGTGCATGCCCAGGATTGCGGCTTGCGGCGGGTTAACGATCGGAGTCGACATCATCGAACCGAAAGTACCACCGTTGGTGATAGTGAAAGTACCACCGGTCATTTCGTCCATCGACAGCTTGCCGTCGCGGGCTTTTTTGCCGTAGGCCGCAATGCCGCCTTCGATTTCAGCCAGGCTCATCAGTTCGGCGTTACGCAGAACCGGTACCACCAGACCACGGTCGCTGGAAACAGCAACACCGATGTCGGCGTAGCCGTGGTAAACAATGTCGGAGCCGTCGATCGAAGCGTTAACAGCCGGGAAGCGTTTCAGCGCTTCGGTGGTTGCTTTCACGAAGAACGACATGAAGCCCAGGCGTACGCCGTTGTGGGACTTCTCGAACAGGTCCTTGTACTTCGAACGCAGTGCCATGACTTCGGTCATGTCCACTTCGTTGAAAGTGGTCAGCATCGCCATGTTCGATTGAGCTTCTACCAGGCGCTTGGCCACGGTAGCGCGAACGCGGGTCATCGGAACACGCTTCTCGACACGGTCGCCCGCAGCCAGAACAGGAGCAGCCGGAGCAGCAGCGGCTTTGGCCGGAGCAGCAGCCGGAGCGACTTTCTTGGCAGCAACAGCAGCTACCACGTCTTCCTTGGTCACACGACCGCCTTTGCCGGTGCCGGCAACGGAGGCGATGTTGATACCGTTTTCTTCAGCGATCTTGCGAGCAGCCGGAGCTGCTACCGGATCGTCTTCGCCTTCGGCAGCCGGGGCAGCAGCAGCCGAAGCAGCAGGTGCAGCGGCGGCTGGAGCAGCGCTGGCGCCGCCTTCAACGATGGAGCCCAGAACTTCGTCGGACAGAACGGTGTCGCCTTCGTTCTTTACGATTGCGCCCAGCACGCCGTCAGCTGTAGCCAATACTTCCAGCACAACCTTGTCGGTTTCGATGTCAACAATCAGGTCGTCGCGCTTTACAGCGTCGCCTGGTTGCTTGTGCCAGGTGGCAACGGTGCCATCGGCAACCGATTCCGGGAAAGTAGGGGCTTTAATCTCGATAGCCATGTTCGTGGTTCCTTAAATTCGGTTTCAGTGCGCGAAGGCGTTAAACAGTAAACGCGTCTTGCAACAGTTTTGCCTGTTGCTCAGCGTGCATCGATGCATAACCACAAGCAGGTGCAGCAGAAGCGTCACGGCCCGCGTACTCAAGTACGAGAGATTTATCGTGACCGCCAATGATGCGGCGCATGTGATGCTGGCTGCAGTACCAGGCACCCTGGTTCATCGGCTCTTCCTGACACCAGACAATATGTTTGGCGTTTTTGTACGGAGCCAGGACTTCAATCAAGTCGTCCTCAGGGAACGGGTACAGCTGCTCAAGACGCACGATGGCGATGTCATCACGACCTTCGGCACGGCGTTTTTCCAACAGGTCGTAGTAGACCTTGCCGCTACACAGAACGATGCGACCAACTTTCGCCGGATCTTGTGCATCGATCTCTGGAATAACGGTCTGGAACGAACCTTCGGCCAGATCTTCCAGGGTCGAGACTGCCAATTTGTGGCGCAGCAACGACTTGGGTGTCAGTACGATCAGCGGCTTGCGCAGCGGACGGATAACCTGACGGCGCAGCAGGTGGTAAATCTGCGCTGGAGTCGTTGGTACGCACACCTGAATGTTGTGCTCGGCGCACAATTGCAGGTAACGCTCAAGACGTGCAGAGGAGTGCTCCGGGCCCTGACCTTCGTAGCCGTGCGGCAACAACATGGTCAGACCGCACAGACGGCCCCACTTGTGTTCACCGCTGGTGATGAACTGGTCAATTACAACCTGAGCGCCGTTGGCGAAGTCGCCGAACTGGGCTTCCCAGATAACCAGAGCATCAGGCGTGGTGGTCGAATAGCCGTATTCGAACGCCAGTACCGCCTCTTCCGACAGCAACGAGTCGTACAGGTCAAAACGTGGCTGACCCTGATACAGGTGCTGCAGCGGGATGTAGGTACCAGCATCTTTCTGGTTGTGCAGTACGGCATGACGGTGCGAGAACGTACCGCGGCCGATGTCCTGACCGGTCATGCGAATCGGGTGACCTTCGAACGCCAGGGTCGCGTACGCCATGGTTTCGGCATAACCCCAGTTGATCGGCAGGCCGCCGGCTTGCATTTTTTGACGATCTTCGTAGATCTTCGCAACCTGGCGCTGAACCACGAAGCCTTCCGGAATTTCCAGCAGCTTGGCCGACAGTTCTTGCAGGGTTTTCAGATCAAAACGCGTGTCGTGACGCGCAGTCCAGGCGTGGCCCAGATACGGACGCCAGTCAACGAACAGCTCTTTGTTCGGCTCTTTGACCAGACTTTTCACAACATGCAGACCGTTGTCCAGCGCGTTGCGGTATTCGTCGATCTTGGACTGAACGCGCTCTGCGTCAACCACGTTTTCCTGAGTCAGACGCTCGGCATACAGTTCACGGGTAGTGCGCTGTTTGGCGATTTGCTGATACATCAACGGCTGAGTGCCGTTTGGCTCATCGGCCTCGTTGTGACCGCGGCGGCGGTAGCAGAACAGGTCGATCACGACGTCGCGCTTGAACTGCATGCGGTAGTCGATTGCCAACTGGGTGACGAACAACACGGCTTCCGGATCATCACCATTTACATGGAGGATCGGTGCCTGAATCATTTTCGCGACGTCAGTGCAGTACTCGGTGGAACGCGAGTCTTCAGGGTTGCTGATGGTGAAGCCAACCTGGTTGTTGATGACCAGGTGAACGGTACCGCCAGTCTTGAAGCCGCGGGTCTGCGACATCTGGAAGGTTTCCATGACCACGCCCTGACCTGCAAATGCAGCGTCACCGTGGATGGAAATCGGCAGCACTTTCTCGCCGGTCTTGTCGTTACGACGATCCTGGCGGGCACGTACCGAGCCTTCAACCACCGGGGAAACGATTTCCAGGTGGGAAGGGTTAAACGCCATCGCCAGGTGGACTTCGCCACCGGAAGTCATGACGTTGGAGGAGAAGCCCTGGTGGTATTTAACGTCACCGGAACCCAGCTCGATTTTCTTCTTGCCTTCAAACTCGTCGAACAGGTCGCGCGGGTTTTTACCGAAGGTGTTGACCAAAACGTTCAGGCGGCCACGGTGAGCCATGCCGATAACGATTTCTTTGGTGCCGTAGTTACCCGAACGCTGGATCAGCTCGTCCAGCAAAGGAATCAGGCTTTCGCCGCCTTCCAGGCCGAAACGCTTGGTGCCCGGGTATTTGGTGCCCAGGTATTTTTCCAGACCTTCAGCAGCAGTCACGCGCTCAAGCAAATGGCTCTTGATTTCAGCCGAATACGTTGGGCGGCCACGTACGCTTTCGAGGCGCTGTTCAAACCAGTGGCGCTGCTCGGAATCGACGATGTGCGTGAACTCGGCGCCAATGGTGCGGCAATATGTCTGCTGCAAAGCTTCGAGAATTTCGCGTAGGCTCGCTTCCTCTTTGCCGATGTACAGGTCGCCGGCACGGAAGGTCGTATCAAGATCGGCATTGGTCAAGCCGTAATGATTGATCGACAGGTCTGCAGGTGCAGGACGCTGCCACAGCCCCAGCGGATCAAGCTGGGCTGCCTGGTGGCCGCGCATCCGATAGGCCTGGATCAATCGCAGCACTTCAACTTGCTTCTTCTCATGCTCACTGCTCACGCTCCCGGCAGAAACCGGTTGGGCGCGGCGCTGGTTCTTTGCCAGCAGCACGAAATGGTCGCGGATTGTAGAGTGCGAAACATCGTTGGCAGAGTTGCCGTCATTGGGCAACGTCTGAAAGTAGGTGCGCCATTCTTCTGGCACAGCGTTAGGGTCGTGCAGGTAGAGCTCGTAGAGCTCTTCCACATAGGCAGCGTTACCACCTGAAAGATAGCCGCTGTTCCACATGCGCTGCATCACGCTTTCTTGCATGCTTGGTCACCCTCGGTTAGGGGACACCATCGACGAGAACACCAGAGCACGCTTGAGAAAGTCCGAATACAGCGACTAAAACAAGCCACTTAGGATCACGCTGATAGTCCGGGTACCAGCCCGGATGCCCCTGCTGGTCTCATTTCTTCAAAATAAGAGCCGCAGCTTTTTGAGCTGTTGCTCAGGTTAAAACTACGGCGCCGGTTGAAGCCTGCGCCGTAGCATCTACGGTTAAAACGGTCTTGCAGTACAGCCTTGAATCACACGCCGCTCTGCAGCAGCATGCTACGCACGTGACCGATGGCCTTAGTCGGGTTCAGGCCCTTCGGACACACGTTTACGCAGTTCATGATCCCGCGGCAGCGGAATACGCTGAACGGATCATCCAGTGAAGCAAGGCGCTCGCTGGTTCTGGTGTCACGGCTGTCAGCCAGGAAACGGTAGGCTTGCAGCAGTGCAGCAGGGCCCAGGAACTTGTCCGGGTTCCACCAGAAGGACGGGCACGAAGTCGAGCAGCAAGCGCACAGGATGCACTCGTACAGACCGTCGAGCTTCTCACGCTCTTCCGGAGACTGCAGACGCTCGATGGCCGGGGCCGGAGTATCGTTCTGCAGGAACGGCTTCACTTTCTCGTATTGCTTGTAGAAGATGCTCATATCGACGACCAGGTCACGGATAACCGGCAAACCTGGCAGAGGACGAACGATCAGCTTGTTACCTTTTACAACAGCAGACAGCGGCGTGACGCAAGCCAGGCCGTTTTTGCCGTTGATGTTCATGCCGTCGGAGCCGCAAACGCCCTCACGGCAAGAGCGACGATAGGAAAAACCTTCGTCCTGCTCTTTGATCAAGGCCAGCACGTCCAGCACCATCAAGTCTTTACCATTGGTATTGACCTGAAACTCCTGCATGAACGGCGCGGCATCCTGATCCGGGTTGTAGCGATAAACACTGACTTTCAACATATCGGCCACCCTTAGTAAGTCCGAATCATAGGTTCAAAGGTCGGAACGGTTTTTGGCGAGAAGTTCACCGCACGTTTGGCTACGCGCTTTTCACCCGGGAAATACAGGGTGTGGCACAGCCAGTTAACGTCGTCACGATCTTCGAAATCTTCACGGGCGTGAGCACCGCGCGACTCTTTACGAACTTCAGCAGCGATTGCAGTCGCTTCAGCCACTTCGAGCAGGTTTTGCAGCTCGAGGGCTTCGATACGAGCAGTGTTGAACGCCTGGCTCTTATCGTTGATTTTCACGTTGGCAATGCGCGCGCGCAGATCAGCCAGCTGGGCAATACCCTTCTGCATGTATTCGCCAGTACGGAATACACCGAAGTAGTTCTGCATGCAGCTTTGCAGCTCTTTACGCAGGGTTGCTACGTCTTCGCCGTCAGTACGTGCGTTCAGGCCATCCAGACGTGCCAGGGCAGCGTCGATGTCGGACTGGCGCGGACGGGCGTAATCAACGCCTTCTTTCAGGGTCTGCTCAAGGAACAGGCCGGCAGCACGACCGAATACCACCAGGTCGAGCAACGAGTTGCCGCCCAGACGGTTGGCACCGTGAACCGATACGCAAGCCACTTCACCCACTGCAAACAGGCCAGGGATGATCTGGTCGACGCCATCAGCGTCCTGAGTGATGGCCTGACCATGAATGTTGGTGGCAACGCCGCCCATCATATAGTGGCAAGTTGGAACTACCGGGATCGGCGCTACGGCTGGATCGACGTGAGCGAAGGTCTTGGACAGTTCCATGATGCCTGGCAGACGGCTGTGCAGAACTTCTTCACCCAGGTGATCAAGTTTCAGCATTACGTGGTCACCGTCCGGACCGCAACCGTTGCCCGCGATGATTTCTTTAACCATCGAGCGAGCTACAACGTCACGACCGGCAAGGTCTTTGGCGTTCGGAGCATAACGCTCCATGAAACGCTCACCGTGCTTGTTGATCAGGTATCCACCTTCACCACGGCAACCTTCTGTAACCAGTACACCGGCGCCGGCAATACCGGTCGGGTGGAACTGCCACATTTCGATGTCCTGAACCGGTACGCCTGCACGCAGCGCCATGCCGATACCGTCACCGGTATTGATCAGGGCGTTGGTAGTAGAGGAGTAGATACGGCCTGCACCACCAGTGGCCAGCACGGTCGCGTTAGCGCGAACGTAAGAGGTTTCACCGGTTTCGATGCAGATCACGATCATGCCTACAAAGGCACCATCTTCGTTCTTCACCAGGTCGACACCGTAGTACTCGTTAAGGAATACAGTGCCGGCCTTCAGGTTGGCCTGGTACAGGGTGTGCAACAGCGCGTGACCGGTACGGTCGGCTGCAGCGCAAGTACGGGCAGCCTGGCCACCCTTGCCGAAGTCCTTGGACTGACCACCGAAAGGACGCTGATAGATACGGCCCTGTTCGGTACGGGAGAACGGCAAACCCATGTGTTCCAGCTCGAAAACGGCTTCCGGGCCTACGGAACACATGTACTCGATAGCGTCCTGGTCACCGATATAGTCGGAGCCCTTGACGGTATCGTACATGTGCCAGCGCCAGTCATCGTTTGGATCCGCAGACGCGATCGCGCAGGTAATGCCACCCTGAGCCGATACGGTGTGGGAACGAGTCGGGAAAACCTTGGTGACTACGGCAGTCTTGTGACCGCCTTGTGCCAGCTGCAGAGCAGCGCGCATGCCTGCACCGCCGCCGCCAATGATGATGGCGTCGAACGAGAGTGTATTAACTGTGTTAGCCATGAATCAGATACCCCAAAGAATCTGCACACCCCAGACGAAGTAAGCGAACATTGCAACGCCGCAGACTGCCTGGAAGAGGAAACGTACTGCTGTCGCGGACTTGCCCAGCGCCATTGGCGTCAGGTAGTCGGTCGCGATGGTCCACATGCCGACCCAGGCGTGTGCGCCCAGAGCAACAAGGGCCAGCAGGCTGAAGATACGCATCCAGTTGCTTGCGAACAGCTCATGCCATTGGGCGTAGCCAATGCCTGGGTTCGCAACGAGGTATCCGATCAGGAAGATGAAATAAGCCGCTAGAACAACCGCAGACACACGCTGTGCCATCCAGTCATAGAGGCCCGAACGCGACAGGTTCGTAACGCTGGTTACCATATCCAAACTCCCGCCAGAACAATCATCACCACAGAAATGACGATTACGATTTTCGAGCCCAGTCGGCCGCCTTCAAGCGTCTCACCGATGCCCATGTCCATGATCAAGTGGCGCACACCGGCAACCAGGTGATACAGCAAGGCAGAGAGCAGGCCCCACGCAACGAATTTGGCCAGCGGGCTGGTCAAGCATGCCTTCACCTCGGCAAAACCTTCTTCGGAACCCAGGGATTTGCTCAATGCATAAAGCATGAAGCCCAGGCCGAGAAAAAGAATGATGCCCGATACACGGTGCAGAAATGACGTAACGCCGGTGATGGGGAGTTTGATGGTCCTTAGGTCTAGGTTTACAGGTCGTTGGCTATTCACGGCTTTTTTCACACTGAAGAGCCCCTAACAATCAGGGCAAGTTTGTTGGGATGCGCACTGGTCAGGTACCCACCACCCGGGAGTGACGACCCCCATCTAAACAGGCCCAAAAGCCCCTGGCGGTCGGCTGCCGAGTATAGACAGTTAGGTCGCTAATGACAACGCAATCACCTTCCCCTAATAGCGCATTGCGCTTCGGGCATAAAAGGCGTAAACGGCCGGGATATTCGCTAAAAATCGCTGTTCAAAGCCTTGTACAGCAAGACTTTAGGCAAATTGACATTCGAATTTATCTCACTATAGTGGTGCGGGCCCTGCGTGGGGGGTCTGTCTGATGATTTCAAGCATAAATAGGAGGCCACATGGCTGACAAAAAAGCGCAGTTGATCATCGAGGGCGCAGCCCCCGTCGAGCTGCCCATTTTAACTGGCACCGTGGGTCCCGATGTAATCGATGTGCGAGGCCTTACGGCCACGGGCCGGTTCACATTTGACCCTGGCTTCATGTCGACCGCATCTTGCGAGTCGAAGATCACCTATATTGATGGTGACAACGGTATCCTGCTGCACCGCGGCTACCCGATCGAACAGCTGGCCGAACACTCTGACTATCTTGAAACCGCTTACCTGCTGCTGAACGGCGAATTGCCGACCGCAGAGCAGAAGGCTCAATTTGTCAGCACCGTGAAGAACCACACCATGGTTCACGAGCAGTTGAAGACTTTCTTCAACGGCTTCCGTCGTGACGCCCACCCGATGGCGGTCATGTGCGGTGTAGTCGGCGCCCTCTCGGCCTTCTACCACGACTCCCTGGACATCAATAACCCGCAGCATCGCGAAATCTCTGCGATCCGTCTGGTTGCCAAGATGCCTACCCTGGCTGCGATGGTTTACAAGTACTCCATGGGTCAACCCATGATGTACCCGCGTAACGACCTGACCTACGCCGAAAACTTCCTGCACATGATGTTCAACACGCCGTGCGAGATCAAACCGATCAGCCCGGTACTGGCCAAGGCAATGGATAAAATCTTTATCCTGCACGCTGACCATGAACAGAATGCTTCGACCTCCACCGTACGCCTGGCAGGCTCTTCGGGTGCCAACCCGTTTGCCTGTATTGCTGCCGGTATCGCTGCACTGTGGGGCCCTGCCCACGGCGGCGCCAACGAAGCCGTGCTGACCATGCTCGACGAAATTGGCGATGTGTCCAACATCGACAAATTCATCGCCAAGGCCAAGGACAAGAACGATCCGTTCAAACTGATGGGCTTCGGTCACCGGGTTTACAAAAACCGCGACCCGCGCGCCACGGTCATGAAAAAGACCTGCGACGAAGTACTCAAGGAACTGGGCATCAAGAACGATCCGCAACTCGAACTGGCCATGCGCCTGGAAGAGATCGCCCTGACCGACCCGTACTTCATCGAGCGCTCGCTGTACCCGAACGTCGACTTCTACTCGGGGATCATCCTCAAGGCGATCGGCATTCCAACCAGCATGTTCACCGTGATCTTCGCCCTGTCGCGTACAGTCGGCTGGATCTCGCACTGGAAAGAAATGCTCTCCAGCCCGTACAAGATCGGCCGCCCGCGCCAGTTGTATACCGGCTACGAGCAGCGTGACATCACCAAACTGGAAGACCGCAAGTAAGGCCTGTCCCACGATAGAGTCCTGATTGCAGCCAATACGGCCCCTGCCTCTTAACAAGAGCAGGGGCCGTATTAGTTTGTGCTGAATGCAACTGCCTGCAGGAGCGAGCTTGATCGCGAGCTCTTGTAGCGCCAACCAATAGCTCGCGACCAAGCACGCGCCTACACATTATTGAGCAGCGATACAAACAAAAATCCCCCTGCCTTGCGACAGGGGGATTCTTTTGCACCTACCCTTTACAGCCGATTAATGATCCACCGCCCCGCTCGCCCCCAGGCCGGTCTGAGAACGCACAAACTGAGGAAAGAACAGTGCCCGCTCTTTCTCTGCAGCCTTGGACTTGTCAGTGATGGAGAAGAACCAGATACCCGCAAACGCGATGATCATCGAGAACAACGCCGGGTACTCATAAGGGAAGATGGCTTTTTCATGGTGCAGGATCTGCACCCAAATGGTCGGGCCAAGGATCATCAGGCCAACAGCACTGATCAACCCCATCCAGCCGCCAATCATCGCACCGCGGGTGGTCAGGTTTTTCCAGTACATGGAAAGCAGCAAGACCGGGAAGTTACAGCTGGCAGCAATCGAGAACGCCAGGCCAACCATGAACGCAATGTTCTGGCTTTCAAACAGAATGCCAAGACCAATCGCCAGCACGCCCAGGATCACAGTAGTGATCTTCGAGACGCGGATTTCATCCTTGTCGTTGGCTTTGCCTTTCTTGATCACGCTGGCATACAGGTCATGGGACACCGCCGAAGCGCCCGCCAGGGTCAAACCTGCAACCACCGCCAGGATGGTGGCAAAGGCCACTGCCGAGATAAAGCCCAGGAAGATACTGCCGCCGACCGCATCTGCCAGATGCACTGCCGCCATGTTATTACCGCCCAGCAAGGCACCGGCAGCATCCTTGAACGCAGGATTGGTGCTCACCAGCAGGATCGCGCCAAAACCGATAATGAACGTCAGGATATAGAAGTAGCCAATAAAGCCGGTCGCGTAGAGCACACTCTTACGGGCTTCTTTTGCATCACTTACGGTGAAGAAGCGCATCAGGATGTGAGGCAGACCCGCAGTACCGAACATCAGCGCCAGCCCGAGGGAGAATGCCGAAATCGGATCCTTCACCAAACCACCGGGGCTCATGATGGCCTCGCCCTTTGGGTGGACCTTGATGGCTTCGGCAAACAGCGAGTTGAAGTCGAAGTTAACGTGCTTCATCACCATTACGGCCATGAACGTAGCGCCCGACAACAGCAGAACCGCCTTGATGATCTGTACCCAGGTGGTCGCCAGCATGCCGCCGAACAACACGTACAAGCACATCAGAATACCCACCAGAATCACTGCAACGTGGTAGTCCAGACCGAACAGAAGCTGAATCAGCTTGCCCGCCCCCACCATTTGCGCAATCAGATAAAACGCCACCACTACCAGCGAGCCGCAGGCAGACAGCGAGCGAATCTGGGCCTGGCCCAATCGATAGGACGCCACATCGGCAAAGGTGTATTTGCCCAGGTTACGCAGACGCTCTGCGATCAGAAACAGAATGATTGGCCAGCCTACAAGGAAGCCGATCGAGTAGATCAGGCCGTCGTAGCCAGAGGTGTACACCAGCGCGGAAATACCCAGAAAAGACGCGGCAGACATGTAGTCGCCCGCAATAGCCAGGCCATTCTGAAAACCGGTGATTTTGCCGCCCGCAGCGTAATAGTCCGCTGCCGATTTATTGCGCTTTGAAGCCCAATACGTAATGCACAAAGTTGCCCCGACAAACAGGACAAACATAATGATCGCCGAAACGTTAAGCGGCTGTTTTTGAACTTCTCCGGTCAGGGCTTCTGCTGCCCAGACACTCGGAGCCAGGGCTGCAATTCCCAGTGTTGCCAATAGACGCCTGATCATTGCCCCGCCTCCTTGAGAATTGCATTGTTCAGGTCATCAAACTCGCCATTGGCCCGGTGTACATAAATGGCCGTCAGAATAAAAGCCGAAACAATCAGCCCCACTCCGATGGGTATGCCCCAGGTAATGGACGAATCAGGGGTTAACTTGGCCCCCATGATGTGCGACCCATAAGCAATCAAAAGGATAAAGGCGGCATACAACCCGAGCATGATTGCCGAGAGTATCCAGGCGAAGCGTTCTCTTTTTCTGACCAGTTCCTTGAAGAGGGGACTGTTTTGAATAGAGAGGTAAATGCTGTCGTTCATTATTTTTGTCCTCGCAGCACAGATGAGATGGAACGTTTTCACTATTAGGGGGCTTCAAATTCAATTCCAGACGACTTTAGTAGTAGAGCCTCAACTGCGCTCAAGCCCCCGGTTTCTCTAGTCTGCAAGGACGATGTGCACCCGCAACAACCCCCGTAAACGCAAAAACCGTTTGGCGTAAACACCAAACGGTCTTGTGTACTGCGAGCTAGACACTTCGCGATTAGTTAGCGGTCCACTGGGCAACACGCTCCGGGTGCTTGGCAACCCACTCTTTTGCCGCAACTTCAGGTTTTGCACCCTCCTGAATAGCCAGCATTACCTCGCCAATCTCATCTTTGGAGTTCCACGAAAACTTTTTCAAAAAGGCAGCAACTTCAGGGGCTTTCTTGCCCAGCTCTTTGCTGCCGATACTGTTAACAGTTTCTGCGGCCCCATAAACACCTTTCGGATCATCCAGGAAACGCAGTTTCCACTTGGCAAACATCCAGTGCGGCACCCAGCCAGTGACGACGATCGGCTCGTTTTTAGCGTAAGCGCGACCCAGCTCCGAGGTCATGGCCGCTCCGGAACTGGCTTGCAGTTTATAGTCCAGCCCATAGTCCTTGATCGCTTCGTCAGTTTTCAGCATGACGCCCGATCCGGCGTCAATGCCGACGATTTTCTTTTTGAAACCGGCATCGTCCTTCAAGTCGGCTATGGACTTGACGGCTACATAGTCAGGCACGATCAGGCCAATTTTTGCGTCTTTGAAATTAGGCCCGTAATCGACAACCTTGTCCTTGTTCTTGGCCCAGTATTCGCCGTGGGTAACCGGCAACCAGGCTGACAACATGGCATCGAGCTTACCGGTCGCCACACCCTGCCACATGATGCCGGTGGCGACCGGCATCAGCTTCACGTCATAGCCCAGCTTCTGCTTGATCACTTCAGCAGCCACATGGGTGGTCGCTACGCTATCGGACCAGCCATCGACATAACCAATATTCAGCGTCGGCTTGCTCTGGGCACTCGCCAACCCCGCACTCATCGCCAGCACCAAGGCAGCTCCCGCGCTCAAAATTCGTCGCATCTTCATTAATGATTCCCCACAGTGCAGGGCCCGACGAGTGCCGGGCCACATCAAGATCATTTCGGAGCCGGCCAGGCACCCCGACACAATACGCACCTGATCATCAACCCCGCCCGCCCACAGGCCTGCTCTGACGACGACGCCCAGGCAACCACCAACGACATGCACCGCAATGGCGTAACAGCAACCTGTATTGCAATCACACAATCAATCAAAGGTTACGTGTCCAAATTTTACCGGGCGCGCCGGGGCCTCCAATAGCAGGTAAGATGCGCGGCTTTGCTCCCATACGGCCTGACCATGTCCGCGACTGCACGCTTCCCCGTCCTGCCTTATCTGTTCGCCTGTTTACTGGGCGTATTTGCCATTGCCGGCTTCTGGTACGGCCTTGGCAAACCGGTGATTTTGCCCGACGCTGCCACCCCGACCCACAAGCTGCAATGTGCGTCATATACGCCGTTCGACAAGGATCAGTCACCGTTCGACCAGCCTTTCGTACCCCGGCTTGAGCGGATGGACGCGGATCTGGCGCTGCTTGCCACACGCTTCGAATGTATTCGTACTTACTCGCAGGCGGGCCTTGAACAATTGCCCGAACTGGCTCGCAAGCACGGCCTGAAGCTGATGATCGGCGCCTGGGTGAGCAGCAATGCGCAGACCACTGCTGAAGAAGTGGATGCACTGATTGCTTCGGCCAATGCCAACCCGGACGTGGTCACGTCGGTGATCGTGGGCAACGAGGCCTTGCTGCGCAAGGAAATCACAGCGCCTCAACTGGTCAAGCTGATCAATCAAGTCAAAAGCCGGATCAAGCAGCCTGTCACCTACGCCGACGTCTGGGAGTTCTGGTTGCAGCATCCGGAAATTGCCCCGGCCGTGGACTTCCTGACCATCCACCTCCTGCCTTATTGGGAAGATGATCCTGCGGGCATCGACCAGGCAGTGAACCATGTGGCGCAAGTTCGCGAGGTATTCGGCAACAAGTTCGCACCTAAAGACATTCTGATTGGCGAAACCGGCTGGCCAAGCGAGGGCCGCCAGCGTGAAACAGCCCTGCCCAGCCGGGTCAACGAAGCAAAATTCATCCGTGATTTTGTCAACCTGGCCGAACAAAATGGCTGGAAGTACAACCTAATCGAAGCCTTCGACCAGCCTTGGAAACGCGGCAGCGAAGGGGCTGTAGGCGGCTACTGGGGGTTGTTTGATGCCGATCGCCAGGACAAGGGCATCCTCGCCGGACCTGTCACCAACCTGCCTCACTGGCCAGTCTGGCTAGGGCTTGGCGTTGCGTTGTTTGTAAGCACACTGCTGATTGGCGGACGCGTTCGCACCACTCGCTCAGCCCTGCTATTGCCTGCGCTTGGCGCGGTGGCGGGTTGCAGCATCGTGGCATGGGCCGAGCTGGCTTCGGTCACCAGCCGTTTTGCCGGGGAATGGCTGTGGGCCGGCATTCTGATCGCCTTGAACTTCATTGTGTTGGCCCATGGCGCTCTGGCCCTGGGCCAAAACAATGGCTGGCGCGAGCGACTGTTCAATGCACTGGATAATCGGGCTGGATGGTGGCTGGCCGCGGCAGGCTTTGCCGGTGCCGTGATGATGCTGGGGCTGGTTTTCGAACCGCGCTATCGCAGCTTCCCCAGCGCAGCTCTGCTACTGCCCGCACTGGTTTACCTGCTACGCCCGGCACGGGGACCGCGCCGGGAATTCGGACTGCTGGCAATGATCATTGGTGCCGGGATACCGCTGCAGCTATACCGTGAAGGCCTTCACAATGAACAGGCCTGGACATGGGCACTGGTTTGCGTACTGATGGTGGCGGCGCTCTGGAGTAGCCTCAGGGTTCGCTGAGAGGCTTTAACTGATCGCGGGCAAGCTCGCTCCTGAGGGTCGAGCTTGCCCGCGATGGTTAATACACCTAGCCCGCCCTGACTAACCGCAACCCCGCGATCACCACTGCGAACACCGCCAGGCTGGCGTTATACAGCGCCAGCGCAGGAAAACCGAACAACAACGCCAGGACTGCCAGCGCACTGCCAACCCGCCCGCGCACAAAAAATGCGATCACCGAGGTGGCCACTGCCACCCAGCCCAGCACCCTGAAGTGGATCAACCAACCCAGATTCGCCCGCAACTGGCACTCCCAGCGCGCCGCCTCTGCAACACACGTCCCCACCCATTGCGAATCTTCCATCAAGCCGTAACGCAGGCCGTAACTGGCAGCCAGCCACAGGGCCAGGACGAGAAGCAGCAAGATCAACGGCATACGCGCACGCATAAGAAACTCCAAAAGGCAAAACGGCGCCCAGCTTAATCCCCCCTCTTGGGTATGCAAGCCTTGCAATCAGATATCTGTTCACTAAAGTCATTCAACGTGTATCGTCTGGTAGCTTTTTGCCTGCTCGAAACAAAACCGGGGGATTTAATCGTGCTGCTCAATGGCACTTTGACGGTAGCCCTGTGGTCATAGCCTGCGAATCTTCTGCGCACCTTCTTAGGGATAGTCTTCATGCTTCGTTCTCTGCCTCTCGCCGCCTTGCTATGCGGCCTTTTATTGAGTGCGTCCGCACAGGCGGTTGATATTGACCCCGCCACCTATGGCTACCCGCTGACCAACCCGTTTGAAGCAACAATTGCGACCACTCCTCCGGAGATGCGCCCGCTGCTTCCCGACGACGACGATATCAGGCAGTCGGATTACAGCCTCAAGCTGCGCCCTGAACGTGAGTTCACACTGCCCGCCAACTTCTGGGCAGTTAAAAAGCTCACCTACCGCATAGCCAGACAAGACCATCCGGCCCCCCTGATGTTTCTGATTGCAGGCACCGGCGCGCCTTATGACAGCAGCCTCAACGAGTTCCTGAAAAAGCTCTTCTACAAGGCGGGCTACCACGTGGTGCAACTGTCATCGCCCACCAGCTATGACTTTATGAGCGCTGCCTCGCGCTATGCCACACCCGGCGTCAGTCAGTACGATGCAGAAGATTTGTATCGGGTAATGCAGGCAGTGCGCGCGCAACAGGCGGACGTCCCGGTCACCGACTACTACCTGGCGGGTTACAGCCTGGGGGCACTGGACGCTGCGTTCGTCAGCCACCTGGATGAAACCCGTAAAAGCTTCAACTTCAAAAAAGTCCTGATGCTAAACCCGCCCGTCAACCTCTATACCTCCATCAGCAACCTCGACAAGCTGGTACAGACCGAGGTGAAGGGCATCAATAACAGCACAACGTTCTACGAACTGGTGCTGGAAAAACTGACCCGCTACTTCAAGCAAAAAGGCTATGTCGACATTAATGCGGCCCTGGTCTACGACATACAGAATTCCAAGGAGCGCCTGACCAACGAGCAAATGGCGATGCTGATCGGCACCATGTTCCGCTTCTCATCAGCCGATATCGTGTTCACCTCGGACCTGATCAACCGCCGCGGACTGATTACCCCGCCGAACTACCCGATCACCGAAGGCACCAGCCTCACGCCGTTCCTCAAGCGCTCGCTGCAATGTGACTTTGACTGCTATCTCACCGAGCAGGTGATCCCGATGTGGCGCGCCAGGACTGATGGCGGCACCCTTTTGCAGCTGATAGATCAGGTCAGCCTGTATGCGCTTAAGGATTACCTGCAAAACAGCCCCAAGATTGCCGTTATGCACAACGCCGACGACATCATCCTGGGTCCTGGCGATCTTGGATTTCTGCGTAAAACCTTCGGCAATCGCCTGACGGTCTACCCGTATGGTGGCCATTGCGGCAACCTCAACTACCGTGTCAACGCTGACGCTATGCTGGAGTTCTTCCGTGGCTAAACATATTTTGCTTCTCGCCGCCTTACTCAGTGCCGGCTATGCCCAGGCCGACGACGGCAAGACTCAGACAGAGCGCACTCAAGACATCGACGGCTTTACTCAGCCGCTGAAACTCCTGAAGTTCAACCCCGGTCTTGACCAGCGTGAGTTTGAGCGCGCGACCATGAACGCATTGAGCGTGTATGACCCGCTGGAATCGATTAACCGCCGGATCTACCACTTCAACTACCGCTTCGACCAGTGGGTCTTCCTGCCGGTGGTTGACGGTTACCGCTATGTCACCCCGAGCTTTCTGCGCACCGGGGTGAGCAACTTCTTCAATAACCTGGGTGATGTGCCCAACCTGTTCAACAGCCTGCTGCAACTCAAGGGGCATCGCTCTTTGGAGACCACTGGCCGATTGCTGTTGAACACTACGCTGGGGGTGGGCGGTTTGTGGGACCCGGCGACGTCTATGGGCCTGCCACGCCAGAGCGAAGACTTTGGTCAGACTCTGGGCTTTTACGGCGTACCCGGCGGCGCTTACCTGATGCTGCCGATCCTCGGCCCTTCAAACCTGCGAGACACCACGGGCCTGGTGGTCGACTATGGTGCCGCCCAGGAAATCAACTTCCTCAACGTGCCTCACGAAAGTACCCGCCACCCGGAAATCTGGGTGCTGGGCGCTATCGACAAGCGCTACAACACCAGCTTCCGCTATGGGCAGTTTGACTCACCCTTTGAGTACGACAAGCTGCGCTACATCTATACCGAAGCGCGCAAGCTGCAAATCGCCGAGTAATCCGGATGCTCACAGGGCTGCCCGCAGGCAGCCCTGCCTGCACCGCTAAACGCCCAGAAAACGGGATAACACTTCGCGTTTAGCCATCGCATCACGCCTCCCCAGTTCGATCAATTCCCGACAATAGCCTGATTCAAACAACAGATAGCTGAGCACCCCTGCTCCGCTGGTTTTGGTTGCACCCGGACCGCGCAAAAACATGCGCAGCGCCGAAGGCAATTCATGCCGGTGACGGGCAGCTATTTCGTCGATCGGCTGACTCGGGGCGATGATCAGCACCTCTACCGGTGCCAAGCCCAGATTGTCAGATTGATGCGGCAACAAGCGGGCAAAGTGGTTCATGCGCTCGAGCAGTTCAATGTCACTCTCCAGACTGTCAATAAACGTACTGTTGAGCATGTGCCCGCCAATCTGTGCCAGTGTGGGTTGTTGAGCGTTGTTGTCCTGTTGCACGACACGCAGGTCAGGCCCGCGAGGATTGCCGCTCACGCCCACCACCAATACCCGATTGGCCCCCAGATGCAGCGCGGGGCTAATGGGTGCCGGCTGACGGACCGCACCGTCGCCAAAGTACTCCTGCCCCACCTTGACCGGAGCAAACAACAGCGGGATCGCAGAGCTGGCCAGCAAATGTTCGACCGTCAATGACGCGGGCAAACCTATGCGCCGGTGGCGCAACCAGCCTTCGATTGCCACCTGTCCTTGATAAAAAGTCACCGCCTGGCCTGTGGAGTAACCAAAGGCCGTCACCGCCACAGCGCGCAGCCGTTGCTCGGCAATTGCCTGATCAATCCCGGCAAAATTGATTTTATCGGCAAGTAAATTGCGTAATGGCGAACTGTTAAGCAAGGCCACGGGGACATGTGAGCCCAGCCCGAGCAAGCTGTGACTCAAAAAGCGTGAAGCCTGATGGATGACACCCGGCCAGTCGCTGCGCAACACCAGATGGCTTTCGAAGCCTTGCCAGAACTCAGTCAGGTGTTCGACTGCCCTGGCAAAATCCATCGCCCGGCTCGCCAGACTGACCGCATTTATTGCCCCGGCCGAGGTGCCGACAATGACCGGGAACGGGTTAGCGGCGCCTGCTGGCAGCAACTCGGCAATAGCCGCCAGCACACCGACCTGATAGGCCGCCCGCGCACCGCCACCGGACAGGATGAGGCCCGTAACCGGCGCCACCTGCCTCAAGGCAGCTCGACCTTGCCACAGACAGGCTCAACGGCGCTTGTCGTAGAGCTTGGGCTCACCCGGCGGACGGGTTTTGAAACGTCGATGGGCCCACAGGTATTGTTCCGGGCATTCGCGTATCGCTCGCTCGACCCATTGATTGATTCGCAGGCAGTCAACCTCATCGCTTTCTCCGGGGAAATTGCTCAGGGGCGGATGAATCACCAGTTTGTAACCACTGCCATCCGCCAGTCTCTGCTGAGTAAAGGGCACAACCTGCGCTTTGCCCAGTCTGGCGAACTTGCTGGTAGCGGTCACCGTCGCGGCCTCAATCCCGAACAGCGGCACAAAAATACTTTGCTTGGCGCCGTAGTCCTGGTCAGGCGCGTACCAGATGGCCCGTCCTGAGCGCAGCAGCTTGAGCATCCCGCGTACATCATCGCGCTCCACAGCCAGCGAATCGACGTTATGACGCTCACGGCCGCGACGCTGGATAAAATCGAACAGCGGGTTGTTGTGCTCGCGGTACATGCCGTCAATGGTGTGTTGCTGGCCAAGCAAGGCGGCACCGATTTCCAGGGTCGTGAAGTGGAAGGCCATTAAAATAACGCCCTTGCCTTCACGTTGCGCCTGCTTGAGGTGCTCCAGCCCTTCAATATGTGCCAGCCTGGCCAGACGCGGCTTGGACCACCACCAGCTCATGGCCATTTCAAAGAAGGCGATACCGGTTGAGGCGAAGTTGTCTTTGAGCAATTGCTCGCGCTCGGCACCGGACTTTTCAGGGAAACACAGCTCGAGGTTACGCGCCGCAATGCGTCGACGATCGCCGGCCACCCGATACATCAAGGCTCCTAGCACGCGACCGATACACAATTGGGCTTTATAAGGCAGTTGGACGACCAGCCACAGCAGGCCTAAACCTAGCCACAGCAGCCAAAAACGCGGATGAAAAAAAGCAGCACGAAAACGCGGGCGATCCATTAATGATTCCGGACAGACACATGGCCGGCCATTCTACATCGTTCGACCCCGCTTGCGGCCCGCGGGCGATCTCGCTATAAGTCTCAGCACTTTAAGTGACAAGCCGCGTTAAACAGACCATGAGCCCAACCGAATCGCTAGACCAAGCCCCTGTGTTCCAGCTAAAGGGCAGTATGCTCGCCATTACGGTGCTGGAACTGGCCAAAAACAACCTTCAAGCCCTTGACCGCCAACTGGCCGCCAAAGTGGCTCAAGCGCCGAATTTTTTCAGCAACACACCACTGGTGCTGGCGCTGGACAAACTGCCCGCCGGTGAGGGCGCGATCGATTTGCCCGGGCTGATGCGCGTTTGCCGCCAGCATGGCCTGCGCACTCTGGCCATTCGGGCCAACCGCATCGAAGACATTGCCGCCGCCATCGCCATCGATCTGCCAGTACTGCCGCCCTCTGGCGCCCGCGAACGACCGATCGAACCGGTAGAAGCCGTAGAGCCGAAAAAACCCGAAAAACCGCCTGAGCCAGTGATCAAACCGACCAAAATTATCACCAGCCCGGTACGCGGGGGGCAGACCGTGTACGCAGAAGGCTGCGACCTGGTGGTGATCGCCTCCGTCAGCCCGGGTGCGGAACTTATGGCCGATGGCAACATCCATGTTTACGGGCCAATGCGCGGTCGTGCGCTGGCCGGACATAAAGGCAACACCAAGGCACGGATTTTTTGCCAGCAATTGAGTGCCGAACTCGTGTCCATTGCCGGCAAGTACAAGGTTTCTGAAGATCTGCGTCGCGACCCCTTATGGGGCTCTGGGGTGCAAATCAGTCTGTCAAGTGACATGTTGAACATCACCCGTCTTTAACGGATACTCTCGCCATTTTCCAACCATCTCCAAAGCGTAGGGATAAAGATTCAACCTTGTAGGAAATCAATACTCAGACTGTGCTTATGTTGTGTAAGCCGGACCTGCAAAGATGACCCACCAGGGCTGTTCACCTGCCGTCGTTTATAGAGATGTTATTCAGGGGCTAAAAAGTCCTTTTTCCTTAGGGGTGAAACACCTTGGCCAAGATTCTAGTGGTTACATCCGGCAAGGGTGGTGTGGGTAAGACCACCACCAGCGCCGCTATCGGTACCGGCCTCGCTCTGCGCGGCCACAAAACAGTGATCGTCGACTTCGACGTTGGCCTGCGTAACCTCGACCTGATCATGGGTTGTGAGCGCCGCGTGGTGTATGACTTCGTTAACGTAGTCAACGGCGAAGCCAATCTGCAGCAGGCCCTGATCAAGGACAAGCGTCTGGAAAACCTGTACGTACTGGCCGCCAGCCAGACACGTGACAAGGATGCCCTGACCAAAGAAGGCGTCGAAAAAGTTCTGATGGAACTCAAGGAGACCTTCGAATTCGTGGTCTGCGACTCCCCGGCAGGTATCGAAACCGGCGCCCACCTGGCCATGTACTTCGCCGATGAAGCGATTGTCGTGACCAACCCGGAAGTCTCCTCGGTACGTGACTCCGACCGTATGCTGGGCCTTCTGGCAAGCAAGTCGCGCCGCGCCGAACTGGGCGAAGAGCCGATCAAGGAACACCTGCTGCTGACCCGCTACAACCCTGAGCGCGTAAGCAAAGGCGAAATGCTCGGTGTTGAAGACGTTAAAGAAATTCTGGCCGTGGCCCTGCTGGGTGTCATTCCTGAATCCCAGGCCGTACTCAAGGCATCCAACCAGGGTGTGCCCGTGATCCTCGACGATCAGAGTGACGCCGGTCAGGCCTACAGCGATGCTGTTGATCGCTTGCTGGGCAAAACCGTGGAGCATCGGTTCCTCGATGCACAGAAGAAGGGATTCTTCGAGCGCCTGTTTGGAGGCAACTAAGCAATGAATATTTTTGACTTCTTTCGTGCCAACAAAAAGGTAAGTACCGCGTCGGTCGCGAAAGAGCGTCTACAGATCATCGTGGCGCACGAACGCGGCCAACGCAGCACCCCGGACTACTTGCCTGCTTTGCAAAAAGAGCTGGTGGAAGTAATCCGCAAGTACGTCAATATCGAATCCGATCAAGTACAAGTTGCGCTGGAAAACCAGGGCAGCTGCTCGATTCTGGAACTCAACATCACGCTGCCAGATCGTTAATCAATCCGGCTGAAACCACGGCGAGCTGGATGTTTCTCTACAAAGGGAAACATCCAGCTCGCCGTTGGCGTTTGTTAAGAGGCTGTTTTAATGCCGTTGTCGAACATCCACATCATCCATCAGGACGCCGGCGTTCTGGTCGTCAACAAGCCGACGCTGCTGCTCTCAGTGCCGGGCCGGGCTGAAGACAACAAGGATTGCCTGATTACCCGCCTGCAAGAGAACGGCTATCCCGAGGCGCGTATCGTCCATCGCCTGGACTGGGAAACCTCCGGGATCATTCTGCTGGCCCGTGATGCCGATACTCACCGCGAGTTGTCACGACAGTTTCATGACCGCGAAACCGAAAAGGCTTACACCGCACTGGCCTGGGGTCAGCCCGAACTGGACAGCGGCAGTATTGACTTGCCACTGCGGTACGACCCGCCGACCAAGCCTCGGCATGTGGTCGACCACGAGTTCGGCAAAAACGCCCTGACCTTCTGGAAAGTGCTGGAGCGCTGCGGCGATTACTGCCGGGTTGAACTGACGCCGATCACCGGGCGTTCGCACCAGTTACGCGTGCACATGCTGTCTATCGGCCACCCGCTGTTGGGAGATGGCCTGTACGCACATCCTCAGGCGCTGGCTGCCTGGCCGCGCCTTTGCCTGCACGCAAGCATGCTCAGCTTTACCCACCCGCAAACGGGCGAGCGTCTGCGTTTTGAGTGCCCGGCACCTTTCTGATAGATGATGCAATCGTCGGCAAGCCGGCTCCCACAAGTTTTGTGCTGGCTCGAGACCAAAGACAACTCATTGTGGGAGCTGGCTTGCCAGCGATTCAGACGGCATGGCCTATCAGAAAACAAGGTAATGCCATCGAAGCCAAGCCAGCTCCCAAAGAGCCCCGGCCACGCTCTTACACCTCAACAATTCTTGCGATCAATGCGCTAAACTCGCGGCCTTGCTGTCTGGAGTAACTTATGCGCGAAGAGTTGAACCAAGGCCTGATCGACTTTCTGAAGGCCTCCCCTACCCCGTTCCATGCCACTGCAAGCCTTGTCCAGCGTCTGGAGGCCGCCGGTTTTCAGCGCCTCGACGAACGCGAGACCTGGTTCACCGAAGCCAACGGTCGCTATTACGTCACCCGCAATGACTCTTCCATTGTTGCCTTCAAGCTGGGTCGCCACTCGCCCCTGCTAGGCGGCATTCGCATGGTGGGTGCACACACAGACAGCCCGTGCCTGCGGGTCAAGCCACAGCCGGAATTGCAACGTCAGGGTTTCTGGCAACTGGGCGTCGAAGTCTACGGTGGCGCCCTGCTGGCTCCCTGGTTCGACCGCGACCTGTCTTTGGCCGGCCGGGTGACCTTCCGCCGCGATGGCAAGGTCGAAAGCCAGCTGATCGACTTCCGGGCACCTATCGCCACCATCCCCAACCTGGCCATCCACCTTAATCGCACGGCCAACGAAGGCTGGGCGATCAACCCGCAGACCGAACTGCCGCCGATCCTGGCCCAGGTCGCAGGTGATGAGCGCGTAGACTTCCGCGCCCTGCTCACTGATCAGCTGGCGCGCGAACACGGCCTCAACGCTGACGTGGTACTGGATTACGAGCTGAGCTTCTACGACACCCAAAGCGCTGCCGTCATCGGCCTCAACGGCGACTTCATTGCCGGTGCGCGCCTCGACAACCTGTTGTCCTGCTATGCCGGACTGCAGGCCCTGCTCAACACCGAAACCGAAGAAAGCTGCCTGTTTGTGGCCAACGATCACGAAGAAGTCGGCTCGTGCTCGGCCTGCGGCGCCGACGGCCCGATGCTGGAGCAAATCCTGCAGCGCCTGCTACCTGAAGGTGACGAGTACGTACGCACCATTCAGAAGTCGCTGCTGGTTTCGGCTGACAACGCCCACGGCGTACACCCTAACTACGCAGACAAACACGACGCCAATCACGGCCCGAAACTCAATGCCGGTCCGGTGATCAAGGTCAACAGCAACCAGCGCTACGCCACCAACAGCGAAACTGCCGGGTTCTTCCGTCATCTGTGCATGGCTGAAGAAGTGCCGGTACAGAGTTTTGTCGTGCGCAGCGATATGGGTTGTGGCTCCACCATTGGCCCGATCACCGCCAGCCATTTGGGCGTTCGCACCGTGGACATCGGCCTGCCGACGTTCGCCATGCACTCCATCCGCGAACTGGCAGGCAGCCATGACCTGGCGCACCTGGTCAAGGTGCTGAGCGCGTTCTACGCCAGCAACGAACTGCCATAAGAGGTACCCCGTAGGAGCGAGCTTGCTCGCGAGATCTTAAAGGCTCGCAAGCAAGTTCGCCCTGCGGGGGCAGTTGATTCATTTTTGATGCATGTCACCGCACTTTCCGGGAAAGCGACCTAGACTGTTGGGCATTAATTCCTTCAGGTCATTACCCATGATTGAGCTGTCAGCGTTTCACTCCATGATGATTCCGATTGTCTGCGGCATGTTGCTGCTGACCATTGGCTTCACCCTTCGTGACCGCCCCAGCGGCGTCGGCGTACTGATGATCTGGTGTGGCATGCTGCTGATTTTCGGCACCATCATCTTCAAGATCGTTGCCAAGCTGAACGAATCCTCACTCTGACGTTTGTCCAGGAACCGCGATCACTGATTTATACAAATGAATGATTGCGGGCCCTAGCGTACACTCGGCAAATCCGCTCCCGTCGAGGTTGATTGCCCAGTGTTTCTTCGTCTTTTCGCCCTGCCCTATTGCCTGCTTGTTTGCTTGCTGACCCTGCTGCCCATGACTTCGGCACAGGCTGTCGGCATCACCAGCCTGCTCGGCAATTCAGATAAAACCCAGGCGCAACCGACCGAGCCGCTGGGCCAGTCGCTGGACGAGGTGATCAAAAACCTCGAAAACGACCAGCAGCGCAGCAAGTTACTGACCGACCTGAAAAAGCTGCGCGACGCCACCAAAAAGGCCCAGCCCGAAGCCGAAATCGGCGTTCTGGGCCTGATCGGCAGCACCCTGGCCGACCTCGAGAAGCAGTTCTCGGGCACCGATAGCCCCACCTACCGCTGGTCCAAGGAAATCAGCCAGGCCAAAGACGAACTGGTTGCCCTGATGTTGCCGGCCAGTCAGTGGCTGCCAATCATTTTTGCCTTCGCCTTGATCATCATGGTCTGGAGCTTGCTGGCGGCGCTGCTGATCTGGGTCAGCCACCGCGTACGCCTGCGCTTTGGCCTGAGCGAAGAGCTGCCGCAACATCCCAAGGCTGTCGACATGCTGCGCTTTGCCCTGCGCAAACTGGGGCCGTGGCTAGTGGCGCTGGTGATCACGGTGTATGGCAGTTACGCTCTGCCGTCCTCCCTGGGCAAAGACCTGGCCATGGTGCTGGCCTACGCGCTAGTGATCGGTACCTGCTTCTCGGCCATTTGCGTCATCGCCTTCTCGTTGCTCGACGGGCCACACCGCCATCGCGCCCTGCATATCCTGCGCCACCAGGCCTTCCGCCCGCTGTGGTGGATCGGCAGTTTCGCCGCCTTTGGCGAGGCCTTGAGCGACCCGCGACTGGTCGCCACCCTCGGCGTGCACCTGGCCCACACGGCAGCCACCTTTGCCAATGTGATGGCGGCACTGTCCACCGGCTTGTTCATCATCCGTTTCCGCCGGCCCATTGCCCACTTGATCCGCAACCAGCCCTTGTCCCGCCGCCTGACCCGTCGTGCCTTGAGCGACAGCATCGAGATCCTCGGCACTTACTGGTATATCGCGGCGCTGATTCTGGTGGGCATCTCGCTGTTCGCGACGTTTCTTTCGGCCGGCGATACCAGTACCGCATTACGTCAGTCACTGATCTGTACGGTGCTGGTGGTGTTGTGCATGGTCATCAACGGGCTGGTGCGACGTCATTCGCAACGGCCGCAACGCGGGCACAAACGCCACGCGCTGTATTCCGAGCGACTTAAAAGCTTCATCTATACCTTGGCGCACCTGGTGGTGTGGCTGGTCTTTATCGAACTGGGGCTGCGGGTCTGGGGCTTGTCGCTGATCAGTTTTACCGAAGGTGACGGGCATGAGATCAGCGTCAAGCTGTTCGGCCTTGGCGGCACGCTACTGTTTGCCTGGCTGATCTGGATTCTCGCCGACACCGCGATCCACCACGCCTTGACCCGCTCGCGCAAAGGCCTGGCCAATGCGCGCGCCCAAACCATGATGCCGCTGATTCGCAACGTCCTGTTTGCGGCGATTTTCATCATTGCCCTGATCGTTGCCCTGGCCAACATGGGCATGAACGTCACCCCCCTGCTGGCCGGTGCGGGCGTGATCGGTCTGGCCATTGGTTTCGGTGCACAGTCACTGGTTGCCGACTTGATTACCGGGCTGTTCATCATCATTGAGGACTCGCTGGCCATCGACGATTACGTGGATGTCGGCGGGCACCTGGGCACGGTTGAAGGCCTGACGATTCGCACCGTGCGCCTGCGTGACATCGACGGCATCGTGCACACGATTCCGTTCAGTGAAATCAAAAGCATCAAGAACTACTCCCGTGAGTTTGGCTACGCGATCTTCCGTGTGGCGATCCCCTACAACATGGAAATCGACGACGCTATCAAACTGATGCGCGAGGTCGGGCAAAAGATGCGCACTGATCCGCTGCAGCGCCGCAACATCTGGTCGCCACTTGAAATCCAGGGCGTCGAGAGTTTTGAGTCAGGCAGCGCGATTCTGCGCGCCCGCTTCAAGACTGCACCGATCAAGCAGTGGGAAGTGTCACGGGCGTTCAACCTGTCACTCAAACGCCATCTGGACGAAGCCGGGCTGGACCTGGCCACACCGCGCCTGAGCGTACAGGTGGTGACGGCAGGCAGCGGCATATTGCAGAAGGATTGATCCACTTACCGACTCGCTGGAGCCGCCGGTGGACGCTCGAGTGCTCGCTAGCTCTTCTGCGAGATCGCCAACATCTCTCGGTAGAGCTCGCGAGCAAGCTCGCTCCTACAGGGTTTGGGGGTTCAGCGTTCGGAGATATCCACTGCGACATGAATCGCATCGTGTCGCCAGTACTCCAGGTCACAGTCGATCAGCCGCTCGTGCTGGTCGTAATTGATCCGGGCAATTCTCAGGCCCGGGCTCCCCGCAGACACTTTTAGCGTGGCAGCTGCCTCCAGCGGCAATGCGGTGGGCACGATCTCAAAACGCACCCGACCGTAATGCAAATCGTAATGCCGGGCATACAGCTCGGTGATCGACTGCGTAAGGTCAAATTCCAGGATTTGCGGGAAGTATTGCGGGTTCAGGTAGTGCTCGACATACAGCACCAGCCGCCCGTCAATCCGCCGCCCGCGACAAATCCGGATCACGCTGGACAGTGCCGGCAGTTGCAAGCGTTCACACACCGCGGCGGAGGCCGGTTGCAGGCGCGCCGAAATCACCTCGGTGGTCGGCACCCTGCCCTGGGCACTGACCATGGCGTGAAAGTGGCTGCGCTGCATAAGGTTGTAGGCCAGGCGCGGCGGCGAAACAAACCAGCCACGCCGTTCTTCGCGATAGACCAGCCCCTGGGATTCGAGCTGCAACAGGGCCTCGCGCACGGTGACTCGGGTGGTGGTAAACAACTCACTGAGTTTGCGCTCTGCCGGCAGCTGGCTGCCGCACGCCAGCAAGCCGTGCTCAATCTGTTCTTGCAGTGCGCGTCCGATCGCTGTCACCGCCTTGAATGCACCTTCTCGCATCAATGTTACCTATCTGGACTAGTCCAGCACCAAATGTGGGCAGGTCAGGCCTGCAAAACTATCAATTCTTGAGGCTGTCAGCCTAGGCAGTGCAGATGACTGTTGGATGACACACGCCCTCGATTTACCCGCCAACCCCCGACCCGTCGGGGCTTTAGCCATGGTCTACGCTAAGCCGGAGTGTCAGAAACAGTCAGCAAACTGAGTTGCACAATCAATGCCGACATCAAAGTGTCATGAGTGCAGCTTAACTTGGCTCAGGTATTGCTGACCTAGACCAACCCACCGCAAAAGAGCAATAAAACCCAGCGTTGAAAACGCCCAAGGAGCTTCGGATGAAACAGTTTTTCCTGGCATCACTGTTAGGCACCAGCATCGCCCTTTGCACCTCGGCCATGGCCGGCGATGTGGACTTGAAAACCCTCGAAGCCGCTGCAAAGGCAGAAGGCGCGGTCAACAGTGTCGGCATGCCCGATGACTGGGCCAACTGGAAAGGCACTTGGGCGGACCTGAACACGCTGTATGGCCTCAAGCACATCGACACCGACATGAGTTCGGCACAGGAAGTGGCCAAGTTCGATGCTGAAAAAGACAATGCCAGCGCCGATATCGGTGACGTCGGCGCCGCCTTTGGCCCGATTGCGGTGGCCAAGGGCGTGACCCAACCCTACAAGCCGACCACCTGGGACCAGATCCCCGAGTGGGCCAAGGACAAGGACGGCAACTGGGCTCTGGCGTATACCGGCACCATCGCGTTCATCATCAACAAAAAACTGCTGCATGGCTCCGAAGCCCCCACCAAGTGGTCTGACCTGAAGACCGGCAAATATAAAGTCTCCATCGGTGACGTAAGCACCGCAGCCCAGGCAGCAAACGGCGTACTGGCTGCAGCCCTGGCCAACGGCGGGGATGAAAAGAACATTCAGCCTGCCTTGCTGATGTTTGCCGACATTGCCAAGCAAGGTCGTCTGTCACTGGCCAACCCGACCATCGCCACCATGGAAAAAGGCGAAGTTGAAGTGGGTGTGGTCTGGGATTTCAACGGTCTGAGCTATCGCGACAAGATGGTCAAGCCAGATGACTACATTGTGCTGATCCCTTCCGATGGCTCGGTGATTTCCGGCTACACCACAATCATCAACAAGTACGCCAAGCACCCGAATGCCGCCAAACTGACCCGTGAATTCATTTTCAGCGATGCTGGCCAGACCAACCTGGCGCGAGGCAATGCACGGCCGATTCGAGCCGAGCATCTGAAGCTGCCGGCTGAGGTTCAAGCCAAGCTGCTGCCAAATGAACAGTACAAGACCGTGACCCCGATCAAAGACGCCGCCGCCTGGGAAAAAACCTCCAAGGCGCTGCCGCAGCAGTGGCAGGAAGAAGTCATTATCAATATGCAGTAACCCTGCAACTTTGATCTCTGTAGGAGCGAGCATGCTCGCTCCTACAGGTTTTGTGGAGTCGTCGTACATGAAACACAACGTTATCCTGGTTGTACTCGACGGACTGAACTATGAGGTCGCCCGCCAGGCCATGGGGCATTTGCAGGCCTACGTCGGGGCAGGACGCGCCGCACTGTATAAACTCACCTGTGAACTGCCTGCGCTTTCGCGCCCCCTCTATGAATGCATCCTCACCGGTGTGCCTCCGATTGAAAGCGGCATTGTGCACAACAATGTGTCGCGCCTGTCCAATCAACGCAGCGTGTTCCATTACGCACGCGAAGGCGGCCTGAGTACGGCTGCCGCTGCTTATCACTGGGTCAGTGAGCTGTATAACCGCTCGCCCTTTGTGGTTGCTCGTGACCGTCATACCCGGGCCACCGATTTACCGATCCAGCACGGGCATTTCTACTGGAGCGACCATTACCCCGACTCCCATCTGTTCGCCGACGCCGAAAGCCTGCGCCTTGCTTGTGCTCCCAACTTTCTACTGGTCCACCCCATGAATATCGACGACGCCGGACACAAGCACGGCCTCGACACCCCGCAATACCGCAACAGTGCACGCTCGGCCGACATCATTCTGGCCGACTACCTGCAGGGCTGGCTTGAGGCCGGGTATCAGGTACTGGTGACTGCCGATCACGGCATGAACAACGACCGTTCGCACAACGGCATCCTGCCCGAAGAACGGGAAGTACCGCTGTTTGTGCTGGGCGAGGCGTTCAGCCTGAACCCGGATGCCACGCCCGGACAGACAGAGCTGTGCGGAACCATCTGCGAACTGCTGGGGGTTGCCCACGACAAACCGGTCTGCCGCGACTTGCTGAGACCCGCACCATGAGCCGGGGTAAATGGCTGGCACTGTTGTGTCTGGTGCCCTTCGCAGTATTTTTTTTCGTCTTTCAAATCGCCCCGCTGCTGTGGGTACTGGTTCACAGCGTGCAGTCGGAAGAGAGCGGCTGGGGCCTGGCCAACTTCAGCAAAATCTTCAACTCCAAGTTCTACTTGCAAGCGATCCAGCACAGCCTGGAAATCAGTTTTTGGTCCAGTCTGTTCGGCATCGTGATCGCAGTACTGGGCAGTTACTCGCTACGCAAGGTGGACTCGCGGTTGCGCAACTTCGTCAACGCATTCGCCAACATGACCAGCAACTTCTCCGGGGTGCCGCTGGCTTTCGCGTTCATCATTTTGCTGGGCTTTAACGGCAGCATTACGATCATGCTCAAACAGGCGGGGATCATCGAGGATTTCAACCTCTACTCCAAAACCGGCCTGATCATTCTGTACACCTACTTCCAGATCCCCCTCGGCGTACTGCTGCTGTATCCGGCATTTGACGCACTGCGTGAAGACTGGCGCGAGTCGGCTTCATTGCTGGGCGCCAGCAGCTGGCAATTCTGGCGGCATATCGGCCTGCCGGTACTCACCCCGGCCCTGCTCGGCACCTTTGTGATTTTGCTGGCCAATGCCCTGGGTGCCTATGCCACGGTCTATGCACTGACCACCGGTAACTTCAACGTATTGCCAATCCGGATTGCGGCAATGGTCTCGGGCGACATCAGTCTTGATCCCAACATGGCCAGCGCCCTGGCGGTGATTCTGGTGGGCTTGATGACCCTGGTAACGCTGGTGCATCAGTGGCTGTTAAAGAGGAGCTACCATGTCGCGCGCTGAATCTGCTTCCGCCAGCCTTTACCACCGCAGCGTGGTCTTTGTGCTGCTGATCATTCTGGTACTGCCTCTGGCCGGCACCCTGATTTACTCCATCGCCAGCAGTTGGTCGGCAACCATTTTGCCCAGCGGTTTCACCTTCAAGTGGTACAGCCAGCTGTGGAGCGACCCGCGTTTTCTGGCCGCCTTCGGCCAGTCATTACTGGTCTGCGTTGCTGCACTGGCGCTGTCGGTGATCCTGATTTTGCCGTTGCTGTTTGTGGTGCATTACCACTTCCCCAAACTCGACGCGCTGATGAATATCCTGATCCTGCTGCCCTTCGCCGTACCGCCAGTGGTGTCATCGGTGGGCCTGCTGCAACTCTATGGTTCCGGGCCGTTGCAGATGGTCGGAACGCCGTGGATCCTGATCGGTTGCTACTTCACCGTGGCGCTGCCGTTCATGTACCGGGCAATCACCAACAACCTGCAGGCCATTAACCTGCGCGACCTGATGGATGCCGCCCAACTGCTCGGCGCCAGCACCTGGCAGGCAGCATTTCTGGTGGTACTGCCCAATTTACGTAAAGGCTTGATGGTGGCACTGCTGCTGTCGTTCTCGTTCCTGTTCGGCGAGTTTGTGTTTGCCAACATTCTGGTGGGCACCCGCTACGAAACCTTGCAGGTGTTCTTGAACAATATGCGCAACAGCAGCGGTCACTTCACCAGTGCGCTGGTGATCTCCTACTTCCTCTTTGTACTGGTGCTGACCTGGGTTGCCACCTTCCTGAACAAGGACAAAAGCCAATGAGCTTCGTCAGCGTTGAACACCTGCAGAAATCCTATTCCGGCACCCCGGTTTTCAGCGATATCAACTGCAGCATCGCCAAAGGCGAGTTCGTCACCCTGCTCGGCCCCTCGGGCTGCGGCAAGTCCACATTGCTGCGCTGCATTGCCGGGCTTACGCCGGTAGACGGCGGCAAAATCCTCCTCGATGGCGAGGACATTGTGCCGCTGAGCCCGCAAAAGCGTGGCATCGGCATGGTGTTCCAAAGCTACGCCCTGTTCCCCAACATGACCGTCGAGCAAAACGTAGCGTTCGGCCTGCGCATGCAAAAGGTCAAACCCGATGACAGCCAAAAACGCGTGGCCGAGGTGCTGCAACTGGTTGAGCTCAATGACTTCGCCAAGCGCTACCCGCATCAGTTGTCCGGTGGCCAGTGCCAACGTGTAGCCCTGGCCCGTTCGCTGGTCACCCGTCCTCGCCTGTTGCTTCTGGATGAACCGCTGTCAGCGCTGGATGCCCGTATTCGCAAGCACCTGCGCGAGCAGATCCGCAATATTCAGCGCGAGCTGGGCCTGACCACAATCTTCGTGACCCACGACCAGGAAGAAGCCCTGGTGATGAGTGACCGCATCTTTTTGATGAACCAGGGTCGCATTGTGCAGAGTGGCAATGCGCAGACGCTGTATGCCGCGCCGGTGGATGTATTCGCCGCCGGTTTTATCGGCAACTACAACCTGCTGGACGCCGCCACCGCCAGCCGTTTGCTGCAACGGCCGGTCACCAGTCGCATCGCGATTCGCCCGGAAACCCTGGGCCTGAGCCTTCAAGGCGAGCCCGACACCCTTATCCGCAACCACAGCCTGCTGGGCAATGTGATTCGCTATTGCGTCGAGGTACGTGGTGTGGAACTGATCGTCGACGTGCTCAACCGTTCTCCCGACGATTTGTATCCGGATGGCCAGCGCGTGGCGTTGTCCATCGATACCAGCACCCTTTGTGAGGTAGCCTGATGCCTTTGAACCCATTAAAGAGAGAGTTGCGCTGATGGCCTTGGCAATTTTTGATCTGGACGAGACCCTGATTCACGGCGACTGCGCCACTTTGTGGAGCGAGCAGATGGGCCGCCTGGGCTGGGTCGATCCGCAGTCGTTCATGCAACGTAACAACGAGCTGATGGCGGCCTATAGCAAGGGCGAACTGGCGATGGAAGTCTTCATGGACTTTAGCCTGGAGCCGTTGATAGGCCGCACACCCGAAGAAGTGGCGCATTTGGTGGGGCCGTGGGTTGAGGACTACATCGAGCCGATCATCTTCAGCGACGCGACCAAAACCATAGCCGCACATCGTAAAGCCGGGGACCGGATTCTGGTGATTTCGGCCTCGGGCACGCACCTGGTCAAACCGATTGCCGAGCGGCTGGGGGTCGATGAAGTACTGGGGATCGAACTTGAAGTCAAAGGGGGCATCTACACCGGCAACACCGTGGGCACCCTGACTTACCGCGAAGGCAAGATCACTCGCTTGCTTGAGTGGCTGGACGCCGAAGAAGAAAACCTGGAAGGCGCGAGCTTTTACTCCGACTCACGTAACGACTTGCCGCTGCTGCTAAAGGTCGATCACCCGCATGTGGTCAACCCCGACCCGGTACTGCGTGAGCACGCAGAAAAGGCCGGATGGCCGATTCATCACTGGAAATAACCCCCCTCACGCCTGCTTTGTGGGAGCCAGCTTGCTGGCGATGCAAGCAACCGGATCTACAGCTGAAACCCGGTTGAGACCATCGCTGGCAAGCCAGCTCCCGCAGTATCCAGGCGGTTTAGACCAAACTCGGGTCTATGACCACCACCAGCTTGCCCGATACTTGATTGCTGGCCAATTCGGCATAGGCCTCCTGAGCCTCTTCCATCGGGTAAGCCCTGGCCAATTGCGGGCTTAAGCGCCCCTCGTTGAACAGTGGCCATACCTGCTGGTTAAGATCGCTGAGCAAGTCGGCCTTGAACTGGTCGTTTCGAGTGCGCAGGGTCGAACCCAACAACTGGATGCGCTTGCCCAGAACCAGCGCCATATCCAGTTCAGCCTTGCGACCGCCCATCAAGCCGATCAGCACCCAACGCCCGTCCAGTGCCAGCAGCTTGAGGTTGGACTCGGCGTAGTTGGCACCCACCGGGTCCAGTACTACATCGAACGGCCCAAAGGGCTTCAACCCCTCCAGCCCCTCAGCCCGCAACACACCGCCCTGGGCACCAAGCTCCTGGCAGTAGGCCAATCGCTCGGCTGACCCTACGCTTACCCAACACGGACTGCCAAATGCCTTGCACAGCTGAATGGCGGCTGAACCAACACCACTGGCCCCGGCATGCAGCAATACTTTTTCCCCGGGTTTGAGACCCGCCAGCTGAAACAGGTTCAGCCATGCCGTGCTGTACACCTCGGGCAGAGCGGCCGCTTGTGCCAGTGACAGCCCTTCCGGTACCGGCAAGGCATGACGGGCATCTACCACTACCTCTTGCGCCATGCCACCGCCAGCCAACAGCGCGCAAACCCGGTCACCGACTTGCCACGAAGAGCCGGGGCCGACTTCACTGACTACGCCCGAACACTCAAGGCCCAGAAACTGACTGGCTCCAGGCGGCGGCGGATACATGCCCGCGCTTTGCAACAGGTCGGCCCGATTGAGG
Source organism: Pseudomonas sp. TWR2-1-1 (assembly GCF_049897045.1). Classification (NCBI taxonomy): domain Bacteria; kingdom Pseudomonadati; phylum Pseudomonadota; class Gammaproteobacteria; order Pseudomonadales; family Pseudomonadaceae; genus Pseudomonas; species Pseudomonas sp. TWR2-1-1. The sequence continues at coordinate 501,754 of NZ_JAFCVM010000004.1, forward strand.
CCAGCCGCGGCTACGCGAATCCGAATTTGCCCTACATCACAGGTGGGGCTTGGCTCTTCAACCCACTTCACTTGACCTTCAACGCCTTGCAATGCTTTCACAGTGCCTCCATAGTGAGTCTGGACTGAGCCCGGCGCTGTTGCACCGGGCTTCTTGCATTATGCGGTCGGTCCTTAACGGAACCGGCGACTTCAAAGACGGCCTAATATGCGTTATCAATTGCCCCCGCGTCGAATCAGCATGAAGCATTTATTCCCTAGCACCGCACTTGCCCTATTCATTGGCCTGGGCGTATTGCCGTTTTCGGCCAATACGTTCGCCGCTAACAGTTGGGATAACCTTCAGCCCGATCGTGATGAGGTAATTGCCAGTCTTAACATCGTTGAGCTGCTCAAACGCCATCACTACAGCAAGCCGCCACTGGATGATGCGCGTTCAGCCATCATCTATGACAGCTATTTGAAGCTGCTCGACCCTTCACGCAGTTACTTCCTGGCCGGCGACATTGCCGAATTCGACAAATGGAAATTCCAGTTTGACGACTTCCTTAAAAGCGGCGATCTGAACCCCGGTTTCACCATCTACAAGCGCTACCTGGATCGTGTTAAATCGCGACTGGATTTCGCCCTTGCCGAGCTGAACAAAGGGGTTGACTCGTTTGACTTCAACGCCAAGGAAACCTTGCAGATCGACCGCAAGGACGCTCCATGGCTCAAGAGCGAAGCCGAACTCAATGACCTGTGGCGCAAACGCATCAAGGACGAAGTCCTGCGCCTGAAAATCGCCGGCAAAGAGCCTGCGAAAATTCAGGAACTGCTGACCAAGCGCTACAAAAACCAGCTCGCGCGTCTTGATCAGACCCGCAGCGAAGACATCTTCCAGGCCTACATCAACACCTTCGCCATGTCTTACGATCCGCACACCAACTATCTGTCACCGGATAACGCGGAAAACTTCGACATCAACATGAGCCTATCGCTGGAAGGCATTGGCGCCGTGTTGCAGAGCGATAACGACCAGGTGAAAATCGTGCGCCTGGTGCCGGCCGGCCCTGCCGACAAGACCAAACAGGTGGCTCCGGCCGACAAGATCATCGGTGTTGCCCAAGGCGATAAAGAGATGGTCGATGTCATCGGCTGGCGTCTGGACGAAGTGGTCAAGCTGATCCGTGGTCCTAAAGGCTCCGTAGTCCGCCTGGAAGTGATTCCGGCGAGCAACGCGCCAAACGACCAGACCAGCAAAATTGTTTCCATTACCCGCGAAGCGGTGAAGCTTGAAGAACAGGCGGCGAAAAAGTCGATCCTGAACCTCAAGCAGGATGGCAAGAACTACAAGCTGGGCGTTATTGAAATCCCGGCCTTCTACCTGGATTTCAAAGCGTTCCGCGCTGGCGATCCGAACTACAAGAGCACTACCCGCGACGTTAAAAAACTGCTGACCGAGTTGCAGAAAGAAAAAGTCGATGGCGTGATCATCGATCTGCGCAACAACGGCGGCGGTTCGTTGCAGGAAGCCACCGAGCTGACCAGTCTGTTCATCGACAAAGGGCCAACGGTGCTGGTGCGTAACGCTGACGGTAAAGTCGACGTGCTTGAAGACGAAAACCCGGGCGCGTTCTACAAAGGCCCGATGGCGTTGCTGGTCAATCGCTTGTCGGCTTCGGCCTCGGAGATTTTCGCCGGTGCCATGCAGGACTACCATCGTGCGCTGATTGTCGGCGGCCAGACGTTCGGCAAAGGGACGGTGCAAACCATCCAGCCGCTGAACCATGGCGAGCTGAAACTGACACTGGCCAAGTTCTACCGGGTTTCCGGCCAGAGCACCCAGCATCAGGGCGTACTGCCTGACGTTGCCTTCCCGTCGATAATCGACACCAAGGAAATTGGCGAAAGCGCACTGCCTGAAGCCATGCCGTGGGACACCATCCGCCCTGCGATCAAGCCTGCCGTTGACCCGTTCAAGCCCTACATTGATCAGCTTAAAGCCGAGCATGATGCGCGGGTGGCTAAAGATGCCGAGTTCATCTTTATTCGCGACAAGCTGGCCCTGGCCGATAAATTGATGGCCGAGAAAACCGTCAGCCTCAACGAAGCAGAGCGTCGCGCCCAACATGCCGACATCGATGCCAAACAGCTGGTGATGGAAAATGCCCGCCGCCAGGCCAAAGGTGAAGCACCGCTCAAAGAAATGAAGAAAGAAGACGAAGATGCATTGCCGGTTGAACCTGAAAAGACCAAACCGGAAGACGACGCCTACCTGAGCGAGACCGGGCGCGTTTTGCTGGACTACCTCAAGCTCAGCTCACAGGTAGCCAAGAAATAAAACCTGCCAAACACCTGTAGGAACAAGCTTGCTCGCGAGCTGTTGGATGCGGCAATGAAAAGCTCGCTCCTACAGGGTAGGGACAACGATGTTAAAAAGGGCGGGCCGCATAACACGGCCCGCCCTTTTTATTGGCAAAAATATAACTCTAAGACTGGTAGTGGCTGGCCAATTGCGGATCAGGCAACAAGCCAGGTCCGCCCTGCTGATACAACTCGGCCAGCTTGAGTGTGGCCAGTGGATGACCGGCCTTGGCTGCCATCACCCACCAGCGCGCAGCCTCTGCTGCATCCGGGGTTTTGAGGGACGTACCTGCCAGGCTGAAAACCCCCAACTGGTACGCCGCCTTGGCGTCGCCGCCCAGAGCCGCCAGGCGCAACAAACGCACACCTTCCTCACGAGCACCCAGACCTTGACCGCGAAAGGCCAGGATGTGCCCATAGAAGCTTTGGGCACGGGTATCACCCAGGTTGGCCATGCGTGAAAACTGCCCTTCCATCCAGCCCCAAATGCGCGGCTGACGCATACACCAGGACTGGTGGAACAACTTGCGCGCCACTAAGTAGCCCAGACGCGCTTTAAGCCGCCCGGGCATTCAAGCCTCCTCATGCTCATAAGAATACTCAAACACCCGAACCACTTCAGAGGCGTGCCACGATGCTGCAGCAACACCATCAGGCGGGCCGGGAAAGCGACCCAGCCTTTCCACGCATTCAAAAAAGCCGGTGCGTGGCAAGCGACTCGCTCCCTGGCTGATTACCAGCGAACTGCGTAACGGTTGGTCGGCCCTGGCATCCATTGCCGCCAGATGCTCAAGGGCCGCGGTCAGTGTCTGCATCGCCGGGCTAGGTAACTGCAAACGCTCTAGCAACGCACGGTATGTCAGCAAGTGTCGTTGTTGACGCGCTTTATCAAGCTCAGCCAGTAACCCATCCCAGTGTTGACGACTGATGCGTACATTCATGATGTTTCCCTCCAGCCCGGGACACCCAGCTCCCAGGCCAAGCTGCGACGAATGGCGAGATCGGGTTGACGCTCACCGGTTTCAATCATTCCCAGATATGAAGGGCTAATGCCTACAGTACGTGCCAGCACTTCAAGGGGCAGCCCCTTGCTCTCGCGCAGACCACGCAGCTGATCGAGCCCGGGCAACACCTGCTTTGGCTCAGGTGGCTGTGGTGCGGCCTCAGGTGTTTGCAATGCTGCAGGGGGGACCGCCTGATCATTGAGACCTGCGGCTTTGAGCAGCGTCTGATAGTTTTCCCATGACAGGACTGCGTATTCAGGTTCGCCATTTCGCTTGATTACTTGAACATCCATTTTCCAAACCCCGTCAGACTTTTACATAAATCGAGTCGGAACTTTCCTAAGAAGCTTAATCCTAACAGCCGCCAAGGTCTCTCGGGTTTTTGATCTGGAGAGCCAATTTCATGCAGAACCGGCAAAACCGGGCGATGTCCGGCAAATGTTATCCACACAAATTGTGGATAACCTTGTGAACAGAGCTGATTTTCATCGCTGAAAGCCCCGTTCTATAAGGGCTGCGCTCAGATCGGGCATTTTTTACACACATAAAAAAACCCATAAATTCATTGACTTGGCAGTCAGCAACTATTAGCCAGTGAGCGTCTGGGGCAATTTGTCGCGTACCAATCAGGGCCCGATAGACCGCAAACGGTACTGCAGAAACAACAACGCCCCGTCGAGACGGGGCGTTGTGTGGGCAAGCTGCAGATTACTTGGCTGCGTCTTGCTCAGCTTTTGTAGGGTCTTTGATACCCAGCAGTTCCAGATCGAATACCAGCACCGAGTTGGCCGGGATCGCCGGGCTTGGGCTTTGCGCGCCGTAAGCCAGCTCGCTAGGGATGTAGAGCTTGTACTTCTCGCCCACATGCATCAATTGCAGACCTTCAACCCAACCCGGAATCACGCCGCTGACTGGCAGATCGATCGGGCTGCCGCGCTCAACCGAGCTGTCGAAAACCTTGCCATCAATCAGCTTGCCTTCGTAGTGGACAGTTACCACGTCGGTAGCTTTAGGTTGTGGGCCATCGGCCTTTTTGATCACTTCGTACTGCAGGCCCGAAGCGGTAGTAACAACACCGGCTTTCTTGCCATTTTCTTCGAGGAATTTTTTGCCTGCTGTAGAGGCTTCTTCGCTCATTTTGGTCAGGCGTTCTTCAGAACGCTTTTGCAGCGCTGCGAACGCTTCGATCAGCTCGTCATCCTTGAGCTTTTGCTCTTTCTTGCCAACGGCGTCTTCAATACCCAGGGCGACAGCCTTGGAATCCAGATCGTCCATGCCTTCTTGAGCCAGGCTTTTGCCCATGTTCAGGCCAATGCCGTAAGAGGCTTTTTGCGCCGGGGTTTTCAGCTCTACGCTGGTCTGCGAATCACAACCCGCCAGTACCAGGCTTACCAGGGCCACAGCTGCCGCCAACCTATGCTGTTTCATGCTATTTCCTTGTTCATGCGCCAAATGGGCAATCGAATAAAGCCGCGAGCTTATCAGGCGGCCGCGACCAATGGCTACCGGCATGAGAGGGCCTAATCGTGGATAAGTTCACGGCTGAAGGTCACTCTCATCACAATTCATATTTACCGCTTCTTTTGCCTGCACATCAGAGATCCTGCCAAACCGCGCTCTGATCATAGGCACTGAATCACATGACTGCTTGCTGCAAAACGGCAGCTAGGGCATAAGACTGTGAAAAAATTTACAAGGAGCGTTACTGTGCGTTTGTTTTACCGTGTTCTGCTGGTGCTGTTCTTGGCGCTGGCTCTGGGTCTTGGCGTAGTCCTTTACTTCATCGCCAACCCGAAACTACCTGCCTACCAAGCCCCGCAGCAGTTGCATTTTATGGATCAGTGGAGCCCGGCTGATCGTCAAACCTATTACTACACGCCTCAGGGCACGCAAGTTAAAGGCCTGCATTACGACTGGTTCAGCGCACTTGAGCTGCCCTTTTCCAGGCAACCGTTCGCCGCACCCGAGTACTTGGCGCGTTTCGGCTTCCTGGTCGATCCCGGGCAACAGGCCAGCGCCGCCAACCCGGGCAACCTGCCAGTAGGTTTCACCCGCCATCAAAACCCGGGCAGCAACGTGAATTATCTGGATATCACCTGCGCGGCCTGCCACACCGGTGAACTGCGCTTCAAAGGTCAGGCCCTGCGCATTGATGGCGCGCCCGCACAACACGTATTGCCCTCAAGCGTACCGACTTTGCAGGGTGGCAGTTTCGGTCAGGCGCTGGTTGCCAGCCTGGCTGCGACCTACTACAACCCATGGAAATTTGAGCGTTTCGCCCGCAGGGTTCTGGGCGACCAGTACGAGGCGCAGCACAAACAGCTGCGCAAAGACTTCAAGGTGTCGCTGGATAACTTCCTGGCGGTGGCCTGGAATGACACCCATCGCGGGCTCTATCCAACCCTCGAAGGCCCGGGGCGCACCGATGCCTTCGGCCGGATCGCCAATGCCAGCTTCGGCGATGCCATTACCCCCGACAACTACCGGGTTGCCAACGCTCCGGTGGACTACCCGCACCTGTGGGACATGTGGACGTTCGACTGGGTACAGTGGAACGGCTCGGCCAAGCAACCGATGGCACGTAATATCGGCGAAGCACTGGGGGTGGGCGCGACCCTGAACTTCTTCGACAACCATGGCCAGCCCCTGCAGGGCGATGCGCGTTATCCATCGAGTGTCAGGGTTCAGGACCTGCATCTGATCGAACAAACCCTGCAAAAGCTCAAGCCCCCGGCTTGGCCCGAAGAGTTGTTTGGCAAGGTTGATCGCCCGTTGGCGGCCAAAGGGCGCGCGCTGTTCGCTGAAAATTGCTCCGGGTGCCATGTCCCTCCTCTGGTTGAAGAGAATGGCCGAAGGGTCAAGCAACTGAAAATGCTGCCCGTTGAAGTAATCGGCACCGATCCCAATACCGCCAACAACATTGCCGACAATCGCTACGACCTGAGCGCCCTGCAATGGGACCCGGCCGAGTTGGCCAGGATGAATGTGGACCTGTACCCCAAGAGCGACACGCCGCTGGACATGAGCAAAATGTCAGTGGCAAAAGGGTTGGCTTACGTCACGGCCTTTGTTGAAAAGCATGCTTATCACGAGGCCGGGGTCAGCCCTGAGGAACAGGACCGCCTCAATGGCTTTGGCCTGCCGATTGGCGTGATGGAACTGCGCGCCTACAAGGCGCGGCCGCTGGACGGGATCTGGGCTACGGCACCGTATCTGCACAATGGCTCGGTACCCACGGTGTATCAGTTGCTTTCACCACAATCAGAGCGCGACGAAACCTTCTATCGCGGCAGTTTCGAGTACGACCCTCGCCACCTTGGCTACCGCACAGAAGCATTTGACGGCGGGTTTGTGCTCGACACGCGCATCAGCGGCAACCACAACAGTGGTCACGAGTTCCGCGCCGGCCCCCGTGGTAACGGGGTGATTGGCCGTCTACTGCAACCGCAAGAACGCTGGGCATTGCTGGAGTACTTGAAAGTCCTCGGCAGCCCGCTCGAACAACAGTTGCCCAACGAATGACGGGCCTTCAACGCACCCCGGACTTAACTAAAAGGATGTTTGCATGCTGACCACATTCTGGCTGCGACTCGGCTCCTGGCTGGGCAAGCTGCTGCTGATTGTAATAACGCTGGGATTGCTCGGCTGGGCACTGGCCAGCGGCTGGTTCGCCTGGCAGCACCGTGGTCCGGTAGCGGCTCAGGAGCAGATCCCGGCGGGTGAAGCCGCGATGACTCAGGACACGATCCAGACTGCGATCAAAATTGTCGATCAGCACCGCGAAAACACACGGTATTTGCGCGATGCCCACGCCAAGGCCCATGGCTGCGTCAAGGCGCAAGTGCAGGTACTGGATGATCTGGACCCGGCATTGCGCCAAGGGGTATTCGCCACCCCGGGTCATACCTGGCAAGCGGTCATGCGCCTGTCCAATGGCAACGCCTACCCGCAATTCGACAGTATCCGCGATGCGCGGGGCATGGCCCTCAAGCTGCAGGACGTACCGGGGACTCAGCTATTACCAAGCCAGCAAGGCCGTGGCGAACAAGACTTTGTGATGTTTAACCATCCCAACTTCTTCGTCAGCGATGTCGCCGAGTATCGTCAAAACATTGCCGCCCAGGCGGATGGAAAAAAGGTTCTGGCGTTCTTCCCTTCATGGGACCCGCGCAGTTGGCAGGTCCGTCATCTGTTTATCGCGTTGGCTACGCTGGCGCCTGCGCCGGTCAGCCCCGCGCAAACCACCTACTTTTCGGTCTCGCCCTACAAGTTCGGCAGTGCAAATGCCAAATACCGCGTAGCCCCTGATCCTGACAGCTGCCCGGCCTATACCCTGGCAGAACAAAATCAGGCGCTGCCCAACTTTTTGCGCAATGCACTGAACCAGCAATTATCGACCGATCGGGTACCGGCGTGTTTCGTGCTGCAAATCCAGCGCCAGAATGCCAATCGTTTTATGCCAATCGAAGACACCAGCATTCAATGGCAAGAGTCAGATGCACCTTTCGAGACTGTGGCCAGGGTCAAGGTGCCTGCGCAGGACTTCGATACACCGGCTCAGAACCTTGCCTGTGACAATCTGTCTTTCAGCCCCTGGCATGGCATCGAAGAACATCGGCCGATTGGTGGCATCAACCGCCTGCGCAAGGCGGTGTATGACGCAGTGAGCCAATACCGGCACACCCGTAACGCCGAACAATAACCTCAGGATGCAACCGCGGCCGGGGGCTTCCACAAGCCCTGGGCCAGCGACTGATAACGGCCTCAGTGAACCGGCAGTTCAACGCCTTCAAACAAATCTTCGAGTTCTTGTTTGTTGTGGCACTGGATGGCCTTGGCCATTACTTCGCGGGTCAGGTGCGGCGCGAACTTTTCAATAAAGTCGCACATGAAGCCGCGCAGGAACGTGCCCCGACGGAAGCCGATCTTGGTGATACTGGACTCAAAAAGTTCGCTGGCATCCAGCACGACCAGATCCTTGTCGAGGTTGGTGTCCACGGCCATTTTGGCCACGATGCCAACGCCCAGCCCCAGGCGCACATAGGTTTTGATCACGTCAGCGTCAGCTGCGGTAAACACCACTTTGGGAGTCAAGCCGCGATGACTGAACGCTTCATCGAGTTTGGAGCGGCCGGTGAAGCCAAATACGTAGGTCACGATCGGATACTCGGCCAACGCCTCCAGAGTCAGCTTCGGCAGCTTGGCCAGCGGGTGACCCTGGGGCACGACCACGCAGCGATTCCAGCGATAGCAAGGCATCATCACCAGATCGCCGAACAGTTCCAGTGCCTCGGTGGCAATTGCAAAATCGACGGTACCATCGGCGGCCATTTCGGCAATTTGCATTGGCGACCCCTGATGCATGTGCAACGCAACATCCGGGTACTGCTTGATGAAATTGCTGATTACCGGCGGCAATGCATAGCGCGCCTGGGTGTGGGTTGTGGCAATCGACAGGGTGCCTTTTTTCTCGTTGGAAAATTCCTGGGCGATTTGCTTGATGCTTTCGACCTTGCGCAGAATCTCGCCAGCGGTAGTGATGATGCGTTCACCTGCGGGCGTTACACGGGTCAAATGTTTGCCGCTACGGGCAAACACCTCGACACCCAATTCATCTTCAAGCAAGCGGATCTGTTTGCTGATACCCGGCTGTGAGGTGTAAAGGCTCTGCGCGGTAGCCGAAACGTTGAGGTCGTGGTGCGCCACTTCCCAGATGTAGCGCAATTGTTGAAGCTTCATATGCATCCCTCAAAGCAGATAGGCGCCAGGGTATCGGCGGCGATATATAACTATATGGAAGGTAAGAACAATAAATCTAGAACTTTTTTATCATTTTTGCCGCTCTACACCTTCATCCGTCTGCGCGACGGCGACGCTGCAATAGCGGTACCAGGTACACAGGCACCTGCGCCAACTCGATAACCCGGGCGGCCGTGCGCCCTAACCGGGTACCCCCCCCCACTGGCTGGCTATGGCCTCCTAAAATCAGCAGGTCGACGGCAAGCTTTAGCGACTGCTCCAGAATGACCTGTGAAGGCTCTCCCTGGATAACCTTGACCGAGCGAATCAAAGCCAGATCTTGCTGTCTCTCGGCAAACTCCTCGCGAAGACTGTCAAGTACACGTTGCTCGATATTGGACAGCATGGTGCTGATACCTTGCTGCTGCAGTTCGTTCAGAGCCCGCTCATCGAGATAGCTTTGCAATACCGACTCGGCAAACAGGCCCATGGGCTCAACTACATGCACAACATACAAGTCGGCGCGGAAGCTCAGGGCCATACCCAATGCATGCTGCATTACAACCGGAGCGTAAATTCCGAGGTCTGTGGCATACAGTATCGAGCGAATCATGCGACCTCCCCGACTGCCTGAATGGCCGAGATGGATTCAGCTTAGCAGCGCCCTGACAAGTACGATGACCCGTACGATGACTTACACATAGTGCTTAATCGGACGTGAGGTCCCTGGTCTCATTGCTTATGCCATGAGGTACATGACCGGTGGCGACAACTTGACGCGCCCTCTCACAATGGCCGGCCTGATCATCAAAAAACACATCGGCCGCAAAGGCTTCAAGAAATGCTGATTTATCCAGCCCACCGAGAAACAGGGATTCGTCCAGACGAATATCCCAGTCGCGCAACGTGCGGATCACCCGTTCATGGGCAGGCGCCGATCGCGCCGTCACCAGTGCGGTACGAATCGGGCACGTGTCGTCAGCAAACTCTCTCTGTAACAGGTTGAGGGCCTCCAGAAAGCCCTTGAACGGGCCGCCCCGCAACGGACTACGGGCTGATTCACGCTCCAGGGATTGAAATGCCTCAAGACCGCCTGCCTGGAAAACACGCTCGGACTCATCCGAAAACAGCACCGCGTCACCGTCGAACGCGATACGCAACTCGTTGCTTTCGGCACGCCGCGCACCACCGGAGAGAATCGTCGCCGCCGCAAAACCGGCGTCCAGCGCGCTACGCACGTCTTGTGCATGGGTCGACAAAAACAGATCGCAGCCAAATGCACTGAGATACGCGTGGGGATTGCGGCCACCCGAAAATGCCGCCCGGGAGATGCCCAGGCCGTAGTGCTGGATAGAATTGAACACCCGCAACCCGGTATCCGCACTGTTACGCGACACCAGCACCACCTCGACCCGCTCATGGCCGAGGCTGGCATTGAAACTGAGCAGTTTTTTTACCAGCGCAAATGCATCCCCGGGCGCCAGCACCTCATCTTCATGTTCGATCTGGTACTGGCGGTAAGCCTCGATTCCTTGTGTCAGATACACCTGATGGCTGATGCTCAAATCGAATAATGCCCGGGAAGAAATGGCCAGCACCAGCTTGCCCTTTAAGCCTTTGCTCATGTCGCCTCCGCAGGTTCAATCCGGCTTTCAATACCGATTCAAGGTAGTTCGTCAGGCTCAAGCAGCAAAGCCAGGCGAATGTGGTGCGCCAGCTCACCCTCGCTCAAACGTGATTTCAATTCACCGTAAAACGCTCCGTTATGCACAACGAACAGGCTTGGCAGATGAAAAATCTCATAGCGCTCGACCAGACCACCGTTATCACCTGCGTCGATCCAGCACAGTTGATCGATGGGTAACTGCATATGAGGCAACATTTTGCGCGCCGTGCGGCACGCCGCGCATCCGGCGCTGGTAAACACCACCAGCGAGGTACCGGGCAAGGCCAGCAGACGCTGATCCGCATCAAAATCAGTCAGATCCATTTCACTCACTATACTCAGGAAAACAATATCAAAGTGCTGGCACTTGGAGTGTGTGTACATGGGTCGTTTCTTACCTCACCCAGATGATGTTCCTGTTGAGATAACACCCCGCAAACAACCTTCTCTTTCACGCCAGAAGCTGCACTCTATCAGCCTCGGCGGCGTGTCATGCAATAGCGATAGAGGCTGGCGAAGCGGTACGGCTGTAGACATGTGCATGCCGACCCTGGGGGAGAACGCACGCTATCCAGGGTACATAGCCTGGTGCAAGAAACAGCCCGAGGGCTACAGGGTCGGGGTCGCGTTCACTGATGATCAGACTCTGTTTGGCGCGCGAATGGGCGAACAGGTATGTCAGATCGAGCACTACTGCCGCCTCCAGCACCAACAGGCCCTGCCCCCGGCAAATATTGAAACTCTGGCTCTGGAGTGGGTCAATCGTCACGCCGTGGAGTTCTCTCAGGCCACACTTGACCGTGCCCTGGCCCATACAGCACAGGATTAAAGCTGCGCCTGCCCATTGTCGAATAAGCGGATAACGCGTTAAGGTTCGGCTCCCCGGTGCGCTCAATCATGCTGTGCTCCGCCGCTCGGGGATCGCTGGCGGCCGGCACCCGTGACCTGACGAGTAACACGATGGCTGATTTACCGATTGACGACCTAAACGTTGCCTCCAACGAAACCCTTATCACCCCGGAGCAGCTCAAGCGCGAGATGCCTTTGCGTGCAGCGGCACTGCAGACCGTGACCAAAGGGCGTGAGGTAATTCGCAATATCCTGGATGGCAAAGACCATCGACTGTTCGTTGTCATCGGGCCTTGCTCGATTCACGATATCAAGGCTGCCCACGAGTACGCCGAGCGCCTCAAGGTGCTCGCCGCAGAAGTCAGCGACACGCTGTATCTGGTGATGCGCGTCTATTTCGAAAAACCACGGACAACGGTCGGCTGGAAAGGCCTGATCAACGACCCGTACCTGGATGACTCGTTCAAGATCGAAGACGGCCTGCATATCGGTCGCAAACTGCTGCTGGACCTGGCCGAAATGGGCCTGCCAACTGCAACTGAAGCCCTTGATCCGATTTCTCCGCAGTACCTGCAGGACCTCATCAGCTGGTCGGCCATTGGTGCGCGTACCACCGAATCGCAGACTCACCGCGAAATGGCTTCCGGCCTGTCCTCGGCTGTAGGCTTCAAAAACGGTACTGACGGCGGCCTGACCGTTGCAATCAACGCCCTGCAGTCGGTTTCCAGCCCGCATCGCTTCCTGGGTATCAACCAGGAAGGTGGCGTGTCGATCGTCACCACCAAGGGCAACGCTTACGGGCACGTGGTATTGCGCGGCGGCAACGGCAAGCCGAACTATGACTCGGTCAGCGTCGCTCTGTGCGAGCAAGCGCTGAACAAGGCAAAAATCAGCCCCAACATCATGGTCGATTGCAGCCACGCCAACTCCAACAAGGACCCGGCCCTGCAACCGCTGGTGATGGAAAACGTGGCCAACCAGATCGTCGAAGGCAACCAGTCGATTATCGGCCTGATGGTCGAGAGCAATCTGAACTGGGGCTGCCAGGCGATTCCCAAGAACCTTGAAGACTTGCAGTACGGTGTCTCCATCACTGATGCCTGCATCGACTGGGCCAGCACTGAAACCACCTTGCGCAGCATGCACGCCAAGCTCAAGGATGTATTGCCAAAACGTACCCGCGGCTAATCGTCAACATCCCTTGCCGGAGCTCACCTGCTCCAGCAAGGGATAGACGCGAAATACCGGCATTCGGGCTGCAGATATCTGCTCTCTCTCCCGCGAGCCACCAACCACCGCTCAAAAATCGTAGCTATGGGGCTTGCGGCCATACCCCGTTTATTTCCGAATGCTTGAATGCCATGGTGCGTTTATCGACAGGAGAGAAGCATGAGCACAGGTTTCCCGTCACACCGCAACTTTACCCGCCAGCGTGAACAGTTTTTGGCCGCAGCCACTGCGGCAAACGCGCGTCTTTACCACTACCCACACCCTCTCTGCGGTCCATTTGGCGAAGCACTGAGCACCGATGTCGCCCTGATCGGCAACCCCCAGGCAAAGCGCGTATTGATCGCGCTGAGCGGCACTCATGGTGTGGAAGGCTTTTATGGCTCTGACTGCCAACGCCAGTGGCTGCAGACATTCAACCCGCAAACCCTGCCTGACGACGTTGCGGTGTTGATGATTCACCTGATCAACCCGTGGGGCACTGCCTGGATACGTCGGGTCAACGAGGACAATATCGACCTCAATCGTAATTACCTGGACTTCAGTCAGGCACTGCCGGACAACCAGGCTTACGATGCGCTGCATGCCATCTACACCTGCGATCAATTACGCGGCCCGCACCGCGATCAGGCCGATGCCCTGCTCAATGAGCGAGTTCAGAGCGAGGGTTGGCCGGCAGTCATGTCAATTGTCGAGGCAGGCCAGTATCACCATCCCGACGGACTGTTTTATGGCGGTAACAGGGCCTGCTGGTCGAACCGCACCCTGCACCGGATTCTGCAGGAGCACCTTGGCGCTGCCAGCGTTGCAATGTGCTTCGACCTGCATACCGGCGCGGGCGATTATGGCCATCCAATGCTCTGACTATTACTCAGGCCGCCTACCCGGCCCTTGCAGATGCACAACAGCTGTTTGGCCCCTGGTTGTTCACCCTGATCACCGGGGCCAATAGCCACAGCGATACAGGGGTTGCCGCAACTGCCACCGGATACGCCTCTCAAGCGATCATTGATGCCCTGCCCCACGTACGCCTCATGCCATTTGTAATCGAGTGCGGCACCTATCCCGGCGAGCAGATTCACAACGTTCTGCGCGATGACCAGTGGCTGCATCTGTACGGCAACCTGGACAGCCCGCAGGCGCACCGGATCAAGGAGCAATTGCTCGAACAGTTTTTTCCGGCCGACAGCGACTGGCAAGAGCTGGTGTGGGTGCGCACGCGACAGATATGGGATCGGGCGCTGGTGGCCTTGATCAAGATGCAGGGCTGAAGAGCGTCACCTGGCGCTACGGGCGGGGCTGGAGGCGGCAGGGGGTTGATCAGGATTTTAAAGCACACGCAAAAACGCCGGGGCATGCCCGGCGTTTATGTGTCTCTGGTTTCAGGTTTTCGCCTGGACGCGCTTGTGGCGTTCCATATAACGCTCTACATAAGAGCAAGAAGGAATCACTTCGTATCCCATCTTTTCGGCGTAATCGAGCGCCTGTTCCGTCAATGCTGCCGCAATTCCCCGACCACGCAAGGCATTGGGTACAAAGGTGCGGTAGATATCCAGAGTCTGCTTGCCCAGATCCATGTAGGTCAGGTAAGCACGATGACCGTCGACAGTGGTCTCAAACTGGTGACCTGCCTGGTCATGGTGGATAGACAGCGCCTCGCTCATCATTGCTCCTTAGCGGGTCTCGAACCGTGACCTCTACATTACTGTTGTTTTTGTGTGGAGGGAACCACTTCGCCATCAGGGACGCGCTATCAACTCCCACGGGGGACAGCGCGATAACTTGCCAGCACCCTTATGATTTTTCTGAAAGTTAAGCCTATGACGTACTACCTAACTTAAAGTCACGCCATTGCGCTTGGAGCTTGCCCTGCCCCAAGTGCTCTAAGCTGGCTGTTTTTTAAGCACAATCAGTTAAAGCTAGTCCATCAGCATTGATTCCCAAATATTTTTTTTGGTTCTTGCGCTAGGTCAGTTTACTTACTACAAGTAATGGGTAGTATGTACGCCGGCTGTTTCCTCACTTTGAAGGAGCAGCTTCAAATAGAAAGTCCTTGAAGGGGAACACGATGAACAACGTTCTGAAATTCTCTGCTCTGGCATTGGCCGCAGTTCTGGCTACCGGTTGCAGCAGCGTATCTAAAGAAACTGAAGCCCGCCTGACTGCAACTGAAGATGCAGCAGCTCGCTCCCAGGCTCGTGCTGACGAAGCATACCGTAAAGCTGACGAAGCTCTGGCTGCTGCTCAAAAAGCACAGCAGACTGCTGATGAAGCTAACGAACGCGCTCTGCGCATGCTTGAAAAAGCAAGCCGCAAGTAATAATCCTTCGGGATTATTATCAAGCCGACCCTTTTTTCGGGTCGGCTTTTTATTGCCTGCAACTTAAGCGGGCAATAAAAAACCGCCACGGCATTAACAGTGGCGGTTTTTTTACGTGGGTTTACTGCACGTAATCGAGCGACTGACCAACAGGCTCAACTGAGTTGGCAACGCCTATTTCTTCCGGGATTCCGGTCTCGGCCCCCACGACAGGAAATGCCTTGTCCTTGTCGATCTGGATGCTGTTCTCCAGATCTTTGTGCTTAAGCAGAAAGTTGATAAACGCAGCGTACTTGTTCTGCAAGTCTTCCGGCGTCAAATGCGACTTGTCACTGACGGCCAACAAAGAACCATCCTTCACATTCAAGGGCTCATGAACCTCAAGGTAGACCTTGCCGTCGCTCAAACCCAGCTTGTAGGGTTCGTTGATGATTCTTACCGGCGTGCCTACCGGCACCATTTGCGCCATTTCCAGCACGTTCTTGTTAAGCATGCGGAAACAGCCATGGCTGGTTCCTGTACCGATGCCAAACTTCGCGTTCGAACCGTGTATCAGGTAACCCGGCATGCCAAGCGTGAACTTGAAGGGGCCCAACGGGTTATCCGGGCCGGCCGGCACCACATTGGGCAGCGGGTCACCATTCTTGGCGTGCTCGGCCTTGATCGAAGCCGGCGGAGTCCAGGTCGGGTTAGGCGTCTTGGCCGTGACCTTGGTGAGCCCCAAAGGTGAGCCCCACCCTTCACGACCAATCCCCAGCGGAAAGGTGAAAACCTTGTTCTGATCCTTGGGGAAGTAGTACAGGCGGTATTCGGCCAGGTTGATCACGATCCCTTCACGTTTGCCCGGCGGCAAGATGAACTGGGTCGGCAATATGATATCGGTGTCGACTACCGTGCCATCGGGATTCTTTTTGACCGGCAACCAGGCGTCCACCCCCGGGTTGGCTGCGATCATTTCCGAGTAGCCCAGTTCGTACTGGTTGCCCAGGTCAGCGAAGGAGTCTTCGTACTTGCCCTTGATCACCTGCACCTGCCCGACTACATCTTCGCCAGGCGGCGGCAGCGGAAATTCGAGCGCAGAAACGGGACCCGCAACACAGAGTGCGGCAACAGACAGGTAGCGGGTGACTGCAGGTAGGCGCGACAACATCCGGAACATCCTTCGCATAAACAACGGGGGATAAAAAAGGGAGTGTACACCGCGCCCACGTTGATCGTGAGCGGGCTGGGCGTAAGACAGGTTACATCATAGTTCAAAGCGTAACTCAGGCCAGATCGGCTCGGTGCCACGGCGTTGCGACTCGATAATTGCCCGACACAAGGGGCACAGTCGATGATCCTGGAAGACCTTGCGCGTGACATCAGACCAGCGCGGCTGCGCAGGCAGCAACGAGCCGCACAGCGTGCGGTCAATGGTGCCTCCCAGCTCGAGTTGGCGCGTCACCAGATGCACCCGTACCTCCTGGCAGGCGAACAAATCGAGCTGCTCATCGGGCTCGATCAGTTGATAGGCATATAAAGACCAGGCAGGACGCGACATCAGGGGCTCCAAATCGGGGGGGCGCCACCTTAGCCGAAACACCGGCACTAGAAAAGCATCAAAGCAGCGGTTTTAGCGCTGGCCACACATTATCCAGCAAACGGCCCTGCGCTCCGACCGCCGGATGTATGCCATCGGCCTGCATCAGCTCAGGATGACCACCAATACCTTCAAGGAAAAAAGGCACCAGACTGACCTTTTTCTCCTGACCCAGTTCGCTGTAAACCGCGGCAAAAGCCGTCGTGTAGCGCGCACCATAATTGGGCGGTATCTGCATGCCTAACAGCAGCACCTTCGCCCCCGCCTCCAGGGACTGATCAATCATGCTGCCAAGATTTTGTTTCAATTGCGCCGGCAACTGACCGCGCAGGCCATCATTACCGCCCAACTCGACAATCACCACATCGGGTTTATGCTCTGCAAGCAGTGCAGGCAGCCGCGCCAGCCCTCCAGCACTGGTGTCACCGCTGACCGAGGCATTGATCACCTGGTCGTCGTAGCCTTGCTGCCGGAGCCGCTGCTCCAGCAACGACACCCACCCTAGACGGGTATCCAGGCCGAAAGCGGCGCTGATACTATCGCCAACAATCAAGATTGTTCCTGCCGCTGCATTCTGCGCCATACACATCAGGGCCAGAGCAGCACTTAAAAACCACACACGCATTGGATTCTCCATGGGCGAAAGTATTCTCACCGCGCAGAACCTTAGCAAAGTGGTTCCTAGCGCGGAAGGCGAGTTGACCATCCTGCACCCTTTGAGCCTTGAGCTGAACAAGGGCGACAGCCTGGCGATTGTTGGTGCATCCGGTTCCGGAAAATCCACTCTGCTGGGTTTGCTGGCCGGCCTCGATTTGCCAAGTCAGGGTGAAGTGATCCTCGCCGGACGTGCTCTGAGCAGTCTGGACGAAGATCAGCGCGCACGTGTCAGAGCTGAACACGTGGGGTTTGTGTTCCAGTCATTCCAGTTGCTCGACAGCCTCAACGCGCTGGAAAACGTCATGTTGCCGCTGGAGCTTGAAGGCCGCAAAGACGCTCGCGAACACGCTCGTCACCTGCTGGAACGGGTCGGCCTGGGGCAACGCCTGAGCCATTCGCCGCGCCAGCTTTCCGGTGGCGAACAACAACGGGTAGCGATTGCCCGGGCGTTTGCGGCCAATCCGGATGTACTGTTTGCCGATGAACCCACCGGCAATCTGGACAGTCACACCGGTGAGCGCATTACCGAATTGCTCTTTGAATTAAACAAGGAACGCGGCACTACGCTGGTGCTGGTGACCCACGACGAACGCCTGGCCCATCGTTGCCGGCGCCTGATCCGTCTTGAAGCCGGCCATTTGGTCGGCCCCCTGGAGCCTTGATGGCACGCTTGCCGCTGTTGCGCCTGTTCAGCCTCGCCGTGCGCCAGCTCCTGCGCGATGCCCGCGCCGGTGAGTTGCGTGTGCTGTTCTTTGCACTGCTGGTCGCCGTCGCGGCCAGTACGGCCATCGGTTACTTCGGTGCCCGCCTGAATGGCGCAATGTTGCTGCGCGCCACCGAATTCCTGGGTGCCGACCTGGTGCTGGATGGCAGCTCACCGGCACGTGAAGAACAAATCAAGGTCGGTAACGAGTTGGGCCTGCAACACGCCCGGGTCGTGGAGTTTTCCAGCGTCATCGCCACCGACAACGGCATTCAGCTGTCCAGTATCAAGGCGGCAGACAGCGCTTACCCCTTGCGTGGCGAGCTAAAAAGCGCAGCGCAACCCTATGCCGAGGAGCAACCCGGTGGTGGCCCCAAGCCAGGCGAGGCCTGGGTCGAAGCCAGACTGCTGACAGCGCTGGACTTGAAAGTCGGTGACGAAATCGATGTCGGCTCCAAAACCGTGCGTATCGCCCGTGTCCTGACCTACGAGCCCGACCGCGCTGGCAACTTCTACAGCCTCACCCCACGCGTACTCATCAACCTGGACGACCTCGCCGCCACCGGTATCGTGCAGCCCGGCAGCCGGGTCAGCTTTCGCGAACTGTGGCGCGGTGACGCACCGGCACTTGAGTCCTATCGCCTGGTGATCAAGCCCGGACTCGATGCCAACCAGCGCCTGCTGGACGGACGTGATGGCAACCAGCAGATTGGCGGCGCGCTTGGCAAGGCCGAACGTTACCTGAATATGGCCAGCCTGGTGGCGGTGCTGCTGTCAGGTGTCGCAGTGGCACTGTCTGCAACCCGCTTCGCCAATCGCCGTTTTGACGCCAGCGCCCTGCTGCGCTGCCTGGGCCTGTCCCGACGTGAAACCCTCTGGCTGTTTACCCTGCAGCTCGCAGTGCTGGGGCTGCTGGCCAGCCTCATGGGAGCCCTGCTCGGCTGGGTGGCCCAGCTGGGGCTGTTTGCGTTGCTGCATGATTTATTGCCCTCGGATGTGCCCGCCGGCGGTCTGATGCCGGCCATTGCCGGGATGGGTACCGGGCTGGTGGCACTGGCCGGCTTCGCCTTGCCGCCATTGGCCGCGCTGGGGCGCGTACCGCCGCTGCGCGTACTGCGCCGTGACATATTGCCGACCCCGGCCAGCACCTGGACAGTTTACGGCGCCGCGTTACTGGCACTGGGACTGATCATGTGGCGCATGAGCCTCGACCTGGTGCTCACTTTCGCCCTGCTTGGCGGCGGTATCATTGCCGCGCTGGTACTCGGCGGTCTTTTACTGCTGGGCCTGCAGAGCCTTCGCCGCCTGTTGGCCCGGGCTTCGCTGCCCTGGCGTCTGGGGCTTGGCCAGTTACTGCGCCATCCGTTGGCGGCGGCTGGCCAGGCACTGGCCTTTGGCCTGATTCTGCTGTCGATGGCCTTGATTGCCCTGCTGCGTGGCGAGCTGCTCGACACCTGGCAAAATCAGTTGCCCAAAGATGCGCCCAACTACTTCGCCCTGAATATCCTGCCGGCCGACAAAGAGGCTTTTGGCGCCCGCCTGCACGAGCTGCAAGCTCAGGCCGCGCCACTGTACCCGGTAGTCCCCGGACGCCTGATCAGTATCAATGGCGAACCTGTACAAGAGATCGTCAGCAAAGACTCGGCAGGCGACAAAGCAGTGCAGCGCGACCTTAGCCTGACCTGGGCCGCCGACCTGCCGGCCGGAAACAAACTGACGGCGGGCACATGGTGGACAGCCCAACCGGGCGACGACATACCCGGTGTGTCGGTTGAAACCAAAGTTGCCGAAAGCCTTAAACTCAAATTGGGCGATCACCTGATCTTCACCGTAGCCGGGGTCAATCGGGAGGCGCAGGTCACCAGTTTACGCAGCATCAACTGGGACAATTTCCAGCCCAACTTCTTCATGATCTTCCAGCCAGGCACCTTGCAGGACCTGCCCGCCACCTACCTCACCAGTTTTTACCTGGCCCCGGGCCATGACCAGCAGATCATCGATCTGTCGCGCAGCTTTCCGGCCGTGACCATTCTGCCTATCGAAGCTCTGCTGGCGCAGCTGCGCAGCATCCTTGCACAAGTCACCATTGCCGTTGAATACGTGCTGCTGTTTGTCCTGGCCGCAGGCATGGCGGTGCTGTTTTCCGGCTTGCAATCGACCCTGGACGAACGCATCCGTCAAGGTGCCTTGCTTCGGGCACTGGGCGCCGAGCGGCGACTGTTGATCAAGACCCGGCGTATAGAGTTCGGCCTGCTGGGAGCTACCAGCGGCTTACTGGCAGCCCTGGGCACCGAACTGGTGAGTCTGGTGCTGTATCGATTTGCCTTCGACTTGCCATGGCACCCGCACCCGTGGTTGCTGGTTCTGCCCGTACTGGGTGCAGTGATGGTCGGCGGTGCAGGTGTGTTTGGCACCCGCAGGGCGCTCAATGCCAGCCCGCTAACCGTGTTGCGCGAGGGCTGATAGACTCGCGCTTTTCATATGCCAATGGATGCCCATGAGCCGCTATCGCCCTCCCCGCCCTGCCGGCACCGCGCTGATCACCCCCGAAGGTGAAGCGCGGATGCGTGCCGAGCTGCACGAGTTGTGGCACGTGCGCAGACCGCAAGTGACACAGTCGGTCAGTGAGGCTGCGGCCCAGGGCGACCGCTCGGAAAATGCCGAATACACCTATGGCAAAAAAATGCTGCGCGAGATCGACAGTCGCGTGCGTTTTCTGACCAAGCGTCTGGAAAGCCTCAAGGTCGTCAGCGAAAAGCCCAGCGACCCGAACAAGGTCTACTTCGGGGCATGGGTCACAATTGAAGATGAAGACGCCAAACAGTCGCGCTACCGCATCGTCGGTCCCGACGAACTGGACCTTAAACAAGGCCTGATCAGCATCGACTCGCCCCTGGCCCGGGCGCTGATTGGAAAATCACTGGATGCCGAAGTACAGGTTCAGACACCCACTGGAGAGCAATGGGTGTACATCGTAGCGATTGAGTATCCCTAGTTTCAGCGCAGGGTGATCAGGCCCTGACGCGAAACACGTGTCAGGTTACGGATCACCACTTCGGCGTTTTCGGCACTGGGGGATTGAATCACCGCCAGATCAAAGCTGTTGCTGGCAAAGCGGGCCAGGTTGTCGCCCTCTTCAACAAACTGAATCAGAAATGCCGAAGCACGACCTTTGCGACGCGGCCAGCCGTCCAGATAACGCAACAGCGTAGGCTGATGTTTACCGCCAAGAAGGATTTTTGGATTGCGCAGGTTCAAGTTGGCCGTGATCGGCTCGAGACGCACAAGGGGACGTGTTTGACTCATGTTTCGGTTCTCCGCCTCAAGGTTCTGCGTGGCAGGTGAGAGGCAACACCGAACCAGCGCTTTAGCGGTATTTCGAGGCCTGCTTCAAGCCTCTTAGAGGGTCTTTGAACCCTCTGGCGCCCCGCAAGTAGCTGTTTAAATCGGCGCAAGAAAACATCCTAGATAAACCTGCTTACAACTGTCAACAATCGCGTACAACGAAAAAGGCCCGCTTCAGGCGGGCCTTTTAGAGAGCGTTGCACTTTATTTGGCGATAGCACCATCGATGGACAACTTGCCTGCGCCTTCAAGCAACACCGCAACCGTACCGCCCAACAGCGCCAGCGCAAACTCATAGCCATTGTTGGCCATAAACAAACCGTTATGGATATGCACCGAGAAAATCGCCACCAACAAGGTGAATGACAGACCCAATGCAGCAGGACGGGCCAGCAAGCCGACAATCAGGGCCAGGCCAGCAAAAAACTCAGTACCGCCAGACAACAGTGCCATCAAGGTGCCCGGCGTCAGACCAATGCTTTCCATCCATTGCGCAGTCCCCGCAAGTCCACCACCACCGAACCAGCCGAAGAGTTTTTGTGAGCCATGAGCAGCAAAAATGATGCCCACGAAAACCCGTAAAACTGTCAGGCCATAGCCTGCACGGGTGCCCAGAACGGTTTGGATCAATTTGCTCATGGTGTAGTCCTTTAGATCATCAGGGGGGGAATGCTCGCCATATTAATCAGTTTTCATCATGTTAAAAGTCGAATAAACCCGACATAACAATCAAATTATTCGATTATTTGCGAGAGACCAGCCTAGGCTTCACTGGCTCCAGCGAGTCACGCTCCCGGTCAAAGGCCAAATAGTATTTATTCACACTATTAACATAGCTGACGGCCCCCATTCCCACCTGCTCCATGGCAATACGCTCCACCTGGAAGAACCATTGATCAGGGTTCAGGCCGCGCCTCCTGGCCTCGGCCCGCATGCCCTGTACCCGTTCCGGCCCCATGTTGTAGGCCGCCAGAACAAAGGCCATGCGTTCACGCTCATTGAGTTTGGGGCTGGAAAAGAACTTGCGACGGATCATCGCCAGATACTTGGCCCCGGCTTGAACATTGTTATCCACGTTCTGAATATTATTGACCCCCACTCTCTGGGCTGCCGACGGGGTAATTTGCAGCAACCCCGTCGCGCCGCCAGTCCCCCGGGCATCAGGGTCAAGGGTTGACTCTTTGAACGCCAAAGCTGCCAGATTCAGCCAGTCCATACCCTGCTGACGCGCATGTTTCTGCAGGATCGGCCGCAGTTTTTCAAGCTTCTGGCGATCGGCCCGGGCCAACGGGTAATGCACGCGGTATAGCCGCCGGTACACCCGCTCAAAAGCGACGTCCTGATCGGAGGGAGCTTTATAGCTGAGCAAAAACCGGTCAATGCTGGCCCGTAGCATTGAGGCATCACGCCGTACATACCAGCGCATGGCAGCAGGCTCGCTGACCAGAACCTTACGGTCAAAACGCAACTTGGGCATCAAGGTTGCCCAACGCTCGGCAATCGGTCGCTCAACAATAGTCAGATGGAAAATACCGGCCTGAACCATCTCCAGCACGTCTTCGACGGCCAGACTGGGGTCCACCCATTCGATTTTTACCGCGGGCAATTTTCGCAGGGCCAGCTTCTGATTGATCATATTGACCGCTGCACCGGCTGCGCTGCCGGTGGTAAGTGCCACGGTACGCCCCGACAACTGCTCAAAACGGCTGAACCTGCGCTCACCTTTAATCCCCACCAGCAACAAAGGCACGTCATCGACGATCGGATCACTGGGGCTGATGGCATGGCTGGGCTTGAAGTCGAGCAACTCCCCAGGGGCCACCAGATCACCTTCACCGCGCGACAAGGCACCCAGCAATTGATCCTTGGATTTGGGAATGATTTTGAGGGTGATTTGCTGGCCATCACGGGCGTGGCCATTGAGGTAATGCTCGAATGCGCGCAAGCGGTGATATTCAACACCAATCGCCTGGCCCTGCACCTCTCCCGAACTATTGCGGCTTTGGTTGACCAGCACCCGCAACACCTGACTGCTGCGGATCTGCGCCAGATCGCGGACCTGACCGGGCTGCCCGACCTGTAACGGTCCGGCCAGGCGTGCCAGTGCCGGCAAGGGCAACAGCAGCAGGCACAGCGCAATCAATAGTGTGGGTCTTGTCATCCGTTCTCCGGAAAGAATACAGCCCGGTGCCGTGTCGGATTAACCGACAACCGGTTGCCCCTTTTGGGGGTTTTAAGCGCCGGGAACAGCGCGCAAAACAGTCAATGGGTCTTGTAGAAGACCGGGCATTGCGTTGTTGCGGCATTCAAAGACAACCATAACGGTCTGTAGTTCTTGGTTTTTCTTATAAATCTACAGCTCTGATATGCTTCTCGGCCTGTGGCCTGAGGTAGCACCATGCAACTCATCGATATCGGCGTCAACCTGACCAACTCCAGCTTCGACGGCAAACACCAGGCGGTTTTAGACCGTGCTTACGCCGCTGGCGTGGCCCAACTGGTCCTCACGGGCACCAGCGTTGAAGGCAGTGAACTGGCCTTGCAACTGTGTCGCGAACTTGACGAAAACGGACAACGGCTGTTTGCCACGGCGGGTATTCATCCGCACTCGGCCAGTGACTGGAACAGCGACAGCGCTCAGCGTTTACTGGCCTTGTTCAAAGAGCCCCAAGTGCGCGCCGTGGGTGAATGCGGGCTGGATTTCAACCGCGATTTCTCTCCGCGCCCGCAACAGGAAAAAGTGCTGGAAGAACATTTGGCATTGGCGGTTGAACTGCAATTACCGGTGTTCCTGCACGAACGTGATGCCAATCAGCGTCTGCTGGAGATCCTGCGCAACTATCGCGACCATTTGCCGGCGGCCGTGGTGCATTGCTTTACCGGCGAAAAGAAAGCGCTGTTCAGCTATCTGGACCTGGACTTGCACATCGGTATCACGGGGTGGATTTGCGACGAGCGGCGCGGGACCCATTTGCATCCGCTGGTACGGGATATTCCCCGGGGTCGCCTGATGCTTGAAAGCGATGCGCCATATTTGCTGCCGAGAACGTTGCGGCCAAAACCGAAAAGTGGCCGTAATGAACCGGCCTATCTGACCGAAGTTTTGCGTGAGGTGGCGGTGCATCGCCAAGAGAGCGAACAGGATCTGGCCGAGCATACGACGGCTTGCGCACGGACGTTTTTTGGACTGCCGGCTTAGCTTTTAGAACCGTCTCCCTGCCGCCACTCAAGGCTCTCGCGAAGGGGCCGGCAGATCAAAAACGCCCCTGTAGCAGCTGACGAGCTTTGCGAGGCTGCGATCGACGGCGCAGCCGTCGCCGAATATCCCCCGGTGTGTCAGATGCATCGAGCCTCGTCAGCAACCTCCACCCTTGACCCATATCAACCGGGCCCTCTTCGAATAGCGGCACAATGATGGCACCTTGCCAATATTGTTCCGCAAAATCAGAGAAGACCTTCCATGGGTACCTGGCTTAGCAACATCTCGCTCAAATACAAATTCTGGGCCGTCAACGCGGTGGCTTTTATCACCACGTTGCTGCTGGTGCTGTACGCGGTGCAGCTTGAACAGCAATCACGCAGTGATGCCGCTCAGGCCAGCGCCCTGGCGCAGGCGCAGCTGCTCGGTGCCTGGCCCGCAGACAAGGCCTGGCCTGAAGCCAGCCATTTGTTGCGCTTACCTGCCCAGTCCCTGCCGCAACTGAGCAATGCCAACGGCTGGGTTTCCATCAACTCCATGCCACTGCTCGGGCAAAACCCGTTGCTCGGTGCCCGGGTACTGACTCGCGGCGACAATCAAAAAATCGCGGTACTGGCTTATGCCCCCAGCCTGGCTCAGGTGTTCATGGAGCGCCTGCCCAACTATGCAGTCGCCGTGCTGGTTCTGATGCTGGCCATGCTCGGAGCCTCGCAACTGTTGATCCGATTTTTGCTCAGCCAACTTAATACCCTCAAGGATGTGATGCTGCATGTCGAGCAAACAGGCGACTTGTCCGCTCGCGTACCACTGGCCTGTACCGATGAGGTAGGACAAATGGCCAGTGCCTTTAATGCCATGCAGGCCGGTTACCAGCGAGTGGTGAATACCGTCGCCGACACTGCCGCGCAGCTTGACGCCGGCGCCGCGCGCCTGGCCAGCAGCATGGACGAAGTACGCCATGGCATGCTCGGCCAGCAGAGCGAAACCGATCAGGCAGCCACTGCGATCAATCAGATGTCAGCCACCGTCCACCACATCGCCCAGCACGCCGGTGCTACCCGCGACCTGTCGCAAACTGCAGATGACCTGGCCGGCAGCGGGCAGCAAGTGGTCAGCCGCGTGCAGCAATCCATCGCCAGCCTGTCCACAGGGGTGCAAACAACCGCCGAGATGATTCAGCAACTCGCCCAGGACAGTCAGAAAATCAATAGCGTGGTCAGCGTGATTCACAGCATTGCCGAACAAACCAACCTGCTGGCGTTAAACGCCGCCATTGAAGCAGCCCGGGCCGGGGAGATGGGCCGGGGCTTTGCGGTTGTGGCCGATGAAGTGCGACATCTGGCCAAGCGCGTACAAACGTCCACAGACGAGATCACTTCGATGGTCTCGGCCTTGCAGGCAGGTACCCGGGACGCCGTGGACTTTATGCAGGAAAGCTCATTCAAGGCCGACGACTGTGTACAG
Organism: Pseudomonas sp. TWR2-1-1; assembly: GCF_049897045.1. Taxonomy (NCBI): domain Bacteria; kingdom Pseudomonadati; phylum Pseudomonadota; class Gammaproteobacteria; order Pseudomonadales; family Pseudomonadaceae; genus Pseudomonas; species Pseudomonas sp. TWR2-1-1. The sequence goes on from NZ_JAFCVM010000004.1 coordinate 527,851, forward strand.
CAGGCCCAGGAAGCCGGGGCCGCCCTGGCCGAGATCACCCGCGCGGTAGCGCAAATGCGCGAAAGCAACACCCAGATCGCTGTGGCCGCCGAGCAGCAAAGCCAGGTCGCAGAAGAAATGAACCGGGCCGTGGTCAGCATCCGTGACGTCACCGAAAACACTGTGCAGCAGACCGTCGACTCCGCCACTACCAGCAACCAGCTGGCGACGCTGGCAGGTGAACTGAATCGGGCTATCGGCCAGTTGAAACTATAGAAAAGACCCTATCGGGCCAATAGCCACAGTTGATTCGCCCAGCCCGCAACCCGGGCATATGCTTTGTCCATACGGTTCAGCCCAGGCTGAACACTTGAACAAAACAAGGAGAGCAATCATGGGCAAACGTCATCCAAACCTGCCAGCCTGGCAATGGCGCTCCAACCCGCAGAGCCATCTGAGCCCTGCGCATCAGGCACTGAACCTGATCGCAATTCCCATGATGGTGCTGGCTTTTCTGCTACTGGCCTGGGGCGTATTCAGTGAGAACGCCGTGACTGCCTGCATCGGTCTGCTGGCCCTGTTCGCAGGCATGGCTTTGCAACACCAGGGCCGCAAGCTCGAAGACAGAACCGCGCAGCGCAGCCAGACATTTTGATTAACCAAAGACCGCTACGGTCTGGCGGCTGATCGCGATCAATTCGCCATTCGGTGCCCACAGATTAGCCGCCACATGACCGTAGCCGTCGCGGGCATGTTCGATCACCGCAAGGTACTGGCACCACTCAAGCGTGCTGGCTTGTGGCAAAGGCTGCACAAACTCGATCGTCCAGGTCAGCGTGCTGCCCGCTGTCGGTTTGTTCAACAGCGGCAACAGCGCAGGTGGCCAGGTATCGACCAGCGCCAGCAAATGGGTTTCAGTCAGCGGCTCGTCTTTGACATCACCGGCAAACCGCACCCAGCCACCGATTTCGCGTGTGCCGCGCCCGGTGAAAGGCAGCGCGCCGACAGCCCAGGCCATGGACATGTGGCGCATGAACTCCGGGGTCACGCCCTTGATGTAGGGCAGTAGCGGGATGTCCTCAGGGGCCTTGACCTGCGGCGCGGTGCACCCTGCCAGGTTGATGACAGACTCCCGTGCACTGCCGAAACTGCCCTGCACCAGGGTCACTACCTGGCCATTCTGGACCGCGCGGCCCAGTACCTGGCTGACGGCCTTGCCTTCACGCAGTACTTCGACTTCAAAACTGATCGACACATCCGGCTCGGCAGGGCCGACAAAGGTCACTGCCAGCGAACGCAAAGCGCGCTCGGCCGGGACCTGAGCGCGCATGGCTTGGTACTGCAAAGCAACCATCAAACCGCCAAAACTGGCACGGCCCTGAGCCCAGGCCGGGGTAATGGTGACATCCAGTGGATTGCGCCGAACCGCTTCGATCAATTCGAAAAACTGCATGAGCACCTCAAGACAGAAAAATATGACGCGATACTACTCACCCACCTGATTCGGCACAGCGCTGTATCCGCCAAAACCCCTGCTGATCCTGCTAATGAAAACAGGCCGCGCTCAATTTGACCAAAGCACGGTCAGCGCGTTTTTCACCGCGCTCCAGCGCTGCCTGCCATTGTTCCACGCAAGGCTGTAAATCAGGCTGATGCTCAGCCTGGAGCAGCCACTGCCAGGCGTCATGCCACTCACCCAAGGCTTTTTGCGCTTCCTTCAAGCGGCCCAGCACCAGCACCGGCAAACGATCCAGCTGCGGATAGGCTTCGGCTGCGTAACGCACACGCTTGATGAGTAGCCGGACACGATGCCGGTCATGCCCCGGATCATTCAGGGCCTTTTCCAGGGTCTGCCACTGTTTGTCCAGAACGCCCTCGATCCGCTGACGCAAACCTCGCAGCATGCCTTCGCGCTGGGCAGCACGGATAAAACGGGGGAAGACATCGAGGATCATCAGCAATTGAGCCAGTTGTGCACTGTCGGCCACCGCCGCGTAACTGCCCGACAACTGCTCAAAACGCCGCGCGGCCTGCACGGGATAGCCTTGCTGCTGCAAGTGCGCGGCCAGTACTTCGAGGTCTCGCAGCGGCGTAGTCAAAATGCCCACCTGGGAGGCGGACATTTCCAGTTGCACCACACCTGGCAAACCCCGCAACGGGCGTAACAGACTGCGCAAGCGCCGCACCGTAGTACGCAAATCATGCAGGGCCTCGGGATCCGTATCAGCCTGCAAACGCGCCTGACAGGCCAGCAACCTGACCTCCAGACGCACAATGTTCGCGATTATCCGGTCAACCAGCTCAGACATCCTCACCCTCCCCCATCACCGCAACGGCTTAACGTCCTGCGCGGGATTCACGAATATAGAAACGCGCTTTCTCGGCCTTAGTGGTGCAACCTTCAAACGCTTCGAATTGCTGCTGGGTTTTGGCCCCGGTCAGCAGCGACAGGGCTTTGGAGTAACTGACAGTCCCTGCAAAACCTTCAGCCTTGGCCAGATCCAGCTCATGCCAGGCAGCATCCAGCTGGGTTGCGCAACTGTCTCGATAAGCCGCTTTATTACCCGCACAACCCGCCAACGCCAGTGCAATCAACGGTACACAAAGCCATGCTTTCATGATGTTTCCCTCAAAAATTTATAGTCAGTGCAAGCTCAGACGGGCAAGCGGCGTAAAAGTGCCTTAACGGTCTCAACTCGTGTCGCAGTGCTGCGCTTTTCAGCCCAGCCACGCTGACGGGTGATGCACGCTGATCGAGCGGCGAGTCAATGCTCTTACATCCTAGCTGGCAGACCCCGATTTATGCCAACCGCTGTCGCTACACTGAACAAAAAGGCATTGTGAACACCTGTCAGACGAAGGTTCGGGTCATGAAAAAACGTATTGCACTGGTATTAGGTTCCGGGGGGGCCCGTGGTTACGCCCATATCGGCGTCATTGAGGAGCTTGAGCGTCGCGGCTACGACATTGCCTGTGTAGCAGGTTGCTCGATGGGCGCGGTGGTAGGCGGCATATATGCCGCCGGCAAACTTGATCAGTACCGTGACTGGATTCAAAGCCTGGATTACCTCGATGTATTGCGCCTGGTAGACGTCAGCTTTCGACTGGGCGCCATCCGCGGCGAAAAAGTCTTCGGCCAGATCCGCAATATCGTCGGCGAAATCAACATTGAAGACTTGCGTATCCCCTACACCGCCGTCGCAACCGACCTGACCCACCAGCAAGAAATCTGGTTTCAGGAAGGCTGCCTGCACCAGGCCATGCGTGCATCGGCGGCAATTCCCAGCCTGTTCACCCCCGTGATGCAGGGCAACCGCATGCTGGTCGACGGAGGCCTGCTCAACCCGCTACCCATCGTGCCGGTCGTCTCCAGCCATTGCGATCTGATCATCGCCGTCAACCTGAACTCCACCCACCACAATAATTATCAATTGCCCGTCATCGAACGCCCCCCGGCGTTTAAAGGCCGCTTTGACAGCTTGATGAGCTCGCTGGGGTCGCACATCCCGTTTCGCACCAAACAGGCCGAACACCTGTTGAACCTGGAGCAGGAAATGCTCAACCCCCTGGTCGAGGAGCAGCCCAACCCCTGGCTGGAATCGGCCTACCCCAAAACCCGGCAACCTGCCAGCGAAGGCACCCCCAAGTCCGCCACCGGCTCTTTTATCATCGACAACGTCGGCCCCGCCTCGCTGCTGGACTTGATCAACCAGAGTTTCGAGGTAATGCAAACCTCCCTGGCGCAATACAAGATTGCCGGTTACCCGCCGGATATCCTGATCAACGTGCCCAAACGGGTGTGCCGTTTCTTTGAGTTTTACAAAGCCCCGGAACTGATCGCCCTCGGCCGGCAAATAGCCAAAGACACGCTGGATCGCTACGAAAGCGAAGATCATCAGGGGCAGTGACGCTTCTCAGGTCAACAACCGATACCCGACGCCCGCTTCAGTGGCAATGAATCGCGGATGCGTCGGATCATCCGCCAGCTTTTGCCGCAGATGACCAATCACGATGCGCAGGTAATGACTGTTTTCAATGTGGGTCGGGCCCCAGATATCCTTGAGCAATTGCTGCTGGGTGATCACCCGGCCCGGGTGGCGTGCCAACTGCGCGAGCACCGCGTATTCCTTGCGGGTCAGTGCCACTTCCACGCCATCCAGCAACACCCGGCGAAATGCCAGATCAACCACCAGAGGGCCAAGCTCAACTGCCGCCGCTTGCGCCTCGCCAGCGGGTGCCTGGCGCAATAAGGCACGCACCCGGGCCAGAAACTCCTGAATCCCGAAGGGCTTGGTCACATAGTCGTTGGCCCCGGCGTCCAGCGCCTGGACCTTTTGCACTTCGCTGGCGCGTACCGAAAGCACCAGTACCGGCACGTTCGACCACTCGCGAAATTCACGCAGCACCTGCTGGCCATCCATGTCGGGCAGGCCCAGGTCGAGCACCAGCATGTCCGGCTGCTTTAACGCAGCCTGGCTCAAGCCGTCAGCCCCCGTGGCAGCTTCCAGCACGTTGTAGCCCTGGGAAACCAGACTGATGCGCAAAAACTTGCGGATCTGCGGCTCGTCGTCGATGACCAAAATAGTTGCGCACTGGCTCATGGCATCTCATCGCAGCAAAAGAATGGCCAAAGAGTATCAGTGTTCATGCTCGGGCTCTTCTTGATCCAGGGGCGGCTGCTCAGGTAACGGCAGATACAAGGTGATGCATGTACCCGTGCCATCCATGCCGTCACCCACGGTAATTCGCCCGCCATGGGCGCCGACCATGCCCTGACAGATCGCCAGGCCCAGCCCGGTGCCCTGCCCGCCGCGATCACCGCGGGCGGCGGTGTAGAACATGTCGAAAATCTTCGCCCGCTCATCTTCCGGAATCCCCGGGCCCTGGTCGCTGACCGCAAACCACAACTCCTGTTCATCGGCACCGGCCTCCAGCACCAGTCGCCCGGCAGGCGGCGAGAAGCGCGCCGCGTTCTCCAGCACATTGATCAGCGCCTGCTCGATCAACGCTGCGTGGATATGCAGCAACGGCAATTGCGCCGGCACATCCACCTGCACCTGCAAAGGTGCCAGCACCGCGTGCAGCCGATTCAGGGCACTGCCCACAATGTCGGCCGGGGACACCCAGTCACGGGCCAGTTTCAGCGCGCCGTGCCCCAGCCGGGTCATGTCCAGCAGGTTCTGAATGTAGCGGTCCAGCCGCTCGGCTTCATCACGGGTGCCCTCCAGCAGTTCGCGACGATCCGCCAGAGGGATCGCCTCGCCCAGTGCCAGCAAGGTGTCGATACTGCCCCGCATCGTGGTCAGGGGCGTGCGCAGGTCATGGGACACGGACGCCAGCAAGGCGCTGCGCAACTGCTCGGTTTCACCATGCAAACGCGCAGCCTCAAGGTCCTGGGCCAAACGGGCCCGCGCCAGCGCCTGGGCCAGAGGCTGACTCAGCGCCATCAGCAACCGGCGCCGCTGGCCGCTGAGCTGCTGGCCTTCTTTGGGGCACACGCCAAGCAAGGCCAGCGGCCCCTCTTCAGCGCTTAACGGCCACCACCACCAGCGCCCCATCGGCAGGGTTCCGGTGCCCTTGCCTGCGGGCTGATCGTGGGCCCAGGCCCAATCTGCCGCAGCGCGTTCGGCCTCACTGAACTGCAACGGGCCACCCGTCTCAACCTTCCAGCCACCGCCGGGTTCACGATTGAGCAAACACACATCGAGTTCCTTCCAGCTGCTCAAGTGCTGGGCCGCGGCATTGATCACGGCCTGGCGATCGGTGGCGGCGGTCAGTTTGCGCGACAGGTCGAGCAATTGCGTGGTTTCCTCCTGAGTGTCGCGCAATGCCTGCAACTGCCGCCGTTGCCGGGCCGCCAGGTTGCCGGTGAGGGCTGCCATGAGCAAAAAGAACAGCAAAGTCAGCACGTCTTCTTCACGCTGGATGCTGAACGAGAAGTTGGGCGGAATGAACAGGAAGTCATAGGCCAGAAACGACAGCGCGGCGCAGGCCAGTGAGGGCCCCAGGCTACTGCGCACGGCGACCAGCAATACGGCCGCCAAAAACACCAGCGAGATATTGGGCAATGCCAGCACACTGGAAACGCCCCAGGCCAGGGCACTGGCCAGAACGGTCGCCACCAGCGCCAGGCCGTAATCAAACCACACCAGCGTGTGTGCTCCACGACTGGACGTGGGGGTGGGCGACTGCTCATTGTCGAGCACGTTGATTTCCAGGCCATGGGCATCACGCAGCAACCGTGAAGCCAGACCGCCACCGAAGACCCGCCGACGCCAGGTCAGGCGCGACTGGCCGACCAGCAACAGGCTGGCACGGCGCTCACTGGCGTGTTGAATCAGGGTCTTCGCCACTTCACCGGCGCGCAGCAACACCACTTCGCCACCCAGGCGCTCAGCCAGTTGCTGAGCGTTTTGCAGACGCAGCCGCGATTGCTCGTCACGCACCGTACCGTTGTCCACATGCACCAGACTCCAGGGCAGATGCCTGCGTTCTGCAACGCGGCTGGCGTGGCGTACCAGGCGCTCGGCATGCACGTCGCCATCAATCCCCACCAGCAACCGGCCACGCAACGCAGGAGCCGATTGCCCCTGCTGGCGATAGCCTTTATCCAGCTCATCGTCGACATACACCGCCGCGGTCTGCATCGCCAGTTCGCGCAGGGCGTTGAGGTTGGTCTGGGAGAAAAAGGCATCGATCGCTGCCCGCGCCTGCTCGGGCACGTACACCTTGCCCTCACGCAGACGCTCCAGCAGTTCACGCGGCGGCAGGTCGATCAACAGCAGTTCGTAGGCTTCCTGAACGATCCAGTCGGGTACGGTTTCGCGCACCTGCACCCCGGTAATGCCACGCACCTGATCGTTGAGGCTTTCAAGATGCTGGACGTTGACCGTGGTGTAGACATCGATGCCCGCTGCCAGCAATTCCTGGACATCCTGCCAGCGCTTGGCATGGCGGCTGCCGGGAGCGTTGCTGTGGGCCAGTTCGTCCACCAGCACCAGCTTGGCTGCGGCCGCCAGCAACCCGTCGAGGTCCATCTCTTCGAGCTGCACGCCGCGATACTCCGAGCGCAGCATGGGTTGCTGAGGCAACCCGTTGAGCAGTGCTTCGGTCTCGGCCCGACCATGGGTCTCGACCACCCCCGCCAACACCGTTACGCCTTGGCGGACCTGGGAATGAGCCGCTTGCAGCATGGCGTAGGTCTTGCCCACGCCGGGCGCTGCGCCAAGAAACACCTTGAGCCGGCCACGGCCTGCGCGAGGTAAATCTGCCAAGAGCGCATCGGCGCGACCGGAATCTGTCATGGAATTACCTATTGAATACATAAACCCCGCAGGAGCGAGCTGTTCAAAGAGCTCGCTCCTGCGGGGTGCTGTCAGTTTTCAAGCTGCGCCAACGCCTGGTTCAGCAGTAATACGTTCACTACCGGCGGCCCCACCAGCGGCTGCTCGGTATGTTTTTCAAGCAATTGCTCGAGCGTCTGCACCGGCAAATTACGCGCGGCGGCTACCCGTGCCAGTTGATAGCGTATTGCCTCAGGAGGCAAGTGCGGGTCCAGGCCACTGCCCGAAGTCGTCAGCAATGCCAGAGGCACCGGGCCCTGATCGGCTACCACCCACTGTGCCGCGCTGTCCTTGACCCGCGTGGCCAGGGCCGGGTTGCTCGGCGCCAGGTTGCTCGCGGCACTGGACACCGTGGCAAAGGCCCCCGCCGACGGCCGCGGGTGGAACCAGCCATCACCCGTGAAAGCCTGTGCGATCAGTGCCGAACCCTGCACCTGGCCTGCACTGTCGCGTATCAGGCTGCCGTTGGCCTGCTGCGGGAACGCCAACTGCGCAATCCCGGTAACGGTCAGCGGGTAGATCACCCCGGTGATCGCCGTCATCAACACCATCAGGCTCAGGGCCGGACGTAAAAGAGTAGCCATGATCGATTCCTCTAAAGGTGGTTAAACCAGGTGCAGGGCGGTGAGCAGCATGTCGATCAGCTTGATGCCTGCAAACGGCACCACCAGCCCGCCCACGCCATAGATCAACAAGTTGCGACGCAACAAATGCGCGGCGCTCGCCGCCTGGACCCGCACGCCACGCAAGGCCAGCGGGATCAGCACCACGATGATCAGTGCGTTAAACACGATGGCCGACAAAATCGCGCTCTGCGGGCTGCTCAGCCCCATGATGTTGAGCACGCCCAACTGCGGGTAGATAGTGGCAAACAGGGCCGGCAGGATCGCGAAGTACTTGGCCACGTCGTTGGCAATCGAGAAGGTGGTCAGGGCGCCACGGGTCACCAGCAGTTCCTTGCCGATTTGCACCACATCCAGCAGCTTGGTCGGGTCGCTGTCCAGATCGACCATGTTGGCCGCTTCCCGCGCTGCCTGAGTGCCGTCGTTCATCGCCATGCCGACGTCAGCCTGGGCCAGTGCCGGTGCGTCGTTGGCACCGTCGCCACACATGGCCACCAGTCGCCCGTCATTTTGCTCATGACGAATGCGCGCCAGTTTTTTCTCGGGCGTGGCCTCGGCCAGCACGTCATCCACACCGGCTTCGGCCGCAATGGCTGCGGCGGTCAGCGGGTTGTCACCGGTGACCATCACGGTGCGTATCCCCAGCTTGCGCAATTGGGCAAAGCGTTCGCGGATACCGGGTTTGACCACGTCCTTGAGGTGGATCGCGCCAAGCAACCGGCCCTGGGCGCAAACCAGTAACGGAGTGCCACCGCTCTGGGCGATCTTGTCGATCTCGCGTGACAACGCCGGCAGTACTTCGCTGCGTTTGAGGCCGACAAACGCCAGTACGGAATCCACTGCACCCTTGCGATAAATCCGCCCGTGACAGTCGATACCCGACAAGCGAGTTTCGGCAGTAAACGGCACCGCGGTGAAATCAGCTGCCGCAGGTTCCGCCAGGGTATGCAGGCCGCGAATGAACTCGACGATGGACTTGCCCTCTGCCGTTTCGTCCGCCAGCGAGGCCAGCAAAGCACCTTCAGCCAGCTCTTTGGCGGTCATGCCGGGGGATGCATAGAGCGCCGTGCAGCGACGGTTACCGAAGGTGATGGTGCCGGTTTTATCCAGCATCAATACATGCACGTCGCCTGCGGCTTCCACCGCACGCCCGGATTTGGCGATCACATTGAGCCGCACCAGGCGATCCATGCCCGCAATCCCGATGGCCGACAGCAAACCGCCAATGGTGGTCGGAATCAGGGTCACCAGCAGCGCCACCAGAAACACCAGCGGCAAGCTGCCACCGGCGTAGTAGGCGAACGGCTGCAAGGTCACCACGACAATCAGGAAGATCAGGGTCAGACCGATCAGCAGGATATCCAGCGCCACTTCGTTAGGGGTTTTCTGGCGTTTGGCACCTTCGACCAGCGCGATCATGCGGTCCAGGGTCGACTCGCCGGGGTTGGCGCTGATTTGCACCAGCAGCCAGTCCGACACCAGCCGGGTGTTGCCGGTCACTGCCGAGCGATCACCGCCGGACTCGCGAATCACCGGTGCCGATTCGCCGGTGATGGCCGCTTCGTTGACCGCGGCAATCCCTTCAATTACCTCGCCATCACCGGGAATCATCTCCCCGGCTTCGACGCGCACCACATCACCCTTGCGCAAGCGGGTCGCGGGCACCACTTCAAAGCCGCCCGTGGCCGTACGCCGCCGCGCACTCAAGCCGACGCTGCCCGCCTTGAGGCTGTCGGCGCGGGCTTTGCCGCGGCCTTCGGCCAAGGCTTCGGCAAAGTTGGCAAACAGCACGGTAAACCACAGCCACAGGGCGATTTGCACCGCCACCCCGGTGGGCACCGCAGGCTCGGGCATAAAGCACAACACGGTGGTGAAAATCGCCGTCAGTTCCACCACCAGCATCACCGGTGAGCGCTTGAGCTGACGCGGGTCGAGCTTGACGAAGGCTTGCAGCAAGGCCGGGCGCCAAATATCGGCAAACGAGGTTTTCGGTGATTCGCTCGCCTTGGCTTCAGGCGTAGGTGTCAACTTGGAAACAGGAGCAGGCATAGTCATCATCGTCTCCTCAGAAGCCCAGAGTCAGTTGTTCAGCGATTGGGCCAAGGGCCAGGGTCGGCAAGAACGTCAGGCCGCCTACCAGCAGGATGGTCACGGTCAACAGCGCCACAAACAGCGGGCCATGGGTCGGAAAACTGTCCTGGCCAATCGGCGCGGTTTTCTTCAGCGCCAGGCTGCCGGCCAGGGCCAGTACCGGGAGGATGTAGCCGAAGCGCCCGAGCAACATGCCCAGCCCCAGCATCAGGTTGTAGAACGGCGTATTGGCGTTGAGCCCGGCAAATGCCGATCCGTTGTTGGCACTGGCCGACGTGAAGGCGTACAGAATCTGGCTGAAGCCATGGGCTCCAGGGTTGCTCACCGACGCCACGGCACTTGGCAGCACGGCTGCGATAGCCCCCAGCACCAGCACCCCCACCGGCATCACCAGCAAGGTCACCACCAATAACTGAACCTCTTTGGCCTGCAGTTTTTTACCGAGGTATTCCGGAGTGCGACCAATCATCAGACCGGCCAGGAACACTGCAATCAACACGTTGAGCAACATGCCGTAGAGCCCGGCACCGACGCCGCCGAAGATCACCTCGCCCACCATCATGTTGACCAGTGCCACCATTCCGCTGATCGGGTTGAGGCTGTCGTGCATGCCGTTCACCGAACCGTTGGAGGCGGCGGTAGTGGTGACGGTCCAGAGCACGGTGCCCGTGGTGCCGAAGCGCACTTCCTTGCCTTCCAGCGGCGCGGCTTGCTCGACCAGCGGGCTGTTGAGGGTCGGGTTGGGCTGATATTCGGCGTACAGCGCCGTGCCGCCGCCGATCAGGAACAAAGCGAACATGCAGGCGATGATGGCCCGGCTCTGACGCAGATCCTTGACGTAATGGCCAAAGGTGAACACCAGCGCGACCGGGATCAGGATGATCGAGGCCATCTCGAACAGGTTGCTCCAGGCGCTCGGGTTCTCGAACGGGTGCGCCGAGTTCACGCCGAAGAAGCCACCGCCGTTGGTGCCCAATTGCTTGATCGCAATCTGGCTGGCCGCCGGCCCCAGCGGAATCACCTGATCCACGCCTTGCAGGGTCACGGCATTCACGTAATGGGCGAAGGTTTGCGGTACGCCCTGCCAGACCAGAAACAACGCCAGCACCAGGCACATCGGCAACAGGCCGTAGAGCGTGGCGCGCGTCATGTCGACCCAGAAGTTGCCCAGGGTTTGCGCAGAGCGGCGGCTGATACCGCGGCACAGCGCTACCAGCACCGCCAGCCCGGTGGCCGCGCTGACGAAGTTCTGCACGGTCAGGCCGGCCATCTGGCTGAAGTAACTGAGGCTCGCCTCACCGCTGTAGCTCTGCCAGTTGGTATTGGTGACAAAACTCACCGCGGTATTGAACGCCTGGGTCCACTCTTGCCCGGGCAGTTGCTGCGGGTTGAGCGGCAAATACTGTTGCAGCAACAAAATGGCGAACAACAGCACAAAGCCCGCCAGGTTGAACGCGAGCAGGGCCAGGGTGTATTTCTGCCAGCTTTGCTCGGTGTCCGGGTCAACCCCGGCGACGCGGTAGCAGACCTTCTCCACCGGCCCGAAGACCGGTGTCAGCCAGGTGCGCTGGCCCTCCATCACCTTGTAGTAAAACCGTCCGAGAAAGGGCGCCGGCACCAGCACCAACGCAAAGAACGCAAGAATCAGCGCATAGTCATAACTGTGCATACCCGCTCCTAGTTCCGATCTGCGCGCAACAGCGCAATCAGCAGATAAACGAACAGCCCCACTGCCAGCAGCAGCGACACTCCATCCAGAACGCCCATGACAAATCTCCCCGAAACGGCCATTGCCGTGTGTGGGAAGAGTGTGTGCAACAAGGGCGTAAAGGATCGAGATCGAAGGGGATGCGGGGGCGTAAAGAAGGCGTAAAGAAGACGGCCTGACCTGTAGGAGCGAGCTTGTTCGCGATCTTTTGATTGTGGCCGCGAAGAGCTCGCGAGCAAGCTCGCTCCTACAGACAGGCACCCGTAAAGGTTTTAGTGCAGCAGCGGTGTGTCCAGGACCTCGGATGGCCCGCCCAGCACGCTTTCGCTGAGCTGGATAAACACTTGGGTGTTGACCTTGTCCAGGCGCATCAGGGCCTGGCTGACGTCATCCAGTGAACGCTTGCTACGGGTTTGCAGACGGATCTCGCGGTCCAGCGCCTGCAGCAGCGTCACAGCCCGTGCAACCATCGCCGGGCTGGCCTGGCCGCGCAGGCGGGTCACGCCTTTGCCGGCAGCATTGAGCCTGTGTTGCAGGGTCTGGTAACGCTCATCACTCATGCCGCCGGCACGGCGCATCAACTCAATGGCGTAATACTCGCTCAACCCTTCGCCAATCCAGTCATGCTCCGGCTCGTCATTGATCCCGCTGAACAACTGCACCAGTTCGCGCAACAACGGGCTGCTACCCGCCTCATTGACCAGAGGCAGGCCGCTGTAGAGGTAGATCGAGTTGCCTGCCGCCGCACTGCCTTTCCACATCGGGCTGCCCGCACCGACAATCAACAGCTTGGGCGGGTTACGCGGGAATACCGTTTGCACCTGGGGCCAGACGAACGTCAGCAGGGTCAGCACATCCATGCGCCGCATGCCCTGCCCTTTAGGCGCGGACACCGTGACTTCGGTTTCGCCCAGGATGGTGCGGCGGCTGCCCAGCGTGCCGGCGAGCATCCAGCCGGTCGGGCGGTCGAACAGACGCGATACATCGTCGATCCGGAAACGGTTTTTGCCGATCCGTGGCCATGGGGTTTCGACACTCTTCCAGCCCGGCGGCAGCTCAAATTCCAGACGCGACACCAGTTCGCTGCCGTCTTGCGCGTCGAGACTGGCCGCCGGGACCAGGTCCTCACCGCGAAACAGCGCCCACTGCGGGGTCATGCGCGTGTCAAAACTGCCGTTCTTGCGCTGATGGTTCAAATGCACGCGGTAGCTCAGGCTGGCCTTGCCCGGTGCCGGGTGCCACAGGCCCCGGCTGTGAAGGGCATCGGGGGTCAACTGCCACTGGCCGTCAGCCTTGAAATCGCTGTAACTGCCCGGCGGCCCGAGATCGAAATCCAGGCTACGCACCGCCGTCCCTTCGGCCAGGGTCAAGCGCACCTGCGCCTGATCGCTTTGCGGCAACAGGCGCACGTGGTAGTCGAAATCAACTTTTTTGGCGGCCCACAGCGGTCCGCAAGCGATCAGTAGCAGCAGCCCCAGAGGCCATTTGTAACGCAGCGGCATACACACTCCATGGCAACCGCTCCGGCACTTAACCGGCGCGAAAAATCAGATGATCTTCCCAGTCGTCTTCCGGCACGCTGCCCTCGGCAAGCATGCGCCCGGATTGCGAAATGCGTTCATGGTGCACCGCGTCCCGGTCGCCACACACAAGGTGGTGCCAGAGCGGCAAGTCTTTGCGCTCACTGACCAGCCGGTAGCCACAGGTCGGCGGCAGCCACTTGAACTCTTCAGCCTTGCCGGGCGACAGCTGAATGCAGTCCGCAACAGTGTCGCGACGCTTGGCGTAGTCGGTGCACTGACAGGTTTTCAGGTCGAGCAATTTGCAGGCAATGCGCGTGTAGTAGACGCTGTTGTCGTCTTCATCCTCGAGCTTCTGCAAGCAGCACAGGCCGCATCCGTCGCACAGCGACTCCCATTCCTCTTGATCAAGTTGATCGAGGGTTTTGCGGATCCAGAACGGTTCAACTATTGCGGCCATGGCTCAAACATCAACATCAGGGAGTGGAAAAGGCCGCCAGTCTAGTGCCCCGCGCTCCCCGGGCCAAGCGCTTGTGACTGACGGTGTAACTGGACTTGTCAGGAGGATGGGGTAAAAGTAGCTTCGTACCCGGTAAATCAACTCAGGAAAATCGAATGCCTGCTTCCAATCGCATTGCCGAACACCAGATCCATGAGCAGTTCACCCAACGCTGGTCGCCCCGTGCCTTCACCGACGAAACCATCGACAAGACCACCCTGCTGAGTTTTTTCGAAGCCGCCCGCTGGGCACCTTCGGCCTACAACTCGCAGCCTTGGCGCTTTCTGTTTGCCTTGCGTGGCACCCCTGATTTCGAGCGTTACCTGAGCCTGCTGGTGGAATTCAACCAGGGTTGGGCCAAGCATGCTGCCGCGCTGGTGGTGATCGTGTCGAAAACCACATTCGCCCCGCCGGGTACTACTGAAGAAAAACCGGCGCCGACCCACGCCTTTGATACCGGTGCCGCCTGGGGCCATCTGGCGCTGCAAGCGCATTTGAGCGGCTGGCACACCCACGGCATGAGCGGTCTGGATTACGAACGCGCGCGCCAGGAACTGAAAATCCCTGAGGGCTATGCCATTCAGGCGATGGTGGCCATCGGCAAACTGGGCGACAAGGCCAGCCTGGTGGATTACCTGCAGGCCAAGGAAGTCCCGAGCCAGCGTGAACCGCTGAGCAAACTGGTAGCCGAAGGCGATTTCAGTCTGTAACGCTTAGGCCCGTGCGCCTTGAACAGGCTCACTGTGGGAGCCAGCTTGCTGGCGATGGTATCGGTGCGGTGTATCAGAAAAACCGCGCCGCCTGCATCGCTGGCAAGCCAGCTCCCACAAGGGTGACTACTTCATCAATACCCGCGTGCGAAATCCACTTCGCCGCGCAGTGCCTCACCCGCCTGGAACGCCCGCAGGTTGTCGACAAACAGTTGCACCATCAACGACGGCGAGGTCGGTGCCGAACTATGACCGGTCAGCAGCAAGCCCCAGGCCGTCCAGAATGGATGCTTGGCCGGTAACGGCTCCTGACGGCACACATCAATGATCGCGCCCGCCAGATGCCCCACACGCAAGGCTTCAACCAGGTCGGCATCCACCACGGCCACACCGCGCCCGGCATTGATGAACACACCCTCGGGATTGAACAGTGCAAACAGTTCAGCGTCGTACAGGTCATGGGTTTGCGGGGTGTTGGGCAACAGGTTGACCACGTAATCCATCTGCCCGACCAGACGCGGCAAGTCGCTCAACGTCGCAACTTCCTTGAACGGCGCCTGTTCCCGGACAGCGCTGGCAATGGCGTACAGCTCAACCCCGAACGGTGCAAGAAACTGCGCCACGGTCTGGCCAATATCCCCTGCCCCGACAATCAACACTTTGCGCCCGACCAGACTCTGGCCGGTGCGGTTGTCCCACTTGCGCTCGACCTGGCTCAGCAGCCGCGCGATGACTTCGCGCTCATGGCCGAGCATATAAGTGAGCACATATTCGGCCATCACCTGACCAAAGATGCCGACTGCCCGGCTTAGCCGGTAATCGCGCTTCAGGCCGTCGGCCAGCAACGGTGTGATTCCGGCCCAGGTTGATTGCAGCCACTGCGGCTTGTGCCCTTGACGCAACAGGGTTGCCATCAAATCCGGCTGCCCCAGCCACACCGGGCAATCTGCAGCCATCTGCGCCAATTGCGCCGAATCGCCACTGGTCTGCACCTCCAGGTCGGGAGCTGCCTGCTGCAAGAGTTGGGCGTAAAGCGGGTAATCGTGCTCGGCAATCAGGACGCGCATGCTTCTAACCTTCCTAAAACACTGCAGCGTCCGCCGCCGGGGTTAACCCCGTAGCGTCCGGCCACCGCCAATCAAATTGAGCCTTTTAGACAGGCGCCCGGAACCGGGCGCCCTGCATTTACATCGGGTCGTTACGACGCAACAGTTCTTCGGGCAAGTGCTCGATATATTCGTCTTCGGCCGGCGGCATTTGCAGGTGGTAGCCCTGGGTGTCCAGGTTTTCCAGCACTTTATGAATGTCTTCGCGCGACAAGGCGCGCTCAGGGCTCAGTACCAGATCAAACGCATGGTGCGGCTTGCCAAAAGCGCTGAGCAAGGATTCCGGCACTCGCTCCAGGGCATCGGCCTTGAGCACGTACAGGTACATTTCGTTGCGTTTGAGGCTGCGGTAGATAGAGCAAATACGTTTCAAGACGGTTCTCCAGCAGTGGCCAGGCAATCGAGCAAAGCCTGGCCCATCAGCTCACGGCGCCATCCGCGCAGTGAGTCCGGCAATTGATAAGGGCCATTGGGAAAGCCACTTTTAAGCAGGGCTTCCAGGGTTTTCTTGCGCAGCATCAGTTCCGGCGCAATGTTCAGGCGTTCGGCTTCAGCCTGACCGATGGCTCGCAGTCGCTTGATCAACGCGGCGGCTTCCACCGGCAACGGCTCAGGCACGGCCGGCGGCCATTGTTCCGGGGGCAGACTGGCAGCGCGCTTGATCAGATCAAGCAAAAACTCGCCATCCTGACGCACGGTACGCGGGTGCATATCTTCAATACGCGCCAGCGCAACCAGATTATCGGGCTGGGTTTTGGCCAAGGGCCACAAGGCATGCTCGCGCACGACACGATTGCGCGGCAGATCACGGGCCCGCGCTTCATGCTCGCGCCAAGCGCAGATTTCACGCAATACAGCCAGCTGCGCGGGTGACAGCTTCCAGGCCAGCTTGGCCTCGCGGTACACCTCGTAAGGGTCCACTTCACGGCGCAGATTGGCCACCAGCTCGGCGCCATCCTCCAGCACCCAGGCGTACTTCTCATCCGACAGGCGCGGACGCAGCAGCACATACACCTCAGCCAGATGCAGGGCATCTTCGGCGGCATAGCTGATCTGGGTTTCCGACAGCGGACGCTGCAACCAGTCAGAACGGGTTTCACCCTTGGGCAGGTCGAGGTCAAGAACCTCCTTGACCAGGCGCGAGTAGCCCATGGAGAAGCCCAGGTTCAGGTAAGCCGCTGCCAGTTGGGTATCGAACAAAGGCGCCGGCAGGCTGCCGGTCAGGCGTAACAGAACTTCGAGGTCTTCGCTGCAGGCGTGCAGCACTTTGACCACTGCAGGGTTTTCCAGCAGGGCGGACAAAGGCTGCCAGTTGTCGATGGTCAGGGGGTCAATCAGGTAAGCCCGCTCGCCGTCGCCAATCTGGATCAGGCCGGCAATCGGGTAAAAGGTGTCGACCCGCATGAATTCGGTGTCGAGGGCTACGAATGGCAGGCTCTGCCATTCGGCGCAATGCTGGCCGAGGCTATCGTTGTCGCGAATCCAGTGAATATCGATGGCCACACGGCTCTCCCTTGAAGAATGGCGCGCAGTATATATCGACGCCAGGGATTTCCGGGCATTGACTGACGCTCTTGGCGACGAAAAACCTACACAATTTTAGGCAATTACCATCACATCTTTGGTTCCTGACCTGCATTGTTTTCCGAAACCTGTAAGGTACGGCGCTCTGGAACCTGCAAAACGCTCATGCCCCTCGCCCCGCTGCGAAACATTCCGTGACACCGCCAGCGTGGGGTCGGGCCAGCACACACGTCAGTGTCCACGCACACAAAAGCCGAGGATTAACCCCATGTCTGTCCCCCGCAAGCTGTCCGGTCTTACTTTAGTGCTGGCAGGCTTTTGCGCCTTTGGCACGCCAGCACTGGCGCAAGACCTTGATCCCCAACTCGATGCCGCCGTAACCGAAGGTGCCAGGCAGGTCATGCAGACCTACGGCGTACCGGGCCTGAGCATTGCCGTCAGCGTCAATGGCAGGCAGCACTTCTACAATTTCGGCGTGGCATCCAGGGCGACTCAGGCGCACATTACCCCTGACACCCTGTTCGAGGTCGGCTCGATCAGTAAAACCCTTACAGCCACCCTGGCCACCTACGCTCAGGTCAATGGCCAGCTATCACTGAGCGACCCGGTCTCCAGGTACGTACCCGAACTTCAAGGCAGCGCTTTTGGCAAAGTGCAACTGAGCCATCTGGCCACTCACACTGCTGGCGGGTTCCCGTTGCAGGTCCCTGATGCCGTGCAGAACGAAAGCCAGCTAATGGACTACTTCAAGGACTGGAAACCGGTTTACCCGACGGGCACCCAGAGAAGCTACGCCAACCCGAGCATCGGCATGCTGGGCCTGATTACGGCCAGAAGCATGAACCTGCCTTTTGTCCAGGCCATGGAAAACACGTTATTCCCCGCACTGGGCCTGCACAGCACTTATATCGAGGTGCCAAAGAGCAAGATGGCCCTGTATGCCCAGGGCTATGACAAGCAGGATCAACCGGTCAGGCTCAACTCCGGCATGCTGGGCAACGAAGCCTACGGAGTTAAAACCAGTAGCCGCGACCTGATTCACTTTGCCGAGTTGAATGCCGGGCTGGGCGAGCCTCCCGCAAAAATCGGGCGGGCCATTCGCGACACTCACACGGGCTATTTCCGGGTCGGGCCTATGACCCAGGATTTGATCTGGGAGCAATACGCCTACCCGGTCACGCTAAAAAATCTGCTGGTCGGCAACTCGGACAAGATGGTCTACAACAACAATGACGTGATTGCCCTGCACCCGCCCCTGGCGCCACAAGAGGCCGTGTGGATCAACAAGACAGGCTCTACCGGTGGCTTTGGCGGCTATATAGCGTTGGTGCCGGCTAAAAAACAGGCCGTGGTCATTCTGGCTAACAAGAATTACCCCAACAGTGCCCGCATCGAGCTGGCGTATAAAATCTTCAACGCTCTGGACTAGGGTCTGTTGGCGCTAGGCCTCTTTACGCACGACATAGATGCTGCCCAGCGCATAGCCGGGCAGCACATCGTAATGCTTGAGGATGCTGAAACCTGCCAGGGCAAACTGGGATTCGATTTCTTCCTTGGACACGACAATCCGTTGCACGTCCTCGCACTGATGCGCCGAGCGCCCCACACATAACGACAGGATCAGGCTGTCACGGCTCACGCGATGCAACTCGCGCAGGATGGCCAAGCGATGCTCGCTGTCTCGTACATGGTGAAACAGCTGCATGCAGAAAATGCTGTCCACCGCGTTTTCAGACATGTCGATGGTAAATACCGAGCTTTTAAACAGCTTGATACGCGCCAGCAAACTGACGGGATGGTGAGTCTGGGCATGATCGAGCATGCCCTGGGACGAATCGGCGGCCAGAATTACCCGATTGCCGTGCTCTGCCAGCAATGGCCAGAAACGCCCGGCCCCGCATGCCAGATCCAGCACCAGCCCCGGCTCGCCCGCGACCTTGAGCGCCCGGCGAACCAGACGCTGTTCACGCCACAATGCCAACCGCCGGACAAAGCCTTTGGGCCGCACTTCGCTGCACACTTGTGCATGCTCGCGGTCATAGCGTTCGGCGAACTCAAGCTCAACGGTGGTAGGTAGCTGCGATGACATGGCCCGCGAACTCTAGTGTTTGGTTATGTTCGACACAGAGACTATCGGGGCACCAGTGAAAAAATTGTCAGAAAACCATAAAAAGTCGCACAAACCTCATCAATTCTGCAGGAGCGGGCTTGCTCGCGATGCAGGCGTCAGGACTGGCCTGATACGGCGTGCTGATGCCATCGCGAGCAAGCTCGACTCCCACACAGAGGGTGTTGCGCCGAATCACGCCTGCTGCAAATACCAGCGCCAGTCCTGCTCGCCGACTTCGCCCATGAACTGACGGTACTCGGCATTTTTGACGGCCAGATAGACCTTCAGAAACTCGGGCCCGAACGCCTCTTTGGCCCACGCCGAGCCTTCCAGCGCACGCAATGTGGTCAGCCAGTCGGTCGGCAGCATCTCAGTCGCCTGGGCATAACCGTTGCCCTCAACCGGAGCCCCCGGATCACGCTGCTCACGAATTCCGCGATGGATCCCGGCCAGAATCGCCGCCGCGGCCAGGTACGGGTTGGCATCAGCGCCACAAATACGGTGCTCGATATGGCGCGAATACGCCGGACCGCCCGGCACACGCAAGCTGACGGTGCGGTTGTCCACTCCCCAGGTCGCGGCCAGCGGTGCGTAGCTGTTGCTCTGAAAGCGGCGGTAGGAGTTGGCATTCGGGCAAAACATCAACAGCGAGTCGAGCAAGGTGTCGAGCATGCCGCCCACCGCCTGCCTGAGCAACGGCGTGCCGTCCGGCGCTTCGCTGGCGAACAGGTTGTTGCCTTCCTTGTCGGCCAGGCTCACATGCATATGCATGCCGGTGCCGGCCAGGTCATCAAACGGCTTGGCCATAAAACAGGCCACCATCCCGTGCTTGTGCGCCACACCTTTGACCAAGCGCTTGTAGCGCACCGCTTCATCCATTGCCTGCAACGCGTCATTGCGGTGTTCGAGGGTGATTTCCACCTGCCCCGGTGCGTATTCGGAAATCGCCGTGCGCGCCGGAATCCCTTGCAGCTTGCAGGCGCTATACAGGTCCGCCAGAAACGGTTCGATCTGCTCCAGCTCCCGCAATCCGTACACCTGAGTGGCGCGCGGACGCTGACCGTCAGCATCGCGTGCCGGTTGCGGGCGACCGTTGCTGTCACGTTGCTGATCGAGCAAATAAAACTCCAGCTCGGCAGCCATCACCGGGTAGTAGCCATCGGCCTTCAAGCCATCGATCACTTTGGACAGCAAGTGCCGGGGATCGGCCACCGTCGCCGGCATCCCCGACTGCGGATGCATGCTGACTTGCACCGCCGCCATTGGAATCAGGCGCCACGGCATGCGCTGCAAGCTCCCACTGATCGGGAAGGCACGGCAGTCGATATCGCCCACGTCCCATACCAGGCCGGTATTTTCAACGTCATCGCCATTGATGCTCAGCCCCAGAATCGTGCTCGGCAGCGGGCGGCCGTTTTTGTAGACCTCCAGCAACTCGTCACGGTGCAACAGCTTGCCCCGGGGCACGCCGTTATTGTCGAGGATGAACAGCTCGAACATCTCGACATCCGGGTTCAGTTCCAGAAAATCCAGGGCTTCTTGCAGCGGGGCAAACGCAGGTGCGGCACTCATGGCAATACTCGTAAGTTCGTATAAGACAGGCGCACAGGCGCGCCAATTCGGCAGCGCCTGCTACAGGGCGCTAACCACAGGCTCAACGGGCAATACGAGCATCCGGCGGGCGGGCATGCCGGCAGTGAAACAAGGCCCAGAAGGCCAGTTTTGAAGGGAGGGAACAGGCAGACACGATTGAACAGGCAAAAAAACCGGAGCAAGGCCCACCGCTTGACGTTAAAACGTGCGACAGCCAGTGGTACCTGATTCTGGTGGGGCCAAGCCTCATAGCTAAAACCATTGCCTGCAAAGAAACGCCAGCCTCACACGCCAGCCCAGGGAGGTCAAATACAGACTTTCATACCTTTGCTTGCAGCGCCGCTAAACATTGGCTATCGGACCGCGACTCAAGGACACCGCCTCCCACCCCGCGACGATGATCAAAATCAGGGTGGTCAGTGCCCCCAGAATCAACGCTGAAAAGACCTGCGCCAATGCCGCCGGCAGCAGCATAAACAACAGCCCCATACCGCCAAGATGGGAAAACGGTGGCAGCGGTCGGTCCGACATCACCCATTTAAACAGCGCACATCCCAGCAAAAACAGGAAAGGCCCGGCCATTATGGTGATCACTGCGGCATTTGTTGCGTGCCCCGGGTGCATCAACACCAACTCGTCGGCCACCGCGCTGACGATCACCCCGGCGATCATCAGCACATGAATGTAGGTGTAGGCCAGACGCGCATGGCGCCCGGGATCACTGGCGTGGGCAATGCGCTCATGGGCCCGCTCGGCGCCGCTGTCGAAGTAGATCCACCACATGGCAATGCTGCCCAGCACCGCCACCACAAAGGCTGCAAGACCTGCAACGCTCCAGCTCAGCTGGGCAAAGGTGGCCCCCGTCACCAGCAAGGACTCGCCGAGGGCGATGATCACAAACAGCCCGCATCGCTCGGCCATGTGATTGCCTTCAACGTTCCAGTCGTCCAGGGTCGAGGCCCCCAGACCCGGCACCCAAAAGAACAATGACGGCGACACCAGTTCGATTGCCAGAGCAAGCGCCCAGCAGGCCAGACGCTGATTGCCTTCGAGCACTCCCCCCGCAATCCAGAACACCCCCGACAACA
The DNA here is from genome assembly GCF_049897045.1 of Pseudomonas sp. TWR2-1-1. Classification (NCBI taxonomy): domain Bacteria; kingdom Pseudomonadati; phylum Pseudomonadota; class Gammaproteobacteria; order Pseudomonadales; family Pseudomonadaceae; genus Pseudomonas; species Pseudomonas sp. TWR2-1-1. Next base: position 549,745 of record NZ_JAFCVM010000004.1, read on the forward strand.
GCATCCAGATCAAGATGCGCTGAAAGTTTCGCGCCAGGCTGGGCGACTCGGCGCGCACCAGCCACATGGCAAACGCCGAACGCGCGACCTGCATGAACACAAAGGCCCCCGCAAACAGCAGCCCGCGATCCGTGAAGGCATGAGGGATCGACACCGACAGCAGTAACCCGGCCACCATCAGTACAAACAGGCCAATACGAATCGCAATACGCTCCGGGTCGAGCCAGTTGGTCACCCACGAGGTGAAGATCCACACCCACCACACGGCAACCAGCAACAAGCCCACATGCACGGCACCCAACGCCGTCAAATTGGCCAGCAATGAATGGGACAGCTGGGTCACGGCAAACACGAAGACCAGGTCGAAAAACAGCTCGACCATACCGACCTTGCCACTGTCATGACTGCCTCGGCCGCGCAGCAAGGAAAGGGAGCGGGTCATGTCGGATCCTCCGGGAAGCATTGGCTGCAGGAGCCGGCAAGACGGCTTCTGCAAAGACGCGCCTTATGCGCATGAATACTTGTTCATCGAACGTTTTAAAAACCTGCGAGGTCGGATGCTGTGTCTATCCTGCTTTCGTCCGCATTCTTACTTCAAGGAGTCTCTCATGGCCAGAACGGTTGCCGATTTCATCACCGAAGCCCTGCAGCAAGCCGGCGTCAAACGTGTGTTCGGCGTGGTGGGGGATTCCTTGAATGCTTTCACCGACTCGCTGCGGCGCCAGGAACAGATCCAGTGGATTCACATGCGCAACGAAGAGTCCGCAGCCTTTGCCGCCGGTGCCGAAGCGCACTTGACCGGCGAGCTGGCAGTCTGTGCCGGCAGTTGCGGCCCGGGCAATCTGCATTTGATCAATGGCCTGTTCGACGCCCACCGCAGCGGCGTGCCGGTGCTGGCACTGGCCGCGCATATTCCTGGCAGCGAGATCGGCATTGATTACTTTCAGGCCACCCACCCGGAAAGCCTGTTCAAGGAGTGCAGTCATTACGTCGAACTGGTCTCGCGGGCCGAGCAGTTGCCGCAAGTGCTCGAACGCGCCATGCGCATGGCCATCGCCAAACGCGGGGTGGCGGTCGTGGTGATTCCGGGAGACGTGGCGCTGCAAACCACCGAGGCCAAAGTGCCCAACTGGCTCACACCCAGCCTGCCCATGGTTCGTCCGCACGATACCGACATCGAGCGCCTGGCCTCATTTCTCAATGACGGCAAAAAAATCACCTTGCTCTGCGGCGCAGGCTGCGCCGGTGCCCACCCGGAAATCCTGGCCCTGGCCGAGCGCCTGAACGCCCCGATCGTGCACGCACTGCGCGGCAAGGAACATGTCGAATACGACAACCCGTATGACGTCGGCATGACCGGGCTGATCGGTTTTGCATCGGGTTACAAGGCCATGATGAGCTGTGACACCCTGCTGATGCTGGGCACCAATTTCCCGTATCGCCAGTTTTATCCGGAGCACGGCTATATCGCGCAAATCGACCTGCGCTCCGAAGCACTGGGCAATCGCTGCCCGCTGGAGCTGGGGCTGATCGGAGATGTAAAACTGACGTTGCAGGCGGTGCTGCCAAAAGTGCAGCAAAACCCTGACCGCCAGCACCTGGATACCGCACTCAAGGACTACAAAAAAGCCCGCGAAGACCTCGATGCCCTGGCCGAAAGCGGCCCTGACAGCTCAATCATCCACCCGCAGTACCTCAACCGCCTGGTCAACGAACTGGCGGATGAGGACGCGATCTTCACCTGTGATGTGGGTACGCCCACGGCATGGGCTGCGCGGTACCTGAAAATGAACGGCAAGCGCCGGCTGGTGGGCTCGTTTAACCACGGATCAATGGCCAATGCGATGTTGCAGGCCATCGGCGCGCAAGCGGCCTTCCCTGACAGGCAGGTAATTTCCATGTCTGGGGATGGTGGTTTCACCATGATGATGGGCGATTTTCTGACCCTGAATCAGGTCGGTTTACCGATCAAAGTCATAGTGCTGAACAACGGCACCCTGGGCTTTGTAGAAATGGAAATGAAAGCGGCCGGCTTCCCGGATGTGGGCTGCGACCTGAAAAACCCGAACTTTGCCGCCATGGCTGAAGCGATGGGGGTCAAAGGGATCCGTGTCGAACATCCCCACGAGCTGGAAGCGGCCCTGCGTGAAGCGCTGAGCCATGACGGCCCGGTCTTGGTCGACGTGGTCAGCGCCCGCCAGGAACTGGTGATGCCGCCGAGCAAAACCTTCGAACAAGCCAAGGGTTTCAGCTTGTTCATGCTTAAAACCGTGATGGATGGTCGAGCCCGCGAGCTGATTGATCTGGCCAAGGTCAATTTGACGCGCTGAAAACACCCCCCATACCTGTAGGAGCGAGCTTGCTCGCGAGCTGTTCAACCAAACAACTAAATGCTCGCGAGCAAGCTCGCTCCTACAGAATGATGGTGTTACCGCGAATGGAAACGCCGGTTCAGCGCTATCCTTTTGGCCCGGATTTCACGCTCGCGCTTGCGCTTGCGGTGTACCACCAGCCCCCAGACGATCAAGCACAGCAACAACCCGCCCCCACCCCAGATCACATAAGGCATCGCCACCACCAACAACGGCGCATCGCCACCGCGTCGCAGGCTGGCCACGGCCTGCTCGTCAACACTGAGCAACGGGTTGCCGAAGCGTTGCAGGCTGTAATTGGCAATCGCGGCAATCTGCAGATCATTCAGGTCACTCCCCAGGGCCGGCATGCTGACTTGCAAATCGGCGCCTTTGCGCTCTATGCCCTGAATGATTGCCATCACCAGGTTATTCGGATGCAGCCCGGTCAACGCGCTGTTCTGGCTCAAGGAAGGATAAAACGCGTCGCCGGTGCCCTGCCCGTCACGCCCGTGACAACTGGCGCAAGCCGAGTTGTAGAGTCGCGCGCCGTCGGTTTCGTTGGCATCGGCCAGCGTTGCCTGATCGAGCTGGCCGGTTTCCAGGGTGGTCATGTCGATCGGCGTTACGTTGCGCGGGTTGCTGGCGACATGATTACCGGTGGCAATCGCCGGGACGGTTTTCAGGTAGCCGGCCATGGCCTGCAAGTCATCGTCGGTCAAGAACCGCAGGCTGTTCTCCACCGCTTCGGCCATGCCGCCCGCCGCTTGCGCCTTGTTGGTGACGTGACCGTTTTTCAGGAACGCCACCACCTCGTCATTGCTCCAGCCGCCCAGGCCGGTGGCTTTGTCCGGGGTGATGTTAGGCGCGACCCAGCCGCCCAGTGCAGCGCCCGACAAATAGCGCTCGGGGTCTTCAGCCATCAGCGCATTACGCGGGGTATGGCAGGCACCGCAGTGGGCCAGGCTATCGACCAGATATTGCCCGCGAGTCAGCTGTGCATCGTCCGGTTTTTTGGAAACAAAGCCCTGGCCGTCGAGAAACAACAGGTTCCAGCCAAACATCAACGGCCGGATATTGAACGGGAATGCCAGTCGGGTCGGCGCCACGGCGCTGTCTACCGGTTTGACCCCCTGTTGCAGGTACACATACAGCGCATGAATGTCTTCATCGCTCATGCCCTGATACGAGGTATAGGGCATGGCCGGGTACAACCGCTGCCCCTTGGCGTTAACCCCTTTGCGCAAGGAATCGGCCAGCTGCTGCTCGGTGTAATCGCCTATGCCGTGGGTCTTGGACGGGGTGATGTTGCTGGCAATGATCTTGCCCATGGGCGAGTCGATGGCATAACCACCGGCCAGCGCCGGGCCGCCTTTTTCCACTGTACGGTGACAGGCAGCGCAGTCGGCAGCACGGGCCACGTATTCACCCTGGCGCAGCAGCGCTGCATTGTCTTCAGCCGCCCACACGGACAGCGAAGCAAACAGGCTGCACAGGGCAACCAGCGGGCGCAGCCCGCAGAAATATGGATTCATGGCTCAGACCTCCCGCGCAATGATGTCGGCCAGGCGAATGCTCAAGGCCACCCCGGTCAGTGTCGGGTTGATGGTGCCCGACGCCGGAATCACGCCGGTGGTGGCCAGGAACAGGTTTGGATGATCGAACGTACGGCACTCGTGGTTGACCACCGAGTCCTTGGCGTCACTGCCCATGATCACGGTGCCCATCAGGTGATCGCGGTTCTGCCAGCCGGTGTTGTCTTCGACCACGGTACCGCCCATGACTTTCACGAAATCGGCGTAGTCGGCGTCTACGCCGGGCTTGGCGGCTTTGACGTAATCACCCACTTCGTAATTGATCACCATCATCGGAATGCCCAGGGCATCGGTGCGGGTGGTACTCGGCCGGATAGTGTTGCTCGCCAGCGGCAAGGTTTCGTACACCGTCGACACATCCACCCAGCGCGCCGCATCGTGGCGAATCCGCTCGTCCAGCTCCTTGCCGAAAACGCCCTGCTCGATCAGACGATTGGCCACGGCCATGTTCGGCACGTTGTTGGCAAAGGCATGTTTGACCGACGCCCGCTCCTTGCGGAACGCGCCATCGCGACGGTTGAAAATCCCGCCTTGCTGCACCGCACCGCGCCCCGGCCATACCGGCTCATCGGCCAAAAACTGCAGCCCCTGGCCAGTGTGGTCCATGAGGTTGCGCCCCACCTGGTCCGAGGAATTGGCCACGTCGGAAATCAACAACAGCTTGGGGGTTTCCAGACCGTTGGCGGCAACCACAAAGTACTTGGCGGTGAGCCGCACGTTGTCGCCCTTTGAACTGCGGTAATGCACGGCGGTGATCTTGCCGCCCTCACCTTTTTCCAGCTTGTAAGCCGTTGCATCGGTCAGCAGCCTGGCGCCCGCTTGCTGCGCGTGCCGGGCGTGAACATCACCGCTATACATGGCGCCAATCGGGCACACCGGCATGCAGTTGTTGTTGCCGCTGCACGCAGGACGGCCGTCATAAGGCGTGGTGGCGCGACCGTTGGGCTCATGCAGGAACACATAGCCGGCCGGGGCCAGACGCGCGCGAAGACGCTGAAACAGGTAGGTATCGCCTTCTGGCGGCATGGGGTAAGGCGTCGAACGCGGCGGGAATGCTTCACCGTTATGCCCGCTTTGATCCTGGGTATCGCTGCCACATACCCCCAGCGCCACTTCGGCCCGGGCGTAATAGGGTTCCAGCTCGCTGTACTCCATCGGCCAGTCGCGGCCAACCCCGTACAGGGTGTTGAGTTTCATGTCGTTTGGCAGGTAGCGCCAGCAGGCTGCCGCCCAATGCCAGGTGGTGCCGCCGACCAGTTTCAACATGCCCGGACGAAACTCGAACGAGCCGATGTTTTCTATGTATTGCTCGTCGTAGGAATGACGCGCCCAGGGCTCATTCGGGTACGGCGAGTTGTAGTTACTTTTATTCGAAGAGTTGCGGAAATTCTCAACGATTTTCCAGCGGGGAATGGCCTCACCGGCTTCCAGAATAATCACTGACTTGCCATGTTTGGCCAATTCAAAAGCTGCGTTGCTGCCCAAGGCTCCGGACCCAACAACAATGACATCAGCATCAAAGACCTGACTCATGGGTACCCCTTGTTTTAATCGTTAGCGACGGTGGACGGCGGATCAACCCAATAGTTGGTATGCCCCCGCGAATAGGTGGGGATCACGGTTGCATCCAGGGTCGGCGTATACGCCAGCGCGCCGGTGAAAGTCACCAGCCGGGTGTCGTCCACGGCCCGCATGCTGACCGGGGTGCCGGTGTAGCCCAGGTACCAGGCGCGGACGATTTTTTGCACCGTGTCCTTGTACTGCGGGTTCTGATAAACCGGGCTGGTGCTCAACATGGCGACCCGGCCCAAACCTTGCTGGCGGATGCTGCCCCACAGCCCCCTGATTTTTTCCGGGAACAGCGGATCGGCCTCGGTACAGCGTGCCAGCACGCGCAGCGTGAGGCTTGGGTCCAGCGCATCGCGCTCGGTGAGGAACAGGGAAAGTTGGTGCAAAAGTTCGACATCATTAGTGGCGGCATTATTGATGCCTTGTGCCAGAACCGAACCCGCCCAGGATGAAGAAAGAAGCCCGGCACCGGTTAAAGCAGCGCCAGAAGACAGTAACTTTCTGCGGGATATCACATAAATCTCCTTGATCATCAAAAATAAAGGCTGACACCTAGACCTTCGATAAATCAGGTTGTTACAAAGAATGAGTAAACATCCTACAGAGATTGGTTATCGAGCTTCATGAATACCGGCCCCCGCTGTAGGAGCGAGCTCTTCAAGAGCGCGCTGAAAAGCTCGCGAGCAAGCTCGCTCCTACAGGGATGGGGCGCCCTGGAGAACTTGGGCCCGGCTCAAGGTTGCGATTTGGACCCGTCCTCGCCTAATATACGTTTCATATACATTTCATATTGAGCATTTAGATGGGCATTGTAAAAATCTCGGACGCCATGCATGAGAACCTGCGGGTGGCCAGCAACGCACTGAGCCGCTCGATCAACGCGCAAGCAGAGCACTGGATGCGTATCGGCATGTTGACCGAACTGCACCCCGACCTGGATCACAACCAGATCTGCCGCCTGCTGATTGGCGCCGAACTCAATGGAGGGCTTGATTTGAAACAGTTGTGCCTGCGCACTGAAGCCACTGCAGGAGCTGATCAATGAGAGCCAACGTCGTCATCAACAGCCCGCAACAGATCGCCCAGTCAAAAATTGCCGGCAAGCTGGCCGCCGAAGTGCTTGCCATGATCGGCGCGCACGTGAAAGCGGGCGTGACCACCGACCAGCTGGACCAGATCTGCCACGACTACATCGTCAATGTGCAGAAGGCCATCCCCGGCAACGTCGGCTATCACGGCTTTCCGAAAACTGTCTGTACCTCGGTCAATGAAGTTGTCTGCCATGGCATCCCCAATGCCGTGCCACTCAAGGACGGCGATATCGTCAATATCGACATCGCCGTGGTCAAGGATGGCTGGTATGGCGATACCAGCCGCATGTACTTCGTCGGCGAACCCGATCCGCAAGCACGTCACCTGGTGAAAACCACCTACGACGCCATGTGCGCCGGAATTCGTGTGGTGCGCCCGGGCGCGACCCTGGGTGACATTGGCCATGCGATCCAGTCGCTGGCCGAAAAAGAAGGCTTCAGCGTGGTCCGCGAGTACTGCGGCCATGGCATCGGCAAGGTCTACCATGATGAGCCGCAAGTCCTGCACTACGGTTATCCGGGACAGGGCATGAAGCTTAAGACCGGCATGATCTTCACCATTGAGCCCATGCTCAACGCCGGTAAACGCCATGTAAAAACCCTGGCTGACCAATGGACTGTGGTGACCAAGGACCAGTCACTGTCGGCGCAGTGGGAGCATATGGTTGCAGTGACGGATGACGGCTTCGAAGTACTCAGCCCCTGGCCTGACGCCAGCGATGAATACCCCGCCATCTGATGCCTGCCTGAGTGTGCAAGCCAGTGTGGGAGCGGGCTTGTCAGGCTCCCACAAGAATCAGTGACAGGCCTCAGCCGTGCTCGAACTGTGAGCGGATTTTGAACAGTTCGTTGTCGCTGGTGATGCCAAGCTTTTTGTAGGCAGATTGCTTCTGCGTGCTGATGGTTTTGATGCTGCGAGAAAATTTCTCTGCAATTTTGGTCACCGACAAACCCTCCAGACAACAGCGCAGCACTTCTCGCTCGCGTATGGAGAGTGTGCTCAAGCCGGTCAGCTCACCCTGGTCAGACCAGCTGTCGGCCGATATTTCCACGGCGCTGCGGGTCGAAACCTCGTTGTGTTTGAGTTCGATGGCCATCGCAGGGTGCAAATAAACCTGGCCGGCTGCGACTTTTCTGATGGCGACGACAATTTCATCGGTGCTCATATCCTTGCCCAGAAAGCCACTCGCACCACAACGCATCGCCAGGGCCACCGTCGCCGGTGTATGCATGGCCGAAACCACCAGCAGTCGCGTATCGGGATATCTGAGCCGCAGACCCCGAATCAGATTCAGGCCGTCAACTTCGCCGGGGCTCAGGGAGTAGTCCATCACAACCAGGTCCACACTCTTGGCGCGCAAGGCTTCGAGCAACTGACGGCTGCGGGTGAAGCAGCCGACAATCTGCATATCTTTATGAGGGGTGAGTAACAGAGATATGCCTTGCAGGATCAGCGCATGATCATCAAGCAGCATCAAACGAATCGGGTTCAACATGGATGCCATGGCAAGATCCTCTTTACCTCTCAGCGTTGCTGATCCAGGTATTACTCCGTATGACCCTTTATCAGGGACGTTCTATACAAGCACTTTCATCACTATCAATGTACTGAAGGCCAAAGTTCAAAGAGTTCAAACCAGCGCCATCATCATTACCCCAGCTCCCCTCAAGAGTGCGGAACATGATATGTCGGCACCTCACCACAAAAATAAGAATCATCTCAAAAAACAAAAGCTTATAACGCTTATGGCCACCTGATATTACGACCGCCGCTGACTTCGTTTCGCCATGCATTTTGCCAAGTGCAAGACAACTACCGGTGATGGCTACTCACCGCCTGTAAAAGGATGCACTTTTTTACCCTATCGGCAAACCGTACGACACTCGCCAAGTTCAACACCGTTAGCGCTTTCACGATCCGGGCACATATTCCTATCCTTGCACACTCCCCGGGACATAATCTATTACTCTGAAGCCCTGCAGGCGGATGTATAGAGCCATGTTGATCACATCAAACAACGACGCGTCGACACTCGCAACAGCTATGGTGCGCGGTGACGACAAGTCTCTTCGAGGCAGGTCATGTCCACTAATAAAATGATTCGAATCATGCTCCTGGATGATCACCTGCTGATGTTGCACGGTCTGGAGCTGAGCCTGAGGGCACAGCCCGATATTGAGGTTGTAGGCAGTTTCAGCACCAGTCAGTCACTGCTGGCCGCGCTGCAACAAGACAGCGTCGACGTGGTGCTGCTGGACTACTCACTGGGCCCGGATGAAATCGACGGTTTGAGCCTGGCGCGGGGCCTGAAAAAACGCTTCCCCACCATGCGTTTGCTGGTGGTCTCGGCGCTGCATACACCCGCCACCGTGGCCATGGTGATGCGCAGCGGCGCCGACGGCTTTATCGGCAAGGAAGTGGACCCGGCGCAATTACCGATTGCCATTCGCCGCGTGGCATCGGGCAAGACCTACCTGGCCGAAACCATGAGCGAACAGTTTCGTGAACAGGAAATCTCCACCGGTGACCCCTCGACCGCTGCCATGGCAGACGACAACGACAGTTTACGAATGCTTGCCACCAATGCAGCGCTGAGCGTGCGCGAGCACGAAGTGTTGCGCTGCTGCCTGGAAGGCATGTCGGTGACGCAGATCGCCGAGAAGTTTTCGCGCAGCATCAAAACCATCAGCACCCAGAAACAAGCCGCGTACAAAAAACTCGGGCTGAGTAACGACAACGAGCTGTACAAGGTCCGCTACCTGCTGGAAGGCCGTTGATATGCGAAGGCTGATGCTTCTGGGGATGGCACTGTTGATCAGTTGCCGGGCTTACGCTGATTCCCCCTACGCCTTTACCGAGGCAGAGAAGCAATGGATGCATGAGCATCCGGTGGTGCGCTATGCCATCGATTCCTACTGGCCGCTCGAGTACATCGAGAATGGGGAACACAAAGGCCTGACCCGTGACTATCTGCGTGAGATCTCACAAATCAGCGGGCTGCAATTCGAACGGGTCCCGACCCAAAACTGGAAGCAAACCCTCGACCTCATCGCTGAGGGGAAAATCGACCTGACCACCGCTGTGTCCAAAGCCCTGATCGATAAGGATCAAGCCAGAAAACTGCTGCTCTCCGATGTGTTTTTCGTCGGTTCCACCATCGTCGTGACGCGCACAGGTGAACCGGTGCTGTTTTCGCCCCACAAACTCAACGGCAAAGTGGTGGCGGTCAAAGGCGGTGGCGGCTACGAGCACTACCTGCGCAAAGAGTTTCCCGAGGTCAAACTTCTACTGATAAACGACCCGGAAGATGCTTTGCAGGCGTTGGCCGAAGGTGATGCCGATGCGGCGATTGGCATGGACAGCGTTTTGCAGATGATCATCTCGCGCAAGTTTTTCGGCACCCTGCACATGTCCGGGGTGCTGTCCGACATGCCGATTGTCAGCAGCATGGGGGTCAGCCCAAAGTCGCCGGAACTGTTGTCCATCATTAACAAGTCACTGGCCCGGTTACCGCCCTCGACCATCGACGAAATCTTTGACCGCTGGCTGGATCGCACCGACTACGGCGCCCCGTCATGGGGGATGATCTTCCGCTACTACCAGATAGAGCTGATTTGTTTTGCGCTACTGCTTTCGGCGCTGGCCTTCATGACCCGACGCGCAATGCTGGCGCAAAAAGCTGCGCAGAAAAGCGAGGCGGCCAAGTCAAGTTTCCTGGCCATGATGAGCCATGAAATCCGCACCCCGATGAATGTGAACTGGCCTAATGATTTTGGACACTTCAATCGGGCGCTATGATTGCGCCCAAATCTGAGGTGTTTGGATATGCGTAAATCTTATTCGAGTGAGTTCAAGTTCAAGGCCGCCAGCATG
>NZ_JAFCVM010000005.1:0-39545 GCF_049897045.1 Pseudomonas sp. TWR2-1-1
CATAGAGCATTGGAACCACCTGATCCCATCCCGAACTCAGTAGTGAAACGATGCATCGCCGATGGTAGTGTGGGGTTTCCCCATGTGAGAGTAGGTCATCGTCAAGATTAAATTCCAAAATCCCTGTCTGCTCACGCAGACGGGGATTTTGTTTTTATAGAAGTCCCAAGTTTTCGCAGGCACGTTTTGATAACGGATCTGCCACAGAATTTCTTGACGACCATAGAGCATTGGAACCACCTGATCCCATCCCGAACTCAGCAGTGAAACGATGCATCGCCGATGGTAGTGTGGGGTTTCCCCATGTGAGAGTAGGTCATCGTCAAGATTGAATTCCGAAACCCCTGTCTGCTTATGCAGACAGGGGTTTTGTTTTTTGCGCGGCGCAATTCCTCGTGCCTCATCCTTTCGCACCACCCCATCTCCTCCCCCTTAACCATGCCTCGGCCAGCGGGGTCGCTCTTTCGTCGGTTTTTTAAAATAGCCGATACAAGCCGCTAAGTTTTCTTCGATCGGTGCCGACAGCCTGATGAGCAATGCGTGCATTCAGTACAGCTACCAACACGAGCTGTCTGCAGTGCTACACGGAATGTTTCACCCCGCACGCATCCCACCTTTCGGCATAAGAAGTCCCATGCAATGAATCTCAAGTTCAGCCATAAAATTCTTCTGGCCGCTTCAGGCGTCGTGGTTCTGGCGTTTGCGTTGTTCACTTTGTACAACGACTATCTGCAGCGAAATACGATCAACCAAAATATCGATTCGTCGGTACAGCAGGCGGGCAACCTGACAGCCAGCAGCGTCCAGAACTGGTTGAGCGGTCGTATCCTGGTGCTGGAAGGCCTTGCACAAAACGTTGCTTACCAAGGCAGCCAGGCTGACCTTCCCGGGTTGGTCGACCAGCCTGTATTCACGTCGAACTTCCAGTTCACGTATGTCGGTCAAGCCAATGGAGTGTTCACTCAGCGCCCCGATGCCAAAATGCCGGAGGGCTATGATCCGCGAGAGCGCCCTTGGTACAAGCAAGCCGTAAGCGCCGGCAAGACCATGCTCACACCGCCTTACATGGCAGCTGTTGGCGGTTTGATTGTGACCATAGCCATGCCGGTCAAGAAAGACGGTCAACTGCTGGGCGTGGTAGGCGGTGATCTGAGCCTGGACAGCCTGGTGAAAATTATTAACTCGGTGGATTCCGGTGGCTTGGGTTACGCATTTTTGGTCAGCGGTGATGGCCAGGTCATCGTCAGCCCGGATAAAGATCAGGTCATGAAAAACCTGAAGGACATCTACCCGTCCAGCGCTCTGAAAATCCAGAAGGGTATTCAAGAAGTGCAGCTCAATGGCCAGGAGCGGATTATCTCCTTCACCCCGGTAACGGGTTTGCCATCGGCAGACTGGTACATCGGCCAGTCGCTGGACAAAGAAAAGGCTTACGCCCCTCTATCTAAATTCCGCACCTCGGCGTTGATCGCCATGTTTATTGCAGTAGCAGCGATTGCTCTGCTTTTGAGCTTGTTGATCCAGGTACTGATGCGCCCGCTCACCACCATGGGGCGTGCCATGCAGGATATTGCCCAAGGTGAAGGCGACTTGACCCGGCGTCTGGTGATTGAAAACAAGGATGAGTTTGGCGAGTTGGCCAGCTCATTCAACCAGTTTGTAGAGCGTATTCACGCGTCGATCAGCGAAGTGTCCTCGGCGACTCGTCAGGTTCATGACTTATCCGAGCGCGTCATGGCATCGTCCAACGCGTCAATTATCGGCTCCGATGAACAAAGTGCGCGCACCAACAGCGTTGCGGCCGCCATCAACGAGCTGGGTGCCGCCACTCAGGAGATCGCGCGAAACGCTGCCGATGCTTCGCAACACGCCAGCGGTGCCAGCGAGCAGGCAGACGATGGCCGAAAAGTCGTTGAGCAGACTATCCAGGCGATGACTGAGCTATCACGCAAGATCAGTGTGTCGTGTGAGCAAATCGAAACCCTGAATGCCAGTACCGACAACATTGGGCACATTCTTGATGTGATCAAAGGGATCTCCCAGCAAACCAACCTGTTGGCCCTCAACGCGGCCATTGAGGCGGCGCGTGCGGGCGAAGCGGGTCGCGGCTTTGCCGTGGTGGCGGATGAAGTGCGCAACCTCGCTCACCGCACTCAGGAGTCGGCAGAGGAAATCCATAAAATGATTACTTCGCTGCAAGTGGGTTCCCGCGAAGCGGTCAGCACCATGAATGCCAGCCAGATTTCCAGTGAGGACAGTGTAGAGGTGGCCAACCAGGCCGGTGCGCGTTTGATCAGCGTGACCCAGCGCATCGAAGAAATTGACGGCATGAACCAGTCGGTTGCCGCTGCCACCGAAGAACAAACCGCCGTGGTTGAAACCCTGAACGTGGACATCAACCAGATCAACCTGCTGAACCAGCAAGGCGTGGTTAATCTCAACGAAACCCTCAAGGACTGCGATGCCCTTTCGCAGCAAGCCAGCCGCCTCAAGCAGTTGGTCGACAGCTTTAAGATCTGATGTACGCACGCGCAGGGAGCCATTGCTCCCCTGCGCTCACCCAAACAGCCCTGGCGTTTCTGACGTCAGGGCTGTTTGGGTTTTTGGCTGTCCAGATAGTGGGTAATGGCGTTTACCCCGCGTTGCAGATGACGCTCCAGCTCGTTGATACACGCCTCGATATCTCTGGAGCGGGCATGGCGCAGCAAAGCCCGGTGATCATCCTGACAGAGCTTTCCCAGGTTCATCTGCTCAAAGTTGAAGCGCAGAAAGCGTTCCTCTTCAATAAGCCCTGCATCAATCAACGCCAGCAACTTCTTATTAGGTGCCTTGCAGTAAAGCGTCTGATGAAATTGCCGATTGAGAGTGCCTGTCCTGCTCAAATCCGTCTCGGCTTCGAGGGCCTCGATGTATCCGGCTGCAGTCTCAAAATCTGCCTCGGTCAGCAGCGGCAGGGACAGACGCAAGGCTTGAGCCTCAAGCAACAAACGAAGCTCATACGTTTGCAGCGCGTCGTCTTCAATCAAAGGGGCGACCACCGCTCCCTTATGCTGCACCACTTGCAGTAAACCCTGGGCCTCAAGCTGACGCAGTGCTTCGCGAACGGGCATGCGACTGACACCGAATAAACTCGCCAAAGCCTGTTGCCGAATAGCGGTGCCACACGGCAACCGGCCATCGAGAATAGCGTTGCGCAAGGACTCCTCAATGACCGATCTGGCCAAATGGGCAGGTATGGGGCCGGATACTTCGATGCTGCTTAAAGGATTGTTTTTGACAGCCACGTTGGTGTTACCTACGGCGGTTCAGGACGTTAATTTGGATCCAATTAAAAGCTAGGTACTGACCTGATCCTTGTCAAACCATGTTACGAGTTAGTTTAGCGCGACTGCGAGTGGGTGATTTCATTGTGCCAGTTTCTTTTCTTGTATCAGGCCCCACCACACGCCTGCCCCTTGCCCTACAATCGCCGGAGTTCCAGCTGCCCACGTGCAGCCTCAATACGCAGTTGCAGGTGAAGGATGGGCGTACTCAGTAATAAAGGTGTGGACCAAACAATGCTTCACGTCCTTGAATCGCCTCACAACCTACTGGCCAGATTGCTTCGTCAGCCGTGGGTATGGGCCATTTTGTTGTTGGCCTGCGCGATGCGCTTCTATGGCTCCACCTCTTCTGCGATCTGGTGTGATGAAGGCTCAAGCCTGATGCTGAGCGATTACTCGTTCGCTGGCATCTGGCTGCACGCCGCACATGATGTGCATCCGCCGTTGTACTTCATGCTGTTGCACGGCTGGATGGCGCTGTTCGGCGACAGCCTGGTGTCGATTCGCACCCTCAGTGTCTTGCCCGGTGCCGCGACTGTGTTGTTGGGCATGTGGCTAGTGCGCCTGATCGCTACCCAAAGAGCCGCGTTGCTGGCCGGCCTGCTTCTGGCGTTGTTACCGACCGCGGTGCGCTATAGCCAGGAAGTGAGGATGTACTCACTCATGGGGTTATGGCTGATAGGGGCGACGATTGCCCTGGTTTACTGGGTTAAAGCACCGCATAAAAACCGCTACCCGGTTATCTACAGCGTGCTGATGGCGGCGGCGTTTTATACCCATTACTTCACAGCCTTTTGCGTGATCGCCCACTGGCTGTACCTGTTGTTGAGCGTGCGCAGTACCGGTGGGTTGATCAAACGCCCTGCGTGGTGGCTTGCCAATACCTGCATCTTGCTCTTGTTCCTGCCCTGGCTACCGGGGCTGTTAAACCTGATGCAACACATGGATGAACTCAAGAGCGGGGGAGATGTGGGCTGGGAGCCTGCGGTCGATGCCCGCTCTCTGCCGGCCATGACATGGCAGCTTCTGATTCAGGACGAAGGCGACAACCTTCCCTGGCCATTGTTCTGGCTGGGCCCGATTGCGCTGTTTGCCGCGGCGGTATGGATGGCTGTGCGCGATTCAACGCCGCACAGATTCACGCGGCTGATCGTGATCTACACCCTGCTGCCGATCCTGGCCATTTACGCCATCTCGTTTGTCTCGCCGCTGTTCATCGAGCGCTATGTGATGTTTGCTGCGCTGGGCTTGCCGCTGATTGTTGCGCTAGCGGTCGATCGTTTGTTCAAACACCGGCGAGCATTGGCCATCATGCTGCTGACGCTGTTTGTCGGTACCGAGATGGCGGGTTTACGCAGCAACTTCACCAGCGATGCCGATCATTTCGACCGTTTGGTTGAACACGTTAATCAGCAGTTTTTGCCGGGCGACCGAATTGTCGTCAGTGACCTGTTCTGGTACTTCAGCTACGTCTATTACAACAAGACCGGTTCTGTACCCATGCTCTACACGCCGCCGCTGGAGGATGGTTCATCAGGGCGGCCGAACAATTACGGTTTTGGCACGCTGGTGAACGCCAATGGCGCAAAAATCTACGTCGACCATCTGACGGATCTGCCTGCGGGTACGGGGCGTATCTGGTTAATCAGCAGCAAGGTGCAACCGGACGACTTTGCCCCGATTCCGCCGGGTTGGTACAAAGCTCAGGACTTAACCGTCGATGACACGCAGGCTCGACTATATTTGACCTGCGCGGGCGCCGCATGCGTCCACCCTGACCGGAGTCTCTCTGATGCAAGCACCCACCCATAGCCTTCCCTCATTGTTCAAGCAGCTGGGCCTGCCGTCCGAGCCTGCAGATATAGAGAAATTTGTCTCTTCGCACTCACCGCTCAAACCGGAGCTGAAGTTACACGAGGCGTTTTTCTGGACGCCGGCCCAGGCGGCTTTCTTGCGCGATGAAATAAATGAAGATGCCGACTGGGCAGAGGTCGTCGATCAATTGAATCTGATGCTGCGCACAAAACCGGTCACCGGTAAGTAGAATTAAATTGCAACACTTGACTGAGAGCAATTGCCCGCGCAATATTAATAGTTAGCAAACTAACATTATGTGATGCCTCTTGCCTGACACTCTCGATTTACTCCAAATGAGCATCAGCACCGGTATGGTGGTTGCGACTCGCCACTGGCGTCGCGTCTGCCAGGCCACGCTGGTCAACTACGGAATTTCCGAAGCCTGCGCCATGCCGCTGCTGATTATTGGCCGTCTGGGAGAAGGCGTGCGCCAGGTCACCGTGGCTCAGGCCGCCGGGATGGAAAGCCCGTCACTGGTGCGCTTGCTGGATCAGATGTGCAAGGCCGGGTACGTGCTGCGTCATGAAGACGCCAGCGATCGCCGGGCAAAAACCCTGAGCCTGACTGACACCGGGCGTTCGTTGGTACAGTCGATTGAGGCGCAGCTTGTACAGCTCAGGCGTACAGCGCTGGCGGGGGTTTCAGTGGCAGACCAGGAAGCCGCATTGCGCGTAATCAAGGCTTTCGAGGCCGCCGGCCAATTGCCTGATGGAGCCGCTTCTTGAACGGTTTTTTCAGCAGTATGCCGCCCGCCCGCGACTGGTTCTATGGCGTGCGCACCTTTGCCGCCTCAATGATTGCCTTGTATATCGCCCTGTTAATGGAAATGCCCCGTCCCTATTGGGCTATGGCCACGGTCTACATCGTCTCCAGCCCCTTCGTCGGCCCCACCAGTTCTAAAGCCGTCTACCGTGCCCTGGGCACATTGCTGGGGGCTGCGGCGGCCGTGTTCTTTGTGCCGCTGTTTGTCCAGACCCCGTTTTTACTGGTGCTGGTGATCGCGCTCTGGACTGGCATTCTGCTGTTTCTGTCGCTGCACCTGCGCACGGCCAACAGCTACATCTTCATGCTTGCTGGCTACACCATGCCCATGATTGCGTTGCCCATTGTGGACAACCCGCTCAACGTATTCGACATCGCTGTCTCGCGTACCGAAGAAATCATGCTCGGAATTGTCTGCGCCGCAGTGGTGGGCAGCATGTTCTGGCCCCGGCGTCTGGCGCCGGTATTTGTCGGCTCGGCTGCCAAGTGGTTTGACGATGCGGCCAACTACAGCAAGCACTTTCTGGCCCGCGACGTGGAGCCGAGCAAAGCCAGCGGCCTGCGCTCATCCATGGTGGCGACCTTCAACAGTCTGGAACTGATGATCGGTCAACTGCCCCACGAAGGTGCTTTGCCGCAGACCGTACGCAACACCAAAGAACTACGCGGGCGCATGATTAACCTGCTGCCGGTGGTAGACGCGCTGGACGATGCACTTTATGCCCTGGAGCGTCGCACCCCCGAGCAGGTGGACAAAATAATGCCCCTGCTCGCGAAAACCCGGGACTGGCTCGACAGCACGCGCGAAGGTGCCCCGGTCGAGACCTGGAAGGCCTTGCGCCATGAGCTCGAACTCCTGCAGCCCAGTGCAGAGGCGCTGGATGACCGACGCCATCTGGTGTTCTCCAATGCGCTCTATCGGCTGGGCGAGTGGATCGATTTGTGGCAAGACTGCCGCAGTCTGCAACAGGCGATTGCAACCGGCAGCCAGGATCCCTGGCGCGCGGTTTACCGGCATTGGCGCCTGGGCCGCCTGACCCCCTTTCTCGATCGCGGGCTGATGCTTTACTCCGCATTTTCCACGGTCACTGCGATTGTCGTTGCCTGTGTGTTGTGGATCCTGCTCGGCTGGACCGACGGCGCCAGCGCCGTGATTCTGGCGGCCGTGGCCTGTAGTTTTTTTGCCTCGATGGACGACCCGGCCCCGCAGATCTACCGGTTCTTTTTCTGGACCTCGCTGTCGGTGTTGTTCGCCAGCCTGTACCTGTTTGTGATCCTGCCCAACCTGCACGATTTTCCGATGCTGGTGCTGGCTTTCGCGGTGCCCTTTATCTGTGTCGGCACACTGACAGTGCAACCGCGTTTTTATCTGGGGACCTTGCTGACCATCGTCAACACCGCCTCATTTATCAGCATTCAGGGTGCCTACGACGCAGATTTCATGATGTTCATCAACGCGAACCTGGCCGGTCCCATCGGCCTGCTGTTTGCCTTCGTCTGGACCCTGATAGCCCGCCCGTTCGGTGCCGAGCTGGCGTCCAAACGTCTGACGCGTTTCAGCTGGGGCGATATCGTCTCGCTGACCCAGCCGGCCACCCTGGCCGAGCACCGGCACATGGGCGCGCAAATGCTTGATCGCCTGATGCAGCACTTGCCGCGTCTGGCGATGACCGGGCAGGACACCGGCAGTGCCCTGCGAGACTTGCGAGTTGCACTTAATCTCCTGGATTTGCTGGCCTATTCGCCACGGGTAACCGGCGAGCGGCAACGCTTGCTACGCCAGGTGGTCAGTGAAGTGGGTGAATACTTCAGTGCCTGCCTCAAGGCCGGTGAGCGTCTGCCAATACCCAATGGCCTGCAAATGACCATGGACCGCACCCGTCGCGCGCTGAACGTGCATGACCTGCAAGACGAGGGCGAAGCGCGGGTGCACCTGCTCCACGCCTTGAGCGGCTTGCGCTTGTCCCTGTTACCGGGTGTGGAGTTCATCGTTGATGAACACGACATGCCACAGTCCCATGCCCATGGCATTGACGGAGCGCCGCTATGATCGGTGACGTAGATATCAGCGGTGTGTTTCTGCCCACGCTTCTGGTGTTGATGGGTATTACGTACTTACTGTTTTTGCTGGTTCACGCGCTACTTACGCGCGTGCACTTTTACCGCCTGGTCTGGCACCGGGCTTTATTCAACGTCGGTCTCTACGCTTTGCTACTCGGCGTTGTGGATTCGTTTAGTCGATATCTAATGACATGAAAAAACCTTTATTGACCCTGGGCCGTGTCGTTCTCACCTTGTTGGTGGTGGCGTTTGCCTGCGTCGTGGTCTGGCGCATGACCATGTATTACATGTTTGCCCCCTGGACCCGCGACGGACATATCCGCGCCGATGTGGTGCAAATTGCCCCCGACGTGTCGGGCCTGATCAAGCAAGTGGATGTGCGTGACAACCAGCCGGTCACCCGTGACCAGGTGTTGTTCATCATCGATCAGGATCGTTTCCGGCTGGCCTTGCGCCAGGCCCAGGCGGTGGTTGCCGATCGCAAGGAGACGCTGGCCCAGGCCCAGCGCGAAAGCAAACGTAACCGGGGGTTGGGCAATCTGGTTGCCCGCGAGCAGCTGGAAGAAAGCCAGTCGCGAGAACTGCGCGCGCAGTCAGCACTGACTGAAGCCGAAGTCGCCGTCGACAGCGCCCAGCTCAACCTGGATCGCACCGTTGTGCGCAGCCCGGTGGATGGCTACGTCAACGATCGTGCCCCTCGGGTTAATGAGTTCGTCACGGCCGGCAAGCCCGTGCTGTCGATTGTCGACAGCGGCTCGTTCCATATCGACGGCTATTTTGAAGAAACCAAACTGGACGGCATCCATGTCGGCCAGAGCGTTGATATCCGCGTGATCGGCGACAATGCGCGCTTGCGCGGCCATGTCGAAAGCATCGTGGCGGGTATCGAAGACCGCGACCGCACCAGCGGCCAGAACCTGCTGCCCAACGTCAACCCGGCATTCAGCTGGGTGCGCCTGGCACAGCGGATTCCCGTGCGCATCGTGTTTGATGAGGTGCCAGCCGACTTCCGCATGATCGCCGGGCGTACCGCGACCGTATCGATCATCCCGGACTCCCCCAAAGACAAACCTGCGCAGGAGACTGCGCAATGAAAGCTGTCCACCTGGCAGCCGTAGGGCTGGGTTTGCTGCTGTCTGGCTGCCAGATGCTGGGGCCTGATTACCATCTGCCCAAGGATTCGGCCATGCAGCGTCCTGATCTGCAGGGCGAACTGGCGGGTGAGGGCGCGAATGTGGTGTCGGCGCCAGTCCCCACTGACTGGTGGAAGCTGTACCAGGACCCGAAACTGAGCGAGTTAGTGCGCCAGGCCATGGCCTCCAATACAGACCTGCGTGTGGCTGCAGCCAACCTGTCGCGTGCACGGGCTCAAGTTGAGCAGGCGCAGTCGGCAGGTGGATGGAGCGGCTCGGTGAAGGCGGGCGCCCAGCGTCTTCAGGAGTCCGGTGAAGCGTTCCTGCTGACCGATAAGGTCCCGGTGGCCAACGTGGGGGATCTTGGCCTCAGCACCTCGTACCAGTTTGACCTGTGGGGCACATTGCAACGGGGTATCGAAGCGGCGCAGGCCAATGCCGATGCCACCCAGGCAGCGGCTGATACGGCCCGTATCACTGTGGTTGCCGACGTGGTGCGCGCCTATACGCAAGTCTGTGCGGCCAACGAAGAGCAGCATATCGCTGAAGAGTCGCTGCAACTGCAATCGCAAAGTACCCAGCTGACTCAGCGTCTGCGCGATGCCGGCCGGGGCGACGAAACGGAGGTTACGCGTTCCGAAACCCAGTTCAGATCATTGCGCGCCGAACTTCCGCGTTACCAGGCACTGCGTCAGGCCGGGTTGTTCCGCCTGTCGATGCTGCTTGCCAAACCTCTCGACCAACTGCCTGCCGGCGTTGCCAGCTGCGCAGAACTGCCGCACATCGCCCAACTGTTGCCCGTGGGCGACGGTGCGGCGCTGCTCAAGCGTCGCCCGGACGTACGTCAGGCTGAACGTCATCTGGCAGCCGCAACTGCCCAGATCGGTGTCGCTACCGGCTCGCTGTATCCGGACATCAGCATTGGCGCGACTGTCGGTACCGTGGGCCTGCTGGAAAACCTGGGCACTGCGCCGACCAACCGCTGGGGCTTTGGCCCGCTGCTGAGCTGGACCATCCCGACCAACGGCTCGCGGGCCCGGATTCGTGAGGCCGAGGCAGTGACCCAAGGCGCGCTGGCCAAATTTGACGGTGTGGTGCTTAACGCCATCCGCGAAACCCAGACCAGCCTCGTGCAATACACCGCCTTGCTTGAGCGTCGTGATGCCCTGGCCCTGGCAGGCGACTCGGCTAAAACAGCTGCCGAGCAAACCCACCAGTTCTTCCAGGCTGGGCGTGAATCATTCCTTGCCGACCTGCAGGCCACGCGTACTTACACCGATGTGAGAGCGCAACTGGCGGCTGCCAATACCCAGGTTGCCATGAGCCAGATCGACTTGTTCCTGGCCCTGGGCGGCGGCTGGGAAAATGCACAGGCGCAAGCCCCGGAACACGCGAAACCCTGACAGCGTTGCTATGCTCTGAAGTAGCGGTTTCGCAACGATGGTTCAGGGCGTTAGCGGGTCTCAAGTCCTTCCCCATCGCGCAGGCAGTGCTTGATGGGAATACTAATAATGAAAAATCCATATGCTCCCGGTTTTTGGTGCGCGGTCGTAGCGCTGGTGCTGCTTTCGGCAACCTACTTCTACGGCATCATGCTGGCGCACCAGATCGACAAGGCCATGATCTTCCTCGACAGCGCCAGTGCCCTGATTGCCGTAATGGCCATCGTGGTAGTGGCCTGGGCGTCCGTACAAACCCGCAAAATCCAGCAGCGGCAAACAGAACGGGGCCTGACGCGCGTGGTGATTTGGGACACCAAAGTCGCGCTGCGCCGCGTCGAGACCGTATTCGATCGCTATTTCTGGGGCAGTTACTGGCAGCCGGGCCGCACCTTCCAGGAGTTCATGGGAGAACTTACCGGTACCCCGCTGGAAAAAAGCCTCGATGCCCTGAAACTACAATGCCTGAAACTCGACAAGGCGCTGGCGTCTGAGGAGCGCGAATGGGTCGACCACGCCCACGCCCTTTCGGATGTAGCGGCGGCCATGGCCCGCGAGCGATATCAGCTGGATTATTCAGATATATCTTTCAACTCCCCGGGAGAAACCTCGGTCGATCACGAACTGGAGGTTCTGGTGTACACCTGGAGCGCCAGCCTCAAGAGTTTCGACCATCAACTCGATGAAATGGAGCTGCGTTACGCCTGACCTGTACCCCCCCCCCTGTTATTGCTTGAATAACAGCGGCCATCCATTCCCGGTGTTAACCTGCAGACACTTTTGGGCCTATGACGGGCTTGCCAAAGACCGCATATCTTTCAACACAACGGACATTGAACGGGTCAATTAATGAATAAACCATTAGGCGTACTGGTAGGGATTGTTGTTATTGCAGGTGCCCTGAACACCGCAGGCGCGTGGTACACCGGCACCAAGATCGAAGATGTGCTCAAGACCTCGATCCAGGAAGCCAACAAGGAGCTGGCGTCTCAGCTGCAAGGCACCACCACCCACGGCACTATCGAACTGGTTTCCCTTGATCGCCACCTCTACAGCAGCACTGCGCACTACCGGGTGAACCTGCAGGATGACTCCGCCGGCCCCGATGCCCAACCGGTAGAGCTGCTGTTTGTGGATAACATCGAACATGGTCCGTTGCCATGGTCGCGCATCAAGACCTTCAAGTGGATGCCAGTGATGGCGACCAGCAACTACGCGCTGGAAAAGACCCCGTTCACTGAGAAATGGTTCGCAGCAGCCAAGGACCAGTCGCCGCTCAAAGGGCAGGTGACTCTGGGCTACAACCGCTCGGTAGACGGGCACATGGAACTGCTGCCGCTTGAGGCCACCATTGATGAGAACTCCAATGTCAGCTTCTCCGGGCTGACCATGGATGGCCAGACCGATGCCGAGGGTAAAAACCTCAAGGCCAAAGGCTACATGGACCATCTGGTTCTTCAGGCCGCCACGCCCGGGCAACCGCCGGTTCGCGTCGAGCTCAATGGTCTGACCCTGGCCAGCGACCTGACTAAAAGCGCCTATGGCTTCTACCTGGGCCAGAATATTCTGGAGCTGAGCGAGGGCCAGTTGACCTTTGGCGAACGCCAATCTGTGGCCAAGATCAAAAACTTCGAATACGCAGGTTCGGCTTCAGCCAATGGCAGCCTGATGTCGGGACGCCTGTCCTACACCGTGGGCGACATCACACTGGACGACAAGCCAGTGGGCAGCGCGCAAATGGTCATGACCGCCAGCAGCCTGGACATCCCGGCCATGCAGTCGTTGTTGCAGATCTATCAAACCAAATTCCAGCCTCAAGCCGACGGCACAATGCCTGTGGCGCAGCTGACCCCGGCAGAACAAGCGCAGATGCAAGCCGACGTTGAAAAACTGCTGGCGGCCAAGCCACAGCTGGCGCTGGAAAAACTCACGCTCAAAACCACCAATGGCGAAAGCCAGTTCAACGTGGCCGTGAGCCTGGCTCAGCCGACTTCGTTTGAGCAACCGCCGGTCGAAGTCACCAAGCAAATGCTGACCTCGCTGGATGCCAAGCTGCAGCTGTCCAAACCCATGATCGCCGACTTGTCCGCTGTACAGGCGCAACTGGCTGGCCAGACCGACCCGCAAACCATCGAGAAGATGGCCAGCGCTAACAGCGAAATGGCTGGCGTCATGGCGGTACAGACCGGTCTGGCAAAAGTGGATGGCAACAACATCCTGGCATCGCTCAACTACGCCGCAGGGGAAGTGGACTTCAATGGTCAAAAAATGACCCTCGAAGACTTCATCAACGTGATGGTGACCCGCTTTGGCGCTGGTCCCGACCGCCTGTAAACGCTGCAAATCGTAGGAGCGAGCTTGCTCGCGATCTTTTCTTAACAGATCGCGAGCAAGCTGGCTCCTACAGAACAAAAGTGCAGTTATTGCTGTTGAGTTGCCATTGATCTGGCAAACACAAAGCACAACTTGTTGCCTTCAGGATCACGGCAATAGGCGCCGTAATAATCGTCGCCATATTGTGGCCGCTTGCCCGGAGCGCCCTCATCCGTGCCGCCGAGCCGCAAGGCCGTGAGCCAAGCGGCTTCTACCTGCTCAATCGAGTGCGCGGCAAAACTCACCTGCACGCCATTGCCCCACGTCGCGGGCAAACCATTGATCGGCGTCTGAATATAAAACTGTGGCCAGTAAAGCCCGGGGCGCTGCCAGCCCGCTCCCGCAGGCCCGCTGTCTTCATCATCATGGACAATGCGCACCAGGCCCAGAGTGGCCAGCACCGCATCATAAAAGACCGCCAGCGCCGGCACATCGCGTGCCCCGATCTGGATATGGCTATACATAAGCAACCTCCCGAAGTGCGAAAATCAGCAGTCCATCAGCCCCTGCAGCTTCGCGTACTGCAAGAGCATGATGGTCTTGCCGTCCTTGATCTCTCCGGTGTCGATCATGGCCAGCGCTTCGTCCAGAGGCAACTCCAGAACTTCGATCTCCTCGCCCTCGGCTTCAAGGCCTCCACCCTCGCTGACCTTGTCCTGGTCAGAGTATTCCCCGACAAAGAAGTGCAGGCGCTCGGTAACTGAACCGGGGCTCATGAACGCTTCAAAAACCTTACGCACGTTTTCAATGCGATAGCCGGTTTCCTCTTCAGTCTCCTTGCGGATACAGGTGTGCGGATCATCCTGGTCCAGCAGCCCTGCACAGGTCTCGATCAGAAGGCCGTCATGCTCGTTGACGTAGGCGGGAAAGCGGAATTGACGGGTCAGCACCACCGTCTTTTTCACTGTGCTGTACAGCAGGATCGTGGCGCCGTTACCGCGGTCATAGGTCTCGCGCGACATAGTTCGCCAGATACCGTCCCGGCCCTGGAAGTCGAAGGTGGTCTTGCGCAGCACGTACCAGTTATCCGACAGCACTTCTACTTGCCTGATCCGCACACGATCCTTGGTGGGCGTGGCTTGCTTCATGATTTCACTCCATGTTTTGTACGATTGAGGCTGCTGGCGCGCGGCTTCAGCAGGGCCGGGGAACGATAAGACTGAACCGCCTCGACGGCAATGTCCGGAGCAGGCTATCTACAGCCGATGCCCCGTGATCGTACATGTCTGGTATCGCGATCAGGCGTGCAGCAGTTTTTGTGCCTGTCGGGGCTTTGATGGCCGGGCAGCATTGGGCCGGAGCATCATTACCTGAACAACTCTTTCGGGCTGAGGTTCGATGAAATCACTGTGCCGAGCCCGATCAAAATCGACCTCTAAGGGCCGCCACAGGATGAGGGGGGGCAGGCAGAAACGACAAAGCCCGCACAGGGCGGGCTTTGTCGGATGCTTCGTAGGTATCAGGTGACAACTAGAAACATGATTTTGGTGCACCAGGCGGGATTCGAACCCACGACCACTGCCTTCGGAGGGCAGTACTCTATCCAGCTGAGCTACTGGTGCAATGCGGGCGCCATAATACTCATCTGTGTGTCGTCCGTCCATGCTGCTGATTCGTGAGGTGTTTCCTGACGCGTTATGAGCTATTAATGGGGGCCGGGTGAAAAACGGGTGAAAGATGGCCGCTTGTTCTTTTTTTCGAACAGCCTATTGTCCTTTACCCCTATTGACCCTAGGATTCGTTTGAGATTTCAAACGCTCTTGTCTGAGTGCTGAACCGCACGGCAACATTTTTGTGCGTCATTTAGATACTTTGGCAGTGAATGACTTCCTGACGGCAGCCTTCCATGGCGCCTTTCTACTATCAATAATTCGCTCCGCGCCTGCGCGGTGCTGTTAAGGAAAGCCAACATGCAGCTCAAAGACGCACAGTTGTTCCGCCAACAAGCCTACATCGATGGGGCTTGGGTGGATGCGGACGGTGGTCAGACGATCAAGGTCAACAACCCTGCTACCGGTGAAATCATCGGCACTGTGCCAAAAATGGGCGCAGCCGAAACCCGTCGTGCAATTGAAGCCGCCGACAAGGCCTTGCCGGCCTGGCGTGCACTGACCGCCAAAGAGCGTGCAACCAAACTGCGTCGCTGGTTTGAGCTGTTGATTGAAAACCAGGACGACCTCGGTCGCCTGATGACTCTGGAGCAAGGCAAGCCACTGGCCGAAGCCAAGGGCGAAATTGTCTACGCCGCCTCGTTCATCGAGTGGTTCGCTGAAGAAGCCAAGCGTATTTATGGCGACGTGATCCCGGGTCACCAGCCGGACAAGCGCCTGATCGTGATCAAGCAACCTATCGGTGTGACCGCTGCAATCACGCCCTGGAACTTCCCGGCGGCCATGATCACCCGTAAAGCAGGCCCGGCTTTGGCCGCTGGCTGCACGATGGTCATCAAGCCTGCTTCGCAAACTCCGTTCTCGGCCCTGGCTCTGGTTGAGCTGGCGCACCGTGCCGGCATCCCCAAGGGCGTGCTGAGCGTAGTCACCGGCAGCGCCGGCGACATCGGCGGCGAACTGACCAGCAACCCGATCGTGCGCAAGTTGTCCTTCACCGGTTCGACCGAAATCGGTCGTCAACTGATGGCTGAATGCGCCAAGGACATCAAAAAAGTTTCGCTGGAACTGGGCGGCAACGCGCCGTTTATCGTGTTCGACGACGCGGACCTGGATAAGGCCGTCGAAGGCGCGATCATTTCCAAGTACCGCAACAACGGCCAGACCTGCGTCTGTGCCAACCGTCTGTACATTCAGGACTCGGTGTACGACGCGTTCGCTGAAAAACTGAAAGTGGCTGTGGCCAAGCTGAAGATCGGTAACGGTCTGGACGAAGGCACCACCACTGGCCCGCTGATCGATGACAAGGCTGTAGCCAAGGTCAAAGAGCACATTGCCGATGCCCTGAGCAAAGGCGCGACCCTGTTGAGCGGCGGTAACAGCCTGGAAGGCAGCTTCTTCGAGCCGACCATTTTGATCAACGTGCCGAAAAACGCAGCCGTGGCCAAGGAAGAAACCTTCGGTCCGCTGGCGCCACTGTTCCGCTTCAAAGATGAAGCTGAAGTGATCGCGATGGCCAACGACACCGAGTTCGGTCTGGCGTCGTACTTCTATGCCCGTGACCTGAGCCGTGTATTCCGTGTGGCTGAAGCCCTGGAATACGGCATGGTTGGCGTCAACACGGGCCTGATTTCCAACGAAGTCGCACCGTTTGGCGGCATCAAGGCCTCGGGCCTGGGCCGTGAAGGCTCCAAGTACGGCATCGAAGACTACCTGGAAATCAAATATCTCTGCCTGGGCATCTAACCCGGCGGGTGGTTCAGCAGGAGGGGCACGAGAGCGCTGCCCCCTCTGTGTTTCAAATCGTTAATTTCTGTGGCCGGGAACGCCATGCCAGTCGATCATCGCATGCTGGCATTGTTGTCTCCCAGGCGCGTCAGCTTTGAACCACGCCGTTTGATTCGCGGCGAATGAGGACACCATGAGCAACAAGACCAACGCATCCCTGATGAAACGCCGTGAAGCCGCTGTCCCGCGCGGCGTTGGCCAGATTCACCCGATCTTCGCCGAATCGGCGAAGAACGCCACTGTTACTGACGTAGAGGGTCGTGAGTTCATCGACTTCGCGGGCGGTATCGCAGTACTGAATACCGGTCACCTGCACCCGAAAATCATTGCCGCCGTGCAAGAGCAACTGACCAAGCTGACCCACACCTGCTTCCAGGTACTGGCTTACGAGCCGTACGTAGAGCTGTGCGAAAAAATCAACGCGAAGGTACCGGGTAATTTCGACAAGAAAACCCTGCTGGTCACCACCGGTTCCGAAGCGGTCGAGAACGCCGTGAAAATCGCCCGTGCTGCCACTGGCCGTGCCGGCGTGATTGCGTTCACGGGTGCTTACCACGGTCGTACCATGATGACCCTGGGCCTGACCGGCAAAGTCGTCCCTTACTCGGCCGGAATGGGCCTGATGCCAGGCGGTATCTTCCGCGCCCTGTACCCCTGTGAACTGCACGGCATCAGCGTTGACGATTCCATCGCCAGCATTGAGCGCATCTTCAAAAATGACGCAG
Source organism: Pseudomonas sp. TWR2-1-1 (assembly GCF_049897045.1). Classification (NCBI taxonomy): domain Bacteria; kingdom Pseudomonadati; phylum Pseudomonadota; class Gammaproteobacteria; order Pseudomonadales; family Pseudomonadaceae; genus Pseudomonas; species Pseudomonas sp. TWR2-1-1. Next base: position 17,069 of record NZ_JAFCVM010000005.1, read on the forward strand.
AGCCTAAAGACATCGCTGCAATCATCATGGAGCCGGTACAGGGCGAAGGTGGTTTCTACGTCGCTCCCAAAGCGTTTATGGCCCGTCTGCGCGAACTGTGCGACAAGCACGGCATCCTGCTGATCGCGGACGAAGTGCAAACCGGCGCTGGCCGTACCGGCACTTTCTTCGCCATGGAACAAATGGGTGTGACTGCCGACCTGACCACGTTCGCCAAATCCATCGCTGGCGGCTTCCCGCTGGCCGGTGTGTGCGGCAAGACCGAGTACATGGACGCTATCGCTCCAGGCGGCCTGGGCGGTACCTACGCCGGTAGCCCGATTGCTTGCGCAGCTGCCCTGGCAGTGCTTGAAGTGTTTGAAGAAGAGCACTTGCTGGATCGCTGCAAGGCAGTCGGCGAGCGCCTGGTTACCGGTCTCAAGGCTATTCAGGCCAAGTACCCGGTCATCGGTGATGTACGGGCATTGGGCGCAATGATCGCAGTCGAGTTGTTCGAAGGCGGTGATTCGCACAAACCAAACGCCGCAGCCGTCGCTCAAATTGTCGCCAAGGCGCGTGACAAGGGTCTGATCCTGTTGTCGTGCGGCCCTTACGGTAACGTGCTGCGCGTTCTGGTGCCGCTGACCTCGCCAGACGAGCAGCTGGACAAAGGCCTGGCCATCATCGAAGAGTGCTTCGCTGAACTGGCTTGAGTCCTGACTCGCAAGTTGTGACTCGATAGACAAAAAAACCGCTTCGGCGGTTTTTTTTGGGTTTGAGTTATTCATTCGAGTGCTTTTTTCTGTATCCACCGGCTGCCTTTGACTAAGGTGCAGGCCTTACGCCGGGAGCAAATGCATGACAGTTGTAGATTCAATGGCAGTACCGAGCGTACTGATTGCCGAGCCTGATCCGTGGTCTCGGGATTTGCTCAAACACGTAGTGCTGAGTGTGCGCTGTGATGCGCAACTGGATGTGTGCGGGGAAGGTCAGCAGGCGCTCAGGTTGCTGAGTCAAAACACCTATGATCTGGTGATTGCCGATGGCGACTTGCCGGGAGTGGGGGGGCTGGACTTGCTGCGTACGGTACGCCAGCGCCGTCGCAGTCCGGTACAGCCATTTATCTTGCTGAGCAACCGTAGCGACATTGCCAGTGTGCGTGAGGTCTTGCCACTGGTGCCCACGGCCTACCTGACCCGGCCGCTGGACATGAGTGGCCTGACCAGGCGCCTGCAAGGGCTGTTGCTCAGTGCCGGGCAGGAAGTCTCGTGTGAGGTGCCCGGATTGGCGCCGGGCATGACCCTTAACCGTTTTCTGGAGCAGCGCCGCGCGTCTTGCGACGGTGCGCCGTTGCTGGTCGATGCGCGTGCGGCGGTCACGCACAGCCATGGTCCCGCCGGGCTGGACCTCGCGCTGTTTGAGCAGCAAGTGAGGACCGACCCGCAAATTAACGCAGTGCTGATTGCTGCGGCCAACAGCGCGGATCAACATCGAGTGAGCCCGGCGCAGACCCTGTCACAGGCTTTGCAGCGACTGGGTCCTGGCCAGAGCATGAACCTGGTGCTTGGGCTGGTACTCAAGCACAGCGCGCAGTTGAGCGATCCTGGCCTGGCTGACTACGCCCAGAAACAGTGGGCCGTGTCGCTGCGTGCTGCGCAATATGGTCATACGCTGGCGAGCCTGCTCAACCTTGATCCTCAACGCTGCTATTGCGCCGGGCTGCTGCATCGTCTGGGTGACCTGGCGGTGTTGCGCTGTTTGCAGGAGTGGCAGCTTGCCGGTGGCGAGTTGGACACCCGGGTGATTGACGAATCTTTGGCTGAGTTTGGAGCGGCCTATGGCTCAGCTTTGCGCGCACGCTGGCGCTTGCCGTTGGAGCTGCGCGAGTTGATTGCGGCGATTTATCACCTGGGTGGTGGCGTGTATTCCCGTGAGGCGCTGGTTATGCACCTTGTAGGACAGATGGCGAATATGACGAGTGAAGAGCAGATCAGCGAATTGGCCAACTGCAAAACTGCACGTTTGCTGAGGGTCGGCACATCAGAGTTGTCGCGGGTGATTCAAACCCTGTAGGAGCAGCCGGTCGACGAGGCACTGGGGTCTTGCAGACAGGCCCCCACACCGGTCATGTGGGAGCCGCGTTACCTTTACACCGTTGCAGGACGCAGCGAGTAGGTTTTCAGCTGATGGGCAAACTCGCGCAGCGACTGAATGCCGCTGGCTTCTGCCTCATGCACCCATTCCTTGATCGCCGCCAGCATGTCATGGCCATTGGTACTGGTTTTGAGCCAGATCTGTTGCAGGGCCAGGCGCTTCTCGTAGATCACTTTCAGCGAGTGACTATGCTCGAGCATGGTTTCGATACGCTGGTGATGGCGCTCTTCCAACAGGCTGGTTTCACGCGACAGCAGGCGCTTGGCGCGGCGGAACTGGTGACGAACCGAATGATCGACCTTGGCCAGCTCTTGTTGCACCAGCGGCGCGATCACCAGCTTGCGGTACTGAGCCATGATCTGGAAGCGGTTGTTGAGGATCGCCATCGCGGTGTCCATATCCAGATTGCCCTTGCCTTCAACCCGGTGGGCGATCGGGGCAACACGCTGAACCTTGGCCAGACGCAAAAAGCTGAAGACTTTGATCCAGGCCCAGCCCAGGTCGAATTCCCACTTCTTGACCGACATCTTGGCCGAGTTAGGGTAGGTGTGGTGGTTGTTGTGCAGCTCTTCGCCGCCAATGATGATGCCCCATGGCACCAGATTGGTCGCCGCATCGCGGCATTCAAAGTTGCGATAGCCCACTGCATGGCCCAGGCCGTTGACCACGCCCGCAGCCCATACCGGGATCCACATCATCTGAATGGCCCAGATCGTCAGGCCGATGGCGCCGAACAGCATCAGGTCGATGACCAGCATCAAACTGACACCCAGCATTTTGTAGCGCGAGTAAAGATTGCGTTCAATCCAGTCTTCAGGGCAGTTCTTGCCATAAATACGCAGCGTTTCCGGATTCTGCGCTTCCTCGCGATATAGCTCTGCACCTTTTCGCAAAACGGTCGATAACCCTTTGATGACCGGGCTGTGCGGGTCATCAACGGTTTCGCATTTGGCATGGTGTTTACGGTGGATGGCTGTCCACTCGCGGGTGTTTTGAGCCGTGGTCAGCCACAGCCAGAAACGGAAGAAGTGTTTCAGGCCACCGTTAAGCTCCAGGGAGCGGTGCGCTGAATAGCGGTGTAGATAGACCGTGACGCCGATAATGGTCACGTGGGTCATCAACAGGGTGACTGCAACCAGTTGCCAGGCCGACAAGTCGAGAAAACCGTTGTACCACATAGGCTGTTTGGCCCTCGGGAAGGTAAAAAAAACTGCAACACGCATTATCCCCATGCAGCCAGATAAAACCAGTCACCCTTTCAGATAAGAGTGCCCGGATGTTTCTTACATTATGATTCCCCTTTTTTTGTAGGTGCTTTAACTTTCTTATGTCGGTTTCTTATCGCGATGCCTTGCGTGCGGCCTTGTCATACGGGCTGTTATCGGTTTTCTGGCTGCAAATAACTGATCATTTATTGAACAGTTATTTCGATGATTCGGCTCAGTTAGCCCATTGGCAGCTTATAAATGGCTACGTTTGGGCGTTTATAACCACGATCCTGATTTTTCTTGTCCTTGGCCGCCTGTCCGGTTTTCTCGGCCAGGGCGTGAACTCCAAGCGCCAGCGTCAGGATCAGGAGCGTTTGCGCCAGGCGGCAGTGGTGTTTGACTGTACCCGTGAGGGAGTGCTGGTAAGCGACCGCAATGGCGTGATTGTGCATGTCAATCGCGCCCTGGTTGAAATCACCGGTTACCCGGCGCAAGAGGTGCTGGGGCGACGGCCCAATATGTTCAAGTCGGGCCGCCATGGTCCGCAGTTCTATGCCGCGGTATTCAAGTCATTGCAGGAAAACGGTGATTGGCACGGCGAGATCTGGAACCGGCGCAAAAGCGGCGAGATCTACCCGCAGTGGCAAACCGTGCGTGCGATCACCGATGCCGAGGGGCAGGTCACTCACTACGTCGCGGTCTTTAGCGATATTTCGGCGATTAAAAAGTCCCAGACCGAACTGACCCGACTGGCGCATCACGATCCGCTGACCGACCTGCCCAACCGGTTGTTATTTACCGATCGTACCGAACAGACACTGGCGGCGGCGCAACGCCTAAAGTCTGGCTGCGCGCTGCTGATGATCGATCTGGATCATTTCAAAATCATCAATGACAGCCTCGGCCATAACGTGGGTGACCTGTTGCTCAAGGCCGTCGCGGATCGTTTGCAGAGCGTGTTTGGCAAAGGCTTTACTGTGGCCCGGCTGGGCGGTGATGAATTTGCGGTGCTGGTCGAAAGTTGCCCGCAAGTGACGCAGGCTGCTGCCCTGGCGCAACAGGTGCTGGAGGTTATGAAAGGCGCTTTTGAAATCGACAGGCATCAGTTGTTTATAAGCGCCAGTGTTGGCATCAGTGTGTTCCCCAACGATGCATTGAACGCCGAGCAACTGCTGCGCAATGCAGACTCGGCCTTGTTCAAGGCCAAAAAGGCGGGGCGCGAAGGCTATGCCTTATACACCGAAGAGCTGACCGCCCTCGCGCAGTACCGGATAGAGGTGGCCAGCGATCTGCGCCGGGCTCTGGAGCAGCAGGAACTGCGGGTGTACTACCAGCCGGTCCACGATCTGCAGACCAGTCATCTGATCGGAGTCGAAGCGCTGGTGCGCTGGCAGCATCCACAACGTGGACTGGTGTCGCCGGGGGAGTTCATTCCAATTGCCGAACGTACCGGGCTGATTGCCGAAATCGACGCCTGGGTCCTGGAACAAGCCTGTTGGCAAATGTGTCAGTGGCAATCTGCCGGAGTGGCGCTGTCGTTTGTGGCGGTGAATATTTCCAGCCGTTTGTTTGCTCGCCCCGAGTTGTACACCCTGGTTTCCACGGTGCTGGCGGATACCGGACTGGATCCTGCGCTGCTGGAACTGGAAGTCACTGAGAGTGCAGTGATGGAAGATTCACAGGGTGCGCTGGAGCAGATGAACCGGTTGCGCAAGCTGGGTTTGCGACTGGCGATCGACGACTTTGGAACGGGGTTCTCGTCCTTGCTGCGGCTCAAGCAATTGCCAGTGCAGAAACTCAAGATCGATCAGGGATTTGTCGCGGGGCTACCTTCCGACAATGATGACGTGGCCATTGTTCGGGCGGTCATCGCGTTGTCGCAAAGCATGGGCCTGCAGGTTCATGCCGAGGGTATCGAGCAAGTCGGGCAGGCGCGGTTCCTGCTCGACTTGAAGTGCGATCTGGGGCAGGGCTACTGGTTTGGGCGCCCGATGCCCGCCAGTGAACTGGACTGGCAGCGAGCCCCCGCCATTCGCTCCTGAGCCGTGACTCAGTTTTTCTCGGGTGGCAAGGTCGGCAGTGCGCGCAGGGCTGCTTCGTACCACTCGGTGTTGAAGGCGCGATCTTCTTCGAGGATTGCGTCAATTTCTACGGCCAGCACATGGGCCATCAGCTGCAGAATTTCTTCGCGCTCGTAGCCCACCAACGTCAACTTGTTGAACGTCGCTTTGGCGGCAGGCGGGGTGTCGCTTTCGATCTGGTTTTCAATCGCCTGGATCAGCGTGGACTCGGCGAACTCTTCTTCATCGTTATCAATATCAACTGGCTCGCTCATGGGCAGGCTCCTCAAGTAAAGGCGGGCAGTCTAACTGTATTCACGCGGCTGATGCTGCTAGCCAGCTTAGTGGCGAAGCTCTATAACAACCGCTGCCAACCCCGATACGGCCTGGAGGCTTTGTAATGATCAAGCTTTATGGATTCGCAGTCAGCAACTACTACAACATGGTCAAGCTGGCGCTGCTGGAGAAGGGCGTCCCATTCGAGGAGGTCCCGTTTTTTGCCGGACAAACCCCCGAGGCGCTTGCGATCAGCCCGCGCGGCAAGATTCCGGTGCTGGGCGTCGATCAGGGTTTTATCAACGAAACCAGCGTGATTCTCGAATACCTGGAGCAGACCCAGCCGGGGAAAAAACTGCTGCCTACTGACCCGTTTGAACGCGCCCAGGCCTTGGCGCTGGCCAAGGAAATCGAGTTGTATATCGAGTTGCCGGCACGTGCCTGCTATGGCGAGGCCTTTTTCGGCATGTCAGTGCCCGAGGCGATCAAGGACAAAACCCGGGTCGAGCTGGTAGAGGGTATTGCTGCACTCGGTCGACATGGCAAATTCGCACCTTATCTGGCCGGGGATACCCTGAGTCTTGCGGACATTTACTTTCTGTACAGCATCAACCAGGCCTGTGCGGTAGGCCACAAACTCTTCGGTCTGGATTTATTGGCAGAGCAGCCGGCGGCCCGGGCGCTGCTGGAGCGCCTGGAGAAAAATCCCCACGTGCAGCGGATTGCGGCCGACAAGGACGCAGCCATGCCGCAGTTTCTGGCGTGGATCAGCAGCAAGAAATAACCCTGGTGGCGTTTACAGCGCAATAAAAACGGGCGCTCAGATGGCGCCCGTTTTTTATTACCCGCGAAACCATTTCGCCGCTGTCTGCAGCAGCGCTTACGGAGTTAGCGACTGGCCAGCAACGCCTTGCCACGAATAACCGCGGCCTTGACCTGTGCAGGGGCAGTGCCGCCGATATGATCGCGCGCATTGACCGACCCTTCGAGGGTCAGTACAGCAAAGACGTCGTCGTCGATCTGATCGCTGAACTGGCGCAGTTCTTCGAGGCTCATTTCAGCCAGGTCCTTGCCGGTTTCAACGCCATACTTCACGGCGTGGCCGACAATTTCGTGGCAATCACGGAACGGCAGGCCGCGGCGAACCAGGTAGTCGGCCAGGTCGGTGGCGGTGGAGAAACCGCGCAACGCCGCTTCACGCATGATCGCGTGCTTGGGCTTGATCGCAGGGATCATGTCTGCAAATGCACGCAACGAGTCGCGCAAGGTGTCAGCGGCGTCGAACAGCGGCTCCTTGTCTTCCTGGTTGTCCTTGTTGTAGGCCAGTGGCTGGCCTTTCATCAGGGTCAACAGGCCCATCAGTGCGCCGAAAACGCGGCCGCTTTTGCCACGAACCAGCTCTGGCACGTCCGGGTTTTTCTTTTGCGGCATGATCGAACTGCCGGTGCAGAAACGGTCTGGCAGATCGATGAACTGGAACTGGGCGCTGGTCCATAGCACCAGTTCTTCGGAAAACCGCGACAAGTGCATCATCGCAATGCTGGCCGCCGCGCAGAATTCGATGGCGAAATCGCGATCGGATACGTTGTCCAGCGAGTTGCCGCCTACGGCATCAAAACCGAGCAACTGAGCAGTGAACTCGCGGTCGATCGGGTAGGTGGTGCCGGCCAGTGCCGCGCTGCCCAGAGGCATGCGGTTAGTGCGCTTGCGGCAGTCGACCAGACGCTCGTAGTCGCGGCTCAGCATCTCGAACCATGCCAGCATGTGGTGACCGAATGTCACTGGCTGGGCGGTTTGCAGGTGCGTGAAGCCGGGCATGATGGTTTCGGCTTCGCGCTCGGCTTGCTCCAGCAGACCTTTTTGCAGGCGAGTGATTTCAGCCAGGATTACGTCAATCTCGTCGCGCAGCCACAAGCGTATGTCGGTGGCTACCTGATCGTTACGGCTACGCCCGGTGTGCAGTTTTTTGCCGGTTACGCCGATGCGGTCGGTCAGGCGCGCCTCGATGTTCATGTGCACGTCTTCCAGGTCGATGCGCCAGTCAAAGGTGCCGGCTTCGATTTCGCTCTGGATGGTTTTCAGGCCTTCGATGATGCTGTCACGCTCGGCATCAGTCAGTACGCCGACCTTGGCCAGCATTGTGGCGTGGGCCACGGAGCCCATGATGTCGTGACGATAAAGGCGCTGGTCGAAAGTGACGGAGGCAGTGAAGCGCGCAACGAAGGCGTCGACGGGTTCACTGAAGCGGCCGCCCCAGGACTGATTGGTCTTGTCGGTGCTCATGGATTCGCTCGTAATCGGCTGAGGGGAGTTACACAGAAAGTTACAGTAGATGATAACAGGGTTGCCAATCATGGCGTTGACCCAGGTCGGCAGCTTTGAGGGGGAAGTCATGTATAAACAAATACCCGAACGAAATGTATTGTTTGAGCCCTTTCGTCTTGGCAACCGTCTACAGTTGCTCGTATGGATTAGTCATTGCATGTCTTTGTAGATTGCCAGACGTATCCGGTATTAAATCGAGCAATAGATGCAGGTGATTTTTTGCTGCGAGGTTTGCGGCACTTTTTGGCCTTTTCGCTAGTCTTAGCGTGGATCGCCGTGACAGCCGTCACATCACCTGTCTACGCTATCCTTGTGCGAGACTCACGCAGGAATACAGCGCTATATGAATGTCCTGATCGTTGATGACGAACCCTTGGCCCGCGAGCACTTAAGCGATGTGCTGCGTACGCTTGGCGGTTACACGTTACTGGAGCCTGGCGCCTCTCATGGTGAAGAGGCATTGAGCCTGATCGAAAACCTCAAGCCGGATGTCGTTTTGCTCGATATTCGCTTGCCAGGTCTCGACGGGCTACAGGTTGCTGCCAAATTATGCGAGCGCGAACTACCGCCCTCGGTGGTGTTTTGCGTGGCACCAGACGAATTTTCACTGCAGGCCCTGCAAGAGAGCGGTGTCAGCTACGTAATCAAGCCGGCAACCGCCGAGGCTCTGGGCGCGGCCCTGAAAGACGCGCACCGGCCTAACCGCGTTCAACTGGCTGCACTCACCCGGCCTGCCGCGCAAACCGGCAGCGGCCCGCGCAGTCACATCAGTGCCAGAACCCGAAAAGGCATTGAGCTGATCCCCATCGACCAGGTGATTTACTTTATTGCTGACCACAAGTACGTGACATTGCGTCACGAAGGCGGCGAAGTCCTGCTCGATGAACCGCTCAAGGCTCTCGAAGACGAGTTTGGCGAACGCTTTGTACGCATTCACCGTAATGCACTGGTTGCGCGTGACCGGATCGAACGCCTGCAGCGAACGCCACTAGGCCACTTCCAGCTGTTTCTCAGGGGGCTGAACGGCGATGCGCTGATAGTCAGCCGCCGTCATGTTGCCGGCGTGCGCAAAATGATGCAGCAACTCTAACCCGCGCCAACAGGCGCGGGGACGGCTTTTGGGCCAGGGAGGCCACGTACTTTCTGATACAAGTCAAAGCTGTTTTGGCTGAGCTGTTATTATCAGCCGTATCTTTTCAGTACGGATTGATCCATGTCCTCTCGCGAAATCCGCATCGCTACCCGTAAAAGCGCCCTGGCTCTGTGGCAGGCCGAATACGTCAAAGCCCGTTTAGAACAGGCTCACCCGGCTCTTGTGGTGACGCTGGTGCCCATGGTCAGTCGTGGCGACAAGCTGCTGGACTCGCCGCTGTCGAAAATCGGCGGCAAAGGTCTGTTCGTCAAAGAGCTTGAAACGGCTCTGCTCGAAAACGAAGCTGACATCGCCGTACATTCGATGAAAGACGTGCCCATGGACTTCCCTGAAGGTCTGGGCCTGTTTTGCATTTGCGAGCGCGAAGACCCGCGTGATGCCTTTGTCTCCAATACCTTTGCCAGTCTCGACGATTTGCCTCAAGGCAGCGTTGTCGGCACCTCGAGCCTGCGCCGCCAGGCCCAGCTTTTAACCCGTCGTCCGGATCTTCAAATCCGCTTCCTGCGCGGTAACGTCAACACCCGTCTGGCCAAGCTGGATGCCGGTGAGTACGACGCCATCATCCTTGCCGCCGCTGGCCTGATTCGCTTGGGCTTTGAGGATCGCATTACCTCGGCGATCAGCATCGAGCACAGTCTGCCTGCCGGAGGCCAGGGTGCAGTCGGTATTGAGTGCCGCAGCGCCGACAGCGAAATTCACGCCTTGCTGGCCCCCTTGCACCACGCGGATACCGCCGTGCGCGTCACCGCCGAGCGTGCACTGAACAAGCATTTGAACGGTGGCTGTCAGGTACCGATTGCATGCTATGCCGTACTCGAGGGCGAGCAAGTCTGGCTGCGTGGACTGGTCGGTGACCCCAGTGGCGGTCTGCTCCTGAGTGCCGACGCCCGCGGGCTGCAAAGCGCCGCAACCGAGCTGGGGATTCAAGTGGCAGAGGAGCTTCTGGCCCAAGGCGCCGGGGATATCCTCAAAGCCGTCTATGGTGAGGCAGGTCACGAGTGACAGGCTGGCGCTTGTTGCTCACCCGGCCCGCCGAAGAGTCGGCAGCGCTGGCGAGCGAGCTGGCTGCTGCCGGCATTTTCAGCAGCAGCTTGCCCCTGTTGGAGATCCAGCCTCTTGAGCTGACAGATGAACAACGGGAGCTGATTGTCCACCTTGACCGCTATTGCGCGGTGATTGTGGTCAGCAAGCCCGCGGCGCGCCTGGGGCTGGAGCTGGTCAAGCAGTACTGGCCGCAAGCACCCGCTCAAAAGTGGTTCAGTGTCGGCGCTGCCACCGCGCAGATTCTCACCGACTATGGCCTTGATGTTAGCTACCCTCAAGGCGGTGATGACAGCGAAGCCCTGTTGGCGCTGCCGGTGTTCACCCGGGCAATTGAATGCGCTGAGCCCCGGGTCCTGATCATGCGGGGCGTAGGTGGTAGAGAGATGCTGGCTGACCGCCTGCGTGGCCTGGGAGCCGAGGTCGACTACCTTGAACTCTATCGTCGAGCGTTACCGTCATACCCGGCGCAGGAACTGCCCGAGCGGGTCAGAGTGGAACGCCTGAACGGTCTGGTGGTCAGCAGTGGGCAGGGTTTTGAACATTTACGCCACTTGTCAGGTCTTGCCTGGCCCCGGTTGGCACGTTTACCGTTGTTTGTTCCAAGCCCTCGGGTTGCCGAGATCGCGCGCAGCGCAGGGGCTAAAAACGTTGTGGATTGTCGTGGTGCAAGTGCCACGGCTTTGCTGGCGGCGCTACGGGAGCATCCCGTACCTGCTTTCTAATGCAAAGGATGGATACGTGAGCGAAACAGTCGTGCCAAAAGAACACGTGCAACCGGCGCCGCAAGCGCCGGTTCAAAAGCCGGTTACGACGCCAGAGCGTCGGGGCAATGGTCTGGCCGTGGTTGCACTGCTGCTGGGTGCTGCCGGTGTTGCCGTCGGCGGTTGGGGTGTCTGGCAGGTGCGGCACCTGCAAACCAACACCGAACAACAACTGGGTGAAGTCCAGGCCCTGGCTGCGCAAACACTGTCGATCAAGCAGACCGAGCAGGTGTTGCTGACACGCCTCAACCAGTTGCCATCTGCCAGCGAGCTGGATAACCAGCGCCAACTGGTGGTGCAGTTGCAAGGTGATCAGCAGCGTATGAATCAGCGCCTTGAGACGGTTCTGGGCGCAAGCCGCAAGGACTGGCGTCTGGCCGAGGCCGAACACTTGCTGCGCCTGGCCAGCCTGCGTTTGTCGGCATTGCAGGACATCAGCAGTGCCCAGGCGCTGGTGCAGGGCGCCGATGATATTTTTCGCGAGCAGAATGACCCTGGCTCTTTCGCCGCACGCGAACAACTGGCCAAAAGCCTGACCGCATTGCGCAGCGTAGAGCAGCCTGACCGTACCGGCCTGTTCCTGCAACTGGGGGCCTTGCGTGACCAGGTAGCACACCTCAACGCATTGGCCCCGCAATACAAGGATGCAGGCGATTCACTGCTGGGTCTTACGGCCGATGGCGATGGCGCGAGCCGTTGGGCGCAATGGTGGGACGAAATCTCGCACTACATTCGCATCGATTTCAACGCAGATAAAAATGTCCGGCCGCTGCTGGCGGGCCAGAGCCTGACCCAAGTGCGTCTGGCCTTGAGCCTGGCGCTGGAGCAGGCCCAATGGGCGGCCTTGAACGGCCAGGAGCCGGTTTACACCCAGGCTTTGGCGCAAGCCCAGGAAGTGCTCAAGGGCAATTTCAATCCGGATAATGCGCAAAGCCAAAAAATTCTCGAACAAGTGGTTGAGCTGAGCAAGCAACCGGTCACGGTGAAGACGCCGGACCTTGCTGGCACCTTGAGTGCGGTGCAGGCCTATCTTGAGCGTCGAAACGTGAATGCTGATGAGCCGGGCAAGGCGGCTGCCAACCCGGCTCAGGAGACCAGCCCATGAGACGCTTTTATGTGATTGTGTTTTTGTTGATTGCAGCTGCGGCCTGCATCGGCCTGGCAATCGCCGAAGACTCGGGCTACGTGTTGATCGCCTACAAAAGCTTCCGCTACGAATCCAGTTTATGGGCCACTTTGGCGCTGCTGCTGGTGCTGTGGCTAGTGATCTGGGGTATCAAGCTGCTGGTCGAGCTGGTGACAGCGTCTACCGGTCTGGTCAATCCCTGGTCGCGGCGTAACCGCAGCCGTCGCACCCAGATTGCTATCGAGCAAGGGCAAATTGACCTCGCTGAGGGGCGATGGGCCAGTGCGCAAAAGCACCTGGCGCGCGCGGCTGAAGCCGAGCGTCAGCCTTTGCTCTACTACCTCGGGGCGGCTCGGGCAGCCAACGAGTTGGGGCATTACGAAGAGAGCGACAACTTGCTGGAGCGGGCCCTGGAGCGTCAACCTCAGGCCGAGCTGGCCATTGCACTGAGTCATGCCCAGTTGCAGATGGACCGCGCCGACACGGAAGGTGCGCTGACCACTTTGCAGGCCATGCACGAGCGCCATCCACACAATGCCCAGGTGTTGCGCCAGTTACAGCGTTTGCATCAGCAGCGTGGCGACTGGACGGCACTGATCCGCTTGCTGCCAGAGTTACGCAAAGACAAGGTGCTGCCGGCTAACGAGCTGGCGGAACTTGAGCGTCGCGCCTGGGGCAAGAATCTGAGCTTTGCGGCTCAGCGCGAGACCGAGGGTGAAGCAGGGCTGCAATCGCTTCAGCGTGCCTGGCAGCAACTGACATCTGCTCAGCGTCAGGAGCCGGCACTGGTGTTGGCATATGCTGAGCAATTGCGCCAGCTGGGTGCCCAGACCGAGGCTGAAGAAGTCTTGCGTGGAGCGCTCAAGCGCAACTACGACAGCCATCTTGTGCGTCTTTATGGCCTGCTGCGGGGCAGCGATCCGGTCAAACAGTTGCAGACTGCAGAAGGCTGGCTCAAGGCCCATTCCGATGACCCCGGTTTATTGCTGACGTTAGGTCGCTTGTGCCTGCAAAACAGTCTGTGGGGCAAGGCACGGGACTACCTTGAGAGCAGCCTTAAAATTGAACGCAACCCTGAGGCCTGTGCCGAACTGGCACGACTGTTGGCGCAGCTAGGGGACACGACGCGTAGCAATCAGTTGTTTCAGGAAGGATTGAACCTGCTGGATGAGCGTTTGCTGGCCCTGCCTCTACCCGCTACGGCCATTAGCCTTTAATTGATGCAATCTGGCTTGCGCCGTGCGCAAGTCAGAAGTTGCAGTGCAAATGGCGCTACGTTTGTGCGGACTGTCAGATCTATTGGCAATTGTGCGCGTACTTTCGGACAGTTCCTAATGGGCGACCTTGAAAGGGCTGATGGCTTTCATCTACCGTAACCAGCTGTCTATTTTGTTACGGAAAAGCCATGTTCCTGGCATGCTCACGGTTCATTTTTCTTTTGGTGTTTCTTGCCGGCGCCCTGACCTTGGGCGCTTCGTTGTTTCTGGAATACGGGGTGGGGCTTGAACCTTGCCTGCTATGCCAGGTGCAGCGCTGCTTCTTGCTGGGATTATGCCTCGTTAACCTGATGGGCTATGTGCATGGCCCGCGTCGTGCAGGCATGCGGTGCTACTCCATTGCATCCATGCTGTTTGCCCTGGGAGGCGCTGCGAGCGCACTGAGGCAGGTGCTGATGCAACGTCTGGCTCCCGAACAGCTGATGTTCTGCCAACCCGATCTGGCCCGTATCTGGCGCGACCTGTCCCTGAATGAAATCGTCTCGATGATCTATCGGGGAAACGATGTGTGCGCGCAGATTAGCTGGACCGTGTTTGACCTGAGCATTCCCGAGCTAAGCCTGCTGGCCTTTGTCGGCTTGAGTATTCCTGGCGGCTTTCAGGTCATTCGCTCGATTTACTCTCGCAAACCACGTGCGCCTGCGACCCGGGGTAGCAGTTAGTATTAAACGCTTGTATGAACTTTCTCTCGTGGGTACCTTGAAGCAGTTGCCGTGCGGGCATAATCTGGCCCGCACGCATTATTGGAATTATGCCGCCCAATACCGGTGCGCTTTGCACATTTGGGTTCAGACAGGCCTGGCTACAGTCAGGCGGCGTGGGCCCACAAGGGAAGAGAGACCGTCATGCTCGAGAGTTGCAAGAATGCTCAGGAACGTTTCAATGGCGTCCACAAGCTGATTGACCGCTGGCTACAAGAGCGCGAAGAACTTATCGAGGCGTATGACGCCGTCAAGCTTGAGCAAATGACTTCGAACCCCAAGCGCAAACTCCAGAAGGACTTTTGTGCAATTTTGGTGGACTACGTCTCTGCAGGGCATTTTGAGATATATGCGGAGCTCACCGAAGAAGCCAAAGCCTTTAACGACTTGCGGGCAATTGAATTCGCCCAAGACATCTACCCGCGCATCGATGTCAGTACTGAAGCCGCTTTGGCCTTCCATGAGCGCTGTGGCAAAGACCACGACCCGGCCTGTGAAATCCTCGCGGCAAAATTCAAAGAGCTGGATGCTCTGCTTAGCGAGCGTTTCGAACTCGAAGACTGCCTGATTGAAGTGCTGCACAACGCGCACAAGCAGAACGAAGAAGTGCAAGCCATCGAGGCTTAGGCTGAGCAGTGTTAAAAAATGGTGCGCATTGCGCGCCGTTTTTCGTTAAAGGCCGGTCATTTCCTGATATCGATCAACTCGATTTCAAACACCAGGGGTGTGTAGGGGGCGATCAAATCGCCTGCACCCTCTGTGCCGTAAGCCTGACTTGAAGGTATTGCCAGTCGCCACTTCGCGCCGACCGGCATCTGGACCAGCGCACTGCGCCAACCTGCGATAACGCTGTCCAGGCGAAACCATTGAGGTTGGGTGCTTTGGTCGAAGACTGTGCCATCCGGCAGACGCCCCACATAGTTCACATACACCGAATCCTGCGCGCCGGGTTTGGCGCCCGTGCCGTGCTTGAGCTCTAGCAGGACGATGCCGTCAGCCAGCTCACGAGCCTGTGGTTGCTGTTTTTCCTTCAACAAAAAATCACGTTCGGCGCCGAGAGCCATTTCACTCTGCGGTTGGGCCTGGGAGCTTTGGGCCTGATGCAGGGTCAAGATCTGCTCGATACGCTCATCACTCAGGGCCAGCGGTTGACCTTGGTACGCTGTGCGCAAGCCCTCGATCAGCGCCTGAAGTTGTAACTCGGGGACTTCTTCGCGCAGACGCTCGCCCAAGCTTGCGCCCATGCTGTAAGACAGGTCGTGGGCAGCGTCGGCGCTTGGCATCGTGGCCGCATGGGCCAAAGGTGAAAGGCACAATAAGGTTAAAAAAACGTAACGCGGCATGGGCACTCTCCGGTCTGAAGTGCCGGGATTATGCCAGCGCAGGAACGCACAAAAACGATTTTATTCGCCTTTGACAGGGGCTCAAACCATTCGTGGAATTTACCCGCGCTGCTGATTAAAGATTGATCTGGCACAAGTTTCTCTACGCCATGCAACCCACAGCTATCGTTAGTGTCAACATGACCTAGCGGCGGTTCCTGCAGAGGTCTAGTATGAGCCGCACTCACTTCAGCCAGGAGGTAAACCATGTCGGCCAACAAGAAGCCTGTTAATACGCCGTTGCACCTGCTCCAACAGCTCTCAGGCAGTCTGCTTGAGCATTTGGAAAACGCTTGTTCTCAAGCGTTGGCTGATGCTGAGAAACTGCTCGCCAAGCTTGAAAAACAGCGCGGAAAAGCTCAGGAAAAGCTGCATAAATCGCGTGAAAAACTGCAGGACGCTGCGAACGCAGGCAAGTCCAAGGCACAGTCCAAAGCTAAAACTGCGGTCAAAGAACTTGAGAAGCTGCTCGATACGCTCAAGGATCGTCAAACCGAAACCCGCACCTACATCCTGCAACTCAAGCGCGATGCTCAGGAAAGCCTGAAGCTGGCCCAAGGTATTGGTCGGGTCAAGGAAGCTGTTGGTAAGGCGTTGTCGACTCGCGATGCCAAGCCCGCATCAGCGACCAAAAAGCCGGCAGTAAAAGCGCCTGCAAAAACATCTGCCAAGGCACCGGCCAAAGCAGCCGCCAAGCCTGCAGCCAAAGCGCCTGCGCAAAAGCCGGCAGCGGCCCGTACGGTGAAACCTGCGGCCAAACCTGTTGTAGCCAAAGCCCCTGCGGCCAAGCCCGCGACCGCCAGGACCGCTGCTGCGAAACCTGCCGCCAAGCCTGCAGCGACCAAAGCAGTTGCGGCTAAAGCGCCAGCCAAGCCGGTGGCAAAAGCCCCAGTCAAGGTTGCTGCCAAGCCAGCTGCAAAAACCGCTGCAGCCAAGCCGGCGGCCAAACCCGCCGCCAAGCCTGCCGTAGCCGCCAAAGCACCGGCCAAGCCTGCAGCCAAAGCGCCTGCCCGCCCGGCCGTTAAAAAGCCTGTGGCCGCCAAGCCGGCAGCCGCACCTGTCAAACCGGCTACAGCGCCAGCTACTGCTTCCACAGCCCCTGCGTCTACGCAGGCTCCGGTATCAGCAGCAACCCCGGCTACAACCCCCTCCAGCGCTTCCTAAGCGTGGTTGATTGCGGCGCGCAGCGTTTGCAGCGCGTCGCAATCAGGATGGCCGACACTGTTCGCCATCTTTCTCAGCCAATCGCAGTCGTTCTGCGATTGAGCTGACGACCATCCTAGAGTCGCCGACTCCAGGCGCCGCAACACCGTACCCTCTGCTTCAAGTTCCAAAGCCTTGACCCGTATGCGTAACGCGGCCAGTGCCTCATCGTCTGCGGCTGCTTCCCGCCAGCGGATCCGCAATTGGCGTAATGGCTGCACCACCTCGCGTTGCCAGGGTCCGGCGCAGGCCTTTAATTGCTCCAGGCGTGTTTCGCTGCACGCCACGGTGCGCTCTTGTAGCCAGGCCGCACAGAGCAGCAGGCACACATCCAGGCCCTGGTCTTGCAGGCTTAAGCACGCTTGCTCCACCCCTGGCCGGGCATAGAGGTTCAAACAGTAATTCCACAGGTCATTCTGCATAGTGCAATTCGCGCCAGTTGAGAGGGAAGCTGGTAGACTCCGCCGCCATTATGATCCGACTTCAGAACCTGACTTTACAGCGTGGCCCGCAACGTCTGCTAGAAGACGCCGAGCTGACCCTGCACGCCGGCCACAAAGCCGGTCTGGTCGGCGCCAACGGCGCCGGTAAATCCACTTTGTTCGCCTTGTTGCTAGGTGAGTTGACGCCTGATTCCGGGGATTGTCTGCTGCCGGCCGACTGGCGGATTGCCCACATGCGGCAAGAAATCGACACCCTCGACCGCATCGCGATCGACTACGTGCTCGATGGCGACTTGCGCCTGCGCCAGGTGCAAACCGATCTGGCCAAGGCCGAAGCCGATGAGGATGGTGCCGCTCAGGCGCGCCTGCATGCCGAGCTGGACAGCGCCGATGGCTACACTGCCGATGCCCGCGCCCGCAAAATGCTTGCCGGGCTGGGCTTCACCAACGAACAGATGGATCGTCCGGTAGCCGATTTCTCTGGCGGCTGGCGGATGCGTCTGAACCTGGCGCAGGCTTTGATGTGCCCGTCCGACTTGCTGTTGCTCGATGAGCCGACCAACCACCTGGACCTCGATGCCATCCTGTGGCTAGAAGACTTCCTCAAGAATTATCCGGGTACCTTGCTGCTGATCTCCCACGACCGGGACTTCCTCGATGCCGTGGTCGACAACATCGCCCACGTCGATCAGCGCAAAATCACCCTTTATCGCGGTGGTTACAGCGCCTTCGAACGCGCCCGTGCCGAGCGTCTGGCCCAGCAACAACAGGCCTACGAGAAGCAGCAGGCGCAACGCGCGCACATGGAAAGCTACATTGCCCGCTTCAAGGCCCAGGCTACCAAGGCACGTCAGGCCCAGAGCCGGATCAAAGCCCTGGAGCGCATGGAAGAACTGAGCGCGGCCCATGTCGATTCGCCGTTCGATTTCGTATTCCGCGAGGCGGTCAAGTTGTCCAGCCCGCTGCTCGACTTGTCCGATGCGCGTTTGGGCTATGGCGACAAAACCATCCTGGAGAAGGTCAAGCTGCAACTGGTCCCGGGTGCCCGTATAGGCTTGCTCGGCCCCAACGGTGCCGGCAAGTCGACACTGATCAAAAACCTTGCAGGCGAACTGGAGCCGCTGTCGGGCCGTCTTGCCCGTGGCGAAAACCTGGTCGTTGGCTATTTTGCCCAGCATCAGCTCGACTCGCTGGACTCAAAAGCCAGCCCGTTGCTGCACATGCAGCGTCTGGCACCGGCCGAACGCGAGCAAACCCTGCGCGACTTCCTGGGCGGTTTTGACTTCCGTGGTGCGCGCATCGACGAGCCAGTGCTGAATTTTTCCGGCGGCGAAAAAGCTCGCCTGGCACTCGCCCTGATCGCCTGGGGCCGGCCGAACCTGCTGCTGCTCGACGAACCCACCAACCACCTTGACCTCGAAATGCGTCTGGCGCTGACCATGGCCCTGCAAGAGTTCAGCGGTGCGGTACTGGTGGTGTCTCACGATCGGCATTTGCTCAAAAGCACCACGGATGAGTTCCTGCTGGTGGCCGATGGCAAGGTGCAGGAGTTCGACGGCGACCTCGAAGACTACGCCCGCTGGCTGGCCGATTACCGCTTGCGCAACGCACCGGCCAGTAACACGCCGGTAAACCCTGACAAGACCGATAAAAAGGCTCAGCGTCAGGCCGCGGCTGCGCTACGTCAGCAGTTGGCACCGCACAAGCGCGAAGCTGACAAGCTGGAAAGCGAACTGGGCAAGGTCAACGAGAAGCTCGCCAAAATCGAAGCCGGTCTGGCCGACAGCGGTGTCTACGAAGCCGCCCGCAAGGACGAATTGCGTGAACTGCTGGCCGAGCAGGCCAGGCTTAAAGTGCTTGAAGGGCAACTGGAAGAGCGCTGGATGGAAGCCCTGGAGCTGCTGGAAACCTTGCAGGCCGAACTGGAAGCGCTGTCCTGATGGAAGCCCTGCATTTACCGGTGCCCGCCGAGCTGATTGCACCGTTGTGGGTTGCGGTGCAGATTTTGCTGATCCTGCTGGCCGGTTACTTTTCGCAGCGCGTCGTGGCCCGTTTCCTGACCCGCTTGAGCGAGCGTTATCCGTTCCCGCCGCAGCTGCTGATGCCGCTGCGGGGCGGCTTGCGCTGGTTCATCATGGGCAGTGCGCTGATCTTCGTGCTCGAGCGCCTCGGCGTTTCGGCCACAGTGTTGTGGACTGCGCTCTCGGGGTTTGTCGCGGTTGCCGCAATTGCCTTCTTCGCCATGTGGAGCGTGCTATCCAATCTGCTGTGTGCGGTGTTGATTTTCACCGTGGGGCCGTTTCGGATTGGCGACGTGGTGGAGCTGCTCGATACCCTGGACAAGCCCGGGGTCAAAGGCCGGGTCGTAGCCATCAATCTGCTCTACACCACCCTGATCGAGCCTGCAGAGGCCGGCAGCGGCAGCAGCATGGTGCAAGTGCCCAACAGCCTGTTCTTCCAGCGCTCGGTACGCCGCTGGCGCGAAGGCGATCTCTGACCCTGCCCGATGTGGGAGCTGGCTTGCCAGCGATAGCACCACGCATCAGCCCGGTCAGACCGTGTCGTGAGCATCGCCGGCAAGCCGGCTCCCACAGGTAGTGGCCAACTACAAAAAACAGTGGTCAATTTTCAGTCAGCACATTAGCTTTAGGACTTGTTACAGCATTTGTCCGAGGTGTGCGATGTCGTTGGAAACGTGGTTGGCCTTTTTTGCTGCTTGCTGGGTCATCAGCCTGTCGCCCGGCGCGGGCGCGATTGCTTCGATGTCGTGCGGCCTGCAATACGGTTTCTGGCGCGGCTACTGGAACGCCATCGGCTTGCAACTGGGGCTGGCACTGCAAATTGCGATTATTGCCGCCGGTGTCGGTGCAGTGCTCGCCACCTCGTCCACTGCCTTCTATGCGATCAAATGGTTTGGTGTGGCGTATCTCGTCTACCTCGCGGTCAAACAATGGCGTGCACTGCCGGCAGACCTCAGCGATAACGCTGCCGTGCGGCCCATTGGCAAGCCGCTGGCGCTGGTCTTCAGAGGGTTTCTGGTCAATGTCAGCAACCCCAAGGCCCTGGTGTTCATGCTGGCGGTCCTGCCGCAGTTCGTCGACCCGAGTGCGCCACTGGTGAGCCAGTATCTGACCCTGGGTGTGACCATGATTTGTGTCGACCTTGTGGTCATGGCCGGCTACACCGGTCTGGCTTCAAAAGTCCTGCGCTTGCTGCGTACGCCCAAACAACAGCGGCGCATGAATCGCACTTTTGCCGGGTTGTTCGTCGGCGCGGCAGGTTTTCTGGCGACGTTGCACCGCGCCACCAGTTAAAGATCTTGAGTCGCGGTCAATGGAAGTGAACAATGTGTTACTTCTCATTTCCATCCGGATTTATCAATGACCGCCCGCTCGCGTTTTTTGGCCTGGCTGATGTTGCCAGTTCTTGCGTTGTGCAGCCTCGCAGTGTCTGCCAACTCCCCGGAAGGCGCCTCGCAGGCGCTCCACATGATCGACTACATCGGTGCGGACTATCCGCCTACGGTTGAAGATGGCAAGGTCATCGATGACACCGAGTATCGCGAGCAACTAGAGTTTTTGACGGTCCTCAAGGGTCTGATTGCAGACCTGCCGCAACGCCCCGAGCATGCTGAGCTGGTGCAGGGCGTCAACGACTTGCAGTCAGCGGTTGAACAGCGTGCCGATGGCGCGAGCGTGGCCCGTCAAGCGCGACAGCTGGGCGCCAGGCTGGCAGTGGCCTACGAGGTCAGTCAGGCCCCGGCCATTACGCCCGACCCGACCCGCGGTGCACCCTTGTTTGCCCAGCATTGTTCGGTGTGCCATGGCCCGACAGGGGCTGGCGATGGCCCTGCGGGCGTGGGCATGACGCCACCGCCGGCCAACCTGCGCGACGCCCAGCGCCTTGACCGTTTGAGCCTCTACGCGATCTACAACACCCTGGGCCTGGGCGTTGAAGGCACCGATATGCCGTCGTTTGCCGATCAGCTGGATGAACGTCAGCGTTGGGATCTGGCTACCTATGTTGCGGGTCTGAGCATCGATCCGGCTGCGGTCAAAGCGGACAAGACCTACAACCTGGCAGACCTTGCCCGCCAAACACCTAACGAGGTGCTGGCTGGCGAAGGCGCTGCAGCGACGGCTACTTTCCGGGCTCAACGCGCCCAGCCGCCGCAGGTCAAACGTGGTCCTGCGCAGTTGCTCGATTACACCGCGCAAACCCTTGATAAAAGTCTGGCGGCCTATCGTGCCGGTGATCGCGAACAGGCCTACGACTTGTCAGTGGCGGCTTATCTGGAAGGTTTTGAGCTGGTCGAAAGTTCGCTGGATAACGTCGACAGCAACGTCCGTAAAAGTACCGAAAAAGCCTTGATGGCTTATCGCCAATCGCTGCAGGACGGTTTGCCGACCGAACAGGTCGAGCAGCGTCTGGACGCGGCCAAAGCCTTGCTTAAACAATCCGCCGGGCTATTGGGCAGCGATGGTCTGAGCTGGTCCCTGAGCTTTATCTCGGGTTTGCTGATTCTGCTGCGCGAAGGCCTGGAAGCGATTCTGGTCCTGGCGGCAATTCTCGCCTTCCTGCGTAACACCGGCCAGCAATCGGCGGTGCGCAGCGTCAATGCGGGCTGGGCCCTGGCTCTGGTTGCAGGCCTTGCGACCTGGGCGTTGGCGGCCTATGTGATTGATGTCAGTGGCGCCCAGCGCGAACTGCTGGAAGGCTGTACCGCCTTGTTTGCCAGCGTCATGGTGCTATGGCTGGGCGTATGGATGCACGACCGCCGCCACGCGGCTGCGTGGCAGGACTACATCAAGAGCAGCCTGGTCGGCGGCGGCGGGCGTTTCGGCTTTGCGATCCTGGCGTTTTTCTCGGTGTACCGCGAGTTGTTCGAAGTGATCCTGTTCTACGAGACCCTGTGGCTACAAGCGGGTCCGGCAGGTCACAACGCTGTATTGGCAGGCGGTGCTACGGCGCTGGTGCTGTTGATGGGGTTGGCGTGGATTATCCTGCGCGGCTCGGCCAAATTGCCGCTGGCTCTGTTCTTCGGTATCAACGCCGCATTGTTGTGCGCGCTGTCGGTGGTGTTCGCCGGACACGGTGTTAAAGCGCTGCAAGAAGCAGGGATTTTTGGCACGCGGCCAGTGGCATTCTTCGAGTTTGACTGGCTGGGCATTCATGCCGATGCTTACTCGCTGGGCGCCCAGGCGGTGGCAATACTGGCGATTATTGTGCTCTACGGCCGCAGCAAGCCGGGTGGAAAGCGCCCTGTACACGCCGCTTAATTGCACCCTCATACCCTGTAGGAGCGAGCTTGCTCGCGAGCTGTTGAAAGCTCGCGAGCAAGCTCGGTCCCACCGGTCAGTTAAGTAAGGGGATATTACCCAGGGG
>NZ_JAFCVM010000005.1:39555-343522 GCF_049897045.1 Pseudomonas sp. TWR2-1-1
CGGCCGTTAATTGCACCCCCCCCACCTTTTCGTCGGTGGTTTGCTCGCGAGCTGTTGAAAGCTCGCGAGCAAGCTCGCTCCTACAGGTCATTTAATTCAGGAGATCTTCCCATGCGTGTCTGGATCGACGCAGATGCTTGCCCCAAGGCCGCGAAGGATCAAGTGATCAAGTTCGCTCTCAAACGTCAGTTTGAGGTGGTACTGGTGGCGGGGCAGAGTCAGGTCAAGCCGACGTACGCGTTGGTCAAACTGATTGTGGTGCCCAGCGGCCCGGATGCGGCGGATGACTATCTGGTGGAGCACGCGGTGCCCGGCGAGTTGGTCATTTGCAGCGATGTGCCCTTGGCCGACCGGCTGGTGAAGAAGGGCGTGGCAGCGCTGGACCCGCGAGGCAAGGAGTTTGATCCGCAGAATATGGGAGAGCGTCTGGCAGTGCGTAATCTGTTTACAGATCTGCGTGAGCAAGGCCAGATGGGCGGCGGGCAGGGCGCTTATGGCGAACGCGAAAAACAGGCGTTCGCCAATTCCCTGGATCGAATCCTGACCCGTCTGGCGCGGGGCTGATCAGGCTTCGTGAGTCAGTTCCAGCACCCGGTCGACCATTTTGTTGATCCCTGAAGCCGCTTCGCTGATGGATCTGGCGAGCATGTAGGCCGGAGTGCTGACCAGTTTGCGGGCTTTGTCCTCAACAATTTCCGTCACTTCACATTCTTGGTGTGTCGCGCCCATTTTGCTCACGGCGCCCGCCGTTTCGGCGTCGTTGCCGATGGTGCAGGTAACGCCGGGGCCGTAGATCTTGGCGGCGATGGCCGGCGAGATGCACATCAGGCCCACTGGCTTGCACGCTTGCGCAAACGCTTCGGCCAGGGCCAGCACGTCAGGTTGCACGGTGCATTCAGCGCCCTTGATGGCAAAGTCGGACAGGTTTTTCGCCGCGCCAAACCCGCCCGGCACGATCAGCGCGTCAAAGTCATCGACATTGGCTTCACGAATATCCTTGATCTCGCCCCGCGCGATACGCGCCGACTCGACCAGCACGTTGCGTGACTCGGGCATCTCTTCGCCGGTCAGATGGTTGATCACATGATGCTGGGCGATGTTGGGGGCGAAACACTGCACTTTGGCACCGCGCTGGTCCAGGCGCAGCAGGGTGATGACGCTTTCGTGGATCTCGGCACCGTCGTAGACGCCGCAGCCAGACAGAATCACGGCAACTTTTTTGTGGGTCATGTTGGGTCTCCTTGTTCGTGGCGTTAATGTCGCCTGATTTGGCGTTTGACGCCATAGGGGGTTGGTCTGACAGCGCCTACGCTTGGTTGATCTTCGGGTGAGGTGTGCAATGAAGCTGATTCTGTACGCAGTGCCGTTCTTCTTTGTGCTGATCGCGGTCGAGTTGCTGGTCGACCGCTGGCGCGCAATGCCTACCTATCGGCTTGCAGATACGATCAACAGCCTGAGCACCGGCGTACTGTCGACCACCACGGGGCTGCTGACCAAGGGTGTCGGGCTGGTCACTTACGGCGTTGCCTTGAACTATCTGGCAGTTTTCGAGCTGCCTGAGAACAGCGTGTGGGTCTGGTTGTTTGCCTTTGTGTTTTACGACTTCTGTTACTACTGGCATCACCGTCTGGGGCATGAGCGCAACGTGTTGTGGGCCGCGCATTCTGTGCATCACCAAAGCGAGGACTACAACTTGTCCACAGCCCTGCGCCAAACCAGCACCGGTTTTTTGTTTGGCTGGATCTTCTACCTGCCCATGGCCGTGCTGGGGGTGCCGCTGCTGGTATTCGTTACAGTGGCGACCCTTAATCTGCTCTATCAGTTCTGGGTCCACACCCGTCATATCCCCAAGCTTGGCTGGTTCGAGTGGTTCTTCGTATCGCCGTCCAATCACCGGGCCCACCATGCGCAAAATGCTCTCTACATGGATCGCAATTACGGAGGAGTGTTCATTTTTTGGGATCGCCTGTTTGGCACCTTTCAGGAAGAAGACGATGCCGAACCTGTGATTTTCGGGGTGACGACACCGCTGGCGAGCTGGAATCCGCTGTGGGCCAACTGGCAGTTCTATGGCCAGTTGCTGGCGGATGCGCGGCATACCGAACACTGGCGGGACAAGTTGCGTATCTGGTTTATGCCCACGGGTTGGCGACCTGAGGATGTCGCGGCGAAGTACCCGCTGCACAAGCCGGACTTGAGCCAATTCGAGAAATTTGAAGTGGCATTGCCGTTTCGCCAGCAGTTGTATATCGCGCTGCAATTTGTCGCCTATGTGGCGCTCGGCAGCTATTTGCTGAATCTGGGCGAGACGTTGCCACCCCAGGCGTTGATTGTGGGCTGGGGCTATATGGGGCTGGGTTTGTTTGTATTGGGAGCCGGGCTGGAGAACCGCCCTTGGGCGTTAAAGCTTGAGTGGCTGCGTCTGGCGTTGAACCTGCCACTGGGGTGGCTCGCCCCATGGGTTGGGCTGTGGCCGGCCAGCGCATTGGGCTGGGCCGGCCTGTTCAGTTACAGCGTGTTGAGCGTGATCGGTCTCTACCTGTGCAGAGGCCGGTTTACTCAGCTGGCGGGTTGTTAGCCTCACCTGCGGCCCGGTTTTTCTCTTCGAGAGCGGCCTGCCTGGTCAGTCGGGCATTCTTGAAGCGCCGACGTGCCCACAGGCCCAGTCCCAGCACCAGCAAAGCGCCCAACACCCACAGCTCATACTTCTTGACGCTGCCCAGCAGGCCTTCAAGCACCGCGCCAAAGTGGTAGGCGGCGGTCGCCAGGGCGATGGCCCAAATGGCCGCGCCAATGCCGTTGAGCAGCAAGTAGCGGCCCGGCGGGTAGCCCGACAGACCAATGGCCACAGGCATGACGGTACGCAGGCCGTAGACGAAGCGGAAACTCAAGACCCAGATATCCGGGTGCTTGCGAATGTGCTCCAGTGCCTTGTCGCCCATGAGCTGCCAGCGCGGTTTTCGCGCCAGCAATTTGCGGCCGTGCTTGCGCCCCAGGAAGTACCACAGCTGGTCGCCGGCATAACTGCCGAGGAACGCCACGATCATTACCAGTTTGAGGTCCATGTATCCGCGGAACGCCAAGAAGCCTGCGAGGACCAGAATGGTCTCACCTTCAAAGAACGTCCCTAGGAACAGGGCGAAGTAACCGAATTCTTGAAGAAATTGTTGGAGCATTGTCTGGATGCTGGCGAAATGAACGCGCAGCCTACGCCTTAAGGGACATTCAGGAAAGTATCGAAATGTGTCTTGGCGTTAACAAATCCTACAAAGCACGAGTATTTGACTTACGTCATTGGTGTTGTCATCTAGTGTTCATGGAGTGGGGTTATAACCATCGCGCGTAGCTGTTTTGAGTGCTCAACCTGCGGGAGCCGGCTTGCCGGCGATTTTGCAACACCGGGCTTGAGCCATCGCTGGCAAGCCAGCTCCCGCCAGATTGCCCCCTTGCCTCAGAACAATTTCGACAAATTGCCCTCTAATCAGCTCTGGCCCGCATAAAGCGCTTTTGAGCGGTTTAAACCCACTGGCGTTGGTGGCATTCTGGCAGCTCGATTACACGCGCCGCTTAACTGTTACGAGAGTCAAACCCGCTCTTACAGGAACACTCAATGAATACCGAAGGACAGACAGAACTCGTTGCTACTGAGGCCGAGCCGGTTGTTGAACAGGCCGTTGAAACCCCGCCCGTGCCGCAAGGTCATGCAGTTGTTGCGCATGAGGCGCCTGCGGCGGCGCACCCAACGATTGCCATTCCGGGTCTGGATGACAGCAGTCTGTATATCCACCGCGAGCTGTCGCAGTTGCAGTTCAATATTCGCGTGCTGGAACAGGCGCTGGATGAGTCCTATCCGTTGTTGGAGCGATTGAAGTTCCTGCTGATTTTCTCCAGCAACCTGGATGAGTTCTTTGAGATTCGTGTCGCGGGTTTGAAGAAGCAAATTACCTTCGCCCGTGAGCAGGCGGGTGCCGACGGTCTGCAGCCGCATCAGGCGCTGGCGCGGATCAGCGAGTTGGTCCACGGTCACGTTGACCGCCAGTACGCGATCCTCAACGATATTCTGTTGCCCGAGCTTGAAAAGCATCAGGTGCGCTTCATTCGTCGCCGCCAATGGAACACCAAGATCAAAGCGTGGGTCCGCAAGTTTTTCCGTGACGAAATTGCGCCCATCATCACCCCGATCGGCCTTGATCCTACGCATCCGTTCCCGTTGCTGGTCAACAAGAGCCTGAACTTTATCGTTGAGCTCGAAGGCATCGACGCCTTCGGCCGTGATTCGGGCCTGGCGATTATCCCGGCTCCGCGCCTGCTGCCTCGGGTGATCAAGTTGCCTGAAGAGGTTGGCGGTACAGGGGACAACTACGTGTTCCTGTCCTCGATGATTCATGCCCACGCCGATGATCTGTTTCAGGGCATGAAGGTCAAGGGCTGCTACCAGTTCCGCCTGACCCGCAACGCTGATCTGTCTGTCGACACTGAAGATGTAGAAGACCTGGCCCGCGCCCTGCGTGGCGAGTTGTTCTCGCGTCGCTATGGTGATGCGGTGCGTCTGGAAGTGGCCGACACCTGCCCTAAACATCTGTCCGATTACCTGCTCAAGCAGTTCAACCTGCATGAAACCGAGTTGTACACGGTCAATGGCCCGGTCAACCTCACACGGCTGTTCAGCATCACCGGGCTGGACAGCCATCCCGAGCTGCAATACACGCCATTCACGCCGGCGATCCCGAAGTTGTTGCAGAACAGCGAGAACATTTTCAGCGTCGTCAGCAAGCAGGATATTTTGCTGCTGCACCCGTTTGAGTCGTTTACCCCGGTGGTTGACTTGTTGCGTCAGGCGGCCAAAGACCCGCATGTGCTGGCGGTGCGCCAGACCCTGTATCGCAGCGGCGCCAACTCAGAAATCGTTGATGCGCTGGTAGATGCGGCGCGTAACGGTAAAGAGGTGACGGCGGTTGTAGAGCTGCGTGCACGTTTTGACGAAGAGTCCAACCTGCAACTGGCCAGCCGTCTGCAAGCAGCCGGTGCCGTGGTGATTTATGGCGTGGTCGGCTTCAAGACCCACGCCAAAATGATGCTGATTCTACGTCGTGAGGCGGGCGAGATCGTGCGCTACGCGCACTTGGGCACCGGTAACTACCATGCGGGCAACGCCAAGCTCTACACCGACTACAGTTTGCTGACATCCGATGATGCCCTGTGCGAAGACGTCGGCAAGTTGTTCAGCCAGTTGATCGGCATGGGCAAGACCCTGCGCATGAAAAAACTGCTGCATGCGCCGTTTACCCTGAAAAAAGGCATGCTCGACATGATTGCCCGCGAGACCCAGTTCGCGTCCGAGGGCAAGCCTGCGCATATCATCGCCAAGTTCAACTCGTTGACCGACCCGAAAATCATTCGGGCGCTGTACAAGGCCAGCCAGGCCGGCGTCCGGATCGATTTGGTAATACGCGGGATGTGTTGCCTGAGGCCGGGCATTCCGGGTGTATCGCACAACATTCATGTGCGCTCGATCATCGGTCGCTTCCTGGAGCACACTCGGGTTTTCTACTTCCTTAATGGCGGCGAAGAACAGATGTTCCTGTCCAGTGCTGACTGGATGGAGCGCAACCTGGATAAACGCGTCGAGACGTGCTTCCCGGTGGAGGGTAAAAAGCTGATTCTACGGGTCAAGAAAGAGCTGGAATGCTATCTGACTGACAACACCCACAGCTGGAGCCTGCAATCGGACGGTCGTTATATTCGTAACACGCCAACCGGTAATCAAAACCCGCGCAGTGCTCAAGCAACACTGCTGGAGCGTCTGAGCCTGCCGGTATTGACGGTGAGCAGCGGGCCGTCGGTGTAATCCACACCCACCCTGCAGGGGCCAGCTTGACTGGCGATGATATCAACGCGGTGCTTCAGAATTACCGCGGTGCAGTCATCGCCAGGCAAGCTGGCTCCTGCAGGAGTGTCTGTTTGATCAGGACACTGTCAAAACAATCCCGACGCGGGTCAGCCACTGGGCTTCTTGCTCGAAGTCGGCCTGGGTCAACGGGTTTTTCTCCAGCCAGCCTGCGGGGAAGATCACCTCAAGGTGGTCGCCCTCGGCGCGCAGCTTCACCTGCGACGCTTCCTGATTACCGCGGATGTGATAGAACAAAATCGCAAAGCGCAGCAACACGCACAGACGAATCAGCTTGATGCCGTCCGCGCCAAATTCGGCGAATTTGTCTTTAGGAATATTACGGCGATGACCGCGCACCAGCAGCGCGAGCATTTGCTGGTCTTCGCGCGAGAAACCGGCAAGGTCGGAGTGCTCGATCAGATAGGCGCCGTGTTTGTGGTAGTGGTAGTGGGCGATGTCCAGCCCGACTTCATGCACCTTGGCGGCCCAGCTCAACAGTTCACGCCAGATTCCGTTCTTGAGCTCCCATGACTTGGCGACTTGATCGAAAGCCAGCAATGCTTTGCGCTCAACCCGTGCCGCCTGCTCGCGGTCCACGTGATAGCGATCCATCAGCGAGCTGAGAGTGCGCTCACGCACGTCTTCATGGTGATGACGGCCCAGCAGGTCATACAGCACACCTTCGCGTAGTGCGCCGTCGCAATGGTCCATGCGCTGCAACTCCAGGGAGTCGAAGATGGCTTCCAGAATCGCCAGGCCCGCCGGAAAAATCGTACGACGGTCAGGCTTGATACCCTCAAAGTCGATTTTGTCCGCCTCGCCCAGTTTGAACAGTTTGCGCTTGAGCCAAGCCAGTCCTTCGGCATTGACTTCACCGTTGCCGTGTCCGCCGGCCTTGAGCGCCAGGCCTATGGCGCGAATGGTGCCGGAAGAGCCAATGGCTTCATCCCAGCTCAGGCGGTGCAGCGCGTGCTCAATGCTCATGATTTCGAGGCGCGCAGCGGTGTAGGCCTGGGCGTAACGGGCCGGGGTGATTTTGCCGTCGCGGAAATAGCGCTGGGTGTAGCTCACGCAGCCCATTTGCAGGCTTTCGCGCAGCAACGGTTCAAAGCGCTGGCCGATGATGAACTCGGTACTGCCGCCGCCGATGTCAGCGACCAGGCGTTTACCCGGAGTGTCAGCAAGGGTGTGCGATACCCCTAGATAGATGAGGCGCGCTTCTTCACGTCCAGAAATGACCTCAACGGTGTGGCCCAGAATCTCTTCTGCACGCACGATAAATTCGTTGCGGTTGCGGGCTTCACGCAGCGCGTTAGTGCCCACGATCCTCACGGCGCCCAATGGCATGCCGTTGATCAGTTGTGCAAATCGCTTCAGGCAATCAAGCCCGCGCTGCATGGATTCTTCGTTGAGTTTGCGTTCTTCGTCGATGCCGGCAGCTAACTGAACCTTTTCACCAAGCCGCTCCAGGATACGGATTTCGCCGTTCTGGGCCTTGGCCACCACCATGTGAAAGCTGTTAGAACCCAGATCAATAGCGGCGATCAGGGATGGATTCTTGCTTTGGGATTGGGGCATGGTTGAAGGATCTCGGTCGATAACGTCGTCATCGTGCCACGATCAAACGCTCGCGCCAACGCGTAGTGTCAGATGCATTGATGTGGCGCACGTAAGCAATGACGTTAGCTGCTCTCGGACAATTCGTATTTTGTTGTGCGATTCCTCTTTGTAGGAGTGAGCTTGCTCGCGGTCTGTGAATCGCTTTGAACGGCTCGCGAGCAAGCTCGCTCCTACAGAGGGTTCGTGCCGATGAAATTTGCCAGTTCCGGGGTTTGCGGGTTGGCGAACAGCGTCTTTGGATCGCCCACCTCGTGGACTTTGCCCTGATGCATAAATACAAGCTTGTCCCCGACTTCCCGGGCGAAGCGCATTTCATGGGTCACCATAATCAGGGTCATGCCTTCGCGGGCCAGCTGGCGCACCACGCTGAGCACTTCGTTGACCAGCTCAGGGTCGAGCGCCGAGGTGATCTCGTCACACAGCAGCACCTTGGGTGACATGGCCAGCGCTCTGGCAATCGCTACCCGCTGTTGCTGCCCACCCGACAAACGCTCGGGAAAGGCATCGAACTTGTCCCCCAGACCAACTCGCTCCAGCATCTCGCGCGCCAGCACCGCGGCTTTGGCCCTGGGTATTTTTTGTACCACTTGCGGGGCCAGCATGACGTTTTCACCAACACTCAGGTGCGGGAACAGATTGAACTGCTGGAACACCATGCCGACCTTCTGGCGCAGGCTGCGCAAGTCGGCGCGGGCGGCGTCCAGGTATTCGTCATCGACCTCAATCACCCCGTCATTGATGGACTCCAGACCGTTAAGGGTTCTTAGCAGGGTGCTTTTACCCGACCCGCTGCGGCCGATAATCGCCACAACCTGGCCTTGTTCGACAGTCAGGTCGATGCCTTTGAGCACGTGATGGTCGCCGTAATATTTATGCAGGGCGGTAACTCTAAGCAGAGGCATGCAGTCTCCTTTCCAGATAGCGCGCACTGAGCGACAAGGGGTAGCACAAGAGGAAGTAACCGAGCGCCACCAGGCCGTAGACCATGAAGGGCTCGAAAGTGGCGTTGGCCAGCATGCTGCCGGTCTTGGTCAGCTCGGTGAAGCCGATGATGGAGGTCACGGCGGTGCCTTTGATGACCTGTACCGAAAAGCCCACGGTAGGGGCGATGGCAACCCGCATGGCCTGCGGCAAGATCACGTAACGCAACTGCTCCAGCGGGCTTAGTGCCAGGCTGGCCGAGGCTTCCCACTGACCGTGGGCAATCGACTCGACGCAGCCTCGCCAGATTTCGGCCAGATAGGCGCTGGTGAACAGTGTCAGGGCCAGCGCAGCGGCCATCCACGGTGAAATATCGATGCCCAGCAAAGCGACGCCGAAGAAAATCAGGAACAGCTGCATCAACAAGGGCGTGCCTTGAAACAGCTCTATATAGCCGCGCGCCAGAATGCGGGCGAAGCGACTTCTGGAGATGCGCATCAGTAGCACCAGCAAGCCGATTAGGCCGCCGCCAAGAAACGCTACAAGTGACAGTGCCGCCGTCCACTGCAAACCCGTCAGCAGGTTGCGCACGATGTCCCAGAAAGTGAAGTCCATCAGCGGCTCCTGGTCAGGTAGCGCCGGCCCACCCAGTTGAGCAACTGGCGGATCAGCAAAGCCATGCACAGATAAATCAGGGTCGTCAGGGCATACGTTTCAAAGGCCCGGAAGTTACGGGACTGAATGAAGTTGGCGAAGAAGCTGAGTTCTTCAGTGGCAATTTGCGAACACACTGCCGAGCCGAGCATCACGATGATGATTTGGCTGCTCAGCGCTGGCCAGACCTTGGCCAGCGCCGGTTGCAGGACCACATGGCGAAATGCTTCAAACCGGCTCATCGCCAGTGCCGATGCTGCTTCCAGCTGGCCCTTGGGGATGGCCTGAATCCCTGCGCGAATGATCTCGGTGGAATAGGCACCCAGGTTGATCACCATCGCCAGCACAGAGGCCTGCCATTCGCTGATGTGCAGGCCAAGACCCGGCAGGCCGAAGAAGATAAAGAACAGCTGCACCAAAAACGGCGTGTTGCGGATCAACTCGACATACAGCCCGAATAGCGCTGCGAAGGGGCGGATGTTCCATGCCCTCACCACCGCACCAATAATGCCCAGGCTGACGCCAAACAGCGTACCGATGGCGGTCAGCTCAAGGGTGAACAGGGCGCCGCGCAACAGCAGGTCGCCGTTTTGCAGCACCGGTAAAAAATCGAACTGATAAGCCATGGCTGATCTCGGCGCAAAACAATCAGAGGTCGGCTGGCAGCGGCTCTTTAAGCCACAGCAGTGCGTTTTTCTCCAGGCTGCCGTCGGCTTTGGCCGCGGCAAGAATCTGATTCACTTTATCCAGCAACTCGGGCTGCCCTTTGTTGACGCCCACGTAGACCGGCGAGTCCTTGAGTTTGAGCTTCATGGCCGGCATTCGTTTGGGGTTGCGCTCGCTGATGGTGACCATCACCACGTTGCCGCTGGCAATCAGGTCAACCTGGCCCGCCAGATAGGCGGCGATGGTCGAGTTGTTGTCTTCGAAACGTTTGATGGTGACACCGGCCGGGGCCACGTTAGTCAGCTCAATGTCTTCGATCGCGCCGCGGGTGACACTGACGGTTTTGCCTTTAAGGTCGTCCAGGGTTTTGATTTCAGCGTCCGACGGGCCAAAAACGCCCAGGTAGAAAGGCGCATAGGCGTTGGAGAAGTCGATGACTTTCTCGCGGTCCGGATTTTTGCCGAGGCTGGAAATCACCAGGTCGACTTTACCGGTGGTCAAATAAGGGACGCGGTTGGTGCTGTTGACAGGCGTCAGCTCAAGTTTGACCTGAAGTTGGTCGGCCAGCAGTCTGGCGGTGTCGATATCCAGCCCGCGGGGCTTCATGTCAGGGCCGACCGAGCCGAAAGGCGGGAAGTCCTGGGGCACCGCCACTTTGAGTGTGCCGCGGGCCTTTACGTCATCTAGGTCATTGGCATGGGCCGGCATCTGGCTCAGCATCAGGCTGGCGAACAGGGCGCAGATCAGGGCGCTGTAGCGCTGGGTCATGGCAAGTCTCCGAAAACAGGTGAGGTAAAACGCTGCGATAAATCTGAGGAAGCCGGTTTGCCAGGCTTGCAGAGGGTGTGCAGTGTTCATTGGCTGATTTGACAGAGCACAGGCCATGCCAACCGCTATTTCGCAGGTTTGGCGCGCGATCACGCGCGTTTGACGACCCTGATAGGTGCGTCGGACGTGAGTTATGTGCACCGCAATAGGGCATGCTACGTCGACGGGGTCGGGTGAAAGGTCTGAGCGATACTCTTGTTCATGCAGCTCTATAGTAAGAGTCAATCAAGGGTCAGCTTCCTGAACGCGATGATGACGGCTATGATGTGCTACGTTTTTGCTTACAACCACGGAGACTTCCATGAGCAGCGATCTTATTAAACACGTCACCGACGCTAGCTTTGAGGCCGATGTTCTCAAGGCTGAAGGCGCTGTACTGGTCGACTACTGGGCTGAATGGTGTGGCCCTTGCAAAATGATCGCGCCAGTTCTGGACGAGATCGCCGAAACTTACAAAGGCAAGTTGACTATTGCCAAACTGAACATCGATGAGAATCAGGAAACCCCGGCCAAGCACGGCGTACGTGGTATTCCAACGCTGATGTTGTTCAAAAACGGCAACGTCGAAGCCACCAAGGTTGGTGCACTGTCGAAGTCGCAGCTGGCAGCATTCCTCGACGCCAACATTTAAGCGTCGATAAAAGCCCCGCAAAATGCGGGGCTTTTTCATGGCTCAGGGACTAGACGCTATGAAACTCAAGTGGTACATTCGGCCCCGCACTGGTTTCTCCACTGCCCCCTGCAAGCCGTCGCCGACGCACTCCTTATCGAATTAGTACGCGATCCTGTCGCCTTCTCTGCGGCGCGGCCTCATTAAGCCAAAAGCTTAATTTCCCCCTCCATAAATGATTACGTCATTCCTATATGAACCTGACTGAACTCAAGCAAAAGCCGATTACCGAACTGCTCGAATTGGCCGAACAGATGGGCATAGAAAATATGGCCCGTTCGCGCAAGCAGGACGTGATTTTCTCCCTGCTCAAAAAGCACGCGAAAAGCGGCGAGGAAATCTCCGGTGATGGCGTGCTGGAGATTCTCCAGGACGGCTTCGGCTTCCTCCGTTCCGCTGACGCTTCTTACCTGGCCGGCCCAGACGATATTTATGTCTCGCCAAGCCAGATTCGACGCTTCAACTTGCGCACCGGCGACACCATCGTCGGTAAAATCCGTCCGCCAAAAGAAGGCGAGCGGTACTTCGCACTGCTGAAAGTCGATACGATCAACTACGATCGTCCAGAGAACGCGAAAAACAAGATTCTCTTCGAGAACCTGACCCCGCTGTTCCCGACTGTACGCATGAAGATGGAAATCGGTAACGGTTCCACCGAAGATCTGACCGGTCGTGTTATCGACCTGTGCGCCCCGATCGGTAAAGGTCAGCGCGGCCTGATCGTTGCTCCGCCAAAAGCGGGCAAGACCATCATGTTGCAGAACATCGCGTCCAACATCTCGCGTAACAACCCTGAAGTGCACTTGATCGTTCTGTTGATCGACGAGCGTCCGGAAGAAGTTACCGAAATGCAGCGTACCGTTCGTGGTGAAGTGGTTGCTTCCACTTTCGACGAGCCACCAACCCGCCACGTGCAGGTTGCTGAAATGGTGATCGAGAAGGCCAAGCGCCTGGTCGAGCACAAAAAAGACGTGGTGATCCTGCTTGACTCCATTACCCGTCTGGCTCGTGCCTACAACACCGTGATTCCAAGCTCCGGCAAGGTATTGACCGGTGGTGTCGATGCTCACGCCCTTGAGAAGCCAAAGCGTTTCTTCGGTGCTGCGCGAAACATCGAAGAAGGCGGCTCGCTGACCATCATCGCCACCGCGCTGGTTGAAACCGGCTCGAAGATGGATGAAGTGATCTACGAGGAGTTCAAGGGTACCGGTAACATGGAACTGCCCCTGGACCGCAAGATTGCTGAAAAACGCGTCTTCCCTGCGATCAACATCAACCGTTCCGGCACTCGCCGCGAAGAGTTGCTGACCGCCGATGACGAGTTGCAACGCATGTGGATCCTGCGCAAGCTGTTGCACCCGATGGACGAAGTTGCAGCCATCGAGTTCCTGATCGACAAACTGAAGCAGACCAAGACCAACGATGAATTCTTCTTGTCGATGAAACGTAAATAATACGTTTTAGGGTCTTAAAAAATGGCGTCCTCCGGGACGTCATTTTTTTTTGATTTAAAAAGGAAGGTTTCGGGTTGGTACCGGTCAATGAAAATAATAATTTTCGGATTTAAACGTTGATGAGCTCTCTTGTATATCGCCGGGACATTGATGGCTTGCGTGCCGTCGCGGTCATTGCTGTTGTTTTGTTTCACTTCGGGGTACCGGGCCTGACCGGCGGGTTCGTCGGTGTTGACGTATTTTTTGTAATCTCCGGGTATCTGATCACGTCGATCATTTGGAACCAGCGTGAGGCCGGGCGCTTCAGTTTCGTCGAGTTCTGGGCGCGGCGTGCGCGACGTATCCTGCCTGCTCTGTTCGTTCTGATTGTCGCCGTTCTCGCGGTGGGCTGGTTCCTGATGGCGCCCAAGGACTACGAAGCGCTGGGCCATTCAGTCCGATACCAGGTGATGTTCGCCTCCAACCTGCTGTTTATGCGACAGAACGGCTATTTCGATGTGGCCAGCGATTTAAAACCGCTGCTTCACACCTGGTCACTGGCGGTTGAAGAACAGTTTTATATTGTTTTTCCGCTGGTTCTGACCCTGTTGGCCAGTCGCTTCAAGCATTGGCGTCTGGCTTTGTTTAGCGTGTTGCTGATCTCGTTCGGATTAAGCGTGTGGGCTGTAGCGCAGCACCCTGAAAAGGCCTTTTTCCTGTTGCCGATGCGGGCCTGGGAGCTGCTGGCTGGCGCAATGCTGGCGGTCGCACCGGTCAGTAAGACGCGCCTTACATCATCCGCCGCGCAATGCATAAGTCTGCTCGGTCTCGGCCTGATTCTGATCGCGGTTTTCGCTTACGACAAAAGCACCCCTTTCCCTGGCATGGCTGCACTGTTACCGGTACTGGGTGTTGTTGCCCTGATTTGGGCCAATGAGCATCACACCACTTGGGTGGGGCATATTTTGAGCTCACGCTTGATGGTGGGGCTCGGTTTGATCTCGTACTCCTGGTACCTGTGGCATTGGCCGGTCTTTGTTTTTGCCAGCTATGCCAGCGTGGAAGAGTTCGGTCCCGGCCTCACCGGTGCATTGATTGCGCTGACACTCGTCCTGGGCTATTTGTCGTGGCGCTACATCGAAACACCGTTCCGTGAGCGTCGATTGCTGGCGGGGCGTCGTCAGATCCTGGTCGCCGCGGGGCTGGGCATCCTGGTCCTGGGGTTGGCCGGCCAAGCGCTGCGCTGGACCGATGGCTTGCCGTCGCGGTTGCCTGAACATGCTTTGCAGTACGCCAATGCCAGCCAATGGCGTCCTGAGTTGATGGCCTGTATCACTGACGACAAAAGCCCCGCTGACAAGCCTTTTTGTCGTTACGGCAAAACTGCTTCCGCTGTCGAGCCCGCGCAGTTGCTGGTCTGGGGTGACAGTCATGGCACGGCATTAATCCCGGCGCTGGAGGCAAACGCCCGGGAGCACGGGGTTAATGTGATGCTGGCCAGTTCTGCGGGGTGTTTACCCCTTGAGGGGCTGGAACACGGCGAGCGTTGTGCCGCTTACAACCGCCGTGTGGAACAGGCCCTGCAGAAGGAACCGGTGACGGATGTGATGCTTGTGGCCCGCTGGAGTCTGTATCTATATGGCGATGCCAAGGGCGATCACGCCCATGCACTGAAGGATGCCGACGGCCGCTATGACCCTGCAGTCGCCGAACAGAAGCTGGCTGACGGGGTGCGAGCACGGGTAGAGCAGCTGCGCAAGGCCGGGTATCGAGTCTGGCTCATGAAAGAGGCGCCGTTGCAGCCGTTCAACCCGCCTTACCGGCTAAGCCGCCTGGCCATGCTGCACAAGCCGACCGCCGACGTTGGGTTTCCCTTGGCCGAACACCTTAAGCAAAAAGCATTCATTAACCGGTTGTTCGCGCAAATTGCAGCAACGGATGCAGGTATTACGGTACTGGATCCGACCCCGGCGCTTTGCGACGCCTCAGGTCTGTGTCGTGCGCAGCGCGATGGTCATTCGTTGTACACCGACGACAATCATCTGTCAGAGGCGGGTGCCCGGTTAATGCTGCCAGTGTTGGCGCCGGTGTTCGAAGAGGCGTCGGCTCAAGCGTTGACTGGCGTGAGTGAGGTGAATACGGCCCGCTGAGCAGCGATAAGCTGCCAGCTCACGTCTTAGCAGGTAGGATGTACGCCTATTTTGAGGGTGCCAACGTCAATGAAATTCAAGGATCTTCGGGATTTCGTGCAGCAGTTAGAGCAGCGCGGAGAGTTGAAACGCATCCAGATTCCCGTGTCTCCTGTGCTGGAGATGACAGAAATCTGCGACCGCACGCTGCGAGCCAAGGGCCCGGCGCTGCTATTCGAAAACCCGACAGGACATACGATCCCGGTACTCGGCAACCTGTTTGGCACGCCTGAGCGTGTGGCCATGGGCATGGGGGCCGAGTCGGTCAGCGAATTGCGTGAAATTGGCAAATTGCTGGCTTTCCTCAAAGAGCCTGAGCCGCCCAAAGGTCTTAAAGACGCATGGTCCAAGCTCCCCATCTTCCGCAAGATCATTGCCATGGCCCCCAAAGTCGTCAAAGACGCGGTGTGTCAGGAAGTGGTCATTGAAGGTGAAGATGTTGATCTTGCCATGCTGCCGGTTCAGCACTGCTGGCCGGGCGACGTGGCGCCGCTGATTACCTGGGGCCTGACCGTGACCAAAGGTCCGAACAAGGACCGTCAGAACCTGGGTATTTATCGCCAGCAGGTCATTGGCCGCAATAAAGTCATCATGCGCTGGCTCAGCCATCGAGGCGGTGCGCTCGATTACCGCGACTGGTGCGAGAAACACCCGGGTCAGCCGTTCCCGGTATCGGTGGCCCTGGGTGCAGACCCGGCGACCATCCTCGGTGCCGTAACGCCGGTGCCTGATAGCCTGTCCGAGTACGCGTTCGCGGGTTTGCTGCGCGGCAATCGCACCGAACTGGTGAAGTGCCGTGGCAATGACCTGCAAGTGCCGGCCACTGCTGAAATCATCCTTGAAGGGGTGATCCACCCTGGCGAGATGGCACCCGAAGGCCCCTACGGCGACCACACCGGTTACTACAACGAAGTGGACAGCTTTCCGGTGTTCACTGTTGAACGTATCACCCATCGGATCAAACCGATCTACCACAGCACCTATACGGGCCGGCCACCGGATGAGCCGGCGATTCTGGGGGTGGCACTGAACGAAGTGTTCGTGCCGATTCTGCAAAAGCAGTTCCCGGAGATCACCGATTTCTATCTGCCGCCTGAAGGTTGCTCGTACCGCATGGCCATTGTGACCATGAAGAAACAGTACCCGGGTCATGCCAAGCGGGTAATGCTCGGTGTGTGGTCGTTTTTGCGCCAGTTCATGTACACCAAGTTCGTTATCGTGACTGACGACGATATCAATGCCCGCGACTGGAATGACGTGATCTGGGCCATTACGACCCGCATGGACCCCAAGCGTGACACGGTAATGATCGAAAACACGCCCATCGATTACCTCGATTTCGCCTCGCCGGTTTCCGGTCTTGGTTCGAAAATGGGGCTGGATGCAACCAATAAATGGCCGGGTGAAACGACCCGCGAGTGGGGTCGGGTCATCGTCAAGGACGAGGCGGTCACACGCCGGGTCGATGACATCTGGAATCAATTAGGAATAGATTGATGCGTGTAACCTTGCAGCCTTCAGGCGCGGTGCTGGAAACTTTGCCTGGTGAACGGATTCTGAATGCGGCGCAACGCCTGGGCTATGAATGCCCGCAAAGTTGCCGCAATGGTAATTGCCATGTGTGTGCGGCCTTGCTGGTTGAGGGCCAGGTGGAGCAGGCGGGAGAAGTGCGCGATCACGGCGAATTTTATACCTGCCTGGCATCGCCGCTTGAAGACTGTGTGGTGTTGTGGGACGGGGTGCTAGCGTTGGGAGAGTTACCGGTGCGTAGCTTGGCATGTCAGTTGATTGATTGTGTGGATATGGGCGGCGATGTCTGGCGCGTACGTTTGCGTGCGCCTGCGGGCAAACCGCCGCGTTACCACGCAGGGCAATACGTGATGCTGGAACGTGAAAATGGCGAGAAATCGGCCTTTTCACTGGCCAGTGCGCCGCACTCGGGGCGTGACCTTGAGCTGCACGTGCTGGTGCGCGAAGACAGCGCTCGCAGCCTGATCGAGCAGTTGCAGCGCAACAAGATGGTCCGCCTTGAGCTGCCGTTTGGCGACACGCACCTGTGCGATTTGCCAAACGGCCCGCTGGTCCTGATCGCGGCCGGCACCGGCATGGCGCAAATGCACAGCCTGATCGAGCACTGTCGTGAGAAGGGTTTCAAACACCCGGTGCACTTGTATTGGGGGGTGCGTCGCCCTGAAGACTTCTACAACCTAGAGGAATGGGACGCCTGGCAGAAGATCCCCAACCTGTTCCTGCACAAGGTCGTGAGTGACCTGTGTGGTTGGGAGGGCCGCTGTGGTCTGTTGCATGAAGCCGTGTGTGAAGACATCAGCGATCTGAAGGCGGTGCATGTCTATGCCAGCGGTTCCCCGGCGATGATCTATGGAACCCTCGATGCACTGGTCAATGCCGGGATGGACCCACACCAGATGCGCGCCGATGTTTTCGCCTACGCTCCACGGCCATGAATGACCCCAAATCCCTGTAGGAGCGAGCTTGTTCGCGAGCCGTTGAAGAGCTCGCGAACAAGCTCGCTCCTAAAGGTTTGTATGCCTTAGATGCGCAGTCCGGCGGTGATCATGGCGGCATTGAAACCGAGCAACACCAACTCGGCTGCCACGGGTCCGTAATAAGCACCGACCGAAGGGATAATCACCGGGGCAACGCCAAAGCGATTGAGCGGGATCTTGTCTTGATATTGCCCGTGATAGCCTTCCAGCAAGCCACCGGTCAGCTTCAAATAGACCGGATAGTTTTCACTGTCAAAGCGTTTGCCGGCATAGGCGTAATAAGAGCGCTGGCTAAATGAATTACGAAAAGTTGCTCCGCCCGCAAGCCAACCGGATGCATCGTTATATTCAAGGCCAATCAAATCCTGATTGTTATTGTGATCAGGGTCTGGCGAGAAATGTTTCGTGAAGACACTGGTTTGCACGTACCAAAAGTCTTTGTCTTTTTGTTGAATGTCATCCTGGGCCAGCGCAAAGCTGGTGTAAGCCAACATAAACAGGCAACAGATTCCTGATTTCTTCATGTTATGGCCTCTGTCGTTATGTTTGGGCGCAACACTATAGAGATCTGGGGGGCGAGTTACCTGAACCTGCGCCTTACACATGTGCAATTAGTGCGGCCGGTCTCTGCAGGTTGCCATAGGTCTGGACCTGCAAGTCATTTCCTTTTTAGTGCTATACCATTCAGGTCGTTACTTTCGTTTACATCATGTAATGCGAGCAGGACCCAAAAGCCTTAGTTATGACTGTTATTGAATCTGTGTGTTTAACCCCGGATTACCCTCCGCGACTCGATCTTGGGGCGCCGTTGACCCCAGAACAACTTCAGCAATCCTTGCAAGCCACCATGGCCTGCCATCAAGGCGGCCCCGTCTGGTTATTCGCCTATGGCTCACTGATCTGGCGCCCCGAGTGTTCGGCGGTCGAGCGCAAGCGCGGGCGGGTGCATGGCTATCATCGCGGGCTGTATCTGTGGTCCCACGAACATCGCGGCACGCCGCAATGGCCGGGGCTGGTCTTTGGTCTGGACCGGGGCGGCTCGTGCAGTGGTTTTGCTTATCGCCTGCCCGAAGACAACCTCGACGCTTCGCTCTACGCCCTGTGGCTGCGTGAAATGCCGGTGCCGTCTTATCGGCCGCACTGGCTCACCTGCCGGCTGGAAGATGGCAGTCAGGTGCAGGCATTGGGGTTTGTGCTGGAGCGACATCTGCCCAGCTATGCGGGCAATCTGTCAGACGGTGTACTCAGCCAGGTACTGGCCAACGCTAACGGGCGCTACGGTACTACTCGCGATTATGTCGAGCAGACCGTAAGCGCCCTGCGTAGTCACGCCATGCCAGATCTGAATCTGGAGGCACGGCTCAGGCGCTGCATGCCGTTCAAGGCTTAGGCCTTAACCGCACGCTCTGCACTGGCTACATTTTTATGCCACAGCGTCGGGACCATGAACGCGATTGCCAGCAGGCAGGCGCTGATCAGCAGCACAAAGCCGCCATCCCAACCGAAGTGGTCTACCAGATAGCCCATGGCTGCACTGGCTGCCACCGAGCCGCCGAGGTAGCCGAACAACCCGGTAAAGCCTGCGGCGGTGCCGGCCGCTTTCTTCGGCGCGAGTTCCAGGGCTTGCAAGCCGATCAGCATCACAGGCCCGTAAATCAGGAAGCCGATGGAGAACAGCGCGATCATGTCGATGGTCGGGTTGCCCGGCGGGTTGAGCCAGTAAACCAGTGTGGCGACCGTTACCAGCGACATGAACACGATCCCGGTCAGGCCGCGATTGCCGCGGAAGATCTTGTCTGACATCCAGCCGCACAGCAGCGTGCCCGGGATACCTGCCCACTCATAGAAGAAGTACGCCCACGAAGTGGTGTCCACCGTGAAGTGTTTGGCTTCCTTGAGATAAGTCGGGGCCCAGTCCAGTACGCCGTAGCGCAGCAGATAAACGAACACGTTGGCCAGGGCGATATACCAGAGCATTTTGTTGCGCAGCACGTATTTGACGAAGATTTCTTTTGCGCTGAATTCGTCTTCGTGGCTGGAGTCGTAACCGGCCGGGTAATCATTCTTGTACTGCTCGATCGGTGGCAAACCTACCGACTGCGGGGTGTCGCGCATGGTGACAAAGGCAAACAGCGCGACCAGCAGGGCAACGGTAGCCGGTACATAGAATGCCGCGTGCCAATCGTTGAACCAGGCCATGCCCAGCAAAAACAGCGGCCCGATCAAGCCGCCGCCGACGTTGTGTGCCACGTTCCAGACTGACACTACGCCGCCGCGCTCTTTCTGCGACCACCAGTGAACCATGGTCCGACCGCTTGGCGGCCAGCCCATGCCCTGCGCCCAGCCGTTGATAAACAGTAAAATGAACATCATGGTGACGCTGGAGGTGGCCCAGGGTGCGAAACCGAAAATGAACATTACGCCCGCTGAAATCAGCAAGCCGAAGGGCAGGAAAAAGCGCGGGTTGGAGCGGTCGGATACCAGCCCCATGAGGAACTTGGACAAACCATAAGCGATGGCAATTGCGGACATGGCCAGGCCCAGTTGACCCCGGGTGTAACCCTCGTCAATCAAGTACGGCATGGCCAGTGAGAAGTTTTTACGCAGCAGGTAATAGCCCGCGTAACCAAAGAAAATACCCGCGAAAATCTGCCAGCGCAGACGTCGATAAGTACTGTCTATTTTTTCTTCAGGCAGGGGAGCCTGGTGTGCGGCAGGTCGGAAAAAAGCAAACATTCAAGAGCTCCAAATTTCTTGTTATATAAGCGAGCTCGAACGTTACATTTTCGTTACTGAAAATGACAGGCATTACCATGGGCTGTCTCAGGAAAAATCCCACAGGGCGTTTTCCTTTGTGAACCTTTCGCTCTGGGACAAAACCATCCACAACCCCTATGGCCGTCAAAACCGGCCAAAACTATCCACAGGCATGGAGAAACAGGCTGTGCACAAAGATTTAAGGGGCAGGGTCTTTCCGTTTAATCAGAGCTGTCTCACAACAGGATCGGAGCCCTACGGCTTTGCAGTTAATGGCCGATAACCAGAAATAGATGTGTAAGCAGCCCTGACTGTTTGCCCCAACCCGTACAAAGGAGCGAATTGTGAAAGCGTGGATCGTATTGATGCTGGCCCTGTCCTTGCCGATGGTGGCGGTTGCAGAAGAAGCGGAAGAGGGCGCTGCCAAGGTCAGTTACATCACGTTGAGCCCGCCGTTTGTGGGTAACTACGGGCTCGATGGCAGTTCGAAACTCAAGGTCTACAAGGCGGACATTTCGTTGCGCGTGTCTGGAGCCGAGGCGGCCAAGGCGGTGAAAGCCAATGACCCGTTGATTCGTAATCAGTTGGTGGGTTTGTTTACCCAGCAGACCAGCGAAAGCCTGGGCAGCGTTGAAGCCAAGGAGAAGCTGCGCCAGGAGGCCTTGAAGCAAATCCGGCAGGTGATGACCGACGAGACCGGCAAGCCAATGATCGATGATTTGCTGTTCAATAATTTGATTGTTCAGTAAGCCTGTAATGATGACTGCAAGCCCGGTGCCGCGGGCTTGCGCATGGCGGGTGGTAAAACTAAGACGCTAGGCTTTTGCGGAACCGTGCCAGCGCAATGGCGAAGAACACCAAGCCAATGGCGGTCAGTGCCAGCAAGTCCGGCCACACCACCTCGACGCCGGCATCACGGAACAATATCGCGGCACTGAGGCTCACGAAGTGGGTCGATGGCGAGCACTGCATCACCCATTGCAGCCACTCGGGCATGCTGTCCAGCGGGGTGCTGCCGCCCGACAGCAGGAGCATCGGGATAATCACCGGGATCGCCAGCAAGCCGAACTGCGGCGTTGAGCGGGCCAGTGTCGCGAGGAAGATGCCCAGTGCGGTACTGGCAAACAGGTAAAGTGCCGTCACGAATAAAAACAGGATCAACGAGCCCGCCAGCGGTACACCCAGCGCCCATTTCACCACCACTTCCAGCGATACCCAGGTGCACAGCACCACCACCAGCATGTTGCTCCAGATTTTTGCGAGCATGATTTCCAGCGCGGTCAGGGGCAGGACCAGCAAGTGGTCGAGGGTGCCGTGTTCACGCTCGCGCAACAGCGCAGTGCCGGTCAGGACAATCGCCAGAATGGTGATGTTATTGACGATCTGGATCACGGCCAGGAACCAGCCGCCCTCCAGATTGGGGTTGAACAACGCGCGGCTGCTGAGCAGCGCCGGCGTATTCGCCGCGGCCGCGGCCTGTCCGGTGTAGTTGAGCAGTTCACGCTGGAAGATCCGGCCGATATACCCCGCGCCCATAAACGCCTGGCTCATGGCCGTGGCATCAACGTTGACCTGCACGCCCGGTTCGCGTCCGGCCAGCAAGTCGGCCTGAAAGTTGGCCGGAATGTTGATCACAAAGGTGTAGCGGCCGCTGTCCATCGACTGGTCCAGCTGGTCGTAAGGCAAGTCTTGCGGCGCCTGGAATTCTGGCGGTAACAGCGACTCGCCCAGTTTGCGCGATAACTGGCTGTGGTCTTCATCGACGATGGCCACGCTGGCGTTATGCACGCCGATGATCGAGCCCGCTGCCGGCATATAAATCGCCACGCTAAAGGCATAGAGCAAAAACAGCAGCA
This sequence comes from Pseudomonas sp. TWR2-1-1, assembly GCF_049897045.1. Lineage (NCBI taxonomy): Bacteria > Pseudomonadati > Pseudomonadota > Gammaproteobacteria > Pseudomonadales > Pseudomonadaceae > Pseudomonas > Pseudomonas sp. TWR2-1-1. Next base: position 61,547 of record NZ_JAFCVM010000005.1, read on the forward strand.
AGACACTGTCGTGCCGCAGGCTGGTGAGTTCTTTAAGACCCAGGCGCAGGATGTGCGAGAGCTTGTGCATCAAACCTCCTGCTTCTTGAGCATGATCAAACTCAGCCCGGTGAACGCGACAAAGAACCCCAGCAGTGCCAGGCATTGCGGCCACAGTTGGCGCAGGTCCAGTGCTTTGGTGAAGGTGCCCACGGCGATATCGAGAAAGTGCCCGGCCGGGAACAGCATGCCCATCAGCGCCGCGGAACCGTCAAGCGAGGAGCGCGGCACGATCAAGCCCGAGAACTGAATGGTCGGCAGGCTGGTGATGATCATGGTGCCCAGGATCGCGGCAATTTGAGTGCGGGTGAATGCGGAAATCAGCAGACCCATGCTGGTGGTGGCCAGTACATACAACAGCCCGCCCAATGCCAGCGTGAGGCCGCTGCCTTTAAACGGTACGCCGAACAGCCAGCGGTTCATCGCCACCAGCAACGCCAGGTTGACCAGGCTTACGGCCAGGTACGGAGCCTGTTTGCCCAGCAGAAACTCCAGCCGGGTCAGCGGCGTGGCGTAAAAGTTGGTGATCGAGCCCAGTTCTTTTTCCCGCACGATACCCAGTGCCGTGAGCATTGCCGGAATAAACGCGAGAATCAGCGCCATCACGCCGGGGCCGATGGCATTCACACTGATCACGTCCTGGTTATAGCGAAACCGGGTTTCCAGCTTGGCAGCCCCCTGCTTGTTTTGCGCCAGGCTGCTCAGTGCGGCCAGTTGCTCAATGTTGGCTGAATGCACTGCGTCAACGTAATTGCGACTGGTTTCGGCCCGGAACGGCATGCCGCCGTCGAGCCACGCGGCAACGGTGGGCTGACGTCCGGCGTAAAGATCACGGCCGAAGCCCGGGGGGATTTCCAGGGCAATTTTGATTTCGGAACGCTGCAGGCGTTTATGCAATTCGTCAGCGCTCTGGATGGGCGCGTGTTCTTCGAAATAGCGCGAACTGCGAAAGGCTTCAAGGTAGGCGCGGCTCTGCGGGCTTTGATCCTGGTCGTACACGGCGAAGGCGAGGTTTTCCACGTCCAGCGAAATGCCGTAGCCAAAAATGACCATCATGAATACTGCACCCAGCAAAGCGAACGCCATGCGCACCTTGTCGCGCAATAACTCTTTTGATTCGCGGCTGGCGACGGCAATCAGCCGGGACAGGCTAAAGCCGGTTTTGCTTGGTGGCGGTGGCGCATTCACGGCAGCCACCGGTGCGGATTGTGCATCGGCTGGGGCGTTGGCGGCCGGATCGTTTTGCGCTTCTTCCAGGCAGGTGACAAATGCCGCTTCCAGGGTGTCGCCGCGAAATTGTTTTTGCAGCGCATCCGGTGTGTCGCAGGCCAGAACCTTGCCCGCGTGCATCAGCGAGATGCGGTCGCAGCGTTGCGCCTCGTTCATAAAGTGGGTGGACAGAAAGATCGTCACCCCCTGCTCGCGCGACAGTTCGATCAGCAGGCGCCAGAAGTCATCACGCGCAGCCGGGTCGACGCCTGAGGTGGGCTCATCGAGGATCAGCACTTCGGGGCGATGCAGGACCGCCACTGCCAGAGACAAACGCTGACGCAGGCCCAGAGGCAGTTCGCCGGATTGCTGGTCGGCAACCTCTGCCAGATCGAAACGCTGGATCAGTTCCTCGATCCGGGCTTGGCTTTGATCCTTGGGCAAGTCGAACAGTTGGGCATGCAATACCAGGTTTTGTCGTACGCTCAACTCGCCATACAGCGAGAAGCTTTGCGACATGAACCCTACGCGCTTGCGGGTGGCCAGGTCTTTGGCGTTGACCGGATTGCCCAGCAGTTTGGCACTGCCTTCGGTGGCTGGCATCAGCCCGGTCAGCACTTTCATGGTGGTGGTTTTGCCGCAGCCGTTAGAGCCCAGAAAGCCGAAAATCTCGCCTCGGCCAATGGCAAAGCTGACCTTGTTGACCGCCGTGAAGTCGCCGAATTTGAGAGTCAGGTCGTGGGCTTCAATGGCGATGTCGCTGTTGTCACTGGTGCGTGGCGGAATCACCAGCGGTTCGTTGTTGTGACCGCTGTCGCCCTGATAGTGGGTAAAGGCTTCATCCAGCTTGCCGGTGGTGGTGACGGCTGCCAGTTCCTGGCTCAATCCGGCGGCAATCAATTTGCCGCGATCCAGCATCAGGCAATGTTCAAACTGCTCTGCCTCTTCCATGTAGGCCGTAGCGACAAGCAATGTGAGTTGTGGGCGTTGACTGCGTACGTCATCCACCAGCTCCCAGAAACGCCGCCGTGACAGCGGGTCGACCCCGGTGGTGGGTTCGTCAAGGATCAGCAAGTCGGGCTCGTGGATCAGCGCGCAACAGAGCCCCAGCTTTTGTTTCATCCCGCCCGAAAGTTTACCTGCGGGCCGTTCGGCAAAGCGCTCCAGATCGGTGGCCTTGAGTAACTGCGCCATACGTTGCTCGCAGTCATCATTGGACAGTCCAAACAGAGTGCCAAAAAAACGGATGTTTTCGCTGATGGACAATTCGGGGTAAAGATTGCCGCCCAGGCCTTGGGGCATAAAGGCAATCAACGGATAAAGAGTGTTGCGATGGCGGCGGTCGTCGATCGGGCCGCCGAGCACCTCAAGTGAGCCTTGCTGAAGTTTTTTGACCCCGGCAATCAGGCCCAGCAAGCTCGATTTGCCCGCACCGTCCGGGCCAATCAGCCCGCAGCGCGTGCCCTTTGGCAGGCTGAAGGCAATGTCGAGCAGCGCTTGTTGCTTGCCGTATCTGTGGCTGATGCCACTGGCATTGATCGCCAGATCGCTCATTGCAGGTTAGCCGGCCAGTCCACGTCGCTGGTCCTTACATAACCGGCTCCCGGCATGCCCGGTTTTGCTTGAGGCACGGCGGCGGGATCGGTCAGGCGCAGCTTGACGCGGAATACCAGTTTTTGCCGCTCGTCACGGGTTTCGACTTCTTTTGGGGTGAACTGGGACTTGGCGGCGACGAAGGAGATTTTTGCCGGCAAGGGCTGATCGGGCAGGGCATCGAGTACTACGCGGGCATCAGCGCCAACCGCCAGCTTGCCGACCACTGAGGCGGGCAAGTACAGGTTCATGTACTGGTCGCTCGGGTCGATCATCATAAATACCCGCCCACCTGAGCCCAGCACTTCGCCGGGCTCGGCCAGGCGCAACTGGATCACGCCATTGATTGGTGCACGCAGGCTGCTGTCTTCAATTTCGCTGGTGAGTTGCGCGACTTGCGCCTGGCTGGAAACGATGGCCGCTTTGGCTGCGGCGACTTGAGCCTGTGCGGCGACTACGGCCGAGTTGCTGGTATTGAATTTTGCCTGTTGCTGATCGAGCAACTGGGCGCTGGCAAAACCACGTTCGGACAGTTGGCGAAAACGTTTGAGTTCCTGGCTGGCCAGCAGCTTTTCGCTTTGGCGCAATTGCACGTTGGCTTCGTTCGCAGCCAGGGCCTCACGGGCGCGCTGCACTTCGGCTTCTGCCTGCGCGCGAGTGGCTTCAAGGGTGCGAGTGTCCATGCGGGCCAGCAATTGGCCTTTGGTCACATGATCACCTTCGTCGACCAGGACCTCGGCCAGGCGGCCCGGAATTTTGGCGGCGATCTGCACTTCTGTGGATTCGAGTCGACCGTTACCCATGCTGATACCTTCAGGGAGCCGGTCGTGCTGGGATTTCCAGTAACCGAATCCGCCTGCAGCGATCAGCAATATCGCCAAAGGAATAACGAAATAATGGGAAATACGATGATTCTTAGACATGCCGACATCCTGTGTCACAGAGCGCTCTAGTTTGAATGTTTCAAGGCCAGGAAGGCTTGATGCCAGTCAAAGGAAGTTGAGAGCCTAGACGCTAAAACAGGATGTTGCCTGAGCAGGGGCGGATTCGATGCAGGGGCCGTGATTAGTCTCGCTGTTGCTGTCACTGGCAAGCCAGCGCCCACTAAAGCAAGCCCATCACTACTGCCCATTGCTCGGCGGTTACGGGCATGACTGAAAGGCGGCTGCCTTTTTGTACCAGCGGCATTTCGGCCAGTGCGCTTTGTTGCTTCAGGTAGTCGAGCTTGATGACCTTGGGGAACGTTTGCACATGGGCCACCTGCAATGCGCTCCACGGGTTTTTCTCGGCATTGGCTTTGGGGTCGAAATAGTGGCTTTCGGGGTCGAGGGCGGTCGGATCGGGATAGGCGGCCTGAACAATTCGGCCAATACCGGCAATGCCTGGCTCGGGGCAACTGGAGTGGTAAAAGAAGAACTCGTCGCCTGCGGCCATGGCCCGCATAAAGTTGCGAGCCTGATAGTTGCGTACGCCGTCCCAGCGCGCTTCGCCAATCTTCTGTAAATCCTTGATCGAGAACTCGTCAGGCTCGGATTTCATCAACCAGTAGGCCATTTTCACTGCTCCTCAAATGTGGCTTGGTCATTTTGTCTGGCAACTTCGCTGTGAACCGACAGTCGGTTGACGCCAGAGTTTGCGTGTCAGTTCGTGTTGCCTCAGAATGCCGGGATTTTAAGCTTGACGCTGCTGCACGGCCTATAACAAAAACCGTTGCTGTCATCGTGTTGATTTGCCTGAAGGGGGGCAATCGATGAAACGCAAACCGGATTTACTGTGGATTTTGGTTATTTTGTTCGGTTTGGGCGTGGTTACAACGGGTTATGCGCAAAGCCTCTGGTCAGCCTCGACTGACGCGCCGATTGAGTTGGCGCAACAACAAGTACAGCCATTTAAACGATAAGTACTGGCAAGGCATCTCTTTGATACAGATGCCTTGGTATTCAGTGGGCGACGTACCACTGCCTGTCCGAGACCGTGCCCTGTAGCGGCACATCCCAACTGGCTTGCGCCAGGCTCTCTACTTTTTGGCACTCATGGGCTAGCCCCAGCAGCGTCGGCTTGCGCCAGTTTTGGCGTCGGGCCAGATAGGCCAGGCTGCGGTCGTAAAAACCGCCGCCCATACCCAGTCGTCCTCCCGTTTTATCAAACCCGACCAACGGCAAAAGCACCAGATCGAGCGCCCAGACCTTGCGTTGGCGGGCGCGGTTGGTTCTGGGTTCTAGAATCCGGAAGCGATTGGGGATCAGTTTTTCGCCGGCCGCAACGCGTTGAAACACCATCTTGGTTCGAGGCCAGGCGCTGAGCACGGGCAGGTAAGTAATCTTGCCCCGGCGTTGTGCTTCACGCAGCAACAGGCGCGGATCGATTTCACCGTCAGTGGGCAGGTACAGCGATATATGTTTGGCGCGGCGGAACAGCGGGTGTTGCGCCAGTTGCCGGTACAGGCCACGGGCGGCCTGGCGTTGCTCGCCTGGCGAAAGTTCGCGGCGGGCTTTGCGCAATAGTCGGCGAAGCTGGGGGCGTGTCGCAGGTTCGGTCATGGCGTTGTTCAAGGTCGAGTTCACCGGACGGTTGGCTCGTGAAAGGCAGTGCCAACTCAGGGCCGGCATTGCGCTAAAAAATCAGGCTCCCCGAAGTACCGCTGTCGGCTTGGCCCTTGAACCCGAAAGTTCAAGGTGGAAGTTGCAGTAGACCTTAAGGCTTTCCGTCTAGCGGACATGCACACCGGCCCAACGTGCAAGCTCCAGGGTAGTGCGAATCGGCTCAGGGACATCGCTAACTGGCGAATACCCCAGGGAGTGGCGCGAGTATACCCCAAAGAAACCTTATGAATCAGCTTTGACGTTCGTTCGGATCAGTGGCGAGCACCAGATCGACGCGTTCCAGCAGGTCACGTACCTGTTCGCGAGTTGAGCCGTTGGGCTGAACTTCGGCGACTTCCTGCTTGTGCAGCAGATCGTGAGTAATATTCAGGGCGGCCATCACGGCGATACGGTCGGCGCCAATGACTTTGCCGCTGCTGCGAATTTCTCGCATCTTGCCATCCAGGTAACGGGCGGCACTCACCAGATTGGTGCGTTCTTCCTGGGGACACATGATCGAATATTCTTTATCGAGGATGTGCACGGTGACGCTACTGCTTGTACTCATGAGTCTTGCTCCAGGGCTTTGAGGCGCGAAATCATCGATTCCACCTTGTGTCGGGCGATTTCGTTTTTTTCAATGAGGTGCGCGCGTTCCTCGCGCCAAGTCTTTTCCTGAGCTACTAAGAGTCCGTTTTGACGGTTAAGTTGCTCGACCCGGTTGATCAGTAACTCGAGTCTGGCCATCAGTGCATGCAGGTCGGTGTCTTCCATTGTGTCCTACTGTGTAATTTCTGATGGATGGTGACCGTCAAACGAGTTGACGCCTCGATGGTCTGGCACGTCTGCCGATGCTAGGATACAAGGCCTCCATTCTAGACATAGCGCCGCTTGGCGCCTAGCTGACCATGCCTATTCAGAATTCCCCGTATCAAGCCTTTGCCACCCTGCTGACCACCAGCGGCCATAATGTTTCGCCTGCAGAACTGCACGGCCTGTTGCTGGGCCGCAGTGCTGCTGGCGCCGGCTTCGACCACGACAGCTGGCTGGCTGACGCGGCCGATCTGCTCGAAGGCGAAATTCAGGACAACGTACGCAATGCCCTGATCGGTTTGCAAGAGATGGTTAAAGGTGAACTGACCGGTGACGACATGACTGTCGTGCTGCTGTTGCCTACCGATGAAGCGCCTCTGACCGAGCGTGCAATAGCGCTGGGTGAGTGGTGCCAGGGTTTCCTCTCCGGTTTCGGTCTTAACTACCGTGACAATGCCTTGAGCACTGAAGGCAAGGAAGTCCTGCAGGATCTGGCCGCCATTTCTCAGGTTCAAGATGCCCTTGATGAGTCCGATGACGGTGAAAGCGACTACATGCAAGTGATGGAATACCTGCGCGTTGCGCCATTGCTCCTGTTCGCCGAAACCAAAAAAGCTGATGAGCCTGCGGCTGCAAAGCCTTCGCTGCACTGATTGATCTTCAAGAGGGAACCCGTCTGCCCATGATCCATATCCCGAAATCGGAATACACACGTCGCCGCAAGGCGCTCATGGCGCAGATGGAGCCCAACAGCATTGCGATTCTTCCTGCTGCGGCAGTGGCAATTCGCAATCGTGATGTCGAGCATGTTTATCGTCAGGAGAGCAATTTCCAGTACCTGAGCGGCTTTCCCGAGCCTCAGGCGGTCATTGTCCTGATCCCGGGCCGGGCCCACGGTGAATACGTACTGTTTTGCCGCGAGCGCAATGCCGAGCGTGAGCTGTGGGATGGCTTGCGTGCCGGGCAAGAAGGCGCTATCCGCAACTTCGGCGCTGACGACGCGTTCCCCATCACTGACATCGACGACATCCTGCCAGGGCTGATTGAAGGCCGTGACCGGGTGTACTCGGCGATGGGCAGCAACCCCGATTTTGATCGCAACCTGATGGAATGGATCAACGCGATCCGCTCCAAGGCGAGCCTCGGCGCTCAGCCGCCAAACGAATTCGTTGCTCTGGATCATCTGCTGCATGACATGCGCCTGTATAAATCGGCGGCAGAAATAAAGGTCATGCGCCACGCGGCGCAAATCTCGGCTCGCGCCCATGTGCGCGCCATGCAGGCCAGTCGCGCCGGTTTGCATGAGTACAGCCTCGAGGCCGAACTGGACTACGAATTTCGTAAAAGCGGGGCAAAAATGCCAGCCTATGGCTCGATCGTCGCTTCAGGCGATAACAGCTGCATCCTGCACTACCAGGAGAATGACGCCCTGCTCAAGGACGGCGACCTGGTATTGATCGATGCCGGGTGCGAGATCGACTGCTACGCCAGTGATATCAGCCGTACGTTTCCGGTCAGCGGCCAGTTTTCGCCTGAACAAAAAGCCATTTACGAGTTGGTGCTGGCAGCCCAGGAAGCCGCTTTTACCCGGATTGCTCCCAACAGACACTGGAATGAAGCCCATGAAGCCACGGTCCAGGTGATCACGGCGGGACTGGTTGAGCTGGGCCTGTTGCAGGGCGACGTAGATGAGCTGATTGCCAGCGAAGCTTACAAACCGTTTTACATGCACCGTGCTGGCCACTGGCTGGGCCTCGATGTGCATGACGTGGGCGAATACAAGGTTGGCGGTGAATGGCGCGTGCTGGAAGTCGGCATGGCGCTGACGGTTGAGCCCGGTATCTATATCAGCCCGAACAACCTGAATGTCGCGAAAAAATGGCGCGGTATCGGGGTACGCATCGAGGACGACGTAGTGGTCACCAAAAACGGCTGTGAAGTCTTGACCGGCGACGTGCCGAAAACCGTCGCTGACATCGAGGTCTTGATGGCGGCAACACGGGTGAGCGCAGCATGAATCGGGTCAGTCTGGCGATTATCGGTGGCGGTCTGGTCGGCGCCAGCCTTGCTTTGGCGTTGCAAGCCGGGGCCAAGGCGCGGGGCTGGAAAATCGTACTGATCGAACCGTTTGCCCCGGGCAACAGTTATCAGCCCAGCTACGACGCCCGCTCCTCGGCGCTTAGTTATGGCGCGCGGCAGATCTACGAGCGCATGGGGCTGTGGCAAGTCATTGCTGAGCGAGCCGAACCGATACGGGACATACATGTGTCAGATCGCGGGCGTTTTTCGACTGCCCGTTTGTCGGCCCGCGAAGAAGGGGTGCCGGCCCTCGGTTACGTGGTCGAAAACAGTTGGCTCGGCCAAAGCCTGTGGAAAAGTCTGGACCCGGACGTGATCAGCTGGCGTTGCCCGGCTGAAGTTATCCATATGCAGCCGCTTGAAGACGGCTACCGCTTGACGCTCAACGATGAAACCACCCTCGATTGCGACCTGGCAGTGCTGGCCGATGGCGGCCGTTCGGGGTTGCGCGAGCAATTAGGCATTCATGTGCGCAAGCGCCCTTACGATCAAAGTGCGCTAATCGCCAACATCACCCCCAGCTTGCCCCATGCCGGAATGGCCTTCGAGCGTTTCACCGATGAAGGCCCGATGGCCTTGCTTCCATTGGCTGATAACCGCTGTGCGCTGGTATGGACCCGGCTGGGGATGGACGCCCGGCGTCTGGCGGCACTCGATGAGCCAAGCTTTCTCAGCGAGTTGCAGGGCGTATTCGGCTACCGGCTGGGCACCCTCAAGCAGGTTGGCGCCCGACACTTGTATCCGCTGACGCTGATTGAAGCCGAGGAGCAGGTACGCCCGCACCTGGCAGTTCTGGGCAACGCGGCCCATAGCCTGCACCCGATTGCCGGTCAGGGTTTCAACCTGTCCCTGCGTGATGCGCAGGCATTGGCTGACGCCTTGTTGGCGAGTGCCAAAAAGCCCGGTGATTTTGCCACGCTGCTGAGTTATCAACAGCGCCAAAAACTCGATCAACAACTGACGATTGGCTTCTCGGACCAGGTAACACGGGTGTTCGGCAGTGACCAGCCGCTGGTCTCGCTGGGGCGTAACCTTGGCCTGCTCGGCCTCGATCTGTTACCGCCGGCCAAACGCTGGTTTGCCCGTCAAGCGATGGGGCTGGGCACCCGCGCAGACAGTTAATGACGGCCGGGGTACACATGTCCCGGGTCGGACCATTTTTTAAAGTGCGGCGTATGCCGCTAGCGAGACAGGCTTAAAGCATGGAAATGCGCGCAGATCTGCTGATTGTCGGGGCCGGAATGGTCGGAAGCGCTTTGGCGCTGGCGCTCAAGGACAGCGGACTAAAAATTCTGCTGCTTGATGGCAGCCCGCTGGCTATCAAACCGTTTAGCCCCGAGGCGCCGTTCGAGCCGCGAGTCAGCGCCTTGTCGGCCGCCAGTCAGCGCATCCTGCAACGCCTTGGGGCATGGGACGGGATTGCCCGGCGCCGTGTCAGCCCTTATTCGCACATGCATGTATGGGATGGCAGCGGCACGGGGCAGATCCACTTCTCGGCGGCCAGCGTACATGCCGAGGTGTTGGGCCATATCGTTGAAAATCGCGTGATCCAGGACGCCTTGCTGGAGTGTCTGCAGGTCACGAATATCGAATTGCTGGCCAATGCACGGCTGGAGCAAATGCGTCGTTCCGGTGACGACTGGCTGCTGACCCTGGCGGATGGTCGCACCCTGCGCGCGCCGCTGGTGGTTGCCGCGGATGGCGCCAACTCGGCCGTGCGCCGACTGACAGGCTGTGAGACGCGCGAGTGGGATTACCAGCATCACGCCATCGTCACCAGCGTGCGTTGCTCGCAACCCCATCAGCAGACCGCCTGGCAGCGCTTTACCGACTATGGTCCGCTGGCATTTTTGCCCCTGCAGCGTGATGGTCAGCAGGATTGGTGCTCAATTGTCTGGTCGACCACACCTGAGCAGGCCAAGCACCTGATGACACTGGATGACAACGACTTTTGCCGCGAACTGGAGTCGGCCTTCGAAGGCCGCCTGGGCAGCGTGGTGAGCGCAGACCCGCGGGTCTGCGTACCGTTGCGTCAACGTCACGCCAAGCGTTATGTGGCCGAAGGCCTGGCGCTGATCGGCGATGCGGCGCACACCATCCACCCGCTTGCCGGGCAGGGCGTGAACCTGGGTTTTCTCGATGCAGCGGTGCTGGCAGATGTGTTGTTGCACGGGGTTGATCGTGGCGACCGGCTGGCGGATGTGCGGGTACTGAGCCGTTTCGAGCGGCGGCGCATGCCGCACAACCTGGCGCTGATGGCGTCGATGGAGGGTTTTGCGCGCCTGTTCCAGGCTGATTCGTTGACTGCCCGCTTGCTGCGTAACACCGGATTGAAATGGGTAAACCAAATGCCCGAAGCCAAAGCGCTCTTTGTGCGCCAGGCGCTGGGCCTGACCGGCGACTTGCCGCCGCTGGCCAAAGCCTGAAATCTGTAGGAGCGAGCTTGCTCGCGAGCTGTGCATTGCAGAGATCGCGAGCAAGCTCGCTCCTACAGGAAGGCGTTTCTTGCAACATCCGGTAACGGCTCTGGGGCGAGTTAGGTTGAGATGGCAAATGTGATTCACTACCATTTACGCCCGATTCGCATTAAGAGAGACCGCCCACCATGTTGGTACCCAAGCGCCTGCTGACTGCACTGGCCCTTACTGTTTTCGGAAGCAGCGTATTTGCTGCCGATGAAGTGGTGGTCTATTCCTCGCGCATCGACGAGTTGATCAAGCCGGTATTTGACGCCTATACCGCCAAGACCGGGGTCAAGATCAAGTTCATTACCGACAAGGAAGCGCCGCTGATGCAGCGCATCAAGGCAGAAGGCCAGAACGCTACTGCTGATCTGCTATTGACCGTGGATGCCGGCAACCTGTGGCAAGCCGAGCAAATGGGCATTCTGCAACCGCTCAAGTCTGACGTGATCGATAAAAATATCCCGCCTCAATACCGTTCCTCTTCCCACGAGTGGACTGGCCTGAGTTTGCGTGCGCGAACCATTGCCTACGCCTCTGACCGGGTCAAACCAGAAGAGTTGTCGACTTACGAAGCCCTGGCAGACAAAGAGTGGGAAGGCCGCCTGTGCCTGCGCACCGCCAAAAAGGTTTATAACCAGTCGCTTACCGCCACCATGATCGAGGTGAATGGTCCGCAAAAAACCGAAGAAATCCTCAAGGGCTGGGTGAATAACCTGTCTACCGATGTGTTCTCGGATGACATTGCAGTGCTGGAAGCAATTAACGCCGGGCAGTGCGACGTCGGCATCGTCAACACTTACTACTATGGCCGCCTGCACAAGCAGAAGCCGGATCTGGCGGTGAAACTGTTCTGGCCTAACCAGGCGGACCGTGGTGTTCACGTCAACCTGTCCGGTATTGGCCTGACCAAATACGCCCCGCATCCTGAAGCCGCCAAGGCGTTGGTGGAGTGGATGACCACGCCTGAAGCTCAGGCGATTTTTGCGGGGACCAACCAGGAATTCCCGGCCAACCCGAATGTTGCTCCTTCAGCCGAAGTGGCCAGCTGGGGTAACTTCAAGGCAGATGAGCTGCCGGTTGAAGTAGCAGGCAAGCGTCAGGCAGAAGCGATTCGCATGATGGATCGTGCCGGCTGGAACTGATAAAAAGCTGAAGTTTTACCTGTGGGAGCGGCTTGTCCGCGATAGCATCACCGCGGTTTCTGCAGGAGACCGCGGCGCATGCATCGCCAGGCCCGCTCCCATATTTGTTTCCGGTACTTCCACTTCCGAGAGTTCTTCGTGGCCCATCCCGCCCAACGTCGCTGGTATCCACTGGTTTTTGTCATTGCCGCTCTGGTGCTGTTGCCACTGAGCGTTTTGCTGCTGTCCTGGCAAAGCATTGATCCACAGATCTGGAGCCACCTGTGGGATACGCAGATGCCGCGCCTGCTGGGCAACACACTCACTCTGATTGTGGGGGTTGGCATCGGCGTGACGCTGCTTGGCGTGAGTCTGGCGTGGTTAACCAGCTTGTGCGAGTTCCCCGGCAGGCGCTGGCTGGACTGGGCGCTGATGCTGCCGTTCGCGATTCCGGCTTATGTGCTGGCATTTGTTTTTGTCGGCCTGCTGGATTTTGCCGGCCCGGTGCAAACCCTGCTGCGCGAATGGTTTGGTATGGGCCTGCGTCTGCCGAGGGTGCGCTCCACCGGCGGCGTAATTATTGTGCTGATTCTGGTGTTCTACCCCTACGTTTACCTGTTGGCGCGCACCGCATTCCTCGCTCAGGGCAAAGGTCTGATGGAAGCAGCCCGGGTGTTGGGTCAAAGCCCGTGGCAGGCGTTCTGGCGTGTGGCATTGCCCATGGCGCGCCCGGCAATCGGGGCGGGAGTGGCCCTGGCACTGATGGAAACCCTGGCCGATTTCGGTGCCGTATCGGTGTTCAACTTCGACACCTTCACCACGGCCATCTACAAAACCTGGTACGGCTTTTTCAGCCTGTCGACCGCTGCGCAACTGGCCAGTTTGCTGCTGCTGGTAGTGATGGTGGTGCTCTATGGCGAACGCCGTGCCCGGGGCGCCAGTCGCGCCAGTAACGAACGGCCCCGGGGCAAGGCCTTGTATCACTTGCGGGGCCCCAAGGCGTGGCTGGCCAGTGGCTGGTGCATGCTGGTGTTCGCCTGCGCGTTTGTGATCCCGATGCTGCAATTGGTGGTGTGGTTCTGGCAGCGCGGGCGCTTTGATCTTGATGAGCGCTATAGCGGCCTGATTTTGCACACCCTGTATCTGGGGGCCATGGCCGCGCTGATCACCGTAAGTGTGGCGCTGGTGCTGGCGTTTGCCCGGCGACAGGCGCCCACAACGGCTATCCGCGCCGGGGTGAGCCTGGCCAACCTCGGTTATGCATTGCCGGGATCGGTACTGGCGGTGTCGATCATGCTGGCTTTCAGCTATCTGGATCGTGAACTGGTGATCCCGGTATCAGGCTGGCTTGGAGGGGCTGGCAAGCCGCTATTGCTGGGCAGCCTGTCGGCTTTGCTGCTGGCGTATCTGGTGCGCTTTATCGCTGTGGCGTACGGCCCTCTGGAAAACAGCCTGGCGCGCATTCGTCCTTCTTTGCCAGAAGCCGCCCGCAGTTTGGGTGTGAGTGGCCCGCGACTGTTTATCAAGGTGTATCTCCCGTTATTGCTCCCGGGCACCCTGAGTGCAGCGCTGCTGGTATTTGTCGATGTGCTCAAAGAAATGCCGGCAACCTTGCTGATGCGCCCGTTTGGGTGGGACACGCTGGCGGTGCGGATTTTTGAGATGACCAGTGAAGGTGAGTGGGCGCGGGCATCGTTGCCTGCACTGACATTGGTGCTGGTCGGCTTATTGCCGGTCATCGGGTTGATTCGTCGCTCGGCCCATCGAATCGGCTAGGTGCCAGTCCCTCCCCATGCGGCTACAATGCGCGGCATTCGGTGCGGTCTGTCTGTCAGGCCAGGTTCTCTGTTAACGCATAAAGCCCTCTTTTAGAGGTCTTGGGCCAACAACAAGCCTGTCCGCACCTTCGCCAAGCCCGGAAGGAGAAACCCATGGGACAGCGTACGCCTCTGTATGACCTGCATCTCGCCCTTGGCGCGAAGATGGTCGATTTTGGCGGTTGGGATATGCCCTTGCATTACGGCTCGCAAGTTGAGGAGCACCATGAGGTGCGCCGTGACTGTGGGGTTTTTGATGTCTCGCATATGACCGTGATTGACGTCACCGGGGATCAGGCCAAGGAATGGCTACAGCATTTGTTGGCAAACGATGTCGAACGTCTGAACACACCCGGCCGTGCTTTATACAGCGCCATGCTCAATGAGAAGGGCGGCGTGGTCGATGACATGATTGTCTACCTGATGCCCGCGGGGTATCGGCTGATCGTCAATGCCGCGACCCGTGACCAGGACCTGGCCTGGATGGCGGCTCAGGCTCAGGGCTATGCCGTTGAGCTGCAGGAGCGCCCCGAGCTGGCGTTGCTGGCCATTCAGGGGCCTCAAGCCCGGCATAAAGTGGCCGAGCTGGTGAGTCAGGCCCGCAGCCAGCTGATTCACCAACTAAAACCCTTCGAAGGGCAGAGCTGTGGTGACTGGTTTATCGCGCGCACAGGCTATACCGGTGAAGATGGCCTGGAAATTCTGCTTCCGGCCGATCAGGCCCCGGCTTTCTTTAACGACCTGGTCGGTGCCGGTATCTCCCCTATTGGTTTGGGCGCTCGCGATACCTTGCGTCTTGAAGCTGGCATGAACCTCTATGGGCAGGATATTCATCTGTCTGTCTCGCCACTTTCAGCCAATATGGCCTGGACCATCGCGTGGGAGCCTGCTTCGCGCAAGTTCATCGGGCGCGAAGCGCTGGAGGCTGAAAAGGCCAACGGAGTGAAGCTAAAGCTTGTGGGTCTGGTGCTCGAAGAGCGCGGTGTATTGCGTGCTCATCAGGTGGTTCGTATCGCTGATGTTGGCGAAGGAGAGATAACCAGTGGTAGTTTCTCTCCCACGCTAAGCAAATCGATCGCTTTGGCTCGAGTTCCGATGGCAACGGCTGACCGTGCCGAGGTTGAGATTCGTGGTAAGTGGTACCCGGTTCGAGTGGTTAAACCAACATTTGTTCGTCTTGGCAAAGCCTTGATCTAACGTTTACTGGCGGACTGACACGGTGTGTAAGCCGCTGAAATTTCTTCTTGAGGACACTGAATATGAGCGATATCCCTGCTGACCTGCGCTTTGCTGAAAGTCACGAGTGGGCCCGTCTGGAAGCTGATGGTACGGTTACCGTAGGTATCAGCGATCACGCTCAGGAAGCCTTGGGGGATGTGGTGTTTGTTGAGTTGGCCGAGGTCGGCAAAGTATTTGCCGCTGGCGATACTGCCGGGGTCGTTGAGTCGGTAAAAGCTGCTTCGGATATCTACTCGCCGGTGTCGGGCGAAGTCATTGCCATTAACGAAGCCTTGGCGGACAGCCCTGAGTCGCTGAACGAGGCACCTTACGCCAGCTGGATCTTCAAGCTCAAGCCAAGCAACACTGCGGAACTGGAAAAACTGCTGGATGCTGCCGGTTACAAAGCCGCAATCGGCGAGTAACCCCAGCCTGTTCCTGTAGGAGCGAGCTTGCTCGCGATCTTTTAGAAGATCAAAAGATCGCGAGGCAAGCCTTGCTCCTGCAGTTGTTCTAAATACTTAAGCGTCTTTCAACACCGCTTTAACCGCCGCCACAGAGCGTTCCACATCTGCCTTGGTCATGGCGGTAAACATCGGCAGTGACACGATCAGTCGGCCCACGCGCTCGGCAATCGGCAACATCCCTTCCTTGAAGCCTTGTGCACGATACAAGCTCAGCAAATGGATCGGCGGGTAGTGATAGCCGACGCCGACGCCCAGTGCCTGCATCTCTTTCATAAAGGTCGCACGCGCAGGCTGACCATCTTTACGCTCCGCCAGCACCAGCTGGAACAAGTGCCAGTTGGTATTGTTGAAATCAGCGACCGGCAGTTGCGCGCCGTACTCGGCCTCAAAGTCCGGACCAAAACATTCGAAATAATCTTTGGCCAGTTCCCGGCGGTGGGCGGTAATGGCTTCGATATGGGCAAACTGACCCAGACCAATCGCCGCTGCAATATCGGTCATGTTGAACTTGCCACCGAGCACGTCGACATCCAGACCGTCGAAACCGGTACGGGTGACGCCTTGCAGGCGATATTTCTCAGCCAGACGCGCCTCTTCGTCGTTGTTCAGTACCAGACAGCCGCCCTCGGACGAGGTGATGTTTTTGTTGGCCTGAAAACTGAAAGAAACAAAATCGCCGCGTGCGCCAATGCGTTGCCCGTTCCAGCTGGAACCCAGAGCCTGGGCTGCATCTTCGACAACCCGCAGGTTGTATTTTTTGGCCAGCGCGTACAGCGCGTCCATGTCCACCGGCAAGCCCGACAGATACACAGGAATGATTGCTTTGGTACGCGGGGTTATAGCGGCTTCGACCTTGGCCAGATCGATATTGCGTGTAATCGGGTCGATATCGGCAAATACCGGGGTGGCGCCCACTTCGATAATCACGTTGGCCGTGGCGACCCATGAAATGGAGGTGGTGATGACTTCATCACCGGCACCGATACCCGCGATGCGCAGGGCGATTTCCATGGTGCAGGTGCCGGAGTTGAACGTGCGCACCGGGCGCCCGCCAAAATACTCGGACAGTTGCGCTTCAAACGCCTGAACCTTGGGCCCGCTGGTGATCCAGCCTGAGCGCAACACGTCGCCTACCGCAGCGATGGTGGCTTCATCAATGGTGGGTTTGGAAAACGGCAGGAAAGGCAGTGAGCTCATGGAAGCAATACGTCCGATGTGAGTTTGAGTGGGCAAAGCATACCCATAGCATGGCCCACATCGGGTGAAATTTCTGTATAGAGGCTGAATCAAGCGTGGCAACGGGCATGGAGCTAGGGCTTGCTCGCGACTGGATAACCCGGTTGGACTTGAAGCCCCGTGTTCCCCGAATCGCGAGCAAAGGGAAGCTTTACTCCACCGATGCGTTTTTCGCCAGGATTGCGTTGGCCAGGTCCATGTCACTGACTTTCAGCTGTGGGTTATCGGCGCGCACTTGTTGCATGGCGGATTCCAGATAAGGGCCCCGGATCGAACCGTTGCTGGCAACAAAGCTCCCCGCATCATCCTGAGCGGCGATGACTTTTCGGTCTTTTTTGAAGGTCAGGTAGGTGGAACCTGTGGTTGCACCAGAAGACAACACATTGCGCCAAAAGCTGTCGGCCATTGCAGAACCAACAGGAAGGGACAGCAAGGCGATCGCGGCTACAGCATATTTGAGACGCATGACAGTGACTCCGAATAGGTTAATACCAACTTTGATTCTAGTTCCTGCCCGGGAGTTCCGTAACTTCATGCGCAACTTCTACGCTTAGCACGGTCCCGTTCTGGGATATCACGCGAACCGGTGTGCCCACGTCAGCATCGGGCCCTGTAACCATCCATACCCCATCCCCGACCTTGATCTTGCCCCGGCCCCCGACAATCGCTTGTTGAACGACAAACGTACGGCCGATCAGCTCGTGTCCCCGGCGGTTAAGGTCTGGTTGATCGCTACTGTTAACCGCGCCGCGCTGGTGCTGCCACCAGTACACCGCAGTGAGAACCGCGAGCACGCCAAACAGCGGGAGCTGCAGGGTCCAGGACAGGCCCGGTATCAGGAAGGTCGCGGCCCCGACGATGATCGCTGCACTTGCAACCCAAAGCAGATAACCGCCGGCCCCGAAAACTTCCAGGATCAGCAGCACTGTGCCAAGTGCCAGCCAGTCCCAATAGCTCAGGTTTTGCAGGAACTCCCACATGTCTCAGACCTTTTTGTTATCAAAGGTGGCTTTGACTATTTCACCGATGCCGCCCACTGCGCCAATGACCTGGCTGGCCTCCAGCGGCATGAGGATGACCTTGCTGTTATTGGCAGAGGCCAGTTTCCCGAGTGCATCAATGTATTTTTGCGCGACGAAGTAGTTGATCGCCTGCACATTGCCATTGGCAATGGCTTCGGACACTACCTGTGTCGCCCGGGCTTCAGCTTCGGCCTGGCGCTCACGGGCTTCGGATTCGAGGAATGCAGCCTGGCGGCCACCTTCAGCTTCGAGGATCTGGGCCTGCTTTTTACCTTCGGCGGTTAAAATTGCCGAGGCCCGCAGCCCTTCAGCCTCAAGGATTTGCGCACGCTTGATACGCTCGGCTTTCATCTGGCCGGACATGGCGGCCATCAGGTCTGCTGGCGGGCTGATGTCCTTGATCTCGATCCGGGTGATCTTGATACCCCAGGGGGCTGTGGCCTCATCAACCGTGCGCAGCAGCTTTTCATTGATGCCGTCACGCTGGCTGAGCATGGCATCCAGTTCCATGGAGCCAAGCACTGTGCGGATATTGGTTTGCAGCAGGTTACGAATGGCGTGCTCAAGGTTATTGACCTCATAGGCAGCCTGGGCCGTATTGACCACCTGGAAAAAACATACGGCATCGATCTGTACGGTGGCGTTGTCGGCGGTAATCACTTCCTGGGGCGGGATATCCAGCACGCTTTCCATCACGTTGATCTTGCGGCCGATGCGATCCATTACCGGAATGATGATATTCAGGCCCGGTTTAAGGGTGTTGGTATAGCGTCCGAAGCGTTCTACCGTCCACTGATAGCCTTGCGGCACGACCTTGAACCCCATGAAAAGCACGGCGATCGCCAAGGCTACAAATAACAGAACCACTGTACCCGCTTGCATAGCCATTCCTTGTTCAAGGTGTAAGGGGAAAATATTGATCTGGTTGTATGCACTTAACGTCAAAGGCTAGCGAGCAAGCTCACTCCTGTATGCAAACTGCGCGACTGTTTAGATTTTAGTCAAAACAATTCAATACGCAGGAGTAACGCGCAATGCCTCCTCCAGAGTGGTCATGCCTGCAGCGACTTTATTGGCAGCTGCCAGTCTCAAGGGCAGCATGCCTTCGGCGCATGCTGCGCGACGTACGGCGTTCAAGTCGGTCCGGGGGCTGATCAGGACTCTGAGCGCGTCATTCATCTGCATGATTTCATAGACGCCAGCTCGACCCAGGTAACCCGTATCCCTGCATACAACACAGCCGGTCGCCCTGCAGGCATGGCCGGGGGTTGGCCCTGACCATTTTGGAGCGAAATCCTGCCAGTCGTCCGGCATCAGCGGCGTCTGGCTTTTACATTCGGGGCACAAGGTTTTCACCAGTCGTTGCGCCATGACGCCCAGCAGCGTGGCCTTGATCAAATAGGGCGCTACGCCCAGCTCTTGCAGGCGGCTGATGGCGCTGGGGGCATCGTTGGTGTGCAGGGTCGACAACACCAGATGTCCGGTCAAGGCAGCCTGTATCGCGACTTCGGCAGTTTCCAGATCGCGTATTTCTCCGAGCATGATGATGTCCGGATCCTGGCGCATCAGGGCACGTACGCCACTGGCGAACGTCAGGTCGATGCCCGGTTGCACCTGCATTTGATTAAACGCAGGTTCAATCATTTCGATGGGGTCTTCCAGGGTACACAGGTTGATCTGTGCAGTGGCCAGTTGCTTTAGCGTCGCATAGAGGGTGCTGGTTTTCCCCGAGCCGGTAGGGCCGGTGATCAAAATAATGCCGTGGGGCTGGCGAGTCATGTGCTGCCAGCGTTGCAGGTCTTGCGGGGTGAAACCCAGCTGGTCGAAGCTCTTGAGCAGCACCTGCGGATCGAAGATACGCATTACCATTTTTTCGCCAAAGGCAGTGGGCAAGGTGGCGAGCCTCAGTTCCACCTCTGCTCCGGCCGGGGTTCTGATTTTGACCCGGCCATCCTGAGGTTTGCGTTTTTCTGCGACGTTCATCCGGCCCAGGCTTTTGAGGCGGCTAACAACGGCCACTGTCACCTGCACCGGGAACTGATAAACGTTATGCAGCACGCCATCTATGCGAAAGCGCACACCGCCCTGTTCGCGACGCGGCTCAATGTGGATATCGCTGGCACGCTGCTCAAAGGCGTACTGAAACAGCCAGTCGACGATATTCACAATATGCGCGTCATTGGCATCGGGTGCCTGATTGCTACCGAGGGTGAGTAACTGTTCGAGGTTGGCCTGACTGCTGGCTTTTTGATCATTGAGCGTGGCGCCATTGACCGATTTGGCCAGCTGAAAAAACTCTGCATTCAGGCGCTGTATATCCAGAGGATTGGCAATGACCCGCTTGATGGGCCTCTTGAGCACTTGTTTGAGGTCCGTTTCCCAACTGGTGACCCACGGTTGCGTACTGGCAATGGTGATGGACTGCTGATCGGCTGCCACCGCAAAGATTTCATGGCGTTGGGCAAATGCCAAAGACATAAGTCCGGTAATTGTTGCAACGTCAATTTTAAGCGGATCTATGCGCATATAAGGCTGCTGGCATTGATCTGCCAGCCAGGCGGTGAGGGTCTCAAGGTCGAGGGTCTTGCCGTGGCGACTGGGGTCGACGAGTTGCTGCCTGGCCAGAAACACCAGGGGATGCACCGGTACGTGATGCGGCTGGCGACCTGCGCTCAATGCCTGTTCGGCACCATCTTGCTCCAGGCGCCCTTGGGCGAGGAGTGCGGTTACCAGCTCTTTGAGATCCAGCCAGTGGTCACGTGAAGGGGCGAAGTGCATAAAACCTCCTTGGACTTCTAAGCATCGCCCCGGACATATCCTTGTCCGGGGCGTGAAGTCCAAAGCCTAGTTGTCACCCCTTTGCCCTGACCTGAACAATGGTTGCAGGCTATTACCCGGCAACGCGCTGGTGGTTTATGGCGCCACCCTTGAAATCAGCGTCCCGGGATTTGGCCGGTAGCAATTGCACCTCGAAGACACTGACCAGGTTGCGCATTTTTTCGCCAATCACCTGAGCCCGGTGCCAGCTTTGCTCATCACTCACAATTTCAATGCTGAGCCTGTCGTTGTCGCGTACCACGTTGACGTGTCGAGGAATCAGTTGCTGCAAGGCAAACAGATTCAGTACGCGGCACAGCGCATCGGCCTCGGCCTCAGCCTGGATACCAAAATACACCGGGCATGGGGCGGCGTTGCTGGCCCAGACGTCGGGGCGGGCTGAGTGGGTGACGGCTTGCAGAGGCGGCATGCAAAAACTCCTGATTTGGCTAGGGAAATATTTACACGCCACGGCAGGAATTTTTTATCTAAGATGCAGCGATTAAACGAAATTAAGACTTATCCAAGTCTTAGGAATGCCATATGGAGGTTGTTCTATGCAAAGTGAGCTGGATGCTTATGACCGGCGCATTCTGGCGCTGCTGCAAGAGGACGCCTCACTGTCCAGTGCTCAAATCGCGGAGCAGGTCGGGTTGTCGCAATCGCCATGCTGGAGGCGTATTCAGCGGATGAAAGACGAAGGAATTATCCGCGGCCAGGTGACCCTGCTCGATCGCAAGAAAATCGGTCTCAACACGCAGATTTTTGCCGAGATCAAACTCAACGCCCACGGTCGTTCCAACTTCACCGAGTTTACCGATGCCATTCGCGGCTTTCCTGAGGTCCTGGAGTGCTACGTACTAATGGGCGCGGTGGATTTTCTACTGCGCATCGTTACCGCTGACATTGAGGCGTATGAGCGGTTTTTCTTCGAAAAACTGTCGATGGTGCCGGGTATTCAAGAGGTGAATTCGATTGTCGCCCTGTCCGAAATCAAATCCACTACGTGCTTGCCGGTATAAAAAAAACGGCCTTCTCAAGGAAGGCCGTTGTCAGGTTTGTGCCCACTACATCAGTGAACAAACAGCGCAATCAGGATGATGATCGGGATTGGGATGCCGAGAAAAAACAGCAGAAGTGAGCGCATTTCATTCTCCAGTAGACAGAAGGTCCAGGGTTAAACAAGCGGAGTGGTGGTCGTGGTCAGATACGTCACTGCATCGCGGCGACGGCCGCCGAAGGTGGCGCACAGGCTGGCGAAGAACGCACCGAGCAGCAGGGCGATAAACATCCACAGGGTGGTCCAGGCGGCCACTTTGGCAGCGGTGTCAGCGGCCTCTTTGGCTTTTACCTTGGCGTCGGCAACGGCTTGATGGGCCTTGGCATAGACCTGGTCTACCCGTTGTTCGGCTTCAGGCTGGCTGAGGTTGGTACGCTGGGCGACAATTTGCGCCAGATAGGTACGATCCTCGGCGCTCAGTTGGCCGTCATTGCCCAGGCTGCGGACAAAGATGCGAGTCACGACACCATGGGCAGCGTCTTCGCTGACAGCCGTACCACGGTCATCACGAAACAGCGTGTCGATAAAGTAGTCAGAGCTGTTGCCCGAACCCTGGCTGGCGTGACTGCCTGCAGCGCTACCGGCCGCACTGCTCATGGCCGTGGCAGCGCCCGAGGCAACGCTGGCGCCGGCCTGAACGCCGCTACCGATTATGCTGCTGACCGAACCCGCGATTAGCGTGGCCGTAACCAGCGTGGCAACTGCCCAGGCTAAAAAGCCGTGGGCGGTATCACGAAAGTAAACCTCATCGCCATGCATGTTGGCCCATTTGACCCGCAGACGCCCGGCCAGATAGCCGCCCATGCCTGAGGCGATGATTTGTGTCACGGCCAGCCAGATGATGGCTGTGATACCCAGCCCCTTGGCGCCCACGCCCTCATTGGCCCACGGCGAAACGGCCGAAAAGCCCAGACCGGCGCCCAGCATGATGAGTAGCAAGGAGAGTGCAGCTGCGGCAGCCGCGCCGGCAAAGATGGCGGCCCAGGAAACACCTGAGTGGCCAGACGAGTCTTGCAGGGCAGCGGGATAGTGCTCAGTTGTCCCGATCATTGTTGTTGTGCTCCTGAATGGTAGGAAGTGCAGCGTTCATTCAAGAGATTGCAGGGGGTATGCCAATTAAATGTTTGGCACTAGTTTCATATTTTTCAATGAGTTAGAGGTTTTAGCGAAATGGACGGTCATGCAGGTTGCATGATTGAAGTTAAAACAGACGGGCGAAATGCATTGAAACAACTTGGCGGACGGGTCCTGGCCCCAAACGAAAAACGGGAGCCTTTAGGCTCCCGTTCTCAAGCGATCAATCAATGGTGACGATGCTTGTTTTTCTTGCGATGGCCATAAGCATGGCCGCGACCACGGTTGTCGTCACGGTAGTAACGGCGATTGTCGCGGTTGCTGTAACGGCGATCATCAGCATCGCTCTTATTGCCCATGTAGTTACCCAGCGCGCCACCCGCGCCGCCGCCAGCCGCTGCGCCGACCAGGCCGCCAGTGCTGCCGCCGACACTGCGGCCCAGGACGTTGCCGCCAGCTGCGCCGAGCGCGCCGCCAATGGCCGCTTCGCCCCGGCTGCGTTTGTCGGCACCTACGGCACTACCCGCTGCGCCGCCGACGCCAGCACCAATCGCTGATCCGGTCGAGCCGCCGAGTTGTTGACCGACTACGGCACCAAGTACCCCGCCTAATGCGCCGCCTACACCGGCTTCGGTGGTGCCACCGGCCGAGGCAACGCCACTGACCAGGCCAAGGGACAACAAGAGAATCGAGGTGAGCTTCATAATTGAGCCTCAAAGGGATGACGACGCGATCCTGAGGCTGCAGGGGAGTGGTTACAATCGAATTCCGACCAGTAACACGAGTTGTACACAATTCGGTAACTTGTTGTTTTGTATCGGGAACTTAATGCCGGTTCGAGGGTCTTTTAATAAGTTCGCATAGGCCGTTTTCACAGGAAAACGGCCTTTTTTGTGTCTGAAATTCCTGAACCTCTTTGTGGAAGAGATTCCCGCGATCCTGTCGGAGCAAGGCCTGCGCAACTGCGAACAAGCCCGCTCTACAGACTTGAGGAGGGTTAACCCGCCTTGGCCATAATCAGTTTCGACGGGCTTGCCATCTCAAGGCATATAGCCACGAACTTGGAAGTTGGCGTATGGCTGCCATCCCCCGTGCTTTCAAGCGGCACCAGCGGATTGACTTCAGGGTAATAGGCGGCAGCCTGGCCTGCAGGGATATCGAATGCAAGCAGGGTGAAGTTCTTGACCCGGCGCTCACGGTTGTCGTTCCAGATCGACACGATGTCGACTTTCTGCCCCGGCTTGAAGCCCAGGCGGATGATGTCGGCTTCGTTGACGAACAGCACGTCACGCTGGCCCTTAACCCCGCGATAACGGTCATCCAGACCATAAATGGTGGTGTTGTACTGATCGTGGGAGCGCATTGATTGCAGGATCAGGTCAGGCAGCTTTCCGGTCGCACGGGTGCGGGCATCCACCAGATCCTGAGGCAGCACGTTGGGCCGGAAGTTGGCGCGCCGGGTCGGGGTATTCCACTGCCGCTCCCCGGCCGAGTTGCCAAGGTAGAAGCCGCCCGGGTGCTGGATCCGGGTGTTGAAGTCTTTGAAGCCGGGGATGGTGTCGGCAATCAAGTCGCGAATGCGTCTGTAGTCGGCAACCACCCACGTCCAGTCAATGGGGTGAGTTCCCAGGGTGGCAGCTGCAATACCGGCGATGATCGAGGGTTCCGAGCGCATCAGGTTCGACAATGGCTGCAACTGGCCATTGGAGTCGTGAACCATGCTGAACGAGTCTTCGACAGTGACGGCCTGCGGGCCTTCAGCCTGGATGTCGATATCGGTACGGCCCAGGCACGGCAAGATCAGCGCTTCTTTGCCGTGCATCAGATGGCTGCGGTTGAGCTTGGTGCTGATCTGCACCGTCAGGTCGCAATTGCGCAGCGCCTCGGCGGTGCGCGGGCTGTCCGGGGTGGCCTGGGCAAAGTTGCCGCCCAAGCCGATAAACACCTTGGCGCGACCTTCGAGCATGGCGTGAATGGCTTCGACCACGTTATGGCCATTCTCACGCGGTACCTTGAAGTTGAAGCGCCGTTCCAGCGAATCAAGGAAAGCCACCGGCGGGCGCTCGTTGATGCCCATCGTGCGGTCGCCCTGCACGTTACTGTGGCCACGTACCGGGCACAGGCCGGCACCCGGGCGACCGATATTGCCGCGCAGCAGCATCAGGTTGGCGATTTCCTGAATGGTCTGCACCGAATGCCGATGCTGGGTAATGCCCATCGCCCAGCACATGATGACGTTTTTCCCTTTGAGGTACATGCGCGCAGCGCGCTCGACTTCGACCAGGGTCAGGCCCGATTGCTCAACGATGTGGTCCCACGAGGTGGCATCCAGGCTGGCGATGTAATCAAGCACGCCATCGGTGTGTTCATTCAAAAAAGCGTGATCAAACACAGCAGGTGCACCCGCTGCCTGGGCATCGCGCTCCCATTGCAGCAGGAACTTGGCCATACCGCGCAACAGTGCCATATCGCCGCCCAATGCGGGGCGCAGGTAGGCAGTGTTGGTCGGGCGGTCGCCGTTGGTGAGCATTTCCAGTGGGTGCTGCGGATGTTGAAAACGCTCCAGACCGCGCTCCTTGAGCGGGTTCACACACACCACCTGGGCACCGCGTTTAACCGCTTCACGCAATGGCTCAAGCATTCGCGGATGGTTGGTGCCGGGGTTCTGGCCGAGCACGAATATCGCGTCGGCGTGTTCGAAGTCGTCAAACGTCACTGTGCCTTTGCCGACACCAATACTTTGCGCCAGGGCCACGCCGCTGGCTTCGTGGCACATGTTTGAGCAGTCGGGGAAGTTATTGGTGCCGAATGAACGCACGAACAGTTGATACAAATACGCCGCTTCATTGCTGGCCCGGCCCGAGGTGTAGAACTCGGCTTCGTTGGGGCTGGAGAGGTTCAACAAATGCCTGGCGATCAACGCGAACGCAGCGTCCCAGCTGATGGGTGTGTAGTGGTCGGTTTCAGCGTTGTAAGTCATTGGCTCGGTCAGGCGACCCTGATATTCCAGCCAGTAATCACTCTGCTCCAGCAGGGCGCTGACGCTGTGCTTGGCGAAGAACGGGGCATCCACCCGGCGTTTGGTGGCTTCCCAGTTCACCGCTTTGGCACCGTTCTCACAGAACTTGACCAGGCCGCTTTCCGGCGAGTCGCCCCATGCGCAACCCGGGCAGTCAAAGCCGCCATTCTGGTTGGTCTTGAGCATCATGCGCAGGTTTTTCAGCGCGTTGTCGCTGGTCAACCAGGCCTGCGCCACACTGATCAGCGCGCCCCAGCCGCCTGCCGGGCCTTTGTAGGGCTTGTAGCGTGGGGTAGGGGTTTTATCGGCTTGATGATGAGTGCTCACGCTTGACTCTCCTGCGCCGGGCTGTACACCCGTGGTGCGCTCTTTTGTGGCAGATGAATGAGGTTGAGGTTATGGCGACGGGCCCATTGCAGCGCCAGGCCGGTAGGCGAGGACAGGCTGATCAGGGTCTGGATTCCGGCGCGTAACACTTTTTGAATCAGTTCAAGGCTGCAACGGCTGGTAACGATTGCCGCCCCGCCGGTGAGATCGATGTGCTGGCGTACCAGTGCACCGATCAGTTTATCGAGGGCGTTATGTCGGCCAATGTCTTCGCGGCCCATCAGCAACTCACCCTGGCCGTTCATATAAACAGCTGCGTGGACCGCACCGCAGTGCTGGCCCAACGGCTGGAAATCACTGATGCGCTGGCGCAAACCTTCAAGCCAGCGGGCGGGCGGTAACGGGGCACCGGGCAGTACTTTGAGGTCTGGCAGGGCCTGTTCCACCGCTTCCACGCCACACAACCCGCAGCCGCTGGTGCCCGCCAGTTGTCGGCGTTGTTGCTTGAGATTCCAGAATGCCCGGCTGGCGATTTCGACCTGCGCGTACTGGGCAGAACCTGCCCCCGTAAGCTTGAGGTCATAGATTTCGTCGGGGTCCTGAATGATGCCGCTGCCCAGGCTGAAGCCGACGATAAAGTCTTCGAGATCGGTGGGGGTGACCAGCATTACGGCCTGGCTGATGCCGTTGTAGGCAATCGCCAGAGCGACTTCTTCGGCCAGCGCGGTTTCACCGCCGCTGCTGCGGTCCAGTGTGACGTAGTGATAGTTCTGGCTGGCAGCGGGCGCGGGCATGACAGAGGCAGGTGCCGCGCACTGGGGGCGCTTGGCGTTCATAGGGCTAGTACCGACATTTGGGTCAGCACTAGCCTAGGCGCGACACAGTGTCACGTCTAATCGCTAGTCCTTATCTATTGATAGATGGCGTCGATCAAGAGTGGCTTGCTGATTTTTGATACATCTCGAAGCAAGCCTCGGCCAGAGCCGAGCGCGGTGCGGCCCGCCGCATGATCAAACCCAGGCGGGACAAGGTATTTGCATCCTGAATCGGGTGCAGGCGCAAATTGTCGGTCAGGGCTTCAAGCCCGCCCTCCAGAGGCATTACCGCGCAACAAAAGCCGCCATGCACGGCCTGCAAAAGTTGATGGACTGCGTCGGTTTGCAAGATCGGTTGAGGGGTAAGGCCACGGCTATGAAAGTTGTGATCGATGGACTGGCGAAAGTGCATGCCACCGCTTAGCAGGCCCAGAGGCAGTTCAATCAATGCCTCCCAGCTCAGGGGTTGCTCCCCAAAGTTGAAGTGCCGCTGGTCGTAAAGCAGCCCCATGCGGGTTTCGCCAAGGGGCTGGAAGTCAAAGCGCTCCTGATCCAGACGATCGAGGTAGGACACGCCCACGTCCAGCCGGTTACTGGCCAGATGCTCGAGGATTTGCTCGGAGCTCAGGGCGGACAGCTCAAATCGCAGTTCAGGATGTTCCTGATGCAGGCGCTGTAATAAAGGCAGTGGATCAAAACTCGACAGTGGCACCACGCCCAGACGCAGCGTACCGATCAAATTGCCACGACATGCCGCGGCTTCTGCCTGCAAGCCGTCATAGGCGGCGAGCACGGTTCTGGCCCAGGCCAGTACCCGCTCGCCGGGGGCGGTAAAGCTTTCGAAGCGCTGGCCGCGGTTGACCAGTTGCAGGCCCAGTTCTTGCTCAAGGCTGCGCAGGCGCATGGACAGGGTGGGCTGAGTGATGTGGCAGCGGGCGGCGGCCTGGCCGAAATGCCTGGTTTCATCCAGGGCTATGAGGAATTTCAGCTGTTTAATGTCCATCGTCGCTCCACGCGCTATTCACCGCCCGATTCTAGCGCGCCTGGTCCGCAGCCGGCTTCGCCAATGATGGTCTACGCTAGTGGATCTGGATATCTCAACCCTTGGAGCGTGATTCATGAGTATTTTTAGCTTTGTGAAAGAAGCCGGCGAAAAATTGATCGACCTGCTGACACCGGGCAATGCCAATGCCAGTGAAGAACTCAAGAAACACGTTGAACAGGTAGGTCTGGGCAACCCCAACATCACGGCCACCGTGGATGGCGACAAAGTGACCGTCAGCGGTGAAGTGGCCACGCAGGAAGAGAAAGAAAAAATCATTCTGGCGGCGGGCAACATTGCCGGTGTGGCCAGTGTTGAAGACAAGATCACCGTCACCGGGCCGGTGGTTGTGGCTTCCAAATTTGTAGTGGTAGAAAAAGGCGACACCCTGAGCGCGATTTCGCTGCGGGTGTATGGCAATGCCAACCAGTACAACAAGATTTTTGAAGCCAACAAGCCACTGCTAAAAGACGTCAACAAAATCTACCCGGGGCAGACACTGCGTATTCCTGAGTAACCCCTGCCAATTGTAGGAGCGAGCTGTTAAAGGCTCGCGAGCAAGCTCGCTCCTACACAGACAGGGCGTTTTTTCAAAGCCCTTCCAGCAAATCCCGATAACCCCCTAACGCTGCAAACTCCTCGGTATCCTTCGGGCCTTTTTTGCTGTCCGGCTGTTTGACCGCCAGCAAGTGGGCAACGCCAAAATCACGGGCACTGCGCAGGATCGGCAGGGTGTCGTCGATAAACAGGCTGCGCTGCGGATCAAAGCCGATATCGGCCTGCAGTGCGTCCCAGAAAGCCGGGCTTTCCTTGGGGAAACCATAATCGTGGGAACTGATCAGGCGTTCGAAGTAAGGCGCCAGCTCGATGCGCTCCATTTTTAACGACAACGAATCGCGGTGTGCATTGGTGATCATGATCACCCGCTTGCCGGCCTGCCTGATCGCCGCTAAAAAAGTATCGGCATCGGGGCGCAGAGCAATCAGGTTGGCAGTTTCGAGCTTGAGTTCACGCACCGGGATCTTCAGCTCGGTGCTCCAGAAGTCCAGGCAATACCACTGCAACTGGCCAGCATTGCGCTCAAACAGCGGTGTCAGCTCCAGGTCGGCCATTGCCCGGCTGATGCCATGCAACTCGGCATAGCGCCGGGGCAGGTGTTCCAGCCAGAAGTGATTGTCGTAATGCAAGTCGAGCAGGGTGCCGTCCATGTCCAGCAGTACGGTATCAATGTCGCCCCAAGGTAACGCTGTCATGCAAAACTTCTCCCGCAGTTGAAAAACTTCCGACACAGACAATCGGAAAAGCCGGGGTATAGTAACCCGTTCATATTGAGGAGCCGCTATGCGCCAAAAACCCACCGTACTTGCCCGTGAAATTGTTGCCAGTAGCCGATTGTTTCGCGTCGAAGAAGTGCAGTTGCGCTTTTCCAATGGTGTCGAGCGCACTTACGAACGGTTGGTGGGGCGTGGCAACGGTTATGGCGCGGTCATGATTGTGGCCATGATCGACGCTGATCACGCCATTTTGGTTGAAGAGTACTGCGGCGGCACTGATGAGTATGAAATCTCATTGCCCAAAGGCCTGATTGAGCCGGGCGAAGATGTGCTGGCTGCCGCCGAACGTGAACTGAAGGAAGAGGCCGGTTATGGCGCCCGCCAGTTGGAACACCTCACCGAGCTGTCGCTGTCGCCGGGTTACATGAGTCAGAAAATCCAGGTGGTACTGGCCACCGACCTCTATGAAGAGCGTCTGGAAGGTGATGAACCCGAGCCGATGCGGGTTGAGCGGGTCAATCTGCGCGAGCTGTCGAGTCTGGTGCAAAACCCGCAATTCAGCGAAGGCCGCGCCCTGGCTGCACTGTATCTGGCGCGGGATTTGTTGACCCAGCGCGGAGTATTTGTGCCGTGAGTGATTTCCCCCACCCCTTGCTTGCAGGCGTGATCGCGCTGGCCCATGCCGCAGGCGACGCGATCCTGCCATTCTGGCGTGCGGACGTTGCCGTTACCGCCAAGGCGGACGATTCGCCGGTCACCGCTGCCGATCTTGCCGCGCATCACGTGTTGCTGGATGGCCTGACGGCGTTGGCCCCGGACATCCCGGTCTTGTCGGAAGAAGACGCCAATATTGCGCAAAGCGTGCGCGCCGCGTGGACCCGCTGGTGGCTGGTTGATCCGCTGGATGGCACCAAGGAATTTATTTCGGGCAGTGAAGAATTCACCGTCAATATTGCGCTGATCGAACAGGGTCGCGTGGTCTTCGGTGTGGTCTCAATGCCCACCAGCGGCCGTTGTTACTACGGCGGCGCAGGGCTGGGTGCATGGCGTGAAGATGGTAGCGAGAGATCGCCCATCAGCGTGCGCAACACCCCGCCTGAAGGCGAGCCGTTAACGGTGGTCGCCAGTCGCCGGCACTCCAGTCCCCGGCAAGAACGCTTGTTAACGGGTCTGAGTGAACACTTGGGTGAATTGCGACTGACCAGCGTAGGCAGTTCGTTGAAGTTTTGCTTACTGGCCGAGGGCGCTGCCGATTGTTATCCGCGTCTGGCGCCGACTTCCCAGTGGGACACTGCAGCAGCCCAGGGCGTGCTGGAGGGCGCGGGCGGGGTGGTCCTGCAACTGGATGGCGAGCCGTTCAACTACCCGGCGCGCGAGTCACTGCTCAATGACTATTTTCTGGCATTGCCGGCCAAAGCGCCGTGGCGCGAACAGTTGCTGGCCCTGGCGCAAAGCGACCTGTAGGAACGAGCTTGCTCGCGATCTTTTAACAGTTCGCGAGCAACCCGTTTCGCGGGTTAGCGGTGCAACACATATTGCCCGCTAAACCTCACCGCATCCTCTTCGCCCTCGGCATTGATGACCCGTGTATCGAGAGACAAGCGTGCACGGCCATGGCGTTTGTACATGGCCAGAAACTTGTTCCAGGCCGCATCGGCAGGTGCATCGCACAGCACGATAGCGTCCCGGGTCACGGGCAGCGGGTAGCTGATGTGACCTTCCTGAATCACGATGTGCCCGTCTTCGATCCCCGCCTCACGCAGGCTCAGGTGCAGCCAGCCCCAGCCTGCAAGCACCGCGCCGCAGTACAGGCTGCCGCCGAACATGGTGCTTTTGTGGTTAATGTTGGCCGCAAGCGGCATCTGCAGGCGCAGTTGGTGCTGGTGCCAGCCTATGACCTTCAGGCCCATTTCACGGGTAAGCGGAATGTCGTGATGGAGTACAGATTCCAGATAACGACTGTCGCGATTCATGCCATGGCCTCTTCAATCAAGTTCATCGGTGTGCGGGTGACTGCCACTTTCGAAGTTCAGCCCGTGTTTGCGCAGTTTGTCGTGCAAGGTTTTACGCGGTACGCCCAGCGCTTCGGCCAGGCTGCGCATGGAGCTATGGGAGCGCTCCAGTTCGGCGGCAATCAGGCTTCTTTCGAAATGCTCGACCTGTTCGCTCAGGCCCCCCGACACTTCAGCACCAGTCGATTGCGAACCGTCGGGCGAGTCATCGTCCAGCGCCAGCTCAAGTCCCAGGGCAAAGCGTTCGGCCACGTTTTGCAGTTCGCGCACGTTGCCCGGCCAGTTGTGACGCAATAAGAGTGCGCGTTGCGCCGGTTGCAGCACATTGGGTGTAAGACCGTGGCGGCTGCTGGACTCGTCGGCGAAATGTTGAAACAGCATCAAGGCGTCTTCACCACGCTCGCGCAAGGGTGCAATGCGCAGCGGTGCAACGTTGAGCCGGTAATACAGGTCGGCGCGGAACCGCCCCTGGTCAGCGGCCTGGCGCAGGTCTTCCTTGGTGGCGGCGATTACCCGAATGTCCAGCGGGATCAACTGATTGCCACCCAGACGCTCAACCACCCGTTCTTGCAGCATGCGCAGCAGCTTGACCTGCACATCCAGGCTCATGCTTTCGATTTCATCGAGGAACAGCGTGCCGCCATTGGCGAACTCAAACTTGCCGATACGGCGTTTTTGCGCACCGGTAAAAGCCCCGGGTTCATGGCCGAACAGCTCGCTTTCAACCACCGACTCCGCCAGCGCGCCCGCGTTGATCGCAACAAAAGGTCCATTGCGACGGCTCGACAAGTCATGCAGGGCCCGTGCGACCACTTCTTTGCCTGAGCCGGTTTCGCCCAGAATCAGTACATCGGCCTTGGTCGCAGCCAGCGCGCCGATTTGCTCTCGCAGGCGCAGCATGGCCGGTGAATGGCCGACCAGTCGGGTACTCAGTTGCTGACGATCGCTCAGGGCCAGGCGCAGGCTGCGGTTGTCCAGTACCAGAGCGCGCAGGGCCAGTGCCCGGCGCACGCTGTCGAGCAGTGCGTCGCTGGCAAAAGGTTTTTCCAGAAAGTCGTAGGCCCCTGAACGCATTGCCTGCACTGCCAGCGGTACATCGCCGTGGCCAGTGATCAGCAGCACCGGAAGCTCCGGGTCCTGGGCGTGAAGCTGGGCCAGCAACTCAAGCCCGTCCATGCCCGGCATGCGAATGTCACTGACCACCACGCCCGGCCAGTCCCGGCCTATGCGCTCGCCAAGACCGGTGGCTTGCGCCAGTGGCAAGACCTTGAGCCCTGCCAGGTCCAGGGTTTGATACAGGGCTTGACGCAGATGCGGGTCATCATCGATCAGGATGATCTGTACATGGGGATCGATGGGCTGGCTCATGACCTGGAGTCCTCGGAAGCTTGCAAGCTGACGCCCGGCGCACCTGCGCGCAGTCGTAGGGTAATTAAGGCGCCGCCTTCCTTGTGGTTGGCGAACAGCAACTCGCCGCCAAACGCGCGGATCAGCGTGTCGCAAATGGCCAGTCCCAACCCCAGCCCCTGAGTGCGGGTTTTGGTGGTGTAGAACGGCTCACCGGCGCGGCCCAGAGCTTCCATGCAAAAGCCCGGGCCATTGTCGCGAATGTACACAGTGACGCCTTCCGGGGTGGATTGGGCACTTAGCCACAAACGCCGGGGCGGACCTTTCTCGGTCAGGGCATCGAGCGCGTTGGCCAGCAAGTTGCCCAGCACCTGGCGCAACCGCGTCTCACCCGCCTCGACCCATAACGTGGCGGCAGGCAAGTCGCGAATCAGCTCGACCTCCATGCTGCGACGGCGTTTGGCCAGTAGCGCCAGGGCATCATCCAGCGCCGGTTGCAGGGCGACGCTTTCCGGCGCATGCCGATCACGGCGGGCAAAGGCGCGCAGGTGCGCGATGATCGATGCCATGCGTCCGGTCAGTTCGTTGATCAGTTTGAGATTGCCGCGCGCGTCTTCGATGCGCTGGTGATCCAGCAGCACCTCAGCGTTTTCGGCATAACTGCGAATGGCCGCAAGGGGCTGATTGAGTTCGTGGCTGATGCTGGCAGACATGGTGCCCAGCGCTGACAGTTTGCCCGCCTGCACCAGATCGTCCTGAGCGCGCACCAGCTCCTGTTGCGCGTGCTCGCGCTCCAGCACCTCCTTGCGCAGCCGCTGGTTGAGGCCTTCGAGGTCGCTGGTGCGTTCTGCCACACGCATTTCCAGCTCGCGGCGCGCCTTGCCTTCGAAGGCGATGCGATCCAGGTAATGGCGACGGCGCTGCATCATCAGGCTGATCAACAGCATCACCACCAGCAAGGTTGCCGCCCCGATGGCCAGCACTGTGCGCACCGGCCGGTCGATCAGCGTGCGCGGGGCAAGAATGTTGACGCTCCAGCCGGTCTCGTCGATTTTCTGGGTCTGCACCAACCAGGCATTCAAGTCGAGCTTGAGCGGCTGCGGGTCACGGGTCGGGTAGGGCAAGATGGCGAAAATGGCCTCACGCTCTTCTGGCGACAGATCGCGGGTAGCCCGAAAACGCCATTCCGGGCGCGAGGTAAGGATGACCACGCCGTTGTGGTCGGTCATCAGCAGTTGCTCGGGTGTCTTGCCCCACAACTGTTCGGTGTGATCGAGGTCGACCTTGACCACCAGCACGCCGATTTTTTTCTCGCCCTCCAGGACCGGCGCGGCAAAGTAATAACCGCGTTTGCCGGAGGTGGTGCCCAAGCCGAAGAAACGCCCTAGTTTTCCTTCCATCGCTTCACTGAAATAAGGGCGGAAGGCGAAATTGCGGCCGATAAAGCTGTCGTTTTTATCCCAGTTAGACGTAGCCAGGGTGTCGCCATGGGTATCGAGCAGATACATGACCACCGCACCGGTCTGGGTGCTGATGCCATTGAGCAACTCATTAGCCCTGGCCTGAGCCTGCGAATCCTCGGGGTTTGCCAGCACGGCACGCAGGGCTGGCAGTTCGCCGAGGATCTGCGGCAGCACTTCATAACGATGCAGTGTTCCCAGTAGGTTGGCGACGTAGAGGTCGAGAGTCTGGCGGTTTTGCCCGGCCAGCTCACTGCGGTAATAACGCTCGGCCAGGTGTTGCAGCGGCCACAACAAAGGCGCCAGACACAATGCCAGCAAGGCCAGGCTGCGCCAGCGGGGTCTGCGAGGAACTGAAGAGGTCGTGATCATCGAATACTGCGCCGCGAGAGTACGGCGCAGTATACCCAGCCTTTGTTGTGGCGATGCAGACGGCGAGGGTGCACTGTCGACCGCGTTGCCGCTATCGTTGGCAAGCCAGCTCCCACAGGGTTTGCACAGGTCAGTTATACCCGGCCTTTGTTGTAGGCGCTGGCTTGCCCGCGATGCAGGCAACAGTTTTGGCGCAGGTTAGTGTTGCGCGGCCAGGCACTCACGCAATGCGTTTTGCCAGGCGGGCTGAGCAACGTGCCACTCGCGCTCAAGGCGGCTGCAATCAAGACGCGAGTTTTGTGGCCGGGCAGCCGGTGTCGGATAAGCACTGGCCGGTATCGGCTCCAGGGTTGCGCAAGGCTTGCCCTGGGCTGATAGATGTTCGGCGATGGCCTGAGTAAAACCAAACCACGAGGTTTCGCCCTGGGCCGTCAGGTGGTAAACCCCCCAGGCTCCGGCTTCTGCGGCTTGCCAGCGTTCGATCAACAGGCGCGTGCTGCGGGCAATAGTGCCTGCCCAGGTAGGGGCCCCGATCTGATCTGCCACCACGCGCAACTCCGGCCTTTCTTGCAGCAAACGCTGCATGGTCAGCAGGAAGTTCTTGCCGTGGGTGGAGTACACCCAGCTGGTGCGCAAAATCAGGTGCTCAGCGCCGGTCGCTGCAATTGCTCGCTCGCCCGCCAGCTTGCTCTTGCCATAGACACCCAGCGGGTTGGGGGTGTCGTCTTCGGTGTAAGGCGCAGGCTTGTTGCCGTCGAACACATAGTCAGTGGAGTAGTGAATCAGCGGAATGCCCAGTGCCGCCGCTTCTTCAGCAAACACACCGGGCGCAATGCCATTGATGGCAAATGCCAGCTCAGGCTCGCTTTCGGCCAGATCCACCGCGGTGTGCGCGGCCGCATTGATGATCAGGTCGGGCCGGTGGGCCCGTACCTGTGCACGAATTTGCTCGGGTTTGCTCAGGTCAAGATCGTTACGACCCAGCACAATCAGCTCGCCCAGACCGCCAAGGTGCTTTTGCAGTTCGAGGGCGACCTGGCCGGTCTTGCCGCTGATCAGGATTTTCAAAGGCGCAGTGCCATTACTCATGCCAGCAGATCCTTGGGCTCGGTGAAGCCCAGGCGTTGACCCTGATAGCTGCCGTCCTGGACGCGTTTGCACCACTCCAGGTTGTCCAGGTACCACTGCACGGTTTTGCGCAGGCCGGTTTCGAATGTTTCTTCAGGCACCCAGCCCAGTTCACGTTCGATTTTGCTGGCGTCGATTGCGTAGCGCTGGTCGTGGCCTGGACGGTCGGTCACGAAGGTAATCAGGTCAGCAAATTGAGCAACGCCGGGCGGATGCTCTGGCGCCAGTTCCTCGAGCAGGGCACAAATACTGCGCACCACGTCGATGTTCTTTTGCTCGTTGTGGCCGCCGATGTTGTAAGTCTCGCCGACCACGCCTTCAGTCACGACTTTAAGCAGGGCGCGGGCGTGGTCTTCAACGAACAGCCAGTCACGTACTTGCAGGCCGTTGCCATACACCGGCAGCGGTTTGCCCGCCAAGGCATTGAGGATCACCAGCGGAATGAGTTTTTCCGGGAAATGGAAGGGCCCGTAGTTGTTCGAGCAATTGGTCAGCAACACCGGCAAGCCGTAAGTGCGGTTCCAGGCGCGGACCAGGTGGTCGGACGCCGCCTTACTGGCCGAGTAGGGCGAGCTTGGCGCGTAAGGCGTGGTTTCGGTGAACAGGTCGTCGACGCCATGCAGGTCGCCATACACTTCGTCAGTCGAAATATGGTGGAAGCGAAACTCGCTTTTGGCCGGCTCCGGGAGTGTCAGCCAGTACGCGCGGGTGGCTTCCAGCAGGCTGTAAGTGCCAACAATGTTGGTCTGGATAAAGTCCGACGGCC
Organism: Pseudomonas sp. TWR2-1-1; assembly: GCF_049897045.1. Taxonomy (NCBI): domain Bacteria; kingdom Pseudomonadati; phylum Pseudomonadota; class Gammaproteobacteria; order Pseudomonadales; family Pseudomonadaceae; genus Pseudomonas; species Pseudomonas sp. TWR2-1-1. The sequence continues at coordinate 97,721 of NZ_JAFCVM010000005.1, forward strand.
CGTCGATGGAGCGGTCAACGTGGGACTCGGCGGCCAGGTGCATGATGGCCTGCGGCTGGAAGCGCTCGATGATTGCACTGACCGCTGCCTGGTCGACGATGTCGGCCTGGACGAATTCGTAGCGGGTGTCGGTTGCAATGCTTTGCAGCGATTCAAGGTTACCGGCGTAGGTCAACTTGTCGAGGTTGAGCACTTCGTGTGCGGTGTTCCGGATAAGGTGCCGGATTAGCGCCGAACCAATAAAACCGGCACCGCCGGTGACTAAAATGCGCATGTGGATATTCCTTATTCCTTGAAGGTCTTTAAACGTTTGGCGCATAGCTTGTGGGTAGTGACGAGGTGGTGCAAGTACAAGTCATCCGGCACAGGACGCCCCCCGTCAGTTGGTAAATGCCATTACCGATTTATATCGGCTATTAATGCTTTTATTTTTCTGTTAATGCTAAATAAACGTGTTGTTACCGATATTTATCGATTATAAAAGCGCCTGCGGTTGACGCATGGCTGGCCTGTGTTCACTGTTTCAGAATTAGTCGTGTTCGATTTTTCCCTTTAGCCGCCTCCCAGGAGTCCTGATCCCGATGACCACTTTGCACAGTTCGCCCCGCGCTGACGGTTTTCACATGCCGGCGGAATGGGCTCCGCAGACCCAGACCTGGATGATCTGGCCAGAGCGCCCGGACAACTGGCGGTTGGGTGGCAAGCCTGCTCAGGCGGCTCACGTGGCCGTGGCCAAGGCCATTGCGCGCTTCGAACCGGTGACCGTCGGCGTGTCGGCCGCCCAGTACGAAAATGCGTGTGCGCACCTCGATGTACCCAATATCCGAGTGGTCGAGATGTCCAGCGACGACGCCTGGGTGCGTGACAGCGGGCCGACCTTTGTCATCAATGACAGCGGTGAAGTGCGCGGTGTGAATTGGGACTTCAACGCCTGGGGCGGGTTTGATGGCGGTTTGTACTTCCCGTGGAACCGCGACCGTCAAGTGGGTAGCAAGATCCTCGAAATCGAACGCATTGCGCGTTATCACACTCCCGGCTTCGTGCTTGAAGGCGGCTCGATCCACGTGGACGGCGAAGGCACACTGATCACCACGGCCGAGTGCCTGATGAACCGCAACCGCAACCCGCATCTGTCCCGTGAAGAGATTGAAGACGTACTGCGTTCGCATCTGGCTGTGGATAAGATCATCTGGCTGCCGGACGGCCTGTTCAATGACGAAACCGACGGCCATGTGGATAACTTCTGCTGCTACGTTGCACCGGGCGAAGTACTGCTGGCCTGGACTGACGATGAACAGAACCCCAACTATGTGCGTTGCCATGCCGCCATGAACGTACTGGCAGCCAGCACCGATGCCAAAGGTCGTCCGTTTGTCGTGCATAAAATGCCGATTCCGGGGCCGATGTTTGCCACACAGCAAGAGTGCGACGGCGTCGACAAGGTTGCCGGCAGTCAGGATCGTAATCCGTCGGAGCGGCTGGCCGGGTCTTACGTGAATTTCTTGATCGTCAACGGCGGCATCATTGCACCGAGCTTTGATGATCCGATGGACGCGCAGGCCAAAGGCATCCTGCAAAACCTCTTCCCGCAACATGAAGTGGTGATGGTGCCGGGTCGTGAGTTGCTGTTGGGCGGTGGCAACATCCATTGCCTGACCCAGCAGCAGCCGGCGCCGCGTAAGGCGTAATCGGACGCGTAGCAGTTGCCGCAGGCTACGTCCGGCGGCAAAGCCGTCGCAACCGCTGATCACGATCCTTTTCTACAACAATCGGTGATCTGGTTTTACGACGGCTCCGCCGCCGGACGCAGCCTCGTTCCTGCGGCAGCTGCTACGTGTTTAAAACTTGTACGTCCCCGTCATCACCAGACTGCGGGGCTCGCCCGGCATGATCTGGGAGCCGCTGGTGGCTGAGGCATAGTAATAACGGTCGGTGAGGTTGGTCAGCGCGCCGCTTACATCCCAGTCCTTTTCGCGATAGCCCGCCAGTGCATCCCAGCGGCCGTAACCCGGTAGCACCACGGTATTCTGGTTGTCCGCATAACGTTGGCCCACCAGGGTCAGGCCAGTCTCTGCGTACCAGCCCATTTCCGGTTTCCAGGTCAAAAACACGCTGCCATTGTGCCTGGCTACGCCGTTGATGCGTTTGCCTTCAAAGCCGTTGTTGTCCTTGACCACGGTCGCGTCCTGCAGGCCAATTCCACCGCGCATGTACCAGTTGCCACCCAGCTTGCCGCTGGCTGTCAGCTCAATGCCGCGTGAACGTTGCAGGCCCGAGAGCAGGGTGATGGTGGGGTCATCCGGGTCCTTGGTCCGACGGTTGTAGAGTTCCAGCTCGTAGACGGCCAGCGTGGTGCTCAAACGCTCATCCAGCCAGTCGCTTTTGACCCCGATTTCCTTCTGCCTGGTCAGCTCCGGGCTCAGATCGTTGGCGTTCCCTGAAGCACCCGGCGTGATACCGATCAAGCCGCCGCCCACTGGCGAAAAGGTCTTGGTCCACGATGCGTAAAACGAATGGTTTTGCAGCGGTGTCCAGACCACGCCAAGCCGCGGGCTGGTGCTGTGGCTTTTGCGTTCTTCGGTGATGTCCTTGAGATTGCTGGTGGACTCGACTTCAAAGCGGTCATGGCGCAAGCCTGCCAGCACTTGCCATTGATCGTTGAGGCGAATCTGGTCCTGCACATACAGGCCCTGACTTTCGACTTCGGTGTGGTTGTCGCTGGAAATCAGCATCGGCCCGGTCGGGCGCAGGCTTCGATCCGGGTTGTACACATCGAGGGCGGGGACGCCCTTGGCACGGTAGAGCTTGGGATCACGGCGCTGGCTGCCGATTTCCAGGCCGGTCAACAGGCGGTGTTCCAGGCCAAAGGTGTCAAAACCGCCTTCGATTTCAAGGTTGTTGAAAATGTTGCGGGTGGTCATGTCTTGCTGCCAGCTCTGACGATTGACCTTGTCAATTTTCGGGTCGTAGCCCACCAGGTAAGTGTTCTCGAACTGACTGTCGAGCTTGAACACCCCCAGGGTGTGGCGCAGTTGCCAGTTGTCGCTCAACTCATAGCTCAGGCGCGAGCGCAGGTTCTGGGTTTTATCATCGATAAAATCGTTCTGCCCGCCATACGAGGTGCCGCGACGGACATCTGCCGGCCGTCCGTTGATGCTGGGGATCCCGCGATCCGGGGTGCGGTTGTAGCGGCTGTATTCGTATTGAACCAACCAGTTCAGGTCCGGGGTGATCTGCCAGCTCATCGCCGGTGCAAACAATTGACGATTGCCGCTGACGTGGTCCCGGAAGCTGTTTTTGTCTTCGTTGCCCATGTTCAGACGCAGGCTGACGGTGTCACTCGGGTCAGCGCTGAGGTCGGCATAGAGGCTGCGCAAATCTTCGCTGCCACCTTGGGCCTGCAGGCTGGACTGGCGCCCCCATTGCGGCACTTTGCTCACGCGGTTAATGATCCCGCCCTGGCTGCCACGCCCGTAAAGTACCGCTGCCGGGCCTTTGAGCACTTCAATCCGCTCGATGTTATGCAGGTCGCGAACGTATTGGCTGTCGTCACGAATACCATCCAGATAAAAGTCGTTGCTGGCGTCAAAACCGCGAATGCGCAGGCTGTCGAAGCGTGTATCAGCGGTGCTGCTGACGTTGGGAATACCGCTCAGGGCTTCGCCCAGACTGTTGATTCCGTAATCCAGCACGTTGCTGGTTTTCACCGAATCGATGGCTTGCGGCACATAGCGCGCAGGGGTCGACGTACGGGTGGCGGTGGTGACATCTCTGACCCGGGGGTCATCGGCCTCAGCTTCGCTGGCGTTAATCGACAGCTCGGGGAGGGTGGTGGCAGCCGTGCCAAATCCGGCGTACAGCAAGGCACACAGCCCCAGATTCAAAGGCGTGAAGCGGCAAGGGGAGAGCATGGTTGAGAAGTGTCCGGGCGGGTTGGATCGGGGGTTATATTTTTTAGGGTGCGAATGGTAATGGTTCTTGTAGCTTTATGTTAATTATTGCCATTAACGCGACCGGTAGATATGTATCAATTTGTTTCTCCCGCCCCGGTCCCTTGCTGCACCTGATTCGCCCGATTCACGAAACACACTAAAAGCCATACCGGCGTTTTTCCCCTCGTGACCCAAAGCTAAGCTGGCGCTCTATCTTGTTGATCATTTGGAGCGACCCGTGAGCACCCCCCCTGTCTTGCATTACATCTACGACCCACTGTGCGGTTGGTGCTATGGCGCCAAACCGTTGATTGAAGCTGCACGCGGCATCTTGCCGGTTGTGGCCCATGGCGGCGGCATGATGACCGGTGCCCATCGCCGTCCGGTGACGGCGCAACTGCGTGACTATGTGATGCCCCACGATCAGCGGATTGCCGAACTTACCGGTCAGCCTTTTGGTGAGGCGTACTTTGAAGGCTTGCTGCGCGATACCACGGCCGTCTTTGATTCAGAGCCGCCGACCGGCGCGATATTGGCAGCGGAGCAACTGGCAGGGCGCGGACTTGAGTTGTTGGGGCGTCTGCAAACGGCTCATTACGTGGAAGGCCGGCGTATTGCCGATGAAAACGTGTTGTTGGCGCTGGCTGCTGACATCGGTCTGGATGCCGAAGCATTCAAGGCGGCTTTTATCGCCGCCCTTGGTGGCCTGACCCAGGCGCACTTCAAGGACAGCCGGGCGCTGCTGGCGCGGGTCGGTGGTCAGGGGTTTCCGACGGCGGTGCTGGAGCAGTCCGGTCGGTATCAGGTCATCGATTTGGGGGGGTACCTGGGCAAGCCCCAGGCGTTTGCAGACTGGTTGCGCCAACTGGATGGCGTGGCTGTTCGCCACCCAAACAGTTCAGCTCCAGCCTGCGGCCTGAATGGCTGCGGGGAATAATTACTGACGCTTGGCTCAAAGTTCAGGAAAGTCCTGCCAATTAACAATTTTTTCACGAAATTGACACTTTACCTTCACGACGGCTAGGATTCCCGCCAACGCCTGTGGCTAACAGCCATACACCAACTTTTCGAAAGACCTGCACTCAGTCGTCGTGCAGGTTTTTTTTGTTTATGTGAACCAACCACCACTCAATGTTTCAGCTTGATACCCACAGCGCGCTTCGTATTCAGAAATAAGGAAAATAATATGTTGAACAAACGGATAGGCCTGCTCGCGTTGGGCGTACTTAGTGCTACCCACGCCATGGCTAACGATCAAGCTGATGCAAAAGGTTTTGTAGAAGACAGCCACCTGAATGTACTGGCGCGTAACGCCTACATCAGCCGCGACTACAAAAACCATAAACAGGACAAGGCTGAATGGGGCCAAGGCTTCCTCGGCACGTTCAGCTCGGGCTTCACCCAGGGCACCGTTGGCGTCGGTGTGGATGCCTTCGGCATTTACGCACTGCGTCTGGATGGCGGTCGTGGCAAAAGCGGCGCGGGCGGCATCGATTTCTTCAAGCAGGATGCCGACGGCAAGGCTGCTGACGACATCTCCAAGGCTGGCGCTGCAGTGAAGTTCCGTGTGTCCAACACGGTGCTCAAGTACGGCGATCAAATGCCTGCTCTGCCGGTGCTGATGTACGACAATTCGCGTCTGATGCCAGAAAGCTTCACCGGTACTTTGTTGACCTCCAAGGAAATCAACGGCCTGGAGATCAATGTCGGTCGTTTCACCGCAGAGTCGCGTAAAAGCGCTGACGCACGGGACAGCGGCGACCTGAAAAGCATCAATGTGTTCGGCGGTAGCTACAAGTTCACCGACAACCTGTCGGCTTCGCTGTACGGCTCGCAGATGGTCGATGAGCTGAACAAGCAGTACGTGGGTGTTAACTACGTCATGCCGCTGCAAGACAAACAGTCCCTGACGTTTGACTTCAACGGCTACCGTACCCACGTCAAAGAAGACTACGCTCGCGACGTACTGCAAGTTGACGGTCAGGACAACAAGATCTGGAGCCTGGCGACCACCTACGCGTTTGGCGCACACACCCTGACCCTGGCTTACCAGAGCAGCACCGGCGAGATCGGCTACCCGTACGGCGGCTACCGCAATGCAGGCGGCGTGGGCGATGGCGGCAACACCATCCTGCTGGCCAACTCTTACTGGTCCGACTTCAACGCCAAAGACGAACGTTCGTGGCAGCTGGGTTATGGCTTCGACTTCGGTGCCGTTGGCATTCCGGGCCTGACCTACAACATCGCCTACGTACGCGGCAGCAACATCGACGACGGTTCCGACCGTGGTCGTGGTACCGAGCGCGAAATCTTCAACCAGGCCAAGTACGTCGTACAAAGCGGCCCGGTCAAGGATTTGAGCGTGCGTCTGCGCGGTTCGTGGTTGCGCGTGTCGAACAACGCCAGCGACTACAACGTCGGCGGCAACGAAGTACGCGTATTTGTTGATTACCCGATCAGCATTTTCTGATGCCACCGGCCTGCTGCACAGGCCGGACATCTGAATAAGAAACGCCCCGAACATCAGGTCCTGATGTCCGGGGCGTTTTACGTTACGGGAGAACACTGCAGGAGCGAGCTTGCCTCGCGATGTTCTCAACGGCACACAGATTGTCGTTGGCACCTGTCGCGAGGCAAGCTCGCTCCTACAGACGTATTGGGGTCAGAAGTCCCAGCGCGTGGTCAGCATGAAGTTGCGCGGTTCACCATAAATCGCAGAGTTATAGAACCCGATGTTGGTGTAGTAATACTTGTCGAACACGTTGTTGACGTTGAGGGTGGTCGACAGGTTTTCAGTGAATTGATAACGGGTCATCAGATCCACCACCCAGTAGGGTTTCTGCGAAAAATCTTCGTATCTGTCCTTGGGGCTGTTGTACATCTCTTGCCAGGCCGTGCTCTGCCAGCGTGCGCCACCGCCCACCGAGACTTTGTTCAGGTCGCCCTTGAGTTTGTAGATGGTGTAGAAGCTCAGTTGATCCTCGGGTTCAAAGGTCGAAATCTTTTTACCGCTGTCATCGCGCACCACCTTGTGGGTGTACCCGGCCTGCAGGCTCCAGCCAGGGCTCAGCTCTCCGGATATTTCCAGCTCGTAGCCCTTGGTTCTCGCGGCAGTGCCTTTGAAGGCGTAGTTGGGCGGGGTGGGTGACAGGTTGTTCCAGGCATCGTCGGGGATGGGACGATTGCTTTCCTTGACCTCGAAATACGCCAGGCTGGCGTTCAGGCGGCCATCGAAAAACTCGCTCTTGAGCCCGACTTCATAGTTCTCGCCCTGGTCCGGGTCAAGCATCTTGCTGTGGCGGTCCAGGTTGTAGAACTCCTGGGGCATGAACACATCGGTGTAGCTGGCGTACGCAGTCAGGTAGTCGGTGAGGTCGTAGGTGAGGCCGGCGTAGGGAATCAGGCGCCCCGATTCGCGGTAAGTGTTGGTGGTGCCCGTCAGTGTGTAGTCGACTACCCGACCGCCCAGAAAGAGTTTCAGCTCATCGGTAAGGTTAAGGCGCGTGGTCGCGTACATGCCCGTCTGGCGCACGGTGTCATCGTTGATTTGCGACGCATTGCCCCAGTCAGGCTTGGCCAGGTGCCCGTTCCAGTTGAAGTAATCGACAATGTTCGGCGTGGCGAATGTCACGTCCCAGTAACCTTTGCCTTTCCAGTTCGCGGTACTGATCGAGCCGCCCAGCACCAGCTCGTGTTCACGACCCAGAAATTCGTAGGGGCCGCTGACATAGAGATCGGCTGCGTCGCTGGTGGTTTCGCCCTTGTAACGTTGTGCGTTGATTTTGGCGGTGCCGTCAGCCGCGGGCTGGTTGAACTGGATGGCTCCCAGCTGCGCATCGTAGCCATTGAGCTTGTGGTCCAGTTGCAGCTTGCCTACCCAGCCATTGCCCAGATCCTGTTCCAGGGTGGCGAAGACGGTACGGGTGTATTGCTGCCAGCTGCTCCAGTCGGTGGCGTTGCTGAAGGAACGCTTGGCACTGTTGATCTCACCCGCATAGTTGTAGAGCGGAAAGCTGCCTGACCAGGTCGAACCCTGGGGTTTATTGTCTTGATAGTCGGCGCCCACGGTCAGCAAGGTGTCGGGCGACAGGTCGAATTCGAGGATGCCGTAGAACACCGAGCTCTGATTCGAGTAGCGGTCGATATACGACTGTCTGTCCTGATAGGCCGCCACGGCGCGCCCGCGCACATTACCGGATTCAGTCAAGGGGCCACTGACGTCCGCTTCAGTGCGGTAGTTGTCCCAGGAGCCTGCTCCCGTGGTGATATGGCCGTGAAAATCGCTGGTCGGTTTCTTGCGTACCAGGTTGATGGTGCCGCCCAGCGAACCGGCTCCGCTGAGCAGGCCTGAAGCGCCCTTGAGCACCTCGATACGGTCATAGATCGCCATGTCGCTCAGGGTGTTGCCCGCTGAATAGGCGACGTTGCGCACGGCCGAGGGAATGCCGTCGTACTGGAAGTTGTTGATCGAAAAACCGCGGGAGTAGTAGTTGGTGCGGTCAGTGTCGTAGGCCGATACGGTAATACCCGGTGTGTGGCGCATCACGTCGTCGACATTGTCGAGCGCGAAGTCATCCATGTGCTGGCGGGTGATCACGCTAATCGATTGCGGCGTCTCCCGGGGCTTGAGCACCATGCGGGTGGCGGTGGCGATGTAGCCCGGCGTGTAAGAGCCGGTGCCTTCGGTAACAGTGCCCAGCTGGTTGGTGGAGACTTGAGTCGCCCCCAGTTCCAGTGCCGTTTCAGGGCTGGCGGCGACCAGCACATAGCCTCCGTTACTCTGGCGCTCTGCTTGTAATCCGCTGTTGGCGAGCAACCGTTGCAGACCTTCATCGACGCTGTATTGGCCCTGCAGGCCGGTGGTATTGAGGTGGCCGGTCTGTTTGGGATCGAACGAAATCGTGACCCCCGCCTGTATGCCAAATTGGGTAAGGGCGCTGCCCAGCGGGCCAGCGCTGATCTGGTACGTCGCCTGGCTCTGGGCAGACACCTGGGTGGGCACCAGTGCCAGGCCGGACAGGCTGGCGAGGGTTACGCCAAACACCGCCAGGCGAACAGCGCGCGTTATTTTAGTTGTGGGGTTGGGGGCGAGCAGGGGCATTCAGGGATCCTTGCGTTGTCATGTCAGAAACTCGCTGCAATCGCGGCTTATGTCATTGACGGATGAGAATCGAAATCAGCAAGGTTAAGCGCCCAATCATTTGTCGCCGGGCTTATGCCGGTTCGATACTTGCCCAGTAGCGGGTCAGGTAGCGAACCTTCACCGGCAGGGTTTTGCTCAGGTTATCCAGCACTGTTTGCGTGTCATCGAGACGAAAAGCCCCTGATATGTTCAAGTTCTGCACCCCTGGCGCACAGCGCACAACACCCGGCCGATAGCGGTCCAGCTCCTCGATAAAGTCGCCAAGGCGCCAGTTGTCGACACTCAGCATGCCTTGTACCCACGCGGTCGAGCCGGCGGGTAAAAGGTGAATGTCATCCACCGCATCGCGGTCAAACGAGACTTGCTGGCCTGCCTCCAGCCGCACGACCCGATCGGGATGCCGGTTTGCACAGACTTGCACCGCGGCTTGCAGCACCCCGACTCGCGTGCGCCCGGCCAATTGGCGGACGCTAAACCGGGTGCCAAGTGCGCGCACGCGCCCTTCGCCGGTATCGACGATGAATGGACGCCGTGCGGGGTCCCTGGCGGTCTCGATCAGAATTTCGCCACGGTACAGCTGGATAAGCCGTTGCTTTGCGTCGAAGCGGATATCCAGCGCCGTGTCTGCGTTCAGCTGCAGGTGCGAGCCATCGTCCAGTTGCAGCGAGCGACGTTCGCGCAAGCCCGTGCGTTGCTGAGCCAGCATCGGACGGTAGGGCAATTGTTCAACGGCCAGCCATGAACAGGCGCCGGTGGCCAGTAGCATGCCAAGTACTTTCAATACATCGCGGCGTTGCGCACTGGCTGCACCGAGGCTGGACAAGGCTGCCCGGCGGGGTATCAGGGCCCATTGCTGCTGGAGCTTCTCGACTCGGGCCCAGGCTGCCGCATTCTGTGGGCCGGATTGCATCCACACTTGCCAGGCACGGGTCCTGGCTTCGCTGAGTTCACCGTCATTGAGCTGCACGTACCACGTGGCGGCGGCCTCAAGTGTTTTCAGGTCCAGGCTAACGCTCATCAGTTATCAACCAGCAACAGGCACCGGGTCATGGCGCGAATCAAATGATTTTTCACCGTCGTGACCGACACACCGAACCGTTCGGCCGCCGCTACATAGGTCAACCCCTCAAGCTGAACCGCGAGGAAAATCTCCCGGGTCCGGGTGCCCAGTTCATCGAGCAGGCGATCGATGGAGACCAGCATTTCGATGATCGACAAACGGATCTCTGGTGAAACATCTATGGGCTCCGGCCTTTGCGACAACGCGTGAAGGTAAGCCTGCTCAATGGTGCGCCGGCGTGATTTATCAATCAAAAGTGATCGTGCAATGGCACACAGGTAGCCTCGTGGTTCGCGAATCGGGGCCGCATTACGGGCTGTCATGACCCGCAGGAACGTATCCTGAGCCAGATCAGAAGCGTCGGCAGCATTGCCCAGGCGCACGCGCAACCAGCCCTTCAACCAACTGTTGTGGTCGCTGTACAACTGATGAAGAGCTGAGCGATCGAGCGCCGACATGAGAATGCCACCCGTGAGTAAATGGTAATCGATCTCATTGTCGTGATGGCACGCTATTTATGCAAGGGCGTTTTTGACGGGATGGATCGGGTCGCTGTGTGGCGGCGCTTGCAGATAGCGGCCTGGCGCCCTTCGATTCAGGGCGGGCGCCATGATGCGCGAGCCCGGCGCCCGCGTCAGCGCGGTGGCGATGATTGTCGGGCACAGTCTTTGAGCCAGTTCATAAACACCAGCAAGCGCTTGGGGAGGGTGCTGAGCGGTGGGTGAACCAGATAATAATCGTAGTGGCCGCACACGCTGAAGTCAGCGAAGGGCAGTATCAGTTCGCCGCGATTGACGCGCGTTTGTACCAGCTGCTGGCGGCCGATGGCGATGCCGGCGTGGTTGATGGCTGCCGTCACGCTCAGGTCAGAGCGATCGAAGGTCAGGGTACGTTTGGGCAGGGCTTGGAGCATGTTGTGTTGTTCGGCCCACAACCTCCACTCGGCATCAAAGGCTGCATGATCCCAGGCCAGTGAGTCGTGCAAGGTCGTGCAGTGTCTCAAGTTTTCCGGGCTTTGCAGCAGGCCGTGGCGCTTCGCATATTGCGGGCTGCAGACCGGGGCCAGACGCTCCTGCATCAAGCGGTGACTGGTCAGCCCGGGAAATTCGCCGTTGGCGTAATACAGGGCCAGGTCAATTTTACGGGTGCGGAAGTCGACATTGTCATTGCCTACCCGCAGATCCAGCGAGACCTGCGGGTAACGCTCGACGAAATCAGCCAGTCTGGGCACCAGCCAGCATTGGGCGACCGAAGGCCTGACATAAAGCGCAATGGAACCGGCAACTTCTGCCTGTGACGATTGCTCAAGGGCCTCGGACAATTCGCCCATCGCATTCTGCAGTATTTCGAAGATGCGTTCGCCTTCGTCGGTCAGGCTGACCTGGCGGGTCAGGCGCTGGAACAACTTCATGTTCAGGGCGGTTTCGAGCCGGCTGATACGGTGGCTGACGGCGCTGGCGGTCAGGCACAGTTCCTGTGCGGCGCGGGCAAAGCTCAGATGGCGTGCGGCAACCAGAAAAGTATGCAAATTGGCGAACTGGCTGCTGTTGAGTCTGGAGCTGATGCGGGGCGGAAGGTTGAGCACGTGTTTTCCCCTCAAGCCAAAAGGCCGGTCAGGCCTGCCGGATGTGGCAAGGCGTGCATCTTGCCACATCCGGTCCGGCCTTTGAGTCAGCGAACAGAATCAGCCCCTGGCGAGCAATTCACGGCCCTTGGTCAGATAAGCGTCCATCTCGTCGTCAGGCACCATGTTGCCGCCGGTAGCCCAGATCAGGTGAGTGGCATTGGCCATGGCATGGGCGTCCAGGCCGGTGCGAGCCAGGTAGCCTTGCTGATCGGCATGCACCCTGGCAATCCCGGGTACACCGGCGAGCGCGGAAGGCTCAAGACGCATGCCTTCGCTGCGCTCCATCAGTGCCAGCAGGCTGTACATGTGCTCATCGCTAACGGTGTAAAAACCATCAAGCAGGCGTTGCATGGCCTTACCCACAAAGCCGGAAGCGCGGCCAACCGCCAGACCGTCTGCAGCGGTGACGTTATCAATGCCGAAGTCTTGCACACTGACTTCATCGTGCAGGCCGGTGTAGACGCCCAGCATCATGCAGGGTGAATGGGTGGGTTCGGCGAAGATGCAGTGCACGGCGTCACCGAACGCCAGCTTCAGGCCGAAAGCCACACCACCCGGTGCGCCGCCCACGCCACAGGGCAAATACACAAATAGGGGGTGCTGCGCATCCACCGTAATCCGCGCCGCTGCCAGCTGCTGTTGCAGGCGCTCGGCGGCGACGGCGTAACCCAGAAACAGATTGACCGAGTTTTCATCGTCGACGAAATGGCAGGCGGGGTCGGCCTCTGCCTGCTCACGGCCCTGGGCCACGGCCACGCTGTAATCGCTGGCGTACTCGATGACGGTCACACCGTGTGAGCGCAACTTGTCCTTCTTCCATTGGCGGGCATCGGCCGACATGTGCACGGTGACCTGAAAGCCCAGCGCTGCGCCCATGATCCCGATCGACATGCCAAGGTTTCCGGTCGAACCGACGGCTATTTTGTACTGCCCGAAAAACGCCCGGGCCTTGTCGCTGTGCAGCAGCGCGTAGTCGTCTTCGAGGGTCAGAAAGTTCTCGGCCAGTGCCAGATCTTCGGCATGCTTGAGCACTTCATAGATCCCGCCACGGGCCTTGATCGAGCCCGAGATGGGCAGATGGCTGTCGCGCTTGAGCCACAGTGAGCCGGTCAATGCCTGGCTGTAGCGTTCACCCAGCAGTTGCTGCAGATGGGGCACCGGCACAATGTCCGATTCAATAATGCCGTCACTGCTGGCGGTTTCCGGGAACGCCTGGCGCAAGTAAGAAGCAAATCGCGCGAGCCGGGCGCTGGCATCGGCGACATCGGCGTCGGTCAGCCCCACATCGCCAATCGCCTGAGCGACCGGAGCCACGCCGGGATTGAACCAGGTGGTTTCTTGCAGCGCGACCAGATCGCGAATCAGCGGGTAGCTGGCATACCAGCTTTCAAGGGGTTTTCCCAAAATCATGACGTGGTCCCTTTAAACAATCAGGCTAAAAAATACGGGTTGGATCAAACAAAGTGCGACAGCAGCAGGGTCAGGCCCAGCGCGATCAACGAGGCCAGTACCGTGGCGGTGGTAAATGTCTTCAGGGCGTCGGTCAGCGAGACCCCCAGGTACTCCTTGACCACCCAGAAGGCGGAGTCCGTGACATGGGTCCAGCCCATGGCACCGGCGCCGATGGCCACGCAGATGATTTCCTTGCTCACTGTCGGATGGGCGCCGAGCATGGGCAGGACCATGCCCGCCGCGCTGATCATGGCCACCGTTGCCGAGCCGACGGCGAAGTGCATCAGGCCGGCCACCAGCCAGGCCAGAACGATGGGGTTCATATTCAGTTGGGTCAGCGTGCCGGACAGCGCGTCACCCACGCCGCTGTCCACCAGAATGCCGTTGAATGCCCCGCCGGCGCCGATGATCAACAGGATGCTGGCCAGAGGCGGGAAGCTCTTTTGGGTGTGAGCGAGCAGCTCAGGCATGGATAACCCGCGGCGCAAGCCCAGCGCCCAATAGGCGAACACCACGGCAATGAACAGGGCGATCAGGGGGGTGCCCAGAAATGAAATAACGCTGAATGCCATGGAGTCCTGTGGCAGTCCGGCCGCAAAGGTTTTCCCGACCATCAGCAGCAGTGGCAACACAATGGTCAGCAGGGTCAGGCCAAGGCCCGGTAACTCACGGGTTTTGCTGTCATCACAGTGCTCGTTCAAAAACGCTTCCTGAGAGTCCGGCGCATCACGCTTGCAGACCAGCCTGACCCATAGCGGCCCGGCGATCATGGCAGTCGGCAGGGCGACAATCAGGCCATAGATGATCACTTTGCCGACATCGGCCCCCAGCATCCCGGTGATTGCCATAGCGGCCGGGTGTGGCGGCAACATGCAATGCACGGCCATCAGCGACACGGCCAGGGGCACGCCCAGGTACAACAGATTGATTCGGGTTTCTTTCGCGACCACATAGATCAGCGGAATCAGCAGAACAAAGCCCACCTCAAAGAACACCGGTATGCCGGCAATAAACCCTACGAGCATCATGGCCCAGGAGGCACGTTCCTTACCCAGAGCCTTGAGCAGTGCCTGAGCGATGCGCTCCGCGCCGCCGGACTCTTCCAGCATCTTGCCCAGAATCCCGCCCAGACCAATGATGGTTGCCAGAAACCCGAGCGTGCCGCCGACCCCTTTTTCATAGGAAGCAGCCATGTGCGTCAGCGGCATGCCCGAACCAATACCCACCACAAAGCTTGCGGCGGTCAAGGCCAGGAAGGCGTGGACGCGGACTTTGACGATCAGGAAAACAATCAGAGCGATGGCACAAAACAGCACCAGCAATAGAGTGGGAGCACTGTGCATGGAATCTCCTGGAAGCGCTTTTATTGTTGAAATCAGTGATCGGAGTCACTTTGCTTCCAGCAATTAGAAGTTACATCTCAGGGGACTGACAAAGGATGGATCTTCAAGGGACGGGTGATGTGGGGTCATCTATAAGACCCCGGATAACGGTTTGAACCTGTAGTCGCTGACGAGGCACGAGGCTGCGATAAGGGCCGAAGCCGCCTCAGGATGCCTGCCGGTCAATATCGCGGCGAAGCACCACGGCGGTGGTGATGTCTTCAACGGATTCATGGCTGGCGACTGCATCCCGGACCCGGTTCAGATCATCAATGGTGCGTGACTCGACCTCAATTACCAGGTCGAGCTGACCGCTGACCGAAGAGATGCGTCGCACCTGGGAGTTTTGTGCAAGCAGGTCAAGCAGGCCCATTGCAGGCGTGCGTTTGAGGCACACAAGGAGGATTGCGCGAATCACGTTGGCATCGATTTCGCCGATATCAGCCCGGTAGCCTCTGATCACCCCGTTGCGTTCAAGATTGATGACCCGCTCGCTGGTAGCACTTCTTGAAAGTCCGATTCTCGCTGCCAGAGCCTTTAGGGCAATTCGAGCCTCTTTAGAAAGAATTTCGAGTATTTCGCGATCTTTCGTGTCCAGCTCGCGCATTAGAACTCCCCGATTCTGCTACCGAATTTGTGCCGGTTGATTCCGGCAATATGCAGGCCAAAGCCGACCGCATACCTACTGTCCTGCAAGGTTTCGCATGCCAAGCTATCTGAAAAAAATGGCCTGGAAAACAATTACCATGACTAATCTTTCCCATCCCGCCCCCCGGTTCTCGATGGCTGATGCCGAAAAGCTGGGCGAGCAGCTTTTCAACGTTTCAGGTACGGCTGCGCCTCTGGACGGCGAGCGCGACCGCAACTACCGGTTGCAGACAGGAACCGGTGCGGGATGGATTCTGAAAGTCGTCAACTCGACTGAACCGCGAGTCGAAAGCGAGTTTCAGACCGCCATTCTCAGCCACCTCGCCAGTTACAGCCCTGAACTCACCGTGCCTTCACTCAAGAAAAGCCTGACAGGTGACTTTCTGGCCTCTGTAGTGGCACCCTCCGGCGAAACCCATGCAGTGCGCCTGGTTAGCTGGTTGCACGGCACACCCCTGGCCGAGGTTCCGCGCACGTTCGAGTTGATGCGCAGCCTGGGCCAATCGTTCGGTGATATTGACCGGGCCCTTCAAGGCTTCATACATCCCGGCGCGGTACGGGATCTGGACTGGGATCTGCGTCACGCCGCACGTTCGCGTTCACGCCTGCACTTCATCAAGGACCCTGCCAGAAGAGCCATTCTGGAACGCTTCATCGATCGTTTTGAACACTCCGTGCAACCCCGGCTTGCGCGTCTGCGCACCCAGGTCATTCACAATGACGGTAATGACTGGAACATCCTGGTCGATCCCCGGAACCCGCAGAAGGTCTCAGGCATCATCGACTTTGGCGATGCGGTCCATACCATTCTGATTGCCGAAGTCGCCATCACCTGTGCGTATTCCATTCTCGACATGGAAGATCCGGTCGGCGCAGCAGCTGCCCTGACTGCCGGTTTCCATGAGAAGTACCCGCTGCAACCGGAAGAGCTTGATGTTCTCTTCAATCTGATTGCCATACGCCTGGTGACAAGCGTCACCTTGTCGGCTTTGCGCTACGGCCAGACCGAGGACAATCCCTACCTGGCCATCAGCGAAGCCCCGGCCTGGCGCCTTCTGGAGCGAATGGACCGGATGAACCCGCGCCTGGCGACGGCGATCCTGCGCAAAGCCTGCGGGTTTGATGCGATCGAGGGCGCCGGTGCGGTTCGTCGCTGGCTGGGCGAAAACAGCAAATCCTTCGCGGATATCGTGCATCCGTCTGCGGCGACCATGAACAAGGCAATTGCGCCGTTTGCAGATGCATCCCATGTGATGACGATCGCTTCCGCCGAGCAGCGTCCTGCAGAGGCAGCCCGGTGGTGGAATGAATTTTCTGCCGGTCATAAGGTGCCGCTGGGCATCGGGCCATGGGGCGAGGCAAGAACCATCTATACCGACACGGCGTTCGAGTCGCGATTCATTGAAGGGCAGCGTCGGATCATTCACGTCGGTGTCGACTTGCTAATGCCCGCGGGGACGCCTCTGTATACCCCTGTTGCCGGGGTGGTGCGCAGCGTCGAAGTCGAGGGCGAACCGCTGGGCTACGGTGGTTTGATCATGCTCGAGCATTCGCCAGAAGCTTGTCCGCCATTCCTGACCCTATGGGGGCACATGGCCCATGAAGCGCTGGCGCGGCTCAAACCCGGTGATCGCCTGGAGGCGGGTGCGCTTGTGGGGTATATGGGCACGGATGCGGAAAATGGTGGCTGGATCCCCCATGTGCATTTTCAGATGTCCACTGACACCGGGTTGCAAGCCAGCGAGTTCATCGGCGTAGGTGAGCGGGCTTATCTTGAGGTCTGGGCTGACGTGTTCCCCGACCCGTCGGCGCTCGCGGGCATTCCTCCGGAAACCTACAGCCAGGACGGCCGCAGCAAGGCTGAGATTGTGGCGAAGCGTAAAGAGCTGCTGCTGCCTAACTTGTCGATTTCGTATTCAGATCCGATCAAGTTCGTACGCGGGGACGGGGTCTGGTTGATAGATAACTTCGGCAGGGCCTACCTGGATTGCTTCAATAACGTGTGCCATCTCGGCCACTCCCATCCGGATGTGGTGCAAGCGCTGTCGCAACAAGCAGCCCGGCTCAATACCAATACCCGTTATCTGCACGACAATATCGTGGAGTATGCAGAGCGGCTCACCGCCACGTTACCCGCAGGTCTGGCGGTTGCTTCCTTCGGTTGTTCAGGCAGTGAAGCCAACAGCCTGATGCTCCGTATGGCGCGCAATCACACGGGGCGCAACGATGCAATTGTGCTGGACTGGGCTTACCACGGCACGACCCAGGAACTGATCGACCTCAGCCCTTACAAGTACAAGCGTAAAGCCGGCAAGGGCCGTGCAGGGCATGTGTTTGAGGCGGTTGTGCCGGATGCTTACCGTGCTGCGGCTGACTGGCCGTTCGAGGAGCTGGGCAAGCGTTTCGCTGAAAGCGTGGCGGACCAGATCGAGATCATGCGCAAGCAGGGCAGAGCCCCGGCGTTCTTTTTGGCTGAGTCCATTCCCAGCGTCGCCGGGCAACTGTTCTTTCCGGAAAACTACCTCAAAGAAGTCTATGCCATGGTGCGTGCAGAGGGCGGTCTGTGCCTGGCTGACGAAGTCCAGGTCGGCTTTGGTCGGGTCGGCAGCCACTGGTGGGCGTTTGAAACCCAGGGTGTGGTTCCCGATGCAGTCTCCATGGGCAAACCCATTGGCAACGGGCATCCCATGTCGGCGGTGGTGACCACCCGTGAAATTGCCGACAGCTTCAACAATGGCATGGAGTACTTCAATACCTTTGCCGGCAGCCCGGTTTCATGCGCCATAGGGCTCTCGGTGCTGGATGTGATCGAGCGCGATCACTTGAAGCTCAACGCACTGACCATGGGTAACTATCTGCTCGATGGCTTTCGCAAGTTGCAACTGCGCTACGAGGCCATAGGCGATGTGCGCGGGCAGGGGCTGTTCCTCGGGATCGAACTGGTCACAGATCGGAAAACCAGGGTTCCCGCCACCGCGCTGGCCAGGAAAGTTGCCGACGGTGCCCGGGAGCGAGGCATTTTGATCGGTACGGAAGGCCCCCATGACAATGTTCTGAAAATGCGCCCGGCGATGATTTTCAGTCAGACCAATGCTGATTTTTTGCTTGAGGTTCTGGACGAAAGCTTTAAGGCTGCACTTAAGTGAGTCCTCGGCCGACATTGTGTCGGCCAACTCCGGCAATGTGTCAGTCGGGCTGACACCTTGCAGGGTGCTTTGCGCAAGGACCTATGCAAAGCTTTGGTGAAGGCTGGGTGAGTAATCCCAAGAAAAATAAAAAACAATTCTTCCAAGGTGCCTCCAATGCTAACTACAAAGCTCAAGGAATTGATTGCCGCTTCCACAGTTGCGGCTGCGGCACTGTTTTGCACGTCAGCTGTTCAGGCTGATGATTTGAAGTCGGTCCAGGACTCCAAAGAAATCCGTATCGCGATGAGCGGCCAATACTCTCCCTTCAGCTTTGCCAACGAGCAGAACCAGATTGTCGGCTTCGATGCCTCCATCAGCGAGGCCCTGGCCGAGCGCCTGGGGGTAAAGGTGAAGATTATTACCACGCCGTTCGACGGGATAATTGCTGGTCTGCTGGCGAAAAAATATGACGCCATTATCGCCTCCATGACCATTACCCCGGAACGCCAGAGGGCCGTGGATTTCGTGGGGCCCTATTACCATGCGGGCCGCACGATCGTGGTGAAGGACGACTCTTCGATCACAAGCCTTGATGACCTTAAAGATGTGGTGGTTGGCGTCACGCTCGGGGATGCCCACGATAAATGGGCCAGGGCGCGCGGCAACCTGAAGGTGAGAGCCTATAAAGGTCTGCCCGAAATGCTGGTCGATCTGGATGCCGGGCGTATCGATGCGATAGTGATGGACAGCGTTCCGGTGCTGGTCGCAGTCAAGGAAACCGGGCAGAAGGTGCGCATCATTACGCCACCGCAGAGCGATGGCGGGATTGAAGGCATGGGCATTGCACTGCGCAAAAATAACCCCGAGCTCAAGGCGGCGATGCAGGGCGCGCTTGCAGATATGCTCGCCGATGGTACTTACGAAAAGATCTCGATGCAGTGGATTGGCAAAGATATCCGCTGATTCAGCGTTAGCCTGGCCCGACTTGTCGTCGGGCCAGTCATCTGATTTTTCTGAGCGTGCCCATGGATTTGACTCTCATACAGCGCACATTTCCGTTTTTCCTGGAGGCGGCCTGGATTACGGTGCAAATCTCCGTGCTCGCACTGTTGCTTGGTTTTCTGGTGGCCATCGTGCTGGTGGCTGCGCGGTTGTCCACAGTCCTCATATTTCGCTGGCTGGCAAGGCTCTACATCAGTGTTTTTCGTGGCACTCCCTGCCTGGTTCAGCTGTTCATCATCTACTTCGGCGGCCCGCAGATCGGAATTGAACTGGAGCCGTTTGCGGCAGGTGTCATAGGTTTGGGCCTGAACATCGCCGCTTATATGGCGGAATCCATTCGTGGCGCCATCTCCAACGTGGACCCTGGCCAGGAAGAGGCTGCACGTTCAATTGGTTTCGGGCGCAGCCAGACTTTATGGTTTATCACGCTGCCACAAGCTGCAAAGTTAATGATCAGGCCGCTGGGGGTTAACGCTGTCGCACTGATTAAAGGTTCTGCACTCGTGTCGACGATCTCTGTGGTTGAACTTTCATATACGGCGCAACGCTTTATCAGTTCAACCTATAAGCCATTCGAAATCTTTATGGTGTCGGCACTGCTTTATATTGTGATGGTCTACTCGGTCAGATTTATTGTGGATTATCTCGACAATCGCTTCGCGGCAAGGTGAGAGCATTCATATGCAAAGCCTGGATCTGAGTATCGTTACACCCTATTCCGAGATGCTGGCGATGGGGCTGTGGTGGACGCTAATAATGTTTGTAACGTCCAGCGTAGTAAGTCTGCTGGCCGGGATCGCCTTTGCCCTGATCGTTCTTTATGCCCCCAAAGTTGTGGCATTGCCCGTGCGTTTTATGACGTGGCTGCTCATGGGCACGCCACTGCTTTTGCAGTTGTACGTAATTTATTATGGTCTGGTGCAAGTGGGGATCGATATTCCCGCACCGGTGGCCGGCATCATTGGCCTTAGCCTGCACTTCGCTGTCTACAATGCCGACGTGATACGTGCCGGCGTGGTCTCCGTTGACCCCGGTCAGATTGAAGGTGCCCGTTCTATCGGTCTCAGCCGTGGACAGACCCAGTGTTACGTCATAGTGCCGCAAGCACTGCGCAGGACCATTGCGCCGCTGGGAAATAATCTGATTGTCCTGTTAAAGGACACTTCACTGGTGTCAATGATCGGGATTGCAGAGCTGGTATACAGCGCGCAACTGGCAGTCAGCGAAACTTATAGCCCGTTCGAGTTTTATCTGACTGTTGCAGTTATCTATTACGCGGCCAACCTTGTTCTCGAAGCCGGCTTGCATCTTCTCGAAAAGAAAGTAGAGATGTCACGATGATCAATAATACATATATGGTTGAGGTCAAGGGTGCCCGTAAGGCATATGGAGCACTTGAAGTACTCAAGGGCATAGATCTTTGTGTCTCTCGCGGGCAAATCATCGCCATCATCGGCCCCAGTGGATCTGGAAAAAGCACACTCCTGCGCTCCATCAATCACCTGGAGGTGCTGAATGATGGCGAGGTCTGGTTAGATGGAGAACAAGTTAACCGGCCATTGAAAGGCCGTGCTTATGAACAGCATATAAATGCAGTGCGTCAGCAAATGGGCATGGTCTTCCAGCACTTCAATTTATTTCCGCATTTGACCGTATATGAAAACATTGCGTTGGGCCCGCTAAAGCTCAAGGGGCTGACGAAAAAAGCCGCGCGTGAACTGGCGATGGAATATTTGGCAAAAGTCGGATTGGCC
Source organism: Pseudomonas sp. TWR2-1-1 (assembly GCF_049897045.1). NCBI lineage: Bacteria > Pseudomonadati > Pseudomonadota > Gammaproteobacteria > Pseudomonadales > Pseudomonadaceae > Pseudomonas > Pseudomonas sp. TWR2-1-1. The sequence continues at coordinate 118,849 of NZ_JAFCVM010000005.1, forward strand.
GACAAATTTGATGAATATCCCTCCCGCCTCTCTGGCGGACAGAAACAGCGGGTTGCCATCGCAAGGGCGCTGGCAATGCAGCCAAAAGTCATGTTGTTCGATGAGGCCACATCGGCGCTGGACCCCGAGCTGGTCGAAGAGGTCAACCTGGTCATGAAGCAGCTCGCCGCCGAGAACATGACCATGTTGATCGTCACCCATGAAATGCGTTTTGCAGGCGAAGTTGCAGACCGGATTATCTTTATGGACGGCGGGGTTGTGGTCGAGGAGGGGGCGCCGGGCGAGATCCTGCAAAACCCGGTTCAGGAGCGAACCCGGTCGTTCCTGAAAAAACATCTGCACAATAGCTAGCAGTTAACGGGCTTCCTTTCAGCGCCAAGCCTGGAACCCCAGAACGAAAAAACCCGCCAGAAGGCGGGTTTTTCGGGGGTTTCAAAGACTGTGTTGGCTGTCTTTGGAACCTTGTATGGTGCCGGCACCAAGAGTCGAACTCGGGACCTACTGATTACAAGTCAGTTGCTCTACCAACTGAGCTATACCGGCGTTATGGGCGACGAGTATACCCGGATGTTTTAGGTTGTAAACCCCTGATAACAGACTATTTTTACGCGCGCGTCAGTGGACCCGAAAAAACGAACTTCCGCACCTGGTGTTTTTCATATCTACACAGGGTTGATGAGGGAGCGCGTCATGACTGAAGTGATCACCGCCAACGATCTGGGCATCAGGTTGCAGGCCGGCGATGAGACCGCCTTGTTCAAATGGTTCGTAGCCAGTTTTTTGATGGGCAAGCGAATTCAGGCACCGATTGCCGCCAGGGCTTATCAGGTTCTGGTCGAAGAGCACGACTGTGACTCGGCTCAGCGTCTGGCGCAGCTTTCCCATCGGCAACTGGTGTCGATTCTCGGTAAGGCACATTACGTGCGTTACGACGAAACTACCGCCACCCGTCTGTCTGCCCTGGCCAAGAAACTGGTCGATGAATATGACGGCAAATTCGGTGCCCTCTGTAGCACCAGTAAAGATCGCCACACCTTTGAGCGTCGCTTGCTGGAATTCGACGGTGTGGGGCCAAAGACTGTGGAAATCTTTATGCGCGATGCCGCTGCGGTGTTGTTTTGAACCGCGTCTTCGTGGGCTGCGCCGGATGGAGCATCGGGCGTGAATACTGGCCACGTTTTGCCAGTGAGGGCACGCATTTGCAGCGTTACGCCGGGCGCTTTTCGGCCACGGAAATCAATAGTTCATTTTACCGGCCCCACCGTGCGCAGACTTACCAGCGGTGGGCTGACAGCGTAGGGCCGGACTTTCGATTCTCGGTCAAATTACCCAAATCGATCACCCATGAACGGCGCTTGCAGAGCTGTGAAGACGAGCTGGACAGTTTTTTTGCGCAATGCACGCAGTTGGGCGATCGCCTGGGATGTGTGTTGGTGCAATTACCGCCCGGGTTGATGTATGAACCGCAGATTGCACGGGCGTTTTTCCGGGAAGTGCGCCTTCGGTACAAGGGCTCATTGGTGCTGGAGCCGCGTAACGACTCATGGCTGGCGGCCGATGAGCTGTTACAGACACTGCATATCGGTCGGGTTGCCGCTGATCCGGCGGTATTAAGCACAGGCTTTCAACCGGGCGGGTGGCCTGGCGTCCAGTATTGGCGCCTGCATGGCTCGCCGCGTATTTATCACAGTGAATATGGCGTGGCCCGACTCAGGACGTTGTCAGAACAGGTGCTGATGGGCGTAGAGCCAACGACCGAGTACTGGTTCATTTTCGATAACACGGCCAGCGGTTTCGCCATCAACGACGCGCTGACCTTTCAAGCGCTCATGGGCAACGCCGGGAACCCCAGCTCAAACAACGTTCCTTGAGCGTCGCTGCGGACCCGCACTTGTCCGTGATGCAACAGCATGATCGATCGCACGATCGCCAGCCCCAACCCGCCGCTGTCACCGGGTTCTGCGCGAGAGGGATCGACGCGGTAAAACCGGTCGAACAGTCTGTCCAGATGCTGCGGGTCAATGGGCGGGCCCTGGTTATGTACGCCAACCCAGCAATATTGGGCGTCATCACGGCGTTGCAAGGTGATGGTTGTCCCGGCTTCGGCATGGCGCACGGCATTGGCCAGCAAGTTACCCAAGGCCCGTTGCAGTAACTGCTGGTCGACGCTCAGTTCGCCGCAAAGTGAGTTGTTCAGCTGTAACTGACGGTCTTCTGCCAAGGCTTCAAAGTAATCGCACAACTCGTCGCCCACGGTCTGCAAGTCCAGGGTTTGCAGTTGCAGGGGCCGTTGGCCGTGATCGGCACGGGCCAGGAAAATCAGGTTTTCGACCATACGGTTGAGCCGTTCGTACTCTTCGATATTCGACGCCAGCAGTTCCTGGTACTCGTCCGGGCTGCGTGGCTGGTTCAGTGCCAAGCTGTTACTGCCCAGCAAGTTGTGCAGCGGCGTGCGAATTTCGTGGGCCAGGTCGGCAGAGAACTGTGACAGTCGCCCAAAGCTGTCTTCGAGGCGAACCAGCATTGCGTTAAGTGCCTGTACGGGCTCTTTCAGCTCTGCCGGAACATCGTCGGCGGGCATGCGTTGATCGAGGCTGCGGGGGGGGATGTCGCGCATGGCCTGCGCCAGTTCACGCAGAGGTACCAGACCGCGCCGCAACAACAGCAAGCCAAGGCCGAAGGCGAGTACTGCGCCAAAGCCTACCGCCATGTAGAGGCGCCCCCGGTAGCTGGCGAGCATTTGCTCACGCTCTTGCAGGCGTTTGCCGACGGTGACAATCAAAGGCTCGTCCCTCGGACCTTGTGCCACCCCTGTGAGCAAGGCGATGTTATCCACAGTCTGGATGTCAGACCGTAGCGGCGACGAATCTTGAGCAATGGGTGGCAGGTCGGGCAGTGTTTGCTGATGCGGATTGATGGCGATGACCCGACCACCATCGCTACGTTTGACCAGCAACACACTGTCCAGATTACCCAGCATGTTTTGATACAGGCGCGGACGCTCCTGCAGGGCTTCGAGGCTGTCGCTGTCGTGCAGCAGGGCCCGGACCTGCTCGAGGCGACCGAGCAGTGCCTGATCGTCCCGAAAGGTCAGTTCCGAGGCCAGCGAGCGATACAGAAACACTCCGATCACACTCAGCACCAGAGCGCAGGTCAAGGCAATCGCCAGGGCCAGACGCCAGGCGATGGATCTATTCATCCGGGGCTTCGAGCTGGTAGCCGACACCGCGCACGGTGTGGATAAGTTTTGGCATGTACGGGTCGTCGACCTTGGAGCGCAGGCGGCGCACGGCGACTTCAACCATGTTGGTGTCACTGTCGAAGTTGAGGTTCCAAACCTGAGAGGCGATCAAGGTGCGCGATAACACTTCCCCCTGACGGCTGGCCAGCAGGTGCAGCAATGCGAACTCCTTGTTGGTCAGGCTGATGCGTTGACCGCCACGGCTGACGCGCCGGCGCAGAACATCGATTTCGAGGTCGGCAATGGTGTAAGACTCGGCTTCACGCAACGGCCCGCGACGCAGCAGAGTGCGTACCCGGGCCAGCAATTCGGCAAAGGCGAAGGGTTTGAGCAAGTAATCGTCGGCGCCCAGTTCCAGGCCGCGAACCCGGTCTTCGATGGCGTCCTTGGCGGTCAGGAACAGTACCGGGGTGGCACCACGCTGACGGATCAACTGCAGCAGTTGCCAGCCGTTGAGCCCCGGCAGCATCACGTCCAGGATGATCAGGTCGTATTCCTGCTGCTCAACAAAGTAGCGGCCGTCCAGCCCGTTCAGCGCCACATCTACCGCAAAGCCGGACTCGCCCAGGCCTTTGGCCAGGAAATCTGCCGTCTTGGCTTCATCTTCAACCAGTAACAAACGCATCGCACACCTCGATCAATCGTCTGCACAGGCTAGGCGTCTTCTGTGGCATTGCCTATTACAAACTTGTAATGCAACTGACGGGCTTTTGACGGAGCCCGCTGGCTAAGGTGTCGGCACTCGTTAAGGAGCTTGCCGATGATGCTGAAAACTTTGCTGTTATGGACTGCGGTTGGCGTTGCCGGTGCTGCCCAGGCTGCGCCAAACCTGGCGCGTCATGCTGATCTGGACCTGGCCACCGCCCGCCAGCTGGCCGATGCCACGCTCAAGCACTGCTCCGGGGCGCTGAGCGTGCTGGATCGTGGTGGCAACGTGCTGACGGCCATGCGCCCCGAGGGGGTAGGCCCGCACAACCTGCTGGCCAGCCAGCGTAAAGCCTTTACTGCGCTGTCGACCAAAACCCCGACCCGTCTGTTTGCCGAGCGTGCGCGCAGCAATCCCGAAGCTGCGAACCTCAACTCCATTGCTGAACTGTTACTGCTGGGCGGTGGTGTGCCGCTGTTTGCAGACGGTGAGCTTGTGGGCGCGCTGGGTGTAGCGGGGGCGGGTGGTGCCGAGCAGGACGAAGCCTGCGCAATCAAGGCCGCCGAACAGATCGGCCTGACGACTCAACGCTGAATTGAGTGTTTTTTAACCATTGAGGAAGACCGATGAAAGCTTTGCGAATCACTTTGACGGCCTTGAGCCTGAGCGCGATATCCAGCCTGGCACTGGCGGCGGGCAATCCGTTGAGCGTGCATGTACTCAACCTTGAAAACGGTCTGCCTTCGCCAGGCGTTAACGTCACCCTGGAAAAACACGTTGGCCAGAACTGGCAGCCGCTGGCACAGGGTGTGACCAACGAACAGGGGCGCATCGGCGAGTTGTTCCCGGATAAACAGGCAATGGAAGCGGGTCAGTACCGTGTGGTATTCAAAACGGGCGATTACTTCAAGAAAGCGGGGCGAGATACCTTCTTTCCGGAAATTCCGGTGATTTTTGAAGTGAAAAATGCGGATCAGCACTATCACATTCCGTTGCTGCTGAGCCCTTACGGGTTCTCGACCTATCGCGGATCGTAAACCGCAGGTAATCATTGTGGGAGCGGGGCTCCCACAAGTTATCCACAACGCTGCGCCAGTAACAGCAAATTGCGTGGCGTCAGGTGGCTGTCGCAAAACTCGCCAAGCCGCACCTCATAGCCGCGTTCACTCAGGAACAAGGCTCGATCCAGCACCAGCCACAGCTCCAGCGGGCGGCGGAACAAGCCGCGTACCAGTTCCAGATTGCGCACCTGCGCCAACCGCTCCCGACCCGCAGCCTGCAGCGCCGGCCAGTCTTCTTCGCCGGTTGTGGATAAGTTCTTCAGCGCTGCCAGGTCTTCGCAGTATTGAGCGAAAGGCTTATTGAGCCAGGTGCCGGGCAGTGAGGGTGTGGATAAGTACTCGTCGCATTGACGGCGCTGGCGTTGCCACACGTCGAAGCTCAAGCGGCGCGCCATTGATTCATCGCGCTGGCGCCGTACGCGGCTGCCCGCGGTCACGGTTTCGCTCATCGGCAAGCTCAGGTCCTGCAGTGACAGGCGCAGGGTGGAGGCGCGGGCAGCTGTGGATAACGGTTGATAGTGGCTCGCGCTGATACGGTTGTAGCAGCAGGGCGAAATCGCCAGTTGTGCACAGCCCGCCGCGCTGGCCAGTTGCAGCAGGCGCACATGCAAATCGCCACAGGCATGCAAGGCGACTGGAGTCATGTCGGCCCGCAGGTGTAATTCGACGTCCGGAGCGAGGACATCCTGTTGTACATGGCGGGCCGGCAAGTGGTGACGCAGGCTAAGTGCCTGGCCGGCATCGATCAGTGCGCAGTCGTATTCCAGGCACGTCAGCTGTTGCCCTTCAGTTAATAGCCGACGGCCCAAATGCCCTTTGCCCGAGCACCAGTCCAGCCAGTGAACGGGTGTTTGCCTGAAGTTCAGGCTTTGGGCGAAGGCTTCTATTTGCTGCCATTTGCGCCCCGGTACATCCACTTGCAGGCGTTGGGCGGCAGGTGGCAGGGCTTGCGCGGGCAAGCGTTCGACGCGGCTGAGGGCAAGGGCAGTGGCTGCCAGTTGCGGGAACGGCGCGGGAGCAGGCAGATCCAGAAGATGGCTGTGGCTGTCTTCGGCGTCTTGCAGCGAACGACTGCGCAGCCATCGGGCGAGTTCAGGGTGTTGCGCTTCCCACGGCATATTCAGCGCAGTGAATGGCCGTGGGCGCCACAGGTGCTGGTGGTCACGCAAAAACCTGTCCAGTGCCTCGAAGCGGGCGAGCAGGGGCTCGCCCCGGGGCTTAACGCCCTTGGCAGGCATCAACGCGCAACCAGCGCTCCAGTAATTTGAAGCCCTGAATCAGGACAAACGACATCACCAGATAGATCACACCGGCAATCAGGAACATGTCCACCGTCTGGTAGGTGCGGGAAATGATGGTGCGGGTCATGCCGGTCAGTTCCAGCAGGGTCACGGTGCTCGCCAGCGAGCTGGCCTTGAGCATCAGGATCACTTCGTTGCTGTAGGCCGGCAGGCCGATACGCGCAGCACGCGGCAGCACGATATGCACCAGGGTTTTGAAGCGCGACATGCCCAGGGCGCGTGCGGCTTCGATTTCACCCGGCGGGATGGCCTGGATTGCACCGCGCAGGATCTCGGCGATGTACGCCGCGGTGTGCAAGGTCATGGTGATCACCGCACACCAGAACGGGCTGCGCAGGTACGGCCACAACACGCTTTCACGCACTACATCGAACTGCGACAGGCCGTAATAGACCAGAAACAGCTGGATCAACAGCGGCGTGCCGCGGAAGAAAAAGATGTAGGCATAGGGCAGCGAACGCACGTACCAGAGCCTGGAGGAGCGGGCGATACCCAGCGGGATGGCCACAATCAGACCGGCGATGACCGAAAGGGCAGTCAGCTCCAGTGTCAGGGTCGCGCCCTGAATCAGCTTGGGCAGCCACTTGAGGAAGAGTTCCAGGACCATTACGTTCTCCTCACAAAGCCGCGCGCCGCGCGTTTTTCAAGCACATGCATGGTGCCCATGGCCAGTACGGTCAGGCCCAGGTACATCACGGCAGCCACCATGTAGAAGGTGAACGGGTGTTTGGCGAAGGTCACGGCGTTCTGTGCCTGACGCATGATTTCTTCCAGGCCGATGACAGATACCAGCGCGGTGTCTTTCATCAGGATCATGAACAGGTTGCCCAGGCCGGGCAGGGCAATGCGCCACATTTGCGGCAAAACCAGCTTGGTGAAAATCCGCGGCCTGGTCAGGCCCAGCGCCAGGCCCGCTTCGCGGTGGCCTTTGGGGATGGCCAGAATGGCGCCGCGAAAAACCTCAGTGGCGTAAGCGCCAAAGCACAGGCCCAGCGCCAGCACGCCCGCCGCGAAGGCACTGAGGGTGAGGTCGGGCATGCCGATGAATTCGCCGAGGGCACGTACGGCATTCACGCTGCCGAAGTAAATCAGCAAGACCCACAGCAGTTCCGGAACGCCGCGCACCAGAGTCGAATACGTACCGCCCAGCCATCGCAGTGGTTTGTAGGACGAAGTTTTGGCCAGTGCACCGAGCAGCCCGAGCACCAGGCCCAGACACAGCGCAGTGAGTGCCAGTTTGACGGTCATCAGCGCGCCAGCGGCAAGCGCCGGGCCGAATCCGTATAAGTCGATAGTCATAAATTAGGCAGGCTTTGCTAGGGACCGGCGCAGCCTTGCGGCGCGCCGGTCAGGCAGGTCATTCAATGCTGAATGGGAAATACTTGTCGTTGATCTTTTTGTAGGTGCCGTCTTCTTTGATTTCTTTGAGCGCCAGGTTCAACTTGGTGCGCAAGTCGCTTTCGCCTTTACGCAAAGCAATGCCGACCTTGTCGTCTTCGTTGATCGGGTTGCCCTTGAACTCATAGTCCTTGCCCGCCGGATCATCCTTCAACCAGCCATAGATGGCGTACTTGTCGGCCAGCAGTGCGTCTACACGGCCCGAGGACAAGTCGAGATAGGCGTTTTCCTGGGTGTCATACAAGGCGATGTCGCCACCTACGTTATCTTCCAGCCATGTTGCGGCCTGGGTTGAACGCTGGGTGCCCAGTTTCTTGCTTTTGAGCGATTCAATGTCGGTTTTGAAATCGACACCTTTCTTGGCCACAAACTGCTGTTTGTTGGAGTAGTACGGGTCGGTGAAGTCGACAGCCTGTTTGCGGTCGTCAGTAATCGACAGGGAGGAGACAATAAAGTCGTACTTCTTGGCGTTCAGTGCGGGAATGATGCCGTCCCAGTCCGAGGTCACAACTTCGCACTCGGCTTTCATCTTGGCGCACAGGGCCATGGCAATGTCGTAGTCAAAACCAACCACTTGCCCGCTGGCGTTCTTGTTGTTGAACGGAGGGTAAGCGCCTTCAATCCCCACTTTGTACTTATCAACAGCCAAGGCATTGGCACTGAAAACCAGGGTGGCGGCAGCGGCCAGGAGAAGCTTTTTATAGTTTTGCATTCGTGTTGCTCCGTTAGCGGTTGCTGGACATGAATTGTTTACAGCGCGCTGAAACCGGGTTGTCGAACACCTGTTCTGGCGACCCTTGTTCTTCGATCAGGCCCTGGTGCAAAAACACGACTTCGGAGGACACCTGACGGGCAAAGCCCATTTCGTGGGTGACCAGCAGCATCGTGCGGCCTTCTTCGGCGAGCGCGCGGATAACACTAAGTACTTCCTGGACCATTTCCGGGTCAAGTGCCGATGTCGGTTCATCGAACAGGATTACTTTGGGTTGCATGGCCAATGTGCGGGCAATGGCGGCGCGTTGTTGCTGGCCGCCGGACAATTCGGACGGATAGGCGTGACGTTTTTCGGCGATGCCAACCTTGGCCAGCAACGCTTCGGCAACTTCAATCGCTTCAGCCTTGCTCTGACCCAGAACACGACGCGGGGCCTCGATGATGTTGTCGAGGATGGTCATGTGCGGCCACAGGTTAAAGTTTTGAAATACAAAACCCAGTTCACTGCGCATGCGATTGATCTGCTTGCCATCGGCAGCGACCAGTTCGCCATTTTTGGCTTTCTTGAGCTTGAGTTCTTCGCCGGCGACCAGGATCTGGCCCTCGTGCGGGTTTTCCAGCAGGTTGATGCAGCGCAGCAGGGTGGACTTGCCGGAGCCGGAAGAACCCAGGATCGAGATCACGTCGCCGTCGCGTGCGGTCAGCGAGATACCTTTAAGTACCTCAAGCTCGCCGTAGCGTTTATGCAAGTTGCGGATTTCAAGCGCGGGCGTGGCCAAAGCCATGTGCGTTCCTCATTGTGTTCGGGAGCGATCCTGCTGTTGGGCGGCCAAGCTAGCATAGGGCCACAAAGGCAACCAGCCGCTCCTGGGGAACAAAAGGCGAGAGGGTGGTCGTTTGTCGCATCCCGACAGCAGACTGTCGCGCGAACTACAACTGACCCCGTATTTTGCCGTTCGGCCAGACAGGTGTCGCTTAAAAAAGGTCGCGATGTTGCCAGCTTTGGCCCGGTGTTGGAAGCGCGAACCTACTAAAGGTTAAAGATGTGCACTGCTTTTGCACCATATGGGCAAAATTGGGTATTTTTGGTGCGCCCCGGAACTTGTGACTGAGTGTTACGGTAACGAATAGGCAAAAAGCCATCACTCTCAACAAGTTGCAAACCCAGAGGTGAACCGATGCAGCCCACGCAAACCGTGCATCTGTCACATTTTGGCTCATTTATTGCGTAAATAATTCTAAACGCCCCGTTGGTTACTTTTTACGAGAAGGTAAACAAGCGCGGCGCTCGGAATGGCTTTCACTGCAAAGGTAGTCCCAATGAGCAATACGCAAACTCCTAACGGCCTGGAGCAAGGTCTCAAACCACGGCATGTAACCATGCTGTCGATTGCCGGGGTCATCGGTGCCGGCTTGTTTGTCGGCTCCGGACACGCGATTGCACAGGCGGGTCCTGCCGTACTGCTGGCTTACGCCGCAGCGGGTACGCTGGTGGTGCTGGTGATGCGCATGCTGGCCGAAATGGCCGTCGCATCCCCTGACACCGGCTCGTTCTCCACCTACGCCGACCGTGCCATCGGGCACTGGGCCGGTTTCACCATTGGCTGGCTGTACTGGTGGTTCTGGGTGCTGGTTATCCCGCTGGAAGCCGTCGCCGCCGCCACCATCCTGCATGCATGGTTCCCCGGCACGGCGATCTGGGTCTTTACCCTGGTCATCACCCTGTTGCTGACCGTGACCAACCTGTTCAGCGTCAAGAACTACGGCGAGTTCGAGTTCTGGTTTGCGCTGGTCAAGGTGCTGGCGATTATCGGCTTCATTATCTTGGGCCTGATGGCCATTTTCGGCCTGCTGCCGACCAGTCAGGTCAGCGGCGTTTCGCATCTGGTCGACACCATAGGCTTTATGCCCAACGGCATGGGCGCGGTACTGGCCGCCATGTTGACCACTATGTTCTCGTTCATGGGCACAGAAATCGTGACCATCGCTGCGGCAGAATCCAAAGACCCGAGCAAGCAAATCACCAAGGCCACCAACTCGGTGATCTGGCGTATCGGCTTGTTCTACCTGGTGTCGATCTTCATCGTTGTGGCACTGGTGCCATGGAACGATCCGGGCCTGGCCCAGTTCGGCTCCTACCAGACCGTGCTTGAGCGCATGGGCATCCCGAATGCCAAGCTGATTGTCGATATCGTGGTATTGATCGCGGTTACCAGCTGCCTGAACTCGGCGCTCTATACCTCGTCGCGCATGCTCTACTCCCTGAGCAAACGCGGTGACGCACCGGCTGCGGCCAAGCGTACCAATGCCAGCGGCACCCCTTACTGGGCGGTGATGATGTCGACCGGTGCAGCCTTCCTGGCCGTGTTCGCCAACTATGTAGCACCGGCAGCCGTGTTCGAGTTCTTGCTGGCCAGCTCCGGCGCCATTGCGCTGCTGGTGTACCTGGTGATTGCCATTTCGCAGTTGCGCATGCGTCAAAAGCGTATGGCGCTGGGCGAGACCATCTCCTTTAAAATGTGGCTGTTCCCGGGCCTGACCTGGGCGGTCATCGTGTTTATCGTGGCGATCCTGACCATCATGCTGTTCCAGGAGTCGCACCGGGTTGAAATCATGGCCACCGGCTTGCTGAGTATTCTGGTGGTAACGGCGGGCCTGTTGGTGGCACGTCGTCGACGTATTGAGAAGCTGGGGGCAACTGTACTGAACTGACGCCAGGACGGCGCTCGACGTTCAGTACACCGGGCCGCGATCCCTAGGGATCGCGGCCTTTTTTGTGGGCGCAGGAATACCCATGGCCTACCGCTGATCGTTATCTGAGGGTTTTTTCTCACTGGGTGGGAATCAAGTTTCAGCTAATGGGAAACTCCGTGCACCATGCGGGCAAGAGCATGAGGCCGATATGAACTACAACACGCCCACTGATCGCTTGCTGCAGATCCTCGTCACCCTGGGTCAATCCGGTGAGGCGATCTCCGCCAAAGAACTGTCCGAGCAACTGTCACAGCCGCTCAGCAGCACTTATCGGCATCTCAAAACCCTGCTGCGCTGGGGGCTGGCCGAAGAAAACGGTCAGGGCCGCTATTTGCCGGGGCCGGCCTGTTTGCAGCTGGCCAAGAAGTTCGATCGCGAAGCCGTGCTGGTAACGCTGGCCAAGTCAGAGCTCAAACGCCTGGCAGAGCAAAGCCAGGAAAGCGTGGCGTTGATGGTGCCAAGTAACGGCCAGGCGATTTGCATCGAACTGGTCGACAGCTCGCAACCACTGCGCTGCTGCTACCAGAAAGGGCTGGCCCAGCCGCTGTTGGTCGGGGCCTCGGCCCGGGTGTTACTGGCGCACATGGATGAGGCGCAAAGCCTGCCAATTCTTCAGGCACAGGGCCTGGAACGCGAAGAAATCGCCGCCTATCAGCGCAGTTTTGCCGAGATCCGGGCGACCGGCTATGCCGTGAGTCTGAGCGAAATCGACGACGGCATCTGGGGCGTCAGTGCCCCGGTGATCGACAGCCGCAATCGCCTGCTCGGCGCTATCAGCCTCATGGCCCCGGCCATTCGGGCGCAAAACCGCAGTGAACGCCTGATCCGCTGGACCCAGGATGTCGCGCTGCGCCTGAGCGCCCGGCTCGACTGAATTTGACTGGAGTTTCAAGCATGACCGTTGTTCCTGACATGCACGTGTGGACAGGCCGTATAGACGCTGCCGAAGGGCAGGGCGCATTGCGCTGGCATCAATGGGTCAAACCCTTTGCCCGGAGCCAGCCGGCGGGCGCGGCGCTGATCGGGCTGGCCTGCGATGAGGGGGTCAAGCGCAATCAGGGCCGCACCGGTGCCCGCGAGGGACCGTCGGCCTTGCGCAAGGCCCTGGCCAATCTGGCATGGCACGGCCACGCGCCGCTGTATGACGCGGGCGATGTGAGCTGCACCGACAGCAACCTGGAAGGCGCGCAGCAGATCTACGCCCACCACGTCAGCTACCTGCTCGATCAGGGGCACTTGCCGTTGGGGTTGGGTGGCGGGCATGAAATCGCTTTTGCCAGCTTCAGCGGTCTGGCCGATCACTTGCGCCAGCGCAACCCGCAAGCGCGGATCGGGGTTCTCAACTTCGACGCCCATTTTGATTTGCGCCATGCCGGGCAAAGCAGTTCGGGCACGCCGTTCCGGCAGATTGCCGAATATTGCCAGCGCGCAGAAATGCCATTCGCCTACTGCTGCCTGGGCGTCAGCCAACTGAATAACACTGCGGCGCTCTTTGAGCAGGCCGAGCAATTGAAGGTGCGCTACCGCCTCGACCGACAGATGAACAGTTGGGACATCTGTGCCTGCGAAGCCCTGATCGACGATTTCTTGCAAGACGTCGACCACCTTTACATGACCATCTGCCTTGATGTCCTGCCCGCCAGCCAGGCGCCCGGGGTCAGCGCGCCGTCTGCCCATGGGGTGGACATGCAGATCGTCGAGCATCTGGTACGCCATGCCAAAGCCAGCGGCAAATTGCGCATGGCCGATATTGCCGAGCTCAACCCGAGTCTGGACACCGATAACCGCACCGCCCGGATTGGCGCGCGTCTGCTCGCCAGCCTGATTGATTAAGTTTTTCCGTACATCCCTGAAACCGCTTGTTGAATCATAAGAAAAAGAGAAATTCGCCATGCTTACATTCGAACTGGATGCGCTGAGCACCCTCGCTCTCGCGTTGCTCCTGCTGGGCCTGGGTGCCCAGCTGAAAAAACGCAGCTACTGGCTGCGCCAACTTTGTGTTCCGGCGCCGGTGATTGGCGGCTTTGGTTTTGCCTTGGTGATCTGGCTGTTACGCGATCAGCAACTGCTCAACCTGACCCTCGATACCAGCCTGCAAACCCCGCTGATGGTGGCGTTTTTCACCACTGTCGGTCTGGGTGGCAGCCTGGGCCTGCTGCGCAAGGGCGGCAAGTTGCTGTTTATCTACCTGGGTGCGTGCTGGGGCCTGGCCCTGGTGCAAAACGTGGTGGGGGTCAGCGTGGCCAAGCTGCTGGGGATTGATCCGTTGCTGGGCATCATGGCCGGTGCCGTGTCGCTGGAAGGCGGTTTCGGTGCAGCGGCCGCGTTCGGCCCGATTGCCGAGAACCTCGGGGCGGTAGGCGCGACCACTGCCGCTCTGGCGGCAGCGACTTTCGGCATGGTGGCCGGCGGTTTGTTGGGCAGCCCGCTGGCGCGCTGGTTGATTGAACGCAACAAGCTCACGGTCAAGGCTGAAGCGGTGGGTAACCTCGAGGCCTTTGAAGAAGTGGTCCACACCCCGCCGGCGGCTCTGGACGCGGCGACCCTGCTGCGGCTGCTGACCTGCATCGTGGTGATCATGGTGCTGGGTTTCTGGCTGGGCGGCAGCTTGCAGCAGCATTTGGGCATCGTGTTGCCGAGCTATGTGGGCGCGATGTTTGTGGCCATCATTCTGCGCAACCTCAATGACCGCACCCAGGCTGTCGAGATGCCTGACCATGCCGTGAGCACCATTGGTGACGTGTGCCTGGGCATGTTCCTGACCATGGCCATGATGAGCCTGAAGTTCTGGGAGCTGGAGAAGCTGGGGTTGCCGCTGCTGGTGATTCTGGTGGTGCAAGTGGTGATCATGATCCTGCTCTGCGTGTTCGTCCTGTTCCGCCTGTTTGGCCGCAACTACGACGCCGCCGTCCTGTGTGCAGGCTTCATGGGGCACGGGCTGGGAGCGACGCCCAATGCCGTGGCCAACATGGGCGCCATCTGCGATCACTACAAAGTGTTCTCCTACAAAGCCTTCATCATCGTGCCGTTATGCGGTGCAGTACTGATCGACATTGTGGCGATCCCGATGATCACCTGGTTTATCAACGCGTTCAGCTGAGGTCAGGCAGTGGCAGGCCAGCTCTTGTGGGAGCTGGCTTGCCGGCGACAGGCGTCACGCAAATTTAGGCACGGTAAAGCGGAATTCACTCCCCTGGCCCGGGGTGCTTTGTGCAACTAACAGGCCGCCATGGGCCTTGATGATCCCTTGAGAAATGTACAGCCCAAGGCCAGTGCCAGACGTATTGCCTTCCTTCGCCGTCCAGTAGCGTTCAAAGATGTGCGGCAGTTGCTCGGCCGGGATGCCTTTGCCGGAGTCGCGCACGCTGAACACGATGTCGTCTCCGCTCGTTATGGCGGCCACTTGGATGGTGCCTTGAGCAGGGGTGAACTTGATCGCGTTGCTGATCAAGTTGGACAGCACCTGGAACAGGCGCTCGGGGTCGGCATGAATTTTCAGATCGGGCTCTGAGTGGAAGGTCAGCTCGAGCCCCTTGTCGGTGGCTAATGGCGTCAGCAACGACAGCGCTTCTTCAAAGATCTGGGTCACGTCCAGTGATTGCGGGGAGATGGTGTAGCGCCCGGCTTCTATCTTGGACGTATCGAGCAAGTCTTCGAGCAGGATGTTCATGCGGCTGGAGGCCTGTTGCATGGTGTCGATAGCGGTTGTGATGCGCCGTGAAGCATGGGAGCCGTCACTGCTGAAGGTTTTCTGCATCATCCCGCACAGCATGGAGATGATGGTCATGGGGTTGCGCAAGTCGTGAGACACCACCGCCACCAACTCATCCCGTGCCCGTACCGCCTGCTGTTCGCGGCGCACCTGACGGCTAAGGTCGTTTTCCAGTGCCGAGCGGCGCAGGTCGTTGGCGGCGAACAAATCGCCGTGGCTCCATTTGTCGCAGATACCGTCCACCTCGACCTTCCACAGCTCGAACGAGGTGCGCGGGCTTAGTCGCAAGCCGGTAGCGCTGCGTTCCAGGTTGAGAGGTTTTTTCGGGTCGCCACTCCACGGCATGCTTTCTTTGATCTCGCTGCGAAACCACAGCACGGCATTATCGACAGGCTTGGGCAGACACATGGCCAGCAGGCCGCTGGCGACATCCTTGTACTCGGCGGCCGGGGCATAAAGCGTCGACAGGCTGTGCGTGGAAAACACAGGGTCGCCGGATTGCTTGAACCATTGGTACAGATCACGGATTTGTTCGGGGTGCGGGCATTGGCCGTAACGGTGCAGCACTTTGTCTTCGATGATGGCTACACCGCTGGCCCGGGTCAGGTCCATCAACAATCGGGGCTCCAGCGCCAGACCGTCGAACACGTTTTCCGGGCCTTGCTCCATGGCGCTATTCAAGTGCACCAAAGCGTCTATTTTTGCTTCTCGCTGGCGGCTGATTTCCAGGGTTTGCAAGGCGCTGATCTGTAAGGACAGGACCTGGCCAATAGTCTGGCACGCCATGCGCAGCTCGTGCGGCACATGCAGAGGGGTGCGATGGCCGCAACTGATCAGGCCCCAGAGGCGTTCGCCATCCATCAGGGAGATGCTCATCGAAGACAGTACGCCCATGTTTTGCATGTATTGGCAGTGGATCGGCGACACGCTGCGCAAGACTGCCCCGCTGAGGTCCAGTGCTTGCCCCGTGTCAGGGCGCAATTTGGGGACCAGCTGTACCGGCTCATAGGCCGCGTCGGGAATGATGCGCAGCCAGTGGGTGCGATACAGCTCGCGGGCCTGCTCCGGGATGTCCGATGCCGGAAAGAACATGCCGTTGAACAGCTCCATCGCAGGGGCTGAGGCTTCGGCGATGACCTGGCCGTGACCCTCTTCTTGAAAATGGTAAATCAGAACCCGGTCATACCCGGTCAGAGCCTGAATCTCACTGACACAGGTTTCGTACAGCGCGGGCAGTGTCCTGGCAGCCTGCAGGCGTTGCAGTACGCGGCTCAGGTTGCGCACCTTGGCCATCGTGCTGTTGAGCTCGGTTTCATCGGGCTTTAACTCGAGTTCCAGAATCAGGGTGCCGTTGCTGCGGTGTAACAAGCCCTCCCAGGTCAGCCCCTGCAGATTCAACTCCAGTGGCGGCATATCGATTTGCTCGACCAAGTGGCTGGCTTGTTGCACCGCGGCGGCGGCCTGCGGGCCGGTCAGCATCGACAGCGGTTGATTCAACAGGGCTGCAGGCAGCACGCCGAACAGCCTCTGGACATTGGCACTGATTTGCTGGATGAGCAGCTCGGGACCGCAGAGGGTCAACAAAATACCGTGGGGCTGAATGGCCCCCGGAAAACGAATGGGCTCATCAGCGCAATTGGCCAGCAAGACTTCAAAATCTTCAGTATCCAGTGGGTTCATAACAACACCTCCTGACGTTCTAACCATTGCTCGAAACAGCTGAAAGTAGAGCAGGCCGCCTTGACGGCCTCGGCGCGTGCCCGGGCATCCAGTGGCATGGCGCAGAGAAAATCCAGGAACGACTTCCAGTTGCGGCCGGTGGCTTCGCCATATACGTAGAGAAAGGCGCCACCGTCATGGGCTTGCAGACCCAGGCGATCAGAGATTTGTTTGCGCAAGATATTGCCGCCCAGCGTGGCACCCTCAAGCACATATAAAACCCCCAGCACACTGGCTTCGCTGTTCAACTGCGGCAGGGTCGGGCACAGCGCAAGTGTCCCGGGCTTGATGCCCAGGGCGCGTAGATCCTGCTCCAGGGCCTGGGTCTTGAGGCGTGCGTGCAGGTCAAAACCCGGCGGGATCAACGCGCTGTTTACAAGCCTGTTCTCCATGGCCCGGTAGAACCCGTAATAGGCCGCCAACAGACGTGTGTAACGCTGCAGGTCAAGACTGTCCGAAAAAAACGGCAGGCGCTTCTCAAGCGCAACATGCAGGGTCTGGGTGCCGGAGCGGAGCTCGTTCAAAACCGAAGGCGTTGGTGGGGAGCTGGATTCGTATGGCATGCCGTATGACGGGGCTCTCTGTGTACGCTTTGAAAGGAGCGCTGATCAGGATTTGAAGGCGTGATAATCAAAAAGTGCCATTCATTCAGATAGAAGGTTTTGATATCAGGCACTGCTCCGGCAGTTTTACGCGCAAATTAACGATTGGCTTTTTGTTGGAAGCGTCTTAACTACAACAACGAATGTTTCCGTCTAGATGAGGTGCTCATGCTCGAATTACGCCCCAATTGCGAATGCTGTGATTGTGACCTACCGCCTGATTCGTCCCTTGCGCGGATCTGTTCATTCGAATGCACGTTTTGCGCCTCCTGTTCGGAGCAAAAACTGGGCGGGCTTTGCCCTAACTGCGGGGGCGAGCTGATGGTGCGGCCGCGTCGGCCGGTCAACAAGCTGGGCAATAACCCGGCCTCCAAAACGCGAGTGACCAAGCCTGAAGGCTGCACCGCCCGCAACTGACCTGCACTGCTTATCCCGGCCGGTTGCTAATGCATATGGAAATCCATATATTCGGATTTCCATATGTAAGGCGATGCGAGATGACGGTCGATTTTTCCCCTCCGGCGATTTTTAAATGTCTGGCTGATGCCACCCGAATGCGCTCTGCGCTGCTCATCGTGCAAGAAGGTGAGTTGTGCGTCTGTGAGCTGATGTGTGCGCTCAATGACAGCCAGCCCAAAATCTCCCGTCACCTGGCGCAATTGCGCAGCTGCGGGCTGCTGCTGGACCGTCGCCAGGGCCAGTGGGTTTATTACCGGCTTAATCCGGCGCTGCCGCAGTGGGTCATGTCGGTCCTCGACACCACCTTGAACGCCAACGGGCAATGGTTGCGCGACGATGTGTTGCGCCTTGAAGCCATGGGCGATCGCCCTCAACGCAACCGCTGCTGCTGAGCCGGGTCGGGAGAGTTTTATGTTGGCTGCCATTGCGATTTTTGTGTTCACGATTGTGCTGGTCATCTGGCAGCCCCGGGGGCTCGGGGTGGGCTGGAGCGCCTCGCTGGGGGCGCTGCTGGCCCTGATTTTTGGTGTGGTGCAACCGGGCGATGTCCCGG
Organism: Pseudomonas sp. TWR2-1-1; assembly: GCF_049897045.1. Taxonomy (NCBI): domain Bacteria; kingdom Pseudomonadati; phylum Pseudomonadota; class Gammaproteobacteria; order Pseudomonadales; family Pseudomonadaceae; genus Pseudomonas; species Pseudomonas sp. TWR2-1-1. Next base: position 137,009 of record NZ_JAFCVM010000005.1, read on the forward strand.
TTGTGTGGTCGATCATCTGGAATGCCACAGGCACCTTCGTGGCGTTGATCATCATCAGCCTGTTGCTCGATGAAGCCGGGTTCTTTGCCTGGGCGGCCTTGCATGTGGCGCGGTGGGGCAGAGGCCGCGGTAAACGTTTATTCGCCTATATGGTGTTGCTGGGTGCCCTGGTTTCGGCGCTGTTTGCCAACGACGGCGCGGCGTTGATTCTTACCCCTATCGTGGTCGCCATGTTGCTGGCGCTGCGTTTTTCACCGGCGGCAACCCTGGCTTTTGTGATGGGGGCAGGCTTTATTGCCGACACCGCAAGCTTGCCGCTGGTGGTGTCGAACCTGGTCAATATCGTCTCGGCGGATTACTTCAAAATCGGCTTCAACCAGTACGCCGCGGTGATGGTGCCGGTCAACCTGGTGAGCGTGGCTGCCACGCTGGGCATGTTGTTGTGGTTTTTCCGGCGCGACATTCCCGCCGATTACGACCCTGCGCAGCTTGATGACCCGGCCAGTGCCATCAATGACAAAGCCACTTTCGTGGCGGGCTGGTGGGTGCTGGGGATTTTGTTGGCGGGCTGTTTCGCTCTGGAACCGCTGGGGATTCCCATCAGCGCCATCTCGGCCTTGTGCGCGGCGTTGTTGCTGGGCATCGCGGCGTGGGGGCACAAAATCTCCACCCGCAAGGTACTCAAGGAGGCGCCGTGGCAGATCGTGATTTTCTCCCTGGGCATGTACCTGGTGGTCTACGGCCTGCGTAACGCCGGGCTCACCGATTACCTGGCCGGCTGGCTCGACGGCTTTGCCCGCTACGGTGTGTGGGGCGCGACCCTGGGTACCGGCCTGTTGACGGCGTTGCTGTCATCAATCATGAACAACCTGCCCACCGTGCTGATCGGGGCCCTGTCCATTGACGCCAGCAGCGCTACCGGGATGATCAAGGAGGCCATGATCTACGCCAACGTGATCGGTAGCGACCTTGGGCCAAAAATCACCCCGATTGGCAGTCTGGCCACCCTCCTGTGGCTGCACGTACTGGCGCGCAAAGGGATACGCATTACCTGGGGTTACTACTTCAAGGTCGGGATCGTGCTGACGTTACCGGTGCTGTTGATCACGTTGGCGGCGTTGGCCGTGCGGTTGGGAGGGTAGGTGATGAAAGTTCTGTTTATGTGTACGGCCAATAGCTGCCGAAGCATTTTGTCCGAGGCAATGTTCAACCATTTGGCACCGCCAGGCTTTGAGGCTGTCAGTTCCGGCAGCTTTCCCAAAGGCCGGGTGCTGCCGCGCAGCCTGAGCACCCTGCAAGACGCCGGAATAGCCACGGCGGGTTTGTACAGTAAAGGCAACGAGGCCTTCGAAGGAGCGCCCCCCGACATCGTAATTACGGTGTGTGACAAGGCGGCCGGTGAGGCCTGCCCGGTCTATTTCGGCCCCGCAATCAAAGCCCATTGGGGGCTTGCCGACCCTTCCGAGGTTGTGGCTGACGAAGCCGCGACTGATCAGGCATTTCGAGCCACCCTGGCGCAGATTGAGAGGCGCTGCCGGGCTTTTTTCGAGCTACCGTTTGAATCCCTTTCGGTGCCGGGGCTCAGGCTTGAGCTTGAGCGAATTTCCACGTTGTAACAGGAGACTTTGATGAGCGAACAGATGCCTAACCTCAACCTCGGACTGCTCGATCAGCCCGGTGCGGAGCAGCAATCGCATCCGCCGCGCATTTTGCTGCTGTACGGCTCGACGCGGGAGCGCTCGTTCAGCCGTTTGCTGGTTGAAGAGGCTGCACGCTTGCTGCGTCACCTGGGTGCCGAGACCCGGATCTTCAATCCGTCCGGGTTGCCGCTGCCCGATGATGCACCCCGCGACCATCCCAAGGTCCAGGAGCTGCTGGAGTTGATGCAATGGTCAGAAGGGCAGGTGTGGTGCTCACCCGAGCGTCACGGCGCCATGTCTGCCGTGTTCAAGGCACAAATTGACTGGGTGCCGCTGGCGCTGGGGGCGGTGCGTCCCACGCAAGGCAAGACCCTGGCGGTGATGCAGGTCTCGGGTGGCTCGCAGTCGTTCAATACCGTCAGCCAGTTGCGTAATTTGGGGCGCTGGATGCGCATGTTCATCATCCCCAACCAGTCCTCGGTGCCCAAGGCCTACATGGAATTTGACGATCAGGACCGGATGAAGCCCTCAGCGCTCTACGACCGCGTGGTAGATGTGATGGAAGAACTGGTCAAATTCACCTTGCTCCTGCGCGACCGTCCGGACCTGGTAGATCGCTATTCGGAACGCAAGGAAACGGCTGAAGAGTTGTCTGGCCGGGTTAACCAGCGGGCGATCTAAAGGGTCTCAACACCCTGTAGGAGCGAGCTTGCTCGCGAGCTCTATCCGGCTCTCAGGAAGAGCTCGCGAGCAAGCTCGCTCCTACAGGGGTTGTTGTATGGAGCCGGGTACATCGTCCGCCAACTCTCCCGCCTGTAACCATTGCAGGGCAATCGGCCACAAGCTGTCATGGAATCGGCTATGAAAAAACGCGAAATGGCCGATCTCTGTTACACCGATATCTTCCGGGCTGATGCGCAAATGTGTGCGGGAGCTGGCGCTGAAATGGCTGAGCAGGCGCTCGATGGCCGCCACGGTGCCGAACGGATCGTCGCTAAGGCTGATGGCGAGGGTTTTGGCCCTTACCGAAGCAAAGGGCAGGGCCCCGAGGTGGCGGGCGCTGGGGAGTTGCTCAAAGCGCGTGCCGAATGTCACCCAGTCCTTGACCACGCCTGCCGGGGTGTCTTCGAGCCAGCCCAGGCGCTTGCCCGGGAAGTAGCCGCAGAGCCCGGTGAGCAAAGGCATGACGGCGTGCCACTTGGTGAACATTTGCCAGCGCTGTGCGGGCGCATAGTCACGCCAGCAGGCAAATTGCGCCCCTACGGTCACTACACGGCGAATAACCGCCCCGGATGCTGCCAGGCCTGCTGCACAGCCGCCAAAGCTGTGGCCGACCACATCGATCGGCTGGCCCGGGTATTGGCGCTGTGCGCGCTTGAGGAGCGCTTCAAAGTCCAGCGATCCCCAGTCCGACCAGGAGGCCTTGAAGCCACGCAGTGATCCTGTGCGCGAGGCGCCGATGCCGCGGTAGTCAAACAGCATCACGTCCATGCCATGGCTGAACAGATACTCGGCAAAGCGCGCGTAGTAGCTGCAGCGCACCGAGGTGGCGGCATTGATGATGACTACGGCGCGCGAGGCGTGCGGCGTGTGCTGGCGCCATTCAAGACCGCCCAGCAAGTAACCGTCAGCAGCAGGCTCGGTGAACGCCCGGCTGACAGGTCGGGGCAGGGCAGCTGTCAGTGGCTGCTCCGGGTGTTGCGTTCTTGCAGCAGGCGCGAAGCTTCGACGTAGGCTTTGTGGAATGCCGGGGTTTCGATCCAGGCCACGGCGCTGTCTTCATCGTCGCCATGGATGGCAATCCGGTACTCGATCAGCAGGCCCATCAGGAAGTCGGTCGCGGGCTCTTCTTCCTCTTCCGAGATCACCAGCTCCAGCACCGGGTATTGCAGGAACACCGTGCACATGGTTTGCAGGTTGATGGCTTCGGCGGCCTTCATCACCTGGAACAGATCGTCGTAATCGGCCGGGTCAAAGCCGTTGTCGAGGATGTCCTGGAAGTTGAAGGTGCTGAGGTCGATTTTTACGTCATCGAACGGATTGTCGATCAGGGTCGCAGCCGAAGCCTTGGCCGGCTTGCCGACGCGGTTCTGTTTGGCTTTGGATTTGGCCCGCTGCGCGTGTTTTTGCTGTTTCTTTGGCGTTGCCATGAACGTGTGTCCTTTGCAGGCTGAGGAGAGGATTGAACCCCATCTCTTTGCAATCGCCAAGAGAGGTGGCGCCACCGGGTATAAATCGCGCCCAACAAAAAACCCGCACTAGGCGGGTTTCTTGTTTGCTTTGAGGTGGTGCGAACACCACATCAATGCTGAATGTGGTGCCCAGAGACGGAATCGAACCGCCGACACGGGGATTTTCAATCCCCTGCTCTACCGACTGAGCTATCTGGGCAACGGGGCGCATTAGAAGCCTTTTTCGATTATCCGTCAAACACTTTTTTGAAAAATATTTAACTATTACCGTCGCTTACGGGCCAAACCCAATAAAACCGGGGATTATTCGGTTGGCGGAACATAGCCTTCAGCTTGTGCGTATTCCTCGCCGCTGAAGAACTTATCCATTTCGCCCTGCAAATATTTTCGGTCTTCGGCGTTCATCATGTTCAAACGCTTCTCGTTGATCAGCAGCGTTTGGTGTTTTTGCCAGTCTGCCCATGCCTTGGCCGAGACGTGATCAAAAATGTCCTGACCTTTGGCGCCCGGGAACGGAGCGCGCTCAAGGGCGGGCAATTCTTCTTTGTACTTGCGGCAGATGATGGTGCGGGTCATGACGACTCTCCTGGATTCAATAGCTCGGCTGCGCGTTTGAGCAGCTTCTTGACCGGGGCAGCAAGGCCCAGGCGCGGCGGGGTGGCGAGGTTATACCAGAGCCAGTCAGCCTCGGCCATGTGATGGCCGGACTCTTCGACGTGGACCAGCCAGGGTTCGATGGCCAGCTGGAAATGGCTAAACGTGTGGGTCAGGCCGGGCAGTTCGTGTTGCGGGCCCAGCTTCAGGGCGTGCTGCAATGCCAGATGCTCGATGTCTTTGAGGTCATCCAGCTCGGGCAGGCTCCAGAGCCCGCCCCACAGGCCGGTAGACGGGCGACGGTAAAGCAGGATCGCGCCCTCGGCGTTCGCCAGCATCGGCATCAGGGTACGTTTTTGCGGGATGGTCTTGCGCGGCTTGGGGATCGGGTAGCGTGTCTCCAGGCCCAGCAAGTGTGCTTGGCAGCCGCTTTCGAGCGGGCACAGCAGGCAACTGGGCTTGCTGCGGGTGCAAAGCGTGGCGCCCATGTCCATCATCGCCTGGGTATAGGCATTGACCCGGTCCCGGGGCGTCAGGCGTTCTGCGGTGGCCCACAGCTGTTTGGCGACCTTGGGCTCGCCGGGGTATCCCTCTTGCGCCGTATAGCGCGCCAGCACCCGCTTGACGTTACCGTCGAGGATCGGGGCGCGCAGGCCCATGCTCAAGCTGGCGATCGCACCGGCAGTGGACAGGCCAATGCCGGGCAGCTCCACCAGTTTTTCGACATCCCGCGGAAATTCACCGCCATATTCAGCGACCACGATTTTTGCGGTCTTCTGCAAATTGCGCGCGCGGGTGTAGTAGCCCAGCCCGGTCCACAGGTGCAGCACTTCGTCTTCGGGAGCGGCGGCCAGGGCTTGGACTGTTGGCAGCGAGGCCATAAACCGGTCGAAGTAGTTGAGCACGGTGCTGACCTGGGTCTGCTGCAACATGATTTCCGAGACCCATACCCGGTATGGGGTGATGCCCTGTTGCCAGGGCAAATCGTGGCGGCCGTGGCGGTCATACCAGTCCAGTACCGCTACAGAAAATTGCTCGTCTTTCATCGGTTGAACAGCCCCTTGAGGGCATTTTTGAGTTCCGGGCTGACCTTGTCGCCGAGTTTCTCTTCAAGCTTCTCGCTGATTTTATTGCCCGCCACTTTGGCAGCGACTTTGCCCAGCCCTTCCTTGTCCAGACGGCAGGCCTTGGCGCCCAGCTCCAGCGGACCGCGACAGCGCAATGGCAGCTCGATACCGACGAAGTTTTTGCCGACCTGGCACGCCGGGTCCGGCATGGCGCGGGTGTCGCCTTCAATGATGATGCCGATGCGGTAATCCATGCCCAGTACGCGCAGGTCGATGTCGCCATCGCCTTTTACGCTCATGCCGGGAATGCGCACGATCATGTCCGGGTTGCTGGCCACGCCATTACGGAACACCAGGCTGCCCTTGAGCTCCTTGAACGGAGTGTCTTTGCCCGGTGGTGTGCCGCTCAGGGTTTTGCGGTTAAGCACAGAGATGCCTTTGCACAGCTGTTGTTCAAGGTTGGCGTTAAGCAGCACGCCGTCGTTGAGCACAAAGTTTGCCGTGCCGTTAAGGCTTTGAATCAGCGCGCTCTGGCTGTTGCCGCTGCCTGTGACATTGCTGTTGAGGGTCAGCAGGCCGGTTACAGGCGGTTTTTGCCCCTGGCTCTGGAGGATTTTTTCGACCGGCACGTTGTTGATCCGGGTTTGCAGGTTGGCCAGTGGCAGCATTGGCCGTACATCGAGGCTGCCGTTGGCGGCAAACGTGCCTTTGTAGAGGTTGCCGCTGAGGTTTTGCAGGGTCAGCAGGCCGTCTTTGCTGCTGACCTTGAGCGCTGCATTCTGGATCGGCAGCCGGGTCAGGGTCAGTTGGCCATAACTGAGGTCGGCCTCCAGGTCCAGCGCCTTGAGGCGAGTCACGGGAATGATCTTGGTCGTGCTCCAGCCGCTTTTGGTCGGTGCATCTGGCAATGGCGTATCGCCTGATGCTGCCAATGCGCCTGCTTCGCTGCCTTGAACTTCGGTTTTGCGCGCGGCTGCAGCGCTGTTGGCTGCGGCCGATTTAGGCGGCAGGTAGCGATCGGCGTCGAACGTGTCGCCTTTGAGCTGCACACGCAGGGCTTGTCTGGCGAAGTCGTCAATGGCGATACGGCCGGTAAAGGTGCTGTCATCGACTTTCAGATTGAGTTCGTCGAAGGCCAGGCTGGTGGGGCTGCCGGACAGGCGGCTGACCAGTTCGACTTTGCTCAGGCTACCCGGAGCCATCTGGGGCAGGGTGTGGCCGATGCTGTCGAGGAAGGTGGCCAGATTGAGCTGGGCAATCGACAGGCCGCCGCTGATCTGTGGCGTGCTGTCCAGGTTGCTGGCCTTGAGTTCACCCAGGGCGCGCAGCTGGTTGGCTGATACCTTCAGGCCGCTCCATTCGGCGACGTTGGCTGCAAGATCTACCAGTATCTGCCCTTGAACTGCGTAGGTCATGGTTTTGCCCTGCAGCGGTTCGCCAGAGGCCTCGCCCACCATTTTCATGTCTTCAAACTGATAGCGCTTGAGTACGCGGTCAAAGCGCAGCTTGCCGTCGACTTCGGTTTTGACCCGCATCACTGGCTTGTTGGTGCCCAGAAACGCAGTCAGTTTGACCGGGGTGCTGGTCGCTTCGTGAATCGGGCCGGTGCTCAGCTGGATGCTTTCGGCGCTGAACTGCTGGCCGTTCTGCTCGTCGTTGTACTCAACCCGCGCGTTATTCACGGTCAGGCTGTCGATGTCCAGCTTGAGTGGCTGGCTGACGCTGTCCGGCTTGTTTGCGGTTTCGGTGCTGGGGCTGCCGGCATCGGTGCTGGCGGTGGCAGGTGCCGGTTGGCCGATGTCCTGCCAATTGCCGTGACCGTCTTTGTCGCGGGTCAGGCGCAGGTTCAGGCCTTCGACCCGTACATCGCTCATCTGCACTTCTTTGCGCAGCAGGGGCAGTACGCGTACTGACAGACCCAGCATTTGCAGATCGGCAAAGGGCTGGTTCGGTGCCGCCAGGGTTGCGACGCTGGCGTCGTGCAGTTCCAGTCCGAGCCAGGGGAAGAGGCTCCAGCCAATGTCGCCATTGAGCGTGAGCTCAATGTGGGCTTTGTCGCGGGCTATCTGGCGGATCTCGTCTTTATAGTCGTTGGGATCGAACAGATGGCTCAGAGCAAAGCCCAGAGCCACGATGATCAGCAACAACCCGAGAAGCACCAGACCCAGGATTTTGCCGAACGCTTTCATGGGCGAGTCCTTGTAAGTCTGAGTGAAGGGAAATTTTAAAGTTGGTCGCAGAGTATAGCGTCACGGGCAGGCCGACTGTGGGGTGGATAGTGGCGGATCAGTTTGGCTATCAAACACCGAATCAGCGTGGGCATTTTCCTGTGTTCAAGTGGTAATCTTCGGCAGTTTTTCGGGCCTTCTGCGGCGCTTTGTCGCGCCTCGAAATAAATCCTACAAAAATGACTCGTGCCGCAAGGTGCCAAAGTCGGGGGTTTAGCGTGCCCGGGGATCACTTCATCCATGGGGGAAACAACAATGAGTAACAGCACCGCTGCGGGCAGTCTTGCCTCACAGCCCGGGTTCCTGTCAAAGGAGCGCATCATCGCCAGGCCTGGTTTCAACCGCTGGCTGGTTCCGCCGGCCGCACTGGCCATTCACTTGTGTATCGGCATGGCCTACGGTTTTTCCGTGTTCTGGCTGCCTCTGTCCAAAGCCCTGGGCGTCACCGCGCCAGTGGCTTGTGCGCCGGACATGAGCTTCATCGCGCAGGTGTTCTCGTCGCAATGTGACTGGCCGATCTCCATGCTCGGCTGGATCTACACCCTGTTTTTCATCTTCCTCGGTTGCTCGGCAGCTGTGTGGGGCGGCTGGCTTGAGCATGCCGGGCCGCGCAAGGCCGGTGTGGTCTCGGCACTGTGCTGGTGTGGTGGCCTGCTGGTTTCGGCATTGGGCATTTATACCCACCAGATCTGGCTGATGTGGCTGGGTTCGGGGGTGATTGGCGGTATCGGCCTGGGCCTGGGCTATATCTCGCCGGTCTCGACGTTGATCAAGTGGTTCCCGGACAAGCGCGGCATGGCGACCGGTATGGCGATCATGGGCTTCGGCGGTGGCGCCATGGTGGGCGCGCCGCTGGCAGCTGCGTTGATGGGCCATTTTGCTGGCCCCGATGGCGTGGGCGTGTGGCAGAGCTTTGTGGTGATGGCGGCGATTTACTTCGTGTTCATGATTGGTGGCGCGTTGTCGTACCGCGTTCCGCCTACCGGCTGGAAGCCTGAGGGCTGGACCCCGCCGGCGAAGAAAGCCGCCAATGCGATGATTACCCAGCGCCATGTACACGTGAGCGTTGCCTGGAAAACCCCGCAGTTTGCGCTGGTGTGGCTGGTGTTGTGCCTGAACGTGTCAGCCGGTATCGGCATTCTGGGGATGGCCTCACCGCTGTTGCAGGAAGTGTTCGCGGGCAAATTGCTGGGCAATGACCTGACATTCAGCCAGCTGGATGCGGCGCAGTTGGCGCAAATCGCGGCGATTGCGGCCGGTTTTACCGGTCTGCTGAGCCTGTTCAACATTGGCGGGCGTTTTTTCTGGGCGTCGTTCTCCGACTACCTGGGGCGTAAAAACACCTATTTCGTGTTCTTCGCCCTGGGTTTTGCGTTGTACGCGATGATTCCGAACCTGGGTCATTTGGGCAACGTGTCGCTGTTTGTGGCTGCGTTCTGCATCATTCTGTCGATGTACGGCGGTGGCTTTGCCACGGTTCCGGCTTACCTGGCGGATCTGTTCGGTACGCAAATGGTGGGTGCGATTCATGGTCGTCTGCTGACTGCCTGGGCGGCCGCGGGTGTGCTTGGGCCGGTGCTGGTCAACTATCTGCGTGAGTATCAACTCAGCATCGGGGTCGAGCGTGCGGCGGCCTATGACATCACCTTGTATATCCTGGCCGGCCTGCTGGTGCTGGGCTTTATCTGCAACTTGCTGGTACGCCCGGTGGATGACAAGTACTTCATGACTGACGCGCAACTGGCGGCCGAACAGGCGCTGGGTCACGACAAAGGCGCCGATGCCAGCACCTCGCTGGAATGGAAAGCGGCCTCCGGCAGTCTGCCCCTGGTCATCGCGGCCTGGCTGGCAGTGGGCATTCCGCTGCTGTGGGGCGTGTGGGTGACAGTGCAGAAGACGGCGGTGTTGTTTCATTAATACCGATGCCTGACCCGCAGGAGCGAGCGTGCTCGCGAGCTTTTAAAGGGCTCGCGAGCACGCTCGCTCCTACCGAATGACTCAGTCCGTCAGTCATATCCCCTTCCATGTTTCTGTTTGCCTGACCCGTGCCTATAATGGCCACCTTTTTCGCCCAATGATTTTGCGGAGCTGGTGATGGCCGAACGTAAGGCGTCAGTCGAGCGCGATACTCTGGAAACCCAGATTAAAGCCTCGATCAACTTGGATGGTACCGGTAAGGCCCGATTTGATATCGGCGTTCCTTTTCTTGAGCACATGCTCGACCAGATCGCCCGACACGGGCTGATCGACCTGGACATCGAGTGCAAAGGCGACCTGCATATCGACGATCACCATACCGTCGAGGATGTTGGCATTACCCTGGGTAAAGCCTTCAGCCAGGCAGTCGGCGATAAAAAAGGCATGACCCGTTACGGTCACGCCTACGTGCCGCTGGACGAAGCGCTGTCGCGCGTCGTCATCGACTTTTCGGGCCGTCCGGGCCTGCAAATGCACGTGCCGTATACCCGCGCCACCGTGGGCGGCTTCGACGTCGATCTGTTTCAGGAGTTCTTCCAGGGCTTCGTGAACCACGCCAATGTCAGCCTGCACATCGACAACCTGCGCGGCACCAACACCCACCACCAGATCGAAACCGTGTTCAAGGCATTTGGCCGCGCGCTGCGCATGGCCGTTGCGCTGGACGAGCGTATGGCAGGGCAAATGCCATCCACCAAGGGCGTGCTCTGATGCAGACAGTGGCGGTTATCGATTACGGCATGGGTAACTTGCACTCGGTGGCCAAGGCGCTGGAGCACGTTGGCGCCGGGCAGGTAGTGATTACCAGCGATGCCAACGTGATTCGCGAAGCTGACCGCGTGGTGTTCCCCGGTGTGGGCGCCATTCGGGATTGCATGGCCGAGATCCGTCGTCTGGGGTTTGATTCGCTGGTGCGTGAAGTCAGTCAGGACCGTCCTTTTCTCGGGATTTGCGTCGGCATGCAAGCCATGCTCGATAGCAGTGAAGAGAACGGTGGCGTTGATTGCATCGGCCTGTTCCCCGGTCAGGTGAAATTTTTCGGCAAGGATCTGCACGAAGACGGCGAGCACCTCAAGGTGCCGCACATGGGCTGGAACGAAGTGCAGCAAAGGGTCGATCACCCTATGTGGCATGGCATTCCCGATATGGCGCGCTTCTATTTTGTCCACAGCTACTACATCGCGGCGGGTAATCCTCGCCAGGTGGTCGGTGGCGGGCATTACGGCGTCGACTTTGCAGCCGCGCTGGCTGACGGCTCGCGTTTTGCGGTGCAGTTCCATCCAGAGAAGAGCCATACCCACGGCTTGCAACTGCTGGAAAACTTCATGGCCTGGGACGGGCGCTGGTAATGGCGCCTCGTAAGAAGCCGCCGATTCTCACGCTCACCCCCGAGCAAGAGAACGAAGCCAACAGCAAGATCAAACGCTTTATGCAAGACCGCTTCGAACTGGACCTGGGTTCATTCGAAGCGGCTGAAATCCTTGAGCTGTTCACCCGCGAAATCGCGCCGCATTACTACAATCGCGCGATTTTCGATGTGCAGACGCACCTCAAAGAGAGGTTCGAGAGCATCGAAAGCGACCTGTGGGCGCTCGAAAAGAACTGACTTGCGAGTCACTGACTCCCGAATTTGAAGGTTTGCCAGATGCTGATTATCCCCGCTATCGATCTTAAAGACGGTGCCTGTGTACGTCTGCGCCAGGGCCGTATGGAAGACTCCACCGTGTTCTCCGATGACCCGGTGAGCATGGCCGCCAAATGGGTAGAGGGCGGTTGCCGCCGCCTGCACCTGGTTGACCTGAACGGCGCCTTCGAAGGCATGCCGGTCAATGGCGAGGTGGTGACTGCCATCGCCAAGCGTTACCCGCAGTTGCCGATCCAGATCGGTGGCGGCATCCGTTCGCTGGAAACCATCGAGCATTACGTCAAGGCCGGCGTCAGCTACGTGATTCTGGGCACCAAAGCGGTGAAGAACCCTGAGTTCGTGGCTGAAGCCTGCCGCGCCTTCCCCGGCAAAATCATTGTCGGCATGGACGCCAAGGACGGCTTTGTCGCAACTGACGGCTGGGCTGAGGTGAGCACCATTCAGGTGATCGACCTGGCCAAGCGTTTTGAGGCTGACGGCGTATCGGCCATCGTTTATACCGACATTGCCAAAGACGGCATGATGCAGGGCTGCAACGTGAGCTACACCGCGGCACTGGCAGCAGCCACCAGCATTCCTGTGATCGCTTCGGGCGGCATCCACAATCTGGGCGATATCAAAGCCCTGATGGACGCCAAAGCGCCCGGTATCGTCGGCGCCATCACCGGCCGTGCGATTTACGAAGGCACCCTGGATGTAGCAGAGGCGCAAGCCTTCTGCGACGCCTACAAGGCCTGAGGAGAACGGCATGGCGCTGGCCAAACGCATCATCCCTTGCCTGGACGTGGATAACGGCCGGGTCGTCAAGGGCGTCAAGTTCGAGAACATTCGCGATGCCGGTGACCCGGTGGAAATTGCCCGTCGCTATGACGAGCAGGGTGCCGACGAGATTACGTTTCTCGACATCACCGCCAGCGTCGATGGCCGCGACACCACGTTGCATACCGTCGAGCGCATGGCCAGCCAGGTGTTCATCCCGCTGACCGTGGGCGGTGGCGTGCGCTGCATCCAGGACATTCGCAACTTGCTCAATGCCGGTGCCGACAAGGTCTCGATCAATACGGCAGCGGTGTTTAACCCGGAGTTTGTGGGTGAGGCGGCGCAGCATTTTGGTTCGCAGTGCATCGTGGTGGCGATTGATGCGAAGAAGGTTTCATTGCCGGGCGAAACCCCGCGCTGGGAAATCTTCACCCACGGCGGGCGCAAGCCGACCGGGCTCGATGCAGTCGAGTGGGCAATGAAGATGGAAGGTCTGGGTGCCGGTGAGATCCTGCTGACCAGCATGGATCAGGACGGCATGAAAAGCGGCTTCGACCTGGGTGTGACCCGTGCCATCAGCGATGCGCTGGGCATCCCGGTGATCGCTTCGGGCGGTGTCGGCAACCTGCAGCATCTGGCTGACGGCATCCTCGAAGGCCACGCCAGCGCGGTACTGGCGGCGAGTATTTTCCACTTCGGCGAATACACCGTGCCAGAGGCCAAGGCCTACATGGCCGAGCGCGGGATTGTGGTGCGCTAAGCCCAAAGGCTACTGGACAGCATGGCGGGCCCACGGCACTCTTGGGCACGCCATGGATTTAGGTCGTCTGTCATGTTTAAACGTTTTTTACTCGTTCTCGCCAGTTCTGCCCTGTGCCTGACGAGTACTGTTTTTGCAGCTGATACTTCGCGTTACTCGCTGGTGCTGCTGACCGAAAACTTCCCGCCTTACAACATGGCGAAGAACGGCAAAAATTTCGCTCAAAACCAGAACCTGGAAGGCATTGCCGTCGATGTCCTGCGCGAAACCTTCAAGCGTGCAGATATCGGTTACAGCATGACCCTGCGCTTTCCCTGGGAGCGTATCTATCACCTTGCCCTGGATAACCCCGGTTATGGCGTATTCGTCACGGCCCGGATTCCCGAGCGCGAAGCCTTGTTCAAATGGGTCGGCCCCATCGGCCCGGATGACTGGGTGTTGCTGGCGCGGGCCAATAGCCCGATAACCCTGACCTCCCTTGAGCAGGCCCGCCCATACAAGGTGGGCGCCTATAAGGGCGATGCGATCGCCTTGGCCCTGGAAGAGAAAGGAATGGCGCCGGTCATTGTGCTGCGCGATCAGGACAACGCCAGAAAGCTGCTGGCCGGTCAGATTGACCTCTGGGCCACCGGCGACCCGGCCGGGCGCTTTTTAGCGCGTCAGGTAGGGATTTCAGGGTTCAAGACCGTGCTGCGCTTCAATCAGGCCGAACTTTTTCTGGCGTTGAACAAAGAGGTGCCGGACGAGGTGGTCGCCAGGTTACAGAAGGCGCTGGATCAGTTACGGGCCGAAGGTGTGGTTGACAAGATCCGCGCCAAATACCTCTGAACCTGACCTGCACCTGAACTGTAGGAGCGAGCTTGCTCGCGAGCTCTTCAAGGTAAAGCTCGCGAGCAAGCTCGCTCCTACAAGGGTCGGATTATCAGGGGGTAGCCCGGTAGACCCCGTCCTTGCCGTGTCCGGCCATGGCCTTGTTGCTGCGCACGCCGATCATTTGCCTGATATCGATCCACTCAATGCCCTGGGCCTTGAGCTTGGGCAGTTCGCGTTCCAGCACGGCGAGGGTCTGGGGATACGGATGACCGATCATCACTGCCGACCCTTGTTTGCGCGCCAGCTTGATCGCCGTTTGCAGTTGAGTGGCAATCGCTTCCTCCGTTCGCACATCATCCAGAAACACATCCCGCGACACGCTGGCCAGGCCGATCTTCTGTGCCTGGGCCGCTGCGACCGTCTGGGCGCTGGTTCGGCTGTCGACGAAGAATTTGTGCCGCTGCTGCAGGTTCTCCATCAGCCAGGCCATGGCCTGCGGCTGTGAGGTCATGCGGCTACCCATGTGGTTGTTGATGCCACTGGTATAGGGCACGGCCTTGAAGGCGGCGTCGAGGCGCTTTGCCAGCTCGTCGAGGGGCAAGTCGGGGTGCCAGGCAAACGGGCCGGTGGCCGGGTCCATGGGCATATGCAGGATGACGATCTTGCCGGCCTTGTAGGCTTCGCGGGCGAATTCGGCGGCGTGCGGGGTGTCGGGCATCACGGCCGTGGTGACCGGGCCGGGCAAGGCCAGCACGCGGCGGTCGCGTGGCAGGTTTTGCCCAAGGTCATCGATGATCAGGCTCAGGTAAGCCTTGTGCGGTGTTGTGGTGGGACTGGCCGGCGCCGCATGGGCGGCACCGGTCAGGCAGCAGAGCAGGGCAAGGACCGACGAAAAACGCATCTCAGTTGCCGCGCGTAATGCTCAGGCCTTTGAGCAGGCTCAGGGCCTGGCTCAGCTGGAAGTCGTCGTCCTGCGGCATGGGTTTGGCTTTGGGGCCGGAGCCGGTGGGCTTGTCTGCCCCGCCATTGCCGTTGCCGAGGTGACCTTGCAGGTCGGCCTCTTTGTAGTACTCGGTGTCTTGCTCGCGGGTGATCTTGGCGCGGCTGACTTCGATGTCCGGCACGATGCCCTGGGCCTGGATTGAACGGCCGTTGGGGGTGAAGTACAGCGCAGTGGTGATCTTCAGTGCGCGGTCATTGTTCAGCGGCAGTACGGTTTGCACCGAGCCTTTACCGAAGCTGGTGGTACCCATCACCACGCCGCGTTTCTGGTCTTGCAAGGCGCCGGCGACGATTTCTGATGCCGAAGCGCTGCCGCCGTTGATCAACACCACCAGCGGAACGCCCTCGCTCAGGTCTTTGCCGGTCGCGGAGAAGCGCAACTCGGAGTTGGCGATGCGGCCTTTGGTGTAAACAATCAGGCCTTTGGTGATGAAGTGATCCACCACTTCAACGGCTGATTGCAGGACGCCGCCCGGGTTGTTGCGCAGGTCGAGAATGATGCCCTTGAGTTTTTTGTTGCCGTTTTCACGACGCAGTTTGGACAGCGCGGCGGCAACTTCTTCGCCGGTCTTGACCTGGAACTGGGTAATGCGGATATAGCCGTAGCCGTCTTCAAGCAGCTGGCTCTTGACGCTTTTGACCTGAATGTTGGCGCGGGTCAGGGTTACGTCGAAAGGCGTGCCGCCATTGCGCACCAGGGTCAGGGTGATTTTCTGACCGATCTTGCCGCGCATCAGGTCGACCGCCTCGGTCATGCTCAGGCCGCGGGTGGGCTGACCATTGATCTTGACGATAAAGTCGCCCGCCTGAATCCCGGCCTTGCTTGCCGGGGTGTCGTCGATCGGCGAGACGATTTTGATATTGCCGTCTTCGGAGCCGACTTCGATGCCCAGCCCGCCAAATTCGCCGCTGGTGCTCTCTTGCAGCTCGGCAAAATCTTCAGGGCCCAGATACGCGGAGTGCGGATCAAGGTTGCTGAGCATGCCCTTGATGGCGTTTTCGAGCAGGGTCTTGTCATCTACAGGTTCAACATACGCAGCCTTGATCCGGTCCATGACCTCGGCAAATGTGCGCAGCTCGTCCAGCGGCAGTGGCGCCTTGGCGCTGTTTGCTGGCGCCGGATGAGCGACGGGTTCGGCAGCAAATGCCAGAGGCGAGCCGATCACCAGAGCGATCATCAGGGCCAGCGAGTTGAGGCGGGACAAATGCGGCATGTTGAACAAACTCCTACGTATTAAAGGTGATGGGCTCATCCTTGAGCGTGACACCATTGTGCAGGGTCGCTGGGGCGGCCCTGCTGACGAATAGCAAAATACAGTGCGGGTGTAGCCTGGCCGCCGCTGTTGCCAACGGTGGAAATCACTTCTCCGGCTTTAACGATATCGCCGGCCGACTTGAGCAGCGTCTGGTTGTGGCCATACAGGCTCAAATAGCCGTTGCCGTGGTCCAGAATCACCAGCTGTCCAGCGCCGCGCAGCCAGTCGGCAAACACTACGCGCCCACCATGTACCGCGTGGACCGGGGTGCCTGCACCGGCGCTGATCATCACGCCGTCCCACTTGGTTCGGGCATCATCACCACGGCTTTCACCGAAGCGCGCAAGCAATCGACCATCAACTGGCCAAGGAAGTTTGCCCCGTGCTTGAGAAAAAGGTCCGCCATAGGAGACGCCGGCACTCGAAACCAGGGCACCCGGTGTCGATTTGACCGTTTTGCGCGGGGCGTCGGTGGCAACCGATTCAGCCTCCCGTTGACGTTTTTTCTCTGCTTCCTGCTGTGCAATCAGGGCTTTTTGCCGCGCTGCTTCGGCCTCACGGGCCTGGCGGGCGAGGGTTTCTTCAATGGTTTTGAGGACTTTGGCCAGATCGGCCTGATCCTGCTCGCGAGCTTGCAGCTTTTGATCGCGGTCTTTGACATCGGAGCTTAGTTTGGCCAGCACTTGCTGGCGCTCTGCGCGGACTTTATCGAGTGCGGCGCGCTGCTCATCGAGGCTGCTTTTCTGGGTCAGCAACTGGGCTTGTTGCAAGTTGATGTCGGCTTCGACATTGGCCAGTTGGCGCAGGGTTTCGTTAAAACCCTTGAGCTGCTCCAGGCGGGCCTGGCTCAGGTAGTCGTAATAGGTGAGGGTCCGGGCGAACTTCTCGGGGTTTTGCTGGTTGAGCAGCATCTTCAGGTATTCCTGACGTCCGCCCTGATAGGCGGCACGGGCCTGAATGGCGATCAGGCGTTGCTGTTCAAGTTTTGCGCTGTGGAGTTTTTTTTTCTCGCTATCTAGGCGCAGCAGCTCGCCTTCACTCTTTTTTAGTTCTTTTTGCAGGGCGTCTACCTGCTTCTCCAGTTTGCCGATTTCGGTTTCGGTGCCGCGCAGTTCTTTTTGCACGCCCGATTGTTCTTGCTGGAGCTGGCCCAAGCGTTTTTTAAGCTCGCCGATGTCCTGGCGCGTAGCTTCCAGCTGTTGTTGGGTTTGTGCGCGCTCGTCGGCAAACGCCGGTTGGAGCAGGCATGCGAGGGTCAGGGCTATAAGGGCGCGAAGCATGGGGCGGGCGACACCTGGGGAACGGGACGGCCTAGTATGCCCGCCATCGTTACCTATAAGAAATGGATGAAAGTGAAATAGTAGCTGCAGATCCTGTACGCGAAACTCCTGTAGGAGCGAGCTTGCTCGCGAGCCTTAAAAGCTCGCGAGCAAGCTCGCTCCTACAGGTGCATGGCTTAGGCGTCGAGCAAAATGGTCTTGCCGGTCATTTCCTCGGGCTGTGGCAGACCCAGCAGTTTGAGCATGGTCGGCGCCACGTCGGCCAGAACCCCGCCTTCACGCACCTTGAATGCACGCTTGCCTACATAAATGAACGGTACGGGTTCACAGGTGTGGGCGGTGTGCGCCTGGCCGGTGGTGTCGTCGGACATCTGCTCCACGTTGCCGTGGTCGGCGGTGATCAGGGCTTCGCCACCGACCTTGTCCAGCGCCTCGACGATGCGGCCGACACAGGCATCAAGGCACTCAACGGCCTTGACTGCAGCATCGAACACACCGCTGTGGCCGACCATGTCGCCGTTGGCGTAGTTAACGACAATCACGTCGTAACGCTGGTGCTCGATGGCATCGACAATCCTGTCGGTGACTTCGGGCGCGCTCATTTCCGGTTGCAGGTCGTAGGTGGCTACTTTCGGCGACGGGATCAAAATGCGCTCTTCACCCGGGAACGGCTCTTCACGGCCACCGGAGAAGAAGAAGGTCACGTGGGCGTATTTTTCGGTTTCAGCAATGCGCAGCTGGGTTTTGCCGTTTTTCGCCAGATAGTCGCCGAGGACGTTTTCCAGGCTGCCGGGGGCAAATGCGCTTGGCGCCGGGATGCTGGCGGCGTATTGGGTCAGCATCACGAAACCGGCCAGTTTTGGCTGGCGGGCGCGGGCGAATTCCTTGAAGTCGTCTTCAACAAATACACGGGTCAGCTCGCGGGCACGGTCGGCGCGGAAGTTCATGAAGACCACGGCATCGCCGTCTTCTACCTTGACCGGCTCGCCAATGGTGGTGGCTTTGACGAATTCATCACTCTCGCCACGGGCATAGGCGGCTTCCAGGCCTTCCTGGGCGGTGGCGGCGTTGAACTCGCCCTTGGCGTCGACAATCAGGTTGTAGGCCTGGGCCACACGGTCCCAACGGTTGTCGCGGTCCATGGCGAAGTAGCGCCCGATCAGACTGGCGATACGGCCTTTGCCCAGAGCCTTGAAGGCTTCGTCCAAAAGCTCGATGGACGACGCCGCGCTTTTTGGCGGCGTGTCGCGGCCATCCAGAAAGGCATGCAGGTAGATTTTTTCAGCGCCGCGCTTGAACGCCAGCTCGGCCATTGCCACGAGGTGGTCCTGGTGGCTGTGAACGCCGCCTTCGGAAAGCAGGCCCATGATGTGTACAGCCTTGCCTGCAGCCACTGCCTTGTCGACTGCCGCGCAAATGGTCGGGTTCTCGAAGAACTCACCGTCGCGGATCGACTTGGTGACGCGTGTGAAATCCTGATACACCACGCGGCCGGCGCCCAGGTTCATGTGGCCAACCTCGGAGTTGCCCATTTGGCCGTCTGGCAGGCCCACATCCATGCCCGAACCTGAAATCAGGCCGTTTGGCATGTTCGCGCAAAGACGATCGAGCACCGGTTTTTTGGCCGCATAGACGGCGTTGCCCTTGTGGCTTTCACTGTGACCGAAGCCATCCAGGATGATCAGGACCAAAGGTTTAGGCGTGGTAGTCATAGATCCCACTCGTGGCTGGTTTATTGGAAGGTGTGAAGAAGACGCGCAGTTTAAAGCGAAGTTCATGTGACGTCACCGCCGGGCGGGGTTTGGCCGACCAAGGCGGCTGTGTATACTGGCCCACATTTTACGACCCTGGAACCTTCTGATGGTTGAGCACCTGATTGCATTTGCGACTTCTCACTACCTGCTTGTAGGCGCGTTTGTCATCCTGTTGGCGTTGTTGATTGCCCACGAGATGAGCCGCGGCGGGCGCAGCATCAGCACGGGCGAACTGACCGGTCTGGTCAATCGCGACGAAGGCGTGGTGATTGATATTCGCCCGGTTAAAGACTTTGCCGCCGGCCACATCGTGGGCTCGTTGAATATCCCGCAGGACAAGCTGATGGCGCGTATTGCCGAGCTGGACAAGCACAAGGGCAAGACCATCATCCTGGTTGATGCCCAGGGCCAGCATTCAGGCTCCCACGCCCGTGAGCTGCTCAAGGCCGGCTACAACGCTGCCAAACTGTCCGGCGGTATTGGCAGCTGGCGCGCCGACAACCTGCCAGTGGTGAAGTAAAAATGTCCAAGGTCATCGTTTACTCCAGCGATTATTGCCCGTTCTGCAGCCGCGCCAAGTACCTGCTGGAAAGCAAGAAAGTTGCCTTTGAAGAAATCAAGGTCGACGGCAAGCCTCAGGTACGTGCCGAGATGGCCAAGAAGGCAGGTCGTACGTCAGTCCCGCAAATCTGGATTGGCGAGACCCATGTCGGCGGATGCGATGACCTGTTTGCCCTGGACCGCGCGGGTAAACTGGATGCGCTGCTGAACGTCTGACTCTCATTCTCTATAAGCCCCAAGATCAACAAGGATCTGTGATGACTGACCAACAGAACACCGCTGCTGTTAGCGATGAAGACACCGCTCCACAATTTTCCCTGCAGCGTATCTACGTGCGCGACTTGTCGTTCGAGGCCCCTAAAAGCCCGGCGATCTTCCGTCAGCAGTGGGAGCCGAGCGTTGGCCTGGACCTGAACACCCGTCAAAAGCCGCTGGAAGGCGACTTCCACGAAGTGGTTCTGACCTTGTCGGTTACCGTCAAAAACGGTGAAGAAGTGGCGTTCATTGCTGAAGTCCAGCAGGCTGGCATCTTCCTGATCAAAAACCTTGATCCTGCGTCGATGAACCACACGCTGGGCGCGTTCTGCCCGAACATCCTGTTCCCGTATGCCCGTGAAACCCTGGACAGCCTGGTTACCCGTGGCTCGTTCCCGGCGTTGATGCTGGCTCCGGTGAACTTCGATGCCTTGTACGCGCAAGAATTGCAGCGCATGCAGGAAGAAGGCAGCCCGACTGTTCAATAAACAGTCGATGCCCAATAAAAAAGCGCCTTGATGGCGCTTTTTTATTGCCTTTGGACAGAGGCACCCGTAGGAGCGAGCTTGCTCGCGAGCTCTTCAAGCTGGCCCCGCAGAGCTCGCGAGCAAGCTCGCTCCTACAGTTTTTGGCGTATTACTTGAAGTCCAGCTGGCGCCAGGCCTCGTACACAGCCACGGCCACGGTGTTGGACAGGTTCAGGCTGCGGCAGCCTTCGCGCATCGGCAGGCGCAGGCGGTGTTCGCTGTCCAGCGCATCCAGCACCTCTGGCGGCAGGCCACGGCTTTCAGGGCCGAAGATAAAGGCATCACCTTCAGCAAACCGGGCGTCGTGGAACGGCCGTGAACCTTTGGTGGTAAAAGCGAACAGTCGCGGATGGCCAAGGCTTTCGAGGCAGCTGGCCAGATCGGCATGGCGCTTGAGCGGCGCGTACTCGTGGTAATCGAGCCCGGCACGGCGCAAGCGCTTGTCGTCCAGCTCAAAACCGATAGGCTCGATCAAATGCAGGTGGCAGCCGCTGTTGGCGCACAGCCTGATAATGTTGCCGGTATTCGGCGGAATTTCTGGTTGAAAAAGGATGACGTGAAACATGCACGGCTCCGAACTTAAAGATGGGCAGCATTCTACGCCTGAAGAGGACCCGCGACCGAAACTATGGCCACGGGTTTTAGGTTCTTTGGCGATAGTCGGTGTAATGGTGGGGATGATGATAGGGCGTTTGACCGCGCCTGTGCCGGTTGAGCTGCAGCAGGTGGACGTGTTGCCCGGCGCGCTGGTGGTGTGGTTCAGCGCTGAGCCCAAGCTGCATGGCGAATGGGTTGATGGCACCCTGGGGTTGCTGTTCGATGCCAGGGGCACGCCGCAAAATGGCCAGTTGAAGCTCGCTGACAAGGTTGTGAACTGGCGGCTACGTCATACCGATGGCGGGTTGCTGCTGACGTTGGTGGCGGCCCGTGCTCTGCGGGGCGACTGGGCCGGAGCGCCGCAGGAAGGGCGCTGGCGGTTGCAGGTAAACCTGCGAGAGTAATAAAAGAGGGAATTGCGGCCTGCCTGTACCGGTTCCCCAAAAGCGTTGTGCGCGTTGATGCAGAAGGCATCAAGGCTGCGGATGTAAAAGTGGGGAGTCTTGACCTGCCTGTATCAAGGTCCCCTAAAGCGTTGTCAGGGTTATTGCAGGGTGCATGCCAGTTTTGGGTTTTCGATGTTATTTTTTTCATCCATATGCAAAAGCCCCGGAATCCGGGGCTTTTTTGGGACTGCTGTTTTGGGTTGCCGATGTTGCTGTAACCATTGATCTAGAGCTGTGCACACAATTAGTGCGTGTTGCCTGAAGCTGGTGCGGTCCTGTAGGCGCGAGCTTGCGCGCGATCTTTCAGGCAGATCACAGGGTGCCATCGCTGGCAAGCCAGCTCTCCCATCATCCCGATGGCGAGTTATGCCTCGTCGCTGTCATCCTCGTCGCCATCAATCTTCATCCCCAGTTCCTTGATCTTGCGGGTCAGGGTGTTGCGGCCCCAGCCCAGCAGCACGGCTGCATCGCGGCGACGGCCTGCGGTGTGCTTGAGGGCGGTCTCGATCATGATCCGTTCAAACGTCGGCACCGCACTGTCGAGCAGGTTGGACTGGCCACGGCCCAGCGCCTGGTCAGCCCACTGGCGCAGGGCCTGCTCCCAGTTGGTGACTGGCGACGTGTCTTGCTGCAGGTTCAACAGCTCGGGCGGCAGGTCGCTGATATGCACTTCGCGACCTGAAGCCATCACGGTGATCCAGCGACAGGTGTTCTCCAGCTGGCGTACGTTGCCTGGCCACGGCAGGTTTTTCAGGTATTGCTCAGTCTCGGCCTTGAGCAGCTTGGGCTCGACAGACAGCTCTTGCGCGGCGCTGCTGAGGAAGTGGCGGGTCAGGGTCGGGATGTCTTCGCGACGGTCCGACAGGCGCGGGATATGGATGCGGATCACGTTCAGGCGGTGGAACAGGTCTTCGCGGAACTTGCCGGCCTGCACCAGGGTTTCGAGGTTCTGGTGTGTCGCTGCAATGATCCGTACATCGACCTTGACCGGCGTATGGCCACCGACCCGGTAGAACTCGCCATCGGCCAAAACCCGCAGCAGGCGCGTTTGGGTGTCGGCAGGCATGTCGCCGATTTCGTCCAGAAACAGGGTCCCGCCATCGGCTTGCTCAAACCGTCCGCGGCGCAGGTTTGCGGCTCCGGTGAAGGCACCTTTCTCGTGGCCGAACAGCTCGGACTCCATCAGGTCCTTGGGGATGGCTGCCATGTTCAACGCGATAAAAGGCGATGCCGCGCGCGGGCTGTGGCGATGCAGAGCGTGGGCGACCAGTTCTTTACCGGTGCCCGACTCACCGTTGATCAAAACGGTGATGTTGGAGTGGCTGAGTCGGCCAATGGCGCGAAATACCTCTTGCATCGCCGGTGCTTCACCGATGATTTCCGGAGTACGTGCCAGTGACGGAGGGGCGGCCAGGCCTTGTTGCTCCTGGGCATGCTGGTTGGCTCGCTTGACCAGGGATACAGCTTCGTCGACGTCGAACGGCTTGGGCAGGTATTCGAACGCGCCACCCTGATAAGACGCTACCGCACTGTCGAGGTCCGAGTGGGCGGTCATGATGATCACGGGCAGGCGCGGGTGCTGTTCGCGAATCTTGGCCAGCAAGTCCAGACCGCTGGCGCCGGGCATGCGAATGTCAGAAATAATCACGTCGGGCTGCTGGCGGGCGAGTCGGCTCATCACTCCGTCGGCGCTGTCGAAGCTCTGTGTGGTCATGCCTTCCTGTTGCAAGGCTTTTTCCAGGACCCAGCGGATAGAACGGTCGTCGTCGACGATCCACACGGTTTCACTTCGGCTCATGTCGATGCGGCTCCTTGTTCCATGGTAGAAAGATCGAGAAGAGTGTGTGGCCAGGGTGGCTTTCACACTCGATCAATCCCTGGTGCTGGCTAATGATGTTCTGGGTAATGGCCAGCCCCAGCCCGGTGCCGTCAGGGCGGCCGCTGACCATTGGAAAGAAGAGGGTGTCCTGCAACTCGGCCGGGATGCCCGGCCCGTTGTCGATAATTTCGATTTTTGTCACCAGTCGATGGCGCACATGGCCAATGGTGAACTGGCGCATGGCCCGGGTACGCAGGCTGATGCGGCCCAGGCGCAGTTCGTTCTGGCTGCCAATGGCCTGCATGGCATTACGCACAATGTTGAGCACGGCCTGAATCATCTGTTCGCGGTCGATCAGCAGGTCGGGCAGGCTGGGGTCATAGTCGCGCACTACCGTGATGCTGCCCTGTGTCTCGGCCTCGACCAGATTGCACACCCGCTCCAGCACTTCATGCACATTGGTCATGGCCAGCGAAGGCAGTTTGTTGGAGCCCAGCATGCGATCAACCAGATTACGCAAGCGATCGGCTTCTTCGATGATGACGTTGGTGTAGTCACGCAGACTTTCATCGGGCAACTGGCGGGCCAGCAACTGCGCCGCGCCGCGAATGCCGCCCAGCGGGTTCTTGATTTCGTGGGCCAGGCCGCGCACCAGCATCTTGCTGGTTTCCTGCTTGGACAGCTGCGCTTCTTCTTTGGTGATACGCAGCAGCCGGTCGCGCGGGTGCACTTCAAGCAGCAGCATTGTGTCGCCGTGGCTCAGGATCGGGGTCACGGCGTAGTCGACCGTCAGGCTCTGGCCGGTCAGCGACGTCAGCATGGCTTCGCGCTTGGTAAACGGGTGGGCCTGTTCAACGGCCTGGCGCAGCGAGTGCAAGGCCTCCGTCGACTCAGTAAACAGTTCGCTGATGAATTGCCCATGACTGCGTTGGCCGCTGATGGCCAGCAGCATTTCCGCTGCCGGGTTCATGTACTCAAGGCGCAGATCGGCATTGAGCAACAAGGTGGCAGTGGTCAGATTGTCGAGTAGCAGTCGGTGCAGGGCGTCACTGATGGTCATGGGCCGATCCCGGATTGCATGCGCGGGTGAGGCGCTGAGACAAGGAAAATGCAAAAAACAAACCAAGGCTCCGAAAAGAAGCGCGATTCGCCTGAAATAAGGAGTTACAGCCCTTTTAGATGGCGTTAATGCAATTGACGTGGGTCGTTTTGAACCAAATTGGGCTGAGAAGTGTGTAATAGATCAGCAGTCGCACCAATATAGTGCATATATGCTGAATAGATTCAGTTCGCCTCTAAATTGTCCTGAGCGGTCTGCTGTGGCTGACGCCTGTAGCGATCGGGGTTGAGCGGCTGGGCGAGTTCCTGTTCGGGCAGCAGCATGTACGGGGGGATACTGGCAGGCCAATGCCGGAACGCTGCGATCCGGTTTGCCGGCAAAACAGATATCTGCTCCGAGTGGCCGCCCGTCGCCGGTACGTCGCTGAATGTCACGCTGGCGTTGCTATCGCTATGGCGATAGATCTGCGCTGCCGCCGGCTGGGCACAAAGCAGTACAAATAAAAGCAGGGTTGCCTGCTGTCTCACTCGGGAAATTCCGGTGGGGTCTGTTGGAGTCGCAGTACTTTCGTGGGGCATTGCCGGTGGCCACCTTGTGAGAAACAGGGGGCGTCAGCCTGGGCTAGTGTCGAGGGGATTGATGTCGGCTCCGGCCTTTATTGACTGGGTCAATGGCTGCAGCACCGGTCGGATTTCTTTCTGTGGGTGCGCAAGCGATAAAACCGCGGCCATAAAAAAGGCCTCCCGAAGGAGGCCTCTTGGTAACGCCTGCGTGGGCAGTCGTTGCTGGATTAGCAGCTGTAGTACAGCTCGTATTCCAGTGGGTGTACGAAGGTGCGAACCTTGATTTCTTCTTCGCTTTTCAGAGCGATGTAAGCGTCGATGAAATCGTCGCTGAAAACGCCGCCTTTGGTCAGGAATGCACGACCTTTATCCAGCTCTTCCAGGGCTTCTTTCAGGCTGCCGCAAACCTGCGGGATCTCTTTCGCCTCTTCAGGCGGCAGGTCGTACAGGTTTTTGTCAGCTGCGTCGCCCGGGTGGATCTTGTTCTGGATACCGTCCAGACCAGCCATCATCAGTGCTGCGAAGCACAGGTACGGGTTGGCAGCCGGGTCCGGGAAGCGTGCTTCGATACGGCGAGCCTTAGGGCTGGACACGTAAGGAATACGGATCGAAGCAGAACGGTTGCGAGCCGAGTAGGCCAGCATTACCGGGGCTTCGAAGCCTGGTACCAGACGCTTGTAGGAGTTGGTAGCCGGGTTGGTGAAGCCGTTCAGGGCCTTACCGTGCTTGATGATGCCGCCGATGAAGTACAGGGCGGTGTCGGACAGGCCGGCATAACCTTCGCCAGCGAAGGTGTTCTTGCCATCTTTGGAGATGGACATGTGTACGTGCATACCCGAGCCGTTGTCGCCGTACAGAGGCTTAGGCATGAAAGTAGCGGTACGGCCGTAGGCGTCTGCCACGTTGTGTACGCAGTACTTCAGGGTCTGAACTTCGTCAGCCTTTTTCACCAGGGTGTTGAACTGCACGCCGATTTCGTTCTGGCCGGCAGTTGCCACTTCGTGGTGGTGTACTTCGATGACCAGGCCCATCTCTTCCATGGCGTTGCACATGGAGGTACGGATTTCATGATCGTGGTCGAACGGAGGAACAGGGAAGTAGCCGCCCTTGATACCTGGACGGTGGCCACGGTTGCCGCCTTCCACGTCCTGGTCGGACATCCACGAACCTTGTTCGGAGTAGATCTTGAACATGGAACCGGAGATGTCGGACTTGAATTTCACTTCGTCGAAGATGAAGAACTCAGGCTCCGGACCCACAAACACGGTGTCGCCGATACCGGTGGACTTCAGGTATTCCTCGGCACGGGTGGCGATGGCGCGCGGGTCGCGATCGTAGCCTTGCATGGTCGAAGGTTCGATGATGTCGCACACCAGGATCAGCGTTGGCTGTTCGGTGAACGGGTCCAGAACGGCAGTGCTGTCGTCTGGCAGCAGGATCATGTCGGACGCTTCGATGCCTTTCCAGCCAGCAATGGAGGAGCCGTCGAACATTTTGCCGTCGGTGAAGAAGTTTTCATCCAGCGCATCACGGGCCGGCATGGTCACGTGGTGCTGAGTGCCTTTAGTGTCAGTGAAGCGCAGATCAATCCACTTGACGTCATGATCTTTGATGAGTTGAACCGACTTCGACATAGTGTCCTCCGGGTGGCTTCGGGCTGAGTAGTGGAGAGCCCGTTAAAGGTGGTTGATGCCGGCGCGAATACTCTGCCAAGGCAACCTGCCTCACAAGAGAGCAAATTGCATGCCAGTGCCCCGACTTGGGCTTAATGCCCCAATCTTAAGCAGGTCAGCGCCGCAGACTACCGATTAAGAAGCTTTGTCGCACTCAAATGAAGCGAAATCCGGGTCTTTTGACCCATTTTGGTGCGGTGAAAACCGTTTGTACGATAACTGGTTAAACCTTGAGCAATTTCCGCTATAATCCGCGCCCCCCTTTTTTGGCAGGCTGCTCGCGCGCTGTTTTCATGAAACTAATCGTAAAAGTCTTCCCCGAAATCACTATTAAGAGCCGTCCGGTTCGGATGCGTTTCGTCCGCCAATTGGCTAAAAACATCCGCGCTGTGCTCCGCGATCTGGATCCGGCTGTGGTGGTGACGGGCGTGTGGGACAACATCGAGCTGCAAACGCGCGTAAGTGACCCCAAAGCCCTGAAGGAGATGACTGCGCGCCTTAGCTGCATGCCGGGCATCACCCATTTCCTGCAAGTCGACGAGTACCCGCTGGGTGACTTCGATGACGTGGTTGAAAAGTGCAAATTGCACTTCGGTGATGCGCTGGCGGGCAAGATTTTTTCCGTGCGTTGCAAGCGCGGCGGCAAGCACCCGTTTACCTCGATGGAAATCGAGAAATACGTCGGCAGCAAGCTGCGTCGTGAATGCGGTGCGGCAGGAATTGACCTGAAAAATCCGCAAATTGAAGTCCGCTTCGAAATTCGCGACCAACGGTTGTTTGTGATTCACAGCCAGCACGACAGCATCGGCGGCTTCCCGCTGGGCTCTCTGGAACAGACCCTGGTGTTGATGTCCGGTGGTTTCGATTCTACCGTTGCGGCCTACCAGATCATGCGTCGCGGCCTCATGAGCCACTTTTGCTTCTTCAACCTGGGCGGACGTGCCCATGAACTGGGCGTGATGGAAGTCGCGCACTATATATGGAAGAAGTACGGCAGCTCGCAGCGCGTGCTGTTTGTCAGCGTTCCGTTCGAAGAAGTTTTGGGCGAAATTCTCGGCAAAGTCGATAACAGTCATATGGGCGTCATTTTGAAGCGTATGATGTTGCGCGCTGCAACCCGTATCGCTGAGCGTCTCGATATCGAAGTGCTGGTAACCGGCGAAGCGATTTCCCAGGTATCGAGCCAGACCCTGCCCAATTTGTCGCTGATTGACTCGGCTACTGACAAATTGGTCCTGCGTCCACTGATCGCGAGCCACAAGCAGGACATCATTGATCAGGCGGTTGAAATCGGTACGGCCGATTTTGCCAAGCACATGCCTGAATATTGCGGGGTGATTTCGGTCAACCCCAAGACCCACGCCAAACGCAACCGCGTGGAGTACGAAGAACAACAGTTCGATATGGCCGTGCTCGAGCGTGCGCTTGAGCGGGCCAAACTGGTGCCGATTGATCGGGTGATCGATGAATTGGGCCAGGACTTGCAAGTCGAAGAGGTCAGCGAAGTGCTGGCGGGCCAGATCGTGATAGACATCCGTCACCCGGATGCTCAGGAAGATCAACCGCTGGAACTGGCTGGCATCGAAGTACAAGCGTTGCCGTTCTATGCATTGAACAGCCGCTTCAAGGAACTGGATGACACCCGTCAGTACCTGTTGTATTGCGACAAAGGCGTGATGAGTCGCCTGCATGCTCACCATTTGCTCAGTGAGGGACATGCCAATGTGCGCGTTTATCGACCGAGCTAAGAGCCCGGGGCTGTATGCCTGTGGCCTGCGTCACCGGCCCCCCGACGCCGAGGTCAAGTTGTAACGGCTTGACCTGACTCTACTGTTAATCGCTGCCACGACCTGTCAGCACACCGAATCCTCTGATCGAGATACACAAGTGATCGAAAATCTACGTAACATCGCCATCATTGCTCACGTTGACCACGGTAAAACCACCCTGGTAGACAAACTCTTGCGTCAATCCGGCACTCTGGAACGCGGCGAGCTCAACGACGAGCGCGTGATGGACTCCAACGACCAGGAAAAAGAGCGCGGCATTACCATTCTTGCCAAGAACACCGCTATCAACTGGAACGGCTACCACATCAACATCGTGGACACCCCGGGCCACGCCGACTTCGGCGGCGAAGTTGAACGTGTAATGTCGATGGTTGACTCCGTTCTGCTGCTGGTTGACGCACAAGACGGCCCTATGCCGCAAACCCGTTTCGTGACCAAGAAGGCTTTCGAAGCCGGCCTGCGTCCAATCGTGGTTATCAACAAGGTTGACCGTCCAGGCGCACGTCCGGACTGGGTTCTGGATCAAATCTTCGACCTGTTCGACAACCTGGGTGCTACCGAAGAACAGCTGGACTTCAAAGTGGTTTACGCCTCTGCCCTGAACGGTATTGCTGGTCTTGACCACACCGACATGGCTGAAGACATGACCCCGCTGTACCAGGCGATTGTTGACCACGTTCCGGCTCCAAAAGTTGACCGTGACGGCCCGTTCCAGATGCAAATCTCGGCACTGGACTACAACAGCTTCCTGGGCATCATCGGCGTTGGCCGTATCGCTCGTGGTCGCGTCAAGCCGAACACCCAGGTTGTGGCTATCGATGCTGACGGCAAGCGCCGTAACGGTCGTATCCTGAAGCTGATGGGTCACCACGGTCTGCACCGTATTGACGTTGAAGAAGCAGCTGCCGGCGACATCGTCTGCATCAGCGGCTTCGACCAGCTGTTCATCTCCGACACTCTGTGCGACCCACTGAACGTCGAAGCGATGAAGCCGCTGACCGTTGACGAACCTACCGTTTCGATGACCTTCCAGGTTAACGACTCGCCGTTCTGCGGCCGTGAAGGCAAGTTCGTAACCAGCCGTAACATCAAGGAACGTCTGGACAAAGAATTGCTCTACAACGTTGCTCTGCGCGTTGAAGAAGGCGACACCGCTGACAAGTTCAAAGTGTCGGGTCGTGGTGAGCTGCACTTGTCCGTACTGATCGAAACCATGCGTCGCGAAGGCTTCGAAATGGGTGTTGGTCGTCCGGAAGTAATCATCCGCATGGTTGACGGCGTTAAGCACGAACCGTACGAAAACGTAACCATCGACCTGCCAGAAGAATCGCAGGGCGCAATCATGGAACAGATCGGTATCCGTAAAGGCGATCTGACCAACATGGTTCCGGATGGCAAGGGCCGTGTTCGTCTTGAATACAACATCCCTGCACGTGGCCTGATCGGTTTCCGTAACGAGTTCCTGACTCTGACTTCGGGCGCTGGCATCCTGACCTCGATCTTCGACCGTTACGACGTGATGAAGTCGGGCGACATGTCCGGCCGTCAGAACGGCGTTCTGGTTTCGGTTGCTACCGGTAAGGCTCTGACTTACTCGCTGGAAACCCTGCAGGCTCGTGGCAAACTGTTCCTGGGTCACGGTGAAGACGTGTACGAAGGTCAAATCGTCGGCATCAACAGCCGCGACAACGACCTGGGCGTTAACCCAACCAAAGGCAAGAAGCTCGACAACATGCGTGCTTCGGGTAAAGACGAAACCATCGCTCTGGTTCCGCCTATCCGCTTCACACTGGAGCAAGCTCTGGAATTCGTTCAAGAAGACGAATTGTGCGAAGTGACGCCTAAGTCCATCCGTCTTCGCAAGAAGATCCTGGGCGAAAGCGAGCGTACCCGCGCTAGCAAGAAAAGCAGCAAATAAGCTATTTAGTTAGCTGAACAAAAAACGCCCCCGGCCTTGCGGTCGGGGGCGTTTTTTTGTGTCCGGGATTTAGGTGCTGCGCGGGCCTTGTGGGAGCTGGCTTGCCAGCGATGGGGCAGTTGCGGTCTGTCAGGCAGAGCGCAGGGATGTCATCGCCGGCAAGCCGGCTCCCACAGGTATTGGGTCCCAGCCCGGGATTTATGTGCTGCGCGGGCCTTGTGGGAGCTGGCTTGCCAGCGATGGAGCAGTTGCGGTCTGTCAGGCAGCGCGCAGGGATGTCATCGCCGGCAAGCCGGCTCCCACAGGTATTGGGCCACAGCCCGGGATTTATGTGCTGCGCGGGCCTTGTGGGAGCTGGCCTGCCAGCGATGGGGCAGTTGCGGTTTATCAGGCAGCGCGCAGGGATGTCATCGCCGGCAAGCCGGCTCCCACAGGTGTTGGGGCACAGTCCGGGATTTGTGTGCTGCGCGGGCCTTGTGGGAGCTGGCTTGCCAGCGATGGAGCCGTTGCGGTTTATCAGGCAGAGCGCAGGGATGTCATCGCCGGCAAGCCGGCTTCCACAGGTATTGGGTCACAGCCCGGGATTTATGTGCTGCGCGGGCCTTGTGGGAGCTGGCTTGCCAGCGATGGGGCAGTTGCGGTTTATCAGGCAGCGCGCAGGGATGTCATCGCCGGCAAGCCGGCTCCCACAGGTATTGGGTCACAGCCCGGGATTTATGTGTTGCGCGGGCCTTGTGGGAGCTGGCTTGTCAGCGATGGAGCATTTGCGGTCTGTCAGGCAGCGCGCAGGGATGTCATCGCCGGCAAGCCGGCTCCCACAGGTGTTGGGTCACAGCCCGGGATTTATGTGCTGCGCGGGCTTTGTGGGAGCTGGCTTGCCAGCGATGGAGCAGTTGCGGTTTTCAGGTAGAGCGCAGGGATGTCATCGGCTCCCACAGGTATTGGGTCACAGCCCGGGATTTATGTGCTGCGCGGGCCTTGTGGGAGCTGGCTTGCCAGCGATGGGGCAGTTGCGGTCTGTCAGGCAGCGCGCAGGGATGTCATCGGCTCCAACAGGTATTGGGTCACAGCCCGGGATTTGTGTGCTGCGCGGGCCTTGTGGGAGCTGGCTTGCCAGCGATGGAGCAGTTGCGGTTTATCAGGTAGCGCGCAGGGATGTCATCGGCTCCCACAGGTATTGGGTCACAGCCCGGGATTTGTGTGCTGCGCGGGCCTTGTGGGAGCTGGCTTGCCAGCGATGGGGCAGTTGCGGTTTATCAGGCAGAGCGCCGCAGGCCAGCTCCCCCATGGATCGAGAGCGGGTTAAAACACCATCAGCTTCTCGCTGCTGTTTTTGCGTTCAACCGCTTTGGGCACATAGGCGCAATAACCCGGGCGCGGGCCAATCCGTGGGTGGTTGCGGCAAGTGTCCGGGCGCTTTTCGTAAATGGTGCACATGCGCGACTTGCGATCCAGGTACAGGCAGTCGTTATTGCTCATGCGCTGCAGGGTGAAAATCCCGGACTTCTGATTGAAGCGCTCCACGATGCCTTCTTTCTGCAGGCGTTTGGCGATGTTTTTCGGCGGATCGCCCATCTCAAACTCATCGACGATGCCGATGCGGATCAGGTCTTTGATTTTGACCTCGACCGGCAGCGTGCAGCAGCTGGAAATGCAGGAACCGCACATGGGCGCGGAGTATTTGGCCCAGGTATCGATACGGTCGATTTCCGCGGCGGCGATCAGGTTGGACTTCATCAGGCTTGTATTCCGGCGTGCATCAGGGCGCGCGATGATACCGGGGTTGGTGAATGTGTGAACAACCATTTGCCGGTTTTTCGATCAGGGCCATGTTTTAAAGCGCTCACTGGCGTTCGCGCCTCGTTTTGGGGCGATATTCATTTCGTCAGTTTTATTTGTAAAAACAGCCCTAAAACCCCGAATCAAAGCGCTTTCCTCATGTCGAACGGTCTAGGCTGACACCATTCGTTCTTCAAATCGCTCCTTCTCGTTCGAGGTTGTATCGATGCCCCAGGAACCGCTTGTTCGTGACGCACAGGTGGCGGCTTTTCGTGCCGCTGTGGTAGCCAAACTGACTTACGCGGTGGGCAAGGACCCGGATCACGCGTTTGACCATGACTGGTTCGAAGCCATCGCACTGGCTGCCCGCGACCATATGGTCGAGCACTGGATGGACCATACGCGGCAGATTTATCGCAAGGACCAGAAGCGGGTGTACTACCTGTCGCTGGAATTTCTGATCGGGCGCTTGCTGTATGACAGCCTGAGCAATTTGGGGCTGCTGGAGGTCGCGCGCGAGGCGATGACCGAGCTTGGGGTCGATCTGGAGCGCATCCGCCTGCTGGAGCCCGATGCGGCGCTTGGCAACGGCGGCCTGGGTCGTCTGGCCGCTTGCTTTATGGAAAGCATGTCGACCCTGGGCATCGCCGCCCATGGTTACGGCATCCGTTATGAGCACGGGTTGTTCCGGCAGAGCATCGTCGACGGCTGGCAGCAGGAGCAAACCGAGAACTGGCTGGACTTCGGTAACCCGTGGGAGTTTGAGCGCGCCGAAGTGCTGTACTCGATCGGCTTTGGCGGTGCGGTTGAAACCCGGCAGGATGAGCACGGCCAGTCACGGCAGGTCTGGGAGCCCAGCGAGACGGTGAGGGCCATCGCCTATGACACCCCCGTCGTGGGCTGGCGCGGTGCCAGTGTCAACACCTTGCGGCTGTGGCGCGCCAGGGCGCTGCATGACCTGAACCTGGGGCGTTTCAACGCCGGTGACCATCTGGGTGCGGTGGCCGAGGTGGTGCGCGCCGAAAGTATTTCCCGTGTGCTGTATCCGGCAGACAGCAACGAGGCCGGGCAGGAGCTGCGCCTGCGCCAGGAGTTTTTCTTTGTTTCGGCGTCGCTGCAGGATCTGTTGCGCAGGCACTTGCACGTTCACGACACGCTGCTGAACCTGGCCGAGCATGTGTCCATCCAGCTCAACGACACTCATCCCTCGATCGCCGTTGCGGAATTGATGCGCATCCTGGTCGATGAACACGCCATCGAGTGGCAAACCGCCTGGAAAATCACTGTCGACACCTTGTCTTACACCAATCACACCTTGCTCCCCGAAGCACTTGAAACCTGGCCTGTCGGGTTGATGGAGCGCATGTTGCCGCGCCATATGCAGATCATCTACCTGATCAATGGCTATCACATCGATTCTCTGCGCGACAAAGGGGTGCATGATTTCGATGTGCTGCGTGCCGTGTCGCTGATTGAAGAGGAAAACGGCCGTCGGGTACGCATGGGTAATCTGGCGTTTCTCGGCTCCCACAGCGTCAACGGTGTATCCGGGTTGCACACTCAGTTGATGCGCAGCACGGTTTTCTCCGAGTTGCACAAGCTCTATCCGAACCGGATCAATAACAAGACCAATGGCGTGACCTTCCGCCGCTGGCTGTTTCAGGCCAACCCGCCATTGACCGCGATGCTGGTTGAAGCGCTGGGGCCCGATGTCCTTGATGACACCGAGTACAAGCTGATCAAGCTGGAGCCTTTTGCCGAGCGTGAAGATTTTCGCAGGCAATTTGCCGCGCAGCGCCTGCAAAGCAAGTGCACCTTGGCAGCGCTGATCTATGAGCGCCTGGGTATCGTGGTCAATCCTGAAGCGATGTTCGATGTGCAGGTCAAACGGATTCACGAGTACAAGCGCCAACTGCTCAACCTGCTGCACACCGTCGCGCTGTACCAGGCCATTCGTGCCGAGCCGGGCAACCACTGGGTGCCCCGGGTCAAGATTTTCGCGGGCAAGGCGGCGGCCAGTTATGAGCAGGCCAAGCTCATCATTAAACTGGCCAACGATATCGCCCGCACGGTGAATAACGATCCGACCGTACGCGGCCTGCTCAAAGTGGTGTTTATCCCCAACTACAACGTCAGCCTGGCCGAAAGCATCATTCCGGCTGCGGATCTGTCCGAGCAGATATCCACTGCAGGTTTCGAAGCCTCGGGTACCAGCAACATGAAGTTCGGCCTCAACGGAGCGTTGACCATCGGCACCCTGGATGGCGCCAACGTGGAGATGTGCGAGCGGGTTGGCGCCGATAACATGTTTATTTTCGGCCTCAGCGCAGAGCAGGTCGAAGCCCGCAAGCGCAATGGCGAGTTTCACGCCGGGCCTGATGTTGCCGCCTCCCATCGACTCAATGACGTATTGCAGGCCATTCGCGGCGGGGTCTTTTCCCATGACGACCAGGCGCGGTACACCGGCTTTGTAGACTCTCTGATTGATTACGACCGTTTTCTGGTCTGCGCGGATTTCGATGCGTACTGGGCTGCCCAGATGCGGGTTGAAACCCTGTGGCATGACAGGGACGCCTGGTGGCGCAAAGCCGTGCTCAATACGGCGCGCATGGGCTGGTTCTCCTCTGACCGCACCATTCGCGAGTATGCGACTGAAATCTGGAAAGCGTTGTAGAGCTCTTTGTAGTCGCTGCCGCAGGCTGCGATCGAGACCGCAGGGCTCGTGCTTTTAAGAGCGAAGCCCCTGTGGGACTTATCGCAGCCTGCGGCAGCGGCTACAGGTTTTTGGATGATTTAAGGATTCAGCTGAACCCGCTTGGCCGGTTCTGAGTCTGATTAGAAGATTTGCACGGCAACACGCGTTAAACTGCGCGGGTTTTTCGCCCCCCTCCCCATTGTTCGGAGCCTTACATGTCCCGCGTTACCCTGAGTCGCTATTTGATCGAGCAGACCCGCAGCAACAACACGCCTGCTGATTTGCGTTTCCTCATCGAAGTGGTGGCGCGTGCTTGCAAAGAGATCAGCCACGCCGTGTCCAAAGGTGCCCTGGGTGGTGTTCTGGGCAGCATGGGCACCGAAAACGTACAAGGTGAGGTGCAGAAGAAGCTCGACGTGATTTCCAACGAAATCCTGCTTGAAGCAAACGAGTGGGGCGGTCACCTGGCCGGTATGGCGTCCGAAGAAATGGACAATGCCTACCAGATTCCGGGCAAATACCCGAAAGGCGCATACCTGTTGGTATTCGACCCGCTGGACGGTTCGTCGAACATCGATATCAACGCCCCGGTCGGTACTATCTTCTCGGTGCTGCGTTGCCCGAACGAATACCTGACCCAGAACGAGCCTTTGAATGAAAAGGCCTTCCTGCAGCCAGGCACGCAGCAGGTAGCTGCCGGTTACGCCATTTATGGCCCTCAGACCATGCTGGTGCTGACCCTGGGCGACGGCGTCAAAGGCTTCACCCTGGACCGTGAAATGGGCAGCTTCGTACTGACCCACGAAGACATCACCATTCCTGAGAGCACCCAGGAATTCGCCATCAACATGTCCAACCAGCGTCACTGGGAAGCTCCGGTACAACGCTACGTTGACGAGTTGCTGGCTGGCGAAGAAGGCCCGCTGGAAAAGAACTACAACATGCGCTGGGTTGCCGCGATGGTTGCCGACGTACACCGGATCCTGACCCGTGGCGGTCTGTTCATGTACCCGCGTGACAGCCGCGAGCCGTCCAAGCCGGGCAAATTGCGTTTGATGTATGAAGCCAACCCGATGTCGTTCCTTGTGGAGCAGGCTGGTGGTACTTCCACTGACGGCCACCAGCGTATCCTCGACATCCAGCCGGAAGGCCTGCACCAGCGTGTAGCGGTGTTCCTGGGCTCGAAAGAAGAAGTGGCACGCGTGACTTCGTACCACAACAAGTAAGACGCACCGCTTCACCTCCTGTAGGAGCCAGCGTGCTCGCGAGCTGTTCAGTCCCCAACAGCTCGCGAGCAAGCTCGCTCCTACAGTTGTTTCCGGTCCCGGAACAAATCCCCCCGCCTATCGGGAACCACCCCGTACTTTTCTCTTCTAAGCTTGCATCAAGCGGCTCGGCCGACTTTCTCAATCAGGAGCTTTTCCATGAAGTTGCGTTCTTTGGCAATGTTGTCGTTTTGCGTATTGCTGGCGGCATGCAGCAAGGTCAACCAGGAAAACTACTCAAAACTGTCGGCCGGCATGACCAAGGCCGAGGTAGAGAAGTTGTTGGGTAGCCCGACCGATTGTTCCGGTGCACTGGGTATGTCGAGCTGCACCTGGGGTGATAAAACCAGCTTTATCAGCGTGCAATACGCTGGCGATAAAGTGCTGATTTTTTCCGGGCAAGGTCTTAAGTAAGGCTGATCAGGAGCATCTGCGATGAAACGTCTTTTAGCCACGTTCGGCGCTGCACTGCTGTTAGCCGGATGCAGCACCTCCGACAATTCGCTGGCCCCCAAAACCGTCGAAAGCGTTGATCTCAAACGTTATCAGGGCACCTGGTATGAGCAGGCGAGATTGCCAATGTTCTTCCAGCGTAACTGCGCGCAATCCGAGGCGCACTACAGCCTCAAGCCGGACGGCAACGTGGCGGTACTGAACCGTTGCCGGACCGCTGAAGGCGAGTGGGAAGAGGCCAAAGGTACGGCTACGCCTCAGGTTGCGGGTAAAACCGACAAACTGTGGGTCGAGTTCGATAACTGGGTGTCATCGGTGCTGCCGGGGGTGACCAAGGGCGATTACTGGGTGTTGTACCTGGGCGATGGCTACAGCACGGCGCTAGTGGGTAATCCTGATCGGCGTTATTTGTGGCTGCTGTCACGCAAGCCGCAGATTGATCAGCAAACCCGGGAGGAGTTGCTGAGCAAGGCTCAACAACAAGGGTATGACACCACGCGACTGATTTGGCGAACGCCAGACGCGGACATGCCCAAAGGCACGAAGTAGGGCCGCAGTTGCAGGAGCGGGCAAGCTCGCTCCTGCAGGGGCCGTGCGCTTAGGCGCGCAGCAGGGTCTTCCAGGCGCGGTTCTGGTACACGGCAATCGCTTGCTGCTTGCGAGCGTTGAGCAAGAGGTCATTGCTCTCGGCATCTTCAGAGATTGGCTGGTTGGCCAGTTCCTGCAGCTTGTTCAGTTCACCGTACAAACGATCGACTTCCGGGAT
Organism: Pseudomonas sp. TWR2-1-1; assembly: GCF_049897045.1. Classification (NCBI taxonomy): domain Bacteria; kingdom Pseudomonadati; phylum Pseudomonadota; class Gammaproteobacteria; order Pseudomonadales; family Pseudomonadaceae; genus Pseudomonas; species Pseudomonas sp. TWR2-1-1. The sequence goes on from NZ_JAFCVM010000005.1 coordinate 174,143, forward strand.
TTCCAGCACGTTACGCGCCAGGCGCAGCCATGCCTGAATCCGCTCGATACGCGGCAGTTGCTCGGCCAGATCTTCGGGTTGCTGCTGGTAGCGGTTCAGGCGCAGGGCGATGGCTTCGTCCGAGAGCAGGCGCGGCAACCAGCTGGCCAACTGTGCAGCACCCTGGCGATTGCCACGGGTGGTGCCGCGATCAATGGTCCAGCTGCGAGCCATCAACCAGCGTGAGGTGTTCAGCGAGAACTGGCCCCAGCGTGGGTCTTCCAGCTCTTCCAGGAACTGCTCGGGAGCGGCTTTACGCACGTCTTCGTCGTCCTGGCCGATTTGTACCAGCGGGCGCCAGTCTTCAAGCAAGGCATCGAGCTCTGCGCGCAGCGCGCTGGTGGATTGGCGTGGCGCGGCCTGACCCAGGCTGCTGACCAGGGCACGCAGGTCAGTCAGTTGTTGAACCCAGTCTTGCAGCAAACGCCAGTGGCCATTGAAACGGTACTGTTCGGCCAGGCGCTGGCTGCTGCCCAGCAAGTGCCAGGCCAGCGCGGCAAAGGCGTCGTCCAGCGGTGTTTGCGGGGTCAAAACAGGTGCCGGCAGGCTGACGGCATAGCTGTTGGCATCGAACAGGCGATAGCCGCGCTCGGCCTTGCTGATATCGCATGGCATCAGGGCCAGCTTCTCGGCCAGCTCGGCTGCCAGTTCCAGCAACGCAGACGGTTCGCCTTCGCGCAGTTCGAGTTCCAGCTCGCAGATTTCTTCTTTCTGCTTGCCCGCAATCACGTGGCCAAGGTCCAGCGCCGCTTCGATCACGACTTTGGCCTTGCCGCGGCCCCACGAAATTTCTGCGCGCTCGCGGACAAAATCGGTGGTGAAGATTGGTTTCAGGGTTTTCTTGTCCAGCTCGGCCAACTCTTCGGGCCAGCATTCGCCGTCGAGTTTTTTGGTATCGAGCTTGGCTTTAGGCAGCTTCCAGTCGTACTCGTTACGCTCCGACAGGCCGGCAATGCTCTGGCCGCGGGTCTTGAGGGTCTGGATCACTTCTTCGCCATCGCGGCGCAGGCGCAGGGCAACTTTGGCCTTGGCCAGGTCGCGCTCAGGTGTGTCGAAGTACTGGTTTAACAACTCACGGCTTTCCCAGCCACTTTTGTTGCGCTTTTTCAGCAGTGGGTGCTCGCGCAAGGCGGCGAGGGTTTCGCGGCTGACGCGCAGTTTGATTTCGGTTTCTTTTTGCATGGCCGGAAAATCCAGGAACGGTTGCGCAGCCGGGAAAAGGTGTGGCTGCCAAGGCCGTGCAGTGTACAGGACTCGCCGCTCCGACGCGTCGCACGGGTTTATTCTGCCCGCCAGATGGCTCTATGATGGGCCTCGCCCAGCTAACAGGAAGTCAGCGCATGCCTTTACCTTCCATGAAAGAGCAATTCGCTGCCTTGATCGGCACTGCGTCGGTCAGTTGCACCCAGCCTCATCTGGATCAATCCAATCGAGGGGTGATCGATTTGTTGGCCACCTGGCTCGCCGAGCTGGGTTTTAGTTGCGATATCCAGCAGGTCAGCCTGGGGAAATTCAACTTGCTCGCCAGCTTTGGCAGCGGCCCCGGGGGGCTGGTGCTGGCGGGGCACAGCGATACCGTGCCTTATGACGAAGCGCTGTGGCAGACCGATCCGCTGAAACTGACAGAAGTCGACAATCGCTGGGTAGGCCTTGGCAGTTGTGACATGAAGGGGTTTTTCGCGCTGGTGATCGAGGCCGTGCGCCCGCTGCTCGATCAGCCGTTCAAGCAGCCACTGCTGATTTTGGCCACGTGCGACGAAGAAACCTCGATGGCCGGTGCCCGGGCTCTGGTCGAAGCCGGGCGCCCGCTGGGACGTGCTGCGGTGATCGGCGAGCCAACCGGGCTCAAGCCGATCCGCATGCACAAAGGCGTGATGATGGAGCGCATCGACATTCTGGGGCGTAGCGGCCATTCCTCCGACCCAAGCCTTGGCCACAGCGCTCTGGAAGCCATGCACGACGCGATCAGCGAACTCAAGGGGCTGCGTCAGCAATGGCTCAACGAATACCGCAACCCGCAGTTCAGCGTGCCGCAGCCGACCCTGAACTTTGGCTGCATTCACGGTGGCGACAATCCAAACCGCATTTGCGGTCAATGTTCGCTGGAGTTTGACCTGCGGCCTTTGCCGGGCATGGACCCGAACGAGCTGCGGGCGATCATTCGCGGCAAATTGCAGCCTTTGGCCGAGCGCCATCAAGTGAAGATCGATTTCGCCCCGATTGCTGCCGGTGTCCCGCCATTTGAGCAGGCGGCCGATGTTGAACTGGTACGGGTAGCCGAGCGCCTCACCGGGCATCGCGCACAAGCAGTGGCGTTTGGCACGGAAGCGCCTTATCTTCAGCAGCTTGGCTGCGAAACCATTGTGTTGGGCCCCGGCGACATCAGTTGTGCTCATCAGCCGGGAGAACACCTGGAAATGTCACGTTTGAAGCCGACAGTGCGTCTATTAAGCCAGTTGATCGAACACTATTGTCTGACCTGAAAAAAAGGCGGGAGCGCCAGCGCCCACCACTTCCACACATGAGGAGAGCACGCGTGTTGCCAAGTATGTTTCGACGATAACCACCAGCCCGTTGTGCGTTTGCTGTTTTTGCCCTTTTCAGGCTGCTCATTTTTTACAGGCTCCGGTTATGCACGATTACGTTAATTGGCTGCGTCATGCTTCCCCTTACATCAATGCTCACCGCGACTGCACGTTCGTCGTCATGCTCCCCGGCGACGGCGTAGCGCACTCAAACTTCGGCAATATCGTTCACGACCTGGTGCTGTTGCACAGCCTGGGCGTGCGGCTGGTGCTGGTCCATGGTTCGCGCCCGCAAATCGAAAGCCGGCTTGAAGCCCGTGGCCTGGTGCCGCATTACCATGAAGGTATGCGCATTACCGATGCGCCGACCCTGGAGTGCGTGATCGATGCCGTGGGCCAGTTGCGTATTGCGATTGAGGCGCGCTTGTCGATGGACATGGCTTCTTCGCCGATGCAGGGTTCACGCCTGCGGGTGGCGAGCGGCAACCTGGTCACAGCGCGCCCGATCGGTGTGCTCGATGGCGTGGATTATCACCACACGGGCGAAGTGCGCCGGGTCGACCGCAAGGGTATCAACCGTCTGCTGGACGAGCGCTCGATCGTGCTGCTGTCACCGTTGGGCTACTCACCGACCGGTGAGATTTTCAACCTGGCCTGCGAAGACGTCGCCACCCGCGCCGCTATCGACCTGGGTGCTGACAAACTGCTGTTGTTCGGTGCCGAGTCGGGCCTGCTCGACGAGACCGGGCATCTGGTCCGTGAGTTGCGTCCGCAACAGATACCGGCGCACATGAAGCGTCTGGGGAGCGATTATCAGGCCGAACTGCTGGAAGCGGCTGCCGAGGCCTGCAGTGGCGGCGTGGCACGTAGCCACATCGTCAGCTACGCCGAAGATGGTGCGCTGCTGACGGAACTGTTTACCCGTCATGGTGGCGGTACGCTGGTGGCCCAGGAGCAATTCGAAGTCACCCGTGAAGCGGCGATTGAAGACGTGGGCGGTTTGCTCGACCTGATCAGCCCGCTGGAAGAGCAGGGGATTCTGGTACGTCGCTCACGCGAAGTGCTGGAGCGCGAGATCGAGCAGTTCAGTGTGGTTGAGCGTGAAGGCATGATCATCGCCTGTGCGGCGCTGTATCAGATTGCCGATTCGGACGCGGGGGAGCTGGCGTGTCTGGCGGTGAATCCGGAGTACCGCCATGGTCGTCGCGGTGACGAGTTGCTGGAGCGCATCGAAAACCGTGCCCGGGCCCAGGGGCTAAAAACCCTGTTCGTGCTTACAACCCGCACAGCCCACTGGTTCCGCGAACGCGGCTTTGAGCCGAGCAGCGTCGAACGCCTGCCGGCTGCGCGCGCGTCGCTGTACAACTTTCAGCGTAATTCCAAGATATTCGAGAAGGCGCTGTAACTCGTGCTCCCTTGGCCCCCGCCTCAAAGGGCGGGGCCCGAGGTGAGGAGCTTTTAGTTACTGATCGCCAGAATGCTCGCCTGGTACGAGGCGACGAACAAATCAAAGTCTCCGACTTCGTGCTGTTCCAGTTCGGTCTGCTGTACCAGCGAACTGCGGGCCTTTTCTTCGAACGCAGCCTGGTCTTCAGCACTCAGCGGTTCGCTGCGGAAGAACTCGGCATGGGCCAGGCTTTGGCGCATCGAGAACTGGGAGAAGCTTTCCTTGTGCTCGATCATGCTGGCCAGGACTTTGGCGGACGGCGTCAGTGACGCGTCCTTGACCTTGGCTAGCTGTTCGTCGAGCGCTTTGCTGTGAGCATCGCCGCCGTGGCTTGCATCGAGCAAAGCGGCCAGTGGTGCAATTTGCTCCAGCAGTTCTGCTGCCCATTCCTTCAGGTCGACCGGCTGGCCATCGCGCTGCAATTGCAGGCCCGGACGGCGACCTTCCTTGACCACGCTCATGAAGTTCGACGAGCAATCACTGCAGGTCGTGTTGTCGAATTGCGGGCTTTCCTGGAAGGCGCAATACAGCAGGAACGCGTCCAGAAAACGCGCTTCAGGCAAGTCGATGCCCACGGGCAGGAACGGGTTGATATCCAGCAAACGCACTTCAACGTACTGCACGCCACGGGCCACCAGCGCCTGAATCGGCCGCTCGCCGGTGTAGGTCACGCGCTTGGGGCGGATGTTGGAGTAGTACTCGTTTTCGATTTGCAGAATGTTGGTGTTCAGTTGCACCCATTCGCCATCTTTGTGCGTGCCGATCTCAACATACGGTGCATAAGGTGTTGCCACCGCTTTGCGCAGGCTGTCGGTATAGCTGTTGAGGTCGTTGTAGCAGGGTGTCAGACCGGCCTGGGCGTTGCTCTGGTAACCCAGGTCGCTCATGCGCAGGCTGGTGGCGTAAGGCAGGTACAGCGTATCGGCGTCCAGTTGTTCCAGCTGGTGTGAGCGGCCGCGCAGGAAACCCGCATCCAGCGCAGGCGAAGCACCAAACAGGTACATCAGGAGCCAGTTGTAACGACGGAAATTACGAATCAGCGCGATGTAGGCATTGGACTGGTAGTCGCGCTCGGTGCCGACAAAGCCTTCATCCTTCATCAGTACCGGCCACAGCACTTCAGGCAGGGAGAAATTGTAGTGAATGCCGGCGATGCACTGCATGGTCTTGCCGTAACGCAGGGCCAGGCCTTTGCGGTACACGTACTTGAGCTGACCGATATTGGACGTGCCGTAGTAGGCAATCGGGATGTCTTCTTCGGCCGGCAACGGGCACGGCATCGAAGGGCTCCACAGGAACTCGTTACCGAGTTTGCTGTAGGCAAAACGGTGAATCTTGTCGAGGCTGGCCAGCGTCTCTGCCGGATCAGGCAGGGCCGGGGTGATGAACTCCAGCAGCGACTCGGAATAGTCAGTGGTGATTTGATCGTTGGTCAGGGCCGAGCCCAGTTCTTCGGGGTGCGGGGTCTGCGCCAGTCGGGCATCGGCCGTAACGCGCAGGCATTCGCGCTCGATACCATGCAAGCACTGCTCCAGCAGTGAGAGGTTAGCGCGCTCGCTGAGCAGAGCCAGGCGGCGGTTGAGAAGTTGGCTCAAGTTGGATTCCTTCACGCGTCAGTCGCCCCAATATGGGGGTGGTCAGGACGGTCTACAAGGGTGAAGTTGAAACTGGCGTGGTCGCCTGGCTTGTAATGATGTCGCCCGTCCTTGTTCGGCCCTCGGCGCTTGAAGCGCATTTCGGTGCCGCACAAGGGTCTATTGACCCTTATGCGCCGAAATTAACTCAAATCACCTGCCGGCGGCTACAGGACGGCGAAGGTGCCTTGTGCTTTGGCCACCAGTTTGTCGCCTTGCAGCACGTCTGCTTCGACGACCAGGGTGCGTCTTCCGGGGTGAATGACTTTGGCGATGCACAGCACTTCGCCATCGGACACCGCCCGGATGTAGTTGATTTTGCACTCGATGGTCACGCTCTGCTGGTCAAAGCCATGGGCGCTGGAACACGCCAGCCCCATGCTGATATCCACCAGACTGAATAAAACCCCGCCGTGCATTTTCCCGCCGCGATTGCGCAGTTGCGGTTCCAGGCTTAGCGCCACGTGCGCCACGCCGTCTTCCACCCACTGCACGCGGCAACCGATCAGATCACTGAAGGCGCTTTGGGTCAGGCCGTCCGGGAGCGTCATTAGCGTTTTTTCATCTGTTTGGCGTTGGCAAACAGTGACGCCATCGCGTTGTTGGCCGGGGCCGCAGCCACGGTTTCTTTACGCGACGCGGTGTTTTGCTGGCGCGGTGCCGAACCTGGGCGCGCGCCACGAGCACCGTCGATTTTCTCGCCGGGGGTGTCGCTCATGCGCATCGACAGCCCCACGCGTTTACGCGGGATATCGATTTCCATGACCTTGACCTTGACGACGTCACCGGCTTTAACAGCTTCACGCGGGTCCTTGATGAACTTCTCGGACAGTGCCGAGATATGCACCAGGCCGTCCTGATGGACACCGATGTCGACGAAGGCACCAAAGTTGGTAACGTTGGTAACCACGCCTTCCAGAATCATCCCCAGTTGCAAGTCCTTGAGATCTTCGACGCCTTCCTGGAACTCGGCAGTCTTGAACTCGGGACGTGGATCGCGGCCGGGTTTTTCCAGTTCCTGGAGGATGTCGGTGACCGTCGGCAGGCCGAAGGTTTCGTCAGTGAATTTCTTCGGATCAAGACGCTTGAGGAAGCTTGCGTCACCGATCAGCGAGCGAATGTCGCGCTCGGTGTCCGAGGCAATGCGTTTGACCAGCGGGTAGGCCTCGGGGTGAACCGCCGAAGCGTCCAGCGGGTTGTCGCCATTCATGACACGCAGGAAACCGGCTGCCTGTTCGAAGGTTTTTTCGCCCAGACGGCTGACTTTCTTCAATGCAGCACGGGTTTTGAATGCGCCGTTTTCATCGCGGTGACTGACGATGTTCTGCGCCAGTGTGGCATTGAGCCCCGAGATACGGGCCAGCAGCGCCACCGATGCGGTGTTGACGTCAACACCCACGGCGTTTACGCAGTCTTCAACCACGGCGTCCAGGCCGCGTGCCAGCTTGAGCTGGGATACGTCGTGCTGGTACTGGCCGACACCGATGGATTTAGGGTCGATTTTCACCAGCTCTGCCAGCGGATCCTGCAGGCGGCGGGCAATCGACACCGCGCCACGGATCGATACGTCCAGGTCCGGGAACTCCTTGGCGGCCAGCTCCGAGGCCGAGTACACCGAGGCGCCGGCTTCCGACACCATCACTTTGGTGACTTTCAGGGCCGGGTACTTTTTGATCAGGTCAATCACCAGCTTGTCGCTTTCGCGGCTGGCGGTGCCGTTGCCGATGGCGATCAGTTCGACCGAGTGCTTGGCGCACAGGGCGGCCATCACGGCGATGGTCTGGTCCCACTTGTTGTGCGGCACGTGCGGATACACGGTGGCGTATTCGAGCATTTTGCCGGTGGCATCGACCACGGCAATCTTGCAGCCGGTACGCAGGCCCGGGTCCAGCCCCAGGGTCGCGCGCGGGCCGGCAGGTGCGGCCAGCAGCAAGTCGTGCAGGTTGTGGGCGAACACGTTGATGGCTTCGGTTTCAGCCCCGTCGCGCAACTCTCCCAGCAAGTCGGTTTCAAGGTGGGTATAGAGCTTGACCTTCCAGGTCCAGCGCACCACTTCGCTCAGCCATTTGTCAGCGGGGCGGTTCTGGTTCTGCAGGCCGAAACGCTCGCTGATCATCATCTCGCCGGGATGCATGGTGCCGGGCAGTTCTTCACCGACCTTGAGCGAGGAGCTGAGAATGCCTTCGTTGCGGCCACGGAAAATAGCCAGCGCGCGGTGCGACGGCATGCTTTTGAGCGGTTCGTCGTGCTCGAAGTAGTCGCGGAACTTGGCGCCTTCCTCTTCTTTGCCGGGAATTACCCGGGCGCTGAGAATCGCTTCCTGTTTCAGGAAACTGCGCAGTTTATCCAGCAGGCTGGCGTCTTCGGCGAAGCGCTCCATCAGGATGTACTTGGCGCCGTCCAGAGCTGCCTTGACGTCTGCCACACCTTTTTCGGCGTCGACAAAACGGGCTGCTTCGGTTTCAGGGCTCAGGGCCGGGTCGTTGAACAGACCGTCTGCCAGTTCGCCGAGACCCGCTTCCAGGGCAATCTGGCCCTTGGTGCGGCGCTTCTGCTTGTACGGCAGGTACAAGTCTTCGAGGCGTGTCTTGGTCTCGGCGAGTTTGATGTCGCGGGCCAGTTCAGGGGTTAATTTGCCTTGTTCTTCGATGCTGGCGAGGATGCTGATACGCCGTTCGTCGAGTTCACGCAGGTAGCGCAGGCGTTCTTCCAGATGACGCAGTTGGGTGTCATCCAGGCTGCCGGTCACTTCCTTACGGTAGCGGGAGATGAAGGGTACGGTGGAGCCTTCATCCAGAAGCGCGACGGCCGCTTCGACCTGCTGCGGGCGCACGCCAAGTTCTTCGGCGATGCGGCTGTTGATGCTGTCCATAAAACCACCTGACAAATTGTGAAGCAGGCTCGCATGCCCGGGTTTCTAGGCTTGCGAGGCTGGTTGAGCGACCTGAATGAGGCCGCTGCCTGGGCCAAAAGGGCGGCCTGTTGACCCGCGAAATCAGCACATTACGCCAGACACCGGAAAAATAAGTCCTGACGCGATCTTTGAAAATCCAAGGTTGCCCGACACAAAAGGCGGCGCATTATAACCAGCGTTCCCGAATTCAGGGGGCTACGCGGCGCAGCACATTGGTCTGCGTGCTGTTAGTGGAGGAAAAATCTGCTAACAATGCACTCCATGCGTATGACAGCAGCTAAGCCATAATGCGCGCCGAGATCACAGGAGCATCTAATGAGCAGCATTGCACAAGCGGCAGAAGGCGAAAAAATTCTCATCGTTGACGACGATCCCGGGCTGAGCAGCCTGCTGGAACGTTTCTTCGTCAGCAAGGGCTATCGCGCCCGCGCTGTGCCAAACGTCGAGCAAATGGACCGTTTGCTGGCCCGTGAGGTATTCAACCTGGTGGTGCTGGACCTGATGCTGCCCGGCGAAGACGGGCTGTCGGCTTGCCGCCGCTTGCGTGCTGCGGGCAACCGGGTGCCGATCATCATGCTCACCGCCAAGGGTGACGAGCTGAGCCGCATCAAGGGCCTGGAACTGGGCGCCGACGATTATCTGGCCAAGCCGTTCAACCCCGATGAACTCATGGCGCGGGTGCGTGCGGTATTGCGCCGCCAGGCCGCTCCTGTACCGGGTGCCCCGGGCAGCGAAGACGAAAGCGTGACGTTCGGTGATTACGAACTGTCGCTGGCAACTCGCGAGCTCAAGCGTGGCGACGAAGTCCACATGCTCACCACGGGTGAGTTCGCCGTGCTTAAAGCTCTGGTCATGCATGCCCGCGAGCCGTTGACCCGCGACAAGCTGATGAACCTGGCCCGTGGCCGTGAATGGGATGCACTGGAGCGTTCCATCGACGTCCAGATCTCCCGCTTGCGCCGCATGATCGAGCCGGACCCGTCGAAGCCACGCTATATCCAGACCGTCTGGGGCGTAGGTTATGTGTTCGTGCCGGATGGCAACGCGACCAAGTGATGGATCATTTGTAGGAGCGAGCCTTTCCGGTACCCGGTTGCCCGAAGGCTCGCGATTCCAAATTATGCGAGCCTCACAGCTCGCTCCTGCAAAGTGTTAAGACGGCTGTCTATGAAAACCCCTCTGTGGTTCCCCCAAAGTTTTTTCTCTCGCACCCTGTGGCTGGTCCTCATTGTCGTGCTGTTCTCCAAGGCACTGACCCTGGTTTATCTGTTGATGAACGAAGACATGCTGGTCGACCGCCAGTACAGCCACGGCGTGGCCTTGACCCTGCGTGCTTATTGGGCTGCCGACGAGGAGAATCGCGAAAAGATTGCCGATGCAGCCGGTTTGATTCGGGTGGTCGGTGGTGGCGTACCCGAAGGCGAGCAGCACTGGCCGTACAGTGAAATTTATGAGCGCCAGATGCAGGCCGAGCTGGGGGCCGACACCGAGGTGCGCTTGCGCATGCACGCGCCCCCCGCGCTGTGGGTACGTGCTCCGAGCCTTGGCGACGGCTGGCTGAAAGTACCGCTGTATCCGCACCCGCTACGCGGGCAGAAAATCTGGAGTGTGCTCGGCTGGTTCCTGGCCATCGGTTTGTTATCGACTGCCTCGGCATGGATTTTCGTCAGTCAGCTCAACCAGCCGCTCAAGCGTCTGGTTTATGCGGCCAGGCAACTGGGGCAGGGGCGCAGTGTACGGCTGCCGATCAGTGATACACCGAGCGAGATGACCGAGGTGTACAGCGCTTTCAATCAGATGGCAGAAGATGTGGAGCAGGCAGGCCGCGAACGCGAACTGATGCTCGCCGGTGTGTCCCATGACCTGCGAACGCCATTGACCCGCTTGCGTCTGTCTTTGGAGCTCATGGGCAACCACAGTGACCTGACCGACGACATGGTGCGCGACATTGAAGACATGGACGCGATTCTCGATCAATTCCTGGCCTTTATACGTGACGGTCGCGATGAACCGGTCGAAGAAGTCGACTTGTGCGAATTGATCCGCGAGGTTGTTGCGCCTTACAACCAGAACGAACAGCAAGTGAGTCTGCGCCTGCAGCCGATTCAGCCGTTTGCGTTGCGTCGGGTGTCGATGAAACGTCTGCTCAACAACCTGATCGGCAATGCGTTGCACCATGCCGGCGATAACGTGGAAGTGGCGGCCTACGTATCCGGAGACACCAGTGCGCCGTATGTGGTGCTGAGTGTGATGGACCGGGGAGCGGGCATTGACCCTTCAGAGCTTGAAGACATCTTCAATCCGTTTATCCGCGGTGATCGTGCGCGTGGTGGCAAAGGGACCGGGCTGGGGCTTGCCATCGTCAAGCGCATCGCCTCCATGCATGGCGGCAATGTTGAATTGCGTAACCGTGCCGGCGGTGGCCTTGAGGCCCGGGTGCGATTGCCGCTGGGCCTGATGTTGCCCAGAGGGGCGGTATAAGGAGTGCTGTAGGAGCGAGCTTGCTCGCGAGCTTCCAACCGCTCGTGAGCAAGCTCACTCCTACAGGGCCGTTGCAGGCAGCTGCTTTTAACCTTTGCCTTTGGTCCGGGTCATGTGCGGCGTGCTGTTTTTCTCCAGATGCTCAATGATGATCCCGGCTACATCCTTGCCCGTGGTGGTTTCGATACCTTCCAGTCCGGGCGATGAATTGACCTCCAGCACCAGCGGGCCGTGGTTGGAGCGCAAGATATCGACCCCCGCCACACTCAACCCCATGACTTTGGCCGCGCGAATGGCTGTCATGCGCTCTTGCGGGGTGATTTTGATCAGGCTGGCACTGCCGCCACGATGCAGGTTGGAGCGGAACTCGCCGGGCTTGGCCTGGCGTTTCATGGACGCAATCACCTTGTCACCCACCACGAAGCAGCGGATATCCGCACCACCGGCTTCCTTGATGTATTCCTGCACCATGATGTTCTGTTTGAGACCCATAAAGGCCTCGATCACCGACTCCGCCGCCGTGGCGGTTTCACACAGCACCACGCCAATCCCCTGGGTGCCTTCCAGTACCTTGATCACCAGCGGCGCACCATTGACCATCTCGATCAGGTCCGGAATATCATCCGGCGAGTGAGCAAAGCCTGTCACCGGCAGGCCCAGGCCGCGTCGCGACAACAGTTGCAGCGAGCGCAACTTGTCTCGCGAGCGGGCGATTGCCACCGATTCGTTGAGCGGGAAAACCCCCATCATCTCGAACTGGCGCAACACCGCGCAGCCATAAAACGTGACTGACGCACCAATGCGCGGGATGACCGCGTCAAAGCCTTCCAGTGGCTTGCCGCGGTAGTGGATCTGCGGCTTATGACTGGCGATGTTCATATAGGCGCGCAGGGTATCGATCACTACCATTTCATGGCCTCGTTCAGTACCGGCTTCAACCAGACGACGAGTGGAATACAGACGCGGGTTACGCGACAGCACAGCGATCTTCATGCAACACCTGTGGCAGAGGTAGTAGTGACCGGGAACACCGGCTTGTCTTGTACGTATTTAAACTCTGGATTGACCACCAGTTGGCCGTCGATCAGCGCTTTGGAGCCCAGCAGCAGGCGGTAACGCATGGATTTGCGGCAGGCGAGGGTGAACTCCACCGACCAGACCCGATCTCCCAGCGCAAGGCCGGTACGGATCACATAACGAACCTGTGTATGACCGTTGGAGCTTTTAATCGTTTTTATCGCCACCAGTGGCGCTTCGCAACGGCGGTGGCGTAGTTGTACAAGCGTGCCCAAATGGGCATTGAAACGTACCCACTCGACACCGTCGCGCACAAATGGCTCGATTTCAGTGGCGTGCAGGCTGGAGGTACTGGCACCGGTGTCGATTTTCGCCCGCAGGCCCGCAACTCCCAGATCGGGAAGCGCCACCCACTCGCGCAGACCGACAACGGTCAAATGGTCAAAAGTCTTCAATATAGGTAACCGGCGATTAACGTATCCAGGCTGCAGGGCAGGCCCTGCAGGTATAGCAGCCGGCGAATGCCGACTTGAAAGCATAAAGGCGGTATTCACGCAGAATATCCGGTAAATGGCGACAGTTATCTGCGTTCACGCTGTGCTGTATTTTAGTTGCGGCATGGCAGCAGGCGGCATTCTATCGGTCAGGTTCCTTCTTGGGTTCACCCAAAGTAGTAGTAGAGTTGCGAATATCGAGTGAAGGAGATTCCAATGGCGCAGAAACAGGAAGAGGACGACAAGGTCCGTCTGGACAAGTGGCTCTGGGCCGCGCGTTTTTACAAGACCCGTGCATTGGCCAAGACCGCCATTGAAAGCGGCAAGGTGCACTGCCGTGGTGAGCGCTGCAAACCGAGCAAAGAGCCCCGTTTGGGTGATGAGCTGCAAATTCGTGTCGGACTCGAAGAGCGTACAGTGGAGGTCAAAGGACTTTCAGTTGTACGCCGAGGCGCCCCGGAGGCGCAGCTGCTGTATGCCGAAACCGAGCAAAGCATTGCCAAGCGTGAAAGCATGGCCGCCATGCTCAAATCAGGGGCAATGGGCATTATCAGCGACGGCAAACCGACCAAGAAGCAACGCCGCCAGTTGCATCAGTTTCAAGATTCGGGCGCCGCGCAATAGGTTTGTACCGTATCTCGACCCCTGCGGCAGCTGGCCTGCCAGCGATTGAATTACCACGGAACCGCGTCGCTGGCATCGCCGGCAAGCCGGCTCCCACAAGGGCTGCCCGGGTATCAATGACTCACCGACCGTGCGTCGTGTCCGGGTAGCCAAGGCTTGTAACTATCCAGGTGTGACGCCATATAGGGCTATTAGCCTTAAATCTGCATGCTGTTTACAGGTGCGAACACATTTAGTAACCACTTTTAGAATCCTATTCCTATGTCCGACTTAAACAAAACCGATGCCACCCAACGCTTCATGTTTGACACCTGCGATGCCCGCGGCGAGCTGGCTTCGCTGGAGCACAGCTACGCCGAAGTATTGGCCAAGCATGCTTATCCATTGCCGGTCCAGCAGTTGTTGGGCGAACTGATGGCGGCGGCTGCGTTGCTGGTGGGCAACCAGAAAATCGATGGTCTTCTGAGCCTGCAAGCGCGCTCCGAAGGTCCGGTGCCGTTGTTGATGATCGAGTGCACCAGCGACCGTGAAATTCGCGGTATTGCCCGTTTTGACGCCGAGCGGATTGCGCCGGATGCGACCCTTGCAGACCTGCTGCCCAACGGCGTATTGGCCATCACTATCGACCCGACCGTTGGCAAACGCTATCAGGGCATCGTGGATCTGAACGGCGACACCCTGGCTGACTGTTTCACCAACTATTTTGTAATGTCCGAGCAAGTGCCGACCCGCTTCTGGCTGGTCGCTGATGGCAAGCGTGCGCGCGGCATGTTCCTGCAGCAACTGCCGGGCGACAAAATTAAAGATGAAGAAGAGCGCGTCGACAGCTGGAACACATTGCTGGCGCTGGGCGACACCCTCAAGGCTGAAGAGTTGTTGGGTCTGGATAACGAAACCATCCTGCATCGTCTTTACCACGAAGAAACCGTGCGCCTGTTTGATGATGAAACGGTTGAGTTCAAATGCAGCTGCTCGCGTGAACGTTCGGGCAATGCATTGACCAGTCTGGGCCTTGAAGATGCGCAAAATCTTGTAGCTGAACATGGCGGCCATATCGAAATTGACTGCCAGTTTTGCAATGAGCGCTACCTGTTTGATGCTGCCGATGTGGATCAATTGTTCTCCGGTGCCGGTGTAAAGTCGCCCTCCGACACTCATCACTAAAACGTTTCAGCCCAGGTGAAACACCTGTCAAACCCCGTTCTTGCGCGGTTCTGACAGGTGGGCCCTACTTTTTTTGGGCATTTCTGGCATAATCCGCCCCACTTTTTTCGCGGTAGTAGTGCAAACTTTTCTACTACAAAACGTTTGGCGCACTCGGCCAATGGCCGACGGGGAACCTCATGACGCAAGCTAATAACGCCGTGTACACCGATCTGAGCATCGACGATCTGGTCAAAGAAGCCCTGAGCCGTGGTGAAGGCGAGCTTGCCGACAATGGTGCACTGGCGGTTACAACTGGCCATCGTACAGGCCGTTCGCCAGCTGACCGCTTCATCGTTGAAGAGCCGACTACTCAGGATGCCATTGCCTGGGGGCCGATCAACCGCAAGTTCCCGGCTGACAAGTTTGATGCTCTGTGGGACCGCGTCGAGGCGTTTAACAACGCGCAAGAACATTTCGTTTCCCACGTTCATGTAGGTGCTTCCGAAGACCACTACCTGGCCGTGAAAATGACCACCCAGACTGCCTGGCAGAACCTGTTCGGTCGTTGCCTGTTCATCAACCCGGCTCAGTACAACCCGGCCGGTCGTGAAGAGTGGCAAGTGCTCAACGTGGCCAACTTCGAATGCGTGCCTGAGCGTGACGGCACCAACTCCGACGGTTGTGTGATCCTCAACTTTGCCCAGAAAAAAGTGTTGATCGCCGGTATGCGTTACGCCGGTGAAATGAAAAAAGCCATGTTCTCGGTACAGAACTTCCTGTTGCCTGCTGCCGACGTACTGCCGATGCACTGCGCCGCCAACATCGGCGAAGCGGGCGACGTGACCCTGTTCTTCGGCCTGTCCGGCACCGGTAAAACCACCTTGTCGGCCGATGAAAGCCGTTACCTGATCGGTGACGACGAACACGGTTGGGGCGAGGGCGTAGTGTTCAACATCGAAGGCGGTTGCTATGCCAAGTGCATCGACCTGTCCGAGAAGAACGAGCCGGTTATCTGGAAAGCCATCAAGCACGGTGCCGTGCTGGAAAACGTTGTACTGGACGATGCCAAGCACCCTGACTACGCCGACGTCAGCCTGACCCAGAACAGCCGTGCCGCCTACCCGCTGGAGCACGTTGCCAAGCGTTCCGAGAAAAACCTGGGCGGCGAGCCAAACGCTGTGATCTTCCTGACCTGCGACCTGACTGGCGTGCTGCCACCGGTTTCGATCCTCAGCGAAGAACAGGCGGCTTACCACTTCCTGTCCGGCTACACCGCATTGGTGGGTTCGACTGAAATGGGTTCGGGCAGCGGCATCAAGTCGACCTTCTCCACCTGCTTCGGTGCGCCATTCTTCCCGCGTCCGGCTGGCGAATACGCAGAGCTGCTGATCAAGCGTATCCGTGGTTTCGGCTCCAAGGTCTACCTGGTTAACACCGGTTGGACCGGCGGCGGTTACGGCGTAGGCAAGCGTTTCAACATCCCGACCACCCGTGGCGTGATTGCAGCGATCCAGAGCGGTGCTCTGATCGGCGCAGAAACCGAGCACCTGGACACCATCAACCTCGACGTGCCATTGGCCGTACCGGGCGTTGACACTGTTCTGCTCAACCCGCGTAACACCTGGGCAGACAAAGCTGCCTACGACGAAGCTGCCAAAGCCTTGGCCGGCCTGTTCGTAGAGAACTTCAAGAAGTTCGACGTCAGCGACGCGATCAAGGCTGCCGGCCCTAAGCTGTAAGCCTGCGGTCAGTAATTTGATCCACGAAAAAGCCGCCTGAAAAGGCGGCTTTTTTGTGCATCGTGTTCCGTCCCGAATAGGGTTCAGATTTTTGCGGGCTATCGGTGAAGTCAGACGGCTGGATACGTTAAAGGCGTCAGAGAATCCGGCAGTTCCATCCTCTGTGCGCTATCTCCCCCCGTTGTGAAAACCACCGAAAATCCGAGTCGAAACTCATGAGCCCCCACCGGAAAGGTTCATCCCCGGCGAGTCTCTGCGCAGCGTAGTCTTCGAAAACCGGACGGTCTATGATCCTTAACTGGCTCGGGTTCTCGATACCCGCTTCACCGATCTGCCAAGGGTAATACTTGGGATGAGTGCCGGAAATGGTCTGCCTTACTTCATTGACATAGTGGGGGTTGGCAATAACCGGATAACCGAATTCCTGTATTTGCCCATTAACCAGACCGGAGGTTCCCCTGAAAGGCAGCTCTAGTGGCACGGGAGCAGTGGATGTCCCCTCTCGATAAACAGAGGCCATGTTGGCTGAGTTGGTTTGCCCTATATTTTGCAAATCACCGCGCGACAAGTGCGGCAAGAAACTCTCTCGGATCGGTGTTTGCTCGAGCATCATGGAAAAGTCCGTATTGCGCATGGGTGGCATCTCGGCTCCCACTCGTTGAGCCCTTCCAGGAAATGCCCTGCCTCCCCCGGGAACACCCCCTGCATGTTGCAGCTTGTACTGCCCGCGGCCCACGCGCATGCCGAATGCTTTGACGTTTTTGGCAGCGGCACTGGCAATCGACGGCGCCGCCGATGCCAGGCCCGTGGCCATGCCCACATAGCCCAGAATCCGCCCGGCGTTTTCATTGCCGCTGGTCAGCAAGACTATGGAGGCGACGTCTGCGGCCAGTGACACCACACTCAGGGTCGCAGTGGTCACCGCCACCATATAGCTGGCGGTCAGGGCTGCGGCAGGCGCCGCCAAAGCACCCAGTGACGCTACGGTGCCGATCATGCCCAGCACGAGCCCCGCTGCCGGTAACAGCCAGTCGGTCCACGCATGGCCCGACGGGTCGATGCGGTTCACCGGGTCGCCGGCGCAGTAGGCATAGCCATTAAGACCGCCTTCCCCGAAAGGGCTGAGGCTGTCACGGCTGTGAAAACGCATCAGCACCGGGTTGTAGATCCGGTAGTCGCCGAGGAAATACCAGCCGGTGTCTTGTTCACGCAAGGCGCCGGCGTAGCCCAGTCGGCTGGCTCCGGTTGTGCTTTGGCCGTAGGCACCGTAGACCGGGGTCTGGATTTGGTCTTTGGCCTCCGTAGTTACTGAACCCTGGGCATCGGTGCCCAGCAGCATGACTTCGCGCACAGCAGAGGCCAGTCGGCTTTCGGCCACCGGAACATTTCCGGCACGGACCCAGCGGGTTTGGGTGCTTTCACCGACCTCGCAGCTGAGGTGGCCGCCGGTGTGGTAGCGCCAACGTGGACCGCCAGCGTCCTCGGTCTTGATGATGTTGCCGCCCGGGCCGTAGTGCCAACGACGCTGGCCTGTGGGCAGTGTTACTCCGATGAGTCGGCCTAGGGCGTCGTAGTGCAGTGGATTGCCGCGCTCGTCGCGCTTGAGATTGCCCAGCGCGTCGTACTCCAGGGTTACCGGTGCCGGGTAATCGGGTCGGCTGTGGCTGATGCTAATCAGCTGGGTAAGGTCGGAAGGGTTGTAGCCGAATACGCTGACATTGTTGGCGCTGCCGTCAGCAAAGACGGTTTCCAGACGTCGAACGTTATCGAGAGCGTCGTACTGGAAGTGTTGTTGGCGGTAGGGTTTGCCGTGGGCGTCTTCTGGTAACGATGGGCCTGTAAGGCGATGGGCAATCATGCGGCCACGAATGTCGTAATCGAAGGTCTCACTGCGTACCAGAACACCGTCACGACTCAGTTCACGTTGGGTGAGCTTGCCGTCTTGGCGCCACTGTTGGGTTTGCACTTCCACCTGCTGCCCGGACGGGGTGCGGGTGTCGGTAGTGCGGCGGGCCGGGCGGCCGAGGCTGTCGTAGCCCAGGGCTACGGTCATGTCACGCGAGCCATCACGGGATTGGGTGCGCTGCTGGTGAATCCGCGACGCCGCATCGTAGGTGACGGTGACAGTAACGTCGGGACCTTGCTGCTGACTCAATCGTCCAAACCCATCGTACTGGCAGCGCTGTTCCGCGCCGTCAGCATCGGTCAGACGCGTGACCTTGCCCGATGGCGTGGTGGTTTGCTGCTGCGAGCGCGGTTGATCACCTTGCCAGGCGTAATCGGCCTTGGTCAGCAAGCCCGACGGGGACCAGTGATCATTCTGTTGCCCCAGATTCCCTTGCGACTCCAGCAAACGGCCACTGAGCGGATCATATTTATTGAACACGCTGATGCCCGGTGCCTGCATCGATAGCAATGCTCCACCCAGTTCCGGCTGACGTTCGGTCAGGACCTGGGTGCCATCGGGCAAGGTCTGGGTATGGGCGTGGATTTGTCCTTCGGCGTATTGCCATTCAGAGACACTCTGGCCGACCTTTTCCCACACCAGTCGGCCCAGACCGTCGTATTGGCGTTCGCCCAATACCACTTCATGGCTGCCCAAAGAAGCATGAGTGATAGAGACCGTGGCCGGTAATTCACCGTCATGCCCTTCGGCATAGGTACGCTTGATCACACTGCCATCGGGCAGCGTGGTCGATACCAGTCGATCCCGCACATCCCATTCCTGCAAGGTCTCGCGGCCCATTGAATCGGACTGGCTGATGCAGCGACCCAGCCCGTCGTAGCTCCAGCTCTGCTCGTGCTGCAGCACGCCGTCGGCGCAATAGAGTTCTTCTTTAAGAGGGCGTCCATCGAGGGTATGGGTAGTCACGGTTTTGGCCCCGGCCACGCCATTGGCGTCGGTTTGCCAGCTGGTTCCGATCAGCGCTACCGGGTCGGCCAGAGTGTGCTGGGTGACGCCGTCCGCCGACGTTTCGGTCAGCACATTGCCCCAGTCGTCAAAGGTTCGTTCGGTGGTCAGGCTCAGGGCCGGAGTGTCTTCGTTACCGGGGTCGCAGCTGATCTCACGAAATACCCGGCCCAACACGTCATATTCGCCGGTCCAGGCGGTATAGGTCTGACCGCTGTCGGTCTGTTTTTCTCGACGAATTTCCCGGCCCATACCATCCAGCCAGACCGTTTCCTTACGCCCGGAAGCGCCGATTCGGGTCTGGCAGCGCTCGTTCGCTGACAACGAATAGGCCCAGTTGACCGCGGCTTCGAAAGCCGAATTCGGGGCGGCGACTTCTTGTACTACACGGCCCAGGGCATCGTGGGCAAAGGCGATGCGCATCTGTTCATCGGTCTGCTCGGTGACCATCAGGCCTGAGTACAGATCCTGTGAGGACTGGGATACAGATGAGTGCCCGTCGTGCCCAGTGACCGTTACGTTTTCCTGCAACACGGCACGTTCAAGAGAGCGGGCGTTAGTGGCCTGAGTGAGGGTGTAGCTGTAGACCCGGGTCGTACTTTTACCCTGAACAGTCTCGGTTTCACTGAGCAGGCGAGCGTGATGGGGCGAGGCCGGATCAACGATAAAGGTCTGGCTGGAATGCACCAGTTCAGTCAGGTTTTCACCTTCCACCAGCAACAAGCGTTCTTCACTGCTCTGGACGAAAGTCGGCAAGGCAAACGCCGGCGCATCCTGCCGTACCGGCAATGATTGATAAAGGTATCGAGTCTGTTTGACCGGGCCCTCAGTGCCGGGTGGCGGGCTTGCGGTGCGACTTTTCAGACGGGTGATGCGACCCAGCGGATCGGCCGGGCAATGGTCGGTCTCACCACTGACCGGGTAGTACTCCGACGCTTCAATGCCACCCAATGCATTGCGGTGCCACACCGGATTGCCCAGCTCGTCATAGCGGGTCTCTTCCTCGGTACCCAATTCAC
Source organism: Pseudomonas sp. TWR2-1-1 (assembly GCF_049897045.1). Taxonomy (NCBI): domain Bacteria; kingdom Pseudomonadati; phylum Pseudomonadota; class Gammaproteobacteria; order Pseudomonadales; family Pseudomonadaceae; genus Pseudomonas; species Pseudomonas sp. TWR2-1-1. Next base: position 194,133 of record NZ_JAFCVM010000005.1, read on the forward strand.
GCAACACCCGCTGCCCGTCCAAATGCGCCTTGCGAGTGATCACCTTGTGCGGGAACTGGAAGTAAGGCACTTGCCGGGCAATGGGCAGCCAGGGTTCGTCGTAATAGGTGGTCTGGGTTTCCTGCATCGTCTGGCCCTGTAACGTGCGTTCGCGGGTCAGCAGATGGAAACGGTTAAAGGTGCGGCTGATGGTCTGCAGAGTCGTACCCCGAGCATCCATCAAGGTTTCGGTAGAGCCATAAAGAAAATCGCCGCCCCCGGTCAGGTGGTAAAGATTGTCCTCACGGTTGCGCCACTGCCGCACTACCGGCCAGCCGAAATAATTGTTGGAACCATAAAGGCCGTAGTCATACCGAACCAACTGCACCGGCTGGCCGTCGCCCGGATCCTTGCGGGTCTGGCTGACTACCGGCATTCGTGGGAACGGTGCACCCGCAGGCAGGTATAAACCGTTGGCCTCGCTGTAAGTCACTTCCTCGGTGCTACCGGTGGGCTGGGTGCATTTGCTCAACAGCAACAACCCCGAGCTCGCGGTGCTGTAGTCAAATTGCCAACCATTGTCGGGAAGCCCGTCCACCGTCACCCGGCGCAACTGCCCGGAGATGCGCTGAAAAGTCATCACCATCTGCGAGGGGGTATCCGGCTGCAGGGTCAGATGGGTTTGCTGACCCTCGTAGGCCAACGCCACCACGGTTCGACCCTGGGCATCGCTGACCTTTTGCAAGTAAGCGGCGTTACCGATGGAGCGCCAGTCAAAACTCAGGGCACTGCCATCGGCCCCCACCAGGGTGCTGACCACCCAAAGGCTCGGATGCCCGGCCAATGGAATCAGGCGCTCGGAGGTACCGTCGTTATGCCGCACCCACATCTCCTGACGCTGCACCGTGACCGTCACCACCGGCAAGCGAACGTCCGGGAAGCGCATGCTCTGACCAACAATCTCCCCACGAAAACGCTCGCCGGAATTGAGCTGCAACTGCTGACTGGCCCCGTCCCAGGACGTGGTGCCGAGCATCCAGCCCAGACCAAAGCCCTGGTCTTCAGTCATCAAGGGGCTGTAGCCCAGGCGCAATTGGCTGATCGGGCCGCGTAAATCGTTGGCGGCCCCGGTAGGCAGAGTTATCGAGGCCGAAAACATGCCGGTGCGTGGATCGACCCCGGCACTGATGCTGCTCATGAAGTTGTAGGCGCCGGAAAATACGTCGCCGGTGCTTAGCAAGCTGGCGGCGGATTGGGTGTCGGGAATGTGCTCAGAAGGGTCAGTCATGTTTGCTACTCCTTGGCTCGCTGCAAAGGGGTAGCAAAATAGAGTCGCTGGCTTGAGGCTAACAATGAGCCTGTGTTGTAGGCGGTGTTGTGACAAAAAAAGCCCTGTCGAACCTGTGGATGGCACGTCGACATTTGTTGGCAAACGCAGGGGAGGTGCGCGTGTAATGCAGAAGTGGCCGCTGCAAAGCACTTTACAGCGGCCGACAGGACTGAAAAATCAAAAGGATGGATCAAATTTCGACGTGAGCCGTTGTCTTCACTACTAATGGTCCGGGCGCGAAGCTGCCTCCAGATCCATCAAGCCTTGGCCGTAGGCCTCACTGTTGGCATAGATGCCGCTGCGATTGGCAGTGCTGAGCAAGCGCTCGCGCAACTGTTGTGCAGTCATCTGCGGGTAACGGCTTTGCAGGGCTGCCAAGGCACCACTGACCAGTGCCGCGGCAGGTGAGGTTCCTATGGTCGGTCCATAGCTGCCGTCCTGCTGTGTGGTGAGCAAGCCATCCCCGCTGTCGCCCCCGGGTAACGCAATACACCAGCGTGCCGCCAGGCCGCAGTAGTTGGACTTCTGGTTGATGGCGGTGCCGTCGCTCTTGAGGGCCATGACAGCAATCCAGCCCTGTTCCAGTTCTGGAAACAGGGCTGGCAGGCCCGGCTCGGCAAGGGGTTCACGTTTGACTTCATTGCCGGTGGAAAATACGAAAACGGCACCGTCCGCTACCAGCTTTTTGGCAGCCTCCAGCGAGTCGCCCATCAAGCGTTCATAAATAATGGGTTCATTGGTGTTGGCTTCTATCGGGTTGGCCCATGAGTTGCTGATTATCCGTGCGCCCTTGTCATAACTGAGTTGCCACGCCTGAGCGATTTCAGAGTCGAAGTAGAACGGCTCCTTGTCGTCGCCAAAGCGCATAGGGATCAGTTGGGCGTTGAAGGCCATGCCATGCATGCCTTTTTCGTCTTTGTTGGCGGCCAGAATGCCCGCCATTTGGGTCCCGTGACCCTTGATGTCGAGGGTGCCGGGGCGCTTGAGTACGAAGTCATGACCGGGGTCGGCGATGCGCCCCTGGAACTCGGGAAGGGTGTCGTTAATGCCCGAATCAATCAGGGCAACCTTGACGTTCTGGCCGGTGCCGCCCCGGGCATAGAGCGTCGAGGCTTTAACCACCGCAAGAGCTTTTTGGGCACGGTATTCGGTTGTTTCAAACGGGCTTGTATCGAGTTCCCTGGCTGGAGGAGCCCCCGCTGTGGCGCAGCCCAGAAGCAGCGCGGGGAGGAGCAGCAGGGTGGTGCGTTGCAGCATGGAACAGGATTGTTTAAACGGAGGTTTGGGTAGCGCTTGAGGCATGTGAAGGTCCATCGTTGTTAAATATCCAGGGGCAGCTGATCCGTCGCGACAGTGCGAGCGGTAGTGCCGGTCAAGCGTGTTAATGTCTGCGGTTTTGTTTGGGTGTGCAGGTTTTCTCTGTATCAATTTGTGGCGTTAAACCTGCTGCCTTTTTTCGATCGTCTGCAAAGTCCGCGTTAGTGTTTTGCGCTTTGCGACGGTCAATGGAGTGACAGTGATGCACAACACCCTGGAACAGGTTTTCGGTTATCCACAGTTTCGTGCCGGGCAAGAGGCGGCGATCAGTGCCGTGCTGGCCGGGCGTTCGGCGGCCGCGATTTTCCCGACGGGGTCGGGCAAGTCGCTGTGCTACCAGCTTCCCGCCTTGTTGTTGCCGCACCTGACGCTGGTGGTATCGCCCCTGCTGGCGCTGATGCAGGACCAGCTGGCGTTTTTGCAACGCCATGGCATTGCAGCCGCCAGCATTGACTCGGCGCAGAGCCGTGATGACGCCAGCGCCGTCATGGCCCGGGCCAAAGCGGGTGAATTGAAAATCCTGATGATTTCGGTGGAGCGCCTGAAGAACGAGCGTTTTCGAAACTTTTTGCAGCAGGTGCCGATTTCATTGCTGGTGGTGGACGAGGCGCACTGTATTTCCGAGTGGGGGCATAACTTCCGACCGGACTACCTGAAGCTCCCGGACTACCAGCGCCAGTTCAACATCCCGCAAGCCTTGCTGCTCACAGCAACGGCCACGCCCAACGTGATTGCCGACATGCAGGCCAAATTTGCGATTGCCGAGGAGGATGTCATCACCACCGGCTTCTATCGCGCCAACCTCAACCTGTGGGTCGAGCCGGTCACCGGGGCCGCCAAGCGCCAGCGCCTGGTGCAATGGATGGGCGAACGCATCGGCCAGCCGAGCATTGTGTATGTCACCTTGCAAAAGACCGCCGAGCAGATCGCCGCGCATCTGAACCAGAACGGGATCAGCGCCAACGCTTATCACGCCGGTTTGCCCCACGATCAGCGTGAGGGCATTCAGCGTCAGTTCATGGGCGGGCAATTGAATTGCATCGTGGCCACCATTGCCTTTGGCATGGGCATCGATAAAAGCGACATTCGTAACGTGGTGCACTTCGACTTGCCCAAGTCGATCGAAAACTACAGCCAGGAAATCGGTCGTGCCGGGCGCGATGGCCAGCCATCGGATTGTCTGGTCCTGGCCAATCGCGACAGTCTCAACGTGCTGGAAAATTTTGTGTACGGCGACACACCCGAGTTGCAGGGCATTCGCTGTGTGCTGGAAGAGCTGCGTGCCTCCATCCCTGAAGGGCAGTGGGAATTCTTGCTGGGGCCTTTGGCCGATCAGAGCAATATCCGTCAGCTACCGCTCAAGACCCTGCTGGTGCAACTGGAATTGCGTGGCCTGATTGCACCGCGCTATGCCTATTTCGCCGAGTATCGATTCAAGTTCCTGATTGAGCCCGATGCACTGCTGGCCAGATTCGAGGGCGAGCGCCAGCAGTTTGTGTCGGCCATTATCCAGACCTCCAGTCGCGCCCGGACCTGGGCCACGGTCAATTTCGACATGCTGTACAGCCAGCATCGGGCCGACCGTAACCGGGTGGTCAAAGCGCTGGATTACTTTCAGGAAAAAGGCTGGATCGAGCTTGAAAGCAAGCAGATGACCGAGGTCTACAGCCTGCTGGTGACAGATTTCGATGCCGAGGCGCTGAGCCTGGAATTGCATGAATATTTCACGGCCCATGAGCGCGGCGAGATCGTGCGCATTCACGCCATGCTGGCATTGTTCGCCAGCGACACCTGCCTGAGTTATCGCCTGGCGCATTACTTCGGCGACGAACAGGCGCCACATCAGTGCGGGCATTGTTCGGTGTGTGCCGGGCAGGTTGCGCACTTGCCTGAGCCTCCCAAGTTGTCGCCGCTTGTGGATAAAAACTTCGAAGCTCTGTGTAGTGCTTTTATCCACAGGCACCAGGAATTCACCGCAAGTTATCCCCCGCCGGAACGCCTGACCCGGTTTTTATGCGGGATCAGCGTGCCGTTGTTTACCAAGATGAAAGCGCGGGCGATTCCGGGGTTTGCGGCGTTGGAAAACTACCCCTATGCCGAAGTACGGGAATGGGCCGCGCAACATCAAGGCGTCGGATCACTGTAGGAGCGAGCTTTTAACCGCTCGCGAGGCAAGCTCGCTCCTACAGAATGTGGGTCAGTCCAAGAGCTTGCGTAATACCCGGGTAAAGTCGCGGCAACTAACAACCAGCGATCTCCGGGCGCTGGATCACTGTAGGAGCGAGCTTGCCTCGCGAGCTTTTAACCGCTCGCGAGCAAGCTCGCTCCTACGGATGTGGTTCAGTCCAAGAGCTCGCGTAATACCCGGGTGAAGTCGCGGCAACTGGCTTCTTCATCGGCATGATGGCCGTTACGGACCACCCACTGGCCATTCACCAGTACGTCGCGCACCTGACGGTCACCACCGGCAAACAACCAGCGGTTGAGAATGGCGTCGTCCCGGGCAGTGGCCAGGTAGGGGTCATTGCCGTCGAGCACCAGCCAGTCGGCGCGCTGGCCTACGGCCAGACCTGCAACCGGCTGGCCCATCGCCTGTGCGCCACCTGCGAGGGCCGCGTCGTACAAGGTGCGCCCGACCATGGGCTGATCAGCGCGATACAGCCGGTTGCGGCGCTGGTCACGCAAACGCTGGCTGTATTCCAGCCAGCGCAATTCTTCGACCACGCTCAATGACACATGACTGTCCGAGCCAATCCCCAGGCGCCCGCCCCGGGCAAGGTAGTCCACCGCCGGAAAAATACCGTCACCCAGATTGGCTTCAGTGGTCAGGCACAGACCTGCCACGGCTTTGCTTTGTGCCATCCGGCCCACTTCATCAGCATCGGCGTGGGTGGCATGGACCAGGCACCAGCGCTGATCAACCTCTACGTTGTCATACAGCCACTGGATAGGGCGTTTGCCGCTCCAGACCAGGCAGTCGTCGACTTCCTTTTGCTGCTCGGCGATATGGATATGCACCGGGCAGGTCTTGTCGCTGGCAGCCAGCACTTCGTGGATCTGTTCGGGGGTTACGGCACGTAACGAGTGAAAACACAGGCCCAAAGCCTGTGCCGGTTGTTGCGCCAGCAGCGGTTTTAACTGTTGCTGCAGCTTCAGGTACTGCTCGGTACTGTTGATAAAACGGCGCTGCCCGTCATTGGGCGCCTGGCCGCCAAAACCGGCGTGGCTGTACAGCACGGGGAGCAGGGTCAGGCCAATACCGGTCGAACGTGCCGCTTCGCTGATGCGCAGCGCCAGCTCTGCCGGATTGGCATAGGGCTGGCCGGCGAGGTCGTGGTGCACGTAATGAAACTCGGCGACCGAGGTGTAGCCGGCCTTGAGCATTTCGATATACAGCTGGCGGGCAATGACGCCGAGCTGCTCGGGGCTGATTTTGCCGACCAGCCGATACATCAGGTCGCGCCACGTCCAGAAGCTGTCATCAGGATTGCCCGCCACTTCGGCCAGCCCGGCCATGGCACGCTGGAACGCGTGAGAGTGCAGGTTCGGCATGCCCGGCAACAGCGGGCCGCTCAAGCGTTCGGCGTCTTGCGCGTCGGCATTGGCCCGCATGCTGGTCAGGCGGCCATCGGCACCTACCTCGATTCGGACATTGGCAGCCCAGCCTGTGGGTAACAGCGCACGCTCGGCAAAGAAGACGGACATTGGTTCGGCATCCCATGGTTTGTTATTTGTATATACATATACAGACGTTTGCCTGCTCGGTAAACTCCGGCAATCTAACCCCCCTAACTCATAAACAAGGATTGCCTGTGTCGACTCCGCCTGTCGTGTCCCCGCTGGCCGCCCACATGGGCGATAGTCCGGCCCCGCTATACGCCCGTGTTAAGCAGATGATCACTCAGCAAATCCAGAGTGGTAACTGGCCTGCCCATTACCGCGTGCCTTCTGAAAGCGAGCTGGTCAGCCAGTTGGGCTTTAGCCGTATGACCATCAACCGTGCGCTGCGTGAAATGACCGCCGACGGCTTGCTGGTGCGCATGCAAGGTGTCGGCACCTTTGTGGCCGAGCCCAAAACCCAGTCGGCCTTGTTTGAAGTGAATAACATTGCCGATGAAATCGCTGCTCGCGGGCATAAGCATTCGTGCAAGGTCATCAGCCTGGGTGAAGAGCTCGCCGGTTCAGAGCGCGCCGCCGTACTCGACATGCGCGAAGGGCAGAAGGTGTTTCACTCATTGATCGTGCATTACGAAAACGAAATTGCCGTGCAAATTGAGGACCGTTTCGTAAATGCCCAGGTGGCGCCGGATTACTTGAAGCAAGACTTCACGTTGCAAACGCCCTACGCCTATCTGTCCCAGGTCGCCCCCCTGACCGAGGGCGAGCACATAGTCGAAGCGATTCTGGCTGATCCCAAAGAGTGCCAATTGCTGCAAATCGAGCCCGGCGAGCCGTGCCTGCTGATCCGCCGCCGTACCTGGTCGGGCCGTCAGCCTGTTACCGCCGCCCGGTTGATCCACCCCGGTTCCCGCCATCGCCTGGAAGGACGCTTCAGTAAATGAATGAGTTGAACGTATTACGCGCTGTTGATTACCCGCGCATGCCGTGGAAAAACGGCGGCGGCAGCACCGAAGAAATTACCCGTGACGCAGGCGAAGGCCTTGAAGGCTTTGGCTGGCGCCTGTCCATTGCGGATATCGGTGAGTCGGGCGGGTTTTCCCGTTTCGACGGCTACCAGCGGATTATCAGCGTGCTGCAAGGTGCAGGCATGAGCCTGCAGGTCGATGGCGCGAGTACCCGGGCATTGTTACCGTTCGATGCCTACGCGTTCAAAGGTCAAAGCACGGTCAGCTGTACCTTGATTGACGGGCCAATCCGCGACTTCAATCTGATCTATGCGCCTGATCGCTACACCGCCCGTCTGCAATGGCTGCAAGCGACAACACCGCTGCGTTTCTTCAGCTCGGCCCGGACCCTGCTGGTTTTCGGTGCTGATGAGCACGTCAGTGTCTGCGTGGGTAACACTCGCCACGAACAGCTTGGGCGTTATGACTGTCTTCAGCTCAACGACAATAGTGAGTTGCTGGAAATCACTGTGACCGGTCGCTGCTGCGTGATTGAGTTGTGCGGGATCTAACCCGCTACCTGTAGGAGCGAGCTAGCTCGCGAGCTTTTGGTGGCCGCATTTAAGAGCTCGCGAGCAAGCTCGCTCCTACAGGGTTAAGGTTATTGCTGCGCCCCATCTTGTTACCGAACGCCCCAAAAAGACGCAAAACCCCGCTCCAGTAACATCCCTTCGCTTTACCTCTCACCCCTTCCAAAAAAATCCTTCATGTCTCATGGCCTTGATTTTCAAGCCTTGCAGCGGCGTGCGCTTAAATTTCACGGGCTGATAGCTCACCTTGGCCGCTTACTTGCATATGCTTGTATGTACAAGTACATAAGTGTGCGTCGGCCCTCTTGTCCCCCGACGCATCTGCCCATCGCTGAGGAGTTACCCGTGACTTCAACTACCCCTAAATCGCCTGCTGCGTTCACCCGTCATCGTGAGGGTGAAATCCGCGCTGCCCGTGGTACCCAGCTCACTGCTAAAAGCTGGATGACTGAAGCGCCGCTGCGGATGTTGATGAACAACCTCGACCCGCAAGTGGCCGAGAACCCGACCGAGCTGGTGGTGTATGGCGGTATTGGGCGGGCAGCGCGTAACTGGGAGTGCTACGACAAAATCGTCGAAAGCCTGACCAACCTCAATGACGATGAAACCTTGCTGGTGCAATCGGGCAAGCCGGTCGGCGTGTTCAAGACCCACAGCAACGCGCCGCGGGTACTGATCGCCAACTCCAACCTGGTACCGCACTGGGCCACCTGGGAACACTTCAACGAACTCGACGCCAAAGGCCTGGCCATGTACGGCCAGATGACCGCCGGCAGCTGGATCTACATCGGCAGCCAGGGCATCGTTCAGGGCACCTACGAGACCTTCGTCGAGGCCGGTCGCCAGCATTACAACGGCAGCCTCAAAGGCAAGTGGGTATTGACCGCAGGCCTGGGCGGCATGGGCGGGGCGCAGCCACTGGCCGCTACCCTGGCCGGCGCCTGCTCGTTGAACATCGAGTGCCAGCAAAGCCGCATCGACTTCCGTCTGGCCACGCGCTATGTCGACGAGCAAGCCGCCGATCTGGATGACGCACTGGCCCGTATCGCGAAATACACCGCTGAAGGCAAGGCCATCTCCATCGCCCTGTGCGGCAACGCTGCCGAACTGCTGCCGGAAATGGTCCGTCGTGGTGTGCGCCCGGACATGGTCACCGACCAGACCAGCGCCCACGACCCGCTCAACGGTTACCTGCCAAAAGGCTGGACCTGGGAGCAGTACCGCGACCGCGCCGTGACCGATCCGGCTGCCGTGGTCAAAGCCGCCAAGGCTTCGATGGGCGAACATGTTGAAGCCATGCTGGCGTTCCAGAAGGCCGGCATTCCAACCTTCGACTACGGCAACAACATCCGTCAGATGGCCAAAGAAGTCGGCGTCGAAAACGCCTTCGACTTCCCGGGTTTCGTGCCGGCGTACATCCGCCCATTGTTCTGCCGCGGTGTAGGCCCGTTCCGTTGGGTTGCTCTGTCGGGCGATCCTGAAGACATCTACAAAACCGATGCCAAGGTCAAAGAACTGATCGCTGACGATGCCCACCTGCATAACTGGCTGGACATGGCGCGCGAACGCATCAGCTTCCAGGGTCTGCCGGCACGTATCTGCTGGGTCGGCCTGGGTCAGCGCGCCAAGCTGGGTCTGGCGTTCAACGAAATGGTGCGTAGCGGCGAGTTGAAAGCGCCGATCGTGATCGGTCGCGATCACCTGGACTCCGGTTCGGTATCAAGCCCGAACCGCGAAACCGAATCGATGAAAGATGGTTCGGATGCCGTATCCGACTGGCCACTGCTCAACGCCTTGCTCAACACCGCCAGCGGCGCGACCTGGGTGTCCTTGCACCACGGCGGCGGCGTAGGCATGGGCTTCTCGCAGCACTCGGGGATGGTGATTGTGTGTGACGGCACCGACGAAGCGGCCGAACGCATTGCCCGCGTGTTGCATAACGACCCGGCCACCGGCGTGATGCGCCATGCCGATGCCGGCTACGACATCGCCATCGACTGCGCCAATGAACAAGGCCTTAACTTGCCGATGATTAACGGCTAACCCGGCTGGCACCAAAAACTGTGGGGGCTGGCTGTCCAGCTCCCACAGGAACTGCGAATTCAGAGCACATCCCGTTTTCCTTTATTTGAGGTGGGGCACATGGCTGTTAATGATGATCGTGCAGGCGCATCGCCGCTGATCGAAAAACGTTCGATCGACTACATCCCCGAATCCGAACGTCATGGTCGGCTCTTTAGCCAGTTCACGCTGTGGCTGGGCGCCAACCTGCAGATCACGGCAATCGTGACGGGCGCGCTGGCCGTAGTGCTGGGCGGCGATGTGTTCTGGTCGCTGATCGGCCTGTTTGTCGGACAGGTGCTGGGCGGCGCGGTGATGGCGCTGCACGGTGCCCAGGGGCCGCAACTGGGTCTGCCGCAGATGATTTCCAGCCGTGTGCAGTTCGGGGTGTATGGCGCGGTGGTGCCGCTGGTGCTGGTGTGCCTGATGTACATCGGGTTTTCGGCCAGCGGCTCGCTGCTGGCCGGGCAGGCGATTGCCCAGTTGCTGCAGGTTGAGGACTGGGTCGGCATTGTCGCCTTTGCCGGCTTTATCGTCGTCCTGACCATCTTCGGCTACCGGGTGATTCACGGCATTGGCCGGGTCGCCAGTGTGCTGGGGGTGATTGCCTTCATCTATCTGTTCTACAAGCTGCTGGCAGGCAATGACATCGGTGCGTTGCTGGCCAACAAGCATTTCTCCATCAGCAGCTTTTTGCTGGCGATCTCGCTGTCCGCCTCCTGGCAAATTGCGTTTGGCCCTTATGTGGCGGATTACTCGCGCTACCTGCCGAGCAAGACTTCGCCGGTCAAAACCTTTTGGGCCATCAGTCTGGGTTCTGTCGTCGGCGCCCAGATTGCCATGGTGTTCGGCGTGCTGGCTGCCGCTCTGGCAGGCTCGCAATTCGCTCATCACGAAGTGTCATTCATTGTCGGACTGGGCGGCACCGGCATTGTGGCGGCGTTGCTGTATTTCGCCGTGGCCTTCGGCAAGGTGACGATCACCACACTCAATGCCTACGGCAGTTTCATGTCCATCGCCACCATCGTCAGCGGCTTTCGCGGCAGCCGGCGGATTCCCAGTGGTGTGCGCTTGCTCTACATCCTGGTGATGGTCGCCATGGCCACCACCCTGGCACTGTTGGGCAAAGACTCGTTCCTCAAGGATTTCTCCGCTTTTATCCTGTTTCTGCTGGCGTTTTTCACGCCATGGAGCGCGATCAACCTGGTGGATTTCTACTGCATCACCAAAGAGCGCTACGACATCCCGGCGCTGTCCAACCCCGAGGGTCGATATGGCCGCTGGAACCGGGTTGGCTTGAGCGTCTATGTGTTTGGCGTGCTGATTCAAATGCCTTTTATGTCGACCCATTTTTACACCGGCCCGCTGGTGGATAGCCTGGGCGGCACCGATATCTCCTGGATCATCGGCCTGGTCGTGCCTGCAGCCCTGTATTACTGGGCTGCAAGGAAGTGGGCGCGGCCGGTTCCCGAGCACCTGATTTTACCGGCCGAATCCCATGCGCCCGCCCATACGGCAGCTGTTCTGCCCGTTGTGGCCGCAACGATTTAGCCTGCAAGCATCAACTCGCCCACAGTGAATGGCAGCCAACAAGAATTTCAAAGGAGCATTAATGTGAACCGTTTAAACCTGATCCCCGGCCAACTGAGCCTTGCCCAACTGCGTGAAATCTACCAGCAGCCGGTAACCCTCAGTCTGGACGAAAGCGCTTCGGCGCAGATTGATGCCAGCGTGGCCTGCGTCGAGCAGATCCTTGCCGAGAACCGCACCACCTACGGCATCAATACCGGTTTTGGTTTGTTGGCTTCGACAAAAATTGCCAGCGAAGACCTGGAAAACCTCCAGCGTTCGCTGGTGCTGTCCCATGCGGCCGGTATCGGCGAGCCGTTGAGCGACGACATGGTGCGCCTGATCATGGTGCTCAAGGTCAACAGCCTGAGCCGTGGTTTTTCCGGGATCCGCCGCACAGTGATCGATGCCTTGATCGCTTTGATCAATGCCCAGGTCTATCCGCATATCCCGCTTAAAGGTTCGGTCGGCGCATCGGGTGATCTGGCGCCTTTGGCCCATATGTCCCTGGTGCTGCTGGGCGAAGGCAAGGCGCGCTACAAAGGTCAATGGCTGGACGCCGTTGCCGCCTTGAAGCAGGCCGGTCTTGAGCCGCTGACCCTGGCCGCCAAGGAAGGCCTGGCCTTGCTCAACGGCACTCAGGTATCGACTGCCTACGCGCTGCGCGGCCTGTTTGAAGGTGAAGACCTGTTCGCGGCCGCCATGGCCTGCGGCGGCCTGACGGTGGAAGCGGTGCTGGGTTCGCGCTCGCCATTCGACCCTCGCATTCATGCGGCACGTGGTCAGCGCGGGCAAATCGACGCCGCTGCGATCTACCGTGACCTGCTGGGCACCCGTAGCGAAGTCTCCGAGTCGCACAAAAACTGCGACAAGGTGCAAGACCCGTACTCCCTGCGCTGCCAGCCGCAAGTGATGGGCGCCTGCCTGACCCAGTTCCGCCAGGCCGCCGAAGTGCTGGCCATTGAAGCCAACGCCGTGTCGGACAACCCGCTGGTGTTTGCCGAGCAGGGCGATGTGATCTCGGGCGGCAACTTCCACGCCGAGCCGGTTGCGATGGCGGCCGATAACATGGCCTTGGCCATTGCTGAAATCGGTTCGCTGAGCGAGCGCCGCATCTCGTTGATGATGGACAAGCACATGTCACAACTGCCGCCGTTCCTGGTGGCCAATGGCGGCGTCAACTCCGGCTTCATGATCGCTCAGGTGACGGCGGCAGCCCTGGCCAGCGAGAACAAGGCGCTGGCCCATCCCCATAGCGTCGACAGCATTCCGACCTCGGCCAACCAGGAAGACCACGTCTCGATGGCCCCGGCTGCAGGCAAGCGTCTGTGGGAAATGGCCGAGAACACCCGTGGCGTGCTGGCGGTCGAGTGGCTGGCTGCGTGCCAGGGGCTCGATCTGCGCGATGGCCTGAAAACCTCGGTCAAGCTTGAAATTGCCCGTACCACCCTGCGCAGCAAAGTTGCGTTCTACGAGAAGGACCGCTTCTTCGCTCCGGACATCGAAGCCGCCATGCACCTGCTGGCATCCCGTTGTCTGAATGCGTTGGTGCCTGCCAACGTTCTTCCGAGCCTGTAACCCCAAAATCGCAGAACGCTCCTGGAGCGTTCTGCGTATCTGTTTTCGCCGACAAAAATAACTAGGGACGCGAAATGCAAAGTCAAACTCAAGGTTTGAAGCGCGGGCTATCGGCTCGTCACATCCGTTTTATGGCGCTGGGTTCAGCGATCGGGACGGGTCTTTTTTATGGTTCAGCCGCTGCCATCCAAATGGCTGGACCTGCTGTGCTGCTGGCGTATCTGATTGGCGGCGCGGCGGTCTTTATGGTGATGCGCGCACTGGGCGAAATGGCTGTGCGCGACCCGGTCTCCGGCTCGTTCGGTCATTACGCCAGCACCTACCTGGGGCCGATGTCCGGCTTTATCCTCGGCTGGACCTATGCCTTCGAGATGATCATCGTGTGTCTGGCCGATATCACTGCGTTCGGTATTTACATGGGCTTCTGGTTCCCCGAAGTGGCGCGCTGGATCTGGGTGCTGGGCATCGTGCTGCTGATCGGCGGGCTGAACCTGTGCAGCGTTAAAGTCTTCGGTGAAATGGAGTTCTGGCTGTCGCTGCTCAAAGTCGCCGCCATTGTGGCGATGATTCTGGCCGGCTTCGGCATCATGCTGTTTGGCATCGGTACTTCCAGCACGGACGCAGCTGCCACCGGAATCAGCAATCTCTGGGCCTATGGCGGCTTTATGCCCAATGGTATCGGCGGTTTGATTGCTTCGTTTGCAGTGGTGATGTTTGCGTTTGGCGGCATTGAAATCATCGGCATCACTGCCGGCGAAGCCAAAGACCCGCAGCGCGTCATTCCCAAGGCAATCAACGCAGTCCCGTTGCGGATTTTGCTGTTCTACGTGCTGACCCTGTTTGTGCTGATGGCCATTTACCCTTGGACCCAGATTGGCAGCCAGGGCAGCCCGTTTGTGCAGATTTTTGACAGTCTGGGCATCAGCTCGGCGGCTACCATCCTCAACATTGTGGTGATTTCGGCGGCCGTGTCGGCAATCAACAGCGACATCTTCGGCGCGGGCCGCATGATGTTCGGTCTGGCCCAGCAGGGGCAGGCGCCCAAGGGCTTCGCCAAAATCTCCCGTCACGGTGTGCCGTGGATGACCGTTTTGGTCATGGGCGCCACACTTTTGGGCGGGGTGCTGCTTAACTACCTGATCCCGGAAAACATCTTCCTGGTCATCGCCTCGATTGCGACCTTCGCCACCGTGTGGGTATGGTTGATGATTCTGGTGACCCAGGTAGCCATGCGCCGCTCCATGACCCGTGAACAAGTGGCCGAGCTCAAGTTCCCGGTGCCGTTCTGGCCGTATGCACCCATCGCGGCCATCGTGTTCATGGTGTTTATCTTTGGCGTGCTGGGCTATTTCCCTGAAACCCGGGCGGCGTTGGTGGTCGGTGCGGTCTGGATTGTGCTGTTGGTGGTGGCTTACCTGCTGTGGGTAAAACCGGCTGCCGGCCGTTCGATTGAAGTGGCTCCCGAGCTTTCCTGAGTTTCTGATCATTGACGGAGTGACTGAATGAAAACCCTGTGGCAGCACTGCAATGTCGCGACCATGGCCAACGGTACGTACTCGATCATCGAGGATGCGGCCATTGTGACCCGTGACGAGTTCATTGAGTGGATAGGCCCGCGTCTGCAATTGCCAGCGGGCGAGTACGGTCGGACCCGCGAACTGGAAGGCGCGTGGGTCACCCCGGGGCTCATCGATTGCCATACGCATACGGTATTTGGCGGTAACCGCAGCGGCGAGTTCGAGCAGCGCCTGCAAGGCGTTAGCTATGCAGAAATCGCCGCAGCCGGTGGTGGTATTGCCAGCACCGTGCGTGCGACCCGTGCTGCCAGCGAAGACGAATTGTTCGCCAGTGCCCGTGAGCGCTTGATCTGTTTGCTGCGCGATGGTGTGACCAGCGTCGAGATCAAGTCCGGTTACGGACTGAGCCTTGAGAGTGAGCGCAAAATCCTGCGGGTGATTCGTCGTCTTGGCCAGGAGTTGCCGGTAACGGTGCGCAGCACCTGTCTGGCCGCCCACGCCTTGCCACCGGAATACAAGGACCGTGCTGACGACTACATCGAGCATATCTGCAGTGAAATGCTCCCCGCGCTGGCGGCTGAAGGGCTGGTGGATGCGGTAGATGCGTTCTGCGAATACCTGGCGTTTTCGCCCGCGCAGGTCGAACGGGTGTTCAAAGTGGCCCAGGCGCTGGAGTTGCCGGTAAAACTGCACGCCGAGCAACTGTCGTCCTTGCACGGTTCCAGCCTGGCGGCGCGCTATCAGGCGCTGTCGGCGGATCATCTGGAGTTCATGACTGAAGAAGACGCCATTGCCATGGCAAAAGCCGGCACCGTTGCGGTGCTATTGCCGGGCGCGTTTTACTTCCTGCGTGAAACGCAACTGCCGCCCATGGATGCCTTGCGCAAGCACGGGGTGAAAATCGCTATCGCCAGTGACCTCAACCCCGGCACGTCGCCAGGCTTGTCGCTGCGCCTGATGCTGAACATGGCCTGTACCTTGTTCCGCATGACGCCTGAAGAAGCCCTGGCCGGCGTGACGCAGCACGCAGCCACGGCATTGGGCATGGGCGAAACCCACGGTTCGCTGGAACCGGGCAAAGTGGCCGACTTTGTGGCCTGGAATATCGATCGCCCGGCAGACCTGGCCTATTGGCTGGGCGGTGATCTGGATAAACGCGTCGTGCGCAATGGCGTCGACGTCGAGCTTTAGGAGAAACGCTTGTGGATAAGGTTCTGACATTCAAACAGGGTCGCGTGCCATTGCTGATCAGCATGCCCCACGCGGGCTTGAAGCTGACCCCGGCAGTCAAAGCTGGTCTGATTCCCGAGGCGCAAAGCCTGCCGGACACCGACTGGCATATCCCGCAGCTTTACGATTTTGCTCAAGCGCTGGGGGCCAGCACCCTGGCGGCCGAGTATTCGCGCTTTGTGATCGACCTCAATCGCCCCGAAGACGATGCGCCGATGTATGTGGGGGCAACCACCGGCCTGTTCCCGGCCACGCTGTTCGACGGCGTACCGTTGTTTCGCGAGGGGCAGGTGCCGTCGGCGGCAGAGCGGGCGACGTATCTGGAGCAGATCTGGAAGCCTTACCACCAGACCTTGCAGCAGGAGCTCAAACGCCTCAAGGATGAGTTTGGCTACGCGCTGTTGTTCGACGCGCACTCCATCCGCTCACAGGTGCCGCATCTGTTTGACGGCCGCCTGCCGGACTTCAATCTGGGGACCTTCAATGGCGCCAGTTGCGACCCGGCCCTGGCCCGTGATCTGGAGGCGATTTGCGCTGAGCACCCGGCCTACAGCCACGTGCTGAACGGGCGTTTCAAGGGCGGACATATCACCCGCCATTACGGCAGCCCTGTGGACAACATTCATGCGGTGCAGCTGGAGCTGGCGCAGTGCACCTATATGGAAGAGTTCGAGCCGTTCAAGTATCGACAGGATCTGGCCGCACCGACTCAAGTGGTGCTCAGGCAATTGCTGACGCGGATCATCGAGTGGGGCCAACAGCGCTACGCATAACCTGAACCCTGTAGGAGCGAGCTGTTTGCCAGCGAATGGAAAAGCTCGCGAGCAAGCAGCGTTATGGGGGAATGCTCATTCCATCAATCGGGTTTATGATGCCAGACGGCAACATTTTTCAGCCTCACATGGAGTGCGTAATGCAAACCTTGTTCCCGCAGATCAAACCCTACGCCCGGCATGAACTGGCAGTGGAAGAGCCACACGTGCTCTACATTGATGAAAGTGGCTCCCCGGACGGCTTGCCGGTGGTGTTTGTCCACGGGGGGCCGGGATCTGGTTGCGACGCCAACAGCCGCTGCTATTTCGATCCCAATCTGTACCGCATCATCACGTTCGATCAGCGCGGTTGCGGGCGTTCGACTCCCCACGCGAGCCTGGATAACAACACTACCTGGGATCTGGTGGCCGACATGGAGCGGATTCGTCTGTTCCTGGGCATCGACAAATGGGTGCTGTTTGGCGGCTCGTGGGGCTCGACGCTGTCGCTGGCCTATGCGCAAAGCCATCCGGACCGGGTGCACGGCCTTATCCTGCGCGGGATCTTTCTGGCCCGGCCACAAGAAATCGAATGGTTCTACCAGTCGGGGGCAAGCCGGATCTTTCCGGATTACTGGCAAGATTATGTGGCGCCCATTCCAGAGGAAGAGCGTCATGATCTGTTGGGCGCTTTTCATCAGCGTCTCACCGGCAACGACCAGATTGCCCAGATGCACGCCGCCAAGGCGTGGGCAGCCTGGGAAGGGCGTGCTGCCACCTTGCGGCCAAACCCGCAAGTGGTCGACCGCTTCTGTGACCCCCATCGGGCCTTGTCGATTGCCCGGATCGAGTGTCATTACTTCATGAACAGCGCGTTTCTGGAGTCCAACCAACTGATCCGCGACATGCACAAAATTGCCCACTTGCCGGGTGTGATCGTGCACGGTCGTTACGACATGATTTGCCCGCTGGACAATGCCTGGGAGCTGCATCAGAACTGGCCCGACAGCGAGCTGCAAGTGATTCGCGATGCCGGGCACGTGGCGTCTGAGCCCGGTATTACCGATGCGCTGGTGCGTGCCACTGAGCAAATGGCCCGCCGTCTGCTGCGTTTGCAGCCCGACGAAGCATGAAGGGGCTGTTACAACGCGTCAGTGGCGCACGGGTAGAGGTCGGCGGGGAGATTGTCGGTTCAATTGATCAGGGCTTGCTGGTGCTGGTTGCTGTCGAGCCGGGTGACACCGAGGCGAATGCCGCCAAGCTGCTGCACAAATTGCTTAATTATCGGGTTTTCAGCGATGAGGAAGGCAAGATGAACCTGTCGCTGGCCGACATCAACGGCGGTTTGCTGCTGGTTTCACAGTTCACCCTCGCCGCCGATACCAAAAGCGGCCTGCGCCCGAGTTTCTCCACGGCAGCGCCCCCTGCACTGGCTGAGGCGCTGTTCAATCACCTGCTGAGCGAAGCCGCACGCCTGCATCCGACCGTCGAATCGGGTCGCTTTGGAGCCGATATGCAGGTGCATTTAGTCAACGACGGCCCGGTTACATTTTTGTTAAGTACCTAAAAGCACAAAAAATCGCATTTTCGTCCGAAAACAGGGGGTTTTAGCGAGAAATACTTGCTGAGACTAGATGCGTTGTAACGCGGCCTACTAGATAATCCTGCGCTACATAGAGTCTTGTCCTACTGTCTTGGGGAATCATTCATCCCTTTGGCTGTCGGAAGAGTGCTCGCCAACCTGGCATAAAGATCGCTGGCCGTTGGTTTCATCATCTGTTTTCGGCGAGGTTTGCTCGTGATTGTTAGTCCAATTAATGCACCAAAAAGGTCTGCCAAGCGGTTGCGCAACGCACTGGTGACGGGCTCTGCGCTCTTTTGCTTGTTCGGTGCGGGTCAACTGTGGGCATTTAGTCTGGATGACGTGGCGGCTGAGGCGAAGACCCTGGCTGAACAGAAATACCAAGCGCCACGCAGTAATCTGCCGAACGAATTCCGCGACATGAAGTTCGCGGATTATCAAAAGATTCAGTTCAACCGCGATAAAGCCCAGTGGGCAGGGGATAAAACCCCTTTCAAACTGTCCTTCTATCACCAGGGCATGCATTTCGACACGCCGGTGAAAATCAATGAAGTGACTGCCACCAAGGTCGAAGAGATCAAGTACGACCCGAGCCGTTTCACCTTCGGTGACGTCAAGTTCGACCCCAAGGCCACCGAAAATCTCGGCTGGGCCGGTTTCCGCGTGCTGTATCCGATCAACAAGGCGGATAAGCAGGACGAAATCATGACCATGCTCGGCGCGAGCTACTTTCGCGTAGTGGGCAAAGGGCAGATCTACGGTCTTTCGGCTCGTGGCATGGCAATCGACACGGCATTGCCATCGGGCGAAGAGTTCCCGCGCTTCACCGAGTTCTGGATTGAAAAGCCCAAGCCCAATGACAAGCATCTGGTGATTTTCGCCTTGCTCGATTCGCCACGTGCGACCGGTGCTTACCGCTTTACCCTGCGTCCAAGCATGGACACTGTGGTCGACGTCCAGGCGCAAATGTTCCTGCGTGACAAAGTGGGCAAGCTGGGCATCGCTCCGCTGACCAGCATGTACCTGTTCGGCGCCAATCAGCCGTCCAAAGTCCTCAACTACCGTCGCGAACTGCACGACTCGTCGGGCCTGGCGATCCATGCCGGCAATGGCGAGTGGATCTGGCGTCCGCTGAACAACCCGAAACATCTTTCGGTCAGCAACTTCTCGGTCGAAAACCCGCTGGGCTTTGGCTTGCTGCAACGTGGCCGCGACTTCAGCCACTATGAAGACCTCGACGACCGCTACGACAAGCGCCCAAGCGCCTGGATCGAACCAAAAGGCGATTGGGGCAAGGGCACTGTAAACCTGGTGGAAATTCCGACTGCTGACGAAACCAACGACAATATCGTTGCGTTCTGGAGCCCGGAAAAACAGCCTGAGCCGCTTAAACCGTTTGATTTCGCTTACCGCATGCACTGGACCCTGGATGAAGCTGCCTTGCACCCGACTGACAGCGCGTGGGTCAAACAGACCTTGCGTTCGACTGGCGACGTCAAGCAGTCCAACCTGATCCGTCAGCCAGACGGCAGCGTGGCGTACCTGGTCGACTTCGAAGGCCCGTCGCTTGAAAAACTGCCTGAAAATGCACCCGTGCGTAGCCAGGTCAGTGTTGGCGACAATGCCGATCTGGTTGAAAACAGCGTGCGCTACAACCCTGAGACCAAAGGCTGGCGCCTGACCCTGCGGATGAAAATCAAAGATCCGAGCAAGGCCACGGAAATGCGTGCGGCACTGGTCCAGGATGTAGAAACGCCGGCGGCCAAACCTGCAGCCCCTGTTACCAAAGCTGAAAAAGCTGCGGCCAAGGCCAAGGACAAGCAAGAGCACAACGCCAAGGACGCCAAAGCGCCTGCGGCCGAAGCTGCCCCGGCCACGCCGGAACCGGTCAAGACTGAGAAAGTTTTGACTGAGACCTGGAGCTACCAGTTGCCCGCCGATGAGTAATGCTCAAGCCCGGCCAGACTCGCTCGGCGAGTATCTGGCGCATTTGCCACTGAACGATGAGCAGCGCGCCGAACTGGCGAGCTGCACCTCGTTCGCCGAGTTGCACGCGCGTTTGTCGGCACAGACCGACATCGATGCCGCCGAGGCCGCTCAGGCTTCGGTGGGCACGCGTCTGAACCTCAGTTCGGCAGCTGAACTCGAGGAAGCAGAAATGCTCGCCCTCGACGCCAGCGGCCGGGTGATGCTCAAGGCAACGCCGCCGATTCGCCGTACCAAAGTGGTACCCGAACCGTGGCGGACCAATATCCTGGTTCGTGGCTGGCGCCGTTTGACCGGGCGCAGCAACCCGCCCAAGCAACAAATCGACGAGCGCGTGCTGCCCAAGGCCCGCTGGCGTACGGTGGGTTCGATCCGCCGTTACATCCTGTTGGTCCTGATGCTGGGTCAAACCATCGTCGCCGGCTGGTACATGAAAGGCATCATGCCGTATCAGGGCTGGGCCTTCGTCGACCTCGAAGAAGTGCTGCACCAGCCGTTGATGCAGACGGCGCAGCAAGTACTGCCCTATGCCTTGCAGACCAGCATCCTGATCTTGTTCGGGATTCTGTTCTGCTGGGTGTCGGCAGGTTTCTGGACGGCCCTGATGGGTTTTCTGGAACTGCTGACAGGGCATGACAAATACCGCATTTCCGGCAAAAGTGCCGGCAATGAGCCGATCCCTGAGCAGGCACGCACAGCGTTGGTCATGCCTATTTGTAACGAAGACGTAACCCGCGTGTTTGCGGGCTTGCGGGCTACCTACGAATCGGTCGCGGCCACGGGTGATCTGGATCGCTTCGACTTCTTTGTTCTGAGCGACAGCAACGACCCTGACATCTGCGTCGCCGAGCAACAGGCCTGGCTGGATGTGTGCCGCGAAACAGAAGGCTTCGGGCGGATTTTCTATCGCCGTCGTCGTCGTCGTGTGAAACGTAAGAGCGGCAACCTGGACGACTTCTGTCGTCGCTGGGGCGGTGATTACAAGTACATGGTGGTGCTCGACGCAGACAGCGTCATGAGCGGCGAATGCCTTACCAGTCTGGTGCGCTTGATGGAAGCCACGCCAGACGCCGGCATTATCCAGACCGCGCCACGGGCGTCGGGCATGGACACTCTGTATGCGCGGATGCAGCAATTTGCGACGCGGGTATACGGGCCGCTGTTCACAGCCGGTTTGCACTTCTGGCAGCTGGGTGAATCCCACTACTGGGGCCACAACGCGATCATCCGCATGCAACCTTTTATCGAACACTGCGCCCTGGCGCCGTTGCCGGGTAAAGGGGCTTTTGCGGGGGCGATCCTGTCCCACGACTTCGTTGAAGCCGCATTGATGCGTCGTGCCGGTTGGGGTGTATGGATTGCCTACGACTTGCCGGGCAGCTATGAAGAACTGCCGCCAAACCTGCTGGACGAACTCAAGCGTGACCGTCGCTGGTGTCACGGCAACTTGATGAACTTCCGTCTGTTCCTGGTCAAGGGCATGCACCCGGTTCACCGTGCGGTGTTCCTGACGGGCGTGATGTCGTACCTGTCGGCGCCGTTGTGGTTCTTCTTCCTGCTGCTGTCGACGGCCCTGCTGGCGGTCAACACGCTGATGGAACCGCAGTACTTCATGGAACCGCGCCAGCTGTACCCGCTGTGGCCACAATGGCACCCGGACAAGGCCGTGGCGCTGTTTTCGACCACTATCGTGCTGCTGTTCCTGCCTAAATTGCTCAGCATCATTCTGATCTGGGCCAAGGGCGCCAAAGAGTTCGGTGGCAAGTTCAAAGTCACGTTGTCGATGTTGCTGGAAATGCTGTTCTCGATGCTGCTGGCACCGGTGCGCATGATCTTCCACACCCGCTTTGTACTGGCTGCATTCCTTGGCTGGGCGGCGACCTGGAACTCGCCACAACGCGACGACGACTCCACGCCATGGAGCGAAGCCGTACGCCGGCATGGCCCGCAAACCCTTCTGGGTGCGGCCTGGGCTGCGTTGGTGCTGTGGTTGAACCCAAGCTTCCTGTGGTGGCTGGTGCCGATTGTCGGTTCGCTGATGCTGTCGATTCCGGTGTCGGTGATTTCCAGCCGGGTCAAGCTGGGCCTCAAGTCCCGTGACGAAAGCCTGTTCCTGATTCCTGAGGAATACGCACCGCCACGTGAGTTGTCGGCTACTGCCGAGTACACCCATGAGAACCGCTACCGCGCGCTGCATGACGGCTTTGTCCGGGCCGTGGTTGATCCGCAGCAGAATGCCCTGGCTTGTGGCCTGGCAACTTCGCGTCACCGTGAGGCCGAACCGATTGAATGGTTGCGGGCCGAACGCGTGCGCCATGCAATCAAGGTCGGACCTCAGGGTCTGAACAACAATGAGCGTATGGCGTTGTTGAGCGACCCTGTTGCACTGGCGCGCCTGCATGAGCTGGTGTGGAGCGAAGGTCACGAAGACTGGTTGAACGCCTGGCGTGAGTCGGTCGCAGCTGACCCTCACGCACCATTGTTGCCATTACAACCTGCTGCTTGATCTGACGTGAGCAGCCTGCTCCTGCTTTTGCAGGAGCGGGCTTGCCCGCAATAGCCCGGGCCGTATCGCCGGCAAGCCGGCCCCCCCCACAGATCACTCCCTGCCAGCACCCCCCCGCCTGTCACGCTTTTCTATCTCAAAACTCGTCTCATAACCCCTCTGTGAGTTAGCATCCGTCTCCGAATGGGTGAGTGCCCGGCTTTATTGGCTTTTTGAATCGGGCCGGCCGTTGGCCAACACCTTTATAAGCAGGTCGAGGGGGAGTTGATGATGAAGAAGTTTCTGTCAAAACTGCTGTGTGGTGTCACTGCACTGCTGGCGGTGAGCGCCGCTCATGCAGGCGCAATCGAGGACGCGGTCAAGCGCGGTACGTTGAAAGTGGGCATGGACCCGACCTACATGCCATTCGAAATGACCAACAAACGGGGTCAGATCATTGGCTTCGAAGTCGATCTGCTCAAAGCCATGGCCAAGTCCATGGGCGTCAAACTGGAACTGGTGTCCACCGGCTATGACGGCATCATCCCGGCCCTGATGACCAACAAGTTCGACATGATCGGCAGCGGCATGACCCTGACCCAGGAGCGCAACCTGCGCCTCAATTTCAGCGAACCCTTCATTGTTGTGGGCCAGACCCTGCTAATTCGCAAGGAGCTGGAAGACAAGGTCAAATCCTACAAAGACCTGAACGACCCGCAATACCGCCTGACTTCGAAGATCGGCACCACGGGTGAAATCGTCGCCCGCAAACTGATGTCCAAAGCCCAGTACCACGGTTACGACAACGAACCGGAAGCGGTACTGGACGTGGTTAACGGCAAGGCTGATGCGTTTATCTACGACGCGCCGTACAACGTTGTGGCAGTCAACAAGTTCGGTAACGGCAAGCTGGTGTTCCTCGACAAGCCATTCACCTACGAGCCGCTGGCCTTTGGTCTGAAGAAAGGCGACTACGACAGCATCAACTACATCAACAACTTCCTGCACCAGATCCACGAAGACGGCACCTACGATCGCATCCATGACAAGTGGTTCAAAGACACTGCCTGGCTCAAGGACATGGAATAAGGCTGTTTTTCAATCGCGAGCCTTGGCGTTATCTCCTGTAGGAGCGAGCTTGCTCGCGATTGACGGCCTCCCTAGCGACACAAAACGTGGAACCTGAAAGTGATCAAACAGAAAAAACCCCAGTGGCCCTGGCACGTATTGACCGTGCTGGTGCTCATCGGTCTGGCGGGCGGTCTGTACTACGCCACCTCGCTGATGTCCTACGAATGGCGCTGGAATCGTGTCCCGCAGTACTTCGCCTACCAGGCTGAAGAAGCCCAGCGGGCAGCAGAAACTTCGACCGTGATTGAGCTGGTGCGTAAGGGCGACACTACCGAAGTTGTATTGAAAGGTGATGATGGCGCCGAACAGCGTCTGACGGTTGCCGACAACAGCCTGCAACTGGCCGAAGGCGACGATGTGGCCGAAGGCGATGTGGTGGGCGTCAATCGTCATTGGGCCGCTGGGCCGCTGCTTTGGGGCTTGTGGACCACCGTCTGGCTGTCGCTGGTATCGGGTGTGTTGGGCTTGCTGATCGGTCTGGCCACAGGGCTGTGCCGGTTGTCGAAAAACCCGACCCTGCGCGATCTTTCGACCCTGTACGTCGAACTGGTGCGTGGCACACCGCTGCTGGTACAGATTTTTATCTTCTACTTCTTTATTGGCACCGTGCTCAACCTGTCCCGCGAATTTGCCGGTATTGCCGCGCTGTCGCTGTTTACCGGTGCGTATGTGGCCGAAATCATACGCTCGGGCGTGCAGTCTATCGCCCGCGGGCAAGACGAGGCGGCGCGCTCGCTGGGCCTCAATGCCAGCCAGTCGATGCGCCACGTGGTACTGCCGCAGGCCTTCAAGCGCGTACTGCCGCCGTTGGCCGGGCAATTTATCAGTCTGGTAAAAGACACCTCACTGGTGTCGGTGATTGCGATTACCGAGCTGCTTAAAAGCGGCCGTGAAGTCATCACCACTTCGTTTTCGCCGTTCGAAATCCTGTTCTGCGTGGCGGGCCTGTACCTGTTGATCAACCTGCCGCTGTCGCATTTGGCCAGCCGGCTTGAGCGGAGGCTTGCGCAAAGTGATTGAAGTTCGCGAACTGGTAAAAGTCTTCGATACCCGCGGGCAGATCGTCCGCGCGGTAGACAATGTCAGCACCACAGTCGCCAAAGGCGAAGTGCTGGTGGTGATCGGGCCTTCGGGTTCGGGTAAATCAACCTTTCTGCGCTGCCTTAACGGGCTGGAAGAATTCGACTCAGGTTCGGTCAGCATCGACGGCCTGGACCTGGCCAACCCGAAAACTGACGTCAACGCTTATCGGCGTGAAGTCGGCATGGTGTTCCAGCATTTCAACCTGTTCCCGCACATGACCGTGCTCGAAAACCTGTGCCTGGCGCAGAAGGTCGTGCGCAAGCGCGGCAAGGCCGAGCGTGAAGCCAAGGCCCGTGCGTTGCTGGAGAAGGTCGGAATCGGGCAGAAGGCCAATGAGTACCCGTCGCGGCTCTCGGGCGGCCAGCAGCAGCGCGTGGCGATTGCCCGTGCGCTGGCGATGGAGCCCAAGGTGATGCTGTTCGACGAACCGACTTCGGCGCTAGACCCGGAAATGGTCGGCGAAGTACTGGACGTGATGAAGACCCTGGCCCGCGAAGGCATGACCATGGTCTGCGTGACCCATGAGATGGGTTTTGCCCGTGAAGTGGCCAATCGCGTGCTGTTCTTTGATCACGGCAAACTGTTGGAGGATTCCGCCCCGGAAGACTTCTTCAACTCGCCCAAAGACCTGCGGGCCCAGGCGTTTCTGCGCCAGGTGCTGTAACCCTGCAGGAGCAAGCTTGCCTGTAGGAGCGAGCTTGCTCGCGAGCTTTTTCTAGATCGCTGCAAAGAGCTCGCGAGTCAGCTCGCTCCTACAGGTCCTTCATACCTTGAAGCGCCCCACCAGCGTTTGAAGGTGCGTTCCCAGGCGGGCCAGCTCAGTACTGGACGCTGCCGTCTCTTCACTGGCCGCCGCCGTTTGCTCTGACACATCACGCACATTCAGTACGCTGCGATTAATCTCTTCAGCCACGGCGCTTTGCTGTTCGGCTGCCGCGGCGATCTGTTGATTCATGCCCTGAATGGTCGAGACCGTGCGCGTAATACTGCCCAGGGCTTCGCCTGCGCGGCGGGTGAGTTCAACGCTGCTATGGGTCAGGGTGCGACTGCTGTCCATGCTGCTGGAGGCTTGCCGGGTGCCGCTCTGCAGGCCTTCAATCAGCGCTTCAATCTCTTCTGTGGACTTTTGCGTACGTTGCGCCAGGCTGCGCACCTCGTCGGCAACCACCGCAAAACCGCGTCCTGCTTCACCGGCCCGGGCGGCCTCAATGGCGGCATTGAGCGCCAGCAGGTTGGTTTGTTGGGCGACAGACTTGATGACATCGAGCACGCTGCCAATCTTGTCGCTTTCACGCTTGAGGTGGTCCATGGCCTCGGAGGACTGCCCCACTTCGACCGCCAGTTTCTCGATCTGGGCAATTGCCTCG
Organism: Pseudomonas sp. TWR2-1-1; assembly: GCF_049897045.1. Lineage (NCBI taxonomy): Bacteria > Pseudomonadati > Pseudomonadota > Gammaproteobacteria > Pseudomonadales > Pseudomonadaceae > Pseudomonas > Pseudomonas sp. TWR2-1-1. Next base: position 220,255 of record NZ_JAFCVM010000005.1, read on the forward strand.
CCGACCACTTTGTCACCCTCGCGGGCTTGCTGGTCGGCGACAACGGCGGCTTCTGATGCCTCTTCGGCATTGCGTGCCACCTCCTGCACGGTTGCCGCCATTTCGTGCATGGCGGTAGCTACTTGATCGGTTTCGACTTTCTGGCTGTTGACCCCGGCGCTGGTTTGTTCGGTCACGGCCGAGAGTTGTTCGGCGGCGCTGGCAATCTGGGTTATGCCATCGCTGATTCCGCCAATCAGCTCGCGCAGGCTGCGGGTCATCCTTTGGATCGCTTGCTGCAGCTGGCCCAGTTCGTCGCGGCGATCGGTCTGAATGTCATGGCTCAGGTCGCCTGAGGCGATCGACTCAACGGTTTTGAGCGTGCGCTGAAGCGGTATGACGATCTGTCGGGTAATGACCCAGGCAGCAATGATGCCCAGTACCAGCGCCAGCAACGCACAGCTGAAGAGCAGGATTTGGGCCTGTTGGCTGTCCTGGTCGCGTTTTGCAGTTTGCAGCGCTGAAAGTGTCTGGCTCAGATCGATCAGGTTGCTGCCCTGCAGCTGCATGCGCGTCAGCGCCCGGGCGTTGTCGACTTGAGCATCGCGATAGGCGGTCACGGCGGTCCGATAGTTTTGCATTGCCTGCTTGGCTTGCTGCATGCGGGAAAGGTGTTCTTCGGGGAGTCTGGCGGGCAGGCTGTCGAGCTCTTTGAGTGCATTGTCGATGGCGTCCAGAGCAGGCTGCCCGGCTTCGGGGTTGGCGCTATAGGTGTAGCCACGCACTTGGAACCGGGCTTGTTGCAGCAATTTTTCCAGTTGGATCACGCTGTTGAACTGCGCCAGGTTGTCGCCTTGCAGCAAAGCTTTTTCGACCTCTGCAACGCTGGCGACGGCACTGTCAGCCGTACTGCCGAGCTGTGCACGGCTGGCTTCGCGAGCCTGAATGGCCAGGCCGGAATCGGCGAACGCCCGTTTGTATTCAGCCACTGCGCTGAGTTGTTGCTCGACCAGTGCCAGCTCCGCCTGATCGGTGAGCTGCTTGTGCGAAAGCTGTAGCGCCTGGTCCAGTGCGGCCAGTTGCTCATTTACCTCTGCGTTGCCTTTCTCACCCTTGTCCCGCTCATAGTCCAGGCGCGCAATTCGCAGGTCCTTGGTCAACCCGATGATCTTTGAGATGTTGGCCAGCTTGTCGCCGCGGTCGATCACCGAAACCAGCCCCCTCCAACCGGTAGCGGTAATCAGCACTGTTAAAACCAGCACCAGACCAAACCCGAGACTCAGTTTGCGGTTAACGCTGATGTTGCCGAGCAGTCGGGCCAGTTGACGGTACATGGTGAGGCTCCTTTACGGCGCAGATCGCAAGACGCCAAGCAGACCATCGCTTTGCGGTCTTTATGGGTAACAGGGCATCGGCGCGCGGGAGCAGAACTGTAGGGCGGGTACTGAATGTGTGATGCAGGTCGCAAGTGCTATGGCACAACCCTGTAGCCGCTGACGAGGAACGAGGCTGCGATAAGGGCCAGGGCCTTCAACCCCGGGGCCTGCTGCGTCGTCCATCGCAGCCTCGTCAGCGACTACGTGGCCGGTGTCAGAACAACCGGGCGAGAAGGGCGGTGACGGCAGTTTCGACCCGCAGGATGCGGGCGCCGAGTTGCACCGGTTGCAGGCCGGCTTTGGCCAGCAGGTCGATTTCGTAAGGGATCCAGCCGCCTTCCGGACCGATGGCCAGGGTAACCGGTTCACTCAGGCCGCGCGGGCAAGCGGGGTAATCACCCGGGTGGCCAACCAGGCCCAGTGTGCCTTCGACCAGCTGTGGCAGGCGGTCTTCGACAAACGGTTTAAAGCGTTTTTCGATGACGATTTCAGGCAACACGCTATCGCGGGACTGCTCGAGCCCCAGAATCAGCTGTTCACGAATCGCTTCAGGTTCCAGGAACGGCGTCTGCCAAAAACTCTTTTCGACCCGGTAACTGTTGACCAATACCACTTTCGGCACGCCCATCGAGGCGACAGTTTGCAGCACCCGGCGCAGCATTTTCGGGCGTGGCAAGGCCAGTAACAGGGTCAGCGGAAGTTTCTCGGGCGGTGGCTGGTCGAGGCTGTGGATGACCAGTTCGGCTTCTTTGGCCTCAAGGCGTACCAGTTCGGCGCTGCCCATCAACCCGCCGATGCGCCCGACCCGCAGGCTGTCGCCTACGGCGGCGCGGTGAACTTCCTGCATGTGGGTCAGACGCCGGTCGCGCAGGATCACGCGGTCGGTGGCAATGAAATCAGCCTCTTCGAGGAGCAGCAGGTTCACGCTTGCGGTGCTGGCGGCTGAGCGTCGCTGCCAGGCTGCTCGTCCGGGTGATCGCCACGTTTGTTTTTGCTGACCAGGCTGCCAAACAGAATGCCGATTTCAAACAGCATCCACATCGGGATTGCCAGCAGGGTCTGGGAGAAGATGTCCGGCGGCGTCAGAATCATGCCCACCACGAAGCAGCCGATGATCACGTACGGCCGGATCTTGCGCAGGTATTTGACGTCGACAATGCCGATCCATACCAGCAGCACCACTGCCACCGGGATTTCAAAGGCCACGCCAAAGGCAAAAAACAGGGTCATGACGAAATCAAGGTAGCTGCTGATGTCGGTCATCATGGCGACGCCTTCCGGTGTCGCGGCGGCAAAGAACTTGAACACCAGCGGGAACACCAGGAAGTAGGCGAACGCCATGCCGGCGTAGAACAGGAAGATGCTGGAAACCAGCAGCGGTACGGCAATGCGCTTTTCGTGCTTGTACAGGCCGGGTGCGATAAAGCCCCAGATCTGGTGCAGGATCACCGGAATCGCAATAAACAGCGACACCATCATGGTCAGCTTGAGCGGCGTGAGGAACGGCGATGCCACGTCGGTGGCGATCATCGTGGCACCCACCGGCAGGTATTCACGCAACGGCGTGGAAACCAGGGTGTAGATCTGCTGGGTGAAGGCAAACAACCCGATGAAGATCAGAAAAATCGCGGCGATGCAGCGCAGCAGGCGGGTGCGCAGCTCGGTCAGGTGCGATACCAGCGGCATCGGCTGGTCGTGTTCAGTCTTGTCGCTCATGCGCTTAGGGGGCTCGCGGTGGCAGGGTTGAGTCGTGAGGCGCTGGCGGTTGGGGCGCAGGCTCGGACCCGGTCTTGCTCAGGTTGATCGGAGCAGGGCCCGGCGGCTCTGCAGGCACCGGTTGCTCAGGCGTTGCCAGAGGCTCGGTCGGCACAGCAGGTGCAGGCGGTTGAAGCGGGGCCAGAATTTTCTTGGCTTCTTCTTCCATCGACAGGATGTGCTCGTTGTGCAATTGCCGACGAATTTCGTCGGCGCCGATTTCACGCTCAACTTCCTGTTTGATCGCATTGAAGCTGCGTTTCAAGCGGCCGATCCACAGGCCCGCCGTGCGTGCTGCCCCCGGCAGGCGCTCGGGGCCGAGCACCAACAGGGCCACCAGGCCAACGAGCAGCAGTTCACTGAAGCTGATACCGAACATTATTTTTGGCTCACACGTCTTTGCGGGTCGGCTCTTCGACTTTTTGCGCCTGCACGTCAATGGTGTGCGGCTCGTTCAGGGTCGAAGTGGTGTGTGGCTGCGGGGCGGCCGTTGGCTGTGCAGGCGGCACTACCGGCTCGGCAGGCTTCTCGTCGTCGTTCATGGCTTTGCGAAAGCCCTTGATCGATTCGCCCACGTCAGTACCCAGGTTTTTCAGTTTTTTGGTGCCGAAGACCAGGACCACGACTACCAGAATGACGATCCAGTGTTTCCAGTCAAAAATACCCATGATGAGTTCCTTGCTAAATAAGTTTAAGCGGATGGCCGCGAGGCTTTTTCCACGTGGCCGGAGGTGCCGATGCGACGCTCCAGCTCATCCAGTACGGCCTGAGGATGCTGACCCAGCTGGGCAAGCATGATCATGCTGTGGAACCATAAATCGGCGGTTTCGTAGATCACATCGCTGCAATCCCCGCTGATGGCCGCATCCTTGGCTGCGATGATGGTTTCAACCGACTCTTCGCCGACCTTCTCCAGAATCTTGTTCAAACCCTTGTGGTACAGGCTGGCGACATACGAACTGTCCGGCGAGGCGCCTTTGCGCTCTTCGAGTACCCGGGCAACGCGGCTCAATGTGTCAGTCATGGGAGTGTCCTGCGTGATAGATGGCGTGCGGGTCTTTAAGCACCGGATCGACGGTCTTCCAACCGGCGTTTTCGTACACGCGATAGAAGCAGCTCTGACGGCCTGTATGGCAGGCGATATCACCGATTTGCTCAACCATCAGGATGATGACGTCAGCATCACAGTCCAGGCGCATTTCGTGCAGTTTTTGCACGTGGCCTGATTCTTCACCCTTGCGCCACAATTTGCCACGCGAACGTGACCAGTAAATGGCACGGTTCTCGGCGGCGGTCAGGCTCAGGGCTTCGCGGTTCATCCAGGCCATCATCAAGACGCGCCCGGTTTTATGGTCCTGGGCAATCGCCGGCACCAGGCCGTCGCTGTCCCATTTGATTTCGTCCAGCCAGTTGTTCATGTTCGACTCCGCGCGTAGCGATTTAACAGTTTGCCAGCCTCGCCAGATAGTGGCTAGAACTCCTGCAGGAGAGAGCTTGCTCCTGCAGATTATCGGCGCACGATCAGATATAGGCCCACGGCCAGCAAGATCCCGGCCGGCCAGTAGCTTAGGGTGTGCAGCGGCCCGACACTGGCCAGCAGGGCACCTGCGGCCAGATGCCCGGCACCGAGCAGACGCAGGAACCAGCTGTCCCGTGGTTCGCTGATCACCAGGCGCTGGTTTTTGGCATGGGGTTGCGACATGCGCTCCAGCAGGTCCCGGGTCATGCCGGCCAGATGCGGGATCTGCTCGACCTGGCTGTGCAGGTTGCGCAGCAAGGTTTTGGGGCTTACGCGTTCACGCATCCAGCGCTCGAGGAACGGCTGCGCGGTGCTCCATAGGTCGAGGTCGGGGTACAGCTGACGCCCCAGGCCTTCAATGTTGAGCAGGGTTTTTTGCAGTAGCACCAGCTGCGGCTGGACTTCCATATTGAAGCGCCGGGCGGTCTGGAACAGGCGCATCAGCACCTGGCCAAAGGAAATTTCTTTAAGCGGTTTTTCAAAGATCGGCTCGCATACGGTACGGATCGCGGCTTCAAACTCGTTGAGTTTGGTGTGTGCCGGTACCCAGCCCGAATCAATGTGCAACTGCGCCACCCGGCGGTAATCACGCTTGAAGAAGGCAAACAGGTTGCGCGCCAGGTAGTCCTGGTCCTCGGGGGTCAGGCTGCCGACGATGCCGCAGTCGATGGCGATGTATTGCGGGCTCCACGGGCTGACAGTGCTGACGAAAATGTTGCCGGGGTGCATGTCGGCGTGAAAGAAACTGTCACGAAATACCTGGGTGAAGAAAATCTCGACTCCGCGTTCGGCCAGCATCTTCATGTCGGTGCGCTGGTCGGCCAAGGTTTTGAGGTCTGTGACCTGAACCCCGTAGATGCGCTCCATCACCAGGACTTTGGGGCGGCACCAGTCCCAGTAAATCTGCGGCACGTAGAGCATCGGCGAGCCTTCGAAGTTACGTTTGAGCTGGCTGGCGTTGGCCGCTTCACGCAACAGGTCGAGTTCGTCATAAATGGTCTTTTCGTAGTCACTGACCACGTCTACCGGATGCAGCAACCGGGCGTCGGCGCTCAGGCGTTCGGCAACCCTGGCCAGAATGAACAGCCACGCCAGGTCCGAACCAATGATTGGCTTGAGGCCCGGGCGTACGACCTTGACCACAACTTCTTCGCCGGTCTTGAGCTTGGCCGAGTGAACCTGGGCCACCGAGGCCGAGGCCAGCGGCTCGATGTCAAAACGGCTGAACACTTCGCTGATTGTGGCGCCGAGTTGCTCTTCGATCAGTTTGACCGCCACTTGGGGGTCGAACGGAGGTACGCGGTCCTGCAACAGCATCAGTTCGTCGGCGATGTCTTCGGGCAGCAAGTCGCGACGGGTCGAGAGGATTTGCCCGAACTTGATAAAGATCGGTCCCAGATCCTGCAGCGCCAAGCGCAGTGCAGCGCCGCGGCTCAGTTCCAGCTTCTTGCGCGGGAACCAGCGCCACGGCAGCGCATAGCGCAACGAGAGCATCCACCACGGCAAGGGCAGGGCGAACAGCAAGTCATCAAGGCGGTAGCGAATGACGACGCGCTGGATGCGAAACAAACGGCGTATGGCAAGCAGCTTCATGCGTTATCGCTGGAATTGAGGGATCGGCCAAGGCGCTCAAAGCGCGCCTCAAGGCGGTCCAGGTCGAGTTTGAGTTGGTCGAGTTCGTCAAAACGCGCTTGCGCTTCACGTTGTCCGACCAAGGTGCGGGCTTCTTCGCTGAGGTATTCGGCCAGATTCTGATTCAGGCTGGCGAACCCTTGCTGATACCAGTTGGCGCGGCTGCGCAGGTGACCACCAATCAGTGCCGTGGCGACCGGCCCGAGCCAGCGCGAGAGTTCGTACTCCCAGTCCAGCTCCAGGTCCTGCAGCACCTGGGCGAGCGCCATCAATGCATGGCTGTCGCCCTCAAGATCTACTTCAGGGCTGTGCAGCACGGCGGTTTTGTCTTTGCTCAGAACCAGGCGCAACAAGCTGGATGCGGGTGCACGCAGGGTGCAATCGGCATCGGCTGCCCATTGGCTAGCCAGCAGCAGGCCTTCATCGCTGGGCAGGATAAACAGCTGCAATGGCGGAGCCGCGCATTCGACGGCAATGACTTTGCCGGTCAAAGGCTGCAGGCGCGCCATGGCTGTACTGTCCAACCGTAAAATACGATTGACGCCGTTTTCGACGCTGGCGAGAAGACCGCGCAATAACATCAGGGCTTGATGCCGCGGTGCAGCGCGACGATGCCTGAAGTCATGTTGTGATAGGTCACCCGGTCAAACCCGGCCTCGACCATCATCGACTTCAGTGTCTCCTGGTTCGGGTGCATGCGGATCGACTCGGCCAGGTAGCGATAGCTCTCCGGGTCATTGAGGATCAGCTTGCCAACCATCGGCATGAAGGCGAACGAATAAGCATCGTAAACCTTGGACATCAAGGGGTTGGTCGGTTTGGAGAACTCCAGCACCAACAGGCGTCCGCCCGGCTTGAGTACCCGCAGCATGGAGCGCAATGCGTCTTCCTTGTGGGTCACGTTGCGCAGGCCGAAGGCGATGGTTACGCAATCGAAGTGGTTGTCCGGGAACGGCAGCTTTTCAGCGTCGGCCTGAACAAACTCGATATTGCCGGCAACACCTTTGTCCAGCAGGCGGTCACGGCCGACCTTGAGCATGGAGGCGTTGATATCAGCCAGCACGACCTGGCCGGTAGGGCCGACCAGATGGGAAAACTTGCGGGCCAGGTCACCGGTGCCGCCTGCGATGTCCAGCACCTTGTTGCCCGGGCGTACGCCGGACAGTTCGATGGTGAAACGCTTCCACAGACGGTGCATGCCGCCTGAGAGGACGTCGTTCATCAAGTCATATTTAGCGGCTACAGAGTGAAAAACCTCGGCGACTTTTTCCGCCTTCTGGCTTTCCGGAACATTTTTGAAGCCGAAGTGAGTGGTGGGTTCGGCATCGCTGCCTTTGCGCTGATCAGTCATATCGCTGTCACCAAAAGAGAATGCTGGACATTCTAATCCCGGTGGCCGGCTTTGTCTTGGCGAGGCTGAAGGTAAGTATAGTGTCGGCCTTATTTACTCGGAGTGAACCAATGGCTCGTATCAGCGTTGAACGGACCCATACCCTGGGCCTGGAAGCAGCACGTGAAAAAGCTCAACCCCTGGTTGCCAAGCTGGCGGGGCAGTATGGCCTGACACCCGACTGGTCGGGAGACACGGTAAAGCTCAAGCGTTCGGGAGTGAACGGCACCCTGGCCATCAGCGACAAAACCATCAGGGTCGATGTTGAACTGGGTATGTTGATGTCTGCGATGAGCGGCATGATTCAATCGGAAATCGAGCGTTCCCTGGACAAGGCTTTGTCATGAAATAGCAGCGCTGGCCAACCCTGATTGGCTTCTGACTGGCAGCGAGGCCACTTAGCGTCTAAACCTGATGCAGGTGAGCACTATGTTCATCTTGATGATTCGACGATCTTGCTCACTGACGTCGCGACTTAACATTGAGGGGAACACGATGGCTGCTAAAAAACCGACTGCCAAAGAAAGCAATTCATGGGTAGGCAAGGTTGAGGAGTACTCACGCAAAATCTGGCTGGCAGGTTTGGGTGTGTACTCAAAGATCGATACCGACGGCAGCAAGCTGTTTGATACGTTAGTCAAAGATGGGGAAAAGGCCGAGAAATTGTCCAAGGCAGCGGTCGCTAAACTGGCCGACGGCGCTAAATCAACCACCTCATCTGCCCGTACCCGGGTCGAGGATGTCAAAGACCTGGCTCTGGGCAAGTGGAGCGAGTTCGAAGAGGCGTTCGATAAGCGTCTGAACAATGCGATTTCACGTTTGGGTGTTCCCAGCCGTGAAGAGGTCAAAGCGTTGCACACCAAGGTCGAGACCCTGACCAAACATATTGAGAAGCTCACCGCTGCGGCAGCCAAAGTGGCTGCAACCAAACCTTCGGCTGCCAGCAAGCCGGCACCTGCCAAAGCGGCTGCCAAGCCCGTGGCGAAACCCGCAGCGGCCAAGCCAGCTGTTAAAGCAGTGGCCAAGCCCGCCGCCAGGACAACAGCCAAACCTGCGACCAAACCCGCAGTTAAACCCGCCGCCAAGCCTGCAACTGCTGCGAGCAAGCCTGCAGCAAAACCTGCCGCTGCCAAATCTGTAGCAGCCAAGCCTGCGGCAAAAAAACCGGTCGCAGCTAAAAAGCCGGCCGCCGCTAAACCGCCGGTCACTGCTCCTGAAGCAAAACCTGAAGCTACGGTTTAGCCCATAGCAGCTACAGAAGAGGCTTGCCCGCGATGCAGACACCATCGCTGGCAAGCCTCTTTCTATTCGGGATGGGCGTTAAAGCATCAGCTTGACGATGGATTCCGAAGGGTCGCGGGACTTGCCGGCTTTTTTCAGTTCTTGCAGATAATCAGCCCACAACTCCTCTTGGCGTGCTCCGAGCTGGTAGAGGTACTCCCAGGTAAACAGGCCGCTGTCGTGACCGTCATCGAAGGTTATTTTCAACGCATATTGGCCCGCGGGTTCTATCTTGCTCAGGCCTACGTTGATTTTCCCGACTTGCAGAATCGGATTGCCGTGGCCCTGGACTTCGGCGGAGGGCGAGTGCACGCGCAGAAACTCTGCAGGCAGGTGGTATTGCTCGCCGGAGGGGTATTTGAGCGTGAGGGTTTTAGAGGCTTTGTGCAGGTTGATGGCGTTGGGGATTGGCGCTGGAGTAGGGCTCATTTGGACAAAACCTTTTTGTCATCACACACGCTGTAGCCGCGGCCACAGGTTGCGATTGCCAAACGGGTTGGCGCTGGATCCGGGGGATCGCAGCAGGCTTTGGGCCTTATCGCAGCCTTTGACAGCGGCTACAGGTTGGGTGAGGGCTTACAAAATATAGCGCGAGAGGTCTTCGTTCTCGGCCAGTTCGCCCAGGTGGCTGTTCACGTATTCAGCGTCAATGCGGATCGGCTCGTCTTTTTGTGCGCTGGCGATATCACCGGCGCTGAAAGACACCTCTTCAAGCAAACGCTCAAGTAATGTGTGCAGGCGGCGAGCACCGATGTTTTCGGTTTTTTCGTTTACCTGCCAGGCAATTTCGGCCAGACGCTTGATGCCTTCGGGCAGGAACTCGATGTTCAGGCCTTCGGTTTTCAGCAGTTCGCGATATTGCTCGGTCAGGGACGCATGCGGTTCGCTGAGAATGCGCTCGAAGTCTTCCGGCGTCAGCGCCTTGAGTTCGACCCGGATCGGCAGGCGGCCTTGCAGCTCCGGCACCAGATCGCTTGGCTTGCTCAGGTGGAATGCCCCCGAAGCGATAAACAGGATGTGGTCAGTTTTGACCATGCCCAGTTTGGTGTTCACGGTGCAGCCTTCGATCAGCGGCAGCAGGTCACGTTGAACGCCTTCACGGGAGACATCGGCACCGCCGACATTGCCACGCTTGGCAACCTTGTCGATTTCGTCGATGAACACGATACCGTGTTGCTCAACGGCTTCCAGGGCCTTGGCCTTGAGTTCTTCGTCATTGACCAGGCGGCCGGCTTCTTCGTCACGCACCATTTTCAGTGCTTCTTTGACTTTGAGCTTGCGGTTCTTGCGCTTGCCTTTGCCCATGTTGGCAAACAGGCTTTGCAGCTGGTTGGTCATTTCTTCCATGCCGGGCGGCGCGGAAATGTCGACGCCGGCAATGTCTGCGACTTCGATTTCGATTTCCTTGTCGTCCAGCTGGCCTTCACGCAGGCGTTTGCGGAACAGCTGACGGGTGTTGGAGTCCTGCGGTGTGGCCGCTTCTTCACCAAAGGTACGGGCAGGCGGCAACAGGGCGTCGAGGATGCGCTCTTCGGCTGCATCTTCGGCACGATGGCGAACCTTGACGATTTCCTGCTCGCGCAACAGCTTGATCGCCGCGTCAGCCAGATCACGAATGATCGATTCAACGTCGCGGCCGACATAGCCCACTTCGGTGAACTTGGTCGCTTCAACCTTGATGAACGGCGCGTTGGCCAGTTTGGCCAGGCGGCGGGCGATTTCGGTTTTACCGACGCCGGTCGGGCCGATCATCAGAATGTTTTTTGGCGTCACTTCAACGCGCAGCTCTTCTGGAAGCTGCATCCGGCGCCAGCGGTTACGCAGGGCGATGGCAACGGCGCGCTTGGCGTCGTCCTGGCCGATGATATGGCGATTGAGTTCGTGGACGATTTCGCGGGGAGTCATGGACATAGTAATTGGCGTTCCTCTAGCAGAATCAGCAAACGGGCCGGCAAGCCGGCCCGGCAGGTGGCTTATTCAGCGAGGTCCTGCTCCTCAATAGTGATGTTGTGGTTGGTGAATACGCAGATGTCGCCGGCGATACCGAGAGCGGTTTCGGCGATTTCGCGGGCCGACAGATCGGTTTTCATCAGCAGGGCGCGGGCTGCTGCCTGAGCGAATGCACCGCCGGAGCCCATGGCGATCAAGCCGTCTTCTGGCTCAACCACGTCACCGTTACCGGTGATGATCAAGGATGCGTCTTTGTTGGCTACGGCCAACATGGCTTCCAGACGGCTGAGCGAGCGGTCGGTACGCCATTCTTTGGCCAACTCGACAGCCGCACGAACCAGATGGCCCTGGTGTTTTTCCAGCTGGCCTTCAAAGCGTTCAAAGAGGGTAAATGCATCAGCGGTAGCACCGGCAAAACCGGCGATAACCTGGCCGTGATAGAGACGGCGGACTTTTTTCGCGTTGCCTTTCATCACGGTATTGCCAAGAGAAACCTGGCCGTCGCCAGCCATAACGACTTTGCCGTGACGGCGTACTGAAACGATGGTGGTCAAGGGAGAGTCTCCACGCAGCGGGGCGAAAATGCCTGATGGAAATACATATGGGGGTTGTAGGCGGTTTTTCAACAGCGGGGAGGGAATGCAGATGAATGGAGTGCGGATACGAGGGGGAATTGGATGATGCGGTGCTGCCATCGCCGGCAAGCCGGCTCCCACAGATTGTTTACACATTCTGTGGGAGCCGCTTTTGATCAGCGACGTTGTTGCAACAACAAATTGTTGAAGCCGCTACCCGCCAGCTGTTTCTGGGCGACGGTCAACTGCTCGCGGTTGCTGAACGGTCCGACCAGCACCCGGTACCAGGTTTCATCTTTCACTGTGCCGGCTTCGACCGTGGCGGTCTGGCCCAGCAAAATGATTTGCGCGCGAACCCGCTCAGCATCGGCCTGTTTACGGAACGAGCCCGCTTGCAGGAAGAATTTGGTTACAGGTGCCGCTTTGGCGATGGGTGGCGCAGGAGGTGGCGTAATGCCGCTCAAGGCCGCCTGAGCGCGGGCGGTGTCGATTTTTGCCGCTTCGGCAGGTGTCACCGGTGCCAGTGGCGCCGTTTGCGGCGTAGGCGGAGTTTTCTCCGGTACGGCATCCGGCGGCACGATCACTTCAGACTCGGGCAGCAAGGTATAGAAGTCGTACTTGGGTTTGACCGGCTGGGTAGGGCTAGGCGCCGTTTTATTCGCTTCAGCGACTTGAGCAGCTTTCTGTTGCTCTTGCTTGACCCGTTTTACGTCGTCACCCTTGCCGGGCTCGAGTTTCATCAGAAACACGATAAACGCACCCACCGTGAGGCCAATGGCCATCCATAGCCAGCCCGGGATCGGCTTCTTTGCAGGCGCCTGATAGCGGCTGGCGCCTCGCTTGGGTGCAGGTTTTTTCTTGGCGGCCAACTTACATGCGCTCCAGTGTTTCCAGGCCCAGCAATTCCAGGCCTTGCTTGAGGGTGCGCCCCGCCAAGGCTGCCAGACGCAGGCGGCTTTGTTTTTGCGCTTCGTCGTCGGCTGTCAGGATCGGGCAGTTCTCGTAGAAGCTGGAGAATAGACCGGCCACTTCGTACAAATAAGTACACAGGGTGTGCGGGGTGCCTTTTTCGGCAACGTTGTTCAGCACTTCACCGAACTGCGCCAGTTTGGCAGCCAATTCTTGCTCTTGCGGTGCGGCAAGTACGATTTGACCTTCAACTTCCTGGAAGTTCTTGCCCAGTTTGCGGAAGACGCCCGCGACACGGGTGTAGGCATACAGCAGGTAGGGTGCGGTATTGCCTTCAAAGTTCAGCATCAAATCGAAGTTGAAGCTGTAGTCGCTGGTGCGGTGTTTGGACAAGTCAGCGTATTTCACAGCGCCGATGCCGACCACTTTGGCAATGGCGCGCAGTTCGTCTTCCGCCAGTTCCGGGTTTTTCTCTTTGACCAGGGTGTAGGCGCGCTCTTTGGCTTCGGTGAGCAGGTCGACCAGCTTTACCGTGCCGCCATCGCGGGTCTTGAACGGGCGGCCATCAGCCCCGTTCATGGTGCCGAAGCCCATGTGCTCCATCTCCATCGGATGGGTTACAAAACCGGCTTTGCGGGCGACTGCAAACACTTGCTGGAAGTGCAGTGCCTGACGCTGATCGACGAAGTACAAGGCGCGATCAGCTTTCAGTACTCCGCTGCGATAGCGGATCGCCGCCAGGTCAGTGGTGGCGTACAGATAGCCGCCGTCAGCTTTAACGATGATCACCGGCAGTGGCTCGCCTTCAGCATTTTTGAACTCGTCGAGGAACACGCATTGGGCGCCGTTGCTCTCGACCAGCATGCCTTTGGCCTTGAGGTCGTTGACCACGTTGATCAGGTCGTCGTTGTAGGCGCTTTCGCCCATAACGTCAGCCATCGTCAGTTTGACGTTCAACTGCTCGTAAATTTTCTGACAGTGCGAGAGCGAGATATCTTTGAACTTGGTCCACAGCGCCAGGCAATCCGGGTCGCCGGCTTGCAGCTTGACCACCAGGCCGCGAGCGCGGTCGGCAAATTCAGGGGACTCGTCGAAGCGTTTTTTGGCCGCGCGGTAGAAGTTCTCCAGGTCAGACAGCTCGTCGCTGGTGATCGGGTTTTCTTCCAGGTACGCCATCAGCATGCCGAACTGGGTGCCCCAGTCGCCCACGTGGTTCTGACGAATCACCTCGTCGCCGAGGAATTCCAGCACCCGTGCTACGCCGTCACCGATGATGGTGGAGCGCAAATGGCCCACGTGCATCTCTTTGGCCAGGTTGGGGGCGGACATGTCAACGACGGTGCGCACTGGCTTGGTGGCCTTGCGCACGCCAATTTTCGGGTCGGCCAGAGCTGCGTCAAGACGCGAAGCCAGGGCCTGGGTGTTCTGAAAGAAATTCAGGAAGCCGGGGCCGGCAATTTCGGTCTTGCTGATTTGTTCATCGGCAGGCAGGGCCGCGATGATTTTTTCAGCCAGATCGCGCGGCTTCATGCCGGCAGGTTTGGCCAACATCATGGCGATGTTGCTGGCGAAGTCGCCGTGAGTCTTGTCACGGGCGTTTTCCACCTGAATCGCTGGCGTCAGGCCTTCAGGCAACACACCTTCTGTGACGAGTTGGGCTAGGGCTTGTTGAATCAGCTGGCGAATGGTGTCTTTCATGGTCTTCTCTGTCGACCGCAAGCGCGGTAGCGCCTCAGTGCGCAGGTGGAAAAACTGGGTATTATCCGTTGCCGGGTCGGCCTTGCCAACCTTGGCAGTCGGGTAGTTCACGGTTTATGCAAATTGCAGCGAGTACAACCCGCAGCAGCGAGCTTGCTTGCGATCTTTTGATCTTGAAAAGCTCGCACCTGCAGGTTTGGGTCAATACAAATCCACCGGGTCGACATCCAGCGACCAGCGTACCTGTCGGCCGCTGGGCATTTGCTCCAGTGCCAGCAGCCATTGGCTGAGCAGTCGATGCAGAGGCCCGCGGGCGTTGGCTTGCAATAGTAGCTGAGCCCGATAGCGTCCGGCGCGGCGCTCCATGGGCGCCGGCACCGGGCCGAGCAGTTCGATGCCGCCCAGACTCAGCTCGCCCAATAAACGTTCTGCCTCGCTGCAAGCCTCATCCAGAAAGCTTTCGGCCTGCCCCGGCTTGTGGGCCTCGGCACGTAACAGGGCCAGGTGCGCAAATGGCGGTAGCCCGGCTGCCCGACGCTCACTCAAGGCCTGTTCGGCGAAGGCGAAGTACCCCTGCTCGGTCAATTGAATCAGCAATGGGTGGTCGGCCAGGTGAGTCTGGATGATCACCTTGCCTGGCTCTTCGGCACGACCGGCACGACCGGCGACCTGAACGATAAGCTGGGCCATGCGCTCGCTGGCGCGGAAGTCGCCGGAGAACAGGCCGCCATCGGCATCCAGGATCGACACCAGTGTCACCCGTGGGAAGTGATGGCCTTTGGCGAGCATTTGGGTGCCGATCAAAATACATGGCTGGCCCTTTTGAATCGTGGCAAACAGCTGGTTCATCGCGTCTTTGCGCGAGGTGCTGTCGCGATCGACCCTGAGTACCGGGTAATCGGGGAATAAAATGCCCAGTCGCTCTTCAGCGCGCTCGGTGCCGGCGCCCACGGGCCGTAAATCGACTTTGCCGCATTGCGGGCAATTGCGCGGTACGCGCTCGACGTAACCGCAGTGATGACAGCGCAGTTCGCCAGAACGCTGATGGACGGTCATGCGCGCATCACAGCGCTGGCATTCCGACATCCAGCCGCAGTCATGGCACAGCAATGTCGGCGCAAAGCCCCGGCGGTTGAGAAACACCAGCACCTGCTGACCCGCGGCAAGGGTCTGGCCGATGGCCTGTTGCATCGGGCCGGAAATGCCGCTGTCCAGTGGACGGCTTTTCACATCCAGGCGCAGGAAGCGTGGCTGTTTGGCGCCACCCGCCCGTTCGTTCAGGCGCAACAGGCCGTAACGACCGGTGTAGGCGTTGTGCAGGCTTTCCAGCGAAGGGGTGGCGGAGCCCAGAACAATCGGGATGTTTTCCTGGCGGGCGCGGACCAGTGCCAGGTCGCGGGCGTGATAGCGCAAACCTTCCTGCTGTTTATAGGAGCCGTCGTGCTCTTCGTCGATGATGATCAGCCCGGGGTTTTTCATCGGGGTGAACAATGCCGAGCGGGTGCCAATAATAATGTCGGCTTCGCCATCCCGGGCTGCCAGCCAGCTTTCCAGGCGTTCGCGGTCGTTGACTGCCGAGTGCACCAGTGCGATGCGCGCGTTAAAACGCTGCTCGAAACGGGCCAGGGTCTGTGGGCCCAGGTTGATTTCGGGGATCAACACCAGCGCCTGTTTACCCGCCTGGAGCGTTTCGCGGATCAGTTGCAAATACACTTCGGTCTTGCCGCTGCCCGTGACACCAGCCAGTAAAAAGGCGTGAAAGTGGTCGAACCCTGCCCGAATCGCCTCGTAGGCGGCCCGTTGTTCGCTGTTGAGCGGCAATTCCGGCTGGGCCAGCCAGTGTTCGTGGCGCTCACTCGGTGCGTGACGGCGGATTTCCACGGTGACCAGTTCTTTGGCCAGCAGCAGGTCGAGGCTGTCTTTGCTCAGCATCAACTTGCTGAGCAGTTGATGGGCCACGCCATGGGGGTGCTGGGCGAGGGTTGCCAGTGCTTCGCGCTGGCGCGGGGCACGGGCGACGCGTGGGTCGTCGAGTCTGGCGCCGGGGGCAATTTGCCAGAACCGCTCCTGACGGGTTTCGGCCAGTTCGCCCTGACGCAGCAACACTGGCAGCGCCCAGCTCAGGGTGTCGCCCAGGCTGTGCTGGTAGTACTGCGAGGTCCATAAACAGAGCTTGAACAAGGAGGCTGGCAGCGGCGGTGTGGCATCGAGCAGTGCGATAGCCGGCTTGAGCTTGTCGGCTGGCACTTCGCTGTGGTCTACCACTTCGACCAGAATGCCGATCATTTCGCGCCGCCCGAACGGTACCCGCAGGCGCATGCCTGGCTGTAATTGACTGCGCAACACGCCCGCAGGCGCCCGGTAGTCAAACAGGCGGCGCAAGGGGGAAGGCAGGGCAAGGCGCAAAATGGCGTCGGGCACGCGGGGCTCTCAAGTGATGAACGGCAAAGATGGCCCGGAGCCTAGCAGACAACGCGGTCCGGGACTAAAAGGCAGGTCAATGAATGGTGAAAGAATTTGGGGGGAGCATGATTGGTCACTTGCGTCAATGCAAAGGTCTGGTATTATCGGCGCCCTAAATTTACGTGCGGTATTCAACAATGGTGTTGAGTGGCGGCACGCTAGCCTGAGGAATACCCCATGAAAGCCGATATCCATCCAGCGTACGAAACAATCCTGGTAACTTGCAGCTGCGGCAACAAGTTCGAAACCCGTTCGAACCTGTGCAAGCCACTGGGCACTGACGTATGCAACGAGTGCCACCCGTTCTACACCGGTAAGCAGAAAACTCTGGACATTGGCGGTCGTGTTGATCGCTTCAAGACTCGTTTTGGTGCTTTCGGCGCTAAAGCAGCTCCAGCAGCAGAAGCAGACAAAGCAGCCGAGTAAGGCTGATGACTCTGGTCAGGCTTTCTGGTCTGGCCGGGTTATTGAAAAAGGCGTCCCTTGCGGGCGCCTTTTTTGTGCCTGCGATTTGGCTGGCTGGCGTATCTGCTGCGCCGCTGTGCGCCGCGCCGGGAGCGCTGTCTTACGCACAGGTGCAGCGGGTGATCGATGGCGACACGCTGCGCCTCACGGATGGCCGCAGTGTGCGCATGATCGGTCTCAATGCCCCCGAGACGGGGAAGAAAAGCCAGTCCGCCGAGCCTTTTGCCGAGGCTGCGCGCAGGCGTCTGCAAGACCTGGTGGCTCAGAGCGACGGGCGGGTTGGATTGTTCGCCGGTAGGCAGGCTCAGGACCGTTACGGTCGCACTCTGGCCCATGTGTTTGGCGCCGATGGCAGTAATCTCGAGGCCCGGTTACTGGCCGATGGACTGGCGTATCAGGTCGCGATAGCCCCGAACGTCGAGCTGCTCGAGTGCCAGCAGGCTGCGGAGCGCAGCGCCCGGGCCTCCGGTTTGGGGTTATGGCGCCAGTCGCCGGTGCTGGCGCCGCAGCAAATTACCCATTCGGGTTTTGCATTGGTGGGCGGCAAGGTCAGCAAGGTGCAGCGCAATCGTGGCGGTCTTTGGATCGATCTGCAGGGCGGTCTGGTATTGCACATTGCACCCAATCAGCTTGCCAACTTTGATCAACAATCCTTGCTCAAGCTGCAAGGTGCGCAGGTTGAAGCCCGTGGCTGGGTGCTGGATCGCCAGCGCCGGGGTGGCCTGAAGGACGGGCAGGTGCGCTGGATGTTGCCATTGACCCATTCGGGGATGCTTCAAGTCATTGCGCATTGAAAGTTGTAGACAATTTTTAATGCTGATTGTGAACACTCTAGCCCTTGCAGGGCGCGGCTCTTGGCCCAAAGTCGTAAGGTAAAGCCCTTGACACTGCTGACTGGTCAGTCTTGTCGGGACTTTACGACACGCGTATGCTCGGCGGTCCGTCTGTCCAACAGCATAAAAGCGGATTGCCCACATGTCTGATTTGAAAACCGCCGCTCTCGAATATCATGCCCAGCCCCGTCCAGGGAAACTGAGTGTCGAGCTCACCAAGCCTACTGCGACTGCCCGCGATCTAGCGCTGGCTTACAGCCCGGGTGTAGCCGAACCAGTGCGCGAAATCGCCCGCGACCCTGAACTTGCCTACAAGTACACCGGCAAGGGCAACCTGGTAGCCGTAATTTCTGACGGTACCGCGATTCTGGGCTTGGGTAACCTCGGCCCATTGGCCTCCAAACCTGTTATGGAAGGCAAAGGCGTACTGTTCAAGCGCTTTGCCGGTATCGATGTTTTTGACATCGAAGTTGACTCCGAAAGCCCGCAAGCCTTCATCGACACTGTAAAGCGCATCTCCATCACCTTCGGCGGCATCAACCTCGAAGACATCAAGGCTCCTGAGTGCTTTGAGATTGAGCGTGCCTTGATCGAGCAGTGCGATATTCCGGTATTCCACGATGACCAGCACGGCACCGCCATTGTGACTGCGGCCGGCATGATCAACGCCCTGGAAATCGCCGGTAAAACCCTGGCTGACGCCAAAATCGTCTGCCTGGGCGCCGGTGCTGCTGCCATCTCCTGCATGAAATTGCTGGTGAGCATGGGCGCAGCCATCGAGAACATCTACATGATCGACCGTACCGGGGTGATCCACTCCGGTCGTGACGACCTGAACCAGTACAAAGCGGTATTTGCCCACGCAACCGAAAAACGCACCCTGGCTGACGCCATGGAAGGCGCAGACGTGTTCGTTGGCCTGTCGGGTCCAAACCTGCTGAGCGCTGAGAACCTGCTGCGCATGGCGCCTAACCCGATCGTGTTCGCGTGCTCCAACCCGGATCCGGAAATCTCTCCGGAACTGGCTCACGCCACGCGTAACGACGTGATCATGGCCACTGGCCGTTCGGACTACCCGAACCAGGTCAACAACGTTCTGGGCTTCCCTTTCATCTTCCGTGGTGCTCTGGACGTTCGCGCCAAGCGCATCAACGAAGAAATGAAAATCGCAGCGGCCAACGCATTGCGTGAACTGGCCAAACTGCCGGTGCCACAAGAAGTGTGTGACGCCTACGGCGGCATCAAGCTGGAATTCGGTCGTGAGTACATCATCCCGAAACCAATGGACGCCCGTCTTATCACCCTGATCTCCGATGCCGTGGCCAAGGCCGCCATCGAGACCGGCGTTGCTACCCTGCCATACCCGAAAAACTACCCGCTCAAAAGCGTGGATGACGTGTTTAACGGCTAATTCCGTTTAGCGTCAAACCTGAAGCCCCGATGCTGCGAAGCATCGGGGCTTTTTGCTTTTTGGCGGTGTCAGGTTTTTGTTGAGCTAGCAAAAGCCAGACCCTCAGGGATGGCAGGAGACAACTTGTAATCGTTTAGGCGGTTTTTGCTTACTTTTGAGAATTATCCTACATATTTTCTTGAGCCTATTCGTTAGCTTCGCCCCCCTTTATTTGGGGGCTACTTTGTTTCGAAGCGTGCCCTCTGCGCCAAAGAGGAATCACGGATGTCCACTCTTGCCTGCGAGCACAGTAATAGTTGCACCACTTTCCAGTTAATAGATGCGCATGGGGCGGGAGAGCCCTATGCGGGGTTGGCTTTTGATGTCGTCGACAGGGAGGGCGGCAAGCACAGTGGTTATCTGGATCAGACAGGTAGCGCCAGACTGATCAATCTTGTGGGCGGCCCGGTCCGCTTGCTGTTTACGCAGCCCCATGACCGTAGCGATCCGCTCTACTCGCAATTAATGGACCGGGCGCATTACCCCCTTAAAATCACCGAGCTTCAGGTCAGGGCCGAGCGAACCCGACACCTTGACCGTGACGCTGCCCGTGCACCGAATAACCCGGCGCACCTGAGCGCCGGACATGACTATTACCAGGTTGAAGTGAGGCATCTGGTCGAGCACGTTACGCATTTGCCGCCAGAGCTTGAGTGCCATTTTCCGGCCGATGATGCAGCTCCGCCGAGAGCCTGCGGACGCTCTCGGCCCGGGCTGCTTCTGGCTGGCAATCATCACTCGGTGCTGCAGATTCGTCCCTTGCGGGCGTTGCGTCCGATGCTGTCAACGAGCCCGCAGTTTTGTGCGCTTAACCTGTACCAGTTGGCATTGATGTCGACGTTGGGCCATTGCCCGTTTGGTCAGGCATCAGGCACGCCGAGTGAACAGTCTGCGTATGCGCAACTGAGCATGGGGGACTGGCAGGTCAACCCGGAGCAAGCCAAGCGCTATTACCCGCTCTATGAGGATGTGCCGTACTCCAGGCGTTTCGAGATCGTGCCCTTCGATCCTGTTTTATATCCGCTCAATGACCCGTTATTAGAAGCCGCTCAGCGAACCCCGGCCAATATTCACTTTCTGGGCGATATCCGGTTTGGAGCACAAGGCTGCGATGCACAGACCTTTGTGACCCATCACGACGAAATCATCCTGATTGCCGTTCGGAGCACCCGTTCGTGGTCCGATATCTCGTGCGATGCAGATGTACTTCAAGTGCAATTTGAGGAGGGTGAAGGCAAGGTGCATGGCGGGTTTTATCAGGCCGCCAGGCAGGCTTACGAGCTTGTGAGCACTTACCTGGATAAATTCTACGCGGGGCAAAAAATACTGGTTTGTGGTCACAGCACGGGTGGCGCCATCGGGTTGATTCTGGCGCAGATGCTACGCAAGCGTTCTGCAGCTTGCGATGTACAGCTCTACACATACGGCGCCCCGCGCGCGGCAGATGCGACCTTCGTCAAAGATGCCGGGTCCCTGGTGCATCATCGTATGGTCAACCATGATGACCCGGTGCCCTGTACCCCGGGGGGCTGGATGAACACCAGGCTGTCGGCGTATGGCGCAGAAGACGTGTTCACGTTTGAGCGTGTGCCTGCGGGGTTCGGGGCGTTTGTGGTGGGGCTTAACCATCTGACCGGGGAGCTTTATCAGCATCACGGAAACTTGCAGCACTTTATGCCGGTGGAGTTTGGACAGGGCCAGGTCTCGCATGTGATGTGGGGGCCTGTGAGCGATACCGTCACCCAGCACGCAGTGAACGTCGCAGTGCTTGAGCACAAATGCGCATTACCCGGGCGTGACGGGCCGCTCAAGGAGCTTGTTAGCGTGGGCCAGCAATTCATGCTCGACAGCTACATTCCGAGTTGTTGGGCCGCTCTGCGTCGTTATCAGCAAGCTCTGGAGGGGAAGCGCTCACTGGTGACAGAGCGTGAGGTCATGTTCATTGACCGGGCGTTCGAGAGCATCGCTCAACAACTGCGGGGCAAATACCAGCAACAGATGACTCGCCCAGGGAGCAAGACTCACGGGCAGGTTCGGACGGTAAATTTGTTGATGCGCGAGATCAGCAAGGTCCACATGACCCGCGAGCGTTTGTACTGTCTGAGGTTCAAGGTACCCGGCCCGGCGAGTGTGTATGGCCAGTTTGCGCTACACCCCGAGGCGCTGGCCGAGGGGTTGGCACGCTGGTTGGCGCACAGTGAAAGCCGGCGTGCCGATCAGTTGGCCATGGCGCCTGTAGAAGAGTCGCTCGACGGATTGAATCTGCGGATTTTCCAGACGGGACGAATACAGGCCTGAACGGCGCTGGCGGTGATGGTGCCGAGCGCAGCGCCTTTGACGGGGCGCTGCGCTCGGTAGCTCGGCGTCAGAAGAGATCTATCGGCGCGCCGTCATCTGCCGGCAGCGGGCTGCCTGGCGCTACGCCATTGCCCAGCTCACTGTTGGTGGGTGGCGTGTCTTCGCTTTTGAACAGCTCAAAATAGGCGCCAGGTGTGCCGGGTGAGGCGATGCGGCCGCTCACCGGATCTATGCGCAGGCTGAGGATGCCTTCGGGTTCGGGCTGGGTGTGAGCAGGCTTGCCTTTGAGTGCGCCGCCCATATAGGTCATCCAGATCGGCAGGGCGACGGTGCCACCGTACTCGCGACGCCCGAGGCTTTCGGGTTGGTCGAAGCCAGTCCAGACCGTAGTCACGTAATCGGCGTTGTACCCGGAGAACCATGCGTCCTTGGACTCGTTGGTAGTACCGGTTTTGCCCGACAGATCGGTACGGCCCAATGCCAGGGCGCGGCGCCCGGTGCCGAGCTTGATAACGTCCTGCAGCATGCTGGTCAGGATGTAGGTGGTGCGTCCGTCAACGATGCGCTCGGCGACTGCCTGGGTTTGTGTAGTCGGCAAGCCCGGGGCTGCATTGATGGTGTCGATGGTCAGCGCTGCGGCTTCTGCCGGTACGTCTTTGCTGGCGTTTTTCGGCACGCTTGGCGGGTTGGCAACGAACAGGGTATCGCCGTTGCGGCTTTCGATCTTGTCGATCAGGTACGGCGTGATCTTGTAACCGCCGTTGGCAAACGTGCTCCAGCCGGTGGCAATTTCCATCGGGGTCAGGGTAGCCGTACCCAGGGCCAGCGACAGATTGCGCGGCAGGTCCTGTTTGTTGAAGCCGAACTTGCTGATGTAGTCGATGGTGTGGTCGACGCCCAGGCTTTGCAGCAAGCGGATCGAGACCAGGTTGCGCGACTTGTACAGCGCCTCGCGTACCCGGATCGGGCCGAGGAATGTATTGGTGTCGTTCTTTGGGCGCCAGACCTTGTCCAGATACTCGTCGACAAACACGATAGGTGCGTCGTTGACCAGGGTGGCGGCGGTGTAGCCGTTATCCAGCGCGGCGCTGTAGATGAAGGGTTTGAAGCTGGAGCCCGGCTGGCGCTTGGCCTGCATTGCGCGGTTGTAGTTGCTTTGCTCGAACGCGAAACCGCCGACAAGTGCGCGAATGGCGCCGTTGTCCGGGTCAAGGGAAACCAGGGCTCCCTGAACGTTTGGCACCTGGCTGAATTTCAGGCTGCCATTGGCCTGGGGCTGTACGCGAATCAGGTCGCCGACTTGCACGACATCTGAAGGCTGCTTGGGCATCGGGCCCATGCTGTTGGTATTGAGGAACTTGCGCGCCCATTTCATGCTGTCCCACGGCACGTGGCCTTCGCCGGTACGGGTCAGCACTTGCAGGCCGTTTTTGTCGACCTGGGTCACGATGGCTGGCTCCAGACCGCTGAGCGGGCGTTGCTTGGTGAGTTCTTGAGCCCAGGCGGCCGGAGTCTTGCCCGGCAGGTGTGATTCCGGGCCGCGGTAGCCGTGGCGCTGGTCGTAGGCAATCAGGCCTTCGTGAACCGCGGTATTGGCCAGTTCCTGAAGGTTGCTCGGTACGGTGGTGGTAACACGATAGCCTTCGGTGTAGGCCTCGCTGCCGTAGCGCCCAACCATTTCGGCGCGGGCCATTTCGGCGATGTAGGGTGCACTGACTTCCGGGGTTGGCACGTGATAGCTGGCGTTGACCGGCTCTGCGATCGCGGTTTCGTAGCTGGCCTTGTCAATTTTCCCCAGCTTGTACATACGGCCCAGAATCCAGTCGCGCCGTTCTTTGCTGCGTACCGGGTTGGCCAGCGGGTTAAAGCGCGAAGGGGCTTTGGGCAGGCCGGCAATCATGGCCATCTGCGCCAGGCTCAGGTCGCGGATCGACTTGCCGTAGTAAACCTGCGCTGCGGACTCGATGCCGTAAGCGCGGTTGCCCAGGTAAATCTTGTTCACGTACAGCTCAAGGATTTCGTCCTTGGTCAGTTCGCGTTCGATCTCCAGGGCCAGCAGGATTTCATTGGTTTTGCGGGAAAAGCTGCGCTCGCTGGAGAGGAAATAGTTCTTCGCAACCTGCATCGTGATGGTGCTGCCACCCGATTGTATGTGTCCGCTTTTTACCAGCTGAGTTGCGGCGCGCATCAGGCTGCTGGGGTCGACCCCGTAATGATTGGCGAAGTTGTCATCTTCTGCCGACAGCAACGCATTGATGAAATTGGGCGGAATGTCGGCGAACTTGATCGGGGAGCGGCGCATTTCGCCAAACTCTGCGATTAATTTCCCGTCGCTGGTGAAGACCCGCAAAGGAATCTGCAACTGGATACTTCTCAACGACTCTACGGACGGCAAGCCAGGGCTAAGATAGAGAAACGCGCCGCTCAGTACGAGCAGAAGCCCGCAGAACACAGCAACGAAAGACCACCCGAAAAACTTCAGCAGACGAATCAAGGCTTTTGGATTTCCAGATTAAGAAAAGGGTTTGCACGTCAGGGTAGTGCGCAAGTGCGACGGGTCGACGATACGGAAAAAAACGCCCGGCATTATAAGCATTTTTCGCTCATGGGCGTCATGGACCGCATGTCAGAACAGGTTTTGAACGGATCTCATTTTTTACCCCTCCGTAAGTCACGGATTGCATTAGGGAAAACATCAGTGAGCGGATTATTTAGCAAGTCCGGCCAGAGATTCGTGGGGATCGATATCGGTTCTCACGCGATTAAAGTCGTCGAACTGAGCCGTGCGCACGGTGCATTCAGGCTGCATGCGTATGCCATTGAACCGCTGGCTCCCCTGTGTACGGAGGATCAGACCGGCGCTGATCCGAAAAGTGTCGCGCAAGCGCTGACCAGGGCATTGGAGAGGGCGGGAGTGGTGGCTCGTGAGGCTGTTGTTGCAGTGTCTGACACGCAGGTCATTGGTAAAACCTTTGAGGTGCAAGCGGGCTTGAGTCAGGAAGAACTCGAGCTTCACGTCTGGCTGGAAGCCGAGCAATACCTTCCCTATGCGCTTGAAGATGCTGCGCTGGACTTCGAAGTTCAAGAGGAGTTGTCGATCAATCCGGGGCAAGTCAGCGTTTTGCTGGTGGCGTGCCGGCAAGAGACCCTGGCGTGGTATCAGGCGCTATTGAACTGTGCCGGATTGCAGGCACGGGTGATCGATGTTCAGACCCATGCTTTGGCCCGTGCGGTGTTGTGGATGCCGAGTCCGGCTCTGCAAGCCTCAGGCGCAGTGGCAGTGGTGGAGTTCGCTACAGAGACGACCCTGTTAAGCATCGTGCAGCAAGGCCGTGTAACCCATTCCCGGCAATTGCTGTTTGGGGCAGGCGAACCTTGCGATGAAATCTTTAGAGCGCTGGCTGTTGAGCACCTGAGTGACGGGCTTGAGCAGATTGCCGGGTACGGGAATGACAGGCCGGTCGTTTCAATCATGTTGGCGGGGACGGGGGCGTCCCGTCCGGGGCTGGATCAGTGGATTGAAACGAAGCTGGGCCTGCCGGCATGTGTGGCCAACCCGTTTGCGTTCATCGACCTTGATCCTGCGCTCGCGCCTGAAGCCTTGTTCTGCGATGCTCCGATGTTGTTGACTGCCTTCGGTCTGGCCTTGAGGGGGTTTGATTAATGGCGAGAATCAACTTGCTGCCTTGGCGCGCATTGGCGCGTGAAAAGCGTCGCAGGCGTTTTTTGATCGTTCTGTTAGCCCTGGCGCTGGTGGCGGCAGGTGGTTTGTTGGTGATTGAGCGCTTTATTGACCGTGCGGTTGAGCGCCAGCTGGCACGCAATGACCTGATCAGGAGTGCCACGGTGCAACTGGATGGGCGAGCCCGGCAAATCGATCAGTTGAAGGTGCGGCGCGAGCAATTGCTTGAGCGCATGCAAACCATCGAGACGCTCCAGGCAAACCGGTCAGACAGCGGGATCATCCTGGAACAATTGGCGCGCAGCCTGCCGGTGGGCGTGTATTTCACCGACGTCAAAATGACTGAGCGCACCATCGTCATCACGGGGGTTGCCCTGTCCAACACACTCGTCGCCGAGTTGATGCGAAATCTGGATGCTTCGCACTGGTTGGAAACGCCGGTGCTCATCGATGTGAAAGCCGGTCCGGTTCAGGCCGGTGGCGACGAGCGGTTGTTTCAGATGACCGTACGCAGCCGGCATGCCCCGGCCGGAGGTACGCTCTAATGGTTGCGCAGTGGCTGGAGAGCCTGCGCAGCCTTGATTTGCGCGAGTTGGAAGCTGGGCATCCGGGGGATTGGTCGGCAAGGCGCAAGTCAGTGGTGGCGCTCGCGTTAACGGGCTTTGTGTTACTGGTGGGGTATCTGCTGCAGATTCAATCTCCGTTAATCAGGCTCCAGGAGGAGCGTGCGACGGAGGTGGTGCTCAAGACCGGATTTGAGGCCAGGGCGTCGCATGTTGCGGGTCTTGATGCCAACCTGCTGCAAATGCAGGAACTCGAAAACTCATTCAGAAACCTGGTGGTGCAATTGCCCCGCAAGGCAGAAGTGCCCGGGTTGCTGGACGAGATTGCGCGCATAGGCCTGACCAGCGGCCTGCGGATCGAACATATCCACTGGTTGCCTGAAGTTATTCAGTCTTTTTATACCGAGCTGCCACTGCAGATGTCGCTGGTCGGCGGGTATCACGACTTTGGTCTTTTCGTCAGCGGTCTTGCGAGCTTGCCCCGGGTTGTGACAGTGCAGGACTTTACCCTTGCGGCTCTTGGTGGTTCGGGTAGCGAACAATTGCGCATGACCTTGCTGGCCACTACTTACCGCACCCACGATCAAGGATTGGCCCCATGAGCGCTCGTACACGGTTGTGCGTTCTGGGGTGCATGGTGGCTCTGGCGGGGTGCGACAACACACAAGGCAACCGGGAGTTGCAAACCTGGTTTCAGACAGTCCGGTCTCTCCCGGTAGATGCCATTGCGCCTGTCCCGAAAATTGCGCCCCGGCCGCCTTTTGTCTACCAGGCGCAGACTCTTCGCAACCCTTTTATGGCAGCAGGAGAAGGTGCTCCCGGGAGCTGGCAGGCAAGTCTTGCGGGTGACGGGCTTGACGAGAACCGGCCGCGGCAATTTCTGGAGAGTTTTGATCTTGAGCAATTCGAAATGGTCGGCACGCTCACCGGTGCTCAGCAAACCAGCGCCTTGTTGCGAGTTGGCGAGGTTGTCCATCGCTTGAAAACAGGTGATTACCTGGGGCGCAATAACGGTCAGATTGTCTCGATCGATGCTGCGCAGGTTGAAGTGTTTGAAGTGATTTCTGATGGTCGGGGCGGTTGGCTGGAGCGATCCCTGACGATCCCATTAAAACAGCAGTCTTGACGGAACTACGCCATGAAAAGGATTTTCCCGGTGTGTGGGCTGGCGCTATGGAGTGCGCTGAATTCGCCGCAAATACTGGCGCTCGCACAGGTCGGTGCCCTTGTGGCACCAGGGCCCGAAGCGAGTGGTGCGGTGTATGCGGGCGAAAAAATATCGCTTAACTTTCAGGACATCGAAGTGCGTACGGTGCTTCAGTTGCTGGCGGATTTCACCCGATTCAATCTGGTGGTCAGTGATGCCGTAGAGGGCAGTGTGACGCTCACCCTGCAGGATGTTCCCTGGGATCAGGCACTGGAGCTGGTGCTCAAAAGTAAAGATCTCGACAAGCGCCTTGAAGGCAATGTGCTGTTGGTTGCACCGGCTGACGAAATAGCCGCCCGTGAGCAGCATGAACAAGAGGTGCGAAATAAACTGGCCGAAGCTGTGCCTTTGCGTCGAGAGCTGGTGCAGGTCAGTCATGCCCGGGCAGCAGACATTGCACGGCTGTTCGAGTCAGTGACCGCTAGCCAGCCTGGCGCAGAAGGGCGGGGCTCGCTGACGGTCGATGAGCGTACCAATCACATTATTGCGCTGCAGTCCCCCGAGCAGCTTGAAGAGTTGCGGCGCATCGTGGCTCAGCTGGATGTGCCGATGCGTCAGGTAATGATCGAGGCCCGTATTGTTGAGGCCGGGGTGGACTTTGAAAGGAACCTGGGGGTGCGCTGGGGCGGTGCGATCAACCAGGGTGGCAAGTGGAGCGCTGGTGGTCTTGAACCGGCAGGTGGCAGCGGCGATACGAGCTTCGTCGATCTGGGTATCAGGAGTCATTCCTCGGGGTTGGGCATCGCCTTTATCAGCAACAATGTGTTGCTTGACCTGGAACTCAGCGCCATGGAAAAAACCGGGAATGGCGAAATCATCTCTCAACCCAAGGTCGTCACCGCGGACAAGGAAACCGCCAAAATCCTTAAAGGCACCGAAATCCCCTATCAGGAAACCAGTGGCAGCGGGGCAACCTCGGTGTCGTTCAAGGAAGCGTCGCTGTCGCTTCAAGTGACTCCGCAAATCACTCCGGACAACAGCGTCATCATGGAAGTCGTTGTGACCAAGGACGAGCCTGATTACATCAATATGGTCAACGATGTGCCGCCGATCAAAAAGAATGAGGTCAAGGCCAAAGTGCTGGTTAAAGACGGTGAAACCATTGTGATTGGGGGGGTGTTCTCAAATACTCAAAGCAATGTAATAGATAAAGTGCCATTTTTTGGCGATCTGCCGTATGTTGGCCGACTTTTCCGTAGAGACGTTGTCCAGGAAAAAAAATCCGAACTGCTGGTGTTCCTGACTCCGCGTATCATGAACAACCAGGCGATTGCTGTGAGTCATTGATTCTGTGCGAAATTTGATTCTTGTTGGGCCAATGGGGGCTGGAAAAAGCACCATCGGACGTTTGCTGGCCAAAGAGCTGCACCTGCCTTTCAAAGATTCCGACAAGGAAATTGAATTGCGCACCGGTGCCAATATCCCGTGGATCTTCGATAAAGAAGGCGAACCGGGTTTCCGGGATCGTGAAACGGCAATGATTGCCGAACTTTGCGAGGCCGATGGCGTGGTCTTGGCAACCGGTGGTGGCGCGGTCATGCGCCCGGAAAACCGGCTTGCGCTGCGCAATGGCGGGCGGGTGGTGTACTTGCATGCCTCCATTGAACAGCAGGTTGCACGCACCGCGCGTGACCGCAATCGGCCTCTGCTGCGTAATGCGAACCCGGAGAAAATCCTGCGGGACTTGCTGGCGATCCGCGACCCTCTCTACCGGGAAATCGCCGATCTGGTGGTCGAAACCGATGAGCGGCCGCCGCGAATGGTGGTGCTCAATATTCTTGAGCGTCTGGCTCAGCTTGCTCCACGGTAGCGGTTGCCTCGACAGCGGTTACAAAAAACCACCGTTCCCTTGACGGTGTATCCATGGCCGGGCCATTAAAGTGCGTTGCGAAATGCGCTATCCTCGGCGCCGATCATGGACCAGGCAGGCAAATTTAGTATGGGGCTGGCTCGCCAGCGATGCAGGCACCGCGGTCTCACAGTTTGACCCGGTTTATGCAGCCGCCGGCAGGCCAGTTCCCACAGAGCTTGTCTTGTATTGTTTGAGCGGTATGGTCAAAGGCTAGAGGGTTGTGTCACTTCCCGGCGCGACCCACACTTGATAATTGTGAGACAGGACGCAGGCTGTCCTTTTTCAATGCGGGGATTCATGCAAACACTGAAGGTTGATCTAGGCGAGCGTAGCTACCCGATTCACATTGGCGAAGGTTTGCTGGATCAGCCGCTGCTGCTGGCTCCGCACATCGCCGGTCGCCAGGTGGCGATTGTGACCAACACCACCATTGCCCCCCTCTATCTTGAGCGCCTGACCCGCAGCCTGGCGGGGTACTCCGTACTGCCGATCATTCTGCCTGATGGCGAATCATTCAAAAACTGGGAAACCCTGCAGCTGATTTTCGATGGCCTGCTCACTGCCCGGCATGACCGTCGCACCACTGTGATTGCTCTTGGTGGCGGTGTGATTGGCGATATGGCGGGGTTCGCAGCTGCCTGTTATCAGCGCGGTGTCGATTTCATCCAGGTGCCGACCACCTTGCTGTCTCAGGTTGATTCGTCAGTTGGCGGCAAAACCGGGATCAACCATCCGCTTGGCAAGAACATGGTCGGTGCGTTCTATCAGCCCAATCTGGTGCTGATCGACACACAGACCCTCAATACTCTTCCTGCCCGCGAATTGTCCGCAGGGCTGGCGGAAGTCATCAAGTACGGGCTGATTTGCGACGAGCCTTTCCTGACCTGGCTTGAAGACAACATGGATGCACTGCGTGCCCTTGATCAGGTCGCCCTGACTGCCGCCATTCAGCGCTCGTGCGCAGCCAAGGCCGAAGTGGTCGGCGCCGATGAGCGCGAGTCGGGCGTACGCGCCACGCTCAACCTTGGTCACACCTTTGGCCACGCCATCGAAACCCATATGGGCTATGGCGTCTGGCTACATGGCGAGGCGGTTGCGGCAGGCACGGTGATGGCGCTGGAAATGTCTTACCGCCTGGGCTGGATCAGTCAAGCCGAGCGTGATCGCGGTATCCGCTTGTTCCAGCGTGCCGGTTTGCCGGTTGTGCCGCCTGCAGGCATGAGCGAAGCCGACTTCATGCAACACATGGCAGTTGATAAAAAAGTGATCGACGGTCGTTTGCGACTGGTGCTGCTGCGCCGCATGGGCGAAGCCACAGTGACTGACGATTATCCACAAGAGGTTCTACAAGCCACGCTGGGTGCGGATTACCGCGCACTGGCTCAGCTTAAAGGTTAATAAGATCCTGATGACTAGTTTGCATGCCGACGAGGCGTTCCTCGGTCACTTCCAGCTCAACCACGACCCCTTTGCACCACGGGTGCCGGGGTTCAAGTTTTTTCCTGCCCAGCGCAAGCCGGTGCTGGGGCAATTGCACCACCTAGCGCGCTACAGCCAGTTGCTGTTGGTGGTGACAGGGCCTGAAGGCAGCGGCAAAACCTTGCTGCGTCAGGCGCTGGTGGCCAGTACCAACAAGCAATCAGTGCAGAGCGTTGTGGTATCGGCACGGGGTGCCGGTGACGCTGCGGGCATTTTGCGCCAGGTGGCGCAAACGCTGAACGCTGCCCGGGCCGATGTGGGGGCGATTCTGGCGCAGGTGGTACAGCTGGCGCTGACCGGCCAGGAAGTTTACCTGCTGGTCGATGATGCCGAGCAGCTCGACGAGTCTGCGCTTGAAGCGTTGCTGGCACTGGCAGCAGGTGCGCCGGAAGGCCGGCCGCATGTATTCCTGTTCGGCGAGCCATCGATGATTGCCGGGCTTGAGCAATTGAGCGCTGATGAAGAGCGCTTCCATGTGATCGAGTTGCAGCCCTACACCGAAGAAGAAACCCGCGAGTATCTGGCTCAGCGGCTTGAAGGTGCCGGGCGCGGAATCGAACTCTTTAGCGCACAGCAGATCTCAGATATACACGAGAGCTCCGAAGGCTGGCCTGGCATCATCAACCAGGTCGCCCGCGATGCAATGATCGAAGCCATGATAGCTAGCCGTTCCGCGGTCAAGCGTCCAAGTATGGGGTTCAAGATGCCTAAGAAACACGTATTGGCCATTGGTGCCGTAGTGGTCGTGGCTGTAGCCGCTGCCATTCTGATTCCGGGTCGCAGCAAAGCACCAACCGCACCCGCTACCGAGCAGACGCAACTGGGCCAGGCTACGCCCAACGGCGGCGCCAACCCGTCGATAGATTTCGCCGGTTCCTCGCAGCCAATGCCATTGCCGCTGGTGGGCCAGTCGCAGCCGGTAATGCGGGGGCCTCTGGCTGAGGCCGCTGGCGGCATTGCCGAAGGCGATGACGGCGGTGTTCCGGCAGTCGACGGTGGTGTGGCTCAGCCGCCAACCGTAACCACTACCGCGCCACCAGCGGGCGTGACACCTGGCCCTGCGCCTGTAGCCGCACCGCGTCCGGCCCCGGCGCCAGCCGTTGCAGCAGCCAAGCCCGCGCCAGCCCCGGTTGCCAAGCCGGCTCCGGCCCCGGCTCCAAAGCCTGTCGTGAAGCCTGCCGAGAAGCCGGTCAACCTGGCCAAGGCTGCACCGGGCGGTAGCTGGTACTCCAGCCAGCCAGCGACTAACTACGTGGTGCAGATTGTTGGCACCAGCTCCGAAGCGTCTGCGCAAAACGTTGTCAAAGAGGTGGGTGGCGAAGCCCGCTACTTCAAGAAATCGCTCAACGGCAAGCCCCTGTTTGTCGTCACCTACGGCAATTTCCCGAACCATGCCGCAGCAACTGCGGCAATCAAGAACTTGCCAGCGAAGATTCAGGCTGGTAAACCTTGGCCTCGCACTGTCGCCAGCGTCCAACAAGAACTGGCAGCAGCTCGCTGATGCTCCGGCGGCCTTACCCAGGCCGCCGTTCTAGTACATCAAAATTCCAGCTTGTGCCTGCGACTTCTTAAGCCGCAGGCCTTGTGGTGTCTGCGCCGTGTGGCGGTCAACATCAAAAATGTTTTGACTAGCACAGGCAATCGCTTTAAACCTTCATAAATGCGACATGAATTTACGGCAAATCGCCGCTTAATTTGTGAGCCCTTACGTCGGTGTGTAGAATGACCACCCTTTTGCCCTGCCAAGCTGGCGTACGTTCAGCGCGGGGACCAAGTGGTTGAATTAAAAGAAATTTGCCCCTTTATAGGGCAGCCTGGTGAGAAAGTGTCTATGAAAGCAGGTCTGTACCACCCCGATGAATTCAAGGATAACTGTGGTTTCGGCCTGATTGCCCATATGCAGGGCGAACCCAGTCATACCCTTCTGCAAACCGCCATTGAGGCCCTGACCTGCATGACCCACCGCGGTGGGATCAACGCAGACGGCAAGACCGGTGACGGTTGTGGCCTGCTGATTCAAAAGCC
Source organism: Pseudomonas sp. TWR2-1-1 (assembly GCF_049897045.1). Classification (NCBI taxonomy): domain Bacteria; kingdom Pseudomonadati; phylum Pseudomonadota; class Gammaproteobacteria; order Pseudomonadales; family Pseudomonadaceae; genus Pseudomonas; species Pseudomonas sp. TWR2-1-1. The sequence goes on from NZ_JAFCVM010000005.1 coordinate 252,636, forward strand.
TGATCTGTTCTTGCGTGCAGTCGCCAAAGAACAGTTCGGCAATGATTTGCCCAAGCAGTACGCGGTCGGCATGGTGTTTTTCAACCAGGACCCGATCAAGGCTGAAGCGGCCCGTAACAACATGAACCGCGAAATCCTCGCGGCGGGCCTGCAACTGGTCGGCTGGCGCAAAGTGCCAATCGACACCAGCGTCCTGGGCCGTCTGGCACTGGACCGTCTGCCGCAGATCGAGCAAGTGTTCATTGCCGGTGCCGGCCTGAGCGATCAGGACATGGCGATCAAGCTGTTCAGCGCCCGTCGCCGTTCCTCGGTGGCCAACGCCGCTGATACCGATCACTACATCTGCAGCTTTTCCCACAAGACCATCATTTATAAAGGCCTGATGATGCCGGCGGATCTCACCGCCTTCTATCCGGACCTGAGCGATGAGCGCCTGCAAACCGCGATCTGCGTGTTCCACCAGCGTTTCTCGACCAACACCTTGCCGAAATGGCCGCTGGCCCAGCCATTCCGCTTTCTCGCCCACAACGGCGAGATCAACACCATCACCGGCAACCGCAACTGGGCCCTGGCCCGTCGCACCAAGTTCGCCAACGACCTGATCGGCGACCTCGACGAGCTCGGCCCGCTGGTCAACCGCGTGGGTTCTGACTCCTCCAGCATGGACAACATGCTGGAGCTGATGGTCACCGGCGGTATCGACCTGTTCCGCGGCGTGCGCATGCTGATTCCACCGGCGTGGCAGAACGTTGAAACCATGGACCCCGACCTGCGGGCGTTCTATGAGTACAACTCGATGCACATGGAACCGTGGGACGGCCCGGCGGGCGTGGTAATGACCGACGGTCGTTACGCAGTCTGCCTGCTCGACCGTAACGGTCTGCGTCCGGCGCGCTGGGTCACCACCACCAACGGCTATATCACCATCGCCTCGGAAATCGGCGTGTGGAACTACCAGCCGCAGGACGTGATCGCCAAAGGCCGTGTAGGCCCTGGCCAGATCCTCGCCGTCGATACTGAAACCGGCCAGGTCCTGGACACAGATTCCATCGATAACCGCTTGAAGTCGCGCCACCCCTACAAACAGTGGCTGCGCAAGAATGCCCTGCGCATTCAGGCCACCATCGACGACCACGACCACGGTTCGGCGTTTTACGACGTGGATCAGCTCAAGCAATACATGAAGATGTATCAGGTGACGTTCGAAGAGCGTGACCAGGTGCTGCGTCCATTGGGCGAGCAGGGCTACGAAGCCGTGGGCTCGATGGGGGACGACACGCCAATGGCAGTCTTGTCCCAGCGTGTGCGCACGCCGTATGACTACTTCCGCCAGCAGTTCGCGCAGGTCACCAACCCGCCGATCGATCCGCTGCGTGAAGCCATCGTCATGTCGCTGGAAATCTGCCTCGGTGCCGAGCGCAACATCTTCCAGGAATCCCCTGAGCACGCTTCCCGGGTCATCCTCAGTTCGCCAGTGATCTCGCCTGCCAAATGGCGCTCACTAATGAACCTCGAGCTGCCGGGCTTTGAGCGTCAGATCATCGACCTCAACTACGACCAGTCGGTTGGCCTTGAAGCGGCGGTGCGTAACATTGCCGACCAGGCTGAAGAAGCCGCCCGTGCCGGCCGTACGCAAATTGTCCTGACCGACCGCCATATCGCGCCGGGCAAGTTGCCGGTTCATGCCTCGCTGGCCGTGGGAGCTGTTCACCACCGCCTGACCGAAAAAGGCCTGCGCTGCGACAGCAACATCCTGGTAGAAACCGCAACTGCCCGTGACCCGCATCACTTCGCGGTACTGATCGGCTTTGGCGCTTCGGCGGTCTACCCGTTCCTGGCCTACGAAGTGCTGGGTGATCTGATCCGTACCGGCGAAGTGCTGGGCGATCTTTACGAAGTCTTCAAAAACTACCGTAAGGGCATCACCAAAGGCCTGCTCAAGATCCTCTCGAAGATGGGCATTTCGACCATTGCCTCGTACCGCGGTGCGCAGCTGTTCGAAGCCATTGGCCTGTCCGAAGAAATCTGTGACCTGAGCTTCCGCGGCGTACCGAGCCGGATCAAGGGCGCCCGTTTCATCGACCTTGAAGCCGAGCAAAAGCTGCTGGCAGCCGAAGCCTGGAGCGCGCGCAAGCCGATCCAGCAAGGCGGTCTGCTCAAGTACGTGCACGGCGGCGAATACCACGCCTACAACCCGGACGTGGTTGCCACCTTGCAGGCGGCCGTGCAGCAGGGCGACTACAGCAAATTCAAGGAATACACCGCACTGGTCGACAAACGCCCGGTGTCGATGATCCGCGATCTGTTCAAGGTCAAAACCCTCGACACGCCGCTGTCCATCGACCAGATCGAACCACTGGATTCGATCCTCAAGCGTTTCGACTCGGCGGGTATCTCCCTCGGTGCACTGTCCCCGGAAGCCCACGAAGCCCTGGCCGAAGCCATGAACCGTTTGGGCGCACGCTCCAACTCCGGTGAAGGCGGCGAAGACCCGGCGCGTTACGGCACCATCAAGAGCTCGAAAATCAAGCAAGTGGCCACCGGTCGTTTCGGTGTCACCCCGGAATACCTGGTCAATGCCGAAGTGCTGCAGATCAAGGTGGCCCAGGGCGCCAAGCCGGGCGAAGGCGGGCAACTGCCAGGCGGCAAGGTCAACGGTCTGATCGCCAAACTGCGTTACGCAGTACCCGGCGTGACCCTGATCTCGCCACCGCCGCACCACGATATCTACTCCATCGAAGACTTGTCGCAGCTGATTTTTGACCTCAAGCAGGTCAATCCCAAGGCACTGGTCTCGGTCAAGCTGGTAGCGGAAGCGGGTGTCGGCACCATCGCCGCAGGTGTGGCCAAGGCCTATGCCGACCTGATTACCATCTCCGGTTATGACGGCGGCACCGGTGCCTCGCCCCTGACTTCGATCAAATACGCGGGCGCACCGTGGGAACTGGGCCTGGCCGAAACCCACCAGACCCTGCGCGGCAACGACCTGCGCGGCAAGGTTCGGGTACAAACCGACGGTGGCCTGAAAACCGGCCTCGACGTGATCAAGGCCGCGATCCTCGGCGCTGAAAGTTTCGGCTTCGGCACCGCGCCTATGATCGCCCTGGGCTGTAAATACCTGCGTATTTGCCACCTCAACAACTGCGCGACCGGCGTGGCGACCCAGAACGAATCGCTGCGTAAAAACCACTACATCGGCACTGTCGACATGGTGGTCAACTTCTTCACCTACGTGGCTGAAGAAACCCGCGAATGGCTGGCCAGGCTCGGTGTACGCACCCTCGAAGAGCTGATCGGGCGTACTGACCTGCTGGAAATCCTGCAGGGCGAGACGGCCAAGCAGCACAACCTCGACCTGACGCCGCTGCTGGGCAGCGACCATATCCCGGCCGACAAGCCGCAGTTCTGTCAGGTAGAGCGCAACCCGCCGTTCGACAAAGGCCTGCTGGCCGAGAAGATGGTCGACATGGCCACTTCGGCCATCAACGACCTGAGCGGCGCGGACTTCGCCCTGGATATCTGTAACTGCGACCGTTCGATCGGTGCCCGTATTTCGGGTGAGATCGCCCGTGCCCACGGCAACCAGGGCATGGCCAAGGCGCCAATCACGTTCCGCTTCAAAGGCACTGCTGGCCAGAGCTTTGGTGTGTGGAACGCCGGCGGCCTGAACATGTACCTCGAAGGCGATGCCAACGACTACGTGGGCAAAGGGATGACCGGCGGCAAGCTGGTGATCGTGCCGCCTGCAGGCAGCGTCTACAAAACCCAGGACAGCGCAATTATCGGCAACACCTGCCTGTACGGCGCCACCGGCGGCAAGCTGTTTTCTGCGGGTACGGCGGGCGAGCGTTTCGCCGTGCGTAACTCCGGTGCCCACACCGTGGTTGAAGGCACGGGTGATCACTGCTGCGAATACATGACTGGCGGTTTCGTCTGCGTATTGGGCAAGACCGGTTACAACTTCGGCTCGGGCATGACCGGCGGTTTCGCCTACGTGCTGGATCAGGACAACACCTTCGTCGACCGGGTGAACCACGAACTGGTGGAAATCCAGCGTATCAGCGGCGAAGCGATGGAGGCCTATCGCAACCATCTGCAACACGTGCTGGACGAATACGTTGAGGAAACCAACAGCGAGTGGGGCCGTAACCTCTCGGAAAACCTCGATGATTACCTGCGTCGTTTCTGGATGGTCAAGCCTAAGGCTGCCAGCTTGAAATCGCTGCTTTCCAGCATCCGTGCCAATCCGCAGTGATATGCGCCTGAAGAGTTTGATGAGGTTTTAACAATGGCTGAACGTCTGAATAACGACTTCCAGTTCATCGATGTCGGGCGCAAAGATCCGAAGAAGAAACTGTTACGTCAACGCAAAAAAGAGTTCGTGGAAATCTACGAACCCTTCAAACCCCAGCAGTCGGCCGAGCAGGCCCACCGCTGCCTGGGTTGCGGTAACCCGTATTGTGAATGGAAATGCCCTGTGCATAACTTCATTCCCAACTGGCTCAAGCTGGTAGCCGAGGGCAACATCCTCGCCGCCGCCGAGCTGTCGCACCAGACCAACACCCTGCCCGAAGTGTGCGGCCGGGTGTGCCCGCAAGACCGTCTGTGCGAGGGTGCCTGCACCCTCAACGACGGGTTCGGCGCGGTCACCATCGGTTCGGTCGAGAAGTACATCACCGACACCGCCTTTGCCATGGGCTGGCGCCCGGACATGTCCAGGGTGGTGCCGACCGGCAAACGAGTCGCGATCATCGGTGCCGGGCCTGCGGGCCTGGGCTGTGCCGATGTGCTGGTGCGTGGCGGCGTGACCCCGGTGGTCTTCGACAAGAATCCGGAAATCGGCGGTCTGCTGACCTTCGGCATCCCGGAGTTCAAACTCGAAAAAACCGTGCTTAGCCACCGTCGCGAAGTCTTCACCGGCATGGGGATCGAGTTCCGCCTCAATACCGAGATCGGCAAGGACATCAGCATGGAGCAGCTGCTGGCCGAGTACGATGCGGTATTCATGGGCATGGGCACTTACACCTACATGAAGGGCGGCTTTGCCGGTGAAGACCTGCCGGGCGTCCACGACGCGCTGGACTTCCTGATCGCCAACGTCAACCGCAACCTGGGCTTTGAAAAGTCGCCGGAAGACTTCGTCGACATGAAAGGCAAAAAGATTGTGGTGCTCGGCGGCGGCGACACGGCCATGGACTGCAACCGTACTTCGATCCGTCAGGGCGCCAAATCGGTGACCTGTGCCTATCGTCGTGACGAAGCCAACATGCCCGGCTCGCGCAAAGAGGTGAAGAACGCCAAGGAAGAGGGCGTGAAATTCCTCTACAACCGCCAGCCGATCGCCATTGTCGGCGAAGGTCGGGTCGAAGGCGTGAAGGTGGTCGAGACCCGTCTCGGCGAACCGGATGCCCGCGGCCGTCGTAGCCCGGAGCCAATCCCGGGTTCTGAAGAGATCATCCCGGCGGACGCCGTGATCATCGCTTTCGGTTTCCGCCCGAGCCCGGCGTCATGGTTTGAGCAGTTTGAGATCCAGACCGACAGTCAGGGCCGTGTCATTGCACCCGAGCAGTCGCAGTTCAAACACCAGACCAGCCACCCGAAGATCTTTGCCGGTGGTGACATGGTGCGCGGCTCTGACCTGGTGGTCACCGCGATCTTCGAAGGCCGCACTGCGGCTGAAGGGATCATGGATTACCTGGGCGTGTGATGCGGTTGTAATTTTTGAAATATGATCAAAATGTGGGAGCTGGCTTGCCAGCGATAGCATCACCTGGGTCTTGATGAAAGACCGAGGTGTCAGCATCGCTGGCAAGCCAGCTCCCACACAAACCTCATTCCAGAATGGGGTTTGTGGTCTGCGCCAAATCAAAATCCCCGCGACAAATCGACCCGATAGATAAAAGGCACGGCTCTTGCCGTGCCTTTTGCGTCCGTCTCTGAGAAAATGCCCCCACTTTTTTTCCGGATGCAGACATGACTGATCTCAAGAATGACCGTTTCCTTCGCGCTTTGCTCAAGCAACCCGTAGATGTCACGCCTGTCTGGATGATGCGTCAGGCCGGTCGCTATCTGCCGGAGTACCGCGCGAGCCGCGCCAAGGCCGGCGATTTCATGAGCCTGTGCAAGAACGCCGAGTTCGCCTGTGAAGTCACCATGCAGCCTCTGGACCGCTTCCCGCAGCTGGATGCGGCCATCCTCTTCTCCGACATCCTGACCATCCCCGATGCCATGGGGCAGGGCCTGTACTTCGAAACCGGCGAAGGCCCGCGCTTCAAAAAAGTGGTCAGCACCCTGGCCGACATCGAAGCCCTGCCGATTCCGGACCCGCAAAAAGACCTCGGCTACGTGATGAACGCGGTCAGCACCATCCGCCGCGAGCTCAACGGCCGTGTGCCGCTGATCGGCTTCTCCGGCAGCCCGTGGACCCTGGCCACTTATATGGTCGAAGGTGGCTCGTCGAAAGACTTCCGCAAGACCAAGGCCATGCTCTACGACACCCCGCACGCCATGCACCTGTTGCTCGACAAGCTCGCGCAGTCGGTGACGTCCTACCTCAATGGCCAGATTCTGGCCGGAGCCCAGGCCGTACAAATCTTTGATACCTGGGGCGGCAATCTGTCGTCTGCGGCCTATCAGGAGTTTTCGCTGGCCTACATGCGCAAAATCGTCAGCGGTCTGATCCGCGAGCATGAAGGGCGCAAAGTACCGGTGATCCTGTTCACCAAAAATGGCGGCCTGTGGCTCGAAAGCATTGCCGATGCCGGCGCTGATGCGCTGGGCCTGGACTGGACCTGCGATCTGGGTGAAGCCCGTCAGCGCGTCGGTAACAAGGTTGCACTGCAAGGCAACATGGACCCGACTGTGCTTTACGCCAACCCCGAGGCGATCCGCACCGAGGTCAAGCGCATCCTGGCCAGCTACGGCAAGGGTTCGGGCCATGTATTCAACCTGGGGCATGGCATTACCCCGGAAGTGAAACCGGAACATGCCGGCGCCTTTATCAGCGCCGTTCACGAGTTCTCGGGCCAGTATCACGAGTAAGCTCAAGCCTGATAAAAAAACCCGGCCATTGCCGGGTTTTTTTTGGGTTGCGAGAGGCCTTGGATCAAATGCTCTTCACGTTCCCCGGCAGTACCGGCAATCGGGCCAGGTGCAATGCCACCAGTAGTGCAATCACCAGCAGGGCGGCGATAAACGAACCAATGCCGTTCCACCCGGCGTAATGCCAGAAGAAACCGCCGGCGGTCCCGGCGATGCTCGATCCGGCGTAGTAACTGAACAGGTACAACGACGACGCCTGGCCCTTGGCCTTGGTAGCGCGCCGGCCGATCCAGCTGCTGGCAACCGAATGCGCGCCGAAGAAGCCGAAGGTGAACAGCAGCATGCCGATGATCACCAGTGCGACGGGTTCGAACATGGTCAGCGCGATCCCGGCCAGCATCAGCACAATCACGGCCCACAACACTTTGCGTCGGCCCAGCTTGTCGGCCAGCGCACCGATCTGCGCGGAGCTGTAAATACCGGACAGGTACACAATTGACAGCAAGCCCACCAGCGCCTGGTTCATGTTGTATGGCTCAGCCAGCAAGCGATAACCGATGTAGTTGAACAGCGTCACGAAGCTGCCCATCAGCAGGAACGCCTCAAGAAACAGCCATGGCAGGCCGGCATCGCGAAAGTGCATCGTGAACCCGTTCAGCAGGCTGCGCGGGTTCATGGCTTGAGGGCGGAAGTTGCGCGACTCGGGCAGGATCTTCACAAACACCAGGGCTGCGACCAGCGCCAGACCGCCGATCACCATCATCGCCGTATGCCAGCTGACAAAGTCGATCAGCACGCCGCTGATCAAGCGTCCGCTCATGCCGCCAATGGCATTGCCACCAATGTACAAGCCCATGGCCAGGCCGATGTGTTGCGGGTGAATTTCTTCACTTAAATAGGTCATGGCCACGGCGGCCAGTCCGCTCAGTGACAAACCCACCAGCGCCCGGGTGATCAGTACACCTTCCCAGGTGGGCATCAGCGCGCTGAGGAGGGTGAACGCCGCCGCCGAAAACAACGCAAACACCATCACCGGTTTACGCCCGAAGGCGTCGGAAATGGGCCCGGTGATCAGCAAACCGATAGCCAGCATCGCAGTGGCGACCGACAGAATAAGGCTGCTCTGCGCCGCGTTGATCCCGTATTCATGGGACAGCACCGGCATCATCGGTTGCACGCAATACAGCAAGGCAAAGGTTGCAAAGCCCCCCGAGAACAGCGCCAGCACCGTGCGCATAAACAACGGTGTGCCTTTCTCGATAAAAATGTCATTCAGTTGCGCAACCACATCACCCTGTGCAGGCGGCGTGATTTCGTGGGCGAGAGGGGCGACAGCAGTTTTCACGGGGACCTCAGAAAGCGTAAAGCCGAGCGGCAATGGCAAAAGAATATAGGTGGCTAACGATTCTTTCCAATATATTGTTCGACCTGTTTGATAGGTTTTACGACTTAATAGGGCTTCTATGGAATTGCGCCATTTACGCTACTTCATCGCTGTTGCCGAAGAACTGCACTTTGGCCGTGCGGCCCAGTTGCTGGGTATCTCCCAGCCGCCGCTGAGCCAGCAAATCCAGGCGCTGGAACAAGAACTGGGCGCTCGCCTGTTCGATCGAAACAACCGTCGGGTCGAGCTCAGTGAAGCGGGCCGCTTGTTCCTGGAGGAAGCGCGTCTGGTGCTGGCCCAGGTCGACAAGGCTGCCGATGTCGCCCGGCGCGCACAGCTGGGGGAATTGGGCGAACTGAAAATCGGTTTTACCTCATCGGCGCCATTCAGCTCGAGTATTCCCCAGGCCATATTTGCCTTTCGCCAGGCGTTCCCGGCGGTGCATTTAAACCTCAAGGAAATGAGCAGCCGCGAAGTGGCCGAAGGGGTGGTGGACGAATCCATCGAAGTCGGGATGATCCGCCCGCTGGCGTTGCCGGACTCATTGACCGCCGTTGAACTGTTCAGCGAACCGCTGGTGGCCGTGATCCGGGGCGACCACCCGCTGGCTGCCGGCAGCGAAGCGGGCCTGCAGCTGGCGGCCCTGGCCGAGGAGCCCTTTGTATTCTTCCCGCGCAGTTACGGCAGCGGACTCTATGCACAGCTCATGAGCCTGGCCCGCCAGGCAGGTTTCAGCCCGCACTTTTCACAGGAAGCGGGCGAGGCCATGACCATCATTGGCCTGGTCTCGGCGGGGTTGGGCGTATCGGTGCTGCCGGCGTCGTATCAGCACATGCGGATCAAGGGCGTGGTGTATCGGCCGCTGCTGGATGCCGATGCCCATTCGGCGGTATGGCTGGTGCAGCGCAAGGGCCAAAGCTCGCCGATGGCCACGGCATTTGCCGAACTGCTGACGCGTAAAACCGTTAACCAACCCCTGTAGGAGCGAGCTTGCTCGCGAGCCTTTTGCGAAAACAGCTCGCGAGCAAGCTCGCTCCTACAGGGGGTTAACTGTCACTTTGCAGCCGCTTCCGACAACTGCTGCGCCGTACGCTCGTTCTGGTTGTCCTTGAGGTCGCGCACGATGTCGCGGTCCAGCAGGCGTACCCAGCGGATGTAGTTCTTGTGGATCTTGCCGTCCTTGTAGTCCAGGCCGCTGCTGTTGCGGTAAATGATCTGGTAGTGGGTGGCGCTGTACGGGATGTCGATTTCGGCGTGAAATTGCTCACGCACGGTGATTTGCGCCTGCACTAGTTCAGGGGTGATTTTTTGCACTGTCCAGCCACGACCGACCAGGGACTTTACGATCGCCTGTTGCATCTGCGCCCGGTCAGCATGAATCGAGGGGTGCAGCGTGCGGTCGGGGGTCAGCATGCGTTTGCTGCTGCACGACACGGTGGTCAGCAGGGCAAGGGCGATCAGGGTTACGCGTAGCAGGTAAGACATTCCATTGGCTCCAGAAGTGTTACGACCAGCGGCGCAAGATCAACGACGTGTTGACCCCGCCAAAGGCAAAGTTGTTGTTCATGACGTATTCGTTGTGCATTTCGCGAAACCCGCCACGCAGGTAATCCAGCTCGCCGCAGCGCGGGTCGACTTCATCCAGGTTGAGCGTCGGTACATAGCGGTCGCGGTTCATCATTTCGATACAGAACCACGATTCCAGCGCCCCGCACGCACCCAGGGTGTGGCCCAGAAAGCTCTTCTGCGAGCTGATCGGCATGTGCTTGCCGAACAACTCACTGGTGGCCAGGGTTTCGGCAATGTCGCCTTGTTCGGTGGCCGTGCCATGGCCGTTCACATAGCCGATGGCCTGCGCCGCGATGCCTGCGTCTTCCAGCGCCAGCTCCATGGCCCGGCGCATGGTGCTGACTTCCGGGCGGGTGGTGTGCTGGCCGTCGGCATTGCTGCCAAAACCGACGATTTCGGCATGGATATGGGCGCCACGGGCCAGGGCGTGTTCAAGCTCTTCGAGCACCAGCATGCCGCCGCCTTCACCGATCACCAGCCCGTCACGGTCCTTGTCGTACGGGCGCGGGCTGGTGTGCGGGGCGTCGTTTTTCAGGCTTGTGGCATACAGCGCGTCAAACACCATGGCTTCGGTGGGGCACAGTTCTTCGGCGCCGCCGGCGAGCATCAGTGGCAAGCGTCCGAACTTGATCGATTCGTAGGCATAGCCGATGCCCTGGCTGCCACTGGTGCAGGCGCTGGAAGTGGGAATCAGGCGCCCGGTGAGGCCAAAGAAGATGCTGATATTGGCCGCTGTGGTGTGGGGCATCATGCGCACGTAACTGTTGGCATTCAAACCGTCGGCCACCGAGTTGAGCAGCATGTTGCCAAAGGCCTTGATCTCGTCGGTGCTGCCGGTGGACGAGCCGCAGGCCACGCCCATGCGCCCGTCGCGAATGATCGGGTTGCCGAGCAGACCGGCGTCCTGCAAGGCCAGCTCGGCCGCGCCAACGGCCAGGCGTGAGACCCGGCCCATGCTGCGCAGCTGTTTGCGGGTCCAGTGCTTTGGCACCGCAAAGTCATCGATAGGGCCGGCCAGACGGGTGTTGAGCTCAGTGAACCGGTCCCACTCGTCCATCCGGCGAATGCCGCTGCGTCCGGCTAAAAAGTTGGCTTCAATACTGGCCCAGTCACTGCCCAGCGAGGTGATGCCGGCCATGCCGGTGACGACAACACGCTTCATCAGCACAGGCCTCCATTGACCGCCAGGACCTGGCGGGTGATGTAGCCGGCTTCGCCGGACATCAAAAAGTTGACCGCGCCCGCCACTTCTTCCGGGGTGCCCATGCGTTGTGCGGGGATCATTTTCATCAGTTCTTCCACGGGGACGTTTTCGTCGAGCATGGCGGTGTCGATCAGGCCCGGAGCGACGCAGTTAACGGTGATCTTGCGTTTGCCCAGTTCGATGGCCAGCGCTTTGGCGGCACCGATCAGACCGGCCTTGGAGGCGCTGTAATTGACCTGTCCGCGATTGCCGATCAGGCCCGACACCGAGGTAATGCACACAATGCGCCCGGCCTTGCGGCGGCGGATCATCGGCATCATCACCGGGTGCAGCACGTTGTAAAAACCGTCCAGGTTGGTGCGCATCACCACATCCCAGTCGTCTTCACTCAACGCCGGGAAGGCGCCATCGCGGGTCAGACCGGCATTGAGCACCACGCCGTAATAGGCGCCAAAGGCTTCAACGTCGGCTTCAAGAACCTCCCGGCAGCGGGCGCGATCCGACACGTCAAATTGCAGCACCCGGGCGCTGCGGCCCAGGGCCTGTACTTCGGCCATTACGGCGTCGGCCTCGCTGCGGCCACTGCGGCAATGCAGCACCAGATCAAAGCCGGCCCGGGCCAGACGCAAGGCGATGGCGCGACCGATGCCACGGCTGGAGCCTGTGACCAAAATGGACTCAGTCATGGCGCGTCTCCCGGGATGCTTGAGCAAGATAGTTTTGTGCCTGGGGCGGGCGGAACACGTTCAGGCGGGCGCTGGCATGAATGCCGGGGCCGCTGAGGTGGCACTCGAACACGCCCATGCCGTTGTCGTCTTCCAGCGAGCGCAGGGCGTGGATCTGCAACTCGGCGCCCGCCGGGAAGTGCTCGACGTTACATTCAAATTTGCGCGTGCCGAGCAAAAAGCCCAGCTCGACGGGGTTGCCTTCACTGCGTGCGCGGCAACCGGCATAGGCCGCCACGCTTTGCGCCATCAACTCGATGCCCACCCACGCCGGGAGGCTGCCGTCTTCGCGGTTGAACAACCCGCCGGCGCGCACGGTAAGGCGGGTGTGAATCTGTTCCTGGTCAAACCCCAGCACCTGATCGATCAGGATCATGTCGCCGGCGTGGGGCAGCAATTCGGCGAGCGGCCAATCAATCATGGGGCGTCTCCGATAATCAGGCTGACGTTATTGCCGCCGAAAGCAAACGAGTTGCTCATCAGGCAGCGTTGTTGTGTAGATGCCAGAGTCTGGCCGGGCGTCACCCAATTGAGCGGCGCCAGTGCCGGATCGCCCTGGCCATCCCAGACATGGGGTGGCAGCAGGTTGCCGTGGGTCAGGCTCAGCCAGCAAAACGCAGCTTCCAGAGCCCCTGCTGCACCCAGGGTGTGCCCGGTCATGGGCTTGGTCGAGGAACAGGGCACGCCCTGGGGGAACACCTGGGTCACGGCGTGACTTTCCATGGCGTCGTTGTGCCGGGTGGCAGTGCCATGCAGGTTCAGGTAGCCGATCTGGCTGGCTTGCAGATTGGCCCGGCGCAAGGCTTTGTGCATCGCCTGAGCCGCACCCCGGCCCGTGGGCTCGGGGGCAGAGATATGGTGCGCGTCAGAACTGGCACCGGCGCCGAGCAGGGCAATCGAATGCCCGGCGGCGGGCTGGCGGCTCATCAAAAACAGCACCGCGGCTTCGCCGATATTGATCCCGCTGCGGTTTACCGAGAACGGGTTGCAGCGCTCATCGGACACCGCTTCAAGCGCCGAAAAGCCATTGAGGGTGAGCTTGCACAAACTGTCGACACCGCCGCACAGCACCACGTCGCACAGATTCATGTCCAGCAGGCGTTGGGCACTCATCAGGGCGCGGGCGCTGGAGGTACAGGCGGTTGAAATGACATAGGCCGGACCGCTGAGGTTCAGCCAGTCAGCCAGGAAATTGGCCGGTGCGCCCAGTTCCTGCTGCTGATAATCGTAATCGGCGGGGAACTGCTGATGCTGCAAGTAATGGGTTATACCGTTGCTGGCTTCATCGATACCCGAGGTGCTGGTGCCCAGCACAATGGCGATGCGATCGCGGCCCCAGGTGCGGATTGCCTGCTCAATGGGCTCGCGAATCTGCAATGCCGCTTCGAGCAGCAATTGATTGTTGCGGCTGTTGTGCCCGCTCAGTTCAGCCGGGATCGCTGCCAGTGCACCCTGCACACCGGCTACCGACACCGAGCGTGCGGGCACCCAGCCGCTGGCGCGCTGCATGCCCGAACAGTCTCCCGCCACCAGCCGGTGAGCCACTTCATCCGGGCCGCGGCCCAGTGAACAGATGATGCCCAATGCATTCAGGTATGCGGTCATGGTGCCGCCTCCAACGGGCTAATGGCGTAGTGCAGATTGCCCTTCATATCAATGTGAAACGCTTGTGGCTGTTGATAGTGCACCTGCCAGCGCGACCCCAGAAATCGCGCGTCGGACGCCGATTCTGCCTGTGGATAATTAGCTGACAGCCCGGCTTGTGGCGTCAATGCAAACAGCAAGGCGGCAAACAGCTCCCGGGCCTCGGGGTTGGGAGGCAACAAACCGTCGGCATGCCAATTGCCGTCCTGCAGCACCTGACGCGCCAGGGGAATCCCCAGCGGGTCCATCAATGACCAGCGCAAGCCTGCGTCTTGTTGCTGAATCACCAGCAGCCAGTCCTGACGCTGATCGCCCTGTTCGCGCTGAATATGCAGTTGCATCGGCAGCGTCAGAGCCGGCATTTGTTTGGGCAGCGGCAGGTTGGTGCAGCCACTCAATAGCAGACACGCCAGCAACCCTGTAGGAGCGAGCTTGATCGCGAGCTGTTTGATCTTTTTAAAAATCTCGCGAGCAAGCTCGCTCCTACAGGTTTTGTGCATCGCCAGGCTCACTGCGCAGGTCCCGCAGGTTTACGTGCCACCACGTTGACCAGGGTTTCCTCGCGCTCACCCACCGGCTTTGCACGACGCAGGCCCAGGCGTTCCAGCAGCCCAAAGTCTTTGGAGCGGCTCCACCACAGGTACGGGTACGACACGTTCTGCGCTTCAAACTCAAAGCCCTGATCGCGGATCATCTCCAGATACTGCGCCGCACTTTTCTGCACGTGCATCGGGTGGCGGAACAGCCAGCGAATCACCCAGGTGTCGATGTAGGCCTCGGTAGATTCAGCAAACAGCAAATAGCCCCCCGGCTTGAGCACCCGATAAAACTCGGCCAGCGCCCGGTCCTGTTGCACCAGGTGATGGAATGTCTGATGGCAAAACAGAATGTCGACACTGGCGTCCGCGACTTCAAGTTCGGCGCAGTCGCTGCCGATCAGCTCAATGTCGATGCCCTGGCGGCGCGCTTCTTCGCGGCTCAGGGTCAGGCTCAGCGGGTCGGCGTCGAGGCCGATCAGGCGCTTGGGAGTAAACGTGCGGTGCAGGTACTGGAACGACTTGCCCTGCCCGCAGCCTGCATCGAGGATCACCGGCGCAGTTGGCAGCTCAGCGCTGAACAGGCTGCGCAGGTCGTTGATTGCCACGCGCAACACGTGATGCTGCCAGGTGTGGCTGCGCAAGAACCAGAACCCGAAACGGGTTTCTTCAACGTAGGTATCGCTCAGAGGTTTCATACGGTCTCCGTGGCGCAGATGTCCGACAGCATGCGCAGGCGACGCTTGGGTTCGCTGACAAACGGGTTGCGCTCATCCCAGGCATAGCCGGCCAGAATCGCGCTGATCATGCGGCGTATTTGCGGTGAGCTGTCAGGGTGATAGATCACGTCCTGGAAGGTGCCGGCGTACCAGCCTTCGACGTAGCAGCGGAAGGTGTCGACCCCGCGCTTGAGCGGTTCGGCAAACTCGGTTTGCCAGTCTACGGCTTCGCCTTGCAGCTGGCGGTGCAGCACTGCGGCGGCCATGCTGGCCGAGCGCATGGCAATGGTCACGCCCGAAGAGAACACCGGGTCGAGGAACTCGGCGGCATTGCCCAGCAGGGCAAAACCCGGCCCGTGCAGGGTTTTGACGTTGGCCGAGTAACCACCGATGGTGCGTGCCGGGGTGTCCCACACGGCATTGGCCAGCACCCGGCCCAGGCTTGGGGTCTGATCGATAAAACTGCGCAGGCACTGGTCGAGGTTTTGGCTGTGCCCGGCAAACTGTTCTGCCGCTGCCACCACTCCCACCGAACAGCGGCCATTGCTGAAGGGGATGGTCCAGAACCAGATGTCGCGCCGGGTCGGGTGGGTGGTGATGAGGATTTTTTCGCGCTCGAAACCCTCGCAGTCAATCCGGTCCTCAACGTGGGTGAACACCGCCTGGCGTATCGGGAAACTGGAGGGCGCCTCGAGGTCGAGCAAGCGCGGCAGTACGCGCCCGTAACCGCTGGCGTCGAGGATAAAGTCGGCCTCGATCTGATAACGGCTGGCGTCTTCGCGTACAACCTGCAGCAGCGGTTTGCTGCGTTCGACATCGACTGCGGTCACGGTTTCGCCATAGCGGATTTCGACGCCTTGCAGTGCGGCCTGGTCGGCCAGCAACTTGTCGAAATCGGCGCGCTGGACCTGGAACGTGGTCGGCTTGCCATTGCTGAAGGTGTCACCAAAATCGAAGGCGCTGTACTGCTCGCCCCAGGCAAAGGCAGCGCCGTTCTTGAGCTGAAAACCGGCGGCTTGCACCGCCTCGAGCATGCCGGCTTCTTCGACGAAATCCAGGCAGTGCGACAGCAGGCTTTCGCCGATGGAGAAGCGCGGGAAGTGCTGGCGCTCGACGATCAATACATCATGGCCTTTGCGTTTGAGCAGGGCAGCCGCGATTGCACCGGAGGGCCCGGCACCAATCACCACCACCTGACGACGTTCCATATCTACTACTGACACAAGGGCTCCTTGTCGCGGGTTACAGCAGACTTCAAAGGGGGTTTGTTCATGCCCGCCAGCGCCGGTAACAGCGTGGCGATCAAGCCCATCAGCATCAGCGCGAAATACAGCGCGGGGCTGATGAGTTGTTGTTGCAGCAGCAGGTTGAGAAACACGATTTCACTCAACCCGCGAATATTCAGCAGCAGGCTTTCACGCCATTTGCTGGCGCCCGCGAACGACGGTGTGGCCCAGCTCAGGCCGAGCCAGTTGCCCAGCAGCTTGCTGGCCATCGGCAGCAGCAATAGCGCCGCTATCTGCAGTGCACTGATGGTGTTCAGGGCGCTGTGCAGGTTGATCTGCACAATGCCGAACGTGAGGATCAACGGCACCGCGAAATGGGTCTGCAAAGCTTCCAGCCAGGCAGCTTTCAATGGCATCACCAGCGGGACTTTGAGCCACGCCATGCACAGCAGATAACCGACCCCGAAAATCAGCGCGTTGAGGTGGTAATGCTCGGCCACCACCAGCAGGGCGAAAAAGCTCAGGCTGTAACACAGCGGCTGGCGAATCCGCAGCCCGCGCAGCAGCAATGGCAACAGGGCGCCTGCCAGCGGCAGGAGCAAGCTGTTGAGGTTGAGGCTGCCCTGGGCCAGGCCGAACAGGCTCCAGCAGGTCAGATCGATCAGGATCGCGCTTTGTACCAGGCGCCGGGCGGCAGCGGGTGGGTAGTCGATATGACGCAAGTACAGATACAGCACCGGGATCGCGGTGATCGCAAACACCAGGCCGACCGCCAGCGAACTCAGCCAGGGTTGTGCAGGCAACAGCCACACCGCGCAGGCCAGCCCGCAGACAAACGGAACGGCAAAACTGGGCACGGCGATTTTCAGGCTCTGGCGGTCGATGCGCAGATCAATCACATCGCTCAGGATATGCCCCAGCAACAGGGCGAAACTCAGGCTGTACAGGCTTTTAAGCCATACCGGCGTGACCAGCTGTGCGCCGCTTAGCTGCCAGTGGGGTTCGACCCACAGCAGCATCAGCAGCGGCAAACCGATGGACGCCAGCAGTAACTGGCTGACAATCGGGATCACCCCGAAGCGGCGCCCCAGGCGGGTGGCCAAGGCGAACAAGGCCAGGGCCATGAGCCAGAACAGCAGGCTCAGCATGGGGTGTGCTCCTGTTTCCCGGCCCATGGCGCGAGGATGAAGCTGAACGCCAGCCCCAGGCTCACCGCCAGCCCGAAGTTGCTCACCGCAGGCGTGCTGGACACGGCCAGCAAGCCGAATGACAGCCAGGTGGTCAGTGCCGCGAGCAAGGTGCCGAGCAGGCTGACCGCGGCTCCGCCGATTTGCTCGCGCATCAGGATGGCGTAATCGACGCTGATGGCCGTTACCAGCAATAAACCGAACAGGCTGAACAGGGTCAGCGGCTGGCCCAGCCAGCCGAGGCTGGCCAGGCTGCACAGCGCGGCCAGCAATGGCAGGGCGACGATGCGCAGCGCGCCGCGAAAACCGAAGGGTGCGATCAACAGCAACACGATCAGGGCGCAGGACAACAGCTTCAATTCGGCGGCGCTGATTTGGGTGGCGGCGAACACCTTGTTCAAATCCCCCAGCCGGTCCACCAGTTGCACACCGGGCAAGTCCAGTGCTTGCACCCGCAACAGGCTGGCATTGTTCAACCCTTGCAGGCTGACCATCGCGGCCACGCCCTGAGGGTTTTTACCCAGCCACAACGCACGCCACGGCTCGGCCAGCGGCCCCGTCATGGCATCGTCAACATGCTGCTCGGGCAGGGCTTTGAGCTGCGCCAGTTCGTTTTGCAGGGCTTCTTGAGGGACGCCAAGCTCCAGCAGTGGCTGCCAGTGCTGCGGAAGTTGATCCAGGGCGGCCCGCAGTTGCTGTTGCTCGCCGGGCTGACTGACCAGCTGGTTGAGCGCCAGATAGCCTTGCAGCTTGCCCATGTTGACCAACTGATCCAGGCGTTCACTGAGGGCGGCCTGGCGCTCCAGCAACTGCTGTTCATTGTCGGCGCGCACCAGGAAAAACTGACTGGTGGGCTGGTAGCCGGTGATCCGCGCAATAGCTTGGGCTTCGGCCATTAACTGCGGCGGTGCGCCGACCCATTGGCGGACATCGTTTTTACTGGTCAGTTGCCACAAACCGGCGGCGCAGAACGCCAGCAACAAGGCCAGCAAGGCGGGTGTGGGGATCTTTTTCAGCAATGCGGCACGGATATCCAGCAGGGTTTGCGCAATGCTCAGCGGCCATTGCGCGGGGCGCAGCTCGACGCCCTTGAGCAGGGCGGGCAGCAGGCATACGGCGCTGAGGTAAGCACCGACTAGGCCGGCGGCGGAGAAAATGGCGATCTGGGTGAGGGCCGGGAACGGGGTAAAGGCCAGGGCCAGGTAACCGATGCAACTGGTAGCCAGGCTCAGGCTCAGCCCGGGCAGGGTCAGGCGCAAGGCAGGCCAGCTGCGCCAGGGTTTCAGGCTCCAGCTCTTGGACAGGTAATGCAGCGGGTAATCCACTGCCACGCCGATCAGGCTGGAGCCCAGCACCAGCGTCATCACATGCATGCTGCCAAAGAAGGCGACGCAGGCCACCGCGCCAAACAGCATGCCGACCAGCACCGGGACAAAGGCCAGCAGCACTCGCCAGCGACGAAAGGCCAGCAGCAACAGCAGGAGAATCCCCAGGGTGGCACCGCCGCCGACCCAGGTGATTTCGCGGCTTGCTTGCTGTTGCCCGCTCGCCGCATACAACAGGCCGCTGGCGGCCAGCAGTTGCACGTGGTTGCTGGCGGCCTGCTGGCGGCTTTGTTCGAGCAGGGCGGCCACTTGCAGCGGCAGCTTCATGTCAAAGGCGTTGCCCCGGGTCCGCGCCCGCAGCAGCACCCAGCTTTTGCCGTCGGCATCGGCGATCAGGGCCCCGCTGCTGATATCCAGTTGCACTGTGCCGCGGGCCGGCTGACTGTTCTGAATGCGTCCGGTCAGGCCCAGCCAGTCGTCCTGACTCGGCACCAGGCTGAAGCCGGTAAAGGGGTCGTACAGCGATTGCACCCGCTGCTGGATGAAGGCGTCGGGGTGTTCAATCAGTTGTGAGCGGTCATCTTCGGCCAGCATCGCCAGACGTCCGCGCAGCAGTTGTTGGCGCAGGGCCGGCAGGTCGGCTTGCAGGTTCCACTGCACCTTTTCAAACAGGCCGCTGGCTTGCCAGGTTTCGCCCAGCTGCTGAGCGGTGGCGATGGCCTGCTGGCGATCGGCGCTGCCCACCAGCACCAGCATCTCGCGGTTCAGCGGTTCTTGCATGCGCTGTTCGGCGCTGAGTTCCAGGGCGTCCGGCGACTCACCGGGCACCAGTTCCATCAGGTTGGCCGACAGCGGCGCGCCATGACGCCATTGCCAGGCGGCCACTGCGAGCACGGCCAGCAGCAGGATCAGAAAACCACGGGGCAACCAGCGTTCACTGCGCAAAATCGTGCTGCTCCGCGTCGCTTAATGGCAGGTTGCTGACGCTGTTTTGCATCTTGAGCAAGGTGCTGTCGCCCTGGGTTTCTTGCAACTCGATGCGCTGCACCAGTTCGCCACCGTCGATATTGATCCTCGTGAAGATCTGTTTGAGCAGCAGTGAACGCGGGGTCAGGGTCAGCTTCCAGTTTTTGGCTTCGCCTTGCAGTTGCAGGTCAAAGTCGCGCTGCAGGCCGCTGCTGTCGCCTTGCAATACGGCGAGGAACAGCCGGTTTTGCTCGGCGCCGGCGCTCTTGCCGGGGAGCATTTGCCATTCATTGCCGTTGCGCCGGGCGATGCCCTGGGCGGTGATGCGGTAATCCTGCTGAAGCGGGGTTTTGAGCTGCCAGAGCAGGCCGTGGTCTTTGGCCAGCACAAAGGTGCCGGTGCTGGTCAGCGGCTTGGGCAGGGCGCGCAGGTGTTTTTCCTGGATGAAATCGCCGTGGATAACCTGCGGCCGGGCCAGTTGTGCGCTGAGCTGTTCCAGGTCGAAGGCGTGGGCTGATGAACATAAAAACATCAGCACAAACCCTGTAGGAGCGAGCTTGCTCGCGAGCTTTTTAAAGTGACCAAACATCTCGCGAGCAAGCTCGCGCCTACAGGATTTCGGGGTCATGGCAGCACCCTGGCGACGGCGTCGGTAAAGCATTTGGGCGACGCCAGTTGCATTTCGCGACTGGCAATCTGCACCGCAACCTGCACGGTGCAGGCGCGGGTCAGGCGTTCGCCGCTGGCCAGGTCGCTGATCAGATAATTGATCTTCAAGCGGTTCTCCCACTCCACCAGGCTGGCGCGTACGTTGATCCGCTGGCCAAAGGTGGCGCCGCGCACATAACGCAGCTGCATGTCGATCACCGGCCAGGCATAGCCCGCGTCGAGCATGTGGGTGTAGTTGTGGCCGATGTGGTCCAGCAGCGCGCAGCGCGCCACTTCCAGGTATTTGACGTAATGCCCGTGCCACACCACGTGCATGGTATCGATGTCGAAAAACGGCACCAGAATTTCAGTGTCAACGTGCAGAACGCCTTTGCTACGCATGCAGCCTCCAGTGTTGTTGGGCGATCCGTGCCAGGCACAGGCGCAGTTCGGCTTCTAGGGCGCGGTCTTCAACCACGGGCGGGAAGTCCTTGGCCAGTTCGGCGTGCATATGCGCCAGTGCCGGCGGTAGCGGGCGGGCATCTTCACCACGGCTGCGCAGCCACACGCCCTGGTTGGCGGCCAGCAAGGCTGCGGCGGCCACTTGTTCGGTCAGCTCCAGCACGCGGATCGCATCGCGGGCAGCGATGGTGCCCATGCTCACCTTGTCCTGGTTGTGGCATTCGGTGGAACGCGAAAACACGCTGGCCGGCATGGTGTTTTTCAGGGCCTCGGCGGTCCAGGCACTGGTGCCGATCTGCACCGCCTTGAAGCCGTGGTTGAGCATGGCCCGTTCCGCCGTCGCGCCCGACAAATTGCTCGGCAGGCCGTGGTTGTAACGCACGTCCACCAGCAGTGCGAGTTGGCGGTCCAGCAGGTCGGCGACATTGGCGACCAGGGTCTTGAGGCTGTCCATGGCAAAGGCGATATGGCCGCCGTAGAAATGCCCGCCGTGCAGCACGCGTTCTTCTTCGGCGTCGATGATCGGGTTGTCGTTGGCACTGTTGAGTTCGATCTCGATAAACGACCGCAGCCAGTTCAGGCTGTCGGCCAGCACGCCCAGTACATGGGGGGCGCAGCGCAGCGAGTAGCGGTCTTGCAGGCGATGCAACGGCGCGGTCGGGGCGTCGATGGCCAGGTCCTGGCGAATCCATGCGGCGACCTGCATTTGCCCCGGATGCGGCTTGGCGGCGAACAGGCGCTCGTCGAAATGCTCAGGGTTGCCCTGCAGCGCAACGACGTTGAGCGCAGTGATGCGGGTCGCCAGCTTGAGCAGGTAATCGGCGCGGGCATAGGCCAGGCACGCGAGGCCGGTCATCACGGCGGTGCCGTTCATCAGCGCCAGCGCTTCCTTGGGCCGCAGTACCAGCGGGGCCCAGCCCAGCTCGCGGTGTACGTCAGCCGCCAGGCGGCGTTCACCGTTGAACAGCACTTCGCGCTCGCCGGACAGGGTGGCGGCCACGTAGGACAGCGGGGTCAGATCACCGCTGGCGCCGACCGAGCCTTCTTCCGGGATCAGCGGCAGGATGTCGTGGGCGATGAAGGCCTGCAGGCGCTCCAGCAGCTCGATGCGTACCCCGGACACGCCATGGCATAACGACTGCAAACGCGCCGCGAGCACGGCGCGGGTGGCCTGGGCGTCGAGCAGTTTGCCCAGCCCGCAGCCATGAAAGGTATAGAGATGACGCGGCAACGCTTCGACATGCTCCAGCGGCACCGCCACCACACATGAATCGCCGTAACCGGTGGTCACGCCGTAGATCACGCCTTCCTTGTCCAGCAACGAATCGAGAAAACGCGCGCCCCTGGCGATGCGCTCGCGATAGGCGTCGTCGTCTTGCAGACGGGTGGGCACCTGACGATTGGCCAGCGCCAGCACGTCTTCAATGCGCAATGGGGTTTGGCCGAAGGTTACTGGCTCATGGGGTTGCGTCGTCATCGGCTTTCCAGAAAGGGTAAAAGTTGAACCACTGTTGTGGCGCTTCAAGGCAGTAATGGCCCAGGCGTTCGGCGTAGCGCGTGGCCCAGTCGGCAATCACTTGCTGGCGGTCGCTGCGCCGCCACAGCACGGCGTCGGCGAAGGGTTCGAGGATCACTCGGTAACGGCCTTCGCGCTTGAGGCAAAACAGTAAATTGACCGGGCACTTGAGCAGCCCGGCCAGCAGCCACGGGCCTTGGGGGAAGGGCGCCGGGTGGCCTAAAAAATCGACCTGCACATTGCGCCCGCCATGCAGCGGTACCCGGTCACCGGCAATCGCCAGCCACTCGCCGTTTTCCAGGCGCTGGCTCAGCTGCAGCATGACCCCGGGGTTGAGTTCGCTGACCTGGATCAGCCGCAGGTTGGTGGCCCCGGCTTCGCCCAGCAGGCGGTTGAATTGCTCGGCGTGGCGGGTGTGCACCAGCACGTTCATGGTGACCTTTTCGCCCAGCTCGGCGAGTGCGCGGCATACCTCAAGGTTGCCCAGATGCGCGCCCACCAGCATTTGCCCGCGTTCGCCGCGCAGTTGATCGCGCAGGTGGGCCGGGTCGACGATTTCGATGTCTTCAATCCTGAGCCGGCCATTCCAGATGTCGAGCTTGTCCAGCAGCGCGTCGGCAAATGCCATGAACTGGCGGAACACCTTCCAGTGAGAGGGGCGCAAGGCGGGTTGCCCGCTCCAGTCGGCCAGCCGTTGCTGGTAGCACCAAATGCTGTGGCGGGCGCGGCGGCCGAAGATAAAGAAGTACAGCACGATGCCATACAACACCGGCGTCAGCAGGCGGCGGCCAAGCAGTTTGATGCCCAGGGAGGTGAGCTTCATCAACCAGAAATTGCCGCGCTCCTTGTGCTCAGCCCAATGCTGTTGTGCATCGCTCATGCCTGCCAGCGCCTCCAGAGAATGACCGGGAAACGGATCAGCATGCCGAAGAAAAGCTTGGTGTGCATGGCGCTGATCAACGCGTTGTCGTGGAACAGGCGAAAGTGCGAGAGACCGTCCTGGGGGTAATGGACCCGGGTCGCCAGCCAGCGCATCGGTTGATTGCGCCAGGCCAGGCGCACCAGGATTTCGGGGTCGAAGTCCATGCGCTTGCCCAGTTTGACCGAGTTGATCAGGGCCAGGGTTGCAGGCAGCGGGTAGACCCGAAAGCCGCACATCGAATCGGGGATTTGCAGCGACAGGCTGTTGATCCACACCCAGACGTGGGTCAGGTAGCGCGCGTACAAACGGCCTTTGGGCACACTGGCGTCATATTGCGGGTAGCCGCAAATCAGCGCTTGGGGGTTGAGTTGCGAGGCCTGGATAAAGGTCACCACGTCGCGCAGGTCGTGCTGGCCGTCGGCGTCCACCTGCAGGGCGTGGGTAAAGCCCAGGGCAGAGGCTTCGCGCAGGCCGGCCATGACCGCGCCCCCCTTGCCTTGATTGACCGCCAGGCGGACCAGATGGATGCCTTCGCCTTGCGCCAGCTGTTCGAGGACGGCACTGCACGCGGGGTTGCTGGCGTCGTCCACCAGCACGCAGGGCAAACCGGCGGCGAGCAGCGCATCAACCACTGCAGGCACGGCGGTTTCGTGGTTGTAGACCGGGATCACCGCGCAGGGGTTATGCATGGGCAGGCCCCTCTGTGTCGCTGCTCCCACTGCGGCTGTCATGGGCGGCCAGGACAATGCGCCCACTGGAGCAGGCGGCGTCGCCATGGCGATAGGCGAAGTGCAATTTGCTGCGCTCAGGGTCAAAACGCAGGGTCAGCTCAATTTCGTCGCCGGGGCGCACCAGTTGCTGGAATTTGAGCACTTCCATCCCGGCAAACCGCGGTGGCAGGTCGAGCAGTTGCTGGCCCAGGCCGATGGCCCAGTCCACTTGCACCACCCCCGGCAGCACCGGGGTTTTGGGAAAGTGACCGCTAAAAAACTCCAGGTCCGGGGGCACCGCCAGGCTCAGGGTCAACACGCCGTCGACCAGGTGTTGGCTCAGGACTTCGGGCAGTTTGGGCCGTGGCGCCAGCAGCAACGCATCGACCTGGGACTGCGCCAGTTTGCCCTGGCTGGTGAGGGGCAGCTGGCGCAGCAAGCGCCAGCGACGCGGCAAAGCCAGTGCTTCACAGTGCTGGCTCAGGTGCTGGCGCAGGGTCTGGGTCAGCGTGCGGCGGCCATGTTCACGCAAGGCAAACAGGCCGCTGTCGCTCAGGACCAGCAAGGCGCCGAGCGAAGCCCGGTTTTCCCGCACGACACCCAAGCGGGCTTCAAGCACCCAGTCGTGTGCCACCAGTGCCTGTTCCAGCATTGGCAGCGAGATGCGTTTTTCTTCGAGTTTGACGATACGGTCAAGGCGCCCGAGCAATTCGAAGCGCCCGTCGGCTTCGATACGTGCTGCATCGGCGCTGTGTTCAATATGGCCTGGGGGCAGGTAGGTGGAGGCAATGCGTAGCGCGCCGTCTTCGCCCTGACTGAGCTGTACATCGGCAAACGGTTGCCACAGGGTCGGGCCCTGTCGCCAGGCGATACCACCGGTTTCAGAACTGCCGAAAATTTCCGTGGGCCATTGGCCCAGGCGCTGGTGCAAGGCTTGCGCGGCTTCGGCGGGCAAGGCGCCGCCCGAGGAAAACACCCGGCGTACCGGGCTCAGCGCGGCCCAGTCGAGGTTGTCGCCCATGCGCTTGAGCAGGGCCGGGCTGGCAATCCAGGCAAAGGCCGGGTGCTCGCGGCTGACGCGTTGCATGTCTTCGGGGAACGCCAGTTGCTGACGCACAAAACTGCGGCCCGCACACAGCGGCCAGAGCACCCGGAACAACAGGCCATAGATATGCTGTGCGGCCACGCTGGCGATGATGCAGGCATCGCCCAGCTCACTGCCCCACAGTTGCTCCAGCGCCTCAACTTCATTGGCCATCTGGCGCAGGGTCTTGTCGATGCGCTTGGGCTCACCGCTGGAGCCCGAGGTACATAGGCTCAGCCGGCACCCGTCGAGATCCAGCGCGGCAGCAGGCAGAGGGGCGGCATACAGCGCCTGCAGTTCGCTGCCTTGAGTTATCCACAGGTCAACCTGGGCATCCCAGCGTTGCCGGGTTTGCGCTTGCAGGTCGGCGGGCAGTAACACGCTGACGCCGGCCCGCCAGGCACCGAGCAAGGCGACCGCCAGCTCGGCGGCATCGTCCAGGTGCACGGCAATCCGTTGCACGCCGCGCTGCTGCAATCCACCTGCCAGGCTCAGTGCCTGCTCGCGCAGGGTGGCGTGATCCAGGGCCGGGTCGAAGCTGACCGCCCGTTGCGTGTAGCCCTTGAGCAATAACTGCTCAAGTTTTATCCAGTTCATGCCCTGCCTCGTACTTTTTGTCGTATCAGCCATTCAATGGCAAACAACAACCCCATCAGCGCGTAGGCGATCAGGCCGTTGTACAACGTCCACCAGCTCAGCGGCGCCCACAGCGTCAGACTGGCTGCGACTAACCCGTTGAGCAGAAAAAACAGGCACCAGACTTTGGTCACCTGCCGTGTGTAATGAATCGCAATGGCGGGCAACACGGGCTCGCGCAATCGCGCCATGCGCTCGATCATGGGTGGGCCAAATTTCAGGCTCAGGCCGAACAGGCTGAGCATGAATGTGCTGATCAGCACCGGGTACCAACTCAGCAGGGCCGGGCTGTTGAACAGTGCCAGCAACGCGCAGAACACCAGCGCAACCACGGCCATCCACAGGTTGGCCGCACGCCGTTGGCCGGTCAGGGCCCGCGCCAGCCACAGGCCGCCGAGCAGCAGCGCAAACTGCCACGGGGCGAAACGGGCCATGCCGAAATACACCGCGAAGGGGTACAGCAGGCCGGCCAGCAGCAGTGCCGGGGCAATCAGTCGACTCATGCGCCGGGGTGGACCAGGCGATAAACCGCCTCAACCACGTCATTGACGGTACGCACCGACTTGAACTCATCGGCAGCGATTTTTTTGCCGGTTTTGCGCTTGATGTGATCGATCAGGTCAACGGCGTCGATACTGTCGATTTCCAGGTCCTGGTACAGGTTGGCGTCCAGAGTGACGCGCTCGGGCTCGAGTTCAAAGAGCTCGACCAGAGAGTCGCGCAGGGTGTTGAAAATGTCTTCACGGGTTTGCATGGTTCGGTCTCAGGCAGCCTGTTTGGCAGTGACAAAAGCCGCAAGGCTGGCCACGTTGGAAAAGTGATCGCGGGTGTCTTTGGCGTCGGCGTCTATTTTGATGCCGTAGGTTTTTTGAATCGCCAGGCCCAGCTCCAGGGCGTCAACCGAATCGAGCCCCAGGCCTTCGCCAAACAGGGTCTGCTCATCGCCGATATCGTCGACGCTGATGTCTTCCAGACCCAGGGCGTCAATGATCAGCTGTTTGATGTCACGTTTCAGATCGCTCATCTATGGCGAGCTCCTTAATAAAGTAGTCATGCACGAAGTCGTTTAGCAGGCGCGACGCTTTGGGCGGCGGGCCAAGTACGGCAAAGGTTTGTGGATCTATATCGGCCCCGACACGAAAACTGAAGTGCATGCGTCGCTTGGGGATCCGATACCAGGGTTCAGCCTTGGTCAGCGAGGTTGGATTGACCGTGATCACCACCGGGGTGAGGATCTTCGCACCCCGCAGCGCAATGGCGGCGGCGCCGCGATGAAAGGCAGGTGCATGGCCGGGCCGGGTGCGCGTCCCCTCCGGAAAAATAATCAGGGTCTGGCCTTCTTTGAGCGCCCCGGCGGCGTTGTCGAGCATGTCGACACTGCCGTCATTGCTGATGTATTGCGTGGCCCGTACCGGGCTGCGGGTGAACGGGTTTTGCCACAGGCTTTGTTTGACCACGCAGTTGGTGTCGCGCATCAGGCCGATCAAAAACACCACGTCAATAAGTGACGGATGGTTGGCAATGATCATTTGCCCGGGCCGGCCCAGGCGCTCTGCGCCATGCACTTCATAGCTCAGCACGCCGGTACGCGTCATAAAGCGGATAAACAGCCAGAACAGCCGGCTGACGGTGTAACGCGCACGTTGACGGTGGCGCACTGCATCGCCGGGCAGGCAACTCAGAAGCGGGAAGACCACCAGACGCAGGCTCAGGCCGCCGAGCCCGAACAGCGTGAAGCTTGCGGCTGTGGCAATCAGGCGCCAGTAATAGATATCGCTGCGCCTGCTCACGGGGTGCGTTGCCAGTTCCAGACACGGCTTTTCCAGGCGTGTTGGAACGAGGTGTGCTCATCGAGCAGGTGGCGTACCAGTTCCAGGGCATGGGGCCAGCGGGTACCGGTCGAAGAGGGCGCGCCAGTGGCGAGCGACAGCTGCCATTGTTCGCCGGGCTCAAGCAGCAGGCCTACGGCATAGGGGAACGGCACGTCGTCGATCCAGCGCGCATAAGCCTCGGGAGGTTGTTCTTCGGTAATCACCAGCAGTACCGCCGGTGCGCCTTCGTTGAGCAGTGCACAGGCTTCGATCAGGCCGTGTTCCAGGCCATCGCCCGCTGCTGCGAGGGCGGTCATCTCGCTGGTCTCGCCCCGCATGATCGACCACAGGCCAATCACGGCGTTGTGCACCGAGAGGCTGAACTGAGTGGGTGACAGGGGTTGCGCTGCGCCAAGGTCGCTGAGAATGTCGAAGGTGCGCGGGGTTTCGCCGTGGCGGGAGACAAACACCAGCGGCAGGTCTGCGATACCTTCTGCCAGTGGCCAGCCGACGCTGAATGCCATGCGTGCCAGGCGGCTGAGACGACGGCGTTGCATGGCAGGCAAAAACGATACGTCGGGGGCGCTGTCGCTGACGGCGAGCGTGCGGGGTTGCTGGCTCCAGGCCCGCCAATCGGCCACGCTGTCGAGGCCCGGAGCCCAGGCGCGCCATGCGGCAATATTGAAATTAATCACTGCAGGTCTATCCCGCCCTTGCGGGCTTCCTTGATACGGAGGTAGGCAGCGATCAATGCGGCACCTATTACAAAGTGGCGGCATTATCCCGGTGCGGTTGGCTCGTAGCAAACATCGCTTGCATTTTGAACAGAGTTTTTTGCCCGCTGCGGAAGAAAAAGCTGTCTTTTTGCCATTATTGAACTATGGATAGCCTTTATGACTTCCAAAACAGCGATATGTTCGCTGGAGCTCAAGTACATTTCGCACCAAGGTAGCGAAGCGTCACAAATGGCATCTACACTCGGGCACTTATTGATACACGGAGGTTTGAAATGCGTCGCGTGGTGTTCAATCAAAAAGGTGGCGTGGGCAAGTCCAGCATCGCCTGTAATCTGGCGGCAGTCAGCGCCAGCGAAGGCTACCGGACATTGTTGGTGGACCTGGATGCGCAGGCCAACTCCACTCAATACCTCACAGGGCTTACGGGCGAAGACATCCCTATGGGGATCGCCGACTTCTTCAAACACAGTTTGTCGGCCGGGGTGGGAAGCAAGAAGAATCGGGTCGATATTTACGAAACGCCCTTCGAGAACTTGCACGTTATTACCGCCACCGCCGAACTGGCTGATCTACAGCCAAAACTTGAAGCCAAGCACAAGATCAACAAGTTACGAAAGCTGCTCGATGAACTGGCCGAAGACTATGACCGGATTTACGTCGATACCCCGCCTGCATTGAATTTTTATGCCGTATCGGCGCTGATTGCCTGCGATCGGGTACTGATCCCTTTTGACTGCGACAGCTTTTCGCGGCAGGCCCTGTATGGCCTGCTGGCGGAGATCGAAGAGCTTAAAGAGGACCACAACCAAGACCTGCAGGTTGAAGGCATCGTGGTTAATCAGTTCCAGGCCCGTGCCAGTCTGCCCCAGCAAATGCTCGACGAACTGATGGCTGAAGGTTTGCCCGTACTGCCGGTGTATCTGGGCAGTTCAGTGCGTATGCGCGAATCGCACCAGGCCAGTCAGCCGCTGGTCTATTTTGACCCGCGACATAAACTGACCCGCCAGTTTGTTGAGTTGCACGACTATCTGGACCAGAAAGCCTAAGCGCTGATGCCGTGGCTTTGCAGCCATGCCTTGAGTTGTTGCAACGGGAAGGCGCCGCTTTGACGGGCAATTTCCTGGCCGTTCTTGTACAGGATCAAGCTGGGGATCGAGCGAATCCCCAGTTGCGCGGCCAGTTGCTGGTTGGCCTCGCTGTCGAGTTTGGCCAGGCGGCATTTTCCGACCAGCTGGCCGGCCGCCTGTTCAAATACGGGCGCGAACGCTTTGCACGGTCCGCACCACTGCGCCCATACGTCCACTAATAGCGGTAGATCACCCTTGATCTGACTGCTGTAGTCGGTTTGCTTCAAGTCGAAAGGCCTGGCGAGCAGCACCTCATTTTTGCAGCGTCCGCACTTTGGCTGTTCGCCCACACGAGCCGCGGGAATGCGGTTCAGGCCATTGCAGTGAGGGCAGGGGATGAGTAGCGGGTCGGTCATTTCAAATACTCCGGTATCGGGCTGGTTGCAGATGCCAACCAGTCGCTGGCAAGCCAGCTCCCACAAGTCATGTACATGCCTTTAGAGGGTGCAGTTCAGCAGATGATGGGTTAGCACGCCAATGGTCATGATGTATCTACTCACAATACGAGAGTGTCGACATGCGATCGGCAATCTAGTGTGCAATGGCGCATCCAGTAATTGACCACTGGTCAGACACCTGTAATCGCAATTTGCGATACTTCAGTGTCGGAATTAACCTTCATAGCAAGATGCGATAAGGACATTGCATGCGAGTGATTACGGCAAAGCGGATTTGGGAAGCAAAAGCCAAATGGCCACATTCATCCACTGCTCTGGATGAGTGGTATCGCAAAATCAAAGTTATCTGCCCAGAGGATTTTTCAGCTTTGAGGTCTTTTTTCCCTGCCGCAGACAAGGTGGGTCCGTTGCACGTATTCAATATTGGCGGTAACAAATTGCGATTGATTGCCCTTGTGCGCTATCAAACCCAGCGTCTCTACATTCGCCATGTGCTGGATCATCGCGACTATGACAAGGGCAAATGGAAGGAGTAACCCGGATGAGTGCATTGATTAAACAAGCGACGGAGCACTGGCAGTATGTTTCGCCACTTCTGCAAAAACCAAAAACTGAAGCAGACTATGACGGTTTGGTCGAAGCCCTTGATGAGCTGACCGACATGATCGGCGATGACGAAAGTCACCCGTTGATGAGTCTGGTAGACATCCTCGGTGACCGGATTGAAGCCTATGACCTGGAGCATCGGCCGATACCCCGGGCCAGTGGTGTCGATGTACTTCGTTCGGTGATGCAGGAACACGGGCTGACCCAAAGCGATCTGCCGGGTGTGGGAACCCAGTCGGTAGTGTCCGAAATACTCAGTGGCAAGCGCCAGCTCAACGTACGGCAAATTCGCTGGTTGGCGGAGTACTTCAAAGTGCCCGTGGACATGTTTATCTGAGGCTATTACGCAGGCAATCGGCAGCCCCGGTGAGCTGCCGCGCATTCATGGCTGTTACGACGAACAACTGATCTCCAGATGCTTGCCCCACTCGGGCGGGCGTTCGGCATAACTCTGCATGCCCGCTTGTTCGGTGAACGGTTGGGTCAGCACCTGGTGCAGGCGCCGTACTTCGCTGTAGTCCCCCGCCTCAGCCGCATCGATGGCCTTTTGCGCCAGATAGTTTCGCAGGATGTACAGCGGGTTGACCCCGTGCATGCGCTCGCGGCGGGCGTTTTGATCGCTCACGCAATCACGTGCGACCCGCTCGACATACTGTGCCGCCCACTCGTCAAATCCCTTGAGGTCGACAAACTCGTCACGCAGTCGGGCCACGGCCTGTGCGGCCGGTTCATCGCCCAGGCGACGGAAGAATAAGGTGTAGTCGATACTGCTGCCTTGCATGCGCTGCAGCAGGGTTTCGATCAATTTTTGATCATCGTCTTCAGCGGTGGTCAGGCCCAGGCGGCGGCGCATCAGATCGGTGTAATGGGCCTGGTACAACGGCAGGAACAGGCCCAGGGTTTCGCGCAATGCTTCGACGCTGATGAACGGTGTCAGCGCCTGGGCCAGTGCGCTGAGGTTCCACTGACCAATGGGCACCTGGTTGCTGAAGGAGTAGCGCCCTTCATGGTCGGAATGGTTGCAGACGAAGTTGGCGTCGAAGTCGTCGAGGAAAGCGAACGGACCAAAGTCGAAGGTGATGCCCAGAATCGACATGTTGTCGGTGTTCATTACCCCGTGGCAAAAACCGTAGGCCTGCCATTTGGCGATCAGTTCGGCGTTGCGCTCGACGATCTCGCGGAACATCGCCAGATACGGTTCCGGCTGTTCCAGGCACTCGGGGAAGTGCAGCGCCAGTACATGCTCGCCCAGCTGTTTTTGTTGCTCGGGCTGCTTGGTGTAGTAGAAGTACTCGAAATGCCCGAAGCGCACATGGCTCTGCGCCAGACGCAGGACCATGGCTGCGCGCTCCTGTTTCTCGCGCCACACCGGGGTGTCCGAGCCGATCACGCACAGGGCGCGGCTGCTGGGGATGCCCAGTGCATGCAGTGCTTCGCTGGCGAGGAACTCGCGGATCGATGAACGCAGCACGGCGCGGCCATCACCCATACGCGACCAGGGCGTCATGCCGGCACCTTTGAGGTGCAGGTCCCAGTGCTCGCCGGCCTGGTTGTACACCTCACCCAGCAGCAGCCCGCGACCGTCACCCAGGCGCGGGTTATACGAGCCGAACTGATGGCCGGAATAGACCATGGCGCGGGGTTCGGCGTCAGCCCACAGGGTGTGGCCGCCAAACAGTTGGGCGAACACCGGGTCGCGGGCGACAGCCGGGTCAAGGTCGAGCAGGGCCATCGCCGCATCGCTGGCAACCACCAGGCGCGGCGCGTCGATGGGTTCGGGCAGCACGTGGGTCGAAAAGGCATCACCCAAACGGGCGAAACGGTTATCGAAGGTCAGTTCGTCGAGGGCTTTCAATGACCGTCTCCAGTGAAAAAGGGGGGCGTATCGTCTGTAGGAGCGAGCTTGCTCGCGAGCTCTGTGCGGCTATGTGGAAAAGCTCGCGAGCAAGCTCGCTCCTACAGGGAGCAGTGATCAGTCCAGCTTGCCCAGTTGCGGCTTTTGCGGCGCTGGCGTCTCGGACTGCGCTTGCGGCTCTACCGGTACCAGTTTGTATTCCTCGCCCTGGAGGTTCTTGAGGTAAACCTCCATCTGCTGGAACGAGATGTTGATGTGGTGGTTCTTGAACTCGCGGTTGATAAAGCGGTTCACTTCGTCGATGACCGGGTTGCGGTCACCCAGATCCCGCACATGCATGCGCAGTTCGTGGTCCAGGGTGCTGGTGCCGAAATTGAGGAAGTACACGTGAGGCTCAGGCTCTTTGAGCACTCGCGGGTTTTCCTGGGCGGCCTTGAGCAACAGTTGTTTCACCAGGTCCAGGTCAGACCCGTAGTCGACACCCAGCTTGAGGGTGACGCGGGTGATGGTGTCGGTCAGCGACCAGTTGATCAGTTGCCCGGTGATGAAGGTTTTGTTCGGGACAATGATGTCCTTGCGGTCGAAGTCGGTGATGGTGGTCGCGCGGATGCGGATCTTGCTCACGGTACCCGACAGGTTGCCGATGGTGATGGTGTCGCCGATGCGCACCGGACGCTCGAACAGGATCATGATGCCGGAGATAAAGTTGGCGAAGATTTCCTGCATGCCGAAACCCAGGCCCACCGAGAGGGCGGCCACCAGCCATTGCAACTTGTCCCAGCTCACGCCGAGAGTCGATAGGGTGGACACAAAGCCGATGCCGATAATCACGTAGGTCAGCAAAGTGGTGGTGGCATAGGCGCTACCCTGGCCCAGGTCGAGCCGCGACAGCACCAGTACCTCAAGCAGGCCGGGCAGGTTGCGCGCCAGTGCAATGCTGATGCCGATGATGATCAGTGCGCCGATCACATCGCCAATACTGATGGGCACCATGCTCATGTTGGCACCGGTGCCGCTGGTGTACTCATAGAGGGTGATGTTGTCGAGGTAGGAAAATACCGAGATCAAGTCGGCCCACACCCAGTACAGCACGCCGATAAAGCCCGCGAGCAGGGCCAGGCGAATCAGGCGCAGCGACTGCTGGTTGACCTGTTCGATGTCCAGTGTCGGCTCTTCAATGATGATGTCGTTGCCTTCGCCGGCTTCCTTGGCGGCCTGGCGTTTGGCCAGAGCGCGCTGATAGGCCAGGCGTCGCGCCGCCACGGCCAGACCGCGAACAAAGGCGGCTTCGATGACCATCCACAGCATCAGCAGGTACAGGGTGTTGATCAAGCGGTCGCTGAGTTTGAGGGCGGTGTAGTAATAGCCAAAACACACGGCCACAAACAAGGCGATGGGCAAGATGGCAAACAGGAAGCCGAGGAACTTGCGCAGGCGATAGGCTTTTTTCTCGGTCTTGTCGTTGAGCAACAGGCGCATCAGCAGCCAGGCCATGGCGGCATAACAGCTCAGGACCACGAGTATGCCCAGTACGTCTTCGGCCAGTGCAGCCGGTTGTTGTTCGGCAAAGGCCACCACTGCGACCAGGGCCAGCACCACAAAGCCGAGCTTGCGGATCCAGTTCTGGAGGAATTCAACCAGCGGTTTTTCCCAGCGGAAATGCAGCTCGGCCACGCCGCCAGGCGCCAGGATCCGGTACGCGGTATAGAACACCAGCCAGGCCTCGGCCATTTGAATCAGGGCCGCTCCGGTGTTGCTGTTCATACCCCGGGCATCAATCTGCAGGGCGTAACCGCACAGCGCCAACGCCAGCGATACCGGCATTGCCAGCAGGATGTTGATCAGGATCGCCAGTGGCGTGTGCCATTGGCTGTCGCGTTTGAAGTGGCCGATGTCCTGGTGGATTTTATTCAGCTTGCGGTACAGGTAGCTGCGCTTCCACAGCAGGCCCACCATCAACAGCACAAACGGCAGGAACAGCAGCGGGCGCTTGGACAAACCGTCGGCGACTTCGCTGAAGCTTGACGTCCAGGGCAGGGTGACGACTTGTCGCTCCAGTTGGCGTGGCGCACCTTCCAGCCACTCCAGGTCCAGCGGTTTATTGCTGGGAATCCAGAACATTTGCTCATCAAGGGTGGCGCGCAGGCTCTGGGCGGTGCTGACCAGCTGTTTCTGGTTAAGTTGCAGGGTGATCGATTCGTTGAGCAGCGAGCTTAATTCGCGGTTCAGACGGTCGAGCAAATCACTGCGGGTGTTAACCAGTTCAAGCAGGGTTTTGCGCAGTTGAGGGGTTACTTGATCAGCGGGTTGTGTCGACAGCAGGTTGTCGACATAGGTCGTCGGGTTGCTGATCAGCTCGCGCTGCTGGTTGATCTCAAACTGATACAGACGGATATCGGCGATTTCATCCGCCAGATTCTTGTCCATTTTCTGCACGCGCGGCAGCGCCTGCTTCTGCTTATAGAGAATCTTGGACAGCAACAAGCTGCCTTTGAGCACGCTGATTTGCTCATCCAGCGCCTGATCGCTCTGGGTGACGTTATCCAGCAGTTGCTTGGTTTCGAGGTTCTGCTGGGTGACCTCGTTGAGACGGTCGGTGCTGCGCAGCAGGTAGTCCGAGAGCTTGAGGTTGATCGCGCTTTCGGTTGCCAGCAGGCTGCTGCTGCCTGACTTTTGCGCCTCGATCGATTGTTCGGTCACGGTCTGCTGTGAGTAGGCCAGGCGCTTCTGGTTGATCAGGGTTTGCAGCTCCTGGATTTCCTGATCCTGGCGCGTGGTTTTCTCCAGCAGCAGGTCGTGCTGGCTGCCGCTCAGGTCTTGCAGTTGGCTGTTGCCCGCCAGTTCCTGGCGGCGCAGGGCAATCAATGCGGTGAGCGAAGCGGCTTCGGCGTTGAGCTGGTTGCGCTGGTCGGCGTTGAGCAATTTGCCATTGTCGCGACCGGTTTTCAGGATGTTGCTGATTTCCTGGATGCGCGTCTGGCTGTTGCTGATTTCTGCCTGAGCACGCTCTGGTCGGGTCTGGGCGGCGATGCTCTGGCTATTGGCGCTGGCCAGGGATTTTTGCAGTTCGCCCTGTTGCGTGGTGCGGTCGGCCAGCATCTGTTCCAGCTGCGGTACGGTCATGCCACTGTAGCGCTGGGCTACCGGCAGGGGTTTTGTGGCCTTGAGCCGGGCCAGTTCCCGCTGGTTTTCTGTGGTTTGGCGGGGTGCATTGGCCAGCAGCTCTTTGACATCGTTCAAACGCTGTTCGTAATCGGCTTTGTTGGCCAGCAGACTGAGGGTCTGCTGGAGCACCGTTTGCAAGGCTTTCTGATCGGCCTCTGGCAGTTTGCGATCAGCTATTTTGTCCAGGCTTTGCTGCACCGCCTCAGCGGAGGGCGGTTCGGCGGCCTGGAGCATGCCGACACTAAGGCTCAGGCCGAGCAGGACTGTTGCGAAAAACGTGCGCAGAGTTGGCATAGATACCGGTCAGACAAGGGTCGAAAAGTGAGAGTTTAGAGGAACAACCCCGGACCCGGGGCACTTCCTTCGGGGAATCTGACGCCCACTTTGGCTATCTTGTTCCCGTCCATGACCGCCACTGTCCAAATGGTGTTGTTCCACTCCACTTGGTCACCGACCACCGGTGCACCACCGACTTTCTGTGCAATGAAGCTGCTGAGTGGCATGTCGGGGTCGATGCCGTCGAGCTTGAGACCGTACAGCGCCGACACCGCGCCCAGCCGGGCGTCGCCTTCGAGTACAAAATCGCCGAAGAAGCGCAGGTCCAGGCCACGGGTCGGCGGCAGGCTGAACAGTTTGCCCAGGGCCGGCAAATTGTGTTCGTGACCGATCACGCACAGTAAATCGCCGATTTCGAGGGTGGTACTGCCCGACGGGTGGAGCAATTTCTGGTCGCGGAACAACGCCGCGATACGGGTGCCCTCAGGCATTTTCAGTTCCCGCAGGGCCGCACCGATGCACCAGTTTTGTGCGTCGAGCCGGTAAACGAACAGCTCCCATTCACTGGTCGGGTGGACCTCAAGTGCTGCGCGCGATACCGGTGCCAAGTCAGGCGGCACGGTAACTTTCAACAGTTTTGCAACCCAGGGCAGGCTGGTGCCTTGTACCAGCAGCGATACCAGCACGATAAAGAATGCCAGGTTGAAGTACAGCTGAGCATTGGGCAGACCGGCCATCAGCGGGAACACCGCCAGAATGATCGGTACTGCACCGCGCAGGCCGACCCAGGAGATAAAGGCTTTTTCGCGTGAGTGGAAGGCCTTGAAGGGCAGCAGGCCGACTATCACCGACAGTGGCCGTGCGAACAGGATCATCCACAGTGCCAGCGCCAGTGCTGGCACGGCGATCGGCAGCAAGTCGTGCGGGGTGACCAGCAAACCCAGAACCAGGAACATGCCGATCTGTGCCAGCCAGGCCATGCCGTCGAGCATGTGCAAAATGCCGTGGCGGCTGCGGATCGGGCTGTTGCCGATCACCAGGCCGCACAGGTAAACCGCGAGGAAGCCGCTGCCATGCAGGGCGTTGGTCAGGGCGAACACCACCAGGCCGCCAGCGATCACCAGAATCGGGTACAGGCCGTTGGCCAGGTGGATGCGGTTGACCATTTGCAGCAGCAGCCAGCCTCCCGCCAGGCCCACCGCGCCACCGATCGCGAACTCGCGCAGCAAGTTAAGCAGCAGGCTCAAAT
Organism: Pseudomonas sp. TWR2-1-1; assembly: GCF_049897045.1. Taxonomy (NCBI): domain Bacteria; kingdom Pseudomonadati; phylum Pseudomonadota; class Gammaproteobacteria; order Pseudomonadales; family Pseudomonadaceae; genus Pseudomonas; species Pseudomonas sp. TWR2-1-1. The sequence goes on from NZ_JAFCVM010000005.1 coordinate 289,364, forward strand.
GCAGGCCGGTTTCGCCGCTGGCAAGCATGTCGATCAGGGTGACCGTGAGGAACACCGCCATCGGGTCGTTGCTGCCGGACTCGATCTCGAGACTGGCCGAGACCCGTTCGTTCAGGCCTTTACCGCCCAGTAACGAGAACACCGCTGCGGCATCGGTGGAGCCGACGATGGCGCCGATCAACAAGCCTTGAATCATGTTCAGGTTGAACAGCCAGGCCGCCATCATCCCGGTCAGGCCGGTGGTGATCATCACCCCGACCGTGGCCAGCGACAGTGCGGGCCATAAGGCCACCCGGAAGCTCGAGACCCGGGTGCGCAAGCCGCCGTCGAGCAAGATCACTGCCAGGGCGAGGTTGCCCACCAGGTACGCAGTCGGGTAATTGTCGAAAATAATCCCGCCGCCATCGACACCTGCCGCCATGCCCACCGCGAGGATGATGACCAGAATCGGGATGCCCAGACGCGAGGACAGTGAGCTCACCAGAATGCTTGCACCTACCAGCAACGCGCCGATCAAGAACAGGCTGTTGATGGTCGTCGCATTCAAAGGCAGTACTCCGGAAAACTTCAAAGACAGGGCGCAAACGGCTCATGCAGTCTGCGTGCCAGCGATTCTAACCTGCGTTCTTGGCGGACTGTCAAAAAGGTTTTTAAGGGCATGACGCGAGCAGAAGCCAGCGTGCTCGGGCGGTGTTTGTGGCGTGCGCGGCTTCATAGAAGCTTCGGATCCAGTGATGGCGCTTTTTCTTACGCAAGAAAGGGAGCAAGACTGCATTTTTTTGCATGAGTGAATTGTATCTATACACATCTTCTTCTTGATGAATGGATGAGTCATGAAAACCACCACTGCCGATAACGCCTGTGTGCCGGATGGGAAACGGCCATTTTTTGACAGCCCGGGCGAGTTGTATGTTGTGTCTGTCAGCAAATTTGTACTGTTGTATCTACTGACCGGTGGCGGCTACATCTTCTATTGGTCCTACCGTAACTGGACGTCGTTCAGAGCCGTCGGCAGGGCCGACATCATGCCCGCCATGCGTGCTGTGTTCTGGCCTTTTTTCATTCTTGAACTGTTCGACAAAATTCAGAAGAGCCTGGATATCAGCGGGCGCTCATACCGTTGGTATTCCGAAGCCAGGGCGTTGCTGATCATGTTGCTGGTCATGATCGCCATCCTGTTGTCGCTGTTTTTTGATCGTCCCTCGGACACCGGATTTGTGCTGGTGGCCGATGCAGTGCTGGTAGTAGCGGGTGTGTTCCTGTTCATCGGCGCCCAGCGCGCAATCAATGTCTTGGGTGATGACCCGCAAGGCCGCAGCAACCACGCGTTCAGCAGCACGAACCTGCTGTGCACACTGGCGGGCGGGATGGCTTTGGCGCTTGTGGTCTATATCGAGTTCGCTGGCCGGCCCTGAGCAACAGGGTGTGCGGATTGTATTTGTGACGGCATAAAAAAACCGGACACCCTTGGGGGCGTCCGGTTTTTCATGTTTCAGCCAGCTGTCAGCCGATCGTCATCAAACTTGCGTTACCACCAGCTGCCGCGGTGTTGACGCTCAGTGCGCGCTCGATCACCAGGCGTTCCAGAGCGATGTTGGTCTCGCCCTGGGACAGGCCCTGTACGCCGATAATGGCGCCCGGACGTTTTGCCACTTGCTGGCAGACGTCACGCAGTTGATCGCAGTCGCCGTGATGGACAACGGCGTCGAAGATGACGTCGTCCTTGGTCCAGTCTGGCACCAGAGTAATGCGCGCCTTCACTTCTTTTGGCAGGCGTGCAACCAGTGCTTTGGCCAGTTCGCTTTCCGGCAGGACTGCCGAGCTGCCTACGGCCAGGACCGCAGCCAGCTGGGTCAGCAGGTCGCTTTCAACTTCGGCCAGACACAGCACGTGCTCGCGCGGGAGGATGGCGTAGCTGTTGCGTTCGCCAGTCGGGCCGTTCAGCAGGCGGGTGATACCGCTTTGCGAATGTGCTGCGTACTCGCCGCACAGCTCTGCCAGCGCAGGTTGCTGGTTGCTGGTGGCCCAGGCTTGCAGAGCGTTGAGCGGTTTGCTCAATACTTCGCGGGCCTGGGTGTCCGGAGCGGTGATGGCGTCGACTTTGGCGAATGATTGCTCGATCGCGTTGGCCGGGCGGGTCGACAGCAGGCGGTACAGGTACAGCGGGCCACCGGCTTTAGGGCCGGTGCCTGACAGGCCTTCGCCGCCAAACGGTTGCACGCCGACCACTGCGCCTACGATGTTGCGGTTGACGTAGACGTTACCGGCATTGACGTTGTTGACCACCTTGGCGATGGTTTCGTCGATACGGGTGTGCACGCCCAGCGTCAGGCCGTAACCCGAAGCGTTGATCTGTGCGATCAGCTGGTCGATGTCTTTGCGCTTGTAGCGAACGACGTGCAGGACCGGGCCGAAGATTTCGCGTTCCAGCTCGTCAAAGCTTTCCAGTTCAATCAGGGTCGGCATCACGAAGGTGCCGCGTTTGCACTCTTCGATGTCGGCAATGGCCATCTGGTAAACATTGCGCCCTTTGTCACGCATGCCCTGGATGTGTCGCTCGATCCCGGCCTTGGCTTCGGCGTCGATCACCGGGCCAATGTCCACGTTCAGACGTTCAGGGTTGCCCATGCGCGATTCGGCCATGGCACCTTTGAGCATTTCGATGACGCGATCGGCCGAATCTTCCTGCAGGCACAGTACGCGCAGGGCCGAGCAGCGTTGCCCGGCACTGTCGAAGGCCGAGGACACGACGTCGATGACCACTTGCTCGGTCAGCGCCGAGGAGTCGACGATCATGGCGTTCTGGCCGCCGGTTTCAGCGATCAGCGGGATTGGGCGACCCTGGGCATCCAGACGACCGGCCACGTTGCGTTGCAGCAACCGTGCGACTTCGGTGGAACCGGTAAACATCACCCCTTTGACCCGATCGTCGCCGACCAGGCGTGCACCTACGGTTTCGCCACGGCCCGGCAGCAGTTGCAGCACGCCCTCGGGAATACCGGCTTCCAGCAGAATGCGTACTGCTTGTGCCGCTACCAGCGGGGTCTGTTCCGCAGGCTTGGCCAGTACCGGGTTACCGGCAGCCAGCGCTGCAGCCACCTGGCCGCTGAAGATGGCCAGCGGGAAGTTCCACGGGCTGATGCAAACCACCGGGCCCAGTGGGCGGTGGGCGTCGTTGGTCAGGTCGTTGCGTGCCTGTACCGCGTAGTAACGCAGGAAGTCGACCGCTTCACGAACTTCGGCAATGGCGTTGGCGAAGGTCTTGCCGGCTTCACGGGCCAGCAGGCCCATCAGTGGCTGGATTTCGGCTTCCATCAGGTCGGCGGCGCGTTCCAGAATCGCTGCGCGCTCGGCGGGCGGGGTGGCCTGCCAGATCGGGGCGTTGCTCAGGGCGCACTGAATGGCGTTGTCGGCATCTTCAACCGTGGCTTCCTGTACGTAACCGACAACGTCACGCAGGTCGGACGGGTTGAGGACTGCTGCAGCCACTTCGTTGCTCGACGGGCAGCCGAGCATCGGCGCGGCCTTCCAGTCGTTATGGGCCGAAGCCAGCAGGGCGCAGGACAGCGATGCCAGACGGTGTTCGTTGGCCATGTCGATGCCGCTGGAGTTGGCGCGCTCGCTACCGTACAGGTCACGCGGCAGCGGGATACGCGGGTGCGGCAGGCCGAAGCCGCCTTCCGCGGTCGCCATCTGCTCGATCTGGCTCACCGGGTCGGCCACCAACTGGTGGATCGAGATCGTGTGGTCGGCGATACGGTTAACGAACGAAGTGTTCGCGCCGTTTTCCAGCAGACGACGTACCAGGTACGCCAGCAGGGTTTCGTGGGTGCCGACCGGTGCGTACACGCGGCACGGACGATTCAGCTTGCCTTCGGAAACTTTGCCTACGACTTGCTCGTACAGTGGTTCGCCCATGCCGTGCAGGCACTGGAACTCGTACTGGCCCGGGTAGTAGTTCTGACCGGCGAGGTGGTAGATGGCCGACAGGGTGTGGGCGTTGTGCGTAGCGAACTGCGGGTAAATGGCTTCAGGTACGGCCAGCAGTTTTTTCGCGCAAGCAATGTAGGAAACGTCGGTGTACACCTTGCGGGTGTAGACCGGATAGCCTTCCAGGCCTTCGACCTGGGCGCGCTTGATTTCGCTGTCCCAGTACGCGCCTTTAACCAGGCGGATCATCAGGCGGTGACGGCTGCGGCGTGCCAGGTCGATTACGTAGTCGATCACGTACGGGCAACGCTTCTGGTAAGCCTGGATCACAAAACCGATACCGTTCCAGCCGCTCAGCTGTGGCTCGAAGCACAGGCGCTCGAGCAGGTCGAGCGACAGTTCAAGGCGGTCGGCTTCTTCGGCATCGATGTTGAGGCCGATGTCATATTGTTTGGCCAGCAGGGTCAGCGACAGCAGGATCGGGTACAGCTCGTCCATGACGCGTTCGTACTGGGCGCGGCTGTAGCGCGGGTGCAGGGCCGACAGCTTGATCGAAATGCCCGGGCCTTCGTAAATGCCGCGACCGTTGGAGGCTTTGCCGATCGAGTGGATGGCTTGCTCGTAGGACGCGAGGTACTTCTGCGCGTCATGGGCGGTCAGTGCCGCTTCGCCGAGCATGTCGTAGGAATAGCGGAAGCCTTTGGCTTCAAAGCGCGTGGCGTTGGCCAGGGCTTCGGCGATGGTCTCGCCGGTTACAAACTGTTCGCCCATCAGGCGCATGGCCATGTCGACGCCCTTGCGGATCATCGGCTCGCCGCTTTTGCCGATAATCCGGCTCAGGGAGGAAGTCAGGCCTGCTTCGTTGTGGGTCGACACCAGCTTGCCGGTCAGCAACAGGCCCCAGGTGGCCGCGTTAACGAACAGCGACGGGCTGTTGCCCAGGTGCGGATGCCAGTTGCCGGTGCTGATCTTGTCGCGGATCAGGGCGTCACGGGTGCCTTTGTCCGGGATACGCAACAGCGCTTCGGCCAGGCACATCAGTGCCACGCCTTCCTGGGACGACAGGGAGAATTCTTGCAGCAGGCCCTGGACAATGCCTGCACGGCCGCCGGCGCTCTTCTGATTGCGCAGTTTTTCGGCAATCGAGGCGGCCAGGGTTTGTGTGGCTTCAGCCATTGGCGCGGGCAGACGGGCCTGCTCCAGCAGCATGGGCACCACTTCCGGTTCCGGGCGGCGGTAGGCTGAGGTAATGGCTGCGCGCAACACGGATTGCGGCAGGATGCTTTCTGCGAACTCCAGGAAGCACTGATGCGCGTGGTCCGTTTGTACGTCGTCGGCGTCATCGCTGGTAATGCCAGGGATACCGCTCAACTCATTCAGGGTTGCACCACCCTCGAGTTTTTCCAGGTAATTGAAGATTGCCTGCTTGATCAGCCAGTGTGGCGTGCGATCAATCGAGGTCGCGGCGGCTTTGAGGCGCTCGCGGGTAGGGTCATCAAGTTTGACCCCAAGGGTGGTGGTAGCCATATTTTTATCCTCATGGGTGCCACATTTGCGTGGCATCAGCTGGCGGCAAGATTAGCGCTGCGCTGAAAGAGGTGCAACCTAGTGCAACCCGTTTTTTGTCGGAAAAATCGGCGGTGTGTCTAACCCGAATGTAGGCGCGAGCTTGCTCGCGAGATTTTTCTCACAGGAGCTCAAGATCTCGCGAGCAAGCTCGCTCCTGCAGGGTGGGTGGTGTTTTAGCCGTTACGCTGAGTTCTTGCTCCGAAAAGGAGCAAAAAAGCTCGATTGAGTTGAAAATGCGACAAGGTGCAACTGTCGCGCAAGAAACTGGTTGCACCTTATTTGCTTTGTTGCATAGCATTCGCGGTTAAGGTGCAACCTCGCTTGCGGATAGGTTCATCGGCTGATGGATTTCCTGGGGAAACGTCAGTCATAAATGTGCGGCCAGGTTATTCGTCTCAGACAGGACGTTTGTGAGCGTACGGCCAGACCGCCGCTAAACATAAAAACAATGCCAGGGCTTTATTCAATGATCGTTAGTAACCCAACCCTGATCACGTTCGTGATCTATATCGCGGCAATGGTGTTGATCGGCTTTATGGCCTATCGCTCCACCAACAACCTTTCTGACTATATTCTCGGTGGCCGTAGCCTGGGCAGCGTAGTAACTGCACTGTCCGCTGGCGCCTCCGACATGAGCGGCTGGTTGTTGATGGGTTTGCCGGGTGCGATTTACATGTCCGGCCTGTCGGAAAGCTGGATCGCTATCGGTCTGGTAACCGGTGCTTACCTAAACTGGCTGTTTGTTGCCGGTCGCCTGCGGGTACAGACCGAGCACAACGGTGATGCACTGACCCTGCCGGATTACTTCTCCAGCCGTTTTGAAGACAAAAGCGGGCTGCTGCGGATCATCTCGGCGATCGTGATCCTGGTGTTCTTCACTATCTATTGCGCTTCCGGCATCGTGGCCGGTGCCCGTCTGTTTGAAAGCACCTTCGGCATGTCTTACGAGACTGCACTGTGGGCAGGCGCTGCAGCGACCATTGCTTACACGTTTGTGGGCGGCTTTCTGGCCGTCAGCTGGACCGATACCGTCCAGGCAACTTTGATGATCTTCGCGCTGATCCTGACGCCGATCATCGTGCTGCTGGCCACTGGCGGCGTAGATACCACCTTCCTGGCGATTGAAGCCAAAGACCCAAGCAACTTCGACATGCTCAAGGGCACTTCTTTCATCGGCATCATCTCGCTGATGGGCTGGGGTCTGGGTTACTTCGGTCAGCCGCACATTCTGGCGCGTTTCATGGCTGCCGATTCGGTCAAGTCGATCGCCAAGGCGCGTCGCATCTCCATGACCTGGATGATCCTGTGTCTGGCCGGTACCGTAGCCGTGGGCTTCTTCGGTATTGCTTACTTCTCGGCGCACCCGGAAGTGGCAGGCCCGGTAAATGAAAACCCTGAGCGTGTGTTCATCGAGCTGGCCAAGCTGTTGTTCAACCCGTGGATTGCCGGTGTACTGCTGTCGGCCATTCTGGCTGCCGTGATGAGTACCCTGAGCTGCCAGTTGCTGGTGTGCTCCAGCGCCCTGACTGAAGACTTCTACAAATCTTTCCTGCGTAAAAATGCGTCCCAGAAAGAATTGGTATGGGTCGGTCGTCTGATGGTGCTGGCCGTTGCACTGATTGCTATCGCGCTGGCCGCTAACCCCGAGAACCGTGTTCTGGGCCTGGTGAGCTACGCATGGGCAGGCTTCGGCGCTGCTTTCGGTCCAGTGGTACTGATCTCGGTACTGTGGAAAGGCATGACCCGCAACGGCGCGCTGGCCGGTATTCTGGTGGGTGCCGTTACCGTGATTGTGTGGAAACACTTCTCGCTGTTCGGGCTGTACGAAATCATCCCGGGCTTCATCTTCGCCAGCATTGCCATTGTGGCAGTCAGCGCCATGGGCCAGGGCCCTAGCAAGAAGATGCTCGAGCGCTTCGACGCTGCCGAGAAAGACTTCCTGCAGAACAGCTAAATGCTTTGCGCCGGGGTTCGCTCTGGCGCTATTGAAAAAGGCCCGTCTCCTTTGGAGGCGGGCCTTTTTTGCTTGCGCGGCCGCGGTGGCGCGGATCTGCAGCACCGTTTGGCGCAGCCGCGGGCTTAACCCCTGACGTTATCCGCTGCACAGGGTAAACTTCGCTCCCTGCGCAGGAGCAACCATGAACTATCGTCACGCCTTCCACGCCGGCAACCACGCCGACGTCTTTAAACACATTGTCTTGACCCGCCTCATCGCCCTGATGTCGCGTAAAGAGCAGCCTTTCGCCTACCTCGATACCCACGCCGGGATCGGCCTGTACGACCTCAAGGGTGATCAGGCCAATCGCACGGGCGAGTACCTGGAAGGCATTGCGCGGTTGTGGGGCAAGAAGAACTTGCCGGCGGTGACTGCCGACTACATGCAGGTGCTCAACAAAATGAACCCGGATGGCGAGTTGCGCTATTACCCGGGTTCGCCCGAGCTGGCGCGGTGTTTGACCCGCTCCCATGATCGCGTGCTGTTGAACGAGAAACACCCGGAAGACGGCGTGTTGCTCAAAGAGAACATGAAGGGCGATCGCCGGGTGGCGGTGCACCTGGGTGAGGGCTGGCATGTGCCGCGGGCTCTGCTGCCGGTAGCCGAGAAGCGCGGATTGATGTTGATCGACCCGCCGTTTGAAAAGCTCGATGAGATGAAGCGCTGTGCCGAATCGCTCAAAGATGCGATCAGCCGTATGCGTCAAACCGTTGTAGCGATCTGGTACCCGATCAAGGACAAGCGCCAGCTGCGTCGCTTCTATCAGGACCTGGCAGGTTCAGGTGCGCCTAAATTGCTGCAGGTGGAGTTGTTCGTCCATCCACTGGATACCCCGAACAGCCTCAATGGCTCGGGCCTGGCGATTGCCAATCCACCCTGGGGTCTGGAAGAAGAGCTGCGCGAATTGATGCCGTGGCTGGCCAGGAACCTGGGGCAAACCCAGGGCGGCTTTCAGATGGAATGGTTGATCGCAGAGTAATTTGCATCAGGCAAAAAACCATCGCGAGCACGCTCGCTCCTGCAGGTTTAGTTGATACCTGTAGGAGCGAGCTTGCTCGCGATGTTGTTTGTGTCACCTCAAATCGGGCAGGTCACGCCGGTGCCGCCGATACCGCAGTAGCCTTCCGGGTTTTTCGCCAGGTATTGCTGGTGATAAGCCTCGGCGAAGTAAACCGTCGGGGCTTCTTCGATTTCGGTGGTGATGGTGCCCAGGCCGGCTTTGGTCAGCTCGGTCTGGAATGCGGCTTTGCTGGCCAGCGCCTCGTCCAGCTGTTCAGGCGTGGTGCAGTAGATAACCGAGCGGTACTGGGTGCCGATGTCGTTGCCCTGGCGCATGCCCTGGGTGGGGTTGTGCAGTTCCCAGAACATCTTCAACAGTTCGCCATAGCTGACCTTGTCCTGGTCGTAGACCACCAGAACCACCTCGGTGTGGCCTGTCAGGCCGGAGCAGACTTCCTCGTAGGTCGGGTTCGGCGTGTAGCCGCCCGCGTAGCCCACGACCGTGCTGACCACGCCTTCACGTTGCCAGAACTTGCGTTCTGCGCCCCAGAAACAACCCAGGCCGAAAATGGCAAAACCGACATTGCCGATAAAGGGGCCCAGCAGCGGGGTGTCTTTGTGGAAGAAATGGTATTGCGGCAACACCATGGGCGTTTCACGGCCCGGCAGGGCCTGTTCTTGAGTAGGTAGCACGTTTTTATTCACCAGGATTTCCGAGCGCAAGACCATGTTTCAAGTCCTCTCAGTCAGATTGTAGGAATTAAGATCTGCAGTTTGCCCCAGTGTTGCATCGTTGTCAGGCCAGGGGGCCACGCGGATAGCGTTTGAGCTTTGCAATCAGTTCGCTGCCGGGAATCGGGCGGTCGAACAGGTAGCCCTGACCCACATCGCAACGATGGCGGCGCAGGAACCCCAACTGTGCAGCGGTTTCGATGCCTTCGGCAACCACTTTGAGTTTGAGGTTGTGGGCCATGGCGATTACCGCAGAAGTGATTTCCATGTCGTTCTGGTTGTCGGGGATGTCCTTGATAAAGCTGCGATCGATTTTGAGAATGTCGATCGGGAATTTTTTCAGGTAGCTGAGTGATGAATAACCGGTGCCGAAATCGTCCATGGCCAGGGTCAGGCCGAGTTCTTTGAGCTGATCGAGTTGCAGGCGCGTGTCATCGGTTGCTTCGAGCAGCAGACCTTCGGTCAGTTCAAGTTCCAGCAACGAGGCGGGCAGTTGCTCCTCCTTGAGGATGCTGGCAATCGAGGCCACCAGGTCCGGGTCGGAAAACTGCTTGGGCGACAAATTGATGGCCACCTGCAGGTTGCCCAGGCCTGCGCCGGACAGTTGCTTGCTCATACGGCAGGCCTGGCGCGCGACCCATTTACCAATCGGAATGATCAACCCGGTTTCTTCGGCCACGCTGATGAACTGGTCGGGGCGGATCATGCCTTTTTCAGGGTGGTTCCAGCGCAACAGGGCTTCCATGCCCAGCAGGCGGCCGCTGCGCAGGCAAAGCTTGGGCTGGTAGAACACGTCGAGCTCATTTTGGGTCAGGGCCCGACGCAGATTGTTTTCGACGAAGAGTTTGTAGCTGGCTTCGGCATTCAGGGCTTCGGTGAACACTTGCACCTGATGCTTGCCGTTGGCTTTGGCCTTGTGCAGCGCCAGGCCGGCGTTGCGCATCAGGGTTTGCGGGTCACGCCCGTGCAGCGGGGAGCAGGCGACCCCGACAGAACCGGTGACGCTGATCAGTTGATTGTCGACGAACATCGGCTTGTCGAGGGTCATCAGCAGCTGGCTGGCGACTTTCTGTCCGGTTTCCAGGCCCGTGTCGTCGAGCAGCACGGCGAATTCATTGCTGGCGAAGCGCGCCAGGTTGTCACCGGGGTTGAGGCTGTTGCGCAGGCGTCTGGCCAGACTGATCAGCAATTTGTCGCCGGTCTGGTGGCCGAGGCTGTCATTGATGCGCTTGAAGTTGTCGATATCCACCAGCAGCAGGCAGACCTGGGTGGTGCTGTTGCGGGCGAAGCGCTGATCGAGGTTGCGGATGAAAGCCGGGCGGTTGCCCAGATTGGTCAGGTTGTCGGTATAGGCCAGGCGCTCGATGCGTTGCTGGGCCAGTTTGGATTCGCTGATGTCTTCGTAAATGCCGATGTAGTGGGTCAGTTCACGGTTGTCGCCATACACCTTGGAGATCGACATCTGGCCCCAGTAAGGTTCCAGGTTTTTGCGCCGGCTTTTGAATTCGCCTTGCCAGCTATTGCCTTTGCTCAGGCTTGAGTGCGCATCAAACAGCAGCTCGCTGAGGTTCTCCAGGGCCGGTAGTTCAGACAGCTTGTGGCCCTGTACTTCGTCGGAGCTGTACTGGGTGATGGCGGTGAAACTGGGGTTTACGTACTCGACCACCCCCATGCAGTTGACCAGCAAAAAGGCGTTGGCGCTTTGTTCGACGGCCCGCTGGAACAGGTGCAGGGCGTTGGTGGCGGTGCGCCGGTTGTGGTTGCTGATGACCTGGGCGAACTGGTCTGCCAGCTCTCCGGCAAAGGCGATCTCATCCGCCTGCCAGGCGCGGGTTTTACCGGTCTGTTCCAGGCATAGCACGCCGACTACCTGACCGTCGATGCGGATGCTGGCATCGAGCATGGCGTTGGCCTTGCATCGCCCCGGGCTTGCCATCAGCTCGCGGGTGCGCGGGTCGCGGTTAGCGTTTTGGGCATCGATGGAACGGCTGGTGTGCAGGGCTTCGAGGTAGGCCGGAAATGCGCTGGCGTCGAAGACTTGCAGCTCGGCAAAGGCCTGGCTTTCGCGTTGATAGGCCGAAATCGGCAGCAGCTGGTTGCCTTCAAGGTTCCACAGGCTGGCGCCGTCGACCTGATAAATCTCGCAGGCACTGCGGGTAATCAGTTCTGCGGCTTCCTGGAGCGAATTGTGCTGGCTGTACCGGTGGCGGGCCAGCAGCAGGATCAAATCCTGTTGGGCCCGCACCCGCTCCAGGTGCTGGAGTTGTTCTTGCTGGGCCCGCTGGTTGAGCTCCAGGGCAAGGTGCAGGCGGCTGTTCTGGGTTTCGGGTTCGGCCCCGGGCGCAACCACAGGCAGCTCACTGTTCACCGCGCTTTCAACCACCAGCAGATAGCCACGCAGCAAGTGCCGGTTATGTTGTTTGTAAGCCTCGCCCAGCTCGATGAGGCTCAGCGCTCCCTGAGGCGTATGCAGGGTGTAATGCACCACGTAGTGGGAGCTGGTACGCAGTTGCAGCTCAATCGCATCGTGCAGGTGATAGCGGGCCTTGGGTTCCATCAGGCTGGCATAGGGTGAGCCGGTGAACGCGCACAGTTCTGCCGCTGGCAGGCCGAACTGGCGTTCGCAGTGCGGGTCCAGGTAGAGCAGTGCCCAGCTGGCTTCATTAAGCCGTTCGAAACGCAGCATGCCGAGCCGGGAAGGCACGGGTAGCTGGGTCACGACCTCGACTGCCATACGCAGGGCAGTATCAGGATGGCTTTTCATTAAGACACTCGCTTCACAAATGCTGATTGCATACGGGCTGGCGCCCTGGTCCTGCGGTCTTGGGCAAGGTTGCATCATGCTTACGGTGCTGACAAGTGAGCATGTTGACTCTAGGCGCTATCGGCGGGCTTGCCGATAGCTGCAGGTTGTCCGTCGGCTATTGCGTTTTTATGACTGTCAGCCCGGCTCTGTCGTCACCGGTGCCACAGTTCACACAGGGTTACGGGGTGAGTCGGATGACCGGCAAAAATCGCGGGCAAAAAAAGCCCCGCCAAACGGGCGGGGTTGAGGTACGAGCGTGGCGCCCGGAAAACTGTGCGCTACCCCGGCCTTCGGTGAAGAAGGCCGGGTATGGCTTACAACAGGATAGTGCGGATGTCGCCCAGCAAGTCGCTCAGGCGCTTGGTGAAGCGTGCAGCCGCCGCGCCGTTGATCACGCGGTGATCGTAGGACAGCGACAGAGGCAGCATCAGTTTCGGCTGGAAGGCTTTGCCGTCCCAGACTGGCTGGATGGTTGCCTTGGAAACGCCGAGGATCGCCACTTCCGGTGCATTGACGATCGGCGTGAAGCCGGTGCCGCCGATGTGCCCGAGGCTGGAAATGGTGAAGCAGGCGCCCTGCATGTCGTCAGCAGTGAGCTTCTTGTCACGGGCTTTGGCAGCCAGTGCAGCGGCCTCCGCGGCAAGTTGCAGCAGGCTTTTCTGGTCGACGTTTTTGATCACAGGGACCAGCAGGCCATCCGGGGTGTCTACGGCAAAGCCGATGTTGACGTACTTCTTGCGGATGATCGCTTTGCCGCTTGGCGCCAGCGAGCTGTTGAAGTCCGGCATTTCCTTGAGCAGGTGGGCACAGGACTTGAGCAGCAGAGGCAGTACGGTCAGCTTCACGCCGGCTTTTTCTGCGACGGCTTTTTGCGCGACGCGGAAGGCTTCCAGCTCGGTGATGTCAGCCTGATCGAACTGAGTCACGTGCGGGATGTTCAGCCAGCTGCGGTGCAGGCTCGACGCGCCGATTTGCATTAGGCGGGTCATGGCCACTTCTTCAACTTCGCCGAAGCGGCTGAAGTCCACTACAGGGATCGGAGGAATACCTGCGCCGCCGGTTGCGCCGGCTGCTGGAGCTTCCTTGGCCTTCTGCATCATGGCTTTGACGTAAGCCTGCACGTCTTCCTTGATCACACGACCGTGCGGGCCGCTCGGGCTGACCGCGTTCAGCTCGACGCCGAACTCGCGGGCCAGTTGACGCACGGCCGGGCCGGCGTGAACTTTGGCACCGCTTGGCGCAGGTGCGGCGGCCGGGGCAGGTGCCGCGGCTTTGGCAGCCGGTGCAGCTGCAGGAGCAGCCACTGGCGCTTCAGCTGTGGCCGCAGCAGGTGCTGGCGCCTGAGCCGGTGCAGCTGGCGCAGCGGCGCCCGCTACCTTGAGCTTGAGGATGAAGTCGCCAGTGCCGACTTCGTCGTCCAGCTTGACCGAAATGCTTTCAACCACACCGGCGGCCGGCGATGGAATTTCCATGCTGGCTTTGTCGGATTCAAGGGTGATCAGCGATTGATCAGCCTCAACGGTATCGCCGGCCTTGACCAGGATCTCGATGATTTTGGCTTTGCCCGACGAACCGATGTCCGGGACGTGAATGTCCTGGACGGTGGCTTGTGCAGGTGCTGCAGCCGGGGGCGCAGGGGCCTCGGCAACAGGTGCGGCGGCCGGCTTTTCAGCGGCGGCAGCAGGCGCCGCAGGGGCTGGTGCTTCAGGTGCAGCAGCGCCACCTTCAACTTCCAGCTCCAGCAGTTCGTCGCCTTCTTTCAGGCGGTCGCCCAGCTTGACCTTCAGGCTCTTGACGACGCCGGCCTTGGGAGCAGGGATTTCCATGCTCGCCTTGTCCGACTCCAGGGTCAGGATGCTCTGGTCGGCTTCGATACGGTCGCCGACTTTTACAAACAGTTCGATGACTTCGCCGTCACCGCTGCCGATGTCAGGTACTCGAATGAGTTCGCTCACAAATATTCTCCTCAGCAGTCCAGTGGGTTGCGTTTTTCCGGGTTGATGCCGAACTTGACGATGGCTTCAGCCACCACCTTGGGTTCGATATCGCCACGGTCAGCCAGTGCTTCAAGGGCTGCCAACACCACGAAGTGACGGTCTACTTCAAAGAAGTGACGCAGTTTCTTGCGGCTGTCGCTGCGGCCGAAACCGTCAGTGCCCAGCACTTTGAATTCCTTGACCGGTACCCACTGACGAATCTGCTCGGCGAACAGCTTCATGTAGTCGGTAGAGGCAATGACCGGACCCTTACGGCCAGTCAGGCACTCTTCAACGTAGCTCAGCTTGGGCTTCTGGCCCGGGTGCAGACGGTTGCTGCGCTCAACGGCCAGGCCGTCGCGACGCAGTTCGTTGAAGCTGGTAACGCTCCATACGTCAGCACCGATGTTGAAGTCTTCACGCAGGATTTTCGCCGCTTCACGTACTTCGCGCAGGATGGTGCCGGAGCCCATCAGCTGAACGTGGTGAGCCGCTTCCTTGGTGTCTTCTTCAAGCAGGTACATGCCCTTGACGATGCCTTCCTCAACACCGGCCGGCATGGCTGGCTGCTGGTACGACTCGTTCATCACGGTGATGTAGTAGAAGACGTCCTGTTGCTCTTCGGTCATCTTCTTCATGCCGTCCTGAATGATCACCGCCAGCTCATAGCCGTAGGTCGGATCAAAGGTGCGGCAGTTCGGGATGGTGCTGGCCAGGATGTGGCTGTGACCGTCTTCGTGCTGCAGGCCTTCACCGTTGAGCGTGGTACGCCCGGCGGTGCCGCCGATCAGGAAGCCACGGGTGCGGCTGTCGCCGGCAGCCCAGGCCAGGTCGCCAATGCGCTGGAAGCCGAACATCGAGTAGAAGATGTAGAACGGCAGCATTGGCTGGTTGTGGTTGGAGTACGAAGTACCGGCGGCGATGAAGGAGCTCATGGCGCCTGCTTCGTTGATGCCTTCTTCGAGAATCTGACCTTTTTTGTCTTCGCGGTAGAACATCACCTGGTCTTTATCAACCGGCTCGTAGAGCTGGCCGACGGCCGAGTAGATGCCCAGCTGGCGGAACATGCCTTCCATACCGAAGGTGCGTGCTTCGTCCGGGATGATCGGAACGATGCGCTGACCGATGTCCTTGTCCTTCACCAACTGCGCCAGGATGCGCACGAAAGCCATGGTGGTGGAAATTTCACGGTCGCCGGAACCGTCAAGGATGGCCTTGAGCGTGTCCAGTGGCGGAGTAGGGATGCTCAGGCTCTTGGCGCGGCGCTGAGGGACGAAACCGCCCAGTGCAGTGCGACGCTCGCTCAGGTAACGGGCTTCGGCGCTGCCGTCTTCCGGCTTGAAGAACGGCAGGTTTTCGATTTCGTCGTCTTTGACCGGAATGTCGAAACGGTCGCGGAACAGCTTCAGGCTTTCAACATCAACTTTCTTGGTGTTGTGCGCAGTGTTTTTCGCTTCGCCGGCACCGGTGCCATAACCTTTGATGGTCTTGGCCAGGATGACGGTTGGCTGGTCTTTGTGATTGACCGCTTCGTGGTACGCCGCGTAGACCTTGTACGGGTCGTGGCCGCCACGGTTGAGCTTCCAGATCTCGTCGTCGGACAGATCGGCAACCATCGCCTTGAGTTCTGGCGTGTTGAAGAAGTGCTCACGCACGAACGCGCCGTCTTTGGCTTTGTAGTTCTGGTATTCGCCGTCGATGACTTCGTCCATGCGACGTTGCAGGATACCGTCGACGTCCTTGGCCAGCAGTGGGTCCCAGAAACGGCCCCAGATGACTTTGGTCACGTTCCAGTGAGCGCCGCGGAACACGCCTTCGAGTTCCTGGATGATCTTGCCGTTACCGCGAACCGGGCCATCAAGGCGCTGCAGGTTGCAGTTGATGACGAAGATCAGGTTGTCGAGGTTTTCGCGGCCTGCCAGAGAGATGGCGCCCAGGGATTCCGGCTCGTCACACTCGCCGTCGCCCAGGAAACACCAGACTTTTTGCTTGCCGGCAGGAATGTAGCCACGGGCTTCCAGGTACTTCATGAAGCGTGCCTGGTAGATCGCCTGGATCGGGCCAAGGCCCATGGATACAGTCGGGAACTGCCAGAAGTCAGGCATCAGCCAAGGGTGCGGGTAGGACGACAGGCCCTGACCGTCGACTTCCTGGCGGAAGTTGTTCATTTGGTCTTCGGTGATGCGGCCTTCCATGAACGCACGGGCGTAAACGCCTGGCGAGGTATGACCCTGGAAGTAGATCAGGTCGCCGCCATGTTCTTCGGTCGGAGCCTGGAAGAAGTAGTTGAAGCCGATGTCATACAGCGTTGCGCTGGAAGCGAAACTGGAGATGTGACCGCCCAGGTCAGAATCTTTCAAGTTCGTGCGCATAACCATCGCCATCGCGTTCCAGCGTACCAGCGAGCGAATGCGGCGTTCCATGAACAGGTCGCCAGGCATGCGTGCTTCGTGGGTAACAGGAATCGTGTTGCGGTATGGCGTGGTGATGGCGTACGGGAGTTGCGAACCGGTGCGTGTAGCGAGCTCACCCATACGGGTCATCAGGTAGTGAGCGCGTTCTTCGCCTTCTTTGTCGAGAACCGATTCCAGGGCGTCCAGCCATTCCTGGGTTTCGACGGGATCGAGGTCTTGCATGGCTTGCTCCAGGGCGGAAAGGCTTCCAGAATCGGTTGCCTGAGTTTGCGACTGGCCTTGTGGGCAGACGACATAAATTCTTGGATGACCGGAGGGTTGATTCCGGCGTTGTGTAGTTTTACTACAAATCGTCGGCCATTTCAGCCTTTCGAGTATCTTGCTCAGTAGTAAAACTACAGGAAAGCATAGGATGCTTACCTATTGCGTTGTGTGAAAAATCGATATTGTTGGTGGGTAATTTACAATTTGACCTTCAGATGTCAGGTCGGCTGCCAATTAAATAGAAAATCCAGCTATTTGTAACCTTTGTTCGACAGTCGGATTTAACCGCTGTTTCTTCCTGTCACCGTACTCGGCAACGTCTTCGCCGATCAAGGATAGACCATGAGCCTTCCCTCGCTTGCCGCAATCCCCAGCCTTTTATTGCCACTTGCCAGCCGTAGCCAACAGTCATGGCGTGCTGCGGTCGCGCAACTCGCAGGCGAGCAGGAACTCGATGACTGGTCGCCGCAGCGCTGGGCAGCGTTTGATCGGGTAAGTGCGGCGAGTGACTTCTTTATTGAACAGTCATTGCGTGACCCTTTGATGTTGCTTGAACTGGTGCGCGCGGGGGAGCTGGACCGCAGCTTCAAGCCTGGCGAGTTGTGCGGGCAAATCGCGGCTGTCGTGGCGACGGCAACCACCGATGACGAACTGGGCCGTGTACTGCGGCGTCAGCGCACCCGTCAGCAAATCCGGATTATCTGGCGTGATCTCAACCGTCAGGCCGATCTGATTGAAACCTGCCGCGACCTGTCGGACATGGCCGATGCCAGCATCGATCAGGCTTATCGCTGGTTGTATGAGCGCCATTGCCAGCAATTTGGTACGCCTACCGGCAATCGCAGTGGCGAGCCACAGCAGATGGTCATTCTGGGCATGGGCAAACTGGGCGCCGTGGAGCTCAATCTGTCATCGGACATCGACCTGATTTTCGCCTACCCCGAGGGCGGCGAAACTGTCGGAGCAAAGCGTGCGCTGGACAATCAGGAGTTCTTTATCCGCCTGGGCCAGCGCCTGATCAAGGCCCTGGACCCGATGACCGTTGACGGTTTTGTGTTCCGTGTCGATATGCGCCTGCGGCCTTACGGTTCTTCTGGCGCGCTGGTGTTGAGCTTCAACGCACTGGAGCAGTACTACCAGGATCAAGGTCGCGACTGGGAGCGCTACGCCATGATCAAGGCCCGGGTAGTGGCCGGTGACCAGGAGGCGGGGGCGCAGTTGCTCAGTTTGCTGCGACCGTTCGTTTATCGGCGCTACCTCGACTTTTCGGCGATTGAAGCGCTGCGCACCATGAAGCAGCTGATCCAGCAGGAAGTGCGGCGCAAAGGCATGGCCGACAACATCAAGCTGGGCGCTGGCGGGATTCGTGAAGTCGAATTTATCGCCCAGGCCTTTCAACTGATCCACGGCGGTCGTGACCTCAGTCTGCAGCAACGCCCGCTGCTTAAAGTGCTGAGCATCCTCGAAGGTCAGGGTTACCTGCCCGCCGCGGTCGTCAGCGAGCTGCGTGAAGGCTATGAATTTTTGCGCTACACCGAGCATGCGATTCAGGCCATTGCCGACCGCCAGACCCAAATGCTGCCGGACACTGAGCAGGATCAGGCGCGTATTGCCTTCATGATGGGCTTCGACAGCTGGGCGGCGTTCCACGAGCAGCTGATGGAGTGGCGCGGCCGTATCGACTGGCACTTCCGTCAGGTAATTGCCGACCCGGACGACGAAGAAGATATCGACGAAGGTGAGCTGATCGTCGGTGGCGAGTGGTTGCCGTTGTGGGAAGAAGTCCAGGATGACGCGGCGGCCTGCGTCCAACTGCAAGAAGCCGGGTTTGTCGATGCTCCCAAGGCCCTTAAGC
Organism: Pseudomonas sp. TWR2-1-1; assembly: GCF_049897045.1. Classification (NCBI taxonomy): domain Bacteria; kingdom Pseudomonadati; phylum Pseudomonadota; class Gammaproteobacteria; order Pseudomonadales; family Pseudomonadaceae; genus Pseudomonas; species Pseudomonas sp. TWR2-1-1. The sequence goes on from NZ_JAFCVM010000005.1 coordinate 307,905, forward strand.
AGCTGGCCAGCCTGCGCTCCAGCCCGCAATTGCGGGCCATGCAGCGTTTGGGGCGCGAGCGGCTGGATGCCTTTATTCCGCGTCTGCTGGCTCAGGCGGTGGAGCATGCCAACCCCGATCTGGTGCTGGAGCGGGTGTTGCCGCTGGTTGAGGCAGTCGCCCGGCGCTCCGCATATTTAGTGTTGTTGACCGAGAACCCCGATGCCCTGCGACGTTTGCTGACTCTGTGCGCGGCCAGCCCATGGATTGCCGAGCAGATCACCCGTTTCCCGTTGTTGCTCGACGAGTTGCTCAATGAAAGCCGTCTGTTCAAGCCGCCGCTGGCCCCAGAGCTGGCTGGCGAACTGCGCGAACGTCTGACGCGTATTCCAGAAGACGACCTTGAGCAGCAGATGGAGGCCTTGCGTAATTTCAAGCTGGCGCACCGCCTGCGGGTGGCCGCCTCGGAAATCGCCGGCAGCCTGCCTTTAATGAAAGTCAGCGATTACCTGACCTGGCTGGCCGAAGCGATTCTGGAACAAGTGCTGGCGCTGGCCTGGCGCCAGACGGTGGCCAAGTACGGCACGCCGCAGCGTGCGGACGGCAGCCTGTGCGATCCCGGCTTTATTATCGTGGGCTATGGCAAGGTGGGCGGAATCGAGCTGGGGCACGGCTCGGATCTGGATCTGGTGTTTATTCACGATGGCGACCCCAGTGCTGACACCGATGGGTCCAAACCCATCGATAGCGCGCAATTTTTCACCCGTCTTGGCCAGCGCATCATCCACTTGTTGACCGCCCAGACCAACTCCGGGCAGCTGTATGACGTCGATATGCGCCTGCGCCCGTCAGGCGCCTCGGGGTTGCTGGTCAGCTCGCTCGGGGCTTTCGAGCGTTACCAGCAAAACGAAGCCTGGACCTGGGAACATCAGGCGCTGGTGCGGGCTCGGGTACTGGTGGGTTGCAAGCAGGTCGGGGCCGCATTCGAGCAGGTGCGCGCGAGCGTTCTGTGCCGGGAGCGCGATTTGCCCACCCTGCGCCAGGAAGTCAGCGAGATGCGGGCCAAAATGCGCGGCAACCTCGGTACCCGGATAACCGCTGCAGGTACTGCTGAAAATGCCTTTCAGGCCACGGTGCCGTTCGACCTCAAGCAGGACGCCGGAGGTATCGTCGATATTGAATTTATGGTGCAATACGCGGCCCTGGCCTGGTCCAGGGAACACCCGGCGTTACTGCGCTACACCGATAACATCCGCATTCTGGAAGGGCTGGAGCAGGACGGGCTGATACCCGCCGCTGATGCTGCCCTGTTGCGCGAGGCTTACAAGGCCTTTCGCGCCGTAGCCCACCGGCAAGCCTTGCAGAAGGAGGCCGGGGTGGTCACGGGGGATCAATTTGTGGTCGAACGTCAACACGTACGGCGCATTTGGTCTGAGCTAGGATTGAGCTAAAGAACGTATCCGGCGGGTCCATAAGGCCCGTCCAATTTGCCTGACGTGTCATGCGCAGGTGCTGGATTCTTTGAGGAGCGTAATGATGTCGATGGCTGATCGTGATGGTGTGATCTGGTATGACGGCAAGCTGGTGCCGTGGCGCGATGCGACAACCCACGTGCTGACCCATACCCTGCACTACGGCATGGGCGTGTTTGAAGGTGTACGCGCGTATGAAACCCCGCAAGGCCCGGCGATTTTCCGGCTGCAGGCGCACACTGACCGCCTGTTCGATTCGGCCCACATCATGGGCATGAAAATCCCGTTCAGCAAAGACGAAATCAACGAAGCGACCCGCCTTGCGGTGCGTGAAAACAACCTCGACAGCGCTTACATCCGGCCGATGGTGTTCTACGGATCCGAAGCCATGGGCCTGCGTGCCACCGGCCTTAAAGTCCACGTGATCATCGCGCCGTGGAGCTGGGGTGCCTACATGGGCGCCGAGGCCCTGGAAGTCGGGATCAAGGTGCGTACCAGCTCCTTTACCCGTCACCACGTGAACATTTCCATGACCCGGGCCAAGGCCAACGGTCACTACATCAACTCGATGCTGGCTCTGCAGGAAGCGATTTCCGGCGGTGCCGACGAAGCGTTGCTGCTGGACCCGGAAGGCTTCGTGGCTGAAGGCTCGGGTGAAAACGTATTCCTGATCAAGGACGGCGTGATCTACACCCCGGATGTGACGGCTTGCCTGAACGGCATCACCCGCAGCACGATCCTGACCCTGGCCACCGAGCTTGGGTACAAGTTTGTAGAAAAACGCATTACCCGCGACGAGGTGTACATCGCCGACGAAGCATTCTTTACCGGCACTGCCGCTGAAGTAACGCCGATTCGCGAAGTTGACGGGCGACTGATCGGTATTGGCCGTCGTGGTCCGATCACCGAAAAACTGCAAAAAGCCTACTTTGATCTAGTGACCGGCAAGACTACGGCTCACCCAGAGTGGCGTACACTGGTCAAATAAAGCGATATGGCACTACAGCGGGGAGGCGAATGCCTGATTCCCGTCAGTTAAATGAACGCTGTTTCTGTAGGAGCGAGCTTGCCTCGCGATGGTCGTTAACGCTAACGCGTGTTTACTGGATAAACGCGGCGCTATCGAGATCATCGCGAGACAAGCTCGCTCCTACGGTTGAGGTAACAGGGCTTTTAACAGACAGGTATCAGGCGAATGCCTCCCTTGCTCGTTTATGGAAACTTATGAATATTTTGATCGTTGGGCCCAGCTGGGTCGGTGACATGGTGATGGCGCAGACACTGTTCCAGTGCCTGAAACAGCGTCACCCGGAGTGCGCAATCGATGTGCTGGCCCCAGAGTGGAGCCGGCCCATCCTTGAGCGTATGCCTGAAGTTCGTCAGGCCTTGAGCTTTCCGCTCGGCCACGGCGCCCTCGAACTGGCCACGCGACGCAAGATCGGCAAGTCCCTCAAGGGGCAATACGATCAGGCAATCCTGCTGCCCAACTCGCTGAAATCGGCACTGGTGCCGTTTTTCGCCGGTATCCCCAAGCGCACTGGCTGGCGCGGTGAGTTCCGCTACGGCCTGCTCAACGACGTGCGCAAGCTCGATAAAGAGCGCTATCCGCTGATGATCGAGCGCTTTATGGCGCTGGCCTATGCGCCCGGTGCAGATCTGCCCCGGCCGTACCCGCGGCCCGCTTTGCAAATCGATCCGGGGAGTCGCGCTGCGGCCCTGGACAAGTTTGGTCTGGCGCTGGACCGTCCGGTGCTGGCGCTGTGCCCGGGTGCTGAGTTCGGTGAGTCCAAGCGCTGGCCTTCCGAGCACTACGCTGCGGTGGCCGAGCAGAAAATCCGCGAAGGCTGGCAAGTCTGGCTGTTCGGCTCGAAAAACGATCATGGGGTGGGCGAAGACATCCGCTCGCGGCTGATTCCGGGGCTGCGTGAAGAGTCGGTCAACCTCAGCGGCGAGACTTCGCTGGCGCAAGCCATTGATCTGTTGTCGTGCGCTGATGCGGTGGTGTCCAACGATTCGGGGTTGATGCACGTGGCGGCGGCGCTTAATCGCCCGCTGGTGGCGGTGTATGGCTCGACATCGCCGGGCTTCACTCCGCCCTTGGCCGACAAGGTCGAGATCGTGCGCCTGGGCCTCGATTGCAGCCCGTGCTTCGATCGTACCTGCCGTTTCGGCCACTACAACTGCCTGCGTGAACTGATGCCGCAACCGGTGGTTGAAGCCTTGCAGCGTTTGCAGGGTTCTGTGGTCGAGGTCAACTAGGTGCGCGTTCTGTTGGTCAAAACCTCATCCCTGGGGGATGTGATTCATGCCTTGCCGGCGCTGACCGATGCGGCGCGGGCCATTCCGGGGATCACTTTCGACTGGGTGGTGGAAGAAGGCTTTGCCGAGATTCCGACCTGGCACCCGGCAGTGGGTAGAGTGATTCCGGTGGCGATCCGCCGCTGGCGCAAAAACATTTGGCAAACCATCAAGAGCGGCGAATGGCGACGCTTCAAGCAAAGCCTGCGCGCCGAGAAATACGACTTGGTGATCGACGCCCAGGGCCTGGTCAAAAGTGCCTGGCTGACGCGCTACGTCAACGCTCCGGTGGCCGGCCTGGACAAAAACTCTGCCCGCGAACCGCTGGCCAGCCGCTTTTATCAGCGTCGTCTGGCCGTAGCCCGTGGGCAGCATGCGGTTGAGCGCCTGCGCCAGTTGTTTGCCGTCGCTTTGGGCTACGACCTGCCCAAGGGGCTGGGCGATTACGGCCTCGATGTCGAGCGCCTGATTGAATTGCCGCGCAACAAGCCTTACGTACTGTTTTTGCACGGCACTACCTGGGACACCAAGCACTGGCCTGAACTGTACTGGCGCGATCTGGCGCTACGGATGGCGGACAAGGGTGTTGAAGTTCGCCTGCCGTGGGGCAACCCGGCGGAAAAAGCCAGGGCAGAGCGCATTGCCAACGGTTTGAGCAACGCAGTGGTTCTGCCCAAACTGAACCTGGCAGGTGTTGCCAGGGTATTGGCCAGCGCCAGCGCCTGTGTGGCGGTGGACACCGGCCTCGGGCATCTGGCTGCGGCACTGGATGTGCCGACCATCTCCCTGTTCGGGCCGACCAACCCCGGCCTCACGGGCGCCTACGGCAAGGTGCAGATCCATCTGGCCAGCGATTTTCCCTGTGCACCGTGCCTGCAGAAAAAATGTACTTACCAGCCGACTGCACAGGACCAGCAGCGGTTTGATCTGAAGAACGAGTGGCCCTTGTGCTTCACTCGTCTGAACCCTGAGCGTGTCGCGAGTCGATTAAGCACGTTGTTACTGGCTGAGGAACTGCGCTGATGCAACTGGCTTTTGTGTTGTACAAATACTTCCCGTTTGGCGGCCTGCAACGCGACTTCATGCGTATTGCACTGGAGTGCCAGAAGCGCGGGCACCAGATCCGTGTGTATACGATGATCTGGGAGGGCGATATTCCGCCGGGCTTCGAAGTGCTGGTGGCGCCGGTCAAGGCATTCTTCAACCACACGCGCAATGAAAAAATGCTCGCCTGGATGCAGGCCGATCTGGCCAAACGTCCGGTTGATCGGGTGATTGGCTTCAACAAAATGCCGGGTCTGGACGTGTACTACGCGGCGGATGGCTGCTTTGAGGACAAGGCGCAGAATTTGCGCCACTCGATGTATCGCCACTTCAAGCGCTACAAACATTTTGCCGAATACGAGCGCGCGGTCTTCGACAAAGACGCCAGGACCGAAATCCTGATGATTTCCGAGGTCCAGCAACCGCTGTTTATCAAGCATTACCAAACCCCGTTGCAGCGCTTCCATTTGCTGCCGCCGGGTATTGCACTGGACCGCCGTGCCCCGGCCAATGCGGCCGAGATTCGCGCCGAGTTCCGCCGCGAGTTCAAGCTGGCCGACGACGACCTGTTGCTGGTACAGATTGGCTCCGGGTTCAAGACCAAGGGTGTGGACCGCAGCCTCAAAGCCCTGGCCGCGTTGCCGTCGCAGCTTAGAAAACGCACCCGGCTGTTCGTCATCGGCCAGGACGATCCCAAGGTTTTCCAGCTGCAAAGCGCCACTCTGGGGCTGGGCGATCACGTGCAGTTCCTCAAGGGCCGCAGTGACATCCCGCGCTTCCTGCTGGGTGCCGATTTGCTGATCCATCCCGCTTACAACGAAAACACCGGCACGGTACTGCTTGAAGCGCTGGTGGCCGGGTTGCCGGTACTGGTCAGCGCGGTGTGCGGCTATGCCCACTACATCAGTGACGCCGATTGCGGGCGAGTGCTGGACGAGCCGTTCGAACAAACGCAACTCAATGAATACCTGACACACATGTTGTCCGACGATGCTGCACGTGCGGCCTGGAGCCGAAACGGCCTGGCCTACGCGCAGACGGCCGACCTCTATAGCATGCCGCAGCACGCTGCGGATGTGATTCTGGCGGAGCAACACTGATGAAACTGATTCTTGCCGAACCGTTCAAAAGCTTGTGGGCCGGGCGCGATGCGTTCACCGAAGTCGAGCGTCTGGAAGGCGAGGTTTACCGCGAACTGGAAGGCAGGCGTACCTTGCGTACTGAAGTCGACGGACGCGGTTTCTTTGTAAAAATCCACCGCGGCATTGGCTGGGGTGAAGTCTTTAAAAACTTGCTGACCGCCAAGCTGCCGGTTCTCGGTGCAGGCCAGGAATGGCGTGCGATCAAGCGCCTGCACGAAGTCGGCGTACCAACCATGACGGCTGTCGCCTATGGCGAAAAGGGCAGCAACCCGGCCGCCCAGCACTCGTTCATCATTACTGAAGAGCTGGCCCCCACCGTCAGCCTCGAAGACTTCAGCCTCAACTGGGTCAAAGAGCCGCCGCAGCCCAAGCTCAAGCATGCGCTGATCGCCGAAGTGGCGCGCATGACCGGCATGATGCACCGCGCCGGGGTCAACCATCGCGACTGCTACATCTGCCACTTTTTGCTGCACACCGACAAACCGGTCACGGCCGAAAATTTCCGCCTGTCGATCATTGACCTGCACCGCGCCCAGACCCGTACGGTGATCAGTAAGCGCTGGCGTAATAAAGACCTGGCGGCGCTGTATTTCTCGGCGCTGGACATCGGTTTGACCCAACGCGACAAGCTGCGATTCCTGCGCGGTTATTTCCAGCGGCCGCTACGCCAGATCCTGCGCGAAGAGGCCCGCTTGCTGGCGTGGCTCGAAGGCAAGGCGAGCAAACTCTATGAACGCAAACTGCGTTATGGAGATGCACTGTAATGGCGGGCTGGAATCTGGAACCGGCTTACAGCGCTCTGACAGCGGATTTTGGCACTCTGGATGCGGTTTTTGCCTTACAGGGGGAGCACCTGACCCGTGACCCGCTGTCCGAGGTCATTCGCGTCGAGCGCGGCGGGGTCAATTATTACGTCAAACGCTACACCGGTGCCGGCAAAGGCTTGCGCCGTTATCTGGGGCGCCCGCGGGTCAAATCCGAATGGCAAAACCTCAAGCGTTTCGCCAAGTGGGGCATTCCCACGGCAGAAGTTGTGGCCTGGGGGCTTGAGCGCAGCGGCGCGGCCTATGCCCGTGGTGCCTTGATTACTCGCGAGCTGCCCAATACCCGCGACTTGTCAGAGCTGGCCGACAACAACGATCCGTTGCTCAAGGATCGCGCCTGGGTCGATGGCGTGAGTCGTCAATTGGCCCGCTGTACGCGGATCATGCACGACCACCGCTTCACCCATAACGATCTCAAGTGGCGCAACCTGCTGATCGACGATCAGGCAAAACTGTATTTGATCGACTGCCCCAACGGCGACTTCTGGCGCGGTTTCTGGCTCAAGTACCGCATCACCAAAGACCTGGCATGCCTGGACAAAGTGGCCAAATACCACCTGACTGCCACCCAGCGCCTGCGTTTTTATTTCCAGTACACGGGGCGTAATACGCTCAACGCGGCGGACAAAGAGCGGGTTCGTCATATCGTGCGTTTCTTTGAGGGCCGGGAATGACTGATTTTGTTGCAGACGCCGAACGGGCCTTGCTTGAGCGCAACGGGCTGGCTGACTTTGATGCGTTGTGGGCCGTGCAACTGGAGGCGGTGGATGAACCCAACACCAGTGGTGCTGGCTGGAGCAGCGTGTTTCGTATGGATCTGGAAGGCCAGGGCTTTTACCTCAAGCGCCAGAGCAACTACCTGACCCGCACGCTGCACAGTCCGTTGGGCGAGCCGAGCTTTGCCCGCGAATTTCGCAATATTGAACGTTATAAACAGCTAGGCATTCCGGCGCTGGAAGCCGTGTTCTTTGGCGAGCGCAAAGTGCCGGGCGAGCGTCGGGCGATCCTGATGACCCGCGCTCTGGATGGCTGGACTGATCTGGATTCGTTGCTTGAGCAGTGGTCGCAACTGACGGCCGGGCAACAGCAGGCGATCTTGCAGGCATGCGGCCAGTTGGCGCGTCGCCTGCACGCGGTGCGTCAGGTTCACGGCTGTTTTTATCCCAAGCACATTTTCTTGCAGCCTGATGGTGCGGCCTATCGCGCGCAACTGATCGACCTGGAAAAAACCCGGCCCTTGCTGCTGGGCCAGCGTGACCGGGTCAAGGATATCGAGCCGTTGCTGCGTCGGGCCCATGCCTGGACTGAAGCTGACGTGCGCGCCTTGCTCGCGGCCTATCTGGAACAGCCGGCAGACAGTGGCCTGGTGGATGCGTGGTATCAGCGCCTGAACGTGCGTCGCAGCCACAAGGAGACCCGCTGATGCGTTTGTCCGAACTGCAAAGCGCCGGGCGTGCGCCGGGCTTGCCGCTAAGCATTGAGCTGGAGGACGCCGCCGGGCCCGCCCAGCTGCAACTGCTGACACTGTTGCGCGTGTTGCCGGGCCAGCGCTATGTCGGCGCCGGTGTCTGGCGCGGGCGTACGGTGCTGGCCAAGTTGATGGTGGGCCCTAAAGCTGCGCGCAATTTTCAGCGCGAGCTCAATGGCGTGCGTCTGCTGGCCGAGCAAGGGCTGACCACGCCCTTGCTGCTGGCCGACGGTTTGCAGGAAGGCGAGGGCGGCTGGTTGCTGTTCGAGTTTCTGGAAAACGCCCAGAGCCTGGATATGGCCTGGAAAGCGGTGCAGGGTTTGCCGGTCCTGGCAGATGAGCAGCAAGACGTATTGGCACAAGCGCTGGGCGCGATCGGGCAGATGCACCTCAAGGGGCTCTGGCAGGAAGACCTGCACCTGGACAACCTGCTGCGTCAGAACGGCAAGCTGTATTTGATCGACGGTGCGGGTATTTGCGTCGAAGAGGCAGGCAAGCCGCTGTCCCGACAAAAAGTGCTGGAAAACCTGGGCGTGTTCTTCGCCCAGTTGCCGAAAAACCTTGAGCCGTTTATCGAAGAATTGCTGGTGCATTATTTGCTCAGCAATGGCGAGCACGCCTTGCCGATGGAAGCGCTGCTCAAGCAAGTCGAGAAAATCCGTGCCTGGCGGCTGAACGACTTTTTGACCAAGGTCGGTCGGGACTGCACCTTGTTCAGCGTGCAGCGCGGGGCTTTTGCCTTGCGCGCCATTCGCCGCGACGAGGAGGCAGCGATGCTGCCGGTACTGGCCCGGGCCGATGCCTTGCTCGATCAGGGACACCTTTATAAAACCGGTGGTGCAGCGAGTGTCGGCAAGGTTGAAGTGGCGGGCCGCACGCTGGTGGTCAAGCGCTACAACATCAAAGGTTTCGCCCACTGGCTCAAGCGTTTTTGGCGTCCGAGCCGGGCTTGGCATTCGTGGCGCGAGGGCAACCGCCTGGCGTTTCTGGGCATTGCGACGCCCCAGCCTCTGGCGTTGCTGGAAACACGTTTTTGCTGGCTGCGCGGCAAAGCGTATCTGGTGACCGAGTACTTGCCGGGCCCGGACATCATCGAGCGCTTTGCGCCCTATGTTGAGAGGGGTGATGCGCCGCCAGTCGAGTTGCAGGCGCTGGACGGGTTGTTTGCCGATTTGATTCGCGAGCGCATCAGTCACGGCGACCTCAAGGGACATAACGTGTTCTGGGATGAAGGGCGCTGGGCGCTGATTGATCTGGATTCGATGTGCCAGCACCGTTCCCTGAGCAGTTTCGCCCCGGCGTATGCCCGTGACCGGGCGCGCTTCATGCGTAACTGGCCAGCGGACAGTGCGTTGTATCAATTGATCGACGGGCGCCTGCCCAGACAGCCCTGACCCCAACCCTCTGTAGGAGCGAGCTTGCTCGCGAGCTTTTGGTTGCGACGTTATAAGAGCTCGCGAGCAAGCTCGCTCCTACAGGGGCGGGGATTCGTTTAAAAGCTGTATTCGGCGCCTGCGCCGGCATACCACGAACGGCCCGGGGCTGCTTCGTAGTAGCGGCTATTGCCATCGGCCACAATCACCGAGCCTACGTATTGACGGTCCAGCAGGTTGTCCAGACGCAATGTCTGGTGGAAGGTCCAGTGCTCGACCTTCTGTTCAAACTTCGCCCGCCAGTTGAATACGCTGTAAGCCGGTGCTGCCTTTGCGGTGTTGGTGTCTTCAACGTAGACCTTGCTGCGGTACATGCCTTCGATGGCGGTACTGACCCAGTCGGTCGGCTTCCAGTTCACCTCGGCAAACAAGGTGGTCTGCGGCACGCCGGGCAGGTAGTTGCCTTTGTCGATAGTACCTTTGGTGCTGGCGAAGTCGCTGTCGTAGGTCGCTTGCAGGCGGGTGTAGGCCAGGGTGGTGGTCCAGTGTTCGCTGAGCTGGCTTTCGACCCCCAGTTCAAATCCGCGGCGCAGGGTGCGGCCGGCGTTCTGATAGGTGGTGCGTCCGCCGGTATTGCTCAGAACCACCAGCTCATCTTCGGTGGTGATCTGGAACACGGCCGCGTTGATTCGGGTGTTATTGATTTGAGCCTTCAGGCCCATTTCGTACTGGGTGCTTTCGGAAGGCTTGAGGCCGAAGTTAAAGCCATTGCCGCCTGGGGAATAAGCCAGCTCGGCCTGGGTCGGCGTTTCAAACCCCTTGCCCGCGCTGACATAACCATGCAGATCAGGGGTGAAGGCATACATCACGCTGACCGATGGCGTGGCTTTCTCATAGCGCTTGGTACCGCTGTCGTCGCCATTGCTCAAAAATTGATCATTGACGTCCATTTCCATGGTGCTGTAGCGCAAGCCGGCCTGCACGGTCCAGTCATCGATAGCCCAGTTGGCCTGTACATACGGATCCAGGCTGCGGGCGGTATCGACCTCGTCGCGTACCATCGCGCCTTTGACCCCTAGTTGGTCGCCTATGTAGTTGTTGTAGCCGTGGCGGCTGTCCTGGCTTTGGTCAAAGTCAAGGCCGCCAATCAGGGTCAGCTCGCCCGGCACGCCATCTACCGGTTGCAGCCAGCGCAGGCTGGCGCCGTAGAACTTGCGGTCGAATTGAACGACACCGCCGCCTTGCTCGTTGCTGGGAGTTCCCTTTGGGATCGCCAGATACTGAATCACGCTGCGGGTGCCGGTGTAGGCGTTGACCTGCAGGGTGGCGTCGCCGATATAGCGCTCGTAGTTCATCCCCAGTTGCTGGTGGTCGATGCTCTTGCGCGTGTTGTAGGTCAGGGCTGCTGGCGTTACCGAGCGCGGGTCGGCCTTGTAGGCTTCCCAGGTTTGCCCCAGCGGGTCTTGCGTACCGTTTTGTTCAAGGCTGCTGTAAATCAGCGCCAGCTTGCTGTCGTCATCAGGGTGCAGGTTGAGCTTGGCGAAGGTCTGGTCGCGGCGTGCAGCGCTGTGGTCGCGGTAGCCGTCGGTGTCCATGCGCGAGGCATCGAGCACAAAGCCGATGTCATCGGTGGCGCCTTCGGCGGTGAGGTGGTTTTTGCTCAGGCCGTCGCTGCCGATCAGGGTTTCGGCACCTATGCGCGGCGGGCCTTCGCCATCACGGGAGAACATTTGAATGACCCCGCCGGCGTTGCTGCCGTACAAGGTGGCCGCCGGGCCGCGCAGCACTTCAATGCGCTCGGCGGTGTCGAGGTTGAAGGTGGCAGCCTGGCCCTGACCGTCAGGGGTGCTGGCCGGGATGCCGTCTGCAATCAACTTGATGCCACGTACGCCGAATGCCGAGCGGGCACCAAAACCGCGGGATGAAATCTGCAGGTCCTGAGCGTAGTTCTGACGGTTTTGCACCACCAGCCCCGGCACCCGGGATAAAACCTCCGAGGCATTAATACCCAGCTGGCCATCGCTGATTTGCTGTTGGCTGATGCTGTCTACCGAGTACGGCAGATCAAAACTTGGGCTAGCGCTGCGCGAGCCGGTGATGACGCTGGGGTCCAGCTCCAGGGTTTGGGCGGCGAAACCGTTGGAGGCCAGGCACAGGCCGGGCAGCAGCAGAGCAAAGCGTGCAGGTGCAAAAAATTTCATGGGCGGTTCAGGGGTTCCGTGTGAAGCGACCCGTCCGGGCGACGGGTATCAGGCTAGCAGAGGGCGCGCAGTTTAGCGGCTGAGCGCTGCAATTGCTTGGGTGCATCGGCGTGAGGGGCAGGTACTGCGGGATGCAGGAGGTTTCGCACGGTTTTTTCGGACAGCTCCTATGTCAGGTCTGGTCAGTAGTTGCTAGGTTGCCTGACTTTCCTGGGGGGCTGGTGCAGATGACTTTTAAACCTGTGGTTTGGTGTGTTCTGGTTCTGACGCTGGGCGGCTGTGGAACGGTCAAAACTGTATTCAATAGCGACGCCCAAGTGAGTGCGGCGCTCAAAAAGGAGTCAACCTATTGTGACTCCGTGCCCAGGGTTTATAGCGGTGCAGCGTTCGATCTTTGTGTTTTACACGCCCCGGCCAACACCACAGGTATGGGGGGCGGCTTGATTCCATTGTTGTTTGTAGATGTTGTCGCCTCTGCTCTGGCCGACACGCTGGCCTTGCCGTACACGATTTATCGACAGAGCAGGGATGGCAGCATATTGCTGCACTAAGTGCAGCCGTCATGGCCGACGCAGATATAGCCACTGCGCCGTATAAGCATCACCCCCCCCTCCTGCGATTCATCGGGCCATCATCTGCAGCCCTGTGTCCACAGCCGGCGTCGCGGCGGGGGTTGCGAGAGCGCGGCAAATCGCGCTGGGTCATTCCTGTGTTCTTTACGCTATAATCCCGCCCTTTAGTTGTTTCTGCGCGAAGTGCGCAGCACACCATTTTTTCAGGCGCCTGCCGCCTGCCTGCATTTCAAAGAGGCACAACCTGTGGCATTGACGATTCTTGGCCTGTCCGGCGCCCTGAGCCATGACCCCTCCGCAGCCCTGTATATCGACGGCAAGCTGGTCGCAGCGGCTGAAGAAGAGCGATTTGTACGTGATAAGCATGCCAAGAACCGCATGCCTTACGAATCGGCGAAATTCTGCCTTGAACAAGCCGGTATCAAGCCTGGCGACGTTGATGTGGTAGCGATCCCTTTCGCACCCATCAGCTTGTTCGGCAAGGCGCGCTGGCATTACGCCAAGCGTTACTGGTATGCCCCGGACCGCGCCCTTGACGCGATCCTGATGGGTAACCGCCGCTACAAGCGCTACCGCAACAAGATTGTGTTCTGCCTTGAGCAACTGGGCTTCGATCCGAAGAAAATCAAGATCGAACCGGTTGAGCATCACCTGGCCCACGCCTCCAGTGCTTATCACTGCTCGGGTTTCAAAGAGAAAACCGCGATCCTCGGCATCGACGGCAAGGGTGAGTACGCCACGACTTTCTTCGGTTATGGCGAAAACGGCAAGATCACCAAGATCAAGGAATTCTTCGATCCGGACTCCCTGGGTGGCCTGTACGGCGCGATTACCGAGTTCCTCGGTTTCGAGATGCTCGACGGCGAGTTCAAGGTGATGGGTATGGCGCCGTATGGCGATGCCAGCAAGTACGATTTCTCGCGTCTGGCTTCGTTTGAGAACGGCGAACTGGTGATCAACACCGAATACGCCAACGTCATCGGTCTGCGTCGCTATAAAGAAAACGGCAAGGGTTTCTACTTCTCGCCAAAACTGATCGAGTGGCTGGGGCCAAAGCGTGAAGGCGATATCGCCGACGAACCTTACATCCACTACGCGGCCAGCATGCAGGCGCTGTTTGAAAAACTGTCGCTGCAAATGATCGATTACTACCTGGGCGACATCCTCAAGGAAACCGGCAAGATGGCCTTCGCGGGCGGCTGCGCGTTGAACGTGAAGCTGAACCAGAAGATCATTGCCCGCCCTGAAGTCAAAGAACTGTTTGTGCAGCCTGCGTCCGGCGATGCTGGTACGGCGGTGGGCGCGGCGGCCTATGTGTCCCACGCTCGCGGCGTGCCGGTCGAGAAGATGGAACACGTCTACCTCGGCCCTGCGTACAGCAACGAAGACGTGATCGCGGCCTGTGCCCGTCACCCTGGCAAGCCGGCATATCGCAAAATCGACAATACCCCCGAGCGCATCGCCAAGATCATGGTCGACGGTAACCCGGTGGCCTGGTTCCAGGGCCGCATGGAGTTCGGTCCGCGCGCACTGGGCGGTCGTTCGATCATCGGTTGCCCGAGCAGCGAAGGCGTGGCTGACCGCATCAACGAACAAATCAAGTTCCGCGAGCGCTGGAGGCCTTTCTGCCCGTCGATGCTCGACACCGTTGGCCCGCAGATGATCAAGGTCGATCATCCGGCGCCGTTCATGACCTTCACCTTTGAAGTGTCGGACGAGTGGAAGAGCCGTGTGCCGGAAGTTGTGCATGAAGATGGCACCTCCCGTGCCCAGGTGCTCAAGCGCGAATACAACCCGCGCTACTACGACATGATGAAGGCCCTCGAAGTGCTGACCGGCAACGGTGTGTCGCTGAACACCTCGCTCAACCGTCGTGGCGAGCCGATGGTTTGCTCGCCGACCGATGCGCTGAACATGTTCTTCGGCTCCGACCTGCAGTACCTGATCATGGAAGACATTCTGGTTGTTAAAGAAGGTGCGCAAACGTATGAATCGCTCGACTGAGCGTCATGTACTGCAGTTCTGTCACGGCTATGACGGGCCGTTTCTGGACTGTGCGCGTCAGTACGCCAGCCTGTTTTCCGGTACCGGCTATCGCGTTACCACGGTCTTCCTGACCGGGGCGGCCGATCCCGAGGTGGCTGCAGGCTGCGCGTCTGATGAAGTGCTGTTTATGGAATTCAGCTCAAAGGCCATTCGTGGCCTTAAGCTGGGTGCCATCCGCGAGCTGCGTAAAATCGCAGCTTCGCGCAATTTCAGTTTTTGCATCGCCCATCGCTTCAAGCCGATTTATATCGCCTTGCTGGCCACTGGTTTGCCGGTGATTGGCGTGCATCACGCGTTTGGCGATTATCAGCGTCGCAGCCGCAAGCTGTTTGCGAACCTGTTCCGCAAGCGCCTGAGCCTGCTCGGTGTTTCGGATGCGGTGCGTGATGACATGCGCCAGTGCTTGCCCAAGTGGCCGACCGGGCGCATCAGCACGCTCTACAACCGCATCGATGTTGCTGGCGTACAAGCCGGTCAATTGCCGGGCACCCAGGCGCGTGAGGCGCTGGGGTTATCGGTTAATGGCTTTATTGTCGGCAACGTCGGGCGTCTGCATCCGGATAAAGACCAGGCCACGTTGATCCGGGGCTTTGCCCTGGCGCTGCCCGGCCTGCCTGCCGACAGTCAGCTGGCCATCCTTGGCAAGGGCCGCCTGGAGCAAGATCTTAAAGAACTGGCGATCGAGCTGGGAGTTGGCGAACAGGTGAAATTCCTGGGTCAGGTGCCTGATGCGCGTCGCTATTTCCGCGGGTTTGATGTGTTTGCCCTCAGCTCCGATCACGAACCGTTCGGCATGGTGCTGCTCGAAGCCATGGCCGCCGGTGTTCCGCTGCTGGCTACGGCCTGTGGCGGCGCCAGGGAAGTGGTCGAAGGCGTGGGGATTTTGTTCCCGCTCGGTGATGCCGAGCATTTGGCCCAGGGCCTGCAACACCTTGCGGTGCTCGATGATGCGCAGCGTCTGGCTTGCGCTGAGCTGATGCTGGCGCGCTTGCAAGAGCGATTCAGTGATCAGGCCGTGCGCGATACATTCTGGCATTTGCCGCAAGTCACCGACCTGACTGCGGAGTCCTGATGCTCAATCGATTTCAAGGCTGGCGCGAGCGTGGCTGGAGCGTTGTCGATGCTCCTGCTTATGCCGACGCCTGGCAGCGTTTTGGCGGCAGTGTTGCGACGCATCCGCTGGTAGTCGAGCGTCTGGCCCAGCTGGCGGGTATCCCGGTGCGTTATCTGGCCTGGGAGCAAAATGGCGAGCTCAAAGCTGCAATTCCTGTCTGGGGCCGTGATGTGGCCCTGTCCAAGGACGTGCTCAAGCGTCACGGTAAAAAAGGTCTGTTTGATCTGGGCAATGCCGAGCTGATCCTGCCTGCGGCAGCCGATGCCAATGCGCCGTTGCGCCATCGCGCACGTTATCTGTCGCAACTCAACGAAGGTCGTTTCAGTAACCTGGTACCCCAGGCCGAGCAGTTGGCCATGGCCCGCACACCTGAAGAGCTTTCCAAGAAGTTCCGCTATAACCAGCGCCGTGAACTTCGCTTGCTGGAAGAGGCGGGGGGTGTGGTGCGTCCGGTTGCGCAGTTTTCCAGTGTCGAACTGGCCTCTATTTACTGCGATTTGTTCCTGCGCCGCTGGGGATTTGTCGCGACCGGCGCCGAGCGTATGGCTGAAGTGATCGAACTGTTGCGCGAGCTGTTGATTGGCTCGGTGATTTTCCTGAACGATGCGCCGATTGCGATTCAGCTGGTGTATCGCGCTGAGTCGCCGGAGTGGATCAGCATTGAGTACGTCAATGGCGGCGTTGACCCCGAAACCCGTGCCTTCAGCCCTGGCAGCGTGTTGAGCTTCCTCAATACCCAGTCGGCCTGGGAGCAGGCTCGCAGCGTCAACAAGCCTTTGCGTTTCTCGTTCGGTCGTGCCGACCGCGAGTACAAAGAGCGGTGGTGCAACCCGGTGCCGGTCTTCAAAGTGTAATTGGCCTTGCAGGAGCGAGCTCGCTCCTGCAGGAAATCAAAAGCCTTAGAGCAAAAGCCATGAGCCGCAAACAACAACTTCTCAAGCGTCATCGGCGTAACAAGCGCATGGGCCTGCTGATTGGCCTGCTGGTGTTGATTGCCAGCGGTGTGCTGCTGGCCTGGTGGCTGCCACTGGTGTTGGCGGTTCTGGGCTGGGTAGCCCATGAAGCCTGGTTTGCCGACCACCTTTTCTACTCGCCAAAAGACGATTATCAGTACAGCTTTGCGCCGGACAGCGAGCGTGTGGCGGTACGTCTTGAGGGGGCAAGGCTGGTAGTCGATCAGCCTCTGGACCTGACTGGCGACGAAACCCTGATACTGGCAGTCAAGATCAAGGCCGGGATACTCGGGCGTTTTGTCGATCCGTTCGTGCAACTGCTCGCCGCCGGGGCGATGGATAAACAGACCTTCGAGCGCGGAGTTGACGGCCTGCGCTATTTGAATCTGAGCGGCTTTGCTTCATCGCTGGTCAGCGGCACGTTGCGCCTGCAAGGGCGTTTTTGCCGACTGGCGGGCGAGCCCGCGTTGTGGGTGTTTCGCCAGCCCGACTACCGTGATCAGCGGGTCATGGTGATCGCGCCCCATGCCGACGATGCCGAGCTCGCCGCCTTCGGGTTGTACAGCCAGGCCAAAGAAGCCTGGATCGTGACCCTGACTGCTGGCGAAATTGAAGCCGAACACTATCAGCACATGGGCCTTGAACGTGCCGAGGCGGCACGGCTCAAGGGTCGTCTGCGTGCCTGGGACAGCCTGGCGGTACCGCGTTGGGCGGGGGTTCCCGAAGCGCATTGCGCCCAGCTCGGGTATTTTTGCCTGCAGCTATCCGCAATGCAGGCGGCCCCCGACCAACCAATAGGTTCGCGGGAGGCAGACCTGAGCGACACTCGCCTGTTCCGTCAGCTCAACCCGTATGCGTTGCCCGGTGATCTGGATGGCGCCCCTACCTGGAACAACCTGCTTGCGGACTTGCGCGCCTTGATCCTGCGCGCGCGACCCGAAGTCATGGTGTTGCCGCATCCTGCTATCGATCCGCACCCGGACCATATCTGTGCCCATGCTGCGGTTCTTGAAGCGCTGCAAGGTCTGGAGTGGCAACCGACTACAATTCTGGGGTATGCCAACCATCTGCACGATAACGATCGCTGGCCGATGGGCGATAGCGGGGATGGCATCGCCTTGCCGCCGGTGTTCAACCCGGCCCTCGTATTGCAACCCTGCAGTTTGCCGCTCGACCTCGCGCAGCAGCGTGATAAGGCCATGGCGTTGGGCATGATGCATGACCTGCAACCGCGTGCCGCGCTCAAGCGTCGAATCCGGCGCTTGATCCAGCAGTTGCTGGCGGGCAGGAAACCTTCCCCCTATGGCGAAAATGAATTTTTCCGTAAAGCGGTCCGGCGACATGAACTGTTCTGGATCCTGAAAACCGATGCGTCCGGTCTTTACCGGGGAGAGCTATGAAGCGTTCCAAGGTTTTGCAGTTGCAGCCTGATTACAACGTCAAATCCCATGACTTTGCCGACCTTGCCGAGCAGATCGTGCGCGCTCTGCCCACTGAGCGCTACGAAATCACGGCGGCCTTTTTGCGTGGCCGTCCGGGTCCGGGCGAGCCCGTGAGCAAAGCCGATCATTCGGTGTATTTCGAGTTCAGCGACAAGTCGCTCAAGGGCATGCGTATCCGTGCCATGTGGGCGCTGTACAAGTTCTGCCGCAAAGAGCAGTTCGATGTAGTGATCTGCAACCGCTTCAAGCCGGTGAACATGATGCTGCAACTCAACCGCTGGCTGAAGATCCCGCTGTGTGTGGGGATTTCCCATGGTTTTGGCGAGTACGACCGCTTTTACCGGCGTAGTCAGGCCAAGCGCCTGATCGATAAAGCCTGGCGTTTTGTCGGTGTATCGCCTGCGGTCAAACAGTACTTGCTCGACTGCAAGTGCGGTTTCACTGAGCAAAATACCTACGCCATTACTAACGCCATCGACATCGAGCAGGCCGAGGCTCTGCAGTTGCCACGCCAGCAGGCGCGCGAAAAGCTCGGCCTGGATCAGGATGCGCGGATGATTGGCGCGCTGGGTCGCCTGGTGCCGATCAAGGGCCACCGTTTTCTGCTGCAGGCTTTCGCTGCGTTGAAAGACAAATACCCGCAGGCGCAGCTGGCAATCATTGGCGCCGGGCGCGAAGAGTCGCGTTTGCGCGAGCAGATCGGGCAGTTGGGGCTTGAGGGGCGGGCGCACCTGTTGGGCTTTCAGGAGAACGCGCTGCAGTACGTACGTGCCTTCGATATCTGGACCATGCCTTCGCTCGCTGAAGGCCTGGGGCTGGCGCTGCTGGAAGGCATGAGCGGGCATTTGCCGGTCATCGCTACCAATGTCCCGGCCATGCTGCCGTTAATTGAGGGGGCCGGCGGTCTGGCGGTCAAACCCAGTGATGTGGTGACACTGACCGCTGCGCTGGATGAGTATCTGGCATTGCCGGATGCAGCGCTGCAGGCCAAGGGCGAGCAGGCGTATCGTTACCTGCAGGAGCACCATGACATTGAGGTGTTCCGTCAGGAGTATCTGGACTTGATTGACTCTGGCCTGAGCCAGGCACGTAAGGATCGCCCATGACCGACTCGCAGCCGCTGGTGACAGTGATCATCGCTTCCTACAACCATGGCCCGTACATCGAGCAAAGCATCCAGAGCGTTCTGGATCAGACCTATCCCAATATCGAGTTGCTGGTTATCGATGATGGCTCGCCCGATGACAGCGTGGAACGTATTCAGCGCCTGCAGCAGGCCCATGGTTTCGATTTTCGGGTACAGCAGAATCAGGGGCTGACCAACACGCTCAACGGCGCGATTGCCCGCGCCAAAGGCAGCCTGATTGTGCCGTTCGGTTCGGATGACATCATGATGCCGGACCGCATTTCGGTTCAGGTCGCCTACATGGACGGCAAGCCCGAGGTCGGGATTTGCGCGGGTAACATCGAGTTGATTGATGCCGATGGCAACCTGTTTCCGGAGAAGCGTCAGCGCCGTGACGTGCCGTTTCGCCGTCTCGATTTCGAAGACATGTTTCTTGAGCGCAAGCCGTATCCGCCGGCTCCGACCCTGATGATCCGTCGTGAAGCGCTGGATAAAGTGGGGGGGTTCGACCCGCAGATCCGCCTGGAAGACTTGTATATCGAGCTGAAGATCACCCATGCCGGGTATTTCATTGATGGCTTGAACGTGGTGATGGCGCGCTATCGCAAGCACGCAACCAACTCGTACAAAAACCACCGTTTCATGATCGACAGCATTCTGAAAACCTATGCGTTATTCAGCGATCACCCGCTGTATGACGAGGTGCGGTACAAGTTTCTCAATTCCATGTTCCTGAAAACCGCGAACCGCAACCGCGCCCTGGCCCGGGAGCTGTTGGCCCAGATTCCGTTCAGGCACTGGACCGGGAAAACCTGGCGCGGGCTGGGGCGGTTGTATTTTTCGCCGCTGGAAAAGGACTAAGACCCATCTGTAGGAGCGAGCTCGCGAGCAAGCTCGCTCCTACAACCAGTCAGGCTTTGGCCTTTGCCTGTGTGCGCTGGCGTAACCAGTGCACGACTTTCTTGCCGGCTTCCATGCCCGGCTTCTCGATGTACAGGAAGGTCAGGCTGCTGATGATGATCAGCAGGCAACAGCACAGCGCCGCCAGCATCACAAAGGTCAGTGGTTCTTTGGTGTCGATCGGCAATGACAGTGGCACACGCTGGATCATCAGCCAGATCAGGAACCCGTGCAGCAGGTAGGTGCTGTAACTGATTTCGCCCATCCAGCGAATGCTGCGCAAGGTCAATGCGCCAAACAGTGTGTGGCCCGAGGCGATAATCGAGAACGCCAGTGTCAGCAGCGCCAGTGGCATGACGGCAAAGCTTTTTTGAAACTGCGTAACGACCACCAGCAAAGCAACCAGCGCAATGATCCCCGCAAGGTGCGTCTGGCTCCAGGCCAGCAGCCCGGGATGACGAATCCAGTATGCCGCTGCCACGCCCCCCAGAAAGCTCATCAGGAAGTGTTTTTTCAGCGAGTGTTCCCAGCCGACCAGCTGATACAACAAGTAGATACCCAGCAGGCACAGCACGGTCTGTATCCAGCTGCGGCGGTACAGAAACACCAGGCCGAACAGTGGCAGCGCCATATAGAAGAACACTTCGTAGCTCAGCGTCCAGGTGACGTTTGAGATCAGGATGCCGGTCTGCGGGTATTGGTTGATGTCGGGGCGGTCAAAGAGCAGCCAACTCAGTATCTGCCCGGCCACTTCCAGCGGGGCATCATTGAAGGTCCAGCCCTGGATATAAAACACGCTGAAAATCACCAGCAACAGCAGTGGTAAATACAGCGGGTAGAGGCGGAACACCCGCGACACGGCAAAGGCCAGCCAGTCGAAGTCGCGCCTCTTTTCCATCAGGCGGCCCCAAAACAGGAAGCCGGTGATCATAAAGAACAAGGCCACGCTTGCCAGTCCGATCTGGGCGTAAAACGTGCTCTCTGGCACGTTGAATATCCCGGTATGCAGAAAGACCCAGATAATCGCCATGTGGTGTACGAACACCCCGAACGCCAGATAACCGCGCAAGCCATCGACACTGGCATAGCGGCTTTGGCCGGGATGGCTGAGGTGGCGCTGCAGTGCAGGGAAATACCGCAGCAGTAATCCGGACGTGACCACGGCCAGGGCATAGGCCATTAGCGCCCAGAGAACGCTGTCGCTCGCCACGTTCAAACTTTGGCCATTTGGGTAAGCGCAGCAACCTGCTGGCGCAAACCCTCCACAGCCGTTGGTGAAGCCAGTGTCGCGTAGCCTTGGAGCAGCTCGGGAAGTTGCTCTTCGAACAGCCAGCGACGGTCTTCAGGGTAACGTTGCATGTGCCGCAGGTTTCTTTGGCGCAAGGCATTTCTTAGTGGTGAAGGGTAAATGCGCATGTCTGCGATATCGATGAGTGCGAACTCGCCATCGTCCATCAACAGTACATTGCCCAGGTGCAAGGAGCGGAAATAAACCCCTTTGTCGTGCAGTTGGGCCAGGAACTTGCCAAAGCGTTCGACCAGCGCCTGGCGCACGGAGGCAGAGCCCATTGACTGCATGACCTGGCGCAGCGTCTGGCCTGGCAGCGGCTGGTACAGCACGGCGCTGCTGCCATCGGTCAGTAGATACAGGTCGAGAATTTTTGGTGCCGGAATGCCTATTGCCTGCAAGCGCTCGCTGTTGACAGCAAAACGTTCCGAGTAGGGGTTGAAGCTGCCTGAGGTATAGCAGCGTCGGGCACGGAACAACTTGAGGAAGTTGCCGTTCTCAAGGCGCAAGACTTTGGGGCCCAGGCCGTCCTCTTCAATCACTTGTGCATGGGCTTCAAGCGTTTTGAAGGCCGGTTCGGGAAGCCGGTTAACCGCTCTGCCGCGCAGGGTCTTGAGGCGCAGATTGATATTGAGAGCAGCAATCACGGCCAGAGGAATCCACAGCAGGTACCAGTGTTCTTTCGGCCTTGGTATTAATCCACCGCCTTCGGTCAGGCCCGCACCAATGCCATACACCAGCCAGGCGGAAGCCAGGATAAACAGCGGCTGCACACGATGACGCCAGCTGCTGTACAGCCCCCACACCTGCATGAACAGCCAGGGCAGGAAGCCTAAAATGCCAACGTAATACAGCACGCCCAGGGCGAAGTTATGCGGTTCGCTCAGGATCTCATCAGTGCCTTGCGGCTGCAGTGACAATGCGGCGTCATAGCCATAGCCGATCCATGGACGCTGCTCTATAAGCGCCAGAGCCATCTGCCAGAGTTCAATGCGAAACGAACTGCCGCGGCCCAGAATCATCTCGGCGAACATCGTCATGACCACGATGCCCCCCACTACCAGCATGCTGATCAACGCCAGTGAACGGCGGTTCCAGCAAATAAAGCTGAGCCAGAGCATCGCCAGGACGACTGCCACCAATGGCGTTCTGGACCCGGTGGCCAGTATCGCTGCGAACATGATCAAAAAGGCGGGAGCAGCTATAAGCAGCACGTATGCGCGCTTGCAGGTCATGCCCAGTGCAAGCCAGTAAATACAAAAGAAGCCGAAGGCGTGGGAACTGAGCAGCGGGTTGTCGAATGCCCCCGCACCGATCATCCGCGCTTCCGGCGAGTTTGGAAGGAATACCCACAGGTTATAAAGGGTGGCGATCAAGGCAATGATGGCAGCGCTAAAGAACAGCGGCTGCAGGATGTCTGCCCGGTATTTGACCAGTAACGAGCAGCCGAAATACAACATCAACATATGCAGGGCCGGTCGCACCAGCCCCACGAAGTCATCCTGAGTGTTGCTCCAGATCAGGCTGACTATCGACCACAATGAAAGCAGGATAAAGCCGAGCACCAGCGGCTCGCGCAGAATATCTTTGAGCTCCCTGGGGCGCAGGATGATTGCGATCAGGGTGGGAATGCTGAACAAACCGTAATACAGCTTGTGATGAATGCTGCGTCCCGGCAAAAAATAAAGGTCGGATAGAAGCAGTAAAAAGCCAATGGGAAGCAGCCATAGGCAAATAAAGTCAAATACCCGATTTTTTGAATAGCTTAAGTAGCTGAATTGCATGCGGTAAAATTCATTCCGGATTTTGGATAGCCATACTAGCGTAGTGGCCATTTAATGTCGTTTTTGCTACCCCGTGGGGCCTCACCCCAACCGGCACGCAGTACACCAGAGAAGCTGTGATAAAGTCAGCATCCTTTTTTACTAACCGCCGCGTGATATGACTGAATCCAGCCCCAGCGAAAGCCAATCGAGCGTAAGAATCTATCTGCGTCTTTTAGGCTATGTCCGACCTTACATCGGCCTTTTCCTGCTGAGTATTGTCGGGTTCCTTATTTTCGCTTCGACTCAACCCATGCTTGGTTACATCCTCAAGTATTTCGTTGACGGACTGTCCAACCCGGATGCGGTGTTGTTTCCTACCGTCCCTTACCTGCGTGATCTTCGCCTGCTGCAGGCCGTGCCGATACTGATTGTGCTGATTGCAGCCTGGCAAGGCCTGGGCTCGTTCCTGGGTAACTACTTTCTGGCCAAGGTGTCCCTTGGGCTGGTACATGATCTGCGGGTCCAGCTGTTCAACAAACTGCTGGTACTGCCCAACCGTTATTTCGACAAGCACAACTCCGGCCATCTGATCTCGCGCATCACTTTCAACGTGACGATGGTCACCGGTGCCGCTACCGATGCGATCAAGGTGGTTATCCGTGAAGGCATGACGGTGGTGTTCCTGTTTGCCTCATTGCTGTGGATGAACTGGCGGCTGACGCTGGTGATGATCGCAATCTTGCCGTTGATCGCGGTGATGGTGAGTACCGCCAGCAAGAAATTCCGCAAACAGAGCAAGAAAATCCAGGTGGCAATGGGTGATGTGACCCACGTAGCGTCCGAGACCATCCAGGGCTATCGCGTCGTGCGCAGCTTTGGCGGCGAGACTTACGAGCAGAAGCGTTTTCTGGAAGCCAGCCAGAGCAACACGGACAAGCAACTGCGCATGACCCGCACCGGGGCGATTTACACGCCGATGCTGCAACTGGTCATTTATATCGCCATGGGCATTCTGATGTTCCTGGTGCTCTATCTGCGCGGTGATGCCTCAGCGGGCGACATGATTGCCTACATCACCCTGGCCGGCTTGCTGCCCAAGCCGATCCGTCAGCTGTCGGAAGTCAGCTCTACTATCCAGAAGGGTGTGGCCGGCGCTGAAAGCATTTTCGAGCAGCTGGACGAAAAACCGGAAGTGGATACAGGCACCATTGAACTTGACCATGTCACGGGCCGTCTGGATGTACGCAACCTCAACTTCACATACCCTGATACCGACCGCCAGGTGCTCAAGGATGTATCGTTCGTTGCCGAGCCCGGGCAGATGGTGGCACTGGTCGGGCGTTCCGGCAGTGGCAAGTCGACGCTGGCGAACCTGATTCCGCGCTTCTATCACCACACCTCGGGCGAAATTCTGCTCGACGGGGTCGAGATCGAACAGTATCGCTTGCTCAACCTGCGCCGCCATATCGCCCAGGTCACCCAGCACGTGACCCTGTTCAGCGATACCGTTGCCAACAACATTGCCTATGGCGACCTGGCCGGTGCACCGCGTGCCGATATCGAAAAAGCCGCCCGCGATGCCTACGCGATGGACTTCATCGAGCAGTTGCCACACGGCCTGGATACTCAGGTCGGGGAAAACGGCGTGCTGCTTTCCGGCGGTCAGCGTCAGCGTCTGGCGATTGCCCGGGCACTGCTCAAAAACGCTCCGGTGCTTATCCTCGATGAGGCGACCTCGGCTCTTGATACCGAGTCCGAGCGCCATATTCAGGCGGCACTGGATCACGTCATGAAGGGCCGCACCACACTGGTGATTGCCCACCGTCTTTCGACGATTGAAAAGGCCGACATGATTCTGGTCATGGACCAGGGCGAAATCGTCGAGCGCGGCACCCATACCCAATTGTTGGCGCAAAACGGTTACTACGCCCGACTGCACTCGATGGGTCTTGATGCTCCGCAGACCTCGGGCGATATCGCCTAGCAGGGGCAGCCCGATTTGTGGGAGCCGGCAAGCCGGCTTCCACAGTAAGGTCGACCGCAGTTTGCAGTCCTCGCCTGATTCTCATTCGCTGCATTAATACCGCGAACTGACCTGGGTTCACCCTGTGTTAATATCGCGCCTCTGTTCATTTTGTATGTGGGTTCTCCATGAAGTTGTCCATGCCGCGATTCGATCAAGCCCCTGTCTTGGTGGTAGGCGATGTCATGCTCGACCGTTATTGGCATGGCGGAACCTCGCGGATTTCCCCTGAGGCGCCGGTGCCGGTGGTCAAGGTCGAGCAAATCGAAGACCGCCCGGGCGGTGCTGCCAACGTTGCCTTGAACATTGCCGCTCTTGGCGCACCCGCATCTCTGGTGGGCGTGACCGGCGATGACGAAGCCGCCGACAGTCTGGCCAATAGCCTCAAGGGTGCAGGCGTGCGGGCACTGTTCCAGCGCATTGCGCACCAGCCAACCATCGTCAAGCTGCGGGTCATGAGTCGCCACCAGCAACTGCTGCGTATCGACTTCGAAGAACCGTTCGCCACCGACGCGCAGGCGTTGGGTGCCGAAGTTGAAAACCTGCTTGAAGGCGTCAAGGTGCTGGTGCTGTCTGACTACGGCAAAGGCGCATTGAAAAACCATCAGGTATTGATCCAGGCCGCACGTGCCCGGGGCATTCCGGTGTTGGCCGATCCTAAAGGCAAGGACTTCTCGATTTACCGTGGTGCCAGCCTGATCACGCCCAACCTCAGCGAGTTTGAAACCATCGTTGGCGGTTGCGCCGATGAGGCCGAGCTGGTGTCCAAAGGCGCCAAACTGATGGCTGATCTGGACCTGGGCGCCTTGCTGGTGACACGCGGGGAGCACGGCATGACGCTGTTGCGTCCAGGCTTTGCGGCCATGCACCTGCCTGCTCGCGCCCGTGAAGTGTTTGACGTAACGGGTGCCGGCGACACGGTTATCTCTACCCTCGCTGCCGCGATTGCTGCTGGCGAAGAGCTGCCCCACGCCGTGGCGCTGGCCAATCTGGCTGCCGGCATTGTGGTTGGCAAGCTGGGTACGGCCGCCATCAGTGCGCCGGAGTTGCGTCGTGCGATTCAGCGCGAAGAGGGTTCCGAGCGCGGTGTGCTGAAGCTCGATCAGTTGTTGCTGGCCATCGATGATGCGCGGGCGCACAACGAGAAAATAGTGTTTACCAACGGCTGCTTCGACATTTTGCATGCCGGGCACGTGACCTATCTGGAACAAGCGCGGGCGCAAGGCGATCGCCTGATCGTTGCGGTCAATGACGATGCTTCGGTGAGTCGCCTCAAGGGGCCAGGGCGTCCGATCAACAGCGTTGATCGGCGCATGGCGGTATTGGCAGGTCTGGGCGCTGTGGACTGGGTGATCAGCTTTGCGGAGGCAACGCCCGAAAACCTGTTGGCCCAGGTCAAGCCGGACGTGCTGGTCAAAGGCGGTGATTACGGAATCGACCAGGTGGTGGGTGCCGATATCGTGACGTCTTATGGCGGCACAGTGAAAGTGCTGGGGCTGGTTGAAAACAGCTCGACCACGGCGATTGTCGAGAAAATCCGCGGTCAGTAATGATCCCGCTTCTGTAGGAGCGAGCTTTTGATCTTGAAAAAGCTCGCGAGCAAGCTCGCTCCTACAGTGTCATGCCTCTCTCTTCACCACCTTTCTGAATATCTGCCGTGCCTTGCCGGTCAGGCTTTTGAGCCTCGATTCCTTGCCCGGCGCGCTCAAGCCTTGCTGGATGAGCCAGTCCTTCCAGCGAATGCGTTCATCGCTTACCACCCAGCCTTCCTGATGGGCAAAACTCTCAGCCAGATACAGGCCGCGCGTGCTCGCACTGTGCAGCCGGTCCTTGTGCAGGGTGTAGAGCTCGGCACAGGGCTGGCCGTCAGTCAGCGGCATCAGGTACAGGTCTGCACGTTTGCGGTCGAGCCGTGCCACCAGTTGGTCGCCCTCCAGTCGTTCGTCGACGTGGAACAGGCTCAGGGACTTGGCTTCCTTGGGCACTTCCAGGCGTAAATCGTAAATCAGCTGCAGTGATGCCGTCGGCAAGTGCACGTAGGCCCTGGGGCGCTCGATTAATGGCTGGCTGCCACAGCGGACGGGGCGGGCCGCGCCGGACAAAGGCGTGAGACGAAAGGGCAGGGCTTCACGATAATGCAGTGCACTGGCGTAAGGCGCGGGTAACCATGTTTCGTTGAAGCGTCCGCTGAGCCAGCCTTCCGGGGTCTCAAGCAAACACTCTTCAGCAATTTCCTGGATGGCCGTGTGCAGGGGCAGGCTGACCTCGTGGGCAGGTACGTAGCCCGAGATCAATTTGAGTACTACGTCCCCCCGATCCTGGCGCCGCTGGCGCACCAGCACCCAATAATCACGGCCTTGCCAGTTCAACGTCAGGCGAACGGATACGCCAAGGTTGGCCAGCTCCAGAGAAAACCTCTGGGTGTCGGCGACCTTGACCGGGCGGCGTTTTTGCAAGGTTTGTGCAAAGTTCAGGGGCCTGCCGATCGCCTGGTAGCTCAACCCTTCGGGCGTGGCCTCGACAAACAACGGCAGGGTTTTAAAGTCACTGGGGTTTTTGCGAATCAGCGAACGCGGCATGTCGGCTCCTTCTTGCGTCGGGGTCGGCCGCATCGGCGGCTTCAGAGGTTACGCAGAACCTGCGCAACAGTTGCCACGTTATGGGCCAGGTGCAGCGGATTGATGGTGCCGACAATAGCACTGGCAACCCCGGGATGGCCAAATACCAGTTCGAAGCTGGCACGCACCGGATCAACTCCCGGACTCAGGCAAACATGACCGCTGGCCAGGGCTTTTTTAACCAGAATCGCTTTGCCATGGGCGGCCGCGTAATCAATGACGGGGCGTTCGGCCTGTTCATTGAGGTTGTAGGTCACCATTGCGCAGTCGCCGGTCTCCAGGGCTTTTAGCCCGCCTTCGACGGTTTTCCCCGACAGCCCGAAACCGCGGATTTTACCCTCGCGCTTCAGCTCGGCCAGGGTCTCGTAGACTTGCGATTCGTTGAGGATCGCAAGGTCATTGCCATCTGAATGCACGAGTACCAGATCGATAAAATCCGTTTCAAGGCGTTGCAGGCTGCGTTCAACTGAGCGCCGCGTATGGGCGCCACTAAAGTCGTGGCGTGATACGCCGTTATCGAATTCTTCGCCGACCTTGCTGACAATCACCCAGTCCTGACGATGGCCCCGCAGCAGCGGGCCAAGCCGCTCTTCACTGCGGCCGTAGGCGGGGGCTGTATCGATCAGGTTGATCCCTAAATCCCGGCTCAGCTTGAGCAGCATTTTCGCTTCGCCATCATCCGGGATCTTGAAACCGCTGGGGTATTTAACCCCTTGGTCACGCCCCAGTTTGACGGTACCCAGGCCCAGTGGCGAAACCAGCAGGCCGGTACTGCCCAATGGGCGATGAAGGTCGTGCAGGGTTGGCTGGCTCATGGCAACAGCTGCTCCCACGCTGTTTCACCCAGTGGAGGGCGCGCAAACTCAGGCAGGGCAGGCACATTGCCTGGCTTGATACCGTCATTTTCCAGCGCACTGATGACCCGGTCCGCGAAGTCGGGTGCCAGCGCCAGCTTGGTTGGCCAGCCGACCAGTAAACGGCCCTGATCGGCGAGGAAAGCGTTGTCGGGGCGTACCAGCCCGGACTGCGCAGGCTCGGCGCGATTGACCCGCAGCGTGGCCCATTGCGCCTGACTCAGATCGATCCATGGCAACAAATTGCCCAGTTCTTTGCGTGCAACGGCGATTTGCTCTTCAGAAGTGCGCGCCACACCGTCTGCTTCGGCGATGTCACCGCCCAAATACCAGACCCATTCGCCATTGGCTGCCGGGTGCGTGGTCACGGTAATACGTGGCTTGGGGCCACCGCCCAGACAATGGGCATACAGAGGTTTGAGGCTTGGGCCCTTGACCAGCACCATGTGCAGCGGTCGCAGTTGTTGCGCCGGGACACTGATCCCGGCACTGGCCAACAATTCGGCATTGCCGGCTCCGGCGCTGAAAATGATGCGTTGGGCATGAATCTCGCGCCCGTCGATCCGTAGGCCGATCAGCTCGTCATTCTCAATCACCGGTTCAATGTTCTGGCCTGCCAGCAAACCATCGCCCGCCAGCTCGGCCAGGCGCTCAATCAGGCTCGGGACGTCGACCACCAGTTCGGACAGGCGATAGACCTTGCCCTTGAATCGGGGGTCTTGCAGGGCAGGAGGTAATTGATCGCCTTTGACCTGATCCACACGTCCGCGTACGGCTTTGCTGGCGAAGAAGCTGGTGAGGTTGCCGGCCAGGGTGCCGGGTGACCACAGGTAGTGGGCTTCGGAGAGCAAGCGTACGCCGTTCAAGTCCAGCTCGCCGTTACCGGCAAGGGCTTCGCGCCAGCGTCGGGGCATATCGGCAATAGCTTCCGAGGCGCCGGTCAGCGCGCCATGCAGCGCGTACTTCGCCCCGCCGTGGATGATGCCCTGGGACTTTACAGTCTGCGCGCCACCAAGCGTCCCGTTCTCGACCAGTACCGTGGAAAAGCCCAGGCGGCGCAGGCGGGCATTGAGCCAGAGGCCTGCAACACCAGCGCCGACAATCAGTACGTCGGTGGAAATAACGGATGGCATGGTCGACCTCAGCGTTCAAAGACAAGGCTGGGAGTATACAGCCTGATCCGGACTCTGACTTTTTGTGGGCGTTGAGGATTTATGGGAGATCCGCTACTCGTAGCAGTTGCCGCAGGCTACGTCCGGTTGCGCAGCAATCGTAAACTCGGCCCCTGCGTTTTAACTGGACGATCGCTTACCCTGGTTTTACGGCGGCCATGCCGCCGGACGTAGCCTGCGGCAACTGCTAAGGGGGGAGGGGGTCAATGCCCCGCTGTTTTCGAGAACAGCTGGATCACCACCACCCCGAGCACGATCAAACCCATGCCGAGCATGGCCGGTACATCGAGTTTTTGACCATAGATGAACAGCGCCGCGATGCTCACCATCACAATCCCCAACCCGGCCCAGACGGCATAGGCCACACCCACCGGGATCGTACGCACCACCAGGGTCAGCATCCAGAATGCGGTGGCGTAACCGGCAATCACCAGAATCAGTGGCAACGGTGTGCTGAAACCTTTGATCGCCTTCATGGAAACGGTGGCGATTACTTCGGCGCAAATGGCGATGGCCAAATAGTAGTAGGCATTCATGGTGGAGTCCTGAGGGGTAGTGCGGGGCAATTTAACAGCAAGCCATTCTAGAGAGTGTAAAAGTGTATTGCGTTTTGATTGCGACAGACGCCGCAGACATCTCGACATGACCGGCCCCCCGGGTGCCATCATGGGTAATACTTTTTCAAGTAAACTCCGCGCCCATGAATAGAACTCTCTACACCTTGCTGTTTCATCTGGGGCTGCCACTGGTGGCGATTCGCTTATGGCTGCGGGCGCGCAAGGCGCCGGCCTATGCCAAGCGTGTGGGCGAGCGCTTTGCGCTGAATCATGCGGTGCTGCAGCCAGGCGGGATCTGGGTGCACGCGGTATCAGTGGGCGAGAGTATCGCTGCCGCACCGATGATCCGGGCGTTGCTCCTGCGTTATCCACAGATGCCGATTACCGTGACGTGCATGACCCCTACCGGGTCCGAGCGGATCCAGGCCATGTTCGCCAACGAGCCGCGGATTCAACATTGTTACCTGCCTTACGATTTGCCCTGGGCCGCGGCGCGCTTTCTGGACCGGATACAGCCCAGACTTGCAGTGATCATGGAAACTGAACTGTGGCCTAACCACATCCACCAGTGCGCCAGGCGCGGGATTCCTGTTGCACTGGCCAATGCGCGGTTGTCGGCCCGTTCGGCCAAGGGCTATGCACGTTTCGCCAAACTGACCCGGCCGATGCTCGAAGAGATGAGCCTGATTGCCGCACAGACCGAAACCGAAGCCGAGCGCTTTCGTCAGTTGGGTGCCCGTCCCGAATGCGTTGAGGTGACGGGTTCAATCAAGTTTGATCTGAGTATCGATCCGCAGTTGCTGATCAGGGCCGGCGAATTGCGTGAGCACTGGCAAGCGCAAGATCGCCCGGTATGGATTGCCGCGAGTACCCATGAAGGCGAAGACGCGATTGTGCTCGCGGCCCATCGTCAATTGCTGGCCCGTCACCCCGATGCCCTGCTGATTCTGGTACCGCGTCACCCTGAGCGCTTCAATTCGGTGTTTGAGCTGTGCCAACGAGAAAATTTCGCCACCGTGCGACGCTCAAGCGGCGAGCGGGTCAGTGCCGGGGTACAGGTGCTGTTGGGCGACACCATGGGCGAGTTGCTGTTTTTGTATGCGCTGGCCGACAGTGCATTTGTCGGTGGCAGCCTGGTTCCCAATGGCGGGCATAACTTGCTGGAGCCGGCAGCCCTGGCCAAACCGGTACTGAGCGGGCCCCACCTGTTCAACTTCCTCGAAATTGCCGCGCTGTTGCGCGAGGCCGGTGCACTGCAAGAGGTGGATGACGCACAAGGATTGGCAGTTGCAGTACAACGCCTGTTTGAACTGCCGCAAGATGCGCAGCGCATGGCCGAAGCAGGACTGAAGGTGATGCAGGCCAATCAGGGCGCACTGCAGCGCCTGCTGGAGGGGTTGGGGCGACTTCTCAAAGGGTGATCCGGTTTTGCGTTGGGCGGCACTGACCCGGTCAGTGCCGCTGCAAGCCTGCAACCTTGCTTGTGCAGGTTGCAGGCTTTTCTTCAATTACCCGGTGAACGCATATTGGCTTCTGCGGCCTGGGCCAGGTCCGGTGGCAGAAAGTCCTTGTCCGGGTTGTAGTCAGCTTTCAGATAGCGTGACAGCGCTTCGAGATCGCCCGGGTTCAAGGTGCCCGCAGCCTGTTTAAGTCGCAGGTTGTCGAGGATGTAGTCATAGCGGGAATTGTTGTAATCGCGCACCGAGGTATAGAGCTGACGCTGGGCATCAAGCACGTCAACGATGTTGCGCGTACCTACCTGATAACCGATTTCTGTGGCTTCCAGCGCACTCTGGTTGGAGATGATCGACTGTTTGCGCGCTTGTACCTGCTCGACATCGGTATTGACCGCGCGGTGCAGGTTGCGGGTGTTTTCGACCACCTGGCGGCGCATCGATTCACGCTGTTGTTCGGTCTGGTTCAGCCGTGAGTAGGACTCACGCACTTGCGAGCTGGTCAGGCCGCCGCTGTAGATCGGGATGTTGAGCTGCAAGCCGATGCTGCGTTGCGACACATCCCCGCTGTAGTGCTGCTGCAACGCGTTCGGGTTGCTCAGACCAAAGCCGTCGTTGTCGCCGGTTTTGTATTGCGCCACTGCATCCAGGGTCGGCGCGTGACCGGCTTTGCGCTGCTTGAGGGTTTCTTCGGCAGCTTCCACCGCGAAGTTGCTGGCCAGCAGATTGAGGTTTTGCCTGGCGGCGGTGTCGACCCAGGCCTTGGCATCATTCGGCGTCGGCGGCAGGATCGGCAAGGTGTGACGCATGCCCTCAATCGAGTTGTACTGACGGTTGGTCAGGGTGATCAGCGCTTCAAACGCATCCGCCACCTGGCGTTGCGCCAGGAGCCGGTTGGCCCGGGCCGTGTCATAGCTGGCTTGAGATTGCAGCACGTCGGTCTTGTCCGACAACCCCACATCGAAGCGCTCGCGGGACTGGTCCAGCTGGCGCTTGAATGCAGCTTCTTCAGCCTTGGTCGAGGCCAGAGTGTCCTGTGCTCGCAGTACCGAGAAGTATGAGTTGGCGGTTTGCAGTATCAGATTTTGCTCGGTGGCCGACAGTTGCAGTGCAGCCTGTTCATTGACCGACTCGGCAGCTTTTAACTGGAACCAGCGATCGGCGCGGAAAAGCGGCTGAGCCAGGGTGGCCTGGTACACCACTGCACTGCGTGTGGTGGTCAGTGACGGCTGATCAATGGAGGTGCGCACATTGGTCGACTCGGCTCCCCCCGACAGGTTGGGCAGCAAACCGGCACGGGCCTGGGGCACGACTTCCTTGCGAGCATCGTAATCGGCGCGGGCTGCAGCCAGATCGGCGTTATTGTCGACGGCTTCATGGTAAACGCTGACCAGGCCGTTCTGGCTGGATAGAGGCGCTTGTGTATCCAGCGCCATTGCATTGGTCGCCCAGGACACGGCGATAGCCAGTGAGAGTTTGCGCAGCATGAGCGATCCCTAGTTCAATAATGCGAAAAATAAAGGCCCGAGGCCGTGTTCCGACGCTCGTGGTTTCAAGACGTAGCGAGTGTAGTAGTGGTGGCACCTTGCAACAATCCCGATCTTGCGCCTTTCATCACGCGACTTATTTCGGGGTTGGCGTTCTGCGTCACTCTTCTCTAGACTGGCCACGTTCTTGTCGGGGTGCCTTGCTATGAGGCTGAGATCGAATAATTTCGGATCCCGTTGAACCTGATCAGGTTAAAGCCTGCGTAGGGAACAAGATTTCTCGTCTCCCGGCGAGTCCTCTTGAGTGCCGTCCGGGATCGATTGTTCAAAAAGTGATCAATCGTTCGAGGCCGTCACTCAGCATCCAGTCCTTGGGTGCCTCCGTGCTTTTTTCAGGTTCTACCTCCGACAATCCGCCTGGAAGCAGTCTGGAGAGCCGTGATGAGTACAAAACCAAAAAACGCGATCAATCTCAGTGATTCGGCCAAGGTCGATGAGCAATCGGTCAAGCCGTTTACCCGCTCGCAAAAAGTCTATGTACAGGGTTCGCGCCCTGACATTCTGGTGCCGATGCGTGAAGTCAGCCTGGATGTCACCCCCACTGATTTTGGCGGTGAAATCAACGCGCCGGTATTGATCTACGACACCTCTGGCCCGTATACCGACCCGTCTGTGCAAATCGACGTGCGCAAAGGTCTGGGTGATGTGCGTTCGGCGTGGATCGATGACCGTGGCGACACCGAGCGCCTGCCGGGCCTGAGCTCCAACTTCGGGCAGATGCGCCTCGACGATGCCGAGCTGACCAAGCTGCGTTTCGCCCACGTGAAAAACCCGCGTCGGGCCAGGGCCGGGGCCAACGTCAGCCAGATGCACTATGCGCGTAAGGGCATCATTACCGCCGAGATGGAATACGTCGCCATCCGCGAAAACATGAAGCTGCAGGAAGCGCGGGCTGCCGGTTTGCTTGATCAGCAGCACCCGGGTCACAGTTTCGGCGCCAGCATCCCTAAAGAAATCACTGCCGAATTCGTGCGCGAAGAGATCGCCCGCGGTCGCGCCATCATCCCGGCCAACATCAACCACGTTGAACTGGAACCGATGATTATCGGGCGTAACTTCCTGGTGAAAATCAACGGCAACATCGGCAACAGTGCGCTGGGCTCCTCGATTGAAGAAGAAGTGGCCAAGCTGACCTGGGGCATTCGCTGGGGGTCGGACACGGTCATGGACTTGTCCACCGGCAAACACATTCACGAAACCCGCGAGTGGATCATCCGCAACTCGCCGGTGCCCATTGGTACCGTGCCGATTTATCAGGCGCTGGAGAAGGTTAACGGCGCGGCCGAAGACCTGACCTGGGAGTTGTTCCGCGACACCCTGATCGAACAGGCCGAGCAGGGCGTTGACTACTTCACCATTCACGCCGGTGTGTTGCTGCGCTACGTACCGCTGACCGCCAAGCGCGTGACCGGGATTGTTTCGCGCGGTGGTTCGATCATGGCCAAGTGGTGCCTGGCGCACCACAAGGAAAACTTCCTCTACACCCATTTCGACGAAATCTGCGAAATCATGAAGGCCTACGACGTCAGCTTCTCGCTGGGAGATGGCCTGCGTCCGGGTTCGATTGCCGACGCCAACGATGCGGCGCAGTTCGGTGAACTGGAAACCCTGGGCGAGCTGACCAAGATCGCCTGGAAGCACGACGTGCAGTGCATGATCGAAGGTCCGGGCCATGTGCCGATGCAGCTGATCAAAGAGAACATGGACAAGCAGCTGGAGTGCTGCGACGAAGCGCCGTTCTACACCCTTGGCCCGCTGACCACCGACATCGCGCCGGGTTACGACCACATCACCTCGGGCATCGGTGCGGCCATGATCGGCTGGTTCGGTTGCGCCATGCTGTGTTACGTCACGCCCAAGGAACACCTGGGGTTGCCGAACAAGGATGACGTGAAGACCGGGATTATCACCTACAAGATTGCGGCCCACGCGGCCGACCTGGCCAAGGGACATCCGGGGGCGCAAATCCGCGACAACGCCTTGAGCAAGGCGCGCTTTGAATTCCGCTGGGAAGACCAGTTCAACCTCGGTCTGGACCCGGACACGGCCCGTTCTTACCACGACGAAACCTTGCCCAAGGATTCGGCCAAGGTCGCGCACTTCTGTTCCATGTGCGGACCTAAATTCTGCTCGATGAAAATCACCCAGGAAGTGCGTATCTACGCGGCTAACCAGCGCATTGAGGCGGTGGATGCAGAAGTTGCCCAGGGCCTGGCGGACCAGGCCGAGCGCTTCAAGCAGGAAGGCAGTCAGCTTTACAAAAAGGTGTGATGTAAACCTTCTGGCCAAGTCGCCGGGCCGCCCCGGGCCCCCAAAATTTGGCCCAAAATTTGGGGGGCCGGGGGGCGGCGGGGTGGGTAGCCAAAAAAAAAAAAGACCGATTTA
>NZ_JAFCVM010000005.1:343532-456138 GCF_049897045.1 Pseudomonas sp. TWR2-1-1
ACAAAATGGTGTTTTGAAAACCTTCGGGCAACGCCCCCGCCCAGCCGGCTCCCACAATGATTGCGCCAATAGTGTGGGAGCCGGCTGGCCGGCGATTGCGATCGCAAAAAACAAACGTCCCTTTGAGATTCATTCCTTGAACACACCCGGCACCTACTCCCCTGACATTGCGGTACCCGGCGACAAGCGCGTCTTCGGCGCCCGTGATCTGTTTTCCCTGTGGTTCTCCCTCGGCATTGGCCTGATGGTGCTGCAGACTGGCGCCTTGCTGGCACCGGGCCTGGGCCTTTCAGGGTCATTGCTGGCAATTTTTTTCGGCACGCTGGTGGGCGTGGCCTTACTGGCTTCGGTCGGGGTGATTGGCTGCGACACCGGGCTGTCCTCCATGGCAGCCCTCAAGCTCAGCCTCGGTACCCGGGGCGCCATGCTCCCGGCCATGCTCAACGTGCTGCAGTTGATCGGCTGGGGTTCGTTTGAAATCATCGTGATGCGCGACGCCGCAAGCTTGCTGGGCGCCCGCGCCTTCAGCGAAGGCAGCGTGTTGAGCAGCCCGATGCTGTGGACGCTGATCTTTGGT
Source organism: Pseudomonas sp. TWR2-1-1 (assembly GCF_049897045.1). Lineage (NCBI taxonomy): Bacteria > Pseudomonadati > Pseudomonadota > Gammaproteobacteria > Pseudomonadales > Pseudomonadaceae > Pseudomonas > Pseudomonas sp. TWR2-1-1. The sequence goes on from NZ_JAFCVM010000005.1 coordinate 344,110, forward strand.
GCCCTGGCCACCTTGCTCGCCGTCAGCGGGCCGCTGACCTTTGTGCGCAAGGTCTTGCGCAAATGGGGCATCTGGCTGCTGTTGGCAGCATGCCTGTGGCTGACCTGGAACCTGCTCGCCAAAGCCGATCTGCCTGCACTGTGGGGGCAAAAGGGCGATGGGTCGTTGCCGTTTGCACTGGGTTTTGACATTGCCATCGCCATGCCGCTGTCGTGGCTGCCGTTGATCGCCGACTATTCACGCTTTGGCAAACGGGCCAAAAACGTATTCGGCGGCACTGCGCTGGGCTTCTTTATTGGCAACTTCTGGTTGATGAGCCTGGGGGTGGCCTACACGCTGGCGTTCGCCCCGAGTGGCGAAGTCAATGCGCTGCTCTTGGCGCTGGCGGGGGCGGGGCTGGGGATTCCGTTGTTGCTGATCTTGCTCGACGAGTCGGAAAACGCTTTTGCCGACATCCACTCGGCGGCGGTCTCCAGCGGGATTTTGTTGCGCATCAAAGTCGAACATCTGGCGCTGACGATTGGCGTGATCTGCACGCTGATTGCCTGTTTCGCGCCGTTGGCCCAGTACCAGAACTTCCTGCTGTTGATTGGATCGGTGTTTGCGCCGCTGTTTGGCGTGGTGCTGGTGGATCACTTCATCCTGCGCAAGCGCAGTGCCCGGGTGACGGCCACATTGTTTCGCTGGTCGACCTTGCTGGCCTGGTTGGGCGGGGTGGTGACCTATCACCTGCTGGCGAATCTGTACCCGGATGTGGGCGCGACCTTGCCGGCCTTGTTGCTGGCCGGGTTGCTGCAGTGGGTACTGGGACGTAACAAATTCTGACAGCTGACCGTAGGAGCGAGCTTGCTCGCGAGCTGTGAAGCCATTGAAAAGCTCGTGAGCAAACTCGCTCCTACAGTGGGCGGGGGTTAGCCGCGGGCCGGGATCCACTCGGGTTTCAGAATTCCGTTCAGGCGCGAGTAGGGGATCTTCAACTCGACATGCCCTTCGGAGTACGGTGCAATGCTGTACACGTCGTATTTGAGGGCCACGTTGTCCTTGAGCAGTGCCACATTCGGGGTTTGCTGGAACGGCCAGTTTTTCACGAACTCCGGGTCGCTGCCGTGATTGCTGCTGATCAACCAGTTGTTGTGCGCCACTTTGACGGCGCCCCAAAAGGCTTGCTCCTTGCCCGGCAGCAGCATGTCCTGCAGGGTCACTTCTTTCTGCTCTTTGGCCGAGTAGTTGATAAAGCCACGTCCTGGCATGCCATGGGCGCCGCCGGTATCCAGATAACTGGACAGCTCGATGATCACCAGACCGTCATGCTGCTCGCGTACTTTTGCCTGCAGGTAGGTGCTGTTGCGGCTGGGGGGCGTGCGCAAAAACTGCTCGCGGTAAGCATTGAGCGAAGGCGCCAGTTTCTCGTCGGGTGAGTTGACGGTCATTTTCAACAAGCGGTTTTCGATCAGGGCATCGAGTGTTGGAGCGTCTGCAAAGTGCACTGTCTCGATGTTGACCAGTGGGCACTCCATACCGCTGCATCCGGCTTTGACTTGCTCGGAGGCGTCCGCAGTAAAGGCCAGCGGTTTTGGCGCGGACGGCTGGAACATGCTCTGACAGGCACCCAGGGTCAGGGCGATACAGGTCATGGAGGCAAATTTTAAAAGCGACATGGTTGTCCTTCATCAACGAAAGAAAGTTGCAGATTATGGTGGTTCGACTGCCCGCAGGGGAGTCGGTTCGCCACTAAGCTCAATAGTGTCAATTAGAGAGGGTTTGCAGGCAATCCGTCTATCCCCGCGTCATAAAAGGGGCTGCATCCTTGGCCGCAGGCGCGTTAGGATGCCCGATGCCGCGGGCAACCCCGGTGAAATTCGCCAGCAAGAGGTTTTCCATGACTGACATCACCAAGGCCACGCCAAGCGCCACAGAGATCATAAAACGCGAAGAGTGTTTTAAGGGTTTCTACCAGCTTGACCGCGTCCATCTGCGCCATGAATTGTTTGCTGGCGGTATGAGTCGTGAGATCAGTCGCGAAGTGTTTGTCCGTCACGATGCCGTGTGTGTGCTGCCGTATGATCCGCAGCGCGATGAAGTGGTACTGATCGAGCAGTTTCGCGTCGGTGCCATGGGCAAGGCTCAAACCCCGTGGTTGATCGAGCTGGTGGCCGGACTCATCGACAAGGTCGAAGAGCCTGAAGAAGTCGCTCGTCGCGAAGGTGAAGAAGAGGCCGGGCTGACGTTCTCCTCCCTGTGGCCGATCACCCGCTACTTTCCGTCGCCGGGTGGCAGCACCGAGTTTGTGCATCTGTATCTGGGCCGTTGCAGCACCGTGGGTGTTGGCGGATTGCACGGGCTGGAAGAAGAAGCCGAAGATATCCGGGTAACGGTCTGGGCCTATGAAGATGCCCTGCAAGCCGTACGCGATGGACGTATTTCCAATGCAGCGAGCATTATTGCCCTGCAATGGCTGGCGCTTAATCGCGCTGAAGTGAGGGGGTTATGGTTGTAATTGCGCGTCGTGAACGATACCGGGTCGATCTGATTGGCTTGCAGGCTGCCTGCGAGGCCAATTACGCCCGGCTGATGCGGTTGTTGCCCGATATGCGCGAGCAACCGAGTGCCCGGCGGATTGCCGTGACCCAGGGTGACCAGATGCTGGGGGTGCTGACCCTAGAGGTGATCCAGGACTGCCCTTACACCAGCACCTTGCGGGTGCGTCAGGAGCACAGCCTGCCCTGGTTGCCGGTACCCGAACTGCAAGTGCAGGTGTACCACGATGCGCGTATGGCCGAAGTCATTGCGGCCGAGCATGCGCGACGCTTTCGCAGTATTTACCCGTACCCCAACGTGGCCATGCACCAGCCCGACGAGAAAGCCCAGCTCAATATATTTTTGGGTGAATGGCTGAGCCATTGTCTGGCATGCGGGCATGAGTACGCGGAAGTTCGTTAGACGTACGATCTGTTTGAGCTCGCTCGCGATCTTTTCAACCCGACAGTTCGCGAGCACACTCGCTTCTACCGCTCAACTTTTCTCCCGGGGTAGCCTCCTTGCCGAATGTATCCACGCTGACCACCGAAGACCCGGTGCTGCTGGTGCAACTGACCGACAGCCATTTGTTTGCCGAGGCCGACGGTTCGCTGCTGGGCCTCAGGACCGCAGACAGTCTGCAGCAAGTAATCGATCTGGTTCGCGCCGAACAGCCGCAGGTTGATTTGCTGCTGGGCACCGGTGATCTGGCCCAGGACGGCAGCGTTGCGGCTTACCGGCATTTCCGGGAGCTGACCGGGTCGCTGTGCGCCCGGGCGCGCTGGATTCCCGGTAACCATGATCATGTGCCCAATATGTACGAAGCCGCCGTGCAAAGCCGTTTGCTGGACCCGGTGGTTGATCTGGGCAACTGGCGCATCACCTTGCTGCATTCGAACGTGGACCAGAAAAGCCACGGTTATCTGGAAGACAGTCAACTCCAGTTGCTGGCGCAGTCGTTGAGCGAAGCGCCTGACCTTCATCATCTGATCAGCCTGCACCACCATCCAGTGCCGGTGGGCTGTGAGTGGATTGAGCCGATCGGGCTGCGCAACGCCAGCGAATTCTGGAAGGTGCTCGATCGTTATCCACAGGTGCGTGGCGTGCTGTGGGGCCATGTGCATCAAGAGTTTGATCAGCACCGCAATGGCGTGAGGCTGCTGGCATCCCCTTCGACCTGCGTCCAGTTCACCCCCGCCAGCCCTGATTTCAAGGTCAGCAGCGAGGCGCCAGGTTATCGCTGGCTGCGCCTGCAGCCTGATGGCACTTTGCAAACCGGGGTGTCGCGCATCCCCGACTTCGTCTTCGAACCCGATTACAGCGCCAACAATTACTGAGTTGCCCCTGAGTCAGGCTAAACTGCGCGTCTTTATTGATGTTGTGACGGCCAAATCTGTACTCGGGAGTGATTGCATGTCCGGTTCCATCTTGTATATCCACGGCTTCAACAGTGCCCCTGAGTCCAGGAAGGCCACGCAGTTGATCTCGGTAATGCAGCGCATGGGTCTTGGCGATCAGCTCCGGGTGCCGGCCTTGCATCATCACCCGCGCGAAGCGATGGCGCAGTTGACGGCGGCAATCAACGAGATGGACCGCCCGTTGCTGGTAGGCAGTTCACTCGGCGGCTACTATGCGACCTGGTTGGCCCAACAGCATGGGCTCAAAGCCTTGCTGGTCAATCCGGCCGTCAGCCCGCATCGGATGTTCGACGGTTATCTGGGCACGCAAACCAACCTTTACAGCGGCGAAACCTGGGAACTGACCCTCGATCATGTGCAGGCCCTGGCCGAGCTTGAAGTGGCGGCGCCCCAAGACCCGCAGCGGTATCAGGTGTGGTTGCAAACAGGCGATGAAACCCTGGACTACCGTTACGCTGAAACCTATTACCAGGCCTGTGCCTTGCGGATTCAGGGCGGTGGCGATCACAGTTACCAGGGGTTCGCGCAGCAACTGCCCGCGCTGTTGAGTTTTGCCGGGATTGGCGCCCAGCAGTATCAAACCATCGACTTTGCGGCCCTTTAAGGCGCCCGTCGAATGGCCCTTATTTTTCATTTACGACTAACGACGAGACCCTATGGCCACTCCCAGCGCTAGCTCTTATAACGCCGACGCCATCGAAGTCCTCTCGGGCCTCGACCCGGTGCGCAAACGCCCCGGCATGTACACCGACACCAGTCGGCCCAACCACCTGGCCCAGGAAGTCATCGACAACAGTGTCGATGAAGCCCTGGCCGGCCATGCCAAATCGGTGCAAGTCATTCTGCATGCCGATCACTCGCTGGAAGTCAGCGATGACGGGCGCGGCATGCCGGTGGACATTCACCCCGAAGAAGGCGTGTCAGGCGTCGAGCTGATCCTTACCAAGCTCCATGCGGGCGGCAAGTTCTCGAACAAAAACTACCAGTTCTCCGGCGGCCTGCACGGCGTGGGGATTTCGGTGGTCAACGCGCTGTCGACTCTGGTCAGGGTCAAGGTCAAACGCGACGGCAACGAGTACCAGATGACCTTCGCCGATGGCTATAAAGCCACCGACCTGGAAGTTGTAGGTACCGTCGGCAAGCGTAATACCGGAACCAGCGTGTACTTCGCCCCGGATCCGAAATATTTCGATTCGCCCAAGTTCTCGGTCAGCCGTCTCAAGCACGTGCTCAAGGCCAAGGCCGTATTGTGCCCGGGGCTGCTGGTCAGTTTTGAAGACAAGGGCACCGGCGAAAAAATCGAGTGGCACTACGAAGACGGCCTGCGCTCCTATCTGGTTGATGCCGTCAGCGAATTCGAACGCCTGCCGGATGAGCCGTTCTGCGGCAGCCTGGCGGGTAATAAAGAAGCCATCGACTGGGCGCTGTTGTGGTTGCCAGAGGGCGGCGACAGTGTCCAGGAAAGCTACGTCAACCTGATCCCCACGGCTCAGGGCGGGACTCACGTCAACGGTCTGCGCCAGGGCTTGCTCGATGCCATGCGTGAGTTCTGCGAGTTCCGCAGCCTGCTGCCGCGGGGCGTCAAGCTGGCCCCCGAAGACGTGTGGGAGCGCATTGCGTTCGTGCTGTCGATGAAAATGCAGGAACCGCAATTCTCGGGCCAAACCAAAGAGCGTCTGTCGTCCCGTGAAGCGGCGGCTTTTGTCTCGGGTGTGATCAAGGACTCCTTCAGCTTGTGGCTCAATGCCAACCCCGAGCTGGGCATGCAACTGGCCGAGCTGGCGATCAACAACGCCGGGCGCAGGCTCAAGGCCAGTAAAAAGGTCGAACGCAAGCGCATCACCCAGGGGCCGGCGTTGCCGGGCAAGCTGGCCGATTGCGCCGGGCAGGACCCGATGCGCTCCGAGCTGTTCCTGGTGGAGGGTGACTCCGCTGGCGGTTCTGCCAAGCAAGCCCGGGACAAAGAGTTTCAGGCCATCCTGCCGTTGCGCGGCAAGATTCTTAACACCTGGGAAGTCGATGGCAGCGAAGTGCTGGCCAGCCAGGAAGTGCACAACATCGCGGTGGCCATCGGGGTTGATCCGGGCGCGGCCGACATCAGCCAGCTGCGCTACGGCAAAATTTGCATCCTGGCCGACGCCGACTCCGACGGTTTGCACATTGCGACCTTGCTCTGTGCATTGTTCGTGCAGCATTTCCGGCCGTTGGTGGACGCCGGCCACGTGTACGTGGCCATGCCGCCGTTGTACCGGATCGACTTGGGCAAAGAGATTTTTTACGCCCTGGACGAAGCCGAACGCGATGGCATCATCGACCGGCTGGTTGCCGAGAAGAAGCGCGGCAAACCTCAGGTCACGCGATTTAAAGGCCTGGGTGAAATGAACCCGCCACAGCTGCGTGAAACCACCATGGACCCGAACACCCGGCGTCTGGTGCAGCTGACACTTGAAGATTACGCCGCCACCTCCGAAATGATGGACATGCTACTGGCCAAGAAACGCGCCGGTGACCGCAAGTCCTGGCTCGAGTCCAAAGGCAACCTGGCGCAGGTACTGGCCTGATGCGCATTGCCTTGATGGCGTTGCTTTGTGTGGGTGCGGCACCGGTAATGGCTGATACATGGCCCGAGCTGGCGCTGCAGTCCGAGCATCCCGTAGAAGGCATGCGCGGCGCCAACCTGTCCGGGCTGGCGCTGTGTCTGGGAGAGTTGTGGGCGGTTTCTGACCGCGATGATGATCAGATCTACCGCCTGGATCAGCACTCTGCCGAGTGGCACGCCGAGGCGCTGACGATTGATGTCCCGCCGCCGCCTGAAAGCGGTTTGCCGTGGGGCGTGCGCATGATGAGCAAGGCCGTCAGCCCGTTGCGCGGTGGTGATCTGGATTTCGAAGGGATCAGTTGCGACGACGCGGGCAACCGCTTCGTGGTCAGTGAGGCCCATGCCGCGGTGCTGCAAATTCCGCAGATGGGTGCGCCTGCATGGTTGAAAATCGACCCGGCGCTGGTACGCCAGGCGCGTGCCAGCGGCATGTTGCTGCATTTCAATGCGCTATTTGAAGGGATCGCCGTCAACCCCCAGGGCAACCAGGTTTGGCTGGCGGCCGAGCGCGAGCGGCGTGGTTTGCTGACGATCCGCAAAAAACAGAGTGTGTGGGACTGCGAAGGCGGTTGCGTGTTGATGAGTGAGGGCGGCCTCGAACAGCCGCCACCTCAACTCAAGGTCAAGGCGCAACAAAAGGACTTCGCCGACCTGGCGCTGTTCGAGGGCAAACTGTTTACCCTCGAGCGCATGGCTTATCGCATTTGTCGTCGCACCCCGAGCACGGGTGAAGTTGAACGCTGCTGGTCATTTGCCAATGATGCGTTGACCGCTGGCCGGCTTTACAAGAGTGCGTATGGCAATACCGAGGCCCTGAGTCTTGACGCCAAAGGCGCCTGGATCGGTGTGGATAACGGCAATCATGTGCGCGCCGATGGCGAGAAACGCCCCGTTGTCTGGCGTTTTGCTGCCCCGCAAGGCGGCTGGAGTGCCGGCTCATGAGCCGCCAGCCACCGGGCAAGGGCGTAGGGCGGGTCTTCATGATCGTGGCCTGGTGTGCGGGGCTGTATCTGGCAACGCAATTTTTTGGACGCTGGGAACAGCGTCAGGCCAACCCCAACGCTGAGGTCACCTCTGAGCAGGGCGAGGGTTATATCGAAGTCAAACTGCTCGGCAACGCGCAGGGTCACTTCGTCGCCAGCGGCCGTATCAACAACGTGCCGGTGGAATTTTTACTGGATACCGGGGCTACCGATGTTGCGGTTCCGCTGGAGTTGGCCAGGCAACTGGCACTACCCAAAGGCATGCCCGTGACCCTGAACACCGCCAATGGCCGCACCCAGGGCTATCAGACCCGGATCGACCGCCTGCAACTGGGTGCCATTGTGCTGCGCGACGTACGTGCGGTGGCAGCGCCCGGGCTTGAAGGCGAACAGATACTGCTGGGCATGAGTGCCCTGAACAAACTTGAATTTACCCAGCGCGGCGGCACCATGCTGCTGCGCCAGACAACGAACTGAATGAGGTCCGCATGAGCGACTCCCTTGATCTCAGCCTGGACGGCGTAGAACGCCGGTCACTGGCCGACTTCACCGAACAGGCCTACCTCAACTACTCCATGTACGTAATCATGGACCGGGCCTTGCCGCATATCGGCGACGGCCTCAAGCCTGTTCAACGGCGCATTATCTACGCCATGAGCGAACTGGGTCTGGATGCAGACTCCAAGCACAAAAAATCGGCGCGTACCGTCGGTGACGTACTCGGCAAGTTCCACCCCCACGGTGACTCGGCGTGCTACGAGGCCATGGTGCTGATGGCGCAGCCGTTCAGCTACCGCTACACCCTGGTCGACGGGCAAGGCAACTGGGGTGCGCCGGATGATCCCAAGTCATTCGCCGCCATGCGTTACACCGAAGCGCGCTTGTCGCGCTACTCCGAAGTGCTGCTCAGCGAACTGGGTCAGGGCACGGCCGACTGGGTGCCCAACTTTGACGGCACCCTCGACGAGCCTGCAGTGTTGCCGGCCCGTTTGCCGAACATCCTGCTCAATGGCACCACCGGCATCGCCGTGGGCATGGCCACTGACGTGCCGCCGCACAACCTGCGCGAAGTCGCGACTGCCTGCGTACGCTTGCTTGACGAGCCAAAAGCCACGGTAGAGCAACTGTGCGAGCACATTCAGGGGCCGGATTACCCGACCGAAGCCGAAATCATCACCCCGCGCGCCGATCTGCTGAAGATCTATCAGACCGGTCGTGGTTCGGTGCGCATGCGGGCCGTGTATCACATTGAAGATGGCGACATCGTGGTCACGGCGTTGCCGCACCAGGTGTCCGGCGCCAAGGTGCTGGAGCAGATTGCCGCGCTGATGCAGGCCAAGCCGACCAAGCTGGCCATGGTCACTGACTTGCGCGACGAATCTGACCACGAAAACCCGTGCCGCATCGTGATCATCCCGCGCAACAACAAGGTCGATCTCGACGAATTGATGCAGCATTTGTTTGCTGTGACCGATCTAGAGTCCACTTTCCGCGTCAACATCAACATCATTGGCCTGGACGGCAAACCGCAGCTGAAAAACCTGCGTGCCTTGCTGGTGGAGTGGCTGGAGTTCCGGGTTCACACCGTGCGCCGCCGCTTGCAGTTCCGCCTTGATAAAGTCGAGCGTCGCCTGCACCTGTTGGACGGTTTGCTCACGGCTTACCTGAACCTGGACGAAGTGATCCATATCATTCGTACCGAGGAGCACCCCAAAGCCGAGCTGATTGCGCGCTTTGCCCTGAGCGAAACCCAGGCCGATTACATTCTCGACACGCGCTTGCGCCAACTGGCCCGCCTTGAAGAGATGAAGCTGCGCACCGAGCAAGACGCGCTGCGTAAAGAACAAGCCAAACTGCAAACCTTGCTGGGCAGCGAAGCCAAGCTGAAAAAGCTGGTGCGCAGCGAGTTGCTGGCCGACGCCGAAACCTATGGCGATGACCGTCGTTCGCCGATTGTGTCTCGCGCTGAAGCCAAAGCCTTGTCGGAAAACGAGCTGGTGCCGACTGAAGCGGTCACGGTTGTGTTGTCTGAAAAAGGCTGGGTACGTTGCGGTAAAGGTCACGACCTGGATGCGACAGGGCTGTCCTATAAAGCAGGGGACGGCTACAAAACCGCTGCTGCCGGGCGTTCCAACCAGTACGCAGTGTTTATTGATTCCACCGGGCGCAGTTATTCGGTACCGGCGCACACCCTGCCGTCGGCCCGTGGCCAGGGCGAGCCGTTGACCGGCCGTCTAACACCGCCGCCGGGCGCGACGTTTGAGTGTGTGTTGTTGCCTGAAGACGACTCGCTGTACGTAATCGCCTCCGATGCCGGTTACGGTTTTGTGGTCAAGGGTGAAGACCTGCAAGCCAAGAACAAGGCCGGCAAGGCGCTGCTCAGCCTGCCAAAAGGTGCGCAAGTGATGCTGCCGCGACCTGTGACGGATCGCGAGCATAACTGGCTGGCGGCCGTGACCACTGAAGGCCGTCTGTTGATCTTCAAAGTCAGCGACCTGCCGCAGCTGGGTAAAGGCAAGGGCAACAAAATCATCGGCATTCCCGGTGATCGCGTCGCCAACCGCGAAGAGTATGTGACGGACATCGCCGTACTGCCGGACAACGCCACGCTGGTGTTGCAGGCCGGCAAGCGCACCTTGTCGCTCAAGGCTGATGACCTGGAACATTACAAAGGTGAACGTGGCCGGCGCGGGAACAAGTTGCCGCGAGGATTCCAGCGCGTGGACGCTTTGTTGGTAGAAGTGCCCAATTAAGCCTGTTTAATGCGCCCGATCTTCGATTTATCGCGTAGATCGGCGCAACGGCGCTGGAGTCGCGCCTGATATTCGCGGATGATATGCGGCTCTTACGACATGGTGCGTATGAATATTCCTAAAATTCTTCAGAATCACACTGCGGCGCGCCAAACGGCGGCCCCCTGGATGGAATGATGAACGTTCTACGTCTTCCTTTAATTGCGCTATTGACCGGTGTGCTTGGCCTGGCGGGGTGCAGCACGCACCAGCCAGCTGCTCTGTACCAACTGGACAGTGGCACTCCCGGCCAGCCCAAGCAAAGCGCGGGTATGGCTGTGGTGCTTGGCCCCGTGACCGTGGCCGATTACCTGCAACGCGAAACCCTGCTGCAACGCCAGGCCGATGGCAGCCTGAGTGCGGCCACCGATGGTCGTTGGGCTGGCAGCTTGTCGTCAGACATTGATCAGTTGTTGTTGCGTCAGGTTGCCTGGCGCCTGGACAGCCAGCGTGTCGTTCTGGCACCGGCCCCTGCGGGCTTCAGCCCTGACGTGCAAGTGCTGCTGTCGATCACCCGTCTGGACTCCGGTAAAAATCAGCCGGCAATTCTGGATGCGCAATGGCGCTTGATCGACCGACGCGGCCAGGTTCGGGATAACCGCATGGTTCATCTGGAGCAGCAGCACGACGGCAGCACGGCAGCCCAGGTCAAGGCCCAGGGCGAGTTGTTGCAACAGTTGAGCAAGCAATTGGCAGTGGCGCTTGCCCCGCTGGCCAATCAGCCGCCGCTGGTTGAGCTGCACAAGCCCGAAGCCAAGCCGGCCCCCAAGCAGACGGAGAAGCCAAGAATTCCCATGGCTTCACCGATACGTACTGACATGGAAGTGTTCCGCTTCTGAGCCAGTTCGCACAATAAAAAACGCCGCTTACCCGGAAATGGGAAAGCGGCGTTTTTTTTTGCCCTGCCTTTGTAGGCGCGAGCTTTTCAGCGCATGGCTCGCGAGCAAGCTCGCTCCTGCAGGGGTTGGCCTCTATACGCGGTTCTCATGCATTCGTGCCAACTGGCGCTCGAGCATGGACGGGTAGGGCTCCATTAACCGCTCAACGCAGCAGGCACCTTCGGGGCTGGCGATAGGGCGGATGCGGGCGCGTTGACGGATCAGCGGGTCATCACTGATCTTGCGCTCCACCAGCAGCAAGTTGCGGCTGTGTTGCGACAGGGCCAGGGCGTCCTGTGCGGTTTCGGTCAGCAATAGATCGATCTGGCTCAGGCCGTTCAGGCCTTCGCCCAGTACCAGGCCCAGTTGCAATTGCAGGGTGATGCCGCTGTCCGCAACTTCGATCTGCAAGGCATGACCCAGGGCCCGAAGCAATTCGCCGCAGCAGATAGCATTGGTCAGGTAGTCGTCGCCGCTGTCTTCGCTATGGAACAGCATCAGGGTGCTGCCGTCGTTCAGCGTGTGCAGTTCGCTCTGGTACAGCGAGGCAGCCTGGTTAAGGCAGTCGCGATAGCGCTCGAGCAATTCCATCAGACGGGCGCGGGGCAGGCGGCGCAGTTGTTCTTGCGCCCCCAGTTGCACTGCCAGTACTGCGCTCGGTTGTGGCGTGGCCGGCTGGGCTTTGGCCAGGGCTTTTGGCGCCGCGGCGGTAGTTGAGGTGTCGCGCAAATCAGCGAACGGGTCTTCTTCGCTCTCGTCTTCTTCGGTGCTTATCACTTGCCGTGGCGCTGCTTTGGGAGCGGGCGCGGGCGGTGTTTCATCGAAATCCGGATTGCTCAGGTTGCGTACTTCGAAGGTCGGCTCGTTGTCTTCGGCGTCTTCGTAATCGCTGTCGTCGTAGTCTTCTTCCTGCTCGGGCTCGGGCTCCGGCTCTGGAGCAGGCGGGGCCAGCCGGCTGTGGAGCTGGCGTGCCAGATCACCGATTTCATCCTGGCGGGTAATCGCCGGGGTGTAAGGGTCTGGTTCGCGCAGCCATACCCGCAACTGCAACAGGGGCGTGGTGATATGGCGACCCAGACGCAGGCTCAAGGCCAGCGCCAGTGCGAGCAGAATGGCGCTCAAAATGCCCATGCTCTGCAAGCTGATGGTCATCGGCTGCTCGAACTGGTTCATGTCCAGGCTGATGCGCAGATGCCCGGCGGTCACATCCTGAAAGGTGATTTTGGTCTGGTAAACGCCCTGGGTTTCGCCCAGCAGACCGTTCTTCGGGCGTTGCCCGGCTTCGGCGAGGATGCGGTTATCGACGCTATAAATAGCGGCGTGCGCCACCAGGGGGTTTTTGGTCAGGTTGTTGAGCAGCACGTTGAGGCTGAGGATGTCGTTGGACACCAGCAACTCGGTCGCCGAGGTGGCTGTTTGGGTGGTCAGGCTCTGACCCAGCGCATCGGCTTGTTCGTGCATGGCCTGTTTGAATTGCAGGCCCATCACCACCGCATAAATGACCAGCGCCAACGCGACCAGAATCACGTTGTGGGTGGCAATACGCAGAGCAATCGGAACGCGACGATCGCGCAAGGCCCGGAAGATCAGCAGGAAGAAATTATCGTTTTTGACAGGCAATGGCCGGTTCACTGAGCGCGGCTCTTAGTCCGTTAAGTTGGAGCGCAGTATAACGAGCAGCCCCGGGGCGGCAAAGCCTTGGCGATGCCCGATGGTCACTGAAAGTAGGTAGAATGCGGTTTTTTTAGCGAATGGGGGTGTGCCTTGCGCGAAATCGTCCTGATAAACATCACGGGTGAGGACCGTCCGGGTCTCACTGCGGCCATTACCGGCGTACTGGCCAGCAATGGTGTGAACATTCTCGACATTGGTCAGGCCGTCATTCATGGCGTTTTGTCGTTGGGTTTTCTGGTTGAAATTCCGCAAGCGGAACAGGTGTCGGCGGTACTCAAGGACCTGCAGCCCCTGATCGCTAAAGAGGGTCTGCAACTGCGCTTTGACCCGATTACCGAGGATCACTACCAACGCTGGGTCAATGAGCAAAGCCAGCAGCGTCATGTGGTGACGTTGATGAGCCGCCAGGTGACGGCCTATGAACTGCAACGCGTGACATCGGTGATCAGCCAGCACGGGTTGAACATCGAGCAGACGGATCGCCTGTCGGGTCGTGTACCGCTGGATGCGCCGACGCAACTGAGTAAAAGCTGCATCGAGTTGCGTGTATGCGGTGGCCCGACCGATCTTGAAGCCTTGCGCGCGGCATTCTTTGGTCTGGCCCAGGAACTGAATGTCGACATCGCGTTGCAGGAAGACACCCTGTTCCGTCGCCATCGTCGTCTTGCGGTTTTTGACATGGACTCGACCCTGATCCAGGCCGAAGTCATCGACGAACTGGCAAAAGCTGCAGGCGTGGGCGAGCAGGTATCTGCGATCACCGAGCGTGCGATGGCCGGTGAGCTGGATTTCAAGGCCAGCTTCAAGGAGCGCATGGCGCTGCTTAAAGGTCTGGACGTCAGCGTGCTGGACTCCATCGGCGCATCGCTGCGCCTGACGGAAGGCACCGAGGTGCTGTTCGCCGAGCTTAAGCGTCTGGGTTACAAAACTGCCATCTTGTCGGGCGGCTTTACCTACTTCGCCAAGCAATTGCAGGCGCGGCTGGGTATCGACTACGTGTTTGCCAACGAGTTGCAGGTGGTCGACGGAAAAGTCACCGGGGTGGCGGTTGAGCCGATTGTCGATGCACAGCGCAAGGCTGACTTGCTGCGAGAGCTGACGATCAAGGAAGGGCTGGTACTGGAGCAGACCATTGCGGTCGGTGATGGCGCCAACGATCTGCCAATGCTGGCGATTGCCGGTCTGGGTGTAGCGTTTCGCGCCAAGCCACTGGTGAAACAGTCGGCCCGCCACGCTATTTCGACCCTGGGTCTGGATGCCGTGCTGTACCTGCTGGGCCAGCGTGACCGTAACAGCCAGGGCTAACGAAGCCCTGTAGGAGCGAGCTTGCTCGCGAGCTTTTAAGATCGCGAGCAAGTACAGGGATCAGGTGTTATTCGGCGTTAGCCGGGCCACCAATGCCTTGACCCATCATCACCGGCGAACCCGCCGTCAGATTTTCAGCCCATTTGACCTGCTCCGGGCCGAACAGCACGATCGCAGTAGAACCCAGCTTGAAGCGACCCAGTTCGGCGCCTTTTTCCAGATGGATTGGTGCACGGGCCGCCTCGTCGTAGCGGAAGGTTTTCAGCTCGCGTTTAGGCGGCGTCACCAGACCGGCAAAGACGGTTTCAATCGATGCCACGATCATGGCGCCGACCAATACCACGGCCATCGGGCCGCGCTCAGTATCAAAAATACACACCGCACGCTCGTTGCGGGCAAACAGCTCCGGTACGTTTTCGGCGGTGGTCTGGTTGACCGAAAACAGGCGGCCCGGCACGTAGATCATTTCACGCAGGGTACCGGCCAGTGGCATGTGCACACGGTGGTAATCCTTGGGCGACAGGTAAATGGTGGCAAACTCGCCGCCCATGAATTGCGCAGCAACCGCCGCGTCGCCGCCCACCAACTCCAGCACGCTGTAGCTGTGGCCCTTGGCCTGGAACACCCGGCCGTGCTCGATCGGGCCCAATTGGCTGACTGCACCGTCGGCCGGGCTCAGTACCGCGCCCGGGGTTTGATCCAGAGGGCGGGCACCGTCTTTCAGGGCCCGGGTGAAGAAGGCGTTGAAGTGCTCGTAAGCCGTAACGTCTTCTACCAGCGCCTGGGACATGTCCACTTGATAACGCTTGGCGAACCAGGTGGTGAACGCATTCTTGAACCAGCGCACGCGGCACTCGGCAATGCAGCCGGCCAGGCGCGACAACAGGTGATGCGGCAACAGGTACTGGCTCAGGAGAAACAAACGCTTTTTCATTGCAGGTCCTTAGTTTTTGACAGGCAGCTCGACGGGGGTGTCGGGGTGGTTGCCCCATTCGCCCCAGGAGCCGGCGTAGCCTTTGACGCGCGGGTAACCGAGCGATTTGGCAACGAGATAGGTAAAGCCAGAGCGGTGGTGAGTCTGGCAGTGGGTAATCACTTCTTTGTCCGGCGTGATGCCTAGATCCTTGAGGATCTGCGCCATGTCGGTACGAATGCGCAGGTTGCGGCTTTTATCCATGCCCGCGGTCCATTCGAAATTTTTCGCACCGGGGATATGCCCGCCTTTGGCTGCCAGCACTTTTTCACCGGCGTACTCGGCGGCGCTGCGTGCATCCCAGATGGCCAGGTCAGCAGCGCCCAGACGGCTTTGCAGGTATTCACGGGTGGCAATGGGTTCGTCATGCAAGGTCAGCTCGACCGGGCCGCCGACAGCTGGCGGCACTTCGGTGGATAGCGAGTAGCCCTCGGCGATCCAGGCGTGTATCCCGCCATCCAGGTAGTGATAGGCCTTGTGGCCGATAACGTCGAGCAACCAGATAAAGCGCCCGGCCCAGCCGCCACCTTCGTCGTCATAAACAACGTAGACCGCGTTGGGGTTGTGCCCCAGTTCGCCGAACAACGCCTCCAGAGAGTGCAGGGTCGGCAGCAGGCCGGGTGCCGGCGGCTGGCCCAGTTGCGTGCGTTTGGGGTCGACGAAACGAGCGCCCGGGATATGCCCTGACTCGTAACGCGCAACGCTGGTCAGGTCGACCACAATCAGTTCGGGGGTGTTGAGCCGTGCGAGCAGGTCGCCGGGCTCAATCACCAGCGCCAAGCCAGAGAAGTCAGGCATGTGAGGTCTCCAGAGCGAAAAAAGGAGGGATTGTAGCGCAAGGCTAGCGCCCGCGAGAGCTAAAGCTATTCAGGGCTTTCTCGATGCATTGCGCGGTTTTGCCAAATGCCTGCACGCTGGTCTCGCAAAACATGCCGCCACCCTGGTCAGCCACGAGCAGCATCACGACGCGGCCATTGCTGCTCAGCGAGCGTAGCAGCAGATGCTCGCCGGGGAACAGGTGGCGCAAGTTGGCAGGCAGGACCGAAGAAATCGTCGTGTTATTCCCGGGAGTCAGGCGTACTTGCGCAGGTTGCATCATCAAGCGTTGCAGGGCGGTACTTTCACTGACGGTAAAGCTCATGGCGAATGCCGCCGCGGGCAACCCGGACACCTCGCAAACCTGCAGGGTGGTGGCTGTTTTATCTGCTTTCAGGAGCATCAGCCGTTGCATGCCACAGGCCAGCAGGGCCTCGCGGGCACAGGTGGTGAGGTGCATTGCGTTGGCGAATGAACTCGGCTCTGCCAGCAGCTGCCCACACAGTTTGCGCCATAGTGCCAGCGCCTCGGCAGACGGTGGTGCAGCGGGTTGCCGAGCGTGATTGGCAAGGCGTGTATCCCATGGCCAGAGCAGGGCTTGTGCCGGGTGCCACAGGTCGGGCACCGAATGATAGCGAGCGCTGCTCGCCGCGTTTTGGTGCACCAGTTGCTGCACTTCATCCAGTGTGGTCTGCAGGTACAGCGCCGTCAGCAACTGCCAGCGCATGTTGTGCGGGGTGTCCCAGCCGGATTGAGCCGACAGCGCCAGGCAGTTGGCCAGCAACACACTGTTGGCCGGTTGATTGAGCCAGCGGCGCAGGGCCGGATCGGCGTCCAGCCGCTGTTGCTGGCGCAGCGGGTTATGAGTGTCGCGGGCGATGTGCAACACACTGACCAGCGTGCGCTGCTCTTCAAGCATGACCCTGTAGCCCTGGAGTACCCATGCCGGCAGTCGCCACAGTTGCGCCAGTGAAAGGCAGATATCAAACAGGCGGACACCGAACAGTTTCTGTTCGACTTCACTGGCGTGCTCGCCTTTGTGAATGACCCGTAGCTCCCATTCTTCGAGCAGTTCTGGATAGGTCAGCGCCAGCGCCCACAGCGGCGAGAGAAACAGCAGGCTGCCCCAGTAGATTTCCTGCCACAGCCGCGCCAGACGATTGCCGAACAGACCGACGGCCTGTTGCGCTGCATGTTGGCTGATGAGCTGGATTTGCCGGAACGCCAGGGGGATTTGCTCATTCGGCAAAGCGTTCATCTGTTCGAGCAGCGTCTGGGTGCGTTTGAGGCCCAGTCGATTGATGGCGACTTCCAGGCTCTCGGCAGGTTCGCTGAGGCTGCTCTGCTGGTGCTGGTTAGCCTCACGGATCAGGGTCAGCGCCAGTGCGGGGCTGTCTTGCATCACTTCGCTAATGTCGCGCAACGAGCGGCGGCTGTCGTTGAGCGCCTTGCACACCAGCGCATGGCTATGCAGCGGGACCGGCAATTGAGCGGCATCAAGGCGCTGGACCCAGGCATCCAGGGTTGAGGGTGTTGCTAGTGGCGGGATGGTTTCACTGGTCATGATGGGTGCGCGGTCATCATCAATTTGTTGCACGCCCCAAAAGGGCAGAATGGTTTTTCGCCTTTACCGGCTATAGTCTGGCGCAGATTTGCCGATAAGGAGAAGTAGAGTTTCACCACGCTTGAATATGATCTTGAACCCGACTCAATAAGTACTTTTTATCTATGGCTAAAATTATCGGCATCATCGTCGTGTTCGCGAGCGTACTCGGCGGATACGTACTTTCCCACGGCAAGATCGGGGCGCTGATTCAGCCGTTCGAGGTCCTGATTATTGGCGGCGCGGCGTTCGGTGCATTCCTGCAGGCCAACCCGGGTTACATGACCATGCACGTGATCAAAAAATCACTGGGCATGTTCGGGTCACGCTTCTCCCACACTTTTTATCTGGAAGTGCTGGGCCTGATTTACGAGATTCTCAACAAGAGCCGGCGCGAAGGCATGATGGCCATTGAGGCTGATGTCGAGGATGCCGCTGCCAGCCCTATCTTCGCCAAATACCCGACCGTGCTCAAAGATGAGCGCATGACGGCATTTATCTGTGATTACCTGCGCATCATGTCGTCGGGCAACATGGCGCCCCACGAGCTTGAGGGGCTGTTCGACATGGAGCTGTTCAACCTCAAGGAGGAGCTGGAGCATCCTTCCCACGCCGTTACCGGAATTGCCGACGGCATGCCGGGCTTCGGTATCGTGGCGGCGGTTCTGGGCATCGTGGTGACCATGGCCTCCCTGGGGGAGGGCGATCAGGCTGCTATTGGCCAGCACGTAGGTGCGGCTTTGGTGGGTACATTCTTCGGTATCCTGGCGGCGTATGGTTTCTTTGGCCCTTTGGCCACATCCCTGGCGCACGATGCCAAGGAAGAACTCAACGTATACGAATCGATCAAGGCATCGCTGGTCGCATCGGCCTCGGGCATGCCGCCGTCACTGGCGGTCGAGTTCGGGCGCAAAGTGTTGTATCCCAAGCACCGGCCGAGCTTTTCCGAGCTGGAGCAAGTGGTTCGCGGTCGCTGATTTATGGAAAACAATCAGCCGATCATCATCAAGCGCGTCAAGCGCTACGCATCAGGTCATCACGGTGGTGCCTGGAAAATCGCCTTCGCCGACTTTGCCACGGCGATGATGGCGTTCTTTCTGGTGATGTGGCTGATGACCGCCGCCACCCCGGAACAAAAGATTGCCATCGGCGGCTACTTCAAGGATCCGATCGGGTTCAGCGAAAGCGGCACGCCCTACACCATTGACCTGGGCGGCACGCCTGCGCTGGCGCCGGACAAAACCCTCAACCCCGAAGAGCAGCTGCAGCCCCAGCCCGAAAAGATCAACGTCGACTCTGATCATGTTAATTCTGACCAGGCCGAAAGCGTGGCGGAGCAGGTCGAGAAAGAGCGTCTTGAACTGTTGCTGCAGGAGTTGCAGAACAAGGTCGAAGAAAACCCGCAGTTGCGCAAGTTCAAGGACCAGTTGCTGTTTGAGATCACCCCGGACGGCCTGCGGATCCAGATCATGGATGCTGAAAACCGGCCGATGTTCGATGTCGGCAGTGCGCGGCTCAAGCCGTACTTCGAGGATATTTTGCTAGCCCTGGCCGACACCATAGAAGCGGTGCCCAACAAGGTCAGCATCAGCGGCCACACGGACGCCACGCCTTATGCCGGCAGTGGTGATTTCGGCAACTGGGAGTTGTCGGCTAACCGTGCGAATGCGGCCCGACGCGCACTTGTGGCCGGCAGCTACCCGCAAAGCCAGGTGGCGCGGGTGGTGGGGTATGCCTCGTCGGCCCTGTTTGATAAAGCCAACCCGACCAACCCGGTCAACCGCCGGATCGACATTGTGGTGCTGACCAAAAAGGCACAAAAGGCGATTGAGGGTGAGCAGGGTGCGGAGCCGGTCAAGGCGCAAGAACTGCCCAGGGCGCCGGTTGATCCGACTGCCTTGCCGGCGGATCAGCAGCCGATGCCGGCCCATGAACCGCGCCAGAAGCTCAACCTGTTTGACGATAAGGCTCCGGCCACGCCCTGATCTGCAGGGGCGAGCTTTACAGCTCGCTTCTGCAGAGTCGCCGGGGTCAGTAACTCGACTCGGGCAAGCTGGCAATGATCGAGCGATAGCTGTTCATGCGCTGTTGCTGCACGCGGCCATCCTCCAGCGCCATCAACAAAGCACAGCCTGGTTCGCGGTCGTGTTTGCAGTCGCGGAAGCGGCAGCGGCCGATCAAGTCGTTGAACTCGATAAAGCCCGCTTCTACATCAGCCCGGCTCACGTGGCCCAGGCCAAACTCGCGAATCCCCGGGGAGTCGATCAAATCGCCGCCGCCCGGGAAGTGGAACAAGCGTGCGGTGGTGGTGGTGTGCGTGCCCTGGCCCGAGACTTCGGACAATGGCCCGACACGAAGGTTGACCTCCGGCAGCAGGCTGTTGACCAGGGACGATTTGCCCACGCCTGACTGGCCCACAAACACGCTGATGTGGCCGTCCAGTTGCGCTTGCAACTGCTGCATGCCATCGCCGTGGTGCGCCGAAACTTCCAGCACCGGGTAGCCCAGCTGGCGATACACCGCCAACAAAGCATTCAGCGCCGGAGCGTTCTGGTCGTCGATCAGGTCGGCTTTGTTGAGCAGCAGCAAGGGACGAATCCCGGCGTGCTCGGCGGCTACCAGGTAGCGGTCGATCAGGTTTGCATGCGGCTCGGGCATCGGAGCGAACACGATGACGATCATGTCGACGTTTGCTGCGACCGGTTTTAGCTGACCGCGGCTGTCCGGGCGGCAGAGTTCGGTTTTACGCGGCAACTGGGCGACGATAACGCCGATCCCCTGGTTGCCCGCGCGCCACACGACTGTGTCACCGGTGACCAGTGCAGGCAGGTTGGCGCGCAAGTGGCAACGGAACATCTGGCCTTTCAGCTCGCCTTCCTGGGCTTCGACTTCGACCTGCACCCCAAAGTGCGCGATCACCAGGCCGAGCTGTTCGGCGCCCAGGTCGCCGCCTTCAAGTGCTTCGACGGCACTGGATTCACGTTTGGCGGCGCGGGCAGCGCGCTCGCCCTGGATCTTTTCGATGCGCCAGTTTTGGCGACGATTGAGCTGGCGTTTGGCCATGGGTGTTCCGTGTTGATAAAACGATAAGGAGGGTAAAACGCTGGCGAGTTTAGCACGAGGGCTGCATGCCTAAGCTAAACTGCGCGACTAAGCCCAGGAGCCATTTATGAACAACGCGCAGAACCTGATCTGGATCGACCTGGAAATGACCGGTCTGGATCCTGATAACGACGTCATTATTGAAATGGCCACCATCGTCACCGACAGCAACCTCAACACCTTGGCTGAAGGTCCGGTTATCGCCATCCATCACAGCGATGAAGTGCTGGCGCGCATGGACGAATGGAACACTCGCACTCACGGTGGCAGCGGCCTGACCCAGCGGGTCAAGGACAGCACCACCACCATGGCCGAGGCCGAGGCGCAGACCCTCGCCTTTCTTGAGCAATGGGTGCCTAAAGGCAAATCACCGATCTGCGGCAACAGCATTTGCCAGGACCGGCGTTTTTTGTACACCCACATGAAAACCCTCGAGAGCTACTTCCATTATCGCAACCTCGACGTCTCGACCCTTAAAGAGCTGGTTGCCCGCTGGGCACCGGAAGTGCGCGACAGCCTGGTGAAAAAAGGCACGCACCTGGCGCTGGACGACATTCGCGAGTCGATTGCCGAGCTACAGCACTACCGCAAGCACTTCATCAAGTTCTAACCCCCTCCTGTAGGAGCGAGCTTGTCTCGCGATTTTGATGTTGATCGCGAGACAAGCTCGCTCCTACAGGGTGTGTGTTTTCTGCCCTCTATTGGTGCTTGAAGCAAATGAGTAGACTGCGCGCCTTATTGCAAGGATCGCTGCCATGTTGCTGATGCTCTATTTAGTTGCCATTACTGCCGAGGCCATGACCGGGGCACTGTCTGCCGGTCGGCGGGGCATGGACTGGTTCGGGGTGGTGCTGATTGCCTGCGTCACCGCCTTGGGCGGCGGATCGGTGCGTGATGTGCTGTTGGGCCATTACCCGCTGACCTGGGTCAAACACCCGGAATACTTGGTGCTCACCACCTTTGCCGCGCTGGTGACGATCTTTATCGCGCCGTTGATGCGCCATCTGCGCTCACTGTTTTTGGTGCTCGACGCACTGGGGCTGGTAGCGTTCACCCTGATTGGCTGCATGACCGCGCTCGAAATGGGCCAGGGCATGTTGGTCGCTTCGGTGAGTGGCGTGATTACCGGGGTGTTCGGTGGCATCCTGCGCGATATCTTCTGTAACGACATCCCGCTGATCTTCCGCCGCGAGCTGTACGCCAGCGTGTCGTTTGCTGCGGCCTGGTGTTTCTTGCTGTGCACCTATCTGCAGATGCCCAACGATCAGGCGATTTTCGTCACCTTGTTCGGCGGGCTTTTGCTGCGTTTGCTGGCGATTCGCTTCAACTGGGAAATGCCCAAGTTCGTGTACAACGACGAGCATTGAGCCAGCGATGCGGGTGCGCTCAGACGCGTTGCTCGTGCTGGGCCAACGCCCACTCCACATGTTCCTGTACCAGCTCGGACGGGTATTCACGCCTTGCTTTGAGCGCTTCGAGTACCGGTATGCTCGACGGGGCATTGCCCAGGCCAACCGCCAGGTTGCGCAGCCAGCGCTCGTAGCCGGCACGGCGTAGCGGAGAGCCTTCGGTGTTGCTCAGAAACTTGTCTTCGTCCCACATGAACAGTTCGGCCAGCCCGGCGTTATCGAGGTTGTGTCGGGGTTTGAAGTCGCCTTCAGCCGTGGTGCGGGCAAAGCGGTTCCAGGGGCAGACGATCTGGCAATCGTCACACCCGAACACCCGATTGCCGATCAGTGGACGCAAGTCTTCGGGGATCGCGGTTTTCAGTTCGATGGTCAGGTATGAAATGCAGCGCCGCGCATCCAGTACGTAAGGCCCGACGAAGGCGTTGGTGGGGCAAATGTCCAGGCATGCAGTGCAGCGTCCGCAGTGTTCTGTCTCGTGGGGCGCATCCACGGGCAGCGGTAAATCCACAAACAGCTCGCTCAGAAAGAAGTAGCTTCCGGCCTTGCGGTTGAGTACCAGGGTGTTTTTGCCGATCCAGCCCAGGCCGGCCTTTTGCGCGATGGCTTTTTCCAGCACCGGGGCGCTGTCGACAAAGGCGCGAAAGCCGAACGGGCCGATGTCCGCCTGGATCCGGTCACCCAGTTGCTGCACGCGTTTGCGGATCAGCTTGTGGTAGTCGCGGCCCAGGGCGTAGCGCGATACGTAGGCTTTTTCAGGCTGGGCCAGCAATTGCGCCATGTGGGTATCGCCGGGCAGGTAGTCCATGCGCAGCGACACCACGCGCAAGGTGCCGGGCACTAGCTCTTCAGGATGTGAACGTTTGCTGCCATGTGCGCCCATGTATTCCATGTCGCCGTGGTAGCCGGCTGCCAGCCAGCGCTCCAGATGTTGCTCGTGTTCTCCCAGGTCGAGGCCGGCAATGGCGACTTGTTGAAAGCCCAGCTCGCGGCCCCATTCCTTGATGGATTGTGCGAGAGCGGGGAGGTCGACGGTAATAGCAGGCATGAGGCAAGAGAAACCGGGGCTGAGATGCGTATAATTCTGCCAGACATCGGAGCCCGATACCCATGCCACAGACCAAACGCCTGTTTGCCAGCCCTGAACCCCTTCTCGCCGATAACCTGTCGCGGCTGCCTGCGCGAGCGCCGGATGCCCATAAAGGCCAGTTCGGGCATGTGCTGCTGATTGGCGGAGACCGGGGGTTTGGCGGGTCGATTACCCTTAGTGCGCAGGCGGCATTGCGCTGCGGTGCGGGGCTGGTGTCGCTGGCTACCCGGCCTGAGCATGTGCCTGGCGCTCTGGTGCGCCTGCCGGAGGTGATGACCCTGGGTGTGTCATCGGCCAATCAGCTGATGGGTGTGTTGGCCCAGGCCTCGGTTTTGGTGGTGGGGCCAGGGTTGGGGCAGGCGCCATGGGGCCGCAGTTTGTTATCGGCGGCGGCTCAGGCAAAAATGCCTCAAGTCTGGGATGCCGATGCGCTGAATCTGTTGTCCAACGCTGACTTTAAACTGGCGTCAGGTTCGGTTATCACTCCGCATCCCGGTGAAGCCTCGCGGTTGCTGGGGATCAGTACTGCACAAGTGCAGGCCGACCGCCCTGCTGCAGTCCGGGCGCTGGTTAAAAAATACTCAGTGGTGTGCGTTCTTAAAGGTGCAGGCACCTTGATCGCAGGCCTGAATGATGAGCTGGCCGTGTGCAATCATGGCCACCCGGCAATGGCGACGGCAGGTCTGGGCGACGTGCTGGCTGGCGTGATCGGCGCCTTGCTGGCTCAGGGCATGACTGCATTTGAGGCGGCATGTCTGGCGGTGTGGCTGCATGCCCGCGCCGGTGAACAACAAGGAATATTGGGCCGTGGGCTGGCGGCCAGTGATTTGATACCAGTCATTCGTCAGTTGTTGGAGGAATACGCACCGTGCACGAGATAACACTGCATCTGGCTGATGAAGAGGCCATGACCGCGTTTGGCGCACGCTTGGCGACCGTTACCCAGGGTCACGGTCTGATCTTTCTCGATGGCGACTTGGGGATGGGTAAAACCACCCTGTCACGGGGTTTGATTCGCGGCTTGGGGCACACTGGCTCGGTCAAAAGTCCGACCTTTACCCTGGTCGAGCCTTACGAAATTGGCGATATACGCGCTTTTCACTTTGATCTGTATCGCCTGGTCGACCCTGAAGAGCTGGAATATATGGGGATTCGCGATTATTTCGACGAAGACGCCCTATGCTTGATCGAGTGGCCCGATAAAGGTGCAGGCTTTTTGCCAAAGCCTGACCTGACCATTACCATTACCATTAGCCCGCATAACACCGGGCGTTTGCTGAAGTTGACGCCCCAAGGTTCACGTGGCGAGTCTTGGTGTGCCGCCTTGGCACCGGAATACAAATAATGATGGGGTTTGGTATGCGCTTTCGCGCGTTAGTGAGTGTCGTTGGTCTGTTGCTCAGTGTCATGGCCGTGAATGCCGTGGCCGCGACTCAGGTAAAAAGCGTTCGTTTATGGCGTGCTCCGGACAACACTCGGCTGGTGTTTGACCTCACAGGCCCGGTGCAACACAGCGTATTTACGCTAACAGCACCGGATCGCCTGGTGATTGATATCAATGGCGCGACCCTTGGCGGGCCTTTGAATGTGGCCACGGCCAACACGCCAATCACCAGCATGCGCTCGGCGCAACGCACGCCTACCGACTTGCGGGTGGTGATCGATCTGAAAAGGGCCGTGACCCCTAAAAGCTTCGTTCTCCCACCTAATGCGCAATACGGCAACCGTCTGGTGGTCGACCTGTATGACCAGGGGGCTGACCTGAGCCCGAGTTTGCCGGCGACCAATGTGGCGACGGTTCCGGTGGTACCGGTGACCCCCGCGCAACCAGAGGTCAATCTGCCTCCCGTGCCCAGTGGCAAACGTAACGTAGTGGTGGTGATTGACGCCGGACATGGCGGCGAAGACCCGGGCGCTTCGGGTGCTGGCGGTCAGCACGAGAAGAACGTGGTACTGGCGATTGCCAAAGAGCTGCAGCGCCAGATCAACGGCATGAAAGGCTTTAAAGCCGAGCTCACCCGTACCGGCGACTACTTTATTCCGTTACGCGGACGCACCGAAATTGCCCGCAAGAAGGGCGCCGACCTGTTTGTGTCTATCCACGCTGACGCCGCGCCTTCCAAGGCTGCCTTTGGTGCATCGGTCTTCGCCTTGTCCGAGCGCGGCGCAACGTCCGAAACCGCTCGTTGGCTGGCAGACAGTGAAAACCGTTCTGACTTGATCGGTGGCGCCGGGAACGTGAGCCTGGATGACAAGGACCGGATGCTGGCAGGCGTGTTGCTCGATTTGTCGATGACCGCTTCGCTCACCTCCAGCCTGAACGTAGGGCAAAAAGTCTTGAGCAACATCGGTCGAGTGACGCCGCTGCACAAGCAGCGCGTGGAACAAGCCGGGTTCATGGTGCTCAAATCGCCGGATATTCCATCGATTCTCGTCGAAACCGGGTTTATCTCGAACGCCAACGAAGCCAACAAACTGTCGTCCTCCAGCCACCAGCAGGCGCTGGCACGTTCGATCAGCAGTGGTGTGCGTCAATTCTTCCAGCAAAACCCGCCACCGGGCACTTACATTGCCTGGCTGCGTGATACCGGCAAAATCGCCCAGGGTGCACGCGAACACACGGTTCGTCCTGGCGAAACCCTGGCGATGATTGCTGTGCGTTATCAGGTGGGGGTTGCGACGCTGCGGTCGAGCAACAACTTGAAAACCGATGAGTTGCGAGTTGGCCAGAACCTGAACATCCCTGCCACCGAACTGGTGTCCAAGCAATGAGTGACGGGGTGTTGAACAGTAGTGCGCGTATCGAGCTGCTCAGCCCGCGCCTGGCTAACCAGATTGCGGCTGGCGAGGTGGTTGAGCGCCCGGCGTCGGTGATTAAGGAGCTGCTGGAAAACAGCCTCGACTCGGGTGCCAAACGAATCGACGTGGATGTGGAGCAGGCCGGCATCAAGCTGCTGCGGGTGCGCGACGATGGCAGCGGGATTTCCAGCGACGACTTGCCGCTGGCCCTGGCGCGTCACGCCACCAGCAAGATCCGCGACCTGGAAGACCTTGAGCGGGTGATGAGCCTGGGTTTTCGAGGCGAGGCGCTGGCCTCCATCAGTTCGGTGGCAAGGCTGACCCTGACATCGCGCACCCGCGGCGCCGATCAGGCGTGGCAGGTTGAGACCGAGGGGCGCGACATGGCGCCCCGGGTCCAGCCGGCAGCCCATCCGGTCGGTACCTCGGTTGAAGTACGGGACCTGTTTTTCAACACGCCTGCGCGGCGCAAGTTTCTCAAAACTGAAAAAACCGAATTCGATCACCTGCAAGAAGTAATCAAGCGTTTGGCGCTGGCGCGTTTTGATGTGGCGTTCAATCTGCGGCACAACGGTAAAACCATCCTCAATCTACACGAAGCCCACGACGATACTGCCCGCGCCAGGCGTGTGGCGGCAGTGTGCGGTGCGGCCTTCCTGGAGCAGGCGCTGCCGATCGAGATCGAGCGCAACGGCCTGCATTTGTGGGGCTGGGTGGGCTTGCCGACCTTTTCGCGCAGCCAGGCCGACTTGCAGTACTTCTATGTGAATGGCCGTGCAGTGCGCGACAAATTGGTGGCGCACGCGGTGCGTCAGGCTTACCGCGATGTGCTGTTCAACGGCCGTCATCCGACCTTCGTGCTGTTTTTTGAGGTCGACCCGGCGGCGGTAGACGTCAACGTGCACCCGACCAAGCACGAAGTGCGTTTCCGTGACGGGCGCATGGTGCATGACTTCTTGTACGGCACGTTGCACCGCGCTCTGGGCGATGTGCGACCGGAAGATCAACTGGCGGCCCCTGCGCCGGTACCGGGTGCCGAACGGCCTACCGGGATCGATGCGGGTGAGTTTGGCCCGCAAGGTGAAATGCGTCTGGCGGCGAATCTGCTCGAGCCGCCCCAGGCTGCACCTTCGGCCCATGTGCCGGGTTCTGGTGCCGGGGCGGGCTATCAATCGTTCTATCGCCCGCCATCGGCGACGCCGTCTGTTCCGGCCGCGGAGGCGCGCAACGCCTACCGGGAATTTTTCGCGCCATTGCCTGAGGCCGGCGCCTCGCCGATGCCTGAAGGGCAGGGCGATATTCCGCCGCTGGGCTATGCACTGGCGCAGCTCAAGGGCATTTATATCCTCGCGGAAAACGCCCAGGGGCTGGTGCTGGTGGACATGCATGCGGCCCACGAGCGGATCATGTATGAGCGCTTGAAGATCGCCATGGCCAGTGAAGGGCTGAGCGGTCAGCCGCTGCTGGTGCCGGAGTCGATTGCAGTCAGTCAGCGGGAAGCCGATTGCGCCGAAGAGCACGCCGAGTGGTTCCAGCGTCTTGGCTTTGAGCTGCAGCGCCTGGGACCGGAAACATTGGCCATCCGCCAGATTCCGGCCCTGCTCAAGCAGGCTGAGGCACAGCGTCTGGTGCACGACGTATTGGCCGATCTGATGGAGTACGGTACCAGTGACCGGATTCAGGCACATCTCAATGAATTGCTCGGCACCATGGCCTGCCACGGTGCGATCCGCGCCAATCGGCGCCTGGCCTTGCCGGAAATGAACGGCTTGTTGCGTGACATGGAAAATACCGAGCGCAGCGGTCAGTGCAATCATGGTCGTCCGACCTGGACCCAAATGGGTCTGGACGACTTGGACAAACTCTTTTTGCGCGGTCGCTGATGACAGGTTCCAACGCTTTACCTCCGGCCATCTTTTTGATGGGGCCGACTGCCGCGGGCAAAACCGACCTAGCGATCGAGCTGAGCAAGGTGCTGCCCTGCGAGCTGGTCAGTGTCGACTCGGCACTGGTCTATCGCGGTATGGATATCGGCACGGCCAAACCCTCGAAAGAAATCCTGGCCGCGCATCCGCACCGGCTGATCGATATTCTCGACCCGGCTGAAAGCTATTCGGCGGCTGATTTCCGTCGTGATGCGCTCACAGCCATGGCTGAAATCACCGCTCGCGGCAATATCCCGCTGTTGGTGGGCGGCACCATGCTCTATTACAAAGCGCTTAGTGAGGGGCTGGCAGACATGCCTGCGGCCGATCCGCAAGTGCGTGCGCAACTCGAGGAAGAGGCATTGCGCCTCGGCTGGCAAGCGTTGCACGACCAGTTGGCAGCCATCGATCCAGCGTCGGCGGCACGCATTCATCCCAACGATCCGCAGCGTCTGACCCGTGCCTTAGAGGTTTATCGGGTCAGCGGCATGAGCATGACGGACCACCGCCAGAAACAATCTGAAGAATCTACTAAAGCAGCGGCTTCTGGCTGCAGTCAATTGCCCTATACTGTCGCGAACCTGGCCATTGCTCCGGCTAATCGTCAGGTGCTGCATGAGCGAATTGCACAAAGATTCGGGCAGATGCTGGAACAGGGGTTCATTGATGAGGTCCTAGCCCTGCGTAATAGAAGTGACCTGCATGCAGGGTTGCCGTCTATACGTGCAGTGGGTTACCGGCAAGTCTGGGATTACCTTGACGGCAAGCTGACAGCGGCCGAGATGCAGGAGCGCGGCATAATTGCCACGCGCCAGTTGGCCAAGCGTCAGTTCACCTGGTTACGCAGCTGGAATGATCTGCATTGGCTGGACAGTCTGGACTGCGACAATCTGCCACGAGCCTTGAAATACCTGGAATCGGTCTCCATATTGAGCTGAGTCTCAGGAAATGCCGTCTATCCTATGGGTATGGCGTCATCAGCCATCTAATTTTTGTTTCTATTTTTATCCTTACAGGAGTGCGGCATATGTCAAAAGGGCATTCGCTACAAGACCCTTACTTGAATACTTTGCGTAAAGAGAAGGTTGGCGTTTCCATCTATCTGGTCAACGGGATCAAGCTGCAGGGGACTATCGAGTCTTTCGACCAGTTCGTGATTCTGCTGAAAAACACCGTCAGCCAAATGGTTTACAAGCACGCTATCTCGACAGTCGTACCAGTACGTCCTATTCGTCTGCCAAGCGCAGCTGAATCGGAACTGGCAGACGCTGAACCAGGTAACGCCTGATAGGAGTCTGCTTTGTTCTTTGAGCGCCACGGTGGTGGTGAGCGAGCGATCCTCGTTCACTTGGAAGGACAGGACCCTGAGGCGCGCGAAGATCCGCAGGAGTTCCAGGAGTTAGCTGTATCGGCCGGCGCCGAGACGGTCGCGTTTTTTAACGTGCCGCGTCATCGGCCATCGGCCAAGTACCTGATTGGCAGTGGCAAGGTCGAGGAGTTACGCGACCTGGTCAAGGCCGAGAAGGTCGACATTGTGATTTTCAATCACGTCCTCACCCCGAGTCAGGAGCGTAACCTCGAGCGTGTATTCGAGTGTCGCGTACTTGACCGTACCGGGTTGATTCTCGACATCTTCGCTCAACGCGCCCGTACCCATGAAGGCAAGCTGCAGGTCGAACTGGCCCAGCTTGATCACATGAGCACGCGCCTTGTGCGCGGCTGGACTCACCTTGAGCGTCAAGGTGGGGGTATTGGTATGCGCGGGCCGGGTGAAACCCAGCTCGAAACAGACCGTCGTCTGTTGCGCGTACGCATCAGCCAGATCAAGGCCCGCCTGAAAAAAGTCCGCAGTCAACGCGAGCAGTCCCGTAGAGGGCGCCAACGCGCCGACATTCCTACGGTGTCGCTGGTGGGTTATACCAACGCCGGTAAATCCACACTGTTCAATGCGGTTACCGGCTCTGACGTGTTTGCCGCCGACCAGTTGTTTGCCACGCTTGACCCTACCTTGCGCCGTCTTGAACTGGCCGACCTGGGGCCGATTGTTCTGGCTGACACAGTGGGCTTTATTCGTCACCTTCCACACAAGCTTGTTGAGGCTTTCCGGTCTACGCTCGAAGAGTCGAGCAATTCCGATTTGCTGCTGCACGTGATCGATGCGCACGAACCTGAGCGTATGGCGCAGATCGAGCAGGTGATGGTGGTGCTGGGCGAGATTGGAGCCCAGGACTTGCCGATCCTCGAGGTCTACAACAAAATCGATTTGCTTGAAGGTGTCGAGCCGCAGATCCAGCGGGATGCCGATGGCAAACCGCAGCGGGTCTGGTTGTCGGCGCGTGACGGGGTCGGGCTGGAGTTGCTTGAACAAGCCATCGCCGAGTTGCTGGGCAATGATTTGTTTGTGGGTACCTTGCGCTTGCCGCAACGTTTTGCTCGACTGCGTGCCCAGTTCTTTGAACTGGGGGTAGTACAAAAAGAAGAGCACGACGATGAGGGTGCCAGTCTGCTGGACGTACGCCTGCCGCGATCCGAGCTCAATCGCTTGGTCAGCCGCGAAGGGATGCAGCCGCTGGAATTTATCGAACAACACACTTTGCAATAAAAGCCTCACAAAGCGGCTGTGCCGCTATGGTAGGCATTCTGTAGCATTGGTCGGCGCGCCGTGGGCGCGTCTTTGCTTTATCAGATGGAGAGCGCTATGGCTTGGAATGAGCCGGGTGGCAACTCGAATAATCAAGATCCTTGGGGTGGCAAACGCCCGAATAACGGCGGCCGCAAGGGACCACCAGATCTCGACGAGGCCTTCCGAAAGCTGCAGGAAAGCCTGAATGGGTTGTTCGGTGGTGGGAAAAAACGTGGTAGCGGCGACGGCGGATCAAATGGCGGCAAAGGTGCTGGTTTTGGCCTGCTGGGCATTGGTCTGGTCGTGCTGGCTGCAGCCTGGCTGTACAGCGCGGTTTACGTGGTCGACGAACAGGAGCAAGCCGTGGTGCTGCGTCTGGGCAAGTACTACGACACCGTAGGGCCGGGTCTGAACATCTACTTCCCGCCGTTCGATAAAAAGTACCTGGAAAACGTGACGCGTGAGCGTGCGTACACCAAGCAGGGCCAGATGCTCACTGAAGACGAAAACATCGTCGAAGTGCCGCTGACCGTGCAGTACAAGATCAGCAACCTGCGCGACTTCGTGCTGAACGTTGATCAGCCGGAAGTCAGCCTGCAACAGGCCACCGACAGTGCCTTGCGTCACGTAGTGGGTTCCACTGCGATGGATCAGGTATTGACCGAAGGCCGTGAGCAGATGGCTGTGGACATCAAGGAGCGCTTGCAGCGATTCCTTGATACCTACAAGACCGGTATCACTGTGACTCAGGTGAACGTACAGAACGCAGCAGCACCGCGTGAAGTACAAGAAGCCTTTGATGACGTGATCCGCGCTCGTGAAGACGAGCAGCGTGCCCGCAACCAGGCAGAAAGCTACGCCAATGGCGTGGTGCCGGAAGCGCGCGGTCAGGCCCAGCGCATCATCGAAAACGCCAATGGCTATCGTGATGAAGTGATTTCTCGCGCCAAGGGTGAGGCAGACCGCTTTACCAAACTGGTGAGCGAGTATCGCAAGGCTCCGGATGTGACGCGTGACCGCCTGTACCTGGACACCATGCAGGAAGTCTTCAGCAATACCAGCAAAGTACTCGTGACCGGCAACAAAAACGGCCAGAGCAACTTGCTGTACTTGCCATTGGACAAAATGATTGAAGGCCGTAATGGCAGCACCCCGGCAACGGGCTCGGCAGCTGCGGCGGGCAATAACGATTCGGCATCCCATGCCAACTCGGATATGCCGACACCACCGCGTACCAGGGAGAGTCGCTGATGAGCAATAAATCGCTGATCGCCCTTATTGTTGCCGTTGTCGTGGCGATTGTTGCCTGGAACAGCTTCTACATCGTTTCGCAAACCGAACGTGCAGTCATGCTGCGCTTTGGTCGTGTGGTGCAGGACGATGTTCCGCCGGGTCTGCATGTGAAGATTCCTTACGTCAACCAGGTGCGCAAGTTCGACGGTCGCCTGATGACGCTGGATGCGCCGACTCAGCGTTTTCTGACGCTGGAAAAGAAAGCGGTAATGGTTGATGCCTTCGCCAAGTGGCGCGTGAAAGATGCCGGTCGCTTCTATGCTGCGACCTCCGGTCTTAAGCAAGTTGCTGACGAGCGCTTGTCGCGTCGTCTCGAATCGGGTCTGCGCGACCAGTTCGGCAAGCGCACGCTGCATGAGGTTGTGTCCGGTGAGCGCGACGCGCTGATGGCTGACCTGACTGCGTCGCTGAACAAAATGGCTGAAAAAGAGCTGGGCATCGAAGTTGTTGATGTCCGGGTCAAGGCCATCGACCTGCCGAAGGAAGTAAACCGCAGCGTTTTCGAACGCATGAGCAGTGAGCGTGAGCGTGAAGCTCGTGAGCACCGCGCCAAGGGTAACGAGCTGGCAGAAGGCATCCGTGCTGACGCTGATCGTCAAGCCCGCGTGCTGTTGGCTGAGGCGTATCGTCAGTCCGAAGAGGCTCGCGGTGATGGTGATGCCCAGGCTTCCGCGATCTACTCCAAGGCTTATGGTCAGGATCAGGAGTTCTACAAGTTCTATCGCAGCCTGCGCGCTTACCGCGAAAGTTTTGCGAACAAGAGCGATGTACTGGTTCTGGACCCAAGCAGCGATTTCTTCCGCTACCTGGAAAAATCCAAGCCGGCACAGCAGTAAAGGGGGCGTCGCCGGTTAGTCACTGTATGAGCGGGTTTGCTCGCTCATACATATGAATATCTGGCGCATGTATTCACTCCGCCCGGCGGGCAAATTGCCTGGCGGGGTGATCCTTTTAGAAAACGTGTGTATGATGCGGCAGCCGGGAAATTCCCGGCTTTTTTGCGTCTGCATGTTTGATTGACCGACTGGCTGTTACACGTCGGCAGATTTTTCGAGGAATGTGCGAGCCTGTCGCTTTGGGCTTTTTTGCTGTGCGCGTTCAAGACGCAGCCACGTTCTGCTTTACTCAAGGCTCGCCTGCTGGCTGGCCGCCCGGATCATAGGGGAATGGCGTAATGGCAACGGTAGACCGCTGGCTTCTGCCAGATGGCATCGAAGAAGTACTTCCACCTGAGGCAGCCCGCATTGAAGTGGCGCGCCGTCAGGTGTTGGATCTGTTCCAGAGCTGGGGCTATGAGTTCGTTGTCACCCCGCATATCGAATACCTGGAGTCCTTGCTGACAGGGGCAGGCCAGGATCTCGACTTGCGGACCTTTAAGGTTATTGACCCGCAAACGGGTCGCCAGATGGGTTTTCGTGCCGACATCACGCCACAAGTGGCGCGCATTGACGCGCATACCTTGCGCCGTGAAGGCCCGAGCCGTCTGTGCTACGCCGGCAGCGTGCTGCATGCTCAGCCGCGCGGGTTGTCATCCTCGCGCAGCCCGATCCAGCTGGGTGCCGAGTTGTATGGCGATGCCAGCCCGAGCAGCGACGTGGAAGTCATCAGCTTGATGCTGGCCATGCTGCAATTGGCCGACGTGCCGGATGTCCACATGGACCTGGGTCACGTTGGTATCTACCGTGGTTTGGCCCGTGCGGCCAACCTGTCGGTTGAAGTGGAACAACAATTGTTCGACGCTCTGCAACGCAAGGCGATCGACGAAGTAACGGCCTTGACCGAAGGTTTGCCGGCTGATTTGGCAGGCATGCTGCAGGCATTGGTTGGTTTGTGTGGCGGCCGCGACGTGCTGGTTGCTGCGCGTGAGCGCCTGGCCCAGGCTCCGGCCCCGGTTCTGGCTGCTCTGGACGATTTGCTGGCGATTGCCGAGCGGTTGTCTGTGCGTTTCCCGCAGTTGCCGCTGTATTTTGACCTGGGTGAGTTGCGTGGGTATCACTACCACACAGGTGTGGTGTTTGCGGTCTTTGTTCCGGGCGTTGGGGATTCCATCGCTCAGGGCGGTCGTTATGACGATATTGGTGCTGTTTTCGGGCGTGCCCGTCCGGCGACCGGTTTTTCGACTGATTTGAAAACCCTGGTGACCCTGGGGCGTGCTGAAGTCGAGCTACCGTGTGGCGGTATCTGGATGCCCGACAGTACAGATGCGACACTCTGGCAGCAGGTTTGCCAGCTTCGCAGTGAAGGTCAGCGTGTGGTTCAGGCATTGCCTGGCCAGTCACGGATCGCCGCCAGTGAGGCGGACTGCGACCGCCAATTGATTCAGCAGAATGGCTTGTGGCAAGTAGTGCCGCTGGCTTCTTGAGTTTTCCTGCCGGCGGCTGCCGGCACCAAGTTTGCGCGAAGAGGACAAGTGTTATGGGTAAGAATGTCGTAGTCCTGGGCACCCAATGGGGTGATGAGGGCAAAGGCAAGATCGTTGATCTGCTGACCGAACATGCTGCCGCTGTAGTGCGCTACCAGGGTGGCCACAACGCTGGCCACACCTTGGTAATCGACGGTGAAAAAACCGTTCTGCACCTGATCCCGTCGGGCGTATTGCGCGAAGGCGTGCAGTGCCTGATCGGCAACGGCGTGGTGGTTGCTCCCGACGCCCTGTTGCGTGAAATCATCAAGCTGGAAGAGAAAGGCGTACCGGTGCGCGAGCGCCTGCGTATCAGTCCGTCTTGCCCGCTGATCCTGTCCTTCCACGTAGCGCTGGATCAGGCTCGTGAAAAGGCCCGTGGCGAGCTGAAGATCGGTACTACCGGTCGCGGCATTGGCCCGGCATATGAAGACAAGGTTGCTCGTCGTGGCCTGCGTGTTGGCGATCTGCTCAACATGCCGCGCTTTGAAGCCAAGCTGCGTGAATTGGTGGAATACCACAACTTCATGCTGGTGGGTTACTACAAAGAAGCCGCCATCGACTTCGACAAGACCCTGGCCGAGTGCAAGGAATACGCCGAGCTGCTCAAGCCGCTGATGCTGGACGTGACTGCCGAGCTGCACGGTCTGCGCCGCGCTGGCAAAGACATCATGTTCGAAGGCGCCCAGGGTTCGTTGCTGGACATCGACCACGGTACCTACCCGTACGTGACCAGCTCCAACACTACCGCTGGCGGTGTTGCCACCGGTTCGGGCGTTGGTCCGATGTTCCTGGATTACATCCTGGGTATCACCAAGGCTTACACCACTCGCGTGGGTTCGGGTCCATTCCCGACTGAGCTGTTCGACGAAGTGGGCGCTCACTTGGCCAAACAGGGTCACGAGTTCGGTGCAACCACCGGCCGTGCCCGTCGTTGCGGCTGGTTCGATGCCGTTATCCTGCGTCGCGCTATCGATGTGAACAGCATCTCGGGTATCTGCCTGACCAAGCTGGACGTACTCGACGGTCTGGAAACCATCAATATTTGTGTCGGCTACAAAGATGCAAACGGTAACGTCCTGGTGGACGCGCCGACCGATGCTGACAGCTACGAAGGTCTGCAGCCGGTTTACGAAGCTGTACCGGGCTGGACAGAATCGACCGTGGGTGCCAAAACCCTGGAAGAGCTGCCTGCTGCTGCGCGTGCTTACATCAAGCGCGTAGAAGAGCTGATCGGTGCTCCGATCGACATCATCTCGACTGGCCCGGACCGCAACGAGACCATCGTTCTGCGTCACCCGTTCGCTTAAGACGTTTTGATGTAAACAAAGGGCCCCTCGGGGCCCTTTGTTGTTTCTGCCTGCCGTGCGGCACGACCCTTGCTGTGAAATAGCCATTAAGGTGCCATCAATATAGTGGCACCGCTGTGGAGGGGTTTTCTGTGTCTGCCGTGCTCTCACTGTTACGAAGTCGTCTATTGCGGCCTGTATTCGTTACCCTAGGTATCGCTCTCTTGGTGCAGGTGCTGGTGGCTGTTGCACTGACGCGCAGCACAGTGGCGGCCCTTGAGTCTGATCTGGATGCGCGCCTGGGGGCGGACAGTCAAAAGCTTACGGGCGAGCTGGAGCAGGCCGGGCGTGAGGTCAAGAGCAGTCTTGAAGGGTTGTCTGCCAGCACTCGCGAACGCCTGACGGCCGGGCTGGCGCCGCGCTTGAAAGAAGAGCAAATGCAGCTGCGCAATGCACTGGAAAAGAATCTGATGGATTCGGCCAATGATATGGCGCAACTGCTGGCGGCTGTAGCGCCACGGGCCATCTGGGACAATGATGCGCCCACATTGTCCGATTTCGCCCGTCGTGCCCAGCGCAATCCCAACGTGCTGTTCGTGGTGTATGACGACGTTGCCGGACAGCATCTGACGCGTTACCTCAATCGTGAAAATTCGATCAACAAGGCTCTTTTGGAGAAGGGTAAGGGCGAGCGAGCCTTGGATAAAGTTCTGGATGCGGCGCGGCACGACCCGGCGGTTTATTACCTCGAAGCCTCCATCAGCCCCAATGGCGTTGAGATTGGCAAGGTGTTAATGGGCGTTTCCACGGCCTCGGTCGAGAAGGATCTGGCTGCCCTTGATAAGCGTTTTGCGCAACTGATCGTCAGCAGTGAGCATTTGGTGGATGAAAGCCTGCAGGGCGCTGCAAAAGACAGCTCGGCAGCACTGGGCGCGCGTCTGGAATCAGCCCAGGCTGCAGCGGCGCAGATGCAGGCCAATACCGCGGTGACCGTTCGCGATGCGGCTGACACCTTGCGCTGGCGCATTGGCATGGGGCTGGCGATTGTGGGGCTGGGTGTTTTGCTGTTGCTGGCTGTGGTGTTGGGGCGGCGGGTGGTCAACAAATTGCTGCTGATGATTGCCGCGTTGAACGATCTGGCTGCAGGCGAGGGTGATCTGACCAAGCGTGTGGGCCTGAACAGCAAGGATGAGATTGGCGATATGGCGGGGGCGGTGAACCGTTTTATCGACAAGTTGCAGCCCATTGTGCGTGAGGCAGGTGATGTGGCGCAGCGTACCGGGGTCGAGATTGGTGCCATGACAGAGCGCAATGCAGGGGCCAATGCTGCGGCCCAGTTGCAGCGTGATGAAGTGGCCCAGAGCCTGGAGGCGCTATCGACCATGGCCGATGCGGCGCAGTCGGAAAGTCAGGCGATGCAGGCAGCGCTCAGGCAGGTGCAGGATATTCGTCAGGCCACTGATGAAAATACCCGCACCTCTGCACAAGTCGGCGGCTTGATCGAGGCGCTGGCCGGACAGGTTGGGGCTGGAGCCAAGGTCATTGAGCGTCTGGCACAGCAAAGTGAGCAAATTGAAGTGGTACTGACGGTCATTCACGGCATCGCCGAGCAAACCAATCTTCTGGCCCTTAATGCGGCGATTGAGGCTGCACGGGCAGGGGAGACAGGGCGCGGTTTTGCTGTGGTGGCAGATGAGGTGCGGGCGCTGGCCAGCAAGACGCAGAGCTCTACCGGCGACATCCAGGCTCACATCGTAGCCTTGCAGCAGGGGGCCAGGGAGGCAGTAGCGGCGATTGCTCTGGCCGGGCGCCAGGCCAATGAGGGGTTGGCAGTGCTGCGAGGCAGCGTTCAGTTGCAGAAAACTGTGCAGGCTTCGGTTGAGCAGGTGCACGCCGCGATTGGGGATGCCACTAAAGCTGCTGCGCATCAGGCCCAGGGCGCGCATGCGGTGCGTGGGCGGGTTGAAGTGATTCATGCCCAGGCTGAGCGTGCAGCCCGTGCGGTCAACGAAACGACCGCCAGCGGCCAGATACTTGACGGGTTAGCGGCGCAGCTAAAAGCGAGCCTGGGACAGTTCAGGGCATAGGCCGCGAGCAACCTGTAGGAGCGAGCTTGCTCGCGAGCTTTTCAACCACCAAAGAGCTCGCGAGCAAGCTCGCTCCTACGTCAACAGATTGCTAGCGGCTCAGATACATCTTGGTGGTCAGCAGGTAAACCGGCAGCCCCGATACCAGGATCAACAGCGCCGCATAGGGGGCCGCCGCCGCAAACTCGATGTTGGAGGTGTGGGACCAAACCTGTGTTGCCAATGTATTAAGACCGGTCGGACTCAAAAGCAGTGTGGCGGTCAGCTCTTTCATGGCGTCCAGGAACACCAGGGCGAAAGCCGCCCCCAGTGCCGGGAAAATGATTGGCAATGTCACCCGGCAAAACGCCGAAAACGACGATGCGCCCAGGGTGCGTGCCGCTTCTTCAAGCTGCGGAGCGGCCTTGTTCAGCGCCGTGCGAATCGGCGCCTGCGCCAGTGGTAAAAACAGCAAGGCATAGGCAATCAGCAGCAGGGCGGAGGTCTGGTACAGCGCTGGCACGTAATGCAGCGAGAAGTACACCAGCGCCAGGGCAATCACCAGTCCGGGCAATGCATGCAGCAGGTATGGCAGACGCTCGGCCCAGATGGCCAGCCGGCCTTTATACCGCACCACCAGCAAGCCTACGGGGACCGCCAGCACCAGGCACAGGGCAGCGCCGCCCAGCGCCAGTGACAGGGACGAGAGCAGCGCCTCGCCAATGGCTGCCATCGGGAACGCTGCGGAGCTGCCCTTGACCAGCCAATACGCCAGCATGCCCAGCGGGACCCCGCTCCCAATGATTGCCAGTGCCAGGCAATACAGCTGGCCAATAAATGACCATTTGCCCAGCCGCACTTGCTCGGCGCGCCGTGCTGCGCCCTGGCCGATTCGAATGTGCCGGCCTTTGCCGCGCACTTTCAGTTCCAGCCACAGCAGGCTCAGACACATCACCAGCAGCACTGCCGAGAGCATGGCTGCATTGGCGTTGCTGAACGACAGCTCGAATTGCTGATAGATCGCAGTGGTGAAGGTCTGCAGGCCGATGATCGACAGCGCGCCAAACTCCACCAGCATATGCAGGGCAATCAACAACGAGCCTGCCAGCAACGAAGGCCAGAGCAGCGGCAGGGTGATCCTGAAAAACACCCCCAGGCGATTCTGGCCCAGGGTGCGGGCCGACTCTTCAAGTGCCGGGTCGAGATTGCGCAAAGTGGCCGCGACAGGCAGGAAGATCAGTGGGTATTTGGACAGGCTCATCACCAGAATGGCGCCGCCCAGGCCCTCAAAGCTGGAGCTGAGGGACACCCAGGTGAAGCTGCTGACGAATGCCGGAACGGCAAACGGCAGGCACAGGATCACGCCCCACAGGCGGCGCCCCGGCAAGTTACTGCGCTCAAGCAGCCAGGCCAGCGACAAGCCGACCAGCGCGCAGGTTACGGTCACGCCCACCATCAGCAGCAGCGTGTTGCGCATCAGGTCAAATACAAAAGGCCGCCACAACAAGTGCGCCGCTTGTGCCCACCCGGCCTGCCACGCCTTGGTGCCGACATACAGCAACGGCAACAGGCTCAGGCCTACCAGCAACAGCACGGGCAACAACAGCCAGACCGAAGGCCTTTTACGTTTCACGGTGAAGCGTGCAGGTTGGGCGGCAGACAGCATCAGAGCAAGCCTACATCTTGTTCAAGCTCCAGCGCTTCATCAGCGTTGCCAAGGTCGGCCGGAGTGATTTTTGGCGGTTGTAGCTCATCAAATGGCTTGAGGCCGCGTTCCGAGACCATGCCTTTGCGCATCGGGTATTCAGCAGTGGTGTTGGTGATCACTCGCTGACCTTCTTCGCTGGCCATGTACGCCAGAAGTTGCTGGGCTTCTTTGGGGTGTTTGCTGGCCTTCAGTACGCCGGCGCTGGATACGGTAATCAGACCGCCCGCATCGCCATCGGTGAAGTAGTACAGCTTGGAGTTCAGCTTGCCTTTCTCGCGCTGCAGGGCGAACCAGTAGTAATTGTTGACCAGTACGGCGGCCACTTCGCCATTTTCGACGGCTTTTAGCGCAACCATGTTGTTGGTGTAGGTCTTGCCAAAGGCGCGTAGCCCGGTCAGCCACTCCTCGGCGGCATCACGGCCATGCAGTTTGATAATGGCCACGGCCTGTTCCTGGAATGCACCGCTGGTAGGTACGAAACCTACTTTGCCTTGCCATTCGGGGCCTGCGAAATCCAGAACTGACTTGGGCA
The DNA here is from genome assembly GCF_049897045.1 of Pseudomonas sp. TWR2-1-1. Lineage (NCBI taxonomy): Bacteria > Pseudomonadati > Pseudomonadota > Gammaproteobacteria > Pseudomonadales > Pseudomonadaceae > Pseudomonas > Pseudomonas sp. TWR2-1-1. Next base: position 383,902 of record NZ_JAFCVM010000005.1, read on the forward strand.
GCTCTTCTTCCTTGATCTTGTCAGGGTTGAACGCCACGACGCGGGTGCGCGCAGTCACGCCGATCCAGGTGCCATTGGCGGCCACATATTCCTTGGGTAGCGCTTGCAGGGTGCTGTCGTCGGCCTTGGCCAGAAAGCCCTGTTCGCCAAGGCTGTTGAGCGGCGGCGATTCTTCGGCATAGAACACGTCGGCAGGCGAGCGGTCGCCTTCTTCGACGATCTGGCTGGCGAGTTGGTTACTGCTGCCTTTGCGTACGTCGACGTGAATACCGGTCTTGGCTTCAAAGGCTGCGGCGAGATTGTCGCCGACTTCTTTGTGCTGGCCGTTATACAGGGTCAGGGTTACAGGATCGGCAGCCTGAGCGGCGGGAGTGATCAGGGTCAGGCCAAGAGTTGCGATGGACAAACTACGCAGTAGAAATGTTGCAAGCTGGGTATTTCGGAGCATCATTCGCTGGGTTCCTCGCTTGGGTACTACAAAACTTGTAACAATAATAAACGATATTGCTTCTCAAGTGCGCCACAAGGATGGGGCGATAGTCGCAGGAGGAGGGATAGAAAGCTTGGGCTGGGACGATTGCCAGCCACGGAAACGCAAAAACCCGCTTTCGCGGGTTTTTGTGAGATTTGAAATGTTTTCAGCGAAAACATTTCAAACTTGAATTGGTGCCCAGAAGAAGACTCGAACTTCCACGACCTTGCGGTCACCAGCACCTGAAGCTGGCGTGTCTACCAATTTCACCATCTGGGCAGTATCAGCAACGTTGCCGCTGTTGATGTGGCGCACTATACGGAGGGCTTTTGATTCTGTAAACCCCTGTTTTAGTTTTAATAAATCAGCGGCTTAGAATGCAAAAACCCGCTTTCGCGGGTTTTTGTGTGAGTCTGCAGATTGTACTAATCTGCATCTCTAAATTGGTGCCCAGAAGAAGACTCGAACTTCCACGACCTTGCGGTCACCAGCACCTGAAGCTGGCGTGTCTACCAATTTCACCATCTGGGCATCATCTTCAACGTCGTTGCCGTTGTCGATGGCGCGCACTATACGGACGACCCTTTGACCTGTAAAGCGTTGTGCATAAAAATAGTGAAAATATTTCGCGAACGGCGAGTGCGCGACCGCAATGTGCGTCAGAACGGGCTATTACGGCTCTGTATGAGTCCGAAATTTCCCGTTTCAATACGCGTATGCCAAACTAACCCGCATATAGACAAGGTGAAAACTATCTAATGGCCGATTGGCAGACCCTCGATCCCGAGGCCGCACGTGAAGCGGAAAAATACGAAAACCCTATCCCTAGCCGCGAGCTGATCCTTCAGCATCTGGCCGAGCGTGGTTCGCCGGCTGCTCGCGAGCAGTTGGTAGAAGAGTTCGGTCTGACTACAGAAGACCAAATCGAGGCCTTGCGTCGTCGCCTGCGTGCGATGGAGCGTGATGCCCAGCTCATTTATACCCGCCGTGGCACTTATGCGCCGGTGGACAAGCTCGACCTGATTCTCGGCCGCATCAGCGGTCATCGTGACGGCTTCGGCTTCCTGGTCCCTGATGATGGAAGCGACGACCTGTTCATGAGCCCGTCGCAAATGCGTCTGGTGTTCGATGGCGATCGTGCGCTGGCTCGTGTTTCCGGGCTGGATCGCCGTGGTCGCCGTGAGGGCGTGATCGTTGAAGTGGTCTCGCGAGCTCACGAAACCATCGTAGGGCGTTACTTCGAAGAAGGCGGCATTGGCTTTGTGGTTGCCGACAATCCGAAGATCCAGCAAGAAGTGCTGGTTACCCCGGGTCGTAACGCCGGCGCCAAGGTTGGCCAGTTTGTCGAAGTGAAGATTACTCACTGGCCGACGCCGCGCTTCCAGCCTCAAGGCGATGTGCTTGAAGTGGTGGGCAACTATATGGCGCCCGGCATGGAAATCGACATTGCCCTGCGCACCTACGATATTCCTCACGTCTGGCCTGAGGCAGTGCTTAAAGAAGCCGCCAAGCTCAAGCCTGAAGTTGAAGAAAAAGACAAAGAGAAGCGTATCGACCTGCGCCATCTGCCGTTCGTCACCATTGACGGCGAAGATGCGCGCGATTTCGATGATGCGGTTTACTGCGAAGCCAAGCCGGGCAAGCTGCGCCTGTTCTCGGGTGGCTGGACGTTGTACGTGGCAATTGCCGACGTCTCCAGCTACGTGAAAATCGGTTCGGCGCTGGATGCCGAGTCTCAGGTACGTGGTAACTCGGTGTATTTCCCTGAGCGCGTGATCCCGATGCTGCCCGAGCAGTTATCCAACGGTCTGTGCTCCCTGAACCCGAAAGTCGACCGTTTGGCCATGGTTTGCGAGATGACCATCTCCAAGTCCGGCGAAATGACCGACTACAAGTTCTATGAAGCGGTGATTCACTCCCAGGCACGTCTGACCTACAACAAGGTCAGCACTATCCTGGAACAGCCGAAAACCAGCGAAGCCAAGCAACTGCGCAGCGAATACGCTGATGTAGTACCGCACCTCAAGCAACTTTACTCGTTGTACAAGGTGCTGCTGGCGGCTCGTCATGTGCGCGGCGCGATTGATTTTGAAACGCAGGAAACCCGAATCATCTTCGGTTCCGAGCGCAAAATTGCCGAAATTCGCCCTACCACGCGTAACGATGCGCACAAACTGATCGAAGAATGCATGCTGGCTGCCAACGTGGCCACTGCTGAATTCCTCAAGAAGCACGAAATTCCGGCCCTGTATCGCGTTCACGATGGTCCTCCACCTGAGCGTCTGGAAAAGCTGCGTGCCTTCCTTGGTGAGTTGGGTCTGAGCCTGCACAAGGGCAAAGATGGTCCGTCGCCGAAGGATTACCAGGCGTTGCTGGCCAGCATCAAGGATCGTCCGGATTTCCATCTGATCCAGACCGTGATGCTGCGTTCGTTGAGTCAGGCGGTGTACAGCGCTGATAACCAGGGCCACTTCGGCCTGAACTATGAAGCCTATACCCACTTCACCTCGCCGATTCGTCGCTACCCGGACCTGCTAACCCACCGGGCAATTCGCAGCGTCATCCATTCCAAAATGGATACCCCGCACGTTCGCCGTGCCGGTGCGATGACGATTCCGAAAGCGCGCATTTATCCGTACGACGAAGCGATTCTTGAGCAACTCGGCGAGCAGTGTTCGATGAGCGAGCGTCGTGCCGATGAAGCCACGCGTGACGTGACCAACTGGTTGAAGTGCGAGTTCATGAAGGATCGCGTCGGCGAGTCTTTCCCTGGCGTAGTTACTGCGGTAACGGGCTTTGGCCTGTTCGTCGAGCTGACCGACATTTATGTTGAAGGTCTGGTCCATGTGACCGCGTTGCCGGGCGATTACTACCACTTCGATCCTGTGCATCACCGCCTGGCGGGCGAGCGCACCGGTCGCAGCTTCCGTTTGGGCGACACCGTTGAAGTGCGAGTGATGCGCGTCGATCTCGACGAACGCAAAATCGACTTTGAGATGGCTGAGAAAACCCTCAGCGCGCCAATTGGCCGCAAAAATCGCGGTACTGACGCGCCTGCTGCCAAAAATGCCGGTAAATCGGGCACCAAAGCTACGGAAAAACCTGTCGAGCCGGCCCCGGCCGCTCGTCGCAGCGCGCCCAAGGCTGCCAAGAAAACCGACGATACGTATCGCCCGAGCGATGCTGCGGCAAAAAATGCCGAGCTGCGCAAAAGTCGTGAGTTGAAGCAGGCGCTTCTGGCCGACGCGAAAAGCGGCGGTCGGACATCGGAGCCGGGAAAGTCGGGTAGGGGGGCGCCTGCCAAAGATGCAGGTAAGCCTTCCAAGCCGAGCAAACATCGTAAAGGCCCGCCAAAATCGGGCACCGCTCCTGCTGCCAAAAGTGGCGGAGCGCGCAAACCTAAGGCCAAGTCATGAGTCAGTTGGAAAAAATCTACGGTATTCACGCTGTAGAAGCGTTGCTTCGTCACCATCCAAAACGCGTCAAGCAAGTATGGTTGGCTGAAAGCCGCAGCGATCCTCGCGTTCAGACCCTGATTGCGCTGGCTGCCGAAAACCGGATTGATGTCGGTAACGCTGAACGTCGCGAGATGGACGTTTGGGTTGAAGGCGTGCACCAGGGCGTCGTGGCTGAAGTGAGCCCGAGTCAGGTGTGGGGCGAGGCCATGCTCAACGAATTGCTGGACCGTACCGAAGGTGCTCCGCTGATTCTGGTTCTGGACGGCGTGACCGATCCGCACAACCTGGGCGCTTGCTTACGCACGGCGGATGCGGCGGGTGCTTTGGCCGTCATCGTACCTAAGGACAAGTCTGCAACCCTGACTCCGACTGTACGAAAAGTAGCCTGCGGCGCTGCGGAAGTCATTCCGTTGGTTGCAGTTACTAACCTCGCCGCCACGCTGAAAAAGCTTCAGCAGCGCGGACTGTGGATCGTGGGCACTGCCGGCGAAGCCGAGCAGGAACTCTACGACCAAGACATGACCGGCCCGACCATCCTGATCATGGGTGCTGAAGGCAAAGGCATGCGCCGCCTGACTCGTGAGCATTGCGATTATCTGGTGCGTCTGCCGATGGCCGGTAGCGTCAGCAGTCTGAACGTATCGGTCGCAACGGGCGTCTGCCTGTTTGAAGCGCTGCGCCAGCGCAGCGTCAAGGCCAAGACTTCTTCAAAGAAGAAATAGCAATACTTGTAGTCGCTGCCGCAGGCTGCGAAGGATTGTGAAGCAATCCGTTCTTTTGATGGCTCTGCGGTCCCTCTCGCACCCTTCAGCAGCGACTACAGGTTTGTGGTGATTAAAGATTGTTCAAATAATCACCAATTGCCTTGCACCTCTCTTGCCCCTTCTCTACAATTGCGCCCCTTGCCGTCATGGCGGGCGCATATGTGCCTCTCTAGGCAAGACACACAAGTGTCATTCACTCCTTGTCTGACCGCTTTTTAGTTAGCGGCAGGCTACAACCCGTAAGGAGCATTCATGCGTCATTACGAAATCATCTTTTTGGTCCACCCGGATCAAAGCGAACAAGTCGGCGGCATGGTAGAGCGTTACACCAAGCTGATCGAAGAAGACGGCGGCAAAATCCACCGTCTGGAAGATTGGGGCCGTCGTCAACTGGCCTACGCAATCAACAATGTTCACAAGGCTCACTACGTGATGCTGAACGTTGAGTGCACTGGCAAAGCCCTGGCTGAGCTGGAAGACAACTTCCGTTACAACGATGCTGTGATCCGTAACCTGGTCATCCGTCGCGACGAAGCCGTAACTGGCCAGTCCGAGATGCTCAAGGCTGAAGAGAACCGCAGTGAGCGCCGTGAGCGTCGTGACCGTCCTGAGCATTCTGACAGCGCCGATGGCGATGACAGCGATAACAGCGACGCCAGCGATAACGCTGACGAGTAATCCACGGACCTTTTGAGGAGCCAATTACATGGCACGTTTCTTCCGTCGTCGTAAATTCTGCCGCTTCACCGCAGAAGAAGTGAAAGAGATCGATTACAAGGATCTCAACACTCTGAAAGCTTACGTATCCGAGACCGGCAAAATTGTTCCAAGCCGCATCACCGGTACTAAAGCTCGTTATCAGCGTCAGCTGGCCACCGCTATCAAGCGCGCCCGCTTCCTGGCCCTGCTGGCCTACACCGACAGCCACGGCCGCTGAGACCGGGCAGTCGACAAGTAGTAAAGGATTGAAAGCATGCGCGCCTTAGCTGAGTTCATCATGCGAGGCCGTGTGCAGGCCGCGTTAATCGTGGCCGGATGTGCGGCATTGCCGTTTTTGTTCTGGTTGAGTGCTGCTGCAGGTTGCCTTGTGCTCCTGCGGCGCGGTCCGAGAGATGCCTTGAGCATCCTCACGTGGGCTCTACTGCCGGCCTTGGTCTGGTGGTTTATCGGAGAACCTCGCACCTTGATGGTGCTGTTGGGATCTCTGGGATTGGCGATGATGTTACGCGCCGGTCAGCCCTGGTATCGCGTGCTGCTGGTCAGCGTGGCGTTGGGTGTAGTGTATGGCGTGATCCTGGGTACGGTTTTCCGCGAACCCATTGGTGCGATGGCGCAGGAGTTGGAAAAACTTCTTCCGCAGGTCCTCAATGGTCTCTACGACAAGTTGTCTGACGTAGAGCGAGCGCGCCTAGGAGCATTGATTGCCCCTGTTCTCACCGGTTTGATTGCAGCTTTGATGCAGGTCGTCAGCGTGCTTAGCCTGATTATCGGGCGTTATTGGCAGGCGTTGTTGTACAACCCGGGCGGTTTTGCCAGCGAATTTCGCAGCATCCGCCTACCGCTGGGTCCAGCGTTACTGTTGCTGGCGTGCATGCTTGTAGGACCGAATTTCGGTCCTCAAATGGCCATGCTCACGCCGTTGTGCAGCGTAGCGTTGTTCTTCGCCGGGCTGGCCCTGATACACGGGCTGGTGGCGCAAAAGCGACTGGCCAAGTTTTGGCTGGTGGGGTTGTACGTCACGCTGTTGCTGTTTATGCAGCTGATCTATCCGTTACTCGTGGTCCTGGCCATTGTCGACAGCCTGATTGATTTTCGCGGACGTCTGGCGCCGAAAGACGCTGGTAAAGACTCTGCGGACGGTGAAGGTTAAAAGTTAAGAGGATTTTCACATGCAACTGATCCTTCTGGAAAAAGTCGCGAACCTGGGCAACCTGGGCGACAAAGTAAATGTTAAGGCCGGTTACGGTCGTAACTACCTGCTGCCGTACGGCAAAGCTACCGCTGCAACCGCTGCCAACCTGGCTGCGTTTGAAGAGCGTCGTGCTGAGCTGGAACAAGCAGCAGCAGACAAAAAAGCTTCGGCTGAAACACGCGCTGCCCAACTGGCTGAGCTGGAAGTGACTATCACCGCCACCGCTGGCGACGAAGGCAAGCTGTTCGGTTCGATCGGCACCCACGACATCGCTGATGCACTGACCGCCTCTGGCGTTGAAGTTGCAAAAAGCGAAGTTCGTCTGCCGAACGGCACTATCCGCAACGTTGGCGAATTCGACGTGGCTGTGCACTTGCACGCCGAAGTTGAAGCAACCGTACGCGTTGTTGTGGTAGCTGCTTAAGCAGTCTTAACTGACTGGCACCTTGTGTGTCAGGCGGTTAACATCGGGCACGATCCTGTTTACAGGTCGTGCCCTTTGTCTTTCTGCTGTTCCTGATTTCAAACCCCCAGCTTTTACAAATTAACCAAGTGGCCATGAACGATATCTCCGCTCCTGAGCAATATGACCTGCAAACCGCAGCCCTGAAGGTGCCGCCGCATTCCATCGAGGCCGAACAGGCTGTGCTCGGTGGTCTGATGCTGGACAACAACGCCTGGGAACGCGTGCTGGATCAGGTCTCGGACGGCGATTTCTATCGGCATGACCACCGCCTGATCTTCCGCGCCATCGCCAAGCTGGCAGACCAGAACTCCCCGATTGACGTCGTGACCCTTGCCGAGCAACTGGACAAGGAAGGTCAGACCTCACAAGTCGGTGGCCTGGGCTACCTGGGCGAGCTGGCGAAAAACACGCCATCGGTCGCCAACATCAAGGCCTATGCGCAAATCGTTCGCGAGCGCGCCACGTTGCGCCAGCTGATCGGCATCAGTACCGAAATCGCCGATAGCGCTTTTAATCCTGAAGGGCGTAATGCGGCCGAAATTCTCGATGAAGCCGAGCGCCAGATCTTTGCAATTGCCGAGGCCCGGCCAAAAACCGGCGGCCCGGTAAGCGTTAACGACCTGCTGACCAAGGCTATCGACCGGATCGATACGCTGTTCAATACCGACAACGCCATCACCGGCCTGTCCACCGGCTATACCGACCTCGATGGCATGACCAGCGGCTTGCAGCCGTCCGACCTGATCATCGTTGCCGGTCGTCCATCGATGGGTAAAACCACCTTTGCGATGAACCTGGTGGAAAACGCGGTATTGCGCAGCGAAAAAGCGGTACTGGTTTACTCCCTCGAGATGCCAGGCGAATCGCTGATCATGCGTATGCTGTCGTCCCTGGGCCGCATCGACCAGACCAAGGTCCGTGCCGGTCGACTGGAAGACGATGACTGGCCGCGCCTGACCTCGGCGGTCAACCTGCTCAACGACCGCAAGCTGTTCATCGATGACACGGCCGGCATCAGCCCGTCGGAAATGCGCGCACGTACCCGTCGTCTGGTGCGTGAACACGGTGAGATCGGTCTGATCATGATCGACTACCTGCAACTGATGCAGATCCCCGGTTCGGGCGGTGACAACCGGACCAACGAAATCTCCGAGATTTCCCGCTCGTTGAAAGCGCTGGCCAAAGAATTCAATTGCCCGGTGGTTGCGCTGTCGCAGCTCAACCGTTCTCTTGAGCAGCGGCCCAACAAGCGCCCGATCAACTCCGACTTGCGTGAATCCGGCGCCATCGAGCAGGATGCCGACGTCATCATGTTTGTGTACCGGGACGAGGTCTATCACCCCGAAACCGAACACAAGGGCATTGCCGAAATCATCATCGGCAAGCAGCGTAACGGCCCTATCGGCACCACGCGCCTGGCGTTTATCGGCAAATACACGCGTTTTGAAAACCTGGCCCCGGGTAGCTACAACTTCGACGACGATTAACGGCCCGCATGCCCCTGCGGGTGCTGGTTTGCCAGCGCTGCAGGCTAGGTGATTGCCTTGGCGGTCGCGCCGAGGCTATCGCCGGCAAGTCAGGCCTGCGAGGGATCGCAATCCAAGGCTCCAATCAATTCCGACCATTACCGTCGGAATTGATCATTTTTTGTGCTATATTCCGCGCCCGCGAATTTCTTCGTAAATGACGCGCCCAATTTTCTGTACTCAACACCGGTCATCGACATGCAATCAGCCAAGCCTTTATTTGACTATCCCAAGTACTGGGCCGAATGTTTCGGTCCAGCGCCATTCCTGCCGATGAGCAGGGAGGAGATGGATCAGCTTGGCTGGGATTCATGCGACATCATCATCGTCACCGGTGATGCATACGTCGACCACCCGTCGTTCGGCATGGCGATCATTGGTCGCCTGCTGGAGTCCCAGGGCTTCCGTGTGGGCATCATTGCGCAGCCGAACTGGCAGTCCAAAGACGACTTCATGAAGCTGGGCGAACCGAACCTGTTCTTCGGCGTTGCGGCCGGCAACATGGACTCGATGATCAACCGCTACACCGCCGACAAAAAAATCCGTTCCGATGACGCCTACACCCCCGGTGGCATGGCTGGCAAACGTCCGGATCGCGCGAGCCTGGTGTACAGCCAGCGCTGCAAGGAAGCCTACAAAAACGTACCGATCGTACTTGGTGGCATCGAGGCGTCCCTGCGCCGTATCGCGCATTACGACTACTGGCAGGACCGCGTGCGCAACTCGATCCTGATCGACGCCTGCGCCGACATCCTGCTGTACGGCAACGCCGAACGTGCCATTGTCGAAGTTGCCCAGCGTTTGTCGTATGGCCACAAGATCGAAGACATTACCGATGTTCGCGGCACCGCGTTCATTCGTCGCGATACGCCAAAAGACTGGTACGAAGTCGACTCCACGCGTATCGACCGTCCGGGCAAGATCGACAAGATCATCAACCCGTACGTGAACACCCAGGACACTCAGGCCTGTGCCATCGAGCAGGAAAAAGGTCCGGTTGAAGATCCGAACGAAGCCAAGGTTGTGCAAATCCTGGCCAGCCCGCGCATGACCCGTGACAAGACGGTTATCCGTCTGCCATCGGTAGAGAAAGTGCGTGGCGACTCGGTTCTGTACGCTCACGCCAACCGCGTGCTTCACCTTGAAACCAACCCGGGTAACGCCCGTGCGCTGGTGCAAAAGCACGGCGAAGTGGATGTGTGGTTCAACCCGCCTCCGATCCCGATGACCACCGAAGAAATGGACTACGTGTTTGGCATGCCTTACGCACGTGTTCCGCACCCTGCGTACGGCAAGGAAAAAATTCCGGCCTACGACATGATCCGCTTCTCGGTGAACATCATGCGTGGCTGCTTTGGCGGCTGCACCTTCTGCTCGATCACCGAGCACGAAGGCCGGATCATCCAGAACCGTTCCGAAGAGTCGATCATTCGCGAAATCGAAGAGATACGCGACAAGGTGCCAGGTTTCACCGGCGTCATTTCCGACCTCGGCGGCCCGACCGCGAACATGTACCGCATCGCCTGCAAAACCCCGGAAATCGAATCCGCGTGCCGCAAGCCATCCTGCGTGTTCCCGGGTATTTGCCCGAACCTGAACACCGACCACTCGTCGTTGATTCAGCTGTATCGCAGCGCCCGTGCCTTGCCGGGCGTGAAGAAAATCCTGATCGCTTCCGGTCTTCGCTATGACCTCGCGGTCGAGTCGCCGGAATACGTTAAAGAGCTGGTGACGCACCACGTAGGCGGTTACCTGAAGATCGCCCCGGAACACACCGAGGAAGGTCCGCTCAACCAGATGATGAAGCCGGGCATTGGCAGCTATGACAAGTTCAAGCGCATGTTCGAGAAGTACACCAAGGAAGCGGGTAAAGAGCAGTACCTGATCCCTTACTTCATCGCCGCTCACCCCGGCACCAAAGACGAAGACATGATGAACCTTGCGCTGTGGCTCAAGGGTAATGGCTTCCGTGCTGACCAGGTGCAGGCGTTCTACCCGTCGCCGATGGCCACTGCCACTGCGATGTACCACTCGGGCAAAAACCCGCTGCGCAAGGTCACGTACAAAAGCGACTCGGTGATCATCGTCAAGAGCGAGGAGCAGCGTCGTCTGCACAAGGCGTTCTTGCGTTACCACGACCCGAAGGGCTGGCCAATGCTGCGTGAGGCCCTGACCCGCATGGGCCGTGCCGACCTGATTGGTTCGGGCAAAGACCAACTGATTCCGTTGCATCAGCCGGCGACCGACAGCTACCAGAGTGCCCGTCGCAAAAACTCGACGCCTGCCGGTAGCCACAAAGTCGCCGGAGAGAAAACCACCAAGATCCTGACCCAGCACACCGGCCTGCCGCCGCGTGCCAGCGATGGTGGCAACCCGTGGGACAAGCGCGAGCAGGCCAAGGCCGCCGCATTTGCCCGTAACAAACAGGCTGCCAAAGAACGTCACGAAGCAGCCAAGGGCGGCAAGAGCCAGAAGCCGACACGCAAGCCGGTGGTTCCGCGCTAACTTCTGTTGGCGCCGGGTTGCCGGCGCCTGCAAAAGCGCTATTGGCCAAACACAACGCCAGCCTTCGGGCTGGCGTTGTGCATTCTGCGCGCGCACAAGCCCGTCAGGCGCGAGCAGGCATGATTAATGTCCGGATGTAGGCGTAGGTGACCTGGAACGTCTGAGGATGCAGCAGGGGCAATCAGGCGGACTGCGAGGATCAACAGCCGGGCTGCTGATCCTGATCACAGATCCTGTGGGCCGGGTTGTGGATAACCGGGCCGAGGGTGTTACGCGTCTGGTGCTTTTTGTTCTACGGCGTCGGTGGTTTCAGCGACAACATCACCTTCTGCATCGACTTCAACGTCGGCATTCGGATCCAGCTCTACAGTACCTTCCTCAGCTGCCGCTTTCTTGCGGGCAAGCTTTTCCTCTTTCTTCTGCTCTTTAGCCAAGTCTCTTTGACGCTTAGCGAAGTTGTAATTTGGTTTGGCCATGGGCGATCCTCTGGGGGTCGAAGGGGTTGAGCGGCGCGTATTCTGCCCTGTATTAGTGCTTAGCCGTTAGCTGGGTTTTAGCAAGTCGCTATTTTGCGCTGAAAACACGACTCTACACTGCCGAAAAAGCCGGTTGTGGATTAAATCTCGGACCGGAGGTGATCGCAGCTGCTGATCAGCGCAGAAAGTCCCGCCACTTATTCCCCCGAATACCGCATTGATGACCTAAGGTTATAAGCCCGGCGTTGACCCAATGGATGAATTGTTTCCATCAACGCCAGGAACATGACTCAGATCATTTGAATCGAGACAATTTTCGGGCAATCTGTATACAGATTGGTTGTTCATACCCTGCCTTGGAGATACACCATGTTTGCCAAAGTTCTTGCGGTATCCCTTTTGACCCTGGCCAGTGGCCATTTGCTGGCGGCTGAATGCGCTGTGACTGTCGATTCGACTGACCAAATGTCTTACAACACCAAAGAGATCGTCATCGACAAGTCCTGCAAGACTTTCACCGTTAACCTGACGCACTCCGGCAGCTTGCCGAAAAACGTCATGGGTCATAACTGGGTGTTGAGCAAAACTGCAGACATGGCCGGTGTTGCTACTGACGGCATGGCAGCCGGGCTGGATAAAAACTACCTGAAAGACGGCGACACCCGCATCATTGCCCACACCAAGATCATTGGTGCCGGTGAGAAAGATTCGGTGACCTTCGACGTGTCGAAGTTGAACCCGGCTGAAACGTACGAGTTCTTCTGCACATTCCCTGGCCACAACTCGATGATGAAAGGCTCCGTGGTTCTTAAATAAGACCCGGCCAGCCAATAAACAGCCCTGACGCGCCTTGTGCGCTCAGGGCTGTTTGCGTTTGGGCTCAGGCTTTTGAATCAGTCATCTTGAAAATGCCCTGGGCATTGCTGCTGTCGAAATTCAGATCGATACGCCCGTTTTCCGGGTCGACCTTGCGCTCAATGAACTCGACAAAAGAGCCCGGCACCTGATGCTCGCGATAATGCCCGTCGGCATCGATCAGCCCTCGCGTAACCGTGCAGGCGCGATACGCAGTTTGCATCACCCGGCCTGAGGCAGAGACTTCGATGCTGTCTTTCATCGGCCGCTGCAAGTCCCGTTGTTGTGCCACACAGGCTTCGAGATCCTGCACGCGATCGGTCAGATGGTTGAAGCTGTTGCCCTCGGTGGCAATCCAGGCCATTTCTGCACTTTCACTGAGCAGGCAATGGTAATCGGCTTCGAGCACCGCGCCGTGTTGCCGGCCGAATGCTCGATACAACGCCGGTAGCAGGGCTTGCGCCTCATCGAGACGGCAATGGCGGGTGAGGCTCAGGCGCTTGAGAATGCGGGTGTGTTCGGCTTGCAGCGGATCGAGGCTGGAACCGACGACGCGGGTAACCGCCTGCTGAAACGTCTGGCTAAATCGCCCCGGGTGTAATTCCGAGACAAAAAACTGCGCAATGTCTTCTGGCAGGTCCATCTGCCGATAGCCCCACCCGGTCATGTTCAGCCTGGTCAGCGGGTAGGTTCGTACATCGGTAAAGCCCAGTGGCTCCAGCAATCGCGAAAATGCCTGACGGCCCCGGGGCAGTTCGCCGTTGGCGGGCCAGTCGACAGTGCGAATCGCACCATGGTCAAACACCACTTTGCGGCCTTGCAGCGCTTGTTCCTCTACGTAGCGCCGGCCATCCGGTACGGCGTCCACCAGCTTGTGCAGCAGGCACAGGTTTAACGCTTCGGCCAGCCAGGCCCGGTGCACGGCCTGCTCATGCCAGCTGAAAGCCAGCAGCCCCCGGGGCACCTCGACATGCTCGCGCAGCCAGTGAGCGGCAGGCTGACCGAGCGCAGACTCGACAAGAGAGAACAAACCATCGAAAGAAGACATGGGGGCAGGGCTCTGGCGACCAAATAGGCGTCTATCAAAGCCTTTGAATGCAGAGGCGGCAAGCGAAAAAAAACGTGGGGTTCATTCCGTTTTTTCGTACATGTTCAGTCTGTGCAAAACCTGTGGGATCAGGGTTGCCAGCGATTGCATCGCCGGCAAGCCAGTCCCCACAGGTGCAAGGCTTACTTCAAGGGGCCAGCGGCATCTCACGCTTGTGCTGGGTCTTCTCGTACGTGCGGCAGATGATGTTAAACGCGTCCTGACTCACCGGCTGACCGTGCAAAAAGGCATCAATCTCGGCATAGGTCACGCCGTGGGATGCTTCGTCAGGTTTGCCGGGTTCCAGGTCTTCAAGGTCTGCGGTCGGGACTTTCTCCACCAGCGATTCTGGCGCACCAAAGTGACGTGCAATCGCGCGCACCTGATTCTTGACCAGCCCGCTGAGCGGTGCCAGGTCGCAGGAACCGTCACCGAATTTGGTGAAAAAGCCCATCACTGCTTCAGCGGCGTGGTCAGTACCAATCACCAGGCCACCCGTAGCCCCGGCGATGGTGTATTGCGCCACCATGCGCATCCGCGCCTTGGTGTTGCCCAGCACAAAATCCACCGTAGCGTGTGGCTTGCCTTCAAAGGCCGAAATTTCGGCGGCCAGTGCTTTTACTGCCGGGCCGATATTCACCGTTTGACGTTCGTCCGGGTTAATAAAGTCGACAGCGGCAGTGGCGTCGATTTCGTCGTGCTGCACGCCGTATGGCAGGCGCACGGCAATAAAGCGGTAGGCCTGATCGCCAGTCTGTTCACGCAGTTGCTTGACCGCGCGCTGGGCCATCAAACCTGCCGTCAGCGAGTCGACCCCGCCGCTGATGCCCAGCACCAGGGTCTTGAGCCCGGAATTGTGCAGGCAGCACTGGATAAAGGTAATGCGTCGTGCCACCTCGGCCTCAAGGGCTGCGGTGTCGCTAAACGGCGGTTGGACCTTGAGCTCTTCAGCAATCTGACGCTGTACGGCCTGCATGATTCACTCCTTTGGAGGTAGTTCAGGAACTTGGAAAACATGGCGCAAGTAGGCGGCAAAGTTCGGGTCCGAGCAATGGGTCTTGCCCGGCTCGTCCGAAATTTTGGCCACGGGCGAGCCATTACAGGCGGTCATTTTAAGCACGATGCTCATCGGCTCGACACCTGGAATGTCACAGGTCAGGTTGGTGCCGATGCCGAAGCTGACATTAATCCGCCCGCGCAATGCACGGAATATCTCCAGTGCGCGGGGCAGGGTCAGGCTGTCGGAGAAGACCAGGGTCTTGCTCATCGGATCAATGCCCAGCTTGTGGTAGTGCGCGATGCATTTTTCGGCCCATACCACCGGGTCACCGGAGTCATGGCGCAAACCGTCGAACAGCTTGGCAAAGTACAGATCAAAATCGGCGAGAAATGCATCGGTGGTAATGCAGTCCGTCAGGGCAATCCCCAGCAGCCCGCGGTATTCGCGCACCCAGCAATCGAGCGCCGCACTCTGGCTGTCGATCAATCTCGGACCCAGTTGCTGATGGGCCATGATCCATTCATGGGCCATGGTGCCCAGCGGCTTCATGTCCAGCTCGCGGGACAGGTTGACGTTACTGGTGCCGACGAAGCGGCCCGGGAAGTCGTGCTTGAGCACGCTGACCACTTCTTCCTGTACCAGGTAAGAAAAGCGTCGGCGTGTTCCGAAATCGGCGACTTGCAATTCGGCCAGTTCTTCGGCGCTGGCGTTGGCCAGCAACCAGTCAAACTTGCGGTACAACTGCTCGCGGGCCTGTGACAGCAGCGTGTCGGCATAGCGCGAGCGGTTGCGTACCTCACTGACAATCGCCAGCAGCGGCACTTCAAACAGAATGACGTGCAGCCACGGTCCGCGCAGACGGATGACCAGCTCGCCGTTTTCGATCCCGGTATGTACATAGCGCAAATTGAAGCGAAACAGGCCCAGGAAGCGTATGAAATCGGGCTTCATAAAGGTGATTCGTTCCAGAAACCCTAGCTGGTCCTGAGTCATGCTGAGCTCGCCCAGACGCTCGATCTGATGGCGAATCTCGCTCAGGTACGGGCGCAAGTCCTCACTGTTACGGCAGCGGAATTCCCATTCGACTTCAACGTTGGGATAGTTGTGCAGCACCGCCTGCATCATGGTCAATTTGTAGAAGTCGGTGTCGAGCAAGTTCTGCACGATGCGATCGGCAAACACACTCTCGCTCATAGCGGCAATCTCCATGCTGGCCGTGCCTGATAATCACGACGTTCAGCTCTTTCAATGAATGGCGCTAGTGGCGCATATCCGCAGGCGGTTTTGCCAGCGGTTTTTCTTTCATCTGCGGGAGCGAGCTTGTCTCGTGGTCTTTTATAAGGTCAAAAGCTCGCGAGCAAGCTCGCGCCTACAGGGTTTGTGGGTCGTTCAATTGCGCCATCATCCAGGCCACAAATGCCTGCACCTTGGGCACGCCGGCCGAATGTTCCGGGTAAGCCAGGTAATAGGCGTCGGGACTCGGCATGGAGTACGGCCAGGCAACAACCAGTTTGCCGTCAGCCAATTCTTCTTCGACCAGAAACCGTGGCAGCAATGCCACGCCACACCCCACTTGCGCCGCTCGTATACACATATAAAAGGTGTCGAAGCGCGGGCCGTGGTAGCTGTGATCGGTGCGATAGCCCTGGTTTTCAAACCAGTCATGCCAGGCCTGTGGGCGGGAGGCATTTTGCAGCAGCACCAGTTCAGTCAGCTGCGTAGGGTCGGTATAGGGCATCTCAGGCAGGCTCGATGGCGCGCACACGGCCACCAGTTCTTCGCCAAACAGCTTCAGGCACTCGGTGCCGGGGCGTGCGCCCTGGCCAAAATAAAATGCCAGATCGCTGCGACCTTGCAGCAAGTCATCGGCCTGCTGCTCATTGCACAGGTCCAGATGAATATGCGGGTATCGCAGTCGCCAGCCTTTGAGGCGCGGCACCAACCAGCGGGCGCCGAAGGTCGAGGGTGTCGATACGCGCAGCACTTCGGTTTCGCCGCCGTAGGAGCGCAGGGTGTGGGTCGACATCTCGACCTGGGTCAGGATTTTTCGGACTTCTACCAGATACAAATCACCGGCGGGGGTCAGTTGCAGACGCCGACGCACGCGGCGAAACAGCAAGTGCTGTAACAGCTCCTCCAGCTGCGCGACCTGTTTGCTGACCGCACTCTGGGTCAGGTTCAGCTCTTCGGCGGCGCGGGTGAAACTCAGGTGCCGGGTTACCGCCTCGAAACACTGGAGGGCGGTGATCGATGGCAGATGGCGTTTATTTAGCATAAGCGCTGAGCATAAAAGGCCCCTCATTCTTGTTGTCAGGCAACGTTACCAGCGCAGCATGAATTTTTGGAATGATATCTCGCTTAAAGGTCGTTTGTTGCCGCGCGGTGGGCCAGCTACAACTAATGGCCTGAAAACCCGATTTTTGAGCTAAAGGAGTGTCCCATGGTTGCTGCATTACTGGATCGTCTTGGTATTGACCCTGCGCTGTATCAGCAGGGCAAACAACCGGTACACACGCCCATTGATGGCAGCCGGATTGGCGCAGTGCACTGGGAAGGTGCGGCTGAGGTCGAGCAACACGTGACCCGCGCCGAGCATGCATTCGAGGCCTGGCGCAAGGTTCCGGCTCCGCGCCGTGGCGAACTGGTGCGTCAGTTTGGCGACCTGTTGCGTGAGTACAAGGCGGATCTGGGCGAGCTGGTGTCCTGGGAAGCGGGCAAGATCACCCAGGAAGGCCTGGGCGAAGTTCAGGAAATGATCGACATCTGCGACTTCGCCGTCGGCCTGTCGCGTCAGCTTTACGGCCTGACCATTGCCTCGGAGCGCCCGGGCCACCACATGCGTGAAACCTGGCACCCGCTGGGCGTGGTGGGGGTGATCAGCGCCTTTAACTTCCCGGTGGCCGTCTGGGCCTGGAACACCACGCTGGCGCTGGTATGCGGCAACGCGGTGATCTGGAAACCCTCGGAGAAAACGCCGCTGACCGCACTCGCCTGTCAGGCACTGTTCGAGCGGGTGCTGAACACGTTCAGCGATGCACCCAAGTACCTGGCCCAAGTGATCATCGGTGGCCGGGACGCAGGTGAGGCCCTGGTCGATGACCCGCGCGTTGCCCTGATCAGCGCCACCGGCAGCACCCGCATGGGGCGTGAAGTGGCGCCAAAGATTGCCGCACGCTTTGCCCGCAGCATCCTTGAGCTGGGTGGCAACAACGCGATGATCCTCGCCCCGAGCGCCGACCTGGATATGGCCGTGCGCGCCATCCTGTTCAGCGCCGTCGGCACCGCAGGCCAGCGCTGCACCAGCCTGCGTCGGCTGATCGCCCATGACTCGGTCAAAGACGAAATCGTTACCCGGCTCAAGGCCGCCTATTCCCGGGTGCGCATCGGTCATCCGCTGGAAGGCAATCTGGTTGGCCCGCTGATCGACAAACACAGTTTTGAAAACATGCAGGACGCCCTTGAGCAAGCCCTGAGCGAAGGCGGTCGGGTGTTTGGCGGAGAGCGCCAGCTGGCCGGCCAGTACCCGAATGCGTATTACGTTGCCCCGGCCATCGTGGAAATGCCCGAGCAGAGCGATGTGGTGTGCAGCGAAACCTTTGCCCCGATCCTGTACGTGGTCGGTTACAGCGAATTCAGCGAGGCCCTGCGCCTGAACAATGCCGTGCCTCAAGGCCTGTCGTCGTGCATCTTCACCACCGATGTACGCGAGGCCGAGCAGTTCATGTCCGCCACCGGCAGTGATTGCGGTATTGCCAACGTCAACATCGGGCCCAGCGGTGCAGAAATTGGCGGCGCCTTTGGCGGTGAGAAAGAAACCGGCGGCGGCCGCGAGTCCGGCTCCGATGCGTGGCGCGGCTACATGCGGCGCCAGACCAATACCGTTAACTACTCGTTGGAACTGCCGCTGGCGCAGGGTATTACGTTCGATTGAGTCTCGTGTGAAGGGCCACTGCGGGAGCTGGCCGGCTCCCGCAGTTAGTGGATAAAAATGCAACACCGTTGGGTTTCATCTCTGGAGCTTGGCAATGCCTTTACTCGAACAATGTCTGTGGGAAAACCTGACGCCACAACGTCCTCAGTCGCCAGCCTTCAAGGGCGAACTGAGCGTTGATGTGTGTGTGATTGGTGCCGGTATCACCGGCTTGTCTGCCGCCATTCACCTGCTTGAGCAGGGCAAAAGCGTCTGTGTGCTCGAGGCTCATCGCACCGGGCACGGCGGTTCGGGGCGTAACGTGGGGCTGGTCAATGCCGGGATGTGGATCCCTCCGGACGAGATCGAAGCCGGTTTCGGCGAAGCGGTGGGCAGTCAGCTCAACCGCATGCTCGGTGCTGCCCCGGCACTGGTCTTCAGCCTGGTCGACAAATACCGCATCGACTGCCAACTGCGCCGTGAAGGTACGCTGCACATGGCTCACAACGCCCGTGGCGAAGCGGACCTGCGCAGTCGCGAGCAACAGTGGAAGCGTCGGGGCGCACCTGTGCAACTGCTTACCGGGGCGGCCTGCGCCGAAGCGACCGGCACCCCGAAAATAGCGGCTGCCTTGCTCGACAGGCGTGCAGGCACACTCAACCCAATGGCCTACACCTCGGGCCTGGCCAAGGCCGCCAGTGACCTGGGCGGCCGTTTATTTGATCACTCCGCCGTGACCGGGCTGGAGCGCCAAGGCCAGCGCTGGTCGGTGCAAACCGCTCAGGGCGCGGTGAGTGCCGAGCAAGTGGTGCTGGCCTCCAATGCCTACACCGAGGGTGAATGGACTGACTTGCGACGCAACTTTTTCCCCGGTTATTACTACCAGGTGGCCTCCAGACCGCTGACCGATGGCAGCGCCGACCGCATCTTGCCCGGCGGGCAGGGCTCATGGGACACCCGTCAGGTATTGAGCAGTATCCGCCGTGACGCCGAAGGCCGTTTGTTGCTGGGCAGCCTGGGCAACGGCAATCAAAAACCGGCCTGGTTTCTAAAAGCCTGGGCCGATCGCGTGCAGCAACACTACTTCCCGTACCTCAAAGGGGTGGAGTGGGAATGCACCTGGACCGGCTGCATCGCCTTTACCCCTGATCATTTGATGCGTCTGTTCGAGCCCGCGCCCGGTTTGGTGGCAGTAACCGGGTACAACGGCCGGGGCGTGACCACCGGCACCGTGGTGGGTAAAGCATTTGCCGATTACCTGTGTAACGGCGATGCCCAAGCCCTGCCGATACCCTTTGCGCCGATGCGGCCGCTGTCTGGCACGGGGCTGCGCAGTTGCCTGTACGAAGCCGGGTTTTCGCTGTACCACGCCGGTCAATGCTTGCGGATTGTCATCTGACAACGTTTTTCATCCTCCCTGACGCATTTGCCCCGGCGGCGACCAGCCTCTGATGGTGCGGCCTGTAGCAGTCGTGCACCGGGAGTGTGCAGTTAGGTGACGCGGGTGGTTACAGAGTGGTTGCCCGGTGCTGGGCAACCCGGTTGCAACACTTGTCGTTTCAGGTATCACCAGCCCATCAAAAACGGTTTCACCTTCCTCGGTCTAGACGGTTGCACGCCCAATGAAAATGGGCTCAAAACAGTCGATATAACAATAAGACAACGGCTTTTTTAAGAATAAAAAACCAATGGCACGCGCCTTGCTCTGAGCTTCACGTGAAGTCGAAGTGCCATCTAATAAAACCTCAGGAGCACCACCTCATGTCGCAGACGTTCTACAAGAAAGGTTTTCTGGCCCTCGCAGTAGCAGCAGCGTTGGGTGTTTCTTCGTTTGTTCAGGCTGATGTGAAAATCGGTGTGGCGGGCCCGATGACCGGTGCCAATGCTGCATTTGGCGAGCAGTACATGAAGGGTGCGCAGGCGGCTGCGGATGCAATCAACAAGGCAGGCGGGATTAACGGCGAGCAAATCAAGCTGGTGGCGGGCGACGATGCCTGTGAGCCCAAGCAGGCTGTAGCGGTTGCCAACCGTTTGGTCGATCAGGACAAGGTCATCGGGGTTGTAGGTCACTTCTGTTCTTCGAACACCATCCCGGCGTCGGATGTGTATGCCGATGCCGGTGTCATCATGATTACGCCGGGCTCGACCAACCCGCAGGTTACCGAGCGCAAGCTGGACGCGGTGTTCCGTATGTGCGGGCGCGATGACCAGCAGGGCATCGTGGCGGGCGACTACATTGTCGACGTGCTCAAGGGCAAGAAAGTCGCCGTTATCAACGACAAGGACACCTACGGTAAAGGTCTGGCCGATGCCACCAGCGCCCAACTGACCAAGCGCGGCGTGAAGCCGATCCTGGAAGAAGGGCTTACCCGTGGCGAAAAAGACTTCAGTGCCCTGGTAACCAAAATCCGTTCGCTGGGAGCCGATGTGGTGTATTTCGGTGGCCTGCATCCGGAAGCGGGGCCTCTGGTGCGTCAACTGCGTGAGGCCGGCCTCAAGGATGTGAAGTTCATGTCCGATGATGGTGTTGTAACCGACGAACTGGTGGCCACCGCAGGCGGCCCGCAGTATGTCGATGGTGTGTACATGACCTTCGGCGCCGACCCGCGCCTGCTACCGGACAGTAAGGCGGTGGTTGAGCAGTTCCGTAAAGCCGGCACCGAGCCGGAAGGCTACACCCTGTACGCCTACGCCTCGGTACAGGCCCTGGCAGATGCCTTCAACGGCGCCAAGTCCAACAAGGGCGAAGACGCTGCCAAGTGGCTCAAGGCCCACCCGGTAGAAACCGTGATGGGCAAGAAGGAATGGGACGCCAAAGGCGACCTCAAAGTCTCTGACTACGTGGTTTACCAGTGGGACAAGGACGGCAAGTATCACCAGCTGGAAAAACAGAAGTGAGATAAGCCGCTCTGCCTTCTTCTGTAGGAGCGAGCGTGCTCGCGAGCTGTTAAAGATCGCGAGCACGCTCGCTCCTACGGACAAAGGGCATCAGGCATGTCTGCATCACCTGTCTTCTTTTCCAGGAGCCGCGCAAACCGTGCCTTGCAGGCACGTTTGTGCAATGGCTCAAGTGCGTGAGATTGCGTTATGGACGGTATATTCCTACAGCAACTGCTGAACGGCCTGACCCTCGGGTCTGTTTACGGCCTGATTGCCATCGGCTACACAATGGTCTACGGCATCATCGGCATGATCAACTTCGCCCACGGCGAGGTGTACATGATCTCCGCTTACCTCGCGGCGATCAGTCTGGCTCTGTTGGCATACTTCGGCGTTGAGTCTTTCCCGCTGCTGATGTTGGGCACCCTGGTCTTCACCGTCATAGTGACTGGCGTGTATGGCTGGGTGATCGAACGCGTGGCGTACAAACCCCTGCGAAACTCCACACGGCTGGCGCCGCTGATCAGCGCCATCGGTATTTCCCTGATCCTGCAGAACTATGTGCAAATTGCCCAGGGCTCGCGCCAGCAAGGCGTCCCGACACTGCTCAGTGGTTCCTGGCGCGTCGATATCGGCACCGGCTTTGTCCAGCTGACCTACACCAAAGTCTTCATTCTGATCGCGGCCTTCGCGGGCATGGGCCTGCTGACCTACATCATCAAATACACCAAGCTGGGGCGCATGTGCCGTGCGACCCAACAAGACCGCAAGATGGCGTCGATCCTGGGAATCAACACCGATCGGGTGATTTCCTACGTGTTCGTAATAGGTGCTGCCATGGCCGCGCTGGCCGGGGTGCTGATTACCATGAACTACGGCACGTTCGACTTTTACGCCGGCTTCATTATCGGGATCAAGGCCTTCACGGCTGCGGTACTCGGCGGGATCGGATCGTTGCCCGGCGCCATGCTCGGCGGGATCATCCTGGGTATTTCCGAGTCGCTTTTTGCTGGCCTGGTTAACTCCGATTACAAAGATGTGTTCAGTTTCTCACTGCTGGTGCTGATTCTGATTTTCCGTCCCCAAGGCCTGCTGGGTCGTCCTCTCGTGGCGAAGGTGTAAGTATGTCTGCAGCCATTAATAAACCGGTTGATATCAAGAAAAGCGTCGTTGACTCGATCCTTGCCGGGTTGATCTCATTGATTGTGTTTGGACCCATCGTCGGCGTAGTGCTCGACGGTTACAGCTTTAACCTGCAACCGGCGCGGGTCGGCTGGCTGGTTGCGATCGTGATGGTGGGGCGCTTCGTTCTCAGCCTGTTCCTGCAAACGGGCAGGGGCCTGAAAATCCTTCAGGGGTTCGAGTCCACCGGCTCCGGCGTGCACGTGCTGCCACCGGATTACAAGTCACGACTGCGCTGGATCGTGCCGCTGCTGATCGTGATTGCCATCGTTTTTCCGTTCTTCGCCAACAAGTACATCCTGACGGTGGTCATCCTCGGCCTGATCTACGTGTTGCTGGGGCTGGGGCTCAACATCGTGGTCGGCCTGGCGGGTCTGCTCGACCTGGGCTACGTGGCGTTCTATGCCATCGGTGCCTACGGTCTGGCTCTGGGTTATCAGTATCTGGGCCTGGGTTTCTGGTCGGTGTTGCCGCTGGCGGCCATTGCGGCGGCGATGGCCGGGTGCATTCTCGGGTTCCCGGTGTTGCGAATGCATGGTGATTACCTGGCCATCGTGACTTTGGGCTTCGGTGAAATCATTCGGCTGGTGCTCAACAACTGGCTCTCCTTTACCGGTGGCCCCAACGGCATGCCGGTGCCATCGCCGACGTTTTTCGGCCTAGAGTTCGGTCGTGTGGCCAAGGATGGCGGGGTGCCGTTTCATCAGTTCTTCGGTCTGGACTACAACCCCAATATCAAATTCCTGTTTATCTACATTGTGCTGTTTCTGGTGGTGTTGCTGGTGCTGTACATCAAGCACCGCCTGACTCGCATGCCGA
Organism: Pseudomonas sp. TWR2-1-1; assembly: GCF_049897045.1. NCBI lineage: Bacteria > Pseudomonadati > Pseudomonadota > Gammaproteobacteria > Pseudomonadales > Pseudomonadaceae > Pseudomonas > Pseudomonas sp. TWR2-1-1. Next base: position 407,214 of record NZ_JAFCVM010000005.1, read on the forward strand.
TCGGGCGCGCCTGGGAAGCATTGCGTGAAGACGAAATCGCCTGTCGCTCCATGGGCCTGAATCACGTGCTGGTCAAACTTTCCGCCTTCACCCTCGGTGCCTCGACGGCGGGCCTGGCCGGTGTGTTTTTTGCCAGCTATCAAGGGTTCGTCAACCCGTCTTCGTTCACGTTCTTTGAGTCGGCGCTGATCCTCGCCATTGTGGTGCTCGGCGGTATGGGCTCGACAGTGGGGGTGGTGATCGCGGCATTTGTCCTGACGGTGGCGCCGGAACTGTTGCGCAGTTTTGCCGAGTACCGGGTGCTGTTGTTTGGCGTATTGATGGTGTTGATGATGATCTGGCGGCCGCGGGGCCTGATTCGGGTCAGTCGTGTCGGGGTCAAGCCACGTAAGGGAGTCGCGCCATGAAAGAACTCTCCACGAATGATGATGTAGTGCTCTCGGTCGACAAGCTCATGATGCACTTCGGCGGGATCAAGGCCCTGAGCGATGTCAGCTTGCAGGTCAAGCGCAACTCGATCTTTGCCCTGATCGGCCCTAACGGGGCGGGGAAAACCACGGTGTTCAACTGTCTGACCGGGTTTTATAAAGCCAGCGGCGGCAGGATCGAACTCAATGCCCGTGGCACGCGCACCAATGTCATCAAGCTGCTGGGCGAGCCGTTCAGGCTGACTGACTTTATCTCGCCCAAAGCCTTTGCCAGCCGCCTGTTCTACAAGATGTTCGGGGGTACCCATCTGGTCAACCGGGCAGGGCTGGCGCGGACTTTCCAGAACATTCGTCTGTTCAAGGAAATGTCCGTGCTGGAAAACCTGCTGGTGGCCCAGCACATGTGGGTCAACCGCAACATGCTGGCGGGCATCCTCAACACCAAGGGCTACCGCAAGGCCGAAAGCGATGCGCTGGACCATGCGTTTTACTGGCTGGAGGTCGTCGACCTGGAGGGCTGCGCCAACCGTCTGGCCGGGGAGTTGTCTTACGGCCAGCAGCGGCGCCTGGAAATTGCCAGGGCCATGTGCACGCGCCCGCAAATCATCTGCCTCGACGAACCGGCGGCAGGGCTTAACCCGCAAGAAACCGAGGCGCTCAGTGCGATGATTCGCCTGCTGCGTGACGACCACGACTTGACCGTGGTGCTGATCGAACACGACATGGGGATGGTCATGAGTATTTCTGATCACATCGTGGTGCTCGACCACGGCAACGTGATCGCACAGGGCGGGCCGGAAACCATTCGCAACGACCCGAAAGTGATCGCGGCCTACCTTGGCGCAGATGAAGAGGAGCTGATATGACGGGCACGATCCTCGAACTCAAGGAACTGGACGTTCACTACGGGCCGATCCAGGCCCTGAAGAAAGTCTCGATGCACATCGAAGAAGGTGAAACCGTGAGCCTGATCGGCTCCAACGGCGCGGGCAAGTCCACGCTGCTGATGTCAATTTTCGGCCAGCCACGGGCCAGCGGCGGGCAGATCCTCTATCAGGGGGTGGACATCACACAGAAGTCTTCGCACTACATTGCTTCCAACGGTATCGCCCAATCGCCGGAAGGTCGCCGCGTTTTCCCGGACATGACGGTGGAGGAAAACCTGCTGATGGGCACCATCCCCATCGGGGACAAGCACGTCGACGAAGACATGCAGCGCATGTTTGAACTGTTCCCGCGGCTCAAGGAGCGGCGCAATCAGCGGGCAATGACCATGTCGGGCGGCGAGCAGCAAATGCTCGCCATTGCCCGGGCCCTGATGAGCCGTCCTAAGCTGCTGTTGCTGGACGAACCCAGCCTGGGGCTGGCGCCGATCGTGGTGAAGCAGATTTTCGCGACCTTGCGTGAACTGGCCTCCACGGGCATGACCATCTTTCTGGTCGAGCAAAACGCCAACCACGCCCTGCGCCTGTCGGACCGCGCTTACGTGATGGTCAACGGCGAAATCCGTCTGACCGGTACCGGCAAGGAACTGTTAAGCAACGAAGAAGTACGCAATGCGTATTTAGGCGGGCACTAAACCGTTCACCCTGTACCCGTAGGAGCGAGCTTGCTCGCGAGCTCTTTGAAAATCTCGCGGGCAAGCTTGCTCCTACAATTCTCACAGCCCCTTTGCAGGGGCTTTTTGCTTTCTCAGAGCGCCTTTTTGAAATTGTGGAAAACAATATTCCGACCTTGCCAAAGCGCGACATAAAGCCGCTGTAAATAGCTGTTTTGTCATCATTTTGACTTGTCCCCGTTTGCTGTGGAGGTGGCTGTGGGTAACGTGGGAGTAGTTGGCTGCAGGCCTTTGTTTTCGGGGCTTGCGTGGGTGTGGTTGTTTTTTGATCAGTGGTTTTTACCTGGCTTGCTGCAGGATTTGTCAACAGATTTGTTCAGTTATTAACATAGTCCTTAGTCGATAACTAACCTGTGGATAAGTCTGTGGTTAAACTCTGGAAAGAATGCTCGGAGCTACGTAATTACTGGCCTCTGGCTATCTAAGAGGTTTTACCGGGTTGCACCTTTTTGGGGCGCCTGCATGTTGGCTGTGTTGCGGTCAAGTTAAAAACTCTTGAGTAAGTGCTCAAGCCCTTGTGGTTAGAGGCTTCGAGCATTTTAGAGTTGCCCCCAAAGACTGTGGACGGGCCTGTGGATAACATGAGCGTATATGGCTCAAGCCCTTACGTGGCATGGCCTGCAAGGGGTTGATCGTTTTTTGTACAGGCGTGGCCCGCAACCATGTGCCCGCTTGCCGCCCAATCGCAGTCGGGGCATTCTGCTCCCCGTCTTATTCAACGGCGGCCGATGCCCGCCAGCCAAGGAGAACACGATGACTTCCACCCTGTTTATTACGGGCGCGACTTCCGGATTTGGTGAGGCCTGCGCACGCAAGTTTGCGCAAGCAGGCTGGAAGCTGGTGCTGACCGGTCGCCGTAAAGAGCGTCTGGATGCACTGTGTGCGGAACTGTCCACCCAGACCGAAGTGCATGGCCTGGTCGTGGATGTACGTGACCGCAAGGCAATGGAAGAGGCAATTGCCAATTTGCCACCGTCGTTCAGCAAGCTGCGCGGACTTATCAACAATGCGGGCCTGGCGCTGGGCACCGACCCGGCGCCCAAGTGCGACCTCGACGATTGGGAAACCATGGTCGATACCAACATCAAGGGGCTGCTCTACACCACGCGCCTGCTGTTACCCCGTCTGATTGCCTACGGCCGCGGTGCGGGCATCGTCAATCTGGGTTCCATCGCCGGCAGCTATCCGTACCCGGGCAGCCATGTGTACGGCGGCACCAAAGCCTTCGTTAAACAGTTTTCCCTGAACTTGCGTTGCGACTTGCAGGGCACGGGCGTGCGGGTCAGCAACGTTGAGCCGGGTCTGTGCGAAAGCGAATTCTCGATGGTGCGCTTTGGCGGCGACAAGGCACGCTATGACGCCACCTACCAAGGGGCTGAGCCGATCCAGCCGCAAGACATCGCCGACACGATTTTCTGGGTACTCAATACCCCGGCCCACATCAATATTAATCGCCTGGAACTGATGCCCGTCACGCAGTCCTGGAGCGGTTTTGCCATCGAGCGCCATGCCAAGGAGTAAACTCACCCCTGGCAGCCCATTAGCGACCTCTTGAGGGGGTCGCATTCAACCGGGCTGAAAAGGAGTTTTTGTGAGTAACCGTGGTGAGCAGAACCTGCTCAAACAATCGACCATTCTTATGTTCGCGGTGGCCATTGCCGGCATCGTGACAGGCGTCATTTCGGGTTCCCAATCCATCTTGTTCGATGGATTTTTCTCTTTGATCGCGACCTTTATCAAAGTACTGATGCTGATTACGGCACAGCTGATCGCCAAGGAAAGCAATCAGCGGTTCCAGTTCGGCTTCTGGCACCTTGAGCCCATGGTCTTGTTGATCGAAGGCAGTTTCCTGTTTTTGATTGCGATCTACGCCTTTCTCAATGGCGTGTTCGGCATTATCAATGGCGGGCGCGATATTGAACTGGGTCTGGTGATCGTCTACGCGGCGGTGTTTACCGTGATCGAGTTCGCGTATTACTTCTGGGTCCGGCGTAAAAACCGCAAGCTTAAATCAACCCTGATCCAGTTCGACAACATCAGTTGGCTGGTGGACGCCATGCTCTCGGTGGGGCTGTTGATAAGTTTTGTCACGGCGCTGATTTTGAAACAGCAGGGTTATGCACAGTGGGCGGCCTATGTTGACCCGGCGATCCTGATTTTGCTGGCTTTCAGCATGCTGGCGCCCTCGTTCAAAATTCTCAGGCCGGCCTTGCGCGACGTCCTGGGTATCGCCCCGGACAAGCTCGATGACAAGGTGCGTGAGGTGCTCGAAGACATCTCGGCGCGCCATGGCTTTGAGGGCTACAAAACCTATGTGCAAAAGCATGGGCGGGCGCGCTTTATCGAGATTCACATTGTGCTGCCGGCGGGTTACCCGCTGACCGGTATCAAGACTCTGGACGCGATTCGTGAAGAAATCTCAGGCATGTTGGGCGCCGCTGACAGCGCCCGCTGGCTGACCATCTGCTTCACCGGCGATCGCAAGTGGATTGCCTGACCCTTTAGGAGCGAGCTTGCTTGCGAGATTTTCCCGTGAACATATGGAAAGAGCTCGCGAGCAAGCTCGCTCCTACAGCAAGCTCGCTCCTACAAAAATTGCGCCAGGCCGCTGTAGCAGGTGGCCAGGTGATACGGGGTCGTCGAAGGCATGTCCTGGCGGCTCACATCACCTGCCGCATCACGGCATTCATACCAGCCGCCCGCATGTAAAAAGTTCTGCTGCAGCGCCTGCAATTGGCGTTGCAGACGGGGCAGGGGGGTAGGGCGCAAGGTCAGGGCGCGCAGGTACTCGGCCTGGGCCCAGATGCGCTGGGTGCCATCACGCAGCGTGCCATCCGGGGCCAGCATGCCGCAGACCGCCCCGGTCTGCGGGTCAACCCCAACCTGCTCGGCAAAGTCGAAGGCGACCGCAAGCGAGTCGTGCAACGCTGTTTGACGCAGCAGCGGCGAGGACTCCAGCAAGTAGAACCACTCAAACTGATGCCCCGGTTCAAACCAGTTATCCACAGCTCCCAGCGGCTTTTCGAGCAATGCGTTATGCACAGGCTCGATAAAGCGTTGCTGCATGCCATGGGCCAGTGCCAGCAAAGCTGTGTGTACCTGCGCATCGTCGCGGACCGACAGAGTTGCCAGAAACGCTTCGGCCAAATGCATCAACGGGTTTTGCAGCGGGCCGCTATTTAGCGTTGACCAGTCCTGGTCGAGGCTGGCTTCGTACAGGCCATTACCGTCACTGAAGCGCTCGGCGACAACTTTCAGCGCTGCATTAAGCACTGACTCCACGCAAGGCTCACGCACTTTGGCCCAGTAATGAGCGCAGGCAAAGATGATGAAGGCGTGGGTGTAGAGGTCTTTACGCGGGTCCAGCGGCGCGCCGGCGGGGTCGATGCTGTAAAACCAGCCACCGTGTACCGCGTCGTGAAAGTGGCTCTGCAGCGAGCGAAACAACATGCCCGCCCGCTCGGCGGCGCCGGGGAAGGCGGGGTCATCGATCAGGCTGGCGAATAGATACAGTTGACGGGCGCAGGCCATGGCGCGATAGCGCTGGGGCGCCAGGGGCCGGTGCTCGGGGCTGAGTGCCTCATAGGGCAGTTCCAGCTCGGCATTCCAGCCTGGGCCTTGCCAGAGCGGCACAATGACCTGGCGAAAATGCTGCTGTACCGCCGCAAACAGGGCGGTCAGTTCAAGCGGGAAGGCGGAGCTGGCTACATGGGGCATTGGCAGGCGTCGTCACGGCTGGGGCGTTTGCGCGACATGATACACCGTGATGCAAAACTCTGTAGGAGCGAGCTTGCTCGCAATCTTTTAAAGCGCCCACAAAGATCGCGAGCCAGCTCGCTCCTGCGAACAACGGGTTACGTGATCAACAGTCCCTGCTTTTCAATAAACGCCACGATGGTGTCCAGGCCGTGGCCGGTTTTTTGATTGCTGAACACAAAGGGCTTGGCGCCGCGCATGCGTCGGGTGTCGCTGTCCATCAGCTCCAGCGATGCGCCCACCAGCGGCGCGAGATCGATTTTATTGATCACCAGCAAGTCGGATTTGCAAATCCCGGGGCCGCCCTTGCGCGGCAACTTGTCCCCCGCGGAGACATCGATCACGTAGATCGTCAGGTCGGACAGTTCCGGGCTGAAGGTGGCCGACAAGTTATCCCCACCCGACTCCACCAGAATCAGATCCAGCCCGGGGAAGCGCCGGTTCAGCTGATCCACGGCTTCGAGGTTGATCGACGCATCTTCACGAATGGCCGTGTGCGGGCAGCCGCCGGTTTCAACACCGATGATCCGCTCCGGCGCCAGCGCCTCGTTGCGCACCAGAAAGTCGGCATCTTCACGGGTATAAATGTCGTTGGTGACCACCGCCAGGTTGTATTTGTCGCGCAACGCCAGGCACAGGGCCAGGGTCAGGGCAGTTTTGCCGGAGCCCACCGGGCCGCCGATACCAACGCGTAAAGGTTGTGTGTTCATTGCATTCTCCTAGGAACGGAACAGACGGCTGTACTGGCGCTCGTGGGCCATGCTCGCCAATGACAGGCCGAAAGCGGCGCTGCCCAAACGGGATAAATCGAGGGTGCTGGCGTGTTGCTGTGCCTGCTGCAGCGCCGGTGACAATTCGCTGGTCATGCGTTGAGCTGCTTGCTGGCCCAGCGGCAGGGTTTTCATCAGCACGGCCAATTGGTTCTCCAGCCAGCTCCATAACCAGGCTGCCAGCGCATCCGCCGGGCTGATGCCCCAGGCGCGGGCGGCCAGCGCCCAGCCGAGTGCCAGATGCGGCTCGGTTTGCTGTGCCAGAAACAGCCGTGCAGGCTCATCCAGCTCGGGCAAGCCCACCAGCAGTTGCTGCAGGGAGTAGCCCATTTGCCGGCTCTCCTGATGCAATTCGCGGGTATCACGACTGGCGCGGTGTTCGTCGCAAAACTGCTGCAAGGCACTCCAGTCTTCGTCGGCCGCCGCCCGGCAATGGGCGAGCAGCAACGGAGCCTCGAAGCGCGCCAGATTGAGCAGCAATTGATCACTGATCCAGCGGCTGGCAGTTGCCGGGTTACATACCCGGCCATTCTCGACGGCCATTTCCAGGCCCTGGGAATAGCTGTAGCCGCCAATCGGCAGCTGTGGGCTGGCCAGGCGCAACAGCGCCCATGCCGGATTCACAAACGCACGCCAAACTGATGCAGGCGCGGCGCGTAGTTGAAGTCTTCTTCGCCTGCGCGGGAATGGTGATGACCGCCGCCGTAGGCGCCATGCTCAGGCTGGAACGGCGCCTCAATGGCTTCGGCCTGCGCGCCCAATTGTTCCAGCATGGCCTTGAGCACGTAGTCATCGAGCAGGCGCAGCCAGCCATCGCCGACTTGCAAGGCGACATGGCGGTTGCCCAGGTGATAGGCCGCGCGGGTCAACTCAAAGGCATTGAGACAGGTCACGTGCAGCAACTTTTCGGGGCTGGCACACACCCGCACGATGCGCCCGTCCTGGGCTTGCAGAAATTCGCCGTCATGCAGGGGCGCTTGTCCGCGCTCAAGGAACAGGCCTACGTCCTCGGCGTCACTGCTGAAACAACGCAAACGGCTTTTGCTTCGGGCTTCGAAGTTGAGGTGTAACTCGGCGCTCCACACGGGGTGGGGCTGAACTCTGCGATGAATCACCAACATCGGTAGGCTTCCTGCAATTGACAATGCCTTGAACAGAGCAAGGGGCTTGCCAACCTTGGGTTGCACAACAAAGGCGAGTGATCCGGGGAAGGGGAGCGGGCAGGGGTGAGCGATAATGGTGCGCTGCGAGTGTTATGCCGCACCAACAAGGTGCGCGCTTTTACTCGGTACTGCCCAGCCCTTGCCAGTGCTTGAGGCCGATAAAGATAAAGCGCAGCTGCTGGCTGATTTTTGCCTGGGGTTGCAGGTAGTCGGGGAGCGCCTCTGCGGGCGGGTCGATGACATCGGGCAAGGCGGCAAACACACTTTTAACTACCAGATCGGCAATCACCGTGAGGCCTGCATGGTTCAAGTGCTGCAACTTGGGCTTGGACCCAAGGTCTGCCGCAAGGTCCGAGGTGATGTCTTCGCGCAACGCACCGATGGCCTGGCGAACAGGCTGAGAACCGCCGTATTGCTCGCGGGCCAGAAACAAAAACTGCGAACGGTTGGCTTGCACCACATCGAGAAAGATCCGTACCGAGGCGTTGATGACACCGCCCATGAACAGCTCGTTGTGACGCACCAGGCGAATGGTTTCGCGAAAGGTCTGACCGACTTCACTGACCAGCGCCAGGCCCAGTTGGTCCATGTCGCTGAAGTGGCGATAAAAGCCGGTAGGCACAATGCCGGCGGTTTTAGCGACTTCACGCAAGCTAAGGCTGCCAAAGCCGCGGCCCGATTCCATTAAGTGGCGGGCGGCATCCATCAGCGCAAGGCGGGTTTGTTGTTTCTGTTCGGCGCGAGGCAGCATCGGGGCTGGCATTCCAGACAAGTACAGCGGCGCACTCTAGCAAATCGGCTTTGATGACGTCGAACGGTGTGATGATCAATCCCTGTAGTCGCTGCCGAAGGCTGCGATAAGGGCTGCAGGACCTATAGCGTCTTGGGGCTGCTGTGCACCCCATCGCAGCCTGCGGCAGCGACTACAAGTATTGGCTTAGCTGGCACGTTGATTCCTTTCGGCAAGACGATCCGCGCCGCCTTCAGCCACCAGGTTGTTCTGGCGTTGAGTGCGATCGTAGCCGTCTTCAGCCACGCGGTTCTGCTGGTCCAGGGTGCGTTGTGCACCGTCTTCAGCCACAGGGTTGAGCGGTTGGCTCAAGGTGCTGGAAGCGGGTTGAGCCATAGGTGTCGGCTCATCGTCGGCAGGCATCGCAAAGGCGTTAATGGCAAACAGTGAAAGGGTAAGACCAAGCAATAATGGGCGTTTCATGAGGTGGGTGCTCCGTAGCAGTGCAATGAACTGTGTATGGAGGCAATGCTACGCTTGGATCCTGGATATCAAAGTTCATACGGCCAATGGTGATAATCAACACAATTGATTGTTCAGTCTTGAGTGCTCTGGTACGCGGCTTTCGGGCAGCTTTTTTACTAAAGTCGTACGCCGGTTAAACCTTGAGCGCTCTCAGACAGTCGTACTTTTATTAGCGTCGCAGCCCTTCATAAATGCCGCAGTTGGGACGTTCAGCCGTAATAAGGAGCCGTTACATGACACGCACCCGTAAAATCCTTGCCTGGATTGGCGGTATTTTGGTTCTGCTGGTGGTGGTTCTGGTGGTGATCCTCGCTACCTTCGACTGGAACCGGATCAAGCCCACAATCAATACCAAGGTGTCTGACATCCTCCATCGTCCCTTTGCCATTAACGGCAACCTCGCCGTGCGCTGGCAGCGTGAAGCGGACGAAGGGGGCTGGCGTGCCTGGGTGCCCTGGCCCCACGTGATTGCCGAAGACCTGACCCTGGGCAATCCCGAGTGGTCCAAGGCACCGCAAATGGCCAGCCTCAAGAAGGTTGAGCTGCGTCTGTCGCCGCTGGCGTTGCTGACGCAGACCGTGGATATCCCGCGTATCGATCTGACCGAACCCTCGGCCAGCCTTGAACGTCTGGCCGATGGCCGGGCGAACTGGACATTCACGTTCGACCCCAAAGACCCGAACGAAAAACCCTCGGACTGGACAGTGGACATAGGCGCCATTGGTTTCGACAAGGGCCATGTAACGCTTAATGACCAGACCCTGAAAACCCGTCTTGATGTACTGATTGATCCGCTGGGCAAACCCGTCCCGTTCAGCGACATCGTCGGCCAGAGCGCTGCAAAAAAAGCGCTGGAGAAAGGTAGCGCACCACAAGACTATGCCTTCGCCCTGAAGGTCAAAGGTCAGTACCACGGCCAGAGCCTCGACGGCACCGGGAAAATTGGCGGCCTGCTGGCCTTGCAGGACGCGGCCAAACCCTTCCCTTTGCAGGCGCAAGTGAGCATTGCCGACACCAAAGTCGAGCTGGCCGGCACCCTGACCGACCCGCTCCATCTGGGGGCGCTGGACCTGCGCCTGAAGTTGGCAGGCAGCAGCTTGGGCAACCTGTATCCACTGACCGGCGTAACCCTGCCTGACTCGCCGCCGTACTCAACCGATGGCCACCTGATTGCCAAACTGCATGAGCCGGACGGCGCAATCTTCACCTACGAAAACTTCAACGGCAAAATCGGTAGCAGCGATATTCATGGCAACCTGAAATACGTCGCCAGCCAGCCACGGCCCAAACTGAGCGGCGCACTGGTGTCCAATCAATTGCTGATGGCTGACCTGGCCCCGTTGATTGGCGCTGACTCCAACGCCAAGCAAAAAGCCCGTGGCGGTGACAGCAAGCAACCGGCGGGCAAAGTGCTGCCGGTTGAAGAGTTCCGCACTGAACGCTGGCGCGATATGGATGCCGATGTGGAGTTCACCGGCAAGCGCATCGTCCAGAGTGCCGAGCTGCCGTTCACTGACCTGTACACCCACGTGGTGCTGGACAATGGCGAGCTGAAACTCGAACCCCTGCGTTTCGGCGTGGCGGGCGGCAAGCTGGATGCGCAAATCAACCTCAACGGGCGCAGTACGCCGTTGCAGGGGCGGGCCAAACTCACCGCGCGCAATTTCAAGCTCAAGCAGCTGTTCCCCACCTTTGAACCGATGAAGACCAGTTTTGGTGAGCTCAATGGCGATGCCACGCTTTCGGGCACTGGCAACTCGGTGGCCAAGTTACTGGGCACGGCCAATGGCGGCTTGAAGATGATCATCAATGATGGCGCCATCAGCCGCAGCCTTATGGAAATTGCCGGCCTGAACGTCGGTAACTATGTGGTGGGCAAAATCTTTGGCGACGAAGACGTGAAGATCAACTGTGCGGCGGCAGACTTCGGGATCAAGAATGGTCTGGCCACTTCGCAGTTGTTTGTGTTTGATACCGAGAACGCGATCATCTACATCGACGGCACTGCAAACTTCGCCACCGAGCAGCTCGACCTGAAAATCACCCCCGAGTCCAAGGGCCTGCGTTTGTTCTCGTTACGCTCACCGTTGTACGTGAAAGGCACCTTTGGCAACCCTTCGGCGGGAGTAGAGGCGGTCCCGCTGCTGCTGCGCGGTGCAGGCATGGTGGCATTGGGCGTGATTGCCGGCCCGGCGGCCGGTCTGCTGGCGTTGATCGCCCCCAGTGGCGGTGAACCCAACCAGTGCGCGCCGCTGCTGCAACAGATGCAGCAGGGCAAAGTCCCGAAAACGGTGAAATAACCCATAAACCCTGTAGGAGCGAGCTTGCTCGCGAGCTTTTTAAGATCAAAAGATCGCGAGCAAGCTCGCTCCTACAGGGTTAGATTCAGACAAAAAAATGCCCGCCCTCATCTCATGAGGGCGGGCATTTGCGTTTGCGGGTCTGTTTACAGCCCTTTGAGCAGGTCCGCCATGTCATCGGCATGCTCTTCCTCTTGGGCGAGGATCTCTTCGAAGATCCGGCGTGTGGTCGGATCCTTGTCGCCGATGTACTGAATGATTTCGCGATAGCTGTCGACCGCAATGCGCTCGGCCACCAAATCTTCGTAGACCATTTCCTTCAGATTCTTGCCCGCCACGTACTGGGCGTGGGAATTCTTGGACAACAAGTCCGGGTTGAATTCAGGTTCGCCTCCCAGCTGCACAATGCGCTCGGCCAGTTTGTCGGCGTGCTCCATCTCCTGGGTGGCGTGCTCCAGGAACTCTTGCGCGGCCACGTGCGCCTTGATCCCGGTAGCCATGAAGTAGTGGCGCTTGTAGCGCAGTACGCACACCCACTCTGTGGCCAGAGATTCGTTGAGCAGGCGAAGGATCTCTTCGCGGTTAGCGCTGTAGCCTTCGGTGACGGCACCTTCCTCGACGTTCTTGCGGGCACGCTCGCGCAGGGTCTTTTTATCGGTCAATTGCATGTCGCTCATTTCTATCTCCTCACTCATCAGGTTGCCGCCTCGCTCTGCTGGCAAGATCGGTTCACAAGTTGTGAGTTCAGCGCGAGGAGAAAGTTTTATCCGATTTTGGGCGCTTTCCTTAACGGCGTGGTCCAGCGTTCCGAGAGGATCACCCCGGCCAGCGTCAGTGCGCCGCCAATCAGGTGGTAAGCATGCAATTGTTCTTTGAGTACCACCGCCGCAATCAGCGCCGTGATCAACGGCAACAGGTTGAAGAACAACGTGGTACGGCTCGGCCCCAGCACGGTGACGGCCTTCATCCAGGCCAGCGGCGCGAGCATGGAGGCCAGAATGCAGGCATACAGCACCAGCCCGATGTTGTGCACCGTGAGGCCGACTTTGGGGGACATCAGGTACAGCGGCAGCAACACCAGGATCGCCACCAGAATCTGCATGTAGAGCATTTGCAGGGGCGGCAGACGCAACTGCCATTTTTTCAGCAAGGTGCTGTAGATCGCATAAGCCAGGGTGGCAACCAGCATCATCGCGTCGCCCAGGTTAAGGCCGTGGTCGAGCAAGGCACTGAGGCTGCCGCTCGATACCACCACCAGCACCCCGATAAACGAGACTATCGCGCCGACCAAGGCTCCTGCGGTCAGGCGCTGCCCCAGGCTGATGATCGACATGGCCAGCACCATCAACGGCATCAACGACAGGATGATCCCCATGTTGGTGGCCGAGGTCCGGGCCGCCGCGTAGTAGGCCAGGCTTTGATAGATCGCCATGCCGAGCACGCCAAGGACAAAGATCTTGCCCAGGTTGGGGCGGATCACCGACCAGTTGGCGATCACCGGCTTGAGCATGAACGGGGTGAACAGCAGGCCGGCCAGCAGCCAGCGATAAAAACCGATCTCTGACGGGAAGATGGCCCCGACCGCGAGTTTGTTGATAACGGTATTGCCGGCCCAGATAAAAATGGCCAGTAGCGGGTAAGCGTATTGCATCAGGAACAACCACAGGGTTAATGAGCAGCGATTATCCGCCTGTCTGTCTGCAAGGCTATACTTCGATCCGGCCAATCTCCCCCTGTATCCAGACAGCATGCGCAAGAATCTGATCAACGTCCCCGAATTCGATGGCTTGCCGGCTCCGGTGTACTTCCGTTATGCCGAATTTGATGCCGACAGCCATGCCGCGCCCCATGTCCATGCCTGGGGTTCGCTGGACTATGTGGCCCACGGGGTAATGCGCTATGAGGTTAACGGCCAGCGCTTCATGTCGCCGCCGCAGTACGCGGTCTGGGTGCCGCCCCATACCGAGCACAGTGCCTACAACCCGCAGGCGATTGTCTATCGCTCGGTCTACCTGGATGTCGACCATTGCCAGAACTTGCCGAAAACACCCGTCACGCTGGCCATCAGCGACATCCTCAAAGCCATCCTCAGCGACTTTGCCCGGCGCGATATCAACATTCCCCGCAGCGAGTCTGACAAGAGGCTGGCCCAGGTCCTGGTTGACCAGTTGCGTCAGGCGCCGGTGCATCAATGCTATTTGCCCTACGCCAGTCATCCCGGTCTGCAGGTGGTCCTTGAGGCGCTGCAGAGCCAGCCCGGCGACAACCGGCCGCTGGGGGAGTGGGCCGGGCAGGTGCATGTCAGCGAGCGGACCCTGGCGCGACTGTTTGTACGTGAACTGGGGATGAGCTTTGGCGAGTGGCGCCAGCGTCTGCGGTTTCTGGCGGCGATTGAAGCGCTGGAGTCTGCGCGCAGCGTGCAGGATGTGGGCTTTGATCTGGGCTACAGCACGTCATCGGCATTTATTGCCATGTTCGCGCGTCAGGCCGGGTGTACGCCTGAGCAATATCGGCGCCAGGCCCGTGGAGTGATGTAACAGAGTTTGTCTACACTCCTGGGAAGTCCGCTGCCACCCGGTGCGGCTACAAGGAGAAAACTCCATGAAGATGCTGCGTATTCCTCTGCTGCTGATGGGCCTGTTGCTGTGCACCCAGGGTTTTGCGGCCACGGCCCAACAAAACAAAATGACCACCTGCAATGCCGAGGCGAGTGCCAAGACCCTCAAGGGTGATGAGCGCAAAGCGTTTATGAGCACCTGCCTTAAAGCCACTCCGGCAGCACCTGCGACCCAGCAGGAAAAAATGAAAACCTGTAACGCCACTGCCGGCACCCAGGCCCTCAAAGGAGATGCACGCAAAGCCTTTATGAGCGATTGCCTGAAGAAGAAATAATGCACCCGGCAGGAACGGGCTTGCTCGCGAAGCTGTCAGACCCAGCGCAATCGCGAGCAGCCCCGCTCTTGCAGCTGGCCTGCATCACAATTTCTAGTGCTACCCGCTGAAGGCTGGCAGACTGCCTGTCCTTTCGCGCTGCTTGTTTTGAGGCTGTATGCCATCGTTTTCTCAGCGTCACATTTTGTTTGCCAGCTACATCATCATTGCTGGCGGCCTGTTGCTGGTTTTTCCGTTGCGCCTGTTACCCAGCCTGCTGGCCGGGTTGCTGGTATTCGAACTGGTCAACATGCTTACGCCACAACTGCAGCGGCTGATTGCCGGGCGCCGTGCGCGCTGGCTGGCAGTGGCGTTGCTGGGCACGCTGGTGGTCAGCGTCCTGGCGTTGATCTTTGCCGGCGCCATCAGCTTTTTGCTGCATGAAGCAGAAAACCCCGGAGCATCGCTGAACAAATTCATGGTCGTGGTTGATCGGGCGCGCGGGCAATTGCCGCCGTTTCTGGACGGCTACCTGCCGGCCAGCGCGGCTGAATTCCGGGTGGCGATTGGCGAATGGGGCAACAAGCACCTCAGCGATCTGCAACTGGTGGGCAAAGATGCCGCGCACATGTTCGTGACGTTGCTGATCGGCATGGTGCTGGGCGCCATCATCGCGTTGCAGCGCATCCCGGATATCAGCCGTCGCAAGCCACTGTCAGCCGCGTTGTTCGACCGTTTGCACCTGCTGGTGCAGGCATTTCGCAACATCGTGTTTGCGCAGATCAAAATCGCGCTGCTCAATACCGCGTTTACCGGGATATTTCTGGCGGTGATCCTGCCGCTGTTCGGCGTGCATCTGCCGCTGACCAAAACCCTGATTGTGCTGACCTTCCTGCTGGGCTTGCTGCCTGTGATCGGCAACCTGATCTCCAACACCCTGATCACCATCGTCGGCCTGTCCCTGTCGATCTGGGTCGCGGTCGCGGCACTGGGCTATCTGATCGTTATCCACAAGCTCGAATACTTCCTCAACGCCAAGATCGTTGGCGGCCAGATCAGTGCCAAATCGTGGGAGCTATTGCTGGCGATGCTGGTATTCGAGGCAGCCTTCGGCCTGCCGGGGGTGGTGGCCGGGCCGATCTACTACGCGTATTTGAAGAGTGAACTCAAGCAGGTGGAGCTGGTTTAACGCTTAACACCAATCCTGGTAGCCGCTGGCGAAGGCACGAGACTGCGTCCGGCTGCGCAGCAGTCGTAAAAACCAGGCAACCCGGTCATTCAGAAATACCGGGGTTACCGGGTTTACGAGGCCTGCGTCCTCGGACGCAGCCTCGTTCCTTCGTCAGCTGCTACAGATGGTGTGTTCTAGCCGTAACGCTTTTTGGCTTCAATCGCCAAACCGCTGCCGATGCTGCCGAAGATGTTGCCTTCGACGTGATTGGCGTTAGGCAACATGGCCGCGACGCTCTGGCGCAACGCCGGAATACCGCTCGAACCGCCAGTGAAGAACACCGTATCCACTTGCTCGACACCCACACCTGCACTGCTGAGCAAGTCAGTCACGCTATTGCGGATGCGCTCCAGCTGGTTGTCGATGGAGGCTTCAAACAGCGCCCGGCTCAGTTCAACACTTAGCCCCGGCTCAACCCGGTCCAGCGGCACATGGCGGCTTTGGGCGTGGGTCAGTTCGATTTTGGTTTCTTCGATTTCCATCGCCAGCCAGTGACCGGCACGCTGTTCGATCAACTTGAACAAACGGTCGATCCCGCCGGTATCGACGATGTCGTAGCGCATGCTGTTCAGGGCGATCTGGGTTTTCTGTGCATACACCGAGTTGATGGTGTGCCAGGTCGCCAGGTTCATGTGATGGCTGGTGGGCATGTAGGCACCGCTTTTCATCCGGCTGCCATAGCCGAACAGCGGCATGACCCCTTGCAGGCTCAGTTGCTTGTCGAAGTCGGTTCCGCCCACGTGCACGCCGCCTGTTGCCAGGATGTCGTCCTGGCGGTGGTCCATGCCCCGGCGCTCGGGCGACAGGCGCACCAGCGAGAAGTCGGAGGTACCACCGCCGATGTCGACAATCAGCACCAGCTCTTCGCGTTCGATGGTCGACTCATAGTCGAATGCCGCGGCGATGGGTTCGTACTGGAACGAGACTTCCTTGAAGCCGATGGCACGGGCCACGTCGGTCAGGGTGTTCTCGGCTTCCTGGTCGGCCAGGGGGTCGTCATCGACGAAATACACCGGACGGCCCAGTACCACTTCTTCAAATTCACGACCGGCGGTCGCTTCAGCACGTTTTTTAAGCTGGGCGATAAACAGCCCCAGCAGGTCCTTGAACGGCATGGCCGTGCCCAGAACGCTGGTGTCGTGCTTGATCAGCTTGGAACCCAGCAGGCTCTTGAGCGAGCGCATCAGGCGGCCCTCGTAGCCTTCCAGGTACTCATGCAGCGCCAGACGACCGTACACCGGGCGGCGCTCTTCAATGTTGAAGAACACTACGGAGGGCAGGGTGATCTTGTCGTCCTCCAGCGCGATGAGGGTTTCCACGCCTGGACGCAGCCAGCCGACGGTGGAGTTGGACGTGCCAAAGTCGATACCGCAGGCACGTGCTGGAGAGGCGCTTTTCATGTCTTTCGAGTTCCGGTTAAAAAACGGCCGCGCAGTGTATGTCAGACGCTCGCAGAATCGAAGCGCGACGATTCTTTAAATCGCAGGTTTTAATCCCCTTGAAAGACTATCCTTGACCCCCAAACTTCCAGACATTGGTTTGGTGGTCTTAAGGCTGCCGATAAACTTTTGCAGCGCTGATCAGTCACACGATTGAGATCGGTCAACCCTCAGGCCGGTCAGCCAGAGCATTCTGGGTGGCTTCGAGCTGCGCGATATTGATAACGGATGGTGATCCTTACATGGACTTCAAAGACTATTACAAGATCCTGGGTGTCGAGCCCACGGCTGACGATAAGGCAATCAAGACCGCTTATCGCAAGCTCGCGCGCAAATATCACCCGGATGTGAGCAAGGAAAAGGACGCCGAAGAGAAATTCAAGGACGTCAACGAAGCGTATGAAGCACTGAAAAGTGCCGATAAACGCGCCGAATACGATGAAATGCGCAAATACGGCCAGCATGGCCAACCGTTCCAGGGGCCACCGGGCTGGCAGGGTCACTCGAGCGGCGGTTTCGAGGATCAGGGCGATTTTTCAGACTTTTTCAGCTCGATCTTCGGTTCGCGCGGTAATGGCTTCGGCGGCCAGAGCGGCCGCAGTGCGGGACGTCGCGGACAGGATGTAGAAATGGAACTGCCGATTTTCCTTGAAGAGACCCTGTCTGGCGAATCGAAGCAGATCAGCTTCCAGATTGGCGGGGCCAGCAAGACCCTGAACGTGAAAATCCCGGCCGGTGTCACCGACGGTGAACGTATTCGCCTTAAAGGGCAGGGTGGTCCGGGTGTTGGTGGCGGTGCCAATGGTGATCTATACCTGATCATTCGCTTTGCCCCGCATCCGAAGTTCGATGTGGAAGGTCATGATCTGGTCATCACTGTGCCAGTGGCGCCGTGGGAAGCTGCATTGGGCACCAAAGTGGCCGTGCCGACCCTGACCAGCAAAATCAACCTGACCATTCGCCCCGACAGCCAGAGCGGTCAACGCTTGCGCATCAAAGGACATGGCCTGGTGAACAAGCAAGGCGAGCGCGGCGATTTGTATGCCCAATTGAAAGTGGTCATGCCCAAACAGAGCGACGAGGCCACAAAAGCCCTGTGGCAAGACCTGGCCGACAAATCGGCATTCGACCCGAGAGCCCAATGGAGTAACTGATCATGAGCAGCACCCTGATCGTTCAGCTGGACATGGAAAGGTTCTGCGAAGAGGCCGGTATCCCGGCCACTTACGTGATAGAGATTGTCGAACACGGAATTATCGAACCTCAGGGCCGCACGCCGGACGTGTGGCGTTTTGACGACTACGAACTGGCCATCGCACAGCGTGCGACCAAGTTGCACAACGACCTGGAGATGGAGTGGGAAGGCGTCGCCCTGGCGCTGGACCTGATCGAGGAAGTGCAGCAATTGCGCGCCGAGAACCAGCGGCTCAAGCAGCAATTGGGACGCTTTGTCGGCGACCTGTAGCCGCCACCTCTCTGTAGGAGCGAGCTTGCTCGCGATCTTTTCAATGTGCTGTCCACCATGGCGGGCTGCACGCCAGATAGAGATCGCGAGCAAGCTCGCTCCTACAGGTTTTCTACCTGTTAGATATTTTTCGGCAACACCACGGTAAACGTCGTGCCTTCGGCTTCGGTCGAGGTCACTTCAATGCTGCCTTTGTGGGCGTCCACCACTTCCTTGACGATAAATAATCCCAGGCCAAGACTGGTGGAGGCCCCCGGTTCGCAGATGTCTTCGCTCGGGCTGCGTACCAGCGGGTCGAACAAGGTGGTCAGCGCCTCTTCTGCAATCGGAGTGCCGTTGTTGTGCACTTTGAGGGTCACGCTATCCGCGGTGCCATTGAGGGTCAGGCTTACAGCACTCTTGCTGGCGCCATGCTGCAGCGCATTGCCGATCAGGTTTTGCAACAGCTGGCCAAGGCGTCGCGGATCCCAGTGGCCTTCAACATTGCCGTTGACCTGCAAGCTCTGCTCACAGTCGGGGTGCCCGGCACGGGCCTGATCCAGTGCGGTCTGACAAGCGTGGGCCATGTTCATGGCACAGGGTTCCACAGGCAACTGGGTACCCAGGCGGCTGCGCACAAACTCCAGCAGGTCGCTGACCATCGCATGCATGTGATGGGCCCCGGTCTTGATGGCCTTCACGTAGTTCAGGGCATTGGCGTCCAGGGTGGTTTTGCGCTCCAGCATCTCGGTGGACATGCTCACCGCTTGCAGTGGCGCGCGCAGGTCATGGCCCAGAATCGCCAAAAAGATATCCCGCGAACGGTTGACCTGCTCGGCATAGGCCGCGGTGGATTCGGCCAGGGCCTCATCAATGGCCTCATTGAACCGGATCATGTCCTGGAAGTGCACTGCCAGCGGCGTTTCGAGGCTGGCGACCCACAGGCGGATCACGCAGGCGCGCAAGTGCCGGAACTCGGAGGTCATCTGCACCAGATCAAAGCCCACGGTATGGCGCAACTCGCCATGACTGGCCGCGGCAACGTCCAGGGCCGGGGTTTTTTCCACGCCTTCGCCTTCAGCCTTGGCCCGTTGTTCGCTGGCTGTTTGCGCCGTGTTCATGTCCCGCGAGGCGGCCAGCAGAATGGCCTTGGCATGATCACGCAGGGCCGCGCTGTCCATTGATTCGGCAGCCGGGGTGATGGTTTCGGCGAACTGCTCCCATTCATCGACGATACGGTCAGCGTTTTGCACGATGAACTCAGATAGGCGCATAGCCAAACCTTGCTGCGAGAGCGGTTATAAAAAGGTGTCGCATCTTAGCCCCTAATGATGGCTTTCAATACAACCGCTTGCCGGGACAGCCCCCTGTGCTCAAAACAGAAAGTAACGCTGCGCCATCGGCAAGACTTCTGCGGGCTCGCACCACAGCAGTACACCGTCAGCCTTGACTTGATAGGTCTGTGGATCGACTTCGATTTCGGGCAGGTAGCCGTTGTGAATCAGGTCGGTTTTCTGCACGTCGCGACAGCCTTTGACCACGGCGATTTGCTTCTTGAGCCCCAGTGCCGCGGGTACCCCGGCATCCGCCGCCGCCTGGCTGATAAAGGTCAGGCAGGTGGCATGACGCGAGCCGCCGTAGCTGGCAAACATCGGGCGGTAGTGCACCGGCTGCGGGGTCGGGATCGAAGCATTGGGGTCGCCCATCAGGCTTGAGGCAATTGCACCGCCCTTGAGAATCAGGGTCGGCTTGACCCCGAAAAACGCCGGACGCCAGAGCACCAGGTCGGCCCATTTACCCACCTCGATCGAGCCCACTTCATGGCTGACGCCGTGGGTAATGGCCGGGTTGATGGTGTATTTGGCGATGTAGCGTTTGGCGCGGAAGTTGTCATTGCCCGGTGCATCTTCGGGTAGCGGGCCGCGCTGTTTTTTCATCTTGTCGGCGGTTTGCCAGGTACGGGTGATGACCTCGCCGACCCGGCCCATGGCCTGGCTGTCGGAGCTGATCATCGAAAACGCGCCGAGGTCATGCAGGATATCTTCGGCGGCGATGGTTTCACGACGGATACGGCTTTCCGCGAAGGCGACGTCTTCGGCGATGGCCGGGTCCAGGTGATGACAGACCATCAACATGTCCAGGTGCTCGTCGATGGTATTGCGGGTAAAAGGCCGGGTCGGGTTGGTCGAGCTTGGCAGCACGTTGCTCAGGCCGCAGGCCTTGATGATGTCCGGGGCATGGCCGCCCCCTGCGCCTTCGGTGTGATAGGTGTGGATGGTGCGGCCCTTGAACGCGGCCAGAGTGGTTTCGACAAAGCCCGACTCGTTCAGCGTGTCGCTGTGAATCGCCACTTGCACGTCATACAGGTCGGCCACGTTCAGGCAGTTGTCGATGGCTGCGGGCGTGGTGCCCCAGTCTTCGTGCAGCTTGAGGCCGATGGCCCCGGCTTCGACCTGTTCGATCAGCGGTTGCGGCAGGCTGGCGTTGCCTTTGCCGGTAAAGCCCATGTTCATCGGGAACGCATCGGCGGCCTGCAGCATGCGCGCCATGTGCCACGGGCCCGAGGTGCAGGTGGTGGCATTGGTGCCGGTGGCCGGGCCGGTGCCGCCGCCGATCATGGTAGTGACCCCGCTGTTCAAGGCTTCTTCGATCTGTTGCGGGCAGATGAAGTGAATGTGGGTATCGATGCCGCCTGCCGTGAGGATCATGCCTTCGCCGGCAATCACTTCGGTGCTGGCGCCGATGGCGATGGTCACATCGGGCTGGATATCCGGGTTGCCGGCTTTACCGATGGCGTGGATCCGGCCGTTCTTCAGGCCCACATCGGCTTTGACGATGCCCCAGTGATCGACAATCAGCGCGTTGGTGATCAGCGTGTCGACCACCTCGCTGGCGAGCAGCTGGCTCTGGCCCATGCCGTCACGAATCACCTTGCCGCCGCCAAACTTCACTTCTTCGCCATAGGTAGTGAAGTCCTGCTCGACCTCGATCCACAGCTCGGTGTCGGCCAAGCGGATCTTGTCGCCAACGGTAGGGCCGAACATGTCGGCATAGGCCTGGCGGGAAATTTTCATTGTGAGTTCCTAAATAGATAAACCAAGCCCCATCCCCTGTAGGAGCGAGCTTGCTCGCGAGCCCTTAAGCGCTCTTGAGAAAAAGCTCGCTCCTACAGAGGATTGGGCAGTGGGGTCAGTCCAGATTGCCCATGACCCGACCGGCAAAGCCGAACACCCGACGCAGCCCGGCCAGTTCCACCAGTTCCACTTCGCGGGTCTGCCCCGGCTCGAAACGAACGGCGGTGCCCGCCGGGATATTCAGGCGCATGCCGCGGCTGTCAGCACGTTCAAACATCAGGGCATCGTTGGTTTCGAAAAAGTGATAGTGCGAACCCACCTGGATCGGGCGGTCGCCTCGATTCGACACGCTGATACTCAGGGTGCGGCGGCCGGCATTCAGCTCGATGTCACCGGATGCAATGCGGTATTCGCCCGGAATCATTGCGGCTCACCCAGGGTTTTGTAATAGATGGCGGTGGGGCTGTAGTGACCGTCGGGGCTGCGGCAATAGTTGGGCAACTCGCCGACCCGGGTGTAACCCAGTGCGCTGTAGAAGTTTTCAGCGGGCGAGCCGGCTTCGGTGTCCAGGTGCAGCAAACCGCGTTTGAGTTCCCGTGCCCCTTGTTCCAGGGCATGGATCATTATTTGCCCCAGACCCCGACGCCGCGCTTCATTGAGCACCAGCAGTTTCTGGACCTCGGCGCGATTGAGCCCGTTGCGCTTTTGGCACAGGGCCAGCTGCACGCTGGCCAGCACCCGCCCGTCTTCGATCAACACCCACAGCAGCAGGGAGCCTTGCTCCAGTTGGGCATGCACTTCGTTGAAGTAATGGCTGGCCTGGGGTTGGTCAAGATCGTCCATGAACCCCACGGACGCACCGTAGTGAACCGCATCCACCAGCAACGCAATCAGCCCGTCGCGATACTGGGCAAAGCTCTGGGCGGTCACTTGCAGCACCTGTTCGCTATTCATTTACCGCACTCCTGAGGCGGCAGCGCGCCGGGGTTGAGCATCAGTTGCATAAAGGTCAGGTCCAGCCAGCGGCCAAACTTGATACCGACTTGCGGCATGCGTGCGCTGGTTACAAAACCAAGCTGTTTATGCACATGGATCGAGGCGCCATTGCCGCTCTCGATGGCCGCGACCATTACGTGTTTGCCGCAAGCTCTGGCGCGCTCAATCAGCGCTGCCAGCAACTGCGGGCCGAGGCGCTTGCCCCGTTGTTCGGGGTGCACGTACACCGAATGCTCCACGGTATGGCGGAACCCTTCAAACGGGCGCCAGTCGCCAAACGAGGCGTAGCCCAGCGGCTCATTGCTGTCATCGACGATCACCAGCACCGGATAACCCTGGGCCAGGCGGGCATCGAACCATTGCTGACGGTTGGCCAGATCGACCGTCTGTTCGTTCCAGATCGCGAGGGTGTTGAGCACCGCATCGTTGTAGATGTCGCGAATCGCCGGCAGGTCGGCCGCGACAGCATCACGGGTGACATAAGACATGGGGCAGCCTCAGGCGATGGGTTGGTGGACAGTGACCAGCTTGGTGCCATCGGGGAAGGTGGCTTCGATCTGGATGTCGGGGATCATTTCCGGAATGCCCTGCATCACCTGCTCGCGGGTCAGCAGGGTGGTGCCGTAGTGCATCAGCTCGGCGACGGTACGGCCATCGCGGGCGCCTTCGAGCAGGGCGGCGGAAATATAGGCGATGGTTTCCGGGTAGTTAAGAATCACCCCGCGTGCCAACCGCCGCTCGGCCAGCAGGCCGGCGGTAAAGATCAGCATCTTGTCTTTTTCGCGTGAGGTCAGGTCCATGGTGGGTCCGTTGTTTAATTAAGGATTATTGGTCGAGGACCTCTGTGGGAGCTGGCTTGCCAGCGATTGCATCGCCTCGGGGGGAGCTGTACCGAGTCGTCTGCATCGCTGGCAAGCCAGCTCCCACAGGGATCCTCAAAAAATTCGGGACGGTTCTCAGGTACTCCAGATCCTTGGGGCCAAGGCTTCACGCCCCAGCAATGCCGGGCGTAGCAAGCGCCACAGTTCAATCAGCCAGGCTCGGGCCTGCAAGGCTTCTACCGCCAGGCAGCGAGCGACCAGCAACCCCGGCAACTGGGTCAGGTCGGCACGGACCGGGCCGGGCAGGTTGCGGCATATTTCCAGCAGCTGCGCACTGATTTCCCCCGTCACCAATAACGTTGCAAACACCGGGTTGCCGTCCAGGCCAATCGGCGAATCCAGCAAGCCGTCGCCGCCGCTAATGCGCTGGCGTTCATGCCAGAGCAACTGGCCGTCGCGGCGAATATCCAGCTGCGACTGAAAGTGCCCGTGCTCAAAACGTTCACCGCTGGCCAGTCGTCCCAGCGCCACCATGTCCCAGTAAAACAGGCGCGCATCGCCTTCAAGTTCAATGCGGGTCGTCAGTTCGGCCCGGGCGGCGCTGAACACGATGGTTTCTTGCGGCAGCCATTCCAGGGTCGCACCGCCAGCCACGTTCAAGGTCAGGCTCTGATAGGCCGGGCCGGCCGCGCGATACCACTTGGCCGCACCGGGGCTGGTGAGTTGTGCCCAGGCATCAGGCCCCACACTGGCGCAGATGTTCAGCCGGTCGCCGCCGGCAATGCCGCCGGGCGGGTGGACAATGATGTGCTGGCACACCTCGGGGCCTTCGGCGTACAGGTGCTTCTGCACCCGCAGCGGGCCGAAATGACGACGCAGGGTGGGGCGCGTGCTGTCGCCAAAACGGCCATAGCCCAGCTCCAGCTCGGCGTGCCAGCTGGGGGTGAACAATGCGGTGTTGGCAGGCAGATTCATAGGTCGTTGTTATCGTCAAAAAGAGTTACAGATTAAATCGTCACCAGCCCGCGCACACCCTCTGTTTGCATATTTTCACCACGGCCCTGTTGCACGATTTCGCCTCTGGACATCACCAGATACTGGTCCGCCAGTTCTTCGGCAAAGTCGTAGAACTGCTCCACCAGCAGGATGGCCATATCGCCCCGGGCCGCGAGCATCTTGATCACCGCGCCGATCTCCTTGATCACAGACGGTTGAATCCCTTCGGTGGGCTCATCGAGGATCAGCAAGCGCGGGCGGCTGGCCAGCGCCCGGCCAATCGCCAGCTGTTGCTGCTGGCCGCCGGACAAGTCGCCACCGCGCCGATGCTTCATTTGCAGCAGCACCGGGAACAGTTCATAGATAAAACCGGGCACCTCCCGGGCCTCGGCCCCGGGGAAGCGGGACAGGCCCATCAACAGGTTTTCCTCCACCGTCAGGCGCCCGAAAATCTCCCTGCCCTGCGGCACATAAGCGATCCCGGCGTGAACCCGCTGGTGGGGCTTGAGCGTGGTGATCGGTTTACCCTCCCAGGTCACGCTGCCTTCCTTGACCGCCAGCAAACCCATCAGGCACTTGAGCAATGTGGTCTTGCCCACGCCGTTACGGCCCAGCAGGCAAGTGACTTCGCCGACCTGGACCTCAAACGACAGGCCGCGAAGAATGTGGCTGCCGCCGTAGAACTGATGCAGATTTTGTATCTGTAGCATCGTGAATCCCCTAATACCCTGTGGGAGCTGGCTTGCCAGCGATTGCAGCGGGGCGTTAACGGCCCAGATAAACCTCGATCACCCGCTCATCGGCCTGCACCTGTTCCAGCGAGCCTTCGGCCAGCACGCTGCCCTGGTGCAACACGGTGACGTGGTCGGCAATCGAGCCGACAAACCCCATGTCGTGCTCCACCACCATCAGCGAGTGCTTGCCGGCCAGGCTTTTGAACAGCTCGGCGGTGAACTCGGTTTCGGCATCGGTCATGCCCGCCACCGGTTCATCCAGCAGTAACAGTTGTGGGTCTTGCACCAGCAGCATGCCGATCTCCAGAAACTGTTTCTGGCCATGGGACAGCAGGCCCGCCGGGCGCCGGGCAGAGGTGCTCAGGCGAATGGTGTCCAGCACTTCACCGATACGGTCCCGTTGCTCGCCCGTGAGTCTGGCGCGCAGGCTGGCCCATACCGACTTGTCGGTTTTTTGCGCCAGCTCCAGGTTTTCAAACACGCTCAGGGCTTCAAATACCGTGGGCTTCTGAAACTTGCGGCCAATCCCGGACTGGGCGATCTGTACTTCGCTCATCTGGCGCAGGTCCAGGGTTTCACCGAACCAGGCCTGGCCTTCGCTGGGTCGGGTCTTGCCGGTAATCACGTCCATCATGGTGGTCTTGCCTGCGCCATTGGGGCCGATGATGCAGCGCAACTCGCCGACGCCGATGTACAGGTTGAGGTTGTTCAGGGCCTTGAAACCGTCAAAGCTGACGCTGATGTCTTCCAGCGTGAGGATGGTGCCGTGGCGGGTATTGAGGCCGGTTCCGGCGGCCTGGCCCAGACCGATGGCATCGCGGCTGCTGCCGGCATCCTTGTTTGGATCGAATGCGGGTTCGAGCATGAATTCAGCCGTTGCAGTGATTCTCATTGTTCGCCCCTTTTCTTCAGCAGGCCGATCACGCCTTTGGGCAAGTACAGGGTCACGACGATGAACAGCGCGCCGAGGAAGAACAGCCAGTACTCGGGGAAGGCCACGGTGAACCAGCTCTTCATGCCGTTGACCACGCCCGCGCCCAGCAACGGACCGATCAGGGTGCCGCGCCCGCCCAGGGCAACCCACACGGCAGCTTCTATGGAGTTGGTCGGCGACATTTCGCCGGGGTTGATAATGCCCACTTGCGGTACATACAACGCTCCGGCCAGGCCGCATAACACAGCACTGAGCACCCAGACGAACAGCTTGAAGCCGCGAGGGTCGTAGCCGCAGAACATCAGGCGGTTTTCAGCGTCGCGCAGCGCAGTCAGCACGCGCCCGAATTTACTGCGCGCCAGGCGCCAGCCGAGAAACAGGCTGACCACCAGCAACATCACGGTGGCGAAAAACAGTACCGCGCGGGTGCCGGGCTCGGTGATGCCAAAACCCAGAATGCTGCGAAAGTTGGTGAAGCCGTTGTTGCCGCCAAAGCCGGTCTCGTTACGGAAAAACAGGAGCATCCCGGCGAAGGTCAGGGCCTGGGTCATGATCGAGAAATACACGCCCTTGATCCGCGAACGGAAGGCGAAAAAGCCGAACACCAGCGCCAGCAAACCGGGGGCCAGCACCACCAGGCACATGGCCCACCAGAAATGCTCGGTGCCGATCCAGTACCAGGGCAACTCGGTCCACGACAGAAAGGTCATAAATGCCGGCAATTCATCGCCCGAGGCCTGGCGCATCAGGTACATGCCCATGGCGTAGCCGCCCAGGGCGAAGAACAGGCCGTGGCCCAGCGACAGCAGACCGGCGTAGCCCCAGACCAGATCCAGCGCCAGGGCGACGATGGCGTAGCAGAGGATCTTGCCCGTCAGCGTCAGGGTATAGGCCGAGACCTGAAACGGGCTGTCGGCAGGCAGCAGCGACAGCAGCGGCAGGGCCAGCAGCACCAGCAATACCAGGCCACCGACTATGGCGGTGACGGCAGGCCCGGCCTTTTGCGTGGCAGTAATCATCAGAGGCTGATTCATCAGTCGATCACCCGTCCTTTAAGCGCGAAGAGACCTTGCGGACGCTTCTGGATAAACAGAATGATCAGCCCCAGGATCAGGATTTTGCCCAGCACGGCGCCGATCTGCGGTTCAAGAATCTTGTTCGCGATGCCCAGGCCGAAGGCTGCGTATACCGTGCCCGCCAGTTGGCCGACACCACCCAGCACCACCACCAGAAACGAGTCGATGATGTAGCCCTGGCCCAGGTCCGGGCCGACGTTGCCGATCTGGCTCAAGGCCACGCCGCCGAGCCCGGCAATCCCCGAGCCGAGGCCAAAGGCGAGCATGTCGACACGGCCGGTGGGTACGCCGCAGCAAGCCGCCATGTTGCGGTTCTGGGTGACCGCACGCACGTTCAGGCCCAGCCGGGTTTTGTTCAGCAGCAGCCAGGTCAGGAACACCACGGCCAGGGCGAAGACGATGATCACCAGCCGGTTGTACGGCAGCACCAGGTTGGGCAGCACTTGCAGCCCGCCCGAGAGCCAGGCCGGGTTGGCCACCTCGACGTTTTGCGCGCCGAACAGCACCCGCACCAGTTGAATCAGGATCAGGCTGATGCCCCAGGTGGCGAGCAGGGTTTCCAGCGGCCGGCCGTACAGATGGCGAATGATGGTGCGTTCCAGAAACATGCCCACGCAGGCCGTCACAAAGAACGCCACAGGCAGCGCCAGCAGCGGGTAGAACTCGATGGCGCCGGGCGCGAAGCGCTGAAACAGCAACTGCACGCAGTAGGTTGAGTAGGCGCCGAGCATCAGCATCTCGCCATGGGCCATGTTGATCACCCCGAGCAGGCCGAAGGTGATGGCCAGCCCCAGCGCTGCCAGCAACAGAATCGAACCCAGGGACAAACCGCTGAAGGCCTGGCCCAGCAAGTCACCGATCAGCAGTTTGCGTTTGACTTGCGCCAGGCTGGTTTCAGCGGCAGTGCGCACATTGGCATCGGTTTCGACACCGGCTTGCAGCAGGGTTTCGAGACGGGTACGGGCCAGTGGCTCGCCGGTTTCACCGAGCAGGCGCACGGCCGCCAGACGCACTGCCGGGTCGGGGTCCACCAGTTGCAGGTTGGCCAGCGCCAGGCTCAAAGCGGTATGCACAGCGCTGTCGGTTTCGCCGGCCAGTTGCCGGTCGAGGAATACCCGTTGTGCCGGTTTGGCGGATTTTTGCAATTGCAGGGCGGCCGCCAGACGCAGTGCCGGGTCTGTGGCGAGCAATTGCTGACTGGCCTGCGCGGTTTCAATCAAACCACGCAGACGGTTGTTCAGGCGCAGCGCTCTGGTTTGACCGTCGATGCTGATCTGGCCTTGCTGCAACTCGTTGATCAGCGCCGCGCGCTCAGGTGTCGGTTGTGCCGCCCAGCTTTCGAGCAGCTGGGCCTGGCGGGAATTGTCGGCCGCTGCGAAGTCGCTGGCATCGTCGGCGTATGCGCCCAGGGGCAGCAACAGCAGGCAGGCGAAGATAAAACGGTAAAGGGCAGTTGGCATAGACAGGGCCTTGCGCTGACAGGATTAACTCAAATCCTGTGGAAGCCGGCTTGCCGGCGATGGAGTCGCGTCGGTTCATGATCGACCACGTTGGCTGCATCGCCGGCAAGCCGGCTCCCACAAGGGAATGACAGTGACCGTTAGTTGCTCTTCACTGCGTAATCCGGCTTTTTGTCATTGCCCGGGATATACGGGCTCCACGGCTGGGCGCGGATCGGCTCCTTGGTTTGCCACACCACGTTGAACTGACCGTCATCCTGGATCTCGCCGATCATCACCGGCTTGTGCAGGTGATGGTTGGTCTTGTCCATGGTCAGGGTGTAGCCCGACGGCGCGGCGAATGTCTGGCCGGCCATGGCTTCACGGACTTTATCGACATCGGTGGACTTGGCTTTTTCTGCTGCCTGCGCCCACATGTGGATGCCGACGTAGGTGGCTTCCATCGGGTCATTGGTCACGGCCTTGTCTGCACCCGGCAGGTTGTGGGCCTTGGCGTAGGCTTTCCAGTCGGTGACGAACTTCTGGTTCACCGGGTTCTGCACCGACTCAAAGTAGTTCCAGGCGGCGAGGTTGCCCACCAGCGGCTTGGTGTCGATGCCGCGCAGTTCTTCTTCGCCCACCGAGAAGGCAATCACTGGTACGTCGGTGGCTTTCAGGCCCTGGTTGGCCAGCTCTTTATAGAACGGCACGTTGGAGTCGCCGTTGACCGTGGAGATCACCGCCGTCTTGCCACCGGCGGAGAATTTTTTGATGTTGGAGACGATGGTCTGGTAATCGCTGTGGCCAAACGGGGTGTAGACCTCGTCGATATCCTTGTCGGCCACGCCTTTGGAATGCAGGAAGGCGCGCAGGATCTTGTTGGTGGTGCGCGGGTACACATAGTCGGTGCCCAGCAACACAAAGCGTTTGGCGCTGCCGCCGTCCTCGCTCATCAAATACTCAACGGCCGGAATGGCCTGTTGGTTAGGTGCGGCGCCGGTGTAGAAGACGTTGGGCGACATCTCTTCACCTTCGTATTGCACCGGGTAGAAGAGCAAGCCGTTGAGTTCTTCAAATACCGGCAACACCGATTTGCGCGACACCGAGGTCCAGCAACCGAACACCACGGCGACCTTGTCCTGGGTCAGCAACTGACGACCCTTTTCTGCAAACAGCGGCCAGTTGGACGCCGGGTCGACCACGACCGCTTCGAGCATCTTGCCGTTCACGCCGCCTTTGGCGTTGATCTCGTCGATGGTCATCAGCGCCATGTCCTTGAGCGACGTTTCGGAGATCGCCATGGTCCCGGACAACGAATGCAAAATCCCCACCTTGATGGTCTCGGCGGCTTGCACCGTCCAGGTCATGCCCATGGCGGCAATGGATGCCGTGAGGGTAAAAGCTTTGAGCAAGCTACGACGCTTCATGGGGCGATCTCCAGATGTCTGATTTTTTTAATGGTTCGACGGGGACACTGGGAAGGTCTATAGCAAGGGCTGTGCCGAAATGGTGCGTAGGCTCTGGAACGGGGCTTTGCGGTGATATTTGAGGCGTCCGTGCACCAGCGCGGCGCCTAAAGACGCTTTTGGTGCGCGGCATGCGCCGTGTTGGTGCCAGGCCTGTGATCCGTAGCAGTTGCCGAGCGGAGCGAGGCTACGTCCGGCGGCGCAGCCGTCGTAAATCCGGGCGCTGAAGATTTACGATCGCTGCGCAATCGGACGTAGCCTCGTTCTACTCGGCAACTGCTACGGGGGGAGGCGTTAACGCTTGCGCATCAGGCCAATAAAGAACAGGCCGCCAATCGCTGCCGTGGCCACGCCGATGGGCAGGTCTTCGGGGGCGATCAGGGTGCGCGCGGCGACGTCGACCCACACCAGGAACACGCTGCCCAGCAACGCCGACACCGGCAGCAAGCGTCGGTGCTCGGCGCCCACCAGGCGTCGGGCGATGTGCGGAATCATCAGCCCGACAAAGCCGATCGAACCGCTGATGGCCACCAGTACGCCGGTCATCAGTGAGGCGATCAAGAACACCTTGAGCCGCACATTGCGTGCATTCAGGCCCAGGGTGACAGCGGTTTGCTCGCCTGCCATCAAGGCGTTGAGCGGGCGGGCCATGCCCAGTAGCAGCACTAGCCCCAGCAACACCACGGTACTGGGCACCAACAGCAGCTCCCAGCGCGCCAGCCCCAGGCCGCCAAGCATCCAGAACAGTACGGCCGAACTGGCGCGGTGGTCGCCCAAAAACAGCAGGGTATTGGCGATGGCCATCATCACGAATGACACGGCCACGCCGCACAGCAGCAGCCGGTCGCTGTCCAGGCGGCCCTGGCGGCTGGCAATGGCGAGCACCAGAACCATGCTCAGCAACGCACCGATAAAGGCCGCGATGGGCAAGGTCAGCAAGCCGACGATTTCGCCCACGTGCAGCACCACGATCACTGCCCCGAGGGTGGCGCCGCTGGTTACGCCCAGCAGGTGCGGGTCCGCCAGCGGGTTACGGGTCACGGCTTGCAACACAGCACCGATCAATGCCAGCCCGGCGCCGACCAGCGCCCCGAGCAGCATGCGCGGCACGCGGATCAGCCACACGATATGTTCCTGCCCGGCGCTCCAGCTGACCTCGCCGAGGCCGAACAGTTTATTGAGCAAAATGTGCCACACCACGTCCACCGGTACCCGCGCCGGGCCAAAGCCCAGCGAGACCACGCACGACACCAGCAGCAGCGCGCCGAGGCCGACCAGCAACAAGGCATAGCGGCGCGTCATCATTGGGGGTGGAAACCTTTGGCCAGGGTTTCGATGGCCAGCACGTTGTCGATGCCGGGGGTGGCCTGCACGTAAGGGATGACGATGAAGCGTTTGTTGCGAATCGCGTCGACCGATTGCAGGGCGGGGCTGGTTTCGAGGAAGCGCTGTTTTTGCGCGGCGGTGACTTCGCTGTAATCGACGATGACGATCACTTCAGGGTTGCGCTCGACCACAGTTTCCCAGTTGATGCGGGTCCAGCTGGCGTCGATGTCACTGAGAATATCGTTGCCGCCCGCGGCTTCGATCAATGCATGGGGAATGCCCAGCTTGCCCGAGGTCATGGCACGGTCTTCGCCGCTGTCATACAGGAACACCCGCGGTCTTGAGGCGGGCAGGGTCTTTTGCACGGTGGCGATTTTCTCCTGCATCTGCGTGATCAGCGCGGTGGCGCGGTCTTGCACGTCGAAGATTTTGCCCAGGTTACGCAGGTCGTTGTAAGTGTCCTCCATGCTGGCGGGCGGGCGCTTCATCACGAACGCGCAGGACTCGGTCAGCTCGTACACATTGATGCCCAGTGGGGTCAGGGTTTGCGGCGTGAGGTCGCCGCCTACGCGCATGCCGTAATCCCAGCCGGCAAAGAAGAAGTCGACGTTGGCGTTGAGCAGGGTTTCCACCGACGGGTACTTGCTCGCGAGCTCTGGCAGGCCATCGAGAATGACCTTCATCTCGGGCGTTACCGCTTTCCAGCCACTGATGCCGCTGTAGCCGGCCATGCGCGGTTTGAGGCCCAGGGCGAGCATCATTTGCGTCATGTTGATGTCATGGCTGACGGCGTGTTCGGGCGCCTGGTTGAAGGTCACCTCGCGGTTGCAGCTGGTGACGGTCAGCGGGTATTTCGTGACTTGGGCCTGTGCCCACTGGGCACCGGACAATGCGCTGAGGCAGAGGGCCAGGCGGATCAATTTCATGCTTGGGTTATCCAGGTAATGCGCGGGTAGCCGGACAGCGGGTGATCGTCGATCAGCGCGTCGACGCCAAACACCTCACGCAGTAACTCGACCGTCAGCACCTCGCGCGGGGTGCCGCTGGCGATGATCCTGCCGTGGTCGATCACGTACAGCCGGTCGCAAAAAGCCGCGGCCAGATTGAGGTCGTGGATGCTGGCCAGGGTGCCGATGTTCAGGCGCCTGACCAGTTGCAGCAACTCCAGCTGGTAGCGCGGGTCGAGATGATTGGTCGGCTCGTCGAGGATCAGCAATTCGGGTTGCTGGGCCAGGGCCCGGGCCAGAATCACCCGCTGCTTTTCACCGCCGGACAGGGTGGCGAACGCGTGGTCTTCGAAGCCCTGCAGGCCCACCGATTCGAGGGCGTGTTTCGCCAGCTCGCGGTCGGCCTCGGTGTCGCCGTCGAACAGGCCTTTATGCGGGGTACGGCCCATGGCGACCACTTCATCGACGGTCAGGCCAAAGGCGTCCGGAAATTCCTGCAGCACCACGGCGATGCGTTGAGCACACCAGCGCGGCGATTGTTGCCAGAGGTTGTGCGGGCCGAGGCTGACCTGGCCCGACTCGGGCTTGCTGAAGCGATAAGCGCAACGCAGCAGGCTGGTTTTGCCGCTGCCGTTGGGCCCGATCAGCCCCACGAACTCGCCTGCGGCCACGTGCAGATTGGCATCACGCAGCTGGAACTGGTGATGACAGTGACCATGGCCCAGCGGGGTCCAGGCGAGTTGGGTGAGGGTGAGGCGGGTCATAAAATTCCGGTGTTGACCCTGTAGGAGCGAGCGTGCTCGCGAGCTTTTGAAAATCTCGCGAGCACGCTCACTCCTACAGGGGGTGGGTGCTTAAAAGGTGTAATCCGCCGTGACGAAGAACGAGCGCGGTTCGCCCATGATCCATTGCTGGCCGCCATTGTATTGGCTTACAGCGTACTGGCGGTTGAACAAATTATTCAGGCGCAGGCCCAGGGTGGTTTTTGGCAGCGCTTTCCAGCTGACAGTGGCGTCTACCACGG
This sequence comes from Pseudomonas sp. TWR2-1-1, assembly GCF_049897045.1. NCBI lineage: Bacteria > Pseudomonadati > Pseudomonadota > Gammaproteobacteria > Pseudomonadales > Pseudomonadaceae > Pseudomonas > Pseudomonas sp. TWR2-1-1. Next base: position 440,322 of record NZ_JAFCVM010000005.1, read on the forward strand.
TGTAGCTCGGCAATTCGACGGTGTTGGCAAGGTCGGCGTAACGCGAGTCCACATAACGCACCCCGGCACCGGCGTTCACGTCGTCGGTAAGGGTTTTGCTCAACCACAGGTTGGCGGTGCGACGGGGTACGTCGGTGGGGCGGTTGCCTTTGCGGGACACGCCTTCGTCATCGAACTTGTCGTATTCAGCCCTCACGAAGGCGGCATTGGCCTGCAGCTGCCAGCGGTTCGGCAGTTGCAAATCGAGGCTGGCTTCAAGGCCGTTGGACGACTGCTGGCCAACTTGCAGCGAGTTGCCCGGGGTGTTCGGGTCGGGGGTCAGCAAGTCCTTTTTGACGATGTGATACGCCGCCAGGGTCCACTCGCCGCGCTGGTCCCAGAACATTTGCTTGAAGCCGACTTCGGTCTGGCGCGCATGGGCCATGTCAAAGCCTTGCTCGGCCGGGTACAGGCTGATCAGACCGGCCACGCCATCGACACTGGTGGCTTGTTGCGCATACACCGACATGTCCGGCGTCAGTTCATACACCAGGCCGACTTTCCAGCTGTTGGCCGACAGGCTGCGATCACTGCGCGAGTCTTCGATCAAGTCGTCACGGTCCAGATGCACGATATCGCGCCGCACGCCGGTGACCAGTGACAGTTGCTCGCTCAGTTGTGTGCGGTTTTCGGCAAACAGCGACACTTGCCGGGTGGTGGTCTTGAACTGGTCGCGGTAGGGCGAATCGCTGGTGAACTCGCCGCGATCGGGGTGGTACATGTCAATCGGTGTGCCGCCAGCCACTACATCCTTGTAAGGCGAGTTGCTGTGCAGGTCGAAGTGGATACGGTTGTAGTCCACGCCCACCAGGGTTTTGCTTTTCAGGCCGAACAGGTCGTGGTTGAGGGTGAAGGTCTGACGGTCGCCGACCTGTTCCTGTTGGTGTTTGATGCTGTAGTAACCGCTGCGTATCAGGCTTAGGCGGTTTTCGTCCCAGCCGTGTTTTTCAGCGTTCTGCCAGCGGCGCTGGGCCTTGAGGTAATACAGTTCGTTGCTGGCAACCAGGTCGTCGTTGATCTGCCATTCGGTATTGAGGCGCGTCCACTGATCGTTGTAATGCAGCTTGGCGTCGCGCACGTTGTAGTTCTTGTCCCGCAGGCTCTTGTGATATCGGCCATTGATCAGGGGCACGCCGAAGTCGTTCTGCGGCTCCTGGTCGCCGTAATCGTGGCTCAGGGTAAACGCCAGATCATCCCGGGCCTGCCAGCGCAGGGCGGCGCTGATAAAGGTGTTTTCGGAGTCGCCGTGGTCGATCCAGCCATTGCTTTGGGTGTGGTTGAGGTTCAACCGGTAGCTCAGGGTGTCGGTCAGCGAGCCGCCGCTGTCCAGCGCTTGCTGCTGGCTGTCGTAAGAGCCGTAGCCAACCCGCAGATGATTTTCGATTTCGCCGCTGAACGGTTTTTTCGGGATCACGTTGATCACCGCGCCGGTCGCACCTTCGCCGTACAGCACCGATGCCGGACCGCGCAGCACGTCGATGCGTTCCACCGACCAGTCGTCCACGGGGAAGGTCACGGTGCCGGCGCCGCTGTACATGCGAATCCCGTCATACAACTGCATGACCGAGCCCTGGCCGACAAAGCCACGGGCCGAGTACGACGAGCCGCCGTTGCCCGGGGTGCCGTTATTGGTGATGCCGGTGGTCCGCGTCACGGCATCCTGGACGCTGCGGTCGCCGCGGGCGCGAATCCGTTCGCCGCTCAGGCTTTCGACGCTGGCCGGGGTTTCGAGACTGTTGAGGTTCAGGCGCGAACCGGCGCTGGTGGCGGTCTTGAGGTCGATGTGTTCGGCATCGATTTCAGGTGCGGTAATGCTCGCGGCCGGCAGCATCAGGGACGGGGCGGTGTCATCCGCATGCGCGTTGTTGATCGCCAACAGGCAAAGGCTGGAAAAAAGGTACTTGTTCATCGGGGCAGTGAGTCGCTTATTTCAAGAGGTGTACCCGCTGCCTCCTGGCGGCGGGTGATGGAGCTTAAATGCATTTGTTATACAGTAACAATAGTTTTCTGGCTGATACTGGCATGCCAGTATAGCCAAGGCTCTAGATCGCGCATCTCGGATGCTTCATGTTGTTTATGAGCGAAGCTCAAGCGGCGGTGTTTTGCGCAAAATCATCAGCAGGCGGTCCAGCAGCCACACCGCGAGCAGCGAGGCGCCCACCAGCGGAAAGGCAATCGCCAGGGCCAGCATGATCAGCACGCCGGTCTTCCAGATCGGCAAGTCGTGGCGCAGCGGCGGGACGCCCAGGCGGCCCTTCGGACGGCGTTTCCACCAGATCACCAGACCGCTGACCGAGCTCAGCAGGATCATCAGGCACACCAGCAAAATCACAATCTGGTTCAAGGTGCCGAACAGTTTGCCTTCATGCAGCATCACCCCCATTTCGGTGGCGCGGGCGAGGTTGGCGTATTGCTCCCAGCGCACATCGGCCAGCACCTGGCCGCTGTATTGATCGACATGCAGGGTGGCGTCGTTGCGCGGGTCGTCCGCGAATACGGCGATGGTGAATACGCCGGTGGCGGTGGTGGGCAAGGTGATGCTGTAGCCGGGTTCGACCTTGCGAGCAGTGGCGGTGTCGACCACCTGTTGCAGGCTGATGCCGGGTGCCGCCGGGCCGCTTGCGTGGGCGGCATGGGCCATGTGTTCAGCGTGGGCACCGGAGACCGGCAGCGGGGTGTTTTCCAGCGCCCAGGGCACGGTTTGACGGGTTGGCGTGTTGAGGCTGCGTGCCTCGATGTCTGACTGCGGGACGTTATTCCACATTGCCACCGGGAAGCGGTTCCACAGATCGGCGTATTGCTTGCCCCAGAAACCGGTCCAGGTCATGCCGCTGAGCAGCATGAACAGCAACAGGGCGGCGCCCCAGAAGCCGGTGACAGCATGCAGGTCGCGCCACAGCACGCGGCCGCGACGGCTCAGGCGTGGCCATAAAATCCCGGCGGCGGATTGCCCGCGCGGCCACCACAGGTACAGGCCGGAAACCACCAGCACCACGCCCCAGCCGGCGGCGAGCTCGACCAGCCGATCTCCGACAGTGCCGATCATCAATTCCCCGTGCAGCGCCCGGGCCACGGCTTGCAGATTGAACTTGGCATCCTGCTCGCCCAGCACTTCGCCGCTGTAGGGGTTGATAAACACGTTGAGCTCGCGCCCGTCATTGCTGACCACCCATTGAGCGCTGCGCTCAGGGTTGACCGGGGGCAGGTACTGGCTGACATGGCCCTGTGGATAGTCGAGGCGCACGCGTTGCAGTTGCTCATCGGCACTGAGGCGGTGATGGCCCGGGGTGACATTGAGCAGGTGGTCATACATCAAGGGATCGAGCTGGGGCTTGAACAGGTAAATGATCCCGGTCAGTGCCAGCAGAATCATGAAGGGGGCGACAAACAGCCCGGCATAAAAATGCCAGCGCCAGGCCAGGTTGTAGAAAGAGGGGGTTGGTCGGCTCATCAGGAGCGGCTCCGCAAGGTAATTGGTCTTTGAACCCTGTGGGAGCTGGCTTGCCAGCGATGGCATCACCTCGGTTTTCCAGAAATACCGAGTCGCGTTCATCGCTGGCAAGCCAGCTCCTACAGAGCAATCTGTTGTCAGAAGCTCACATCAACCTTGGTCCACAACGTGCGGCCCGGTTCGTTGATCGGGGTCGGGTCGTTCGCCGGGTAGCCGTAACCGGCGTTGCCCGCCATGTTCAGGTGCTCGCTGTAGTTTTTGTCCAGCAGGTTGTCGACCCCGGCACTGACTTTGAGGTTTTTGTTGATGCGGTAGGCGCCGTTCAACGAGAACACACCAAAACCGGCGCTCTTGTCGAAGTCCTTGCCGACCACGTTGCCTGCGTTGCGGTCGATGCGGTCTTGTGGCGCAACCAGCCGCCACAAGGCCCCGGCACTCCAGTCGTCCTGGCTGTAAGTGAGGCCCAGGCGGGTGTCCAGCGGTGGCATTTGCGGCAGTGCCTTGCCGTCCGTGGTGTTCTTGCCCCAGGCGTAGGCCAGGGTGGCGTCGGCTTTCCAGTTTGAAGTCAGCTGATACGCCGCGCCCAGTTCGCCGCCCATGATCCGGGCGTTGATGTTTTGTGCCTGGGACGAGCCCTGGGCGTAGTCGAACAGGATGTAGTCGTGAACCACCCCGGCGTAGGCCGAGACCCAGGCTTCGAGGTCCCGGGTTTTGTATTGCAGGCCCATGTCGAGCTGAGTGGTTTTTTCCGGCTTGATTGCATCGAAAGCGTTGACCGAACCGGCAGGCCCTGAGGTCGGAGAGAACAGCTCCCAGTAATCCGGGAAGCGTTCGGCGTGACCCAGGCCGGCATACAGCGTGGCCGGGCTGTCGGCCAGGTCATGTTCGTAACGCACAAAGCCGCTGGGCAGGGTGTCGGCGCGGGTTTTATCCAGGGTCGGGTTGGGTTTGCTCATCATCCCGGAGCCGATCCGGGCACGGTAATCCTTGGCCGAAGCACGGTCCAGACGGGCCCCGGTAATCACCCGGTCACGCTCGGCGGCGTACCAGGTCAGTTCGCTGAAGACACCGTAGTTGTGGAAGTCGGCGTCTTTGCTCCAGTTCTGATCCTTATACGTATCGATGCCCATGCCGGAGCGTTTGCGGTGTTCGTTGGTCTGCGCGTCGATACCGCTGATCAATTGGTAGTCGGCCCAGTGCCAGGTGGCCTTGATCCGTGCGCCGAGGGTGCGCCGGTCGACGTTGGAGGCCATCGGCCCGCTCATCATGCCGGTGCCTGACGGCGTACGCAGGCTGTAGTTGTCCATGACGTGATCGGCATAGTTGTAGTAGACCTGTGCTTCGATCTTGTCGAGAACATCGCCGATATTTGCTTTCTCGAAGCGCAGGCCCAGGCTCTCGCGCTTGTACTGGCTGCCGTCCATGCCGCGCCCGGCAGAGCGGGCTTCGCCATCGCCCTTGCCCGCAGTGAGTTCCAGCAGGGTGTCCGGGTCCGGGGTCCAGCCCAGGGCGACATCGCCGTTCCATTTGTCGTAGCGCGACGGCACGGTGTCGCCGTTGCCGTCCTTGTAGTCATCGGAGTGCGCAGTGTTGCCGATCACCCGCACGTAGCCCAGCGGGCCGCCGGCTGCCGCGTCGACGGTCTTGTCGAAACGGCCGTTGGAGCCGGCCAGTACGCTGGCGTTGACCCGCGTGCCCAGTTCACCGAAGTGCTCGGGTTCGCGCTCGAACAGGATGGTGCCGGCTGAGGCTCCAGGGCCCCAGAGTACGGTTTGCGGGCCTTTGATGACGGTGAGTTTGTCGTAGGTTTCCGGCGAGATGTAGGACGTGGGGGCGTCCATGCGGCCGGGGCAGGCGCCGAGCATCATGCCGCCATTGGTGAGGATGTTCAGGCGCGAACCGAACATGCCGCGCAACACCGGGTCGCCGTTGGTGCCGCCGTTGCGGATCAGGGCGAAGCCGGGAATGGTCTTGAGGTAGTCGCCACCGTCACTGGCCGGTACCGGCTGGCGCGGGTCCTTGGGGTTGGTGACGATGGTCAGTGGCGAGCTGGGAGCGATGGCCGTGATCACCAGCGGGCTGATTTCGTTGGCATGCCCGGAGTGTTCGTCGGCCGCAACCAGCGGCGCGAACAAGGCGCAGCACAGTGCGCTCAGGGCGAAAGGGAATACCGTTTGGGCATGAGGCAAACGGGAGGCAGCAGTAAAACGGGACATATACATTCCAATATTCAAGCGAATACAACACGGCCAGCGGCCTTCGGCCGTCTAAAGCGGCAGTAGCAGGCGGGCCTGTGAGTTTGTTGTGTCGGTGCTTAAAGGAATGCCGGTGGGGCGCGGGAGCGGGCGCCGGGGAAGACCGGTTGCCGGGCGTGGCCCAGCCGGGTGGTTGCCGCCAGATAATGGACGGCTGGGGGCGCTGCGTGGAGGGTCAGGGTCGAGGCGTTGGGCAAGGCCGGGCAGCTGAACAGCAGGGTGCAATAGCCGCACTTTTCCCACATGGCGTGGTGATCGGCGGACGGCTTTTCATGCTCGCCGTGCGCCTCCATCGACATGCCGGCCGCCATCGGCATGGTCATGTTCATGGAGGCGTGATGATCCATCGGCACCGCTTGGGAAATCAGCGGGCCGATAAAGATCATCAGCATGGCAAACAGGCTCAGCCAGCTGCCGCGAATCTGCGACATGGCGTGCCTGGCGCGAGGGGCGCCCACGGGGATCAGTGACCGTTAGTGGGTGTGCATGGCTTCCATGCTGTCGGGCGGCGCCTGTTTTTGCACGTTCACATCAAACGTAATGGCACCGGCCTTTTCAAAGTGCAGGGTCATGGGGAAGTGTTTGCCGTCCTGCAGCAGGCTGCGGTCTTTGAGGCCGACCAACATCACGTGGTACTCCATGGGCGCGAACGTGACGGTGCCGCCGGGCGGGACCTCGACGCTGGCCACTGGTTGCATCTTCATCAAGTCCCCCTGCATCACGTGTTGATGCAGTTCGGCTTTATCGGCAATCGGCGTGTCGACACTGACCAGGCGGTCGGCGCTATTGCCGGTGTTTTGAATCACGAAATACGCGGCCACGGTCGGCGCGTTGGGCGGCAATTGCTGGGACCACGGATGAGCGATTTGCAGCGCGCCGCTCTGGTATTGGTGAGCGTTGGCGAAACAGGCAGGCAGCAGCACAGCCGCCGCAATCAGGACGTTTTTGACCAGTGACAGGTTCAACATGGCAATTCTCCGGAACGATTCAAACGCAAAATGGTTGCGAGGATGAATCAGGCCAGAGGTGACGCGCGGGGGTTAAGGCTCGGCCATTGCTGGCGCGGGGTGGGGCGTTTGAGGTGATCGGGGATTTGGCTGTGGCCGTGTTCGATGGCGGCGAAATAGAGTGTCGGGATATGCGCCGGCAAGGCCACCAGAGGCGACGAGCCCGAGCAGCACCAGCAATGCTGCATGTTCGAGTGATCGTCTTTGCGACTGTCGCCGGCGTCAAGCTTGCCCAGTGACACGGCCACCATCTTGGTGCCGGTGGAGGTGCAAAAGCTGCTCCACATAAACTGTTCGCTCGCATCTTGCCTTGCCCCGCCCATGGCTCCGGCCGTCGACATGGCGAGCATGTTGAACAGCACTGCGAAGCAGGCGATCCAGGCAAATGCAAAGCGTTGTCGGGACATGAAGAATTCCATGAGTGATGCGATCAAGGCGGCTATTTAGCCTGAATGACCGGCGTAAGTAAAAACACAGGCTGTGTGGCGAAATGTCGCGTCAGTGCGGGGGCTAGCGGTTTCATGCTGCAGTTGCATGAAGTTTGAGACCCAGAGCCTTCATGATTTTGATGATAGTCGTGAATTCGGGATTACCGGTGCTGCCCAGTGCCTTGTAAAGGCTCTCGCGGCCCAGTCCGGTATCACGGGCAATCTGAGTCATGCCTTTGGCGCGGGCAATATCGTTAAGGGCGGCGCGGATCAAGCTGCCATCACCTGGGTCTTCCTCGAAACAGGCATCCAGATACGCCGCCATGTCTTCAGGTGTTTTCAGGTAGTCAGCGCTATCGAAGCGGGTAAATTGCTCGGTCATTTGTCAGTCCTCACTACCCAGTAGGTGTGCGATTTCTTTTGCGCGTTTTATGTCTCGTGCCTGAGTGGTTTTATTGCCGCCGATGAGCAGCAGGTAAATCACTGCACCTTTGCGTGTGTAGTAAACGCGGTACCCGGGCCCGCAATGAATGCGCATTTCGTAAACCCGTCCACCTATGGGCTCGCAGTCCGCAAAGTGGCCCATCGTCGCGGCCCTTAGACGAGCAAGAATACGGGCCTGTCCGGTCTTGTCTTTAAGAGCGCTCAGCCATTTGGCAAATTCACGGGTTTGTTCGAAAGTAATCATGGCTAAAATCGTATCCCTAAGGATACATCATCGCCAGCGATTACACATTCACAAATAACTCTCCCGCTTCAGCGCCTCCAGCACCTCATCGCTGGTCAAAAATGCCCGGTCAACCTCTGGCAACTTCGGGCGTTTGAGAATCAACACCGGAGTCCCGCGTTCGCGGGCGACTTCGAGCTTGGGTTCAGTGGCGCTGCTGCCGCTGTTTTTGCTGATCAGTACGTCGATGCGGCGTTGGGCGAACAGGGCGCGTTCATCTTCGATCACAAATGGCCCCCGGGCGCCGATCACTTCGCAACGGGCATTGCCGGGGTAAGTGTCCAGGGCGCGCAAAGCCCAGAACTGTCCTTCGGGGATTTCATGCAAATGCTCAAGTGGTTCGCGGCCCAGGGTGAACAGCGGGCGCTGAAACGGTTTTAGCGCCTCGACCAGTTCGGCCCAGTCAGCCACTTCGCGCCAGTCATCGCCGGCCTGGGGCTGCCAGGCCTGGCGGCGCAAGGCCCAGCACGGGATACCGGCGAGGGCGGAAGCGCTGGCCGCGTTGTGGCTGATTTGTGCCGCGTAGGGGTGAGTGGCGTCGAGCAGCACATCAATGCGCTGCTCGCGGATGTACTGCGCCAGCCCTTCGGCGCCACCATAACCGCCAACCCGCACTTCACAGGGCAAGTCCGCGGGCACGCGACCGACCCCGGCCAGGCTGTAAACGTGTTGCGGTCCCAGGCGCCGGGCCATGGCCAGCGCTTCAGTGACGCCGCCCAACAACAGGATTCGCTTCATTCAAAGGCTCCGGCGTGACCGACAATTTCACCCTGGCGGTCGATGGCAAATACTTCAACTTGCACCTGTGCCGGCACCACGCTGCGGGCGAAGTCCAGGGCGTGCTGGCACACCGCATCACCCAGGGCGATGCCCTCAGCACTGGCCATTGCCAGTGCCTGCTGGCTGGTATTGGCCTGGCGAATCGCTTCTTGCAGCGCGCTGTCGGCGCCGATGGCGGCGGCCCATTCGGCCAACTGCGGCAGGTCGATACTGGAATGGCGACTGTGCAAATCCATATGCCGGGCCGCCAGTTTGCTGATTTTCCCGAAGCCACCGCAGAGGCTCAACTTATCCACAGGTACTTTGCGCAGGTGCTTGAGTACGGCTCCGACAAAGTCGCCCATTTCGATCAGGGCGATTTCCGGCAGGTTGTAGACCCGGCGCATGGTGTCTTCGCTGGCATTGCCGGTGCAGGCTGCGATGTGCAGGTAGCCGTTGGTTTTTGCCACGTCGATGCCTTGGTGGATCGAGGCAATGTAAGCCGCGCAGGAGAACGGGCGGACGATACCGCTGGTGCCCAATATCGACAGGCCACCCAGAATGCCCAGCCGCGGGTTCATGGTTTTCAAGGCCAGGGCCGCGCCGTCTTGCACGTTGACGGTGACGGTAAAGCCGCCGTGGTAGCCCAGCTCGGCTGCCAGCAGCAGCAGGTGATCGGTGATCATTTTGCGTGGCACCGGGTTGATCGCGGGTTCCCCCACGGCCAGCACCAGCCCCGGTCGGGTCACGGTCCCCACCCCCTGGCCTGCAACAAAACCGACACCCGGTTGCGGCCTGAGACTCACCTGCGAGTAAAGCAGCGCGCCGTGGGTCACGTCCGGGTCATCCCCGGCGTCCTTGATGGTGCCGGCTTCGGCACCCTGTTCGCTCAGGCGGCAAAACTCCAGGCGCATGGTGACGACCTTGCCTTTGGGCAAGGTGATGGCGACGGCGTCATTGCTGACGCCACTGAGCAGCAGGCGCGCCGCAGCCAGGCTGGTGGCTGTGGCGCAGCTGCCGGTGGTCAGGCCGCTGCGCAGCGGTGCGGGTTGTTCAGCGGTTTCGTCACGCATCGAGAGGCTTGGTCATGTCGAGCAGGGTGATGGGCAAGGCCTGGCGCCAGGTGTCGAATTCGCCCAGCGGTTGCGCCTGGGCGATATGAATTCGCGTCAGTTCGCCGCCATGGCGCTCGCGCCAGTTCATCAGCAGCATTTCGCTTTGCAGGGTGACGGCATTGGCCACCAGCCGCCCGCCGGGTTTGAGCTGTTGCCAGCAGGTGTCGAGCACGCCTTCGCGGGTCACGCCGCCGCCGATAAAGATCGCGTCCGGGCGCTCCAGCCCCTCAAGGGCTTGCGGAGCCTTGCCGCGAATCAGTTGCAGGCCCGGTACACCCAGCGCCTTGCGATTGTGTTCGATCAGTTGCTGGCGCCCGGCATCGGCTTCGATGGCCAGGGTGCGGCAGCTGGGGTAAGTGCGCATCCACTCGATACCGATCGAGCCACTGCCGGCGCCCACGTCCCACAACAACTGGCCCGGCAAGGGGGCCAGGCGGGCCAGGGTGATGGCGCGCACATCACGTTTGGTCAGTTGACCGTCATGGCGGAACGCGCTGTCGGGCAGCCCGCCGATTCGCGACAGCGGGCGGCAGTCGGCATCGGCCAGGCACTCGATGGCGATCAGGTTGAGCGCCGCCACGGGCGGGTCGTTCCAGTCATCGGCACTGGCCTCGACCCGGCGTTCGGCCGGGCCACCCAAGTGTTCCAGTACACACAGGCGGCTCGGGCCAAAGCCCCGTTCGCGTAGCAGGGCGGCCACGCTGGCCGGGCTGCTGGCGTCGTTGCTCAGCACCAGCAGGCGCGCGCCGCTGTGCAAATGTGCATTGAGAGCAGCGACTGGCCGCGCCACCACCGACAGCGTCAGCACATCCTGCAAGGCCCAGCCCATTCGGGCGGCGGCCAGCGAGAAGGATGAGGGCGCCGACAGCACCTGCATTTCATCGCGGGCAACTACCCGCGCAAGGCTGGCACCCACACCGAACCACATGGGGTCGCCGCTGGCGAGCACGCACACCGGTTCGCCGCGCAACGCCAGGACCGGCGCCAGTGAGAACGGGCTCGGCCATGCCTGGCGTTCGGCGCGGATGCAGGCAGGCAGCAAGTCCAGCTGGCGCGGGCCGCCGAATACGTTGCTGGCACTGAGCAACGCGCGTCGGGCGTTTTTGCCCAGACCGCTGAAGCCGTCTTCACCTATTCCCACAATTGTTAGCCAGGGCGACATGCCGATCCTCTTGGTAAACGCTGATTTTTTCATCCGCCAGCGCTCTTGCAAGACGCGCGGGCAGGGCGCGCATGATAGCGCGCCTTGGCCTCCCGGCGCCTCGCCCATAAAGCCGCCGGGCGGGCGCCGTCGCGGGTAATGCCGCATAAGGTGGCCCGCAGCGGGTATTCCGTCCGGCAAGCTTTTCATGCTGTCGCCCAAAGCAGGCATAATGCGCCACCTGCAACAGCCCGTTACCTGCCTGGATCGACCTTTGACCTTGCCACCTCAACTCCCTGTCATGACGCCCGTGCGCCCTACGGCTTGCCCGGGGTTACTGCGCATCGTGCAGGCGCTGGATGGCGGGATTTGCCGGGTCAAGCTCGATGGTGGCTGCATCACTGCGGTGCAGGCCCGTGCGGTCGCCGATGTGGCGCAGCGCTTTGCCAGTGGTGTCATTGAAGCGACCAATCGCGGCAACCTGCAGATTCGCGGGGTCGGGGCGCAACATCGGGCGCTGGTTGAACCGCTGATGGCGGCAGGGCTGGGGCCTGCCACTGCGGCGGGTGATGATGTACGCAACCTGATGCTCAGCCCGGCCGCGGGCATCGACCCGCAGCTGCGCATTGATACACGGCCGCTGGCCATGGCGCTGCTCGCCAGTTTGCAAAACACCCCGCGTCTGGCCGAGTTGTCAGCCAAGTTCGCGCTGCAACTGGACGGTGGCGAAGCCCTGGCGATGCTGGAGCATCCGCACGATCTGTGGTTATCAGCGATTGAGCTGGACGGCCAATGGGTGATGGCTTTCGGTCTTGCCGGCTGCCCGGCGCACAACCCGGCATTGGCCGCTGTGCCGCTGGCACAGGCCCATGAACTGGTCATGCAGGTGCTGCTGTTGTTTCTCGACCTGGCCCGGCCCGAGCAAACGCGCATGCGACATCTGCTTGAGGAGGTTGCCGTTGAGCGCTTTGTCGAGCAGTTGCAGCAACGGCTCAGTGTGCCGTTAATTGCGCTGGCCCTGGGGCCTCGGGGTGTGGCGCCGCAGGTGTTGCATATCGGGACTTTTGCCCAGCGTCAAGAAGGCCGGGTGTATATCGGCGCGGTGCCCGGGCTGGGGCGACTGGATGCCCCCATGCTGCGGGGGCTGGCGCAACTGGCTGACGAATTTGGCGACGCCACCCTGCGGTTCACCCCCTGGCAAAGCGTTTTGTTGCCTGAGATCAAGACCCGCGATGCGCCAGCTGTGACCCTTCAGCTAGAGGCTCTGGGTTTGCTGTGTGATGCGGCGCAGCCGCTGGCACATCTGGTTGCCTGCACCGGCTCCGACGCGTGCGCCAAAGGCCTGGCGGACACCAAGCAGGATGCCCGTGAGCTCGCCGGGCGCTTGTCCCGGGGGCTGAATGTGCACCTCACCGGTTGCCGGCGTTCGTGCGCGGCAGCCCATGTTGCGCCGGTCACTTTACTGGCCGTGGCGCCCGGTCATTACGACCTCTATTTACGTGCTCCAGAACAGCCGGGTTTCGGCGTTCTGCATGAGCGCAACCTTACTATTGAAGCGGCAGGCGCCTGGCTTGAGGCCCGCCAACGGAGCAACACCGATGATTGATTACATCCGCGATGGTCAAGAGATCTATCGCAACTCTTTCGCCATTATTCGGGCTGAAGCCAACCTCGAGAGCATCCCGCCAGACCTGGAAAAACTCGCGGTGCGGGTAATTCACGCCTGCGGCATGGTCGATGCCATCGAATATCTGCGTTTTTCGCCCGGTGCGGGCAAGGCCGGGCGTGATGCGCTGGCCGCCGGTGCACCGATCCTGTGCGATGCGCGCATGGTGCTCGAAGGCGTGACGCGCACGCGTTTGCCGGCCAATAACAAGGTGATTTGCACGCTCAAGGAAGAGGGCGTGGCCGAGATGGCGCTGGAGCAGGGCAATACTCGCTCGGCGGTGGCCCTTGAACTGTGGCGCCCGTATCTGGAAGGCAGCGTAGTGGTGATCGGCAACGCGCCGACCGCGCTGTTTTACCTGCTGGAGATGATTGATGCCGGTGCTCCGAAACCGGCCCTGATTTTGGGCTTCCCGGTCGGTTTTGTCGGCGCGGCAGAGTCCAAGGCGATGCTGGCGGCAGACAGCCGCGGGGTGCCGTTTGTGATCATGCAGGGCCGCCGCGGCGGTAGTGCGATGGCAGCGGCAGCCGTTAACGCACTGGCTACGGAGATCGAATGATGGCTCAACCTGGACGTTTGCTCGGCCTGGGCGTGGGGCCCGGTGATCCGGAACTGATTACCGTTAAAGCCCTGCGCTTGCTGCGCGAATCGCCGGTGGTGGCGTACTTCGTTGCCAAGGGCAAAAAAGGTAACGCGTTCGGCATCATCGAAGCGCACCTGCAGGGCGCGCAAACCTTGATGCCACTGGTGTACCCGGTGACCACCGAGGTACTGCCCGAGCCGTTGTCGTATGAGCAAATCATCAGCGACTTCTACGATCAGGCGGCCGAAGAGGTGGCCGTGCACTTGCAGGCCGGTCGTGATGTGGCGGTGATCTGTGAAGGCGACCCGTTCTTCTATGGCTCCTACATGTATTTGCATGACCGGCTGGCCGAGCGCTTTGAAGCGCAAGTGGTGCCGGGAGTGTGCTCGATGCTGGGCGGCGCTTCGGTGCTGGGCGTGCCGCTGGTGTATCGCAATCAAAGCTTGTCGGTGTTGTCGGGGGTGTTGCCCCACGATGAGTTGAAGCGTCGTCTGGCCGATGCGGATGCTGCGGTGATCATGAAGCTGGGGCGCAACTTCCATAAAGTCCGCGAGGTGCTGGGGGAGTTGGGGCTGGCCGAGCGTGCGCTGTATGTCGAGCGCGCGACCATGAGCAATCAGAAAATCGTCGCGCTCAATGACGTGGAGCCGATGTCGTCGCCTTACTTCTCGCTGATCATCGTGCCCGGCGAACGGTGGCAAGGATGAGCCGCCCGGCCCCGGCCATTGTGATTCTGGGCAATGGCAGCCTGGCCACGGCCCGGCGCATTCAGCAGCTTTACCCTCAGGCGCTGATTTACGGTCTGGCCGGGCGGGTTGAAGCGCCAGACTGCACCTACAGCGACTTTGGCGCGACCCTGCGCCAGCTGTATCAGCACGACACGCCGATTATTGCGCTGTGCGCCGCAGGGATCGTGATTCGCACCCTGGCCCCGCTGCTGATTGAGAAAGGCGCCGAGCCGCCGGTGCTGGCCGTTGCCGAAGACGCCAGTGCGGTAGTGCCGTTGCTGGGCGGTCTGGGCGGTGTGAATGACATGGCGCGGGCAATCGCTGCCAGTCTGCAGGTTGCTGCGGCAATCACCACCAGTGGCGAATTGCGCTTTGGCACGTGCCTGCTGAACCCGCCAAGCGGCTATGCCCTGGGCGATCTGGAGACAGGCAAGCGCTTTGTCTCGGACTTGCTCGCGGGGGAGTCAGTGCGTATCGAAGGCGATGCGCCCTGGCTGGCCGGTGCACAATTGCCTGAAAACCCGCAGGCGCGGCTGGCGATCCACGTCAGCAGTGCCGAGCGTGAGCCCGCGGCAAACGAACTGCTGATCTACCCGCGCAATGTTGTGGCGCGGGTCGCAGCCGTGGTCCCGGCGCAGGCAATCCGCGAGGCGTTGCATGACATGCAGTTGGCCTGGCAGTCGCTGGCCTGCATTGTTGCCGACGACGCCTTGATGGTCAGCCCGCAACTGCATGAGGCGGCGGCTGAGCTGGGTGTGCCGTTACGGTTCGTGAGTGCCGGCGAGCAGGTATTGCCGGTGGTGTGGCATGAGTCGGGCAATGGTCTGTTGCTGGGGATCGCTCCGGCGCCGCTGGACCCACAGTTGATTGGCCGTCCTCGGGGCCGCCTGGCCGTTATCGGCCTCGGGCCTGGCGCTGCCGAGTTGATGGTGCCTGCGGTCAAGGCCGAGTTGGCGCGGGCCAATGACGTCCTGGGGTACGAAACCTATGTGCGGATGGCCGGGCCGTTTCGCGACGATCAGGTGCTGCATTGCACCGACAACCGCGAAGAAATGCAGCGCGCGCGCCATGCCTTCGAACTGGCCGCCCAGGGCCGTTCGGTGGTGGTGGTGTCCTCGGGTGATCCGGGGGTGTTTGCCATGGCTGCTGCCGTGCTTGAAGCCTTGCACGAGTCCGGCGATGCACAGTGGCACAGCGTCGACCTGGAAATCCTGCCCGGGGTCTCGGCATCGCTGGCGACTGCCGCCCAGGCCGGTGCGCCATTGGGGCATGACTTCTGCGTTATGTCGCTGTCGGACAACCTCAAGCCGTGGAGCATTATCGAAAAGCGCCTGGACCTTGCTGGCGAGGCGGATCTGGCGCTGGCCTTCTACAACCCGATTTCCCGCTCGCGGCCCTGGCAGTTGGGGGTTGCACTGGAGATCGTGGCCAGGCACCGCAGCGCAGAGACGCCAGTGGTATTGGGCCGTGACATTGGCCGCCCCGGCCAGACGTTACGGGCAACCACATTGGGTGCGTTGACCCCGGACCAGGTGGACATGCGCACGATGGTGCTGATTGGTTCGTCGACCACCTGCACCTTCCCGCGTGCCGACGGCGGAGAGTGGGTGTACACGCCGCGCTGGTACGGCGAAAAGCCCTGACAGGCACCCTGGCCCCGCAATGGGGCCATGGGCGGTTCGTAGCAGCTGCCGAAGGCTACGTCCGATTGCGCAGCGATCGTAATCCACAGTGCCCGGTTTATGTGAGGGATCGCAGGGGCTGAGCTTACGACGGCTTCGCCGCCGGACGCAGCCTCGTGTCACTCGTCAGCTGCTACGGGGCCCGGTTGCGCACGATGGTGCTGATTGGTTCGTAGCAGTTGCCGAAGGCTACGTCCGATTGCGCAGCGATCGTAATCCACAGTGCCCGGTTTATT
>NZ_JAFCVM010000005.1:456147-457378 GCF_049897045.1 Pseudomonas sp. TWR2-1-1
TCACTCGTCAGCTGCTACGGGGCCCGGTTGCGCACGATGGTGCTGATTGGTTCGTAGCAGTTGCCGAAGGCTACGTCCGATTGCGCAGCGATCGTAATCCACAGTGCCCGGTTTATTTGATGGATCGCAGGGGCTGAACTTACGACGGCTTCGCCGCCGGACGCAGCCTCGTTTCACTCGTCAGCTGCTACGGGGCCCGGTTGCGCACGATGGTGCTGATTGGTTCGTAGCAGTTGCCGAAGGCTACGTCCGATTGCGCAGCGATCGTAATCCACAGCGCCCGGTTTATCCGAGGGATCGCAGGGGCTGAACTTACGACGGCTTCGCCGCCGGACGCAGCCTCGTGTCACTCGTCAGCTGCTACGGGGCCCGGTTGCGCACGATGGTGCTGATTGGTTCGTAGCAGTTGCCGAAGGCTACGTCCGATTGCGCAGCGATCGTAATCCACAGTGCCCGGTTTATTTGATGGATCGCAGGGGCTGAACTTACGACGGCTTCGCCGCCGGACGCAGCCTCGTTTCACTCGTCCGCTGCTACGGGGCCCGGTTGCGCACGATAGTGCTGATTGGTTCGTAGCAGTTGCCGAAGGCTACGTCCGATTGCGCAGCGATCGTAATCCACAGTGCCCGGTTTATTTGATGGATCGCAGGGGCTGAACTTACGACGGCTTCGCCGCCGGACGCAGCCTCGTTTCACTCGTCAGCTGCTACGGGGCCCGGTTGCGCACGATGGTGCTGATTGGTTCGTAGCAGTTGCCGAAGGCTACGTCCGATTGCGCAGCGATCGTAATCCACAGTGCCCGGTTTATCCGAGGGGTCGCAGGGGCTGAACTTACGACGGCTTCGCCGCCGGACGCAGCCTCGTGTCACTCGTCAGCTGCTACGAGGGCCGGTTGCGCACGATGGTGCTGATAGGTTCGTAGCCGTTGCCGAAGGCTACGTCCGATTGCGCAGCGATCGTAATCCACAGTGCCCGGTTTATCTGAGGGATCGCAGGGGCTGAACTTACGACGGCTTCGCCGCCGGACGCAGCCTCGTGTCACTCGTCAGCTGCTACGAGGGCCGGTTGCGTACGATGGTGCTGATTGGTTCGTATCAGTTGCCGAAGGCTACGTCCGATTGCGCAGCGATCGTAATCCACAGTGCCCGGTTTATCTGAGGGATCGCAGGGGCTGAACTTACGACGGCTTCGCCGCCGGACGCAGCCTCGTGTCACTCGTCAGCTGCTACGG
>NZ_JAFCVM010000005.1:457386-535921 GCF_049897045.1 Pseudomonas sp. TWR2-1-1
ACGTCCGATTGCGCAGCGATCGTAATCCACAGTGCCCGGTTTATCTGAGGGATCGCAGGGGCTGAACTTACGACGGCTTCGCCGCCGGACGCAGCCTCGTGTCACTCGTCAGCTGCTACGGGGTCAGGTTGCCTAGGGCACTAAATACCCGCGGATGCCGGTGAAGATGATTTGCGCCGCCAGTGCGCAAACGAACAGCCCCATCAGGCGGCTGACGATCTGCAAACCCTGGTCTCCCAGTATCCGCTCGATCCTGTTGGACAGGTAAAGCACCACGCCTACGGTCAGGCTGGCCAGGGTGATGCTCACGATTGCCATCAGCTTGTCATCCCAATGGGGCTGACTGACCCCCATTACCAGCAAGGCGCCGATAGTGCCCGGCCCGACTGTCAGCGGAATGGTCAGCGGCACGATGGTGACATCTTGCTGCACGTTGTCGGTCTGTACCGCGGACTTGCCCTGGGCCATGCCCAAGGCCGAGATAAACAACACGCTGCCGGCGCCGATGCGGAAGGCATCTACGGTGATCCCGAAAACACTGAAGATCATGCGCCCGAACAGGTAGAGCAGAACGCTGGAAATCAAGGTGGCCAGCGCGACTTTCCAGGCCAGACGCCGTCGCTCCTTGTTGGAGTAACCCCGGGTCAGGCTGATAAAGCATGAGAGCACGAAGAACGGGCTGTAGAGCACCAGCATCTTCAAATACACACTGAACAAAACATGGAGCATGGTCTGAGCTCACACCAAAGAAAGGCGACGAAAGTCTATCAGGCCTCTTGCACTCTGTCGGCCGGTGTTGAGCAGCAACTGCAGGCTACCGGCCAGCGCACTAGGAATGCTGTGCCTGTGATTCACGCAGCTCGCGTTGCTCGACCCAATAATCCACCAGCTCGCGCAGTTGCGACAGCTCGACCGGCTTTGCCATGTGCCCGTCCATGCCGGCCTGGCGCGCCCGTTCTTTATGCTCTGCCAGAATGTGCGCGGTCAACGCGACCACCGGGGTGCGGGTTCGCTGATGGCTGACTTCCCATGCCCGCAATTGTTCAGTGGCAGAGAAGCCATCGAGCACCGGCATTTCGCAATCCATCAACACCAGGTCATAACGCTGGGCTTTCATGGCCTTCAAGGCTTCTTCGCCGTTACAGGCTGTATCGGGCTGCAAGTTGAGCTTGCCCAGCATGCCGCGAATAACCTTGGTCGAGATGCTGTTGTCCTCAGCGACCAGAATGCGGAAGTCGCCAGGTACCGTAACCGGCGTTGTCGGGCCATTGCTCAGTGTTTGTGCACTGGCCTGGCCTTTGCTGCGCTGGGTCAGTTCATCGGCCAGGGTGGTTTTCAGGGTGTAGCCCGCCACCGGCTTGGCCAGGATGCGTTTGATCCCGCAATTGCGCGCAATGATCTTGCTGGGTGCGTTGCTGATGCCGGTCAGCATCACCAGCAAAATATCGTGGTTCAGGCTTGGATCTTCCTTGATCTTGGCGGCCAGTTGCATGCCCGTCATGCCCGGCATGTTCTGGTCCAGCAGCACAATGTCGAAGTAGTCGCGCAGATGGGCCTTGGTGCGCAACAGGGCCAGGGCTTCCTTGCCCGATGCCGCAGCGCTGACGCTCAGGCCCCAGGCCGAGCATTGCTGGACCAGGACTTTGCGGCAGGTATCGTTGTCATCGACCACCAGTACCCGTGCACCCTTGAGCGGGCTGTCCAGGTCGGAGGTTTGATGTTCAAGGTGTTGCGGGTCCAGAGGCAGGGTCAGCCAGAGATTGCTGCCCTTGGTTTGCCCGGCCTTGATGCCGAACTCTCCCCCCATCAAGCTGATCAGCTGGCGGGCGATGACCAGCCCCAGGTGCCCGCCCAGGCGGGTTGCCGCCAGGAAGTTCTTGCTGTGCAGTTCGGCATTGAGCAGGGCTTCGCGCTCCTGTTCATCCATCGGTTGGCCGGAGTCCTGGATGGCGATCCGCAGGCGCGGCGGTCGGGCGCGCTCTTCCAGTGCCACGACGATCAATATCTCGCCTTCGACGGTTTTCTTCAGCGCACTTTCGAGCAGGCTCAGCAAGGTCTGGCGCAGTCGCGTGGGGTCACCGCTGATGACCCGTGGTACTTGCGGCTGAATAAAACTGATGAGTTCGACGTTTTGTTGTTCGGCTTTGGTACGGAAAATATTCAGGCAGTCTTCGATCAGGGCATTGAGGTCGAACTGCACATCGTCCAGTTCGATCTGTCCCGACTCAAGTCTGGAAATATCGAGGATCTCATTGATCAGCGTGAGCAGTTCATTGCCAGCGCTGTGGATGGTCTGCACGTAATCACGTTGCTTGACCGACAGAGGCGTGCCCAGCAGCAGTTCGGTCATGCCCAGTACACCGTTCATGGGTGTGCGGATTTCATGGCTGATTTTGGCCAGGAATTCGGCCTTGGCATTCACTTCGGCGTTACTGGCGGCCAGGTCCCGACTGATGCTGAACTGATCTTCGGCGATGCTGCGAGTGCGCTCGCTCAAGGCGATGCTCATCAGCAGGCCGCAGACACAAACTACCGCCAGCAGTAGCAGGACCAGTTCCTGGGGGGCGATCAAGGTCAGGCCCAGCAGTGCCGGAAGAATAACCAGAGTGCCAATGTTGAAGATGATCATTGCAACCACAAACAGGCGGGCAGGGCGATAGCCTTGTTGCCAGTGGTGAGTTGCAACCAGCAGGATGCTCAGGCTCGCCAGCCCGACCAGGCCATAGGTGATCAGGTTTAGCGGCAGGGTATCGCTGAACAGCAACAACAAACCACCAAGACTGATGATCACGATGTCCAGCAGCAACAGCTTGTGCAGCGGGCTGGGCTTGCAGGAGGAGAAGAACGTGTAGGTAAACATCAGCCCGCAAGGCGCGGTCAGGATGAGCGCCAGATAGGCTCCGGGGGGTTGTGCGCTGTGCCACAGGGGAAACCACGGTCCCAGCAGATTCAAGAACAGCGCCGAGCTGATCAGAAGCAAGGCTTCACAGGCCGCGAGCCACAGGCTGCTGACTGAGCGCGAGAAAGCAAAGCGGATCAGGTTGTGCAGCACCAGCATGGCCAGGCAGCCAAGCAACAGCCCGTAAAGTAAGGACATGCCTTGATTGGCGGCGAGCACGACTGCGGAATCCAGGGTGATGTGTGGCCGCAACTGATGTTCCGATACCAGGCGCAGATAGACATCCAGCTCTTTGGAACTCTGAGGCAAAGGCAGCAGGAAGTCGCTGCTCAACAACGGCTTCTGTGCCGCAGGCGAGTTACTGCCGGTGCTGACTTCACTGATCAGTTTGTTATCGTCCAGAACGTAGAGTTCCAGCTGTAACAGATCTGGCGCGAAGACGCGCAGGACCTGCTCATGCTTGTCTGGCTTCAGCCGAAATCGCAACCACAACGCTTGGTCGGGGTTGGCGGCGGTGATTGCTTCGAGTTCTATGGGGCTGAACTGGTTGCTGAACCGGGCGGAGCTTACATCGCCCAGTTGCAGGTCGCCCCGATGGTCCAAAAGGGCAGACCACAGGTTGCCTTCGGCCGCCTGCGCCGGCATTGAACAGAGCAGGGCAGTCATAAGACTGACGGTAAAACCTATGGCGATCCTAAGCCAGCGCACGCTGAAATCCCTTCGTATATTGAAGCTTGACGGTAACTATGCGCGGCGCTGGAATAGTAAGGCAAGGGTTCGATCCCCTGCCTGTCCATATGGGCTACTTATTCCTGGTTTTCGCCACGCTCACGTGCAATGGCCCGGTAGCCAATGTCGTTACGGTAGAAACAGCCATCCCATTCGATGGTTTTGGCCAGTGCATACGCTTTTTCCTGAGCCGCCTGCACGGTGTCGCCCATGGCGGTCGCGCACAGCACGCGGCCACCGGCAGTCACCACTTCGCCAGCTGCGTTGAGCGCGGTTCCGGCGTGGAACACCTTGCCTTCCAGCTTGGCTGCCGCATCCAGACCGTGGATCACGGCACCCTTGGCGTAGTCGCCAGGGTAACCGCCTGCTGCCAGCACGATGCCCAGGCTCGGGCGCGGATCCCATTGTGCTTCAACCTTGTCCAGCGCCTGGGCCAGAGCGGCCTCTACCAGCAGCACCAGGCTCGATTGCAGGCGCAACATCACAGGTTGGGTTTCCGGGTCGCCGAAGCGGCAGTTGAACTCGATGACTTTAGGGTTGCCGGCTTTGTCGATCATCAGGCCTGCGTACAGGAAACCGGTGTAGACGTTACCTTCTTCGGCCATGCCGCGGACGGTTGGCCAGATAACCAGGTCCATCACGCGCTGGTGTACTTGCGCAGTAACCACTGGCGCCGGGGAGTAAGCACCCATGCCGCCGGTGTTCGGGCCGGTGTCGGCGTCACCTACGCGTTTGTGGTCCTGGCTGGTGGCCATCGGCAAGACGTTCTTGCCGTCAACCATCACGATGAAGCTGGCTTCTTCGCCATCGAGGAATTCTTCGATAACGACGCGCGAACCGGCTTCGCCAAATGCGTTGCCCGCGAGCATGTCGCGCACGGCATCTTCGGCTTCAGTCAGGGTCATGGCGACGATCACGCCTTTGCCCGCTGCCAGACCGTCAGCCTTGATCACGATAGGTGCGCCGACTTTTTGCAGGTACGCCAGTGCCGGCTCGATTTCAGTGAAGTTCTGATAATCGGCAGTCGGGATCTTGTGGCGAGCCAGGAAGTCCTTGGTGAAAGCTTTGGAGCCTTCGAGCTGGGCAGCGCCGGCAGTCGGGCCGAAGCAATCCAGGCCGCGGGCACGGAACAGGTCAACCACGCCTGCAACCAGTGGCACTTCAGGACCAACGATGGTCAGCGAGACATTTTTCTCTGCGAAATCTGCAAGCTGCTCGAGGGCCAGCACGTCGATAGCGACGTTCTCGCACTTGGCTTCAATGGCGGTGCCGGCGTTGCCCGGGGCAACGAACACTTTGGCGACACGCGGGTCCTGAGCTACTTTCCAGGCCAGTGCGTGTTCACGGCCACCGCTGCCAATGATCAAAACATTCATTTCAAAAACCTCGGATGACGCTGAATTCTGGGAAACGCTTTGTTTCTCTGTAGGAGCGAGCTTGCTCGCGAGCAGTCAAAAGATCGCGAGCAAGCTCGCTCCTACAGAAAGGGACGTCGTCTAGTTAGTGACGGAAGTGGCGCATACCGGTGAATACCATGGCAATCCCGGCTTCGTCGGCAGCAGCAATCACTTCGTTGTCACGCATCGAGCCGCCCGGCTGGATCACCGCAGTGATACCCGCCTTGGCTGCGTTGTCCAGACCGTCACGGAACGGGAAGAACGCGTCGGAGGCCATGACCGAACCCTGTACCTGCAAACCGGCGTGTTCAGCCTTGATCGCGGCAATCCGGGCCGAGTTTACGCGGCTCATCTGGCCGGCGCCGACACCGATGGTCTGACGGTTCTTGGCGTAGACGATGGCGTTGGACTTCACGTACTTGGCTACTTTCCAGGCGAAGATCAGGTCGTGGATCTCTTGCTCGGTCGGTGCACGCTTGGTCACGACTTTCAGGTCTTCGCTGCCGATCATCTGAATGTCACGGCTTTGTACCAGCAAGCCGCCGTTGACCCGTTTGAAGTCCCAGGCCGGTGCGCGGTCTGCGCTCCACTCGCCGCAGGCCAGCAGGCGTACGTTGGCTTTGGCGGCCACGATGGCGCGGGCTTCTTCGCTCACGGACGGAGCGATGATCACTTCAACGAATTGACGCTCGACGATCGCCTTGGCCGTTTCGGCGTCCAGCTCGCGGTTGAACGCGATGATGCCGCCGAATGCCGACTCGGTGTCAGTGGCGTAAGCCAGCTCGTAAGCCTGACGGATGCCGCCTTCCGCGTCCGGGCTGACGGCAACGCCGCACGGGTTGGCGTGTTTGACGATCACGCAGGCCGGTTTAACGAAGCTTTTTACGCATTCCAGCGCGGCATCGGTGTCGGCCACGTTGTTGAACGACAGCTCTTTGCCTTGCAGCTGGGTGGCGGTCGCGATGTTGACTTCAGCCGGCTTGGCCTCTACGTAGAACGCCGCGCTTTGATGCGGGTTCTCGCCGTAGCGCATTTCCTGGGCCTTGATGAACTGGCTGTTGAAGGTGCGCGGGAACAGGCTGCGGCCTTCGGTGCTCAGGGTTTCGGCTGTCTGGTTAACGGTGCCCAGATAGTTGGCGATCATGCCGTCGTAGGCGGCGGTGTGTTCGAACGCCTTGAGCATCAGGTCGAAACGCTGGGCGTAGGTCAGGCCACCGGCCTTGAGGTTTTCCAGGACATTGGCGTAATCGCTGGCATTGACCACGATCGCTACGTCTTTGTGGTTTTTTGCTGCCGAACGGACCATGGTCGGGCCGCCGATATCGATGTTCTCGATGGCGGTCGGCAGGTCGCAGCCCGGCTTGTTGATGGTTGCTTCGAAGGGATAGAGGTTAACGGCTACCAGATCGATCGGCTTGATGCCGTGCTCGTTCATGATGTCGTCGTCAATGCCGCGACGGCCCAGGATGCCGCCGTGGATTTTCGGGTGCAGGGTTTTAACCCGCCCGTCCATCATTTCAGCAAAGCCGGTGTAGTCGGCAACTTCAACAGCGGCCACGCCGTTGTCTTGCAGCAGCTTGAACGTACCGCCGGTGGAGAGGATCTCGACGCCGAGGGCTTCCAGTTCACGGGCGAAATCAAGGATTCCGGTTTTGTCGGAAACGCTGATTAAAGCGCGGCGGATCGGCAGGCGGGTAGTCTGATCGGTCATCTCGATTTCCATCAAAAGCAAAGGAGTCAGCAAAAAAGGCGACCCGTTTTACCGGGACGCCTTTCAGGTTTGATTGAATGCTTACAGCAGATCGTACTGTTTGAGTTTTTTGCGCAAGGTGCCGCGATTAAGTCCCAGCAGCTCGGAGGCTTTGGTCTGGTTGCCCTTGACGTAGTTCATGACGCACTCGAGCAGAGGGGCCTCGACTTCGGAAAGTACCAGGTTGTACACGTCCGTGACTTCAGCGCCCTCCAGGTGGGCGAAGTAATTGTGCAGCGCCTTTTCGACACTGCCACGAAGGGTCTGACCTTCTTCGCTCGGTGTATTGAGGTGCTGTTTCAGGTTGACGTTGTCGCTCACGGGCGTTGTTCCACTCACTAATGTCTCGGTCATCATCGTCATGCGGCCACCCATCCTTCGTCCCCTGTCCCCAGGCTCTTGTGTCGTTCGGCGAAAAACGCCTGAACGTTGGCGCATTGTGCTTCCGTATCTTCTAAACGATTGAAGTGGGCGCGGAACTCCTTGGCGCCCGGCAAGGTTGCGAGATACCAGCCGACATGCTTGCGGGCAATACGTACCCCCAATACCTCCCCATAGAAGGTGTGCAGTGCAGCCAAATGCTCTAGCAGAATACGTTCCACTTCGCTCATCTGTGGTGCCGGCAAGAGTTGCCCGGTACGCAGAAAGTGATCAACTTCGCGGAAAATCCAGGGCCGCCCTTGAGCCGCCCTGCCAATTAACAGTCCGTCAGCCCCGGTCGCTTGCAGCACGTGTCGGGCCTTGTGGGGTGAATCTATGTCGCCGTTGGCAAACACCGGCATCGACACCGCCTGCTTGATCGCAGCGATGGTGTCGTACTCGGCCTCGCCGGTGTACAGGTCGGCGCGGGTTCTGCCGTGTACCGCCAGCGCCGCAATCCCGGCCTGTTCGGCTATTTTCGCCACGGTCAGGCCGTTTTTGTTGTCCCGGTCCCAGCCGGTACGGATCTTCAGGGTGACCGGCACATCAACCGCAGCCACGACGGCCTGCAGGATCTCGGTTACCAGTGCTTCGTCTTTCAGCAGTGCGGAGCCGGCGGCCTTGTTGCAGACCTTCTTTGCCGGGCATCCCATGTTGATATCAATAATCTGCGCGCCCAGTTCCACATTGGCCCTGGCGGCATCTGCCAGCATTTGCGCGTCACCGCCGGCGATCTGTACCGAGCGGGGCTCGGGATCACCGTCGTGAATCATGCGCAAGCGTGACTTGCGGCTATTCCAGAGACTCATGTCGCTGGTGACCATTTCCGAGACAACCAGTCCTGCGCCCATCCGTCGGCAAAGCTGACGGAAAGGTTGATCGGTGACGCCCGCCATTGGGGCGAGGATCAAACCGTTGTGCAATGTATATGGGCCGATGCGTACCGCCGACATAGGACTTCCCTGTTGTGGGGCCGGATCTTGGGAGTTCGAAAAAGGGTTGGCATGATACCCGCTCTCGATGACCGGTTAAAGACGCAATTGGATAAAAATTGAACAGCAAAAGGCAAGTTTTGAGCTATATGCCTCAAGCCAGAGGCCAATCACTCTTCACTCGCGGCTGTGGATAACCGCTAAAAGGGCAACGGGTTCACTCGGGCGAGTGAAAACTCAGGCTGTAGTTCACCGCTTTTGGCCCCGGGTCGAGAATGTCCAGGGCAATGTGGATAGGCGTTTGCGGGGGCATTTCGGCCTTGGCCAGATCGCCGCTCAGGTATTCGCCGGGTTTGAAGCGGCGGCTAGCGATCATTTTGCCGTGCAGATCGGCGAACCGCAGTTCCAGCAGCGGGAAAGGCTGGGAGAACGGTGCGCGGTTGTAGAGGATTGCATCTACCACCAGCGCCCCGGCGAACTCCGGGTGACTGCGCACCACCAGGTTACTGCTCTTGATTCGATCAATATCAACCTTGGACGGTACCGTGCACCCGATGTGTGGGCACAGTTGCTGGAAGATCGGACGGTATTGGTCCTGCCTGGCCAGTTCATCGAAATGGTTGGCAATGTACTGGCCGGCCAGTGCTGCCCCGGCAAGCAGTATCAGCAACAGCCAAAGCAGGCGTTTGCCCCAGGGGGTACGGCGCTTTTGCCAGTCCAGTTGCAGCGGGTCGTCGACCAGATCCAGCAGCGCATCTTCACGCACTCCCGGTTCGTTGCGTTTGCGCTTGTGTTTGCCCGTAGGCACCGGCTCAAACGGTTCGTCGTCCTCGTCATCGCTGGCACTCAGGTGTTCACCTGTCAGCGGCGGCTCCAGCTCGTCATCGACCGAAAGCCTGCGGGTCGGCGTTTCATCCGGTTCGTCGAGGTCCAGCGATAACGAGGGTTCGGTACGCCCCGTTGACGTGGGCTCGATGTGCTTTTCTGCAGATTTGGCAGCGAGCGCTGAAGTCTCGGCACGTTCTTCGGCAGAGTCGCTGAACAGGCTGTCAGACCATTGGCTTTCTTCAGCGTCAGGGCTGTCGCGGCGAGCGCTCAGGGAGCTGTCTTTTACCTTGTGTGGCTGACCAAAGCTTTTGCTGGGCTGGATCTCAAGCTCTTCGAGCCTGGCCAGTTCTTCATCCAGATCCAGGTGGTCGAGGTCGAGTTCACTCGCCTGCCAGTGCTCAGGGTTGATGGCCCCGGGCCTGGCTGGCGGCTCGATGACCCCGGGCGCTGCCACATTAGTAGCCGTTACTGCTGGCGGTTGCTCATTTTCAGTGCGTTTATCCAGCAGTTGCTGTGCGGCATTGAACACTTGCAGGCAGGCACCACAGCGCACCACCCCGCGAGCCACGCTCAATTGAGCATGGTTGACGCGGAAGCTGGTCTGGCAGTGAGGACACTGTGTAACGAAACTATCGCTCATGTGGCCATCCGGATTGGGCAGGCGTGCATTGTAGGTGCTGTTCCCGCTGGATTGCGAGCCGCGTTGCGGCTCACAACCAAACGTCAACCGACCCTAGCGGCGACGGCCACTGATACGTACCCAGCCATCGCGATTGGCGATCGGGTCCAGATCAAAGTCTGCGGCATAAGCAGCAGCAACTTCTTCGCCCTGTTCGGCGAGGATGCCCGACAGCGCCAGGCGGCAGCCCGGTTTGACCAGGCTCGACAGCTGCGGTGCCAGTGCAACCAGAGGGCCGGCCAGAATGTTGGCGACTACGACGTCGGCCTGAACCTGTGGCAGGTCTTCGGGCAGGTACAGCGCGAACAGCTCCTCGGCAACATTGTTGCGCCCGGCGTTATCGCGCGAGGCTTCCAGCGCCTGCACGTCAATGTCGGTACCGATGGCCTGTTTGGCCCCCAGCAACAGGGCGGCGATTGCCAGAATCCCCGAGCCGCAGCCGAAGTCCAGCACGCTGCAGTCCTTCAGGTCCTGACCGTCGAGCCATTCCAGGCACAGCGCGGTCGTCGGGTGGGTGCCGGTACCAAAGGCCAGGCCCGGATCGAGCAGCAGGTTCACGGCGTCCGGTTCCGGAGCGGCGTGCCAGCTCGGGACGATCCACAGCCGCTGGCCGAAGCGCATCGGGTGGAAGTTGTCCATCCAGCTGCGTTCCCAGTCCTGGTCTTCGATGACTTCGGCATGGTGCTCAGGCAGGGGCGAGCCGGTCAGCAGTTCGAGATGGGACAGAACGAGGTCGGCCTCGGTGCCGCCTTCGAACAGTGCCAGCAAGTGGGTATGCGACCACAGCGGGGTGGTGTTGAGTTCAGGTTCGAAGATCGGCTGATCTTCGGCATCCATGAACGTTACCGAAACGGCGCCGACTTCGAGGAACGCGTCTTCGTAGGTTTCGGCTTGTTCCGGGCTGATGGCGAGGCGTACTTGCAGCCAAGGCATGGCGGGCACCTTTGAAAAATAGGAGTGTGCAACCGGTGGGCTGCGAGAAGCGCGCCAGTTTACGCGAGCGAGGGCAGGGCGGGTAATCAAAAAACGATGAAAAGCCCTGTGGTCATACATCGCTAGTGGGTGAGTTTCAGAAACGACCAGGCCGCCCGAAGGCGGCCTGGTTGATCTGGAATCAAACTTACTGGTTAGCCAGTTTGTGTTCCAGGTAGTGAATGTTGACGCCGCCTTTGCAGAAGCCTTCGTCATTCACCAGATCGCGGTGCAGCGGGATGTTGGTCTTGATCCCGTCGACCACGATTTCGTCCAGCGCATTGCGCATGCGGGCCATGGCTTCGTCGCGGGTCGCGCCCCAGGTGATCAGCTTGCCGATCAGGGAGTCGTAGTTCGACGGAACCTTGTAGCCGCTGTACAGGTGCGAATCGACGCGAACGCCGTTGCCGCCCGGAGCGTGGAAGTGCTTGACCAGGCCAGGGCTCGGCATGAATGTCGCCGGGTCTTCAGCGTTGATCCGGCATTCCAGGGAGTGGCCGTGAATTTTCACGTCATCCTGGGTGAAGGACAGCTTGTTGCCTGCCGCAATGCTCAACATCTCTTTAAGGATGTCGATGCCGGTGACCATTTCGGAAACCGGGTGCTCTACTTGCACACGAGTGTTCATCTCGATGAAGTAGAAGCGACCATTCTCATACAGGAACTCGAAGGTGCCCGCGCCACGGTAGTTGATGTCGATGCAGGCCTTGACGCAACGCGCCAGGACTTCTGCGCGAGCAGTTTCATCGATACCCGGTGCCGGTGCTTCTTCCAGAACTTTCTGGTGACGACGTTGCAGCGAGCAGTCGCGGTCGCCCAGATGGATCGCATGGCCCTGGCCGTCGGAAAGTACCTGAACTTCCACGTGACGCGGGTTGGTCAGGTATTTTTCGAGGTAGACCATCGGGTTGCTGAACCAGGCGCCTGCTTCTTCACGGGTCTGCTTGGCAGCTTCGATCAGGTCTTCTTCACGGTGCACAACACGCATGCCACGACCACCGCCGCCGCCAGCGGCCTTGATGATCACCGGGTAGCCGACTTCGCGACCAATGCGCAGGGCCGTTGCTTCGTCTTCCGGCAGCGGGCCGTCAGAGCCCGGAACGGTCGGAACGCCGGCAGCGATCATGGCGTGCTTGGCCGATACCTTGTCGCCCATCAGGCGAATGGTGTCGGCTTTCGGGCCGATGAATGCAAAGCCGGATTTCTCGACTTGCTCAGCGAAATCGGCGTTTTCAGCCAAAAAGCCGTAGCCCGGATGGATCGCCGTGGCGCCAGTGACTTCGGCTGCCGCGATGATGGCCGGAATGTGCAGGTAGGACAGGTTGGCCGGTGCAGGACCGATGCAGACGGTTTCGTCTGCCAGGCCCAGGTGCATCAGCTCCTTGTCGGCGGTGGAGTACACCGCAACGGTCTTGATGCCCAGTTCCTTACAGGCCCGCAGGATGCGCAAGGCGATCTCACCGCGGTTGGCGATCAGGACTTTTTCCAGCTTCTGAGGCTTCAACATCGTTGGCTCCCCGTGGTTCAAACGATGGTGAACAGCGGTTGATCGAACTCAACCGGTTGACCGTTTTCTACCAGGATGGATTCGATAACACCGGCTTTCTCGGCCGTGATGTGGTTCATCATTTTCATCGCTTCGACGATGCAAATGGTGTCGCCGACTTTAACGGTCTGGCCGACTTCAACGAAGGCTGGCGACGTTGGCGCCGGGGTACGGTAGAAAGTACCGACCATTGGCGACTTGACCACAAAACCGTTCAGTTTTGGTGCAGCAGGTGCTTCGGTCACGGTTGCAACCGGAGCTACGGCAACTGGCGCAGCGGCCGGAGCTTGCATTGGCGCTGGTGCATAGAACTGTTGAGCAGGAGTCTTGCTGTGACGGCTGATGCGTACGGACTCTTCGCCTTCTTTGATTTCCAGCTCGTCGATGCCGGACTCTTCC
Source organism: Pseudomonas sp. TWR2-1-1 (assembly GCF_049897045.1). Taxonomy (NCBI): domain Bacteria; kingdom Pseudomonadati; phylum Pseudomonadota; class Gammaproteobacteria; order Pseudomonadales; family Pseudomonadaceae; genus Pseudomonas; species Pseudomonas sp. TWR2-1-1. The sequence goes on from NZ_JAFCVM010000005.1 coordinate 469,938, forward strand.
AGCAGTTCGATCAGTTTCTTAACTTTACGGATATCCATGAATCGTCAACTCCCAATGGGTCGGTCAGGGGCGTTTAGCTTGTAGTTCAAGCTGTTCCAGGGCGGCCTCCAAGGCCAGTCGATAACCGCTGGCGCCAAGGCCGCAGATCACACCTACCGCAACGTCGGAGAAGTAGGAGTGATGGCGGAAAGGTTCGCGTTTGTGCACGTTTGATAAATGCACTTCGATGAATGGGATGCTCACCGCCAGCAGCGCGTCACGTAATGCCACGCTGGTGTGGGTAAAAGCAGCCGGGTTGATCAGGATAAAGTCCACCCCCTCATCGCGGGCGGCATGAATCCGGTCAATCAATTCATACTCGGCATTACTTTGCAGATAGAGCAAATGGTGACCGGCATCGCGGGCCCGCTGTTCCAGGTCCTGATTGATTTGCGCCAGGGTAGTAGCGCCGTAGACGCCCGGCTCACGGGTGCCAAGCAGATTCAGGTTGGGGCCGTGCAGAACCAGAAAAGTCGCCATCTGCTGTTCCTTGTTATGTGTGTGCAGGTATCAGTGCCGGGCGACTATGCCGAAAAGAGGATTCGCTGTCCAGTTAACTGCAATAGCCAGCACGATGACCGATGTTCGCGAAAAGTTTGTGACCAGCCCTCTAGATCTGGTCATTCGCGTTGTCGACACGTTCGGCGAAGTCCGCTGCATTGATCTCACAGATGACCCGCTGGTCACTTATTTCGCTGCCATTTTTGCCAAAGAACATCAGTGCCGGTGGCCCGAATAATTGATAGCGATCGAGCAGGGCACGTTGCCCGGCATTGCTGGCGGTCATGTCAAACCGTACCAGCCGGTAGCCTTTGAGCCGGTCCAGCACCTGCGGGTTGTTCAGGACCTCGTGCTCGATCACCTTGCAGCTGATGCACCAGTCGGCGTACCAGTCCAGCAACAGCGGCTGGCCAGCGGCACTGGCTTGTGCCAACACCTTGTCCAGCTCACCTGCGGTGCTGACGGTTTGCCACTGATCTTCGGTCTGAGGCGCGCTGGCGGCAGGCGCCACCGGCTGTGAGTGCCCCACAGGGTTAAACGGATCGCTCTGGCCACTGAGTGCGCCGTACCAGCAGGCCAGTGCATAGACCAGCAGAAATAGGCCAAGCAACTGCGCGAGACGTTGGCGCGGTGCTTTGTAGCCGAACTCCAGAGTGCCGAGAAACAGACTCACCCCGGCCGCCAGCAGACCAATCAGCAGCAAGGTAATGGGCCCGGGCAGCACGCGGCTGAGCAGGCCGATGGCCAGTCCTAGCAACAGCACGCCAATGGCATTTTTGACGCTGACCAGCCACGGCCCGCTTTTTGGCAGCCAGGCGGCGCCGCCTGTGGCCACCAGCAGCAGGGGCGCGCCCATGCCCAGCCCCAGGGCAAACAGTTTCAAACCGCCGCCCAGGGCATCGCCACTGGCACTGATATAGAGCAACGCTCCGGCCAGCGGGGCCGAGACGCAGGGCGACACCAGCAAGCTGGACACAACCCCCAGCACCGCAGCGCCCCATAGCGAGCCACCCTGGGTGCGGTTGGCGACGCGATCGAGGCGGTTGCTGATGGCTTGCGGCAGCTTCAGCTCGAATACGCCGAACATGGCCAGGGCAAAAATCGCGAAAAACAGCGCAAACGGTGCCAGCACCCACACCGATTGCAGGCGCGCCTGAAGATTGAGCTGGGCGCCGAACATCCCCATCAGCGCGCCAAGCAATGCAAAGCAGGCGGCCATGGGCAGCACGTAGGCCAGTGACAGGCTAAAGCCGCGAAGCCCGCCCACCTGGCCGCGCAACACTACGCCCGACAAAATCGGCAGCATCGGCAACACGCAGGGAGTAAAGGTCAGGCCCAGCCCGGCGAGGAAAAACAGTGCCAGCTCGCGCCAGCCCCAACTTTTTGCGGCGGGCGCTGCAGCCTCGGCGACAGCGGTCGAAACCGGTGTGCCGCCGATGTTCAGGCGTTCGGTTTCCGGCGGATAACACAAACCCTTGTCAGCGCAGCCCTGGTAAGTGACCACCAGGGTGAACGGGCGCGAATCATTGGCCGGGCGCGGGATGTCGACATCGAGAATGCCGTGATAGACCTCGATGTCGCCGAAGTACTCATCGTGTTTTTGCTCGCCGGGCGGCAGCTGTGGCGTGCCCAGGGCGATATCGGCGGGTTCGGTTTTAAACGCGAACTTGTGTCGATACAGGTAATAGCCTTCAGTCGGCACAAAGCGCAGCTTGATCGTCTCGGGCGTGGTGTCGATCAAGTTGAGCCTGAACGCGTCACGCACCGGTAAAAAGTCGTTGCTGTTATTGATTGCGCCCAGCGTAGAACTGGGCCGGTTATCCAGCAGACCGGCGCCCATGACCGGTACGGCGAACAGCAGACACAAAAGAAGGAGCAGGCGGCGCATAGGAATCTCGCAAATCAAACGTGGGCGCATGATAGCGGAGTGAATGCGCAGATGCCCTTTAGGAGCGAGCGTGCTCGCGAGCTTTTAAATCGCAAACGGCTCGCGAGCAAGCTCGCTCCTACAGGCGGAAGGTGTGCACGGCTGCATTCAATTTGCCGCCCAGCTCCAGCAGTTGCTGGCTTTGATCCCGCGCGATGCCGATGCGTTGCAGGTTGTCGTCGCCCAATTGGTGAATGCGTTCGCTGTGGTCGCGGATCTCGGCGACCGCTGCACTTTGTTGCGCGGTGACCTCGGCGATGCGCACTGCGGTGCCGGAAATGGTGGTGATGGCCCCGACAATCTCATCCAGCGCGCCTTCAGCGTCCTGGGCTTTTTGCGCGGTGGCCCGGGCATGTTCAACTTGTATGCGCATGCCCTCAACCGATTGGCGGGCGGCCAGTTGCAGCCCGCCAATCAGGGTCTGGATCTCGCTGGTGGCACCTGCCGTACGCTGGGCAAGGGAGCGCACTTCTTCGGCCACTACGGCAAAGCCGCGGCCCATTTCTCCTGCGCGGGCGGCTTCAATGGCGGCATTAAGTGCCAGCAGGTTGGTCTGGTCGGCGATGGAGCGAATCACGGTCAATACCCCGCCGATGGTCGCTGACTCCTCTGCCAGATGTTCGATGCTCTGTGCGTTGCCTTGTACTTCAGTGACCAGTGCGTGTAACCCGCTCAGGCTCTGGCCGATGACCCGCTGCCCCTGGGCAACGGCCGTACCTGCGCTGCGACTGGCGTCGGCGGCATGGCTGGCATCGCCCGCCACCTGTGTGATGGTTGCTTCCAGCTCGCCCAGCGCGTCACGGATCTGGGCCGTATCACCGGCCTGACGTTCGGCACCGCTGTGCAGACCGCTGCTGAGCCCGGCCAGGGTCTGGCTGCTGGCGGCGACCTGTTCGGCATTCAGGCGCAAGGTGCCCACCAGATTCACCAGATATACGCGAAGACGATTGAGCGAAGCCTCGATGTCATGCAGTTCACGATTGGTCTTGCCCAGCTGGATGTTGCGGCTGAAGTCTCCGTCTGCCCAGGTCGACAGCAGCCCGGCCAGGCAGGTCAGAACCCTGGCCAGCCTGCGCTGCAGCGTGTCGATCAGGAGCGCGATCAGCAGAATCAGGCCAATCATCACACCCTGGATCAACCGTACTTCACTCTGAATGTGCCCATGCTCGGCGCGCACCTGCGGTTCCAGTGCGGCAATTGCCTGTTGCACGGCGCCGAGTTTCTGGTGGGTGCTGTTACTGAGCAGGGCGCGTTGTTCGATTTGCTCCTGGGTGCGCTTGAGTTCGGTGGGGTAGCGGCTCAGCAGGTTGTTGAGTTCACGCTTGAATCCGACCCCGGCATCTTCGGCCTGGGCCGTGTGATCGGCTTCGAGCCCCATCAATGCGGCAAAGTCGTCACTGCCCGAAGTGCTCTGAGCACGGATCCCGAGCAAGGGCAGGGCCTGGATCTGTTGTGTCTCGGCCTTGATGCCGCTGAGTTCGCGCTCCACGTCGCCTGCCAGCTCGCTGCGTGCGCTGCTGACCAGTTTGTCACGGCTCAAGGACAGCCTGGCCAGGTGCAGGGAGGCGGTCAGCAGGTGCGGTAAATAGAGACGGGCTTGGGCAGTGTCGGCCTGATTGGCGTACTGGCTCAGTTGTTCCAGGTTGGCCGCCAGCTCGCGTTCGGCCTGCAGCAGTAACGCTTGCGGGTCACCGGCCAATTTGCCCGCGGCCAGCAGTTGGCTATTGCTGAAGGTGCTCAGGTCATCAAGGCTGGGGCGCAAGGCGTCGGCCATGGCCGGGGGCAGTGAGACGAGTTCTGTCTTGAGTGTGTCCAGAGCACTGTTGGCATCGCTCAGGCGCACGGCGTCGCCGCTGCCAAGGTAGTCCTCAACGTTGCGCGCCACCTGGTTCTGGAACTGTTGCGAGAGACTCAAGTAGCGCTCCATCAACAGGAAGGGGCGCTCCAGAGCCCTTTGCGACCACCATAGGGTTGCGCCCAGCGCCAGGCAAACGGCGACCAGCAACAGTGTGTTCAAGTTGGTTAGCAGCTTCAGGCGCATCCGGGTTTTTGCCTACAACGCAGTAAGAAGCGGCTGAAGTTATTGCGTTTGTATGACATCGGTGTGACGGCATCAGTGGTATTTCGTACAAATAGTGGCTTTTTGCCTTCTTGTGATGGCTGCATGGGCCTGTGGGTCTCGAATGAAGCAGTCCCGGCTTGCAACTGACGGCCGTGCAGGCATATTTTTCATCGTTCGCACATCCATGTTCTATAGTGCCGGGCGTACGTGGCGCTGCCTGCGAACTGCGTGGTCCGGGCTTGATTAAAAACCCCGTACGCAATGAAACGCCAACAGACCCTAGGCACTATGAGGTAGGGTTGTGGTCGAACGATTGAACTTGGTATTTGAAAGGATATAGCCATGCTGGACTGGAAAAAACGTGAGGGCAGCAGTGCCCGTGAGTCGGTCAGGGAGACCCGTGCCCCGTCGCGTGGCTATTTCAAAAGCATTCTGTTTAGCCGCTCAATCGCTGTGCTGGTGGGTATCTACGTGGTGGTGTGCCTGGGGCTGGGCTGGTACTGGAGCCAGGAACCGGACTTGTTCCCGGTGCAGCAAAACGCCCAGCTGGCTGCCGAGAAAAACGGCAAGCAAATGGTCCCGGGCTTTACCACTGTCGAAACCCTTAAAACAGTTGCCGGTACCCTGCTCAACAAGCCGGGTGGTTATCTGTCAAACGACCGTTTCCCGCCGGGCGTGTTTCTGGACAACATCCCGAGCTGGGAATACGGCGTACTGGTACAGGTGCGTGACCTGACCCGTGCCCTGCGCAAGGACTTTGCCCGTTCACAGTCGCAGTCGGCTGAAGATGCCGATCTGGCCAAGGCCGAACCGCGCTTCAACTTCGACAACAAGAGCTGGATGCTGCCTTCCAGTGAGTCGGAGTACCAGGAAGGGATCAACTCCCTTAGCCGCTACCAGGCACGTTTGTCCGATCCCAATCAGAAGAACGCCCTGTTCTATGCGCGCGCCGATAACCTGAATAACTGGCTGGGGGATGTGGGGACTCGTCTGGGTTCGCTGTCGCAACGCCTGTCAGCCAGTGTGGGCCGGGTCAAGCTCAATGGCGCACTGAAGACAGAAAGCCTGCAACCCGGCCAGGTGCCCGTGGTTGATGAGGAAATAGAAGAAACCCCATGGATGCAAATCGACAACGTGTTCTACGAAGCACGCGGTCAGGCATGGGCGTTGTCGCACTTGCTGCGGGCGATTGAAGTCGACTTCGCTGACGTGCTGGCGAAAAAGAATGCCACGGTCAGTGTGCGTCAGATCATTCGCGAGCTGGAGGCGGCCCAGGAGCCGGTCTGGAGCCCGATGATTCTCAATGGCAGCGGCTACGGCGTTCTGGCGAACCACTCGCTGGTCATGGCCAACTATATTTCGCGCGCCAACGCGGCAGTCATGGACCTGCGCCAACTGCTGTCACAAGGCTGAGTGATGCCGATTTCAGCGAAGGAGGCCGCACACCGTGCGGCCTCTGATCTCGAAATGGTGGCCTGGGTCGATCGTGATGACCGGCTGCTGGGCGGCTTGCCCCGTCAGCAATTGCGTGAGCAGGGCCTGATCGGGCGCGGCACTTTTATTCTGCTGTTCAATTCTGCCGGTGAGTTGTGCGTGCATCAGCGCACCCTGAGCAAAGCGCTGTATCCCGGATTTTGGGATGTGGCGGCGGGTGGCATGGTGGGGGTTGATGAAAGTTACGCCGACTCGGCAGCCCGCGAACTGGAAGAAGAATTGGGCGTCAGCGGTGTAGCGCTGACGGCCCACGAGCGCTTTTACTTCGAGGGTGAAGAAAACCACCTGTGGTGCGCGGTTTTTTCGGCCGTATGGGATGGCCCGTTGCAGGTGCAGCCGGAAGAAGTTCAGCATGCGAGCTTCATGACCGTCGACCAAGCCTTGCATCTGAGCCAAATCCAGCCCTATTGCCCTGATTCGCTGGCGGCCCTCAAGCGTTACCTGGCGCAGATCAAACCGTAGGAGCGAGCTTGCTCGCGAGCTGTTGAGGTTAAAAGCTCGCGAGCAAGCTCGCTCCTACAAAGTTGCGGTTGACTGGTTTATAAATTGCCGCCGATTGGCTATTGGGCGCCAGCGCATTTGTCGTTACACTGCGCGACCTTTTTCAGGCTCAGGCGGTTTCCCCGCCCTGAGTTGCGCTGCCCCTGCCAGAGTGGGGCTTCGCGGTCGGTATACCTTGGCGCAACAGTGTCAGGTACCGGCCAATTTTTTGTCCTCCATATGAGGATTGCCGGTGGCCAAAAAAGCCGCATCCTTCGCCGCCCTTGGTGGCCTGGTATTTTCCACCGACGCAGGTCGTCACTGTCCGGACTGTCGTCAGCCGGTGGACGCCTGTACCTGCAAACAAACCCGCATCCCTGATGGCGATGGCATTGCTCGCGTACGTCGCGAAAGCAAGGGCCGTGGCGGCAAGACAGTCACAACGGTGACCGGCGTGCCGCTGGCTGAAGACGCGCTCAAGGATTTGGCAACGGCGTTGAAAAAACGCTGTGGCACCGGTGGTGCGTTGAAAGACGGCATCATCGAGATCCAGGGCGATCACGTCGACTTGCTATTGGCCGAGCTGGTCAAGCACGGGTTCAAAGCCAAGAAGTCCGGCGGCTAGCAGCCTCTGTGAAGACCACCGCCGAGTGTGTTTTTGTCGCTCGCCATGGTTTTCACAGAGCCTGTTCTGACCGGTTTCTAAACTCCGCGCTGTTGTCAGGGTCTACCCCTGCGCAGACTAATCTTCATATTTACTCTTTAGACTGCGCCAGCCTGCCTTCAGGTTGGGCTATTTGACTTCTTTATAGGGGACTTCGATGTCCGTACGACGCACACGCAAAGACGATGGCAGCCAATGGACAGTTGCGGACAGCCGCAGTGTTTACGGGATTCGCCATTGGGGGGCCGGGTATTTCGCGATCAATGAAGCCGGTCGCGTAGAAGTACGTCCGAACGGCCCGAACAGCTCGCCCATCGATCTGTACGAGCAAGTAGACGAACTGCGCAAAAGTGGTTTGTCCCTGCCATTGCTGGTGCGTTTCCCCGATATCTTGCAAGACCGTGTACGCCAGTTGACCGGCGCTTTCGATGCCAACATCGAGCGTCTGGAATACCAGAGCAAGTACACCGCGCTGTACCCGATCAAGGTGAACCAGCAAGAAGCTGTGATCGAAAACATCATCGCCACCAAAGACGTGTCGATCGGTCTTGAAGCCGGCTCCAAGCCTGAGCTGCTGGCCGTGCTGGCGCTGGCGCCCAAGGGCGGCACCATCGTCTGCAACGGTTACAAGGACCGCGAATTCATTCGTCTGGCGCTCATGGGCCAGAAGCTTGGTCACAACGTCTTCATCGTGATCGAGAAAGAATCCGAAGTAGACCTGGTCATCGAAGAGGCCGCCTCGCTCAAGGTCAAGCCACAGGTAGGCCTGCGCGTACGTCTGTCGTCCCTGGCTTCGAGCAAGTGGGCTGACACCGGCGGTGAAAAATCCAAGTTCGGTCTGTCTGCCGCGCAGTTGCTGTCGGTGGTCGAGCGCTTCCGGGTGGCCGGTCTGGATCAGGGCATCCGCCTGTTGCACTTCCACATGGGCTCGCAGATCGCCAACCTGGCGGACTACCAGCACGGCTTCAAAGAAGCGATTCGCTACTACGGCGAACTGCGCAACCTTGGCCTGCCGGTTGATCACATCGACGTGGGCGGCGGTCTGGGCGTGGATTACGACGGCACGCACTCGCGCAACGCCAGCTCGATCAACTACGACATGGACGACTATGCCGGCGTAGTTGTGGGCATGCTCAAAGAGTTCTGCGATGCGCAAAACCTGCCGCATCCCAACATCTTCTCCGAAAGCGGCCGCTCCCTGACCGCGCACCACGCCATGCTGGTGGTGCAGGTCACCGACGTCGAGAAACACAACGACGACGTGCCGGTGATCGAGAACAAGGACATCCTGCCGGAAACCGTGCAATGGCTGGTGGACCTGCTGGGCCCGACCGATATCGAGATGGTCACTGAAACCTACTGGCGTGCCACGCACTACATGAGCGACATCGCTGCCCAGTACGCCGACGGCAAAATCACCCTGGCTGAAAAAGCCCTGGCCGAGCAGTGCTACTTCGCTGTTTGCCGTCGCCTGCACAACTCGTTGAAAGCGCGTCAGCGTTCCCATCGCCAGGTGCTCGACGAACTCAACGACAAGCTGGCCGACAAGTACATCTGCAACTTCTCGGTTTTCCAGAGCCTGCCGGACACCTGGGCGATTGGCCAGGTATTGCCGATTTTGCCGCTGCACCGTCTTGATGAAGAGCCGATGCGCCGTGCCGTACTGCAAGACCTGACCTGCGACTCCGACGGCAAGATCAAGCAGTACGTCGACGAGCAGAGCATCGAAACCAGCCTGCCGGTTCACGGGCTGAACGAAGGCGAGGACTACCTGCTGGGTATCTTCCTGGTGGGCGCTTATCAGGAAATCCTCGGTGACATGCACAACCTGTTCGGTGACACCGACTCGGTGAACATCTACCAGAACGACGACGGCAGTGTTTACCACGCCGGGATCGAGACCCATGACACCATCGAAGACATGCTGCGCTACGTGCACTTGTCGCCGGAAGAGTTGATGAACCACTACCGCGACAAAGTGGCCAGCGCCAATATCAGTGCCAAAGAGCGTACCCAGTACCTCGATGCACTACGTCTTGGCCTGACCCGTTCGTCGTACCTGTCGAGCCACTGATAGCCCGACCCGGTCTCTGGTGACTGAACTACGCTGATCTGTGCTATGTGCAGATCAGCGTTTTTTTTTGCCTGGAGGTCGAACCGCATGTTGATCAGCTTCAAGCGTGCAGCGGGACTGGCTTGCGCAGGCCTGATGGGCTGGGTGCTCAGCGCTTGCTCGCCGGTACGCATCATCAATGGCCTGACCCCGACCGACAGCTTCGATAAAACCAGTGATATTGCCTACGGCGCAGACCCGCGCCAGACCCTCGATATCTATCGCCCCAAGCAGCCCGCCCCCGGAGCCCCCGTGGTGATTTTTTTCTATGGTGGCAGCTGGAACAGCGGCTCGCGCAGCGATTATTTGTTTGTCGGTGAAGCATTGGCTTCGCGGGGGATAACGACGGTGATCGCCGATTACCGACTGTATCCACAGGTGCGTTATCCGCAGTTTCTGGAAGACAGCGCCCAAGCCACAGGCTGGACTTATCAACACATCGCAGACTATGGCGGCAACCCGCAGCGTCTGTTTTTGATGGGCCACAGCGCCGGGGCGTACAACGCCGCAATGCTTGCCCTTGATCCGCAATGGTTGCGGGCTGTAGGCATGAGCCCTGCCAATTTGCGCGGATGGATGGGGCTGGCAGGGCCGTATGACTTTTTGCCGATCAAGGACGAAGCGGTGCGGCCAGTATTTTTCTACCCGGACTCTCCACCCGAGTCGCAACCTGTGCGGCATGTGAGCCGAGCAGCACCGCCGACGTTATTGATGGCGGCCAAGACGGACACGCTGGTCAACCCGACGCGCAATACCGGGGGGCTGGCAACTGCGTTGCGGGGCGCCGGGGTGCCGGTTCAGGAGCTCTATTTCTCGCGCGCCAGCCACGTGACCCTGGTGGCGGCGCTTTCACGTCCGTTACGTTGGTTGGCCCCGGTGCTGGATAACATTGGCGAGTTCGTCAGTGATCACTGAGCCGGATCAAGCTCTTGGAGTAAACCACTCATCCCTGCGCTGCATCTTCAACGCATACACACCCAGGGTCAGGCTGCGCAGCACCATAAACAGCAGAAAACTTATCCACAGGCCATGGTTGCCATAACCGTGCAGCGCCCAGGCGGCGGGGAAGGCGATGACTACGCTGATCAGCATCGCGTTGCGCATTTCCCGGGCGCGGGTGGCGCCGATAAACAGTCCGTCGAGCAAGTAGCTCCACACCGCAATCAGCGGTAGCAGCGCCAGATACGGCAGGTACTGGAAGGCAGTTTCACGCACGCTCGCAATGTCGGTTTGCATCTCGACAAACAGATGCCCGCCAAACAGGAATAACAGCGCGAACGCTGTGCTGGCCATGAGTGACCAGCCGCATGCAACCACCATTGAACGGCGCAACGCGTGGCGATCCCGGGCGCCGATGGCATGCCCGCACAGCGCTTCCACGGCGTGGGCCAGGCCATCCAGCGCGTGGGCGGCCAGCAGCAAACCATTGAGCAGCAGGGCATTGGCCGCCACGGTGGCATCGCCCAGCCGGGCGCCCTGCAAGGTGATGGAAAAAAACACCAGTTGCAGCATCAGGCTGCGAATGAAAATGTCGCGGTTGACCCCCAGCAGCGGTTGCCAGTTATGCCAGACCCGCAAGGCGGCCCACATGATCGTGCCCGGATATTTGCGCAACGCGCCGCGGGTCAGCCACAGGCCGAGCAGCGCGCCGCTCCATTCGGCGATCACCGAGGCCCGTGCCGAACCGGCTACGCCCCAGTCCAGGCCGAGTACAAACCACAGGTTAAGTGCAATGTTCATCAGGTTGGTGGTCAGCAGAATGGCCAGTGGCGCCCGCGCGTTTTGCGTGCCCAGAAACCAGCCCACCAGTGCATAACTGGCCAAAGCCGCGGGCAAGCCAAGCAGGCGGATATGGAAGAAGTCCAGGGCCAGTGCATGTAGCTCGGCTGACGGTTGCATCACACTCAGCGCCAGGCTGCTGAAAGGAACGGCAATCGCCCCCAGCAGCATCGACAGCAGCACACTGAGCAACAAACCCTGCAGCAGGATCTGCCGCAGCGCAGTGCCATCTTCACGCCCGGCGGCCTGTGCAGCAAAGCCCGTGGTGCCCATGCGCAAAAAGCCCATCATCCAGGCCAGGAAGATATACAGACTGGCACCCACGGCTACTGCGCCCAGTTGATGGGCGTGGGGCAAATGGCCAATTACCGTACTGTCCACCAGTGCCACTAGAGGCACGGAAATATTGGACAGCATCATCGGTGCTGCCAGCGCCCATACCCGGCGGTGGGTCGGGCGATCACGCCAGTCAGCTAATAGGGAAGACATGCAGGCTCCTTTGGGGAGCGCATTGTAGCCGGGCCGCAGCATTTGTGTGGGAGCCGGGTTTCAGTTCAGGGCAGTTCCACCGTGGGAGCCGGCTTGCCGGCGATGGCATCAACACCCGGCAAACCGGGGCGCCTGCATCGCTGGCGAGCCAGCTCCCACCGTTTTTGTGTTGCTCATGAGGCAGCGCAACCAATCGCCCGTTTACCGGTCAATCTGACCGGTGCGTCAGTTGTTCATGGCGCGCTGTTATATAGTCGAGCCCTTCAATGCCTAGTCAACGAGTACACCATGCTTAACAAAGGACTGTTCCTGGCCTGTGCGCTGGCGCTGCTGAGCGCTTGTGATTCATCGTCCTCCGGCAAACCCGTGGCACCGGCGGCTGTCAACGCGCAGGCGGCCAGACCGGTACAGGACGTAAAGGTGCTGGCCGAGCGCTATGCCGGGCGCGAGTTGAGTGTGGTGGATGTATCCGAAGTGCAACTGGACGGAGCCAGCACCTTGTCCGTCAGCTTTTCGGTGCCGCTGGACCCGGAGCAGAACTTCGCCGACAAATTGCACCTGGTCGACGCCAAAACCGGCAAGGTCGATGGCGCCTGGGAACTGTCGGACAACCTGATGGAACTGCATCTGCGCCATCTGGAACCGCAGCGCAAATTGATCCTCACCGTCGACCCCGGCCTGCGCGCAGTCAACGGCACCGCCCTCGCCGCCGAGTACGTCAGCCGCCTGGAAACCCGTGACCTGCAGCCCACTGTCGGCTTTGCCAGTCGGGGCAACCTGTTGCCCACCCGCCTGGCCGAAGGTTTGCCGGTGATCGCGTTGAACGTCGACAAAGTGGATGTCGAGTTCTTCCGGGTCAAACCCGAGTCGTTGCCGACGTTTCTCAGCCAATGGGGCCGCAACAGCACCCTGCAAAGCTACGAAGCCAAGGACCTGCTGAGCATGGCTGATCTGGTGTATGGCGGGCGCTTTGACTTGAACCCGGCGCGCAATACTCGTGAGACCCTGATCTTGCCGACTTCCGGGATCAAGCCGTTGCAGCAGCCGGGTGTTTACCTGGCAGTGATGAAGGCGTCCGGCAGTTACAACTATTCGACGCCCGCCACGTTGTTCACCCTCAGCGATATCGGCCTTTCCGTGCATCGTTATCAGAAACGTCTGGATGTGTTCACCCAGGCGCTGGAAGGTGGCAGTGCCCTGGCCGGCGTGGAGCTGGAACTGCTGGACGGCAAGGGCAAGATGCTGGCCCAGGGCAAGACCGACAAGCAGGGGCACGCCGAACTGGCGTTGCCGCCCAAAGCTGAAGTGTTGGTGGCGCGTCAGGGCGACCAGACCAGCGTGCTGCGCTTGAATACTGCGGCGCTGGATCTGGCCGAGTTCGACATTGGCGGGCCGCAGGCGCACCCGCTGCAATTTTTTGTGTTTGGCCCGCGTGATCTGTATCGCCCCGGCGAAACCGTGCTGCTCAATGCCTTGTTGCGCGACCGCGACGCCAACCCGGTCAAGCCACAGCCGGTGAGTGTCGAGGTGCGTCGTCCCGACGAGCAGGTGAGCCGCAAGTTTGTCTGGTCGCCTGATGCTTCGGGCTTTTATCAATACCCGCTGCAACTGGCGGCTGAAGCCCCGACCGGGCGCTGGCAACTGGTGTTTGATCTGGGCGACGGCAAACCGCAGTTGTATGAGTTTCTGGTCGAAGACTTCCTGCCCGAGCGCCTGGCGCTGGAACTCAAGGGCAGCGACACACCGCTGCGCCCCGATCAGACGGCCGAAATCCAGGTCAATGGCCGCTATTTGTACGGTGCCCCGGCTGCGGGCAATCGCCTCAGCGGCCAGGTTTATGTGCGCCCGTTGCGTGATGCGGTCAGCGCGCTGCCGGGTTATCAGTTCGGTTCAGTAACAGAGCCCGAGTTGACTCAGGACCTGGAGCTGGACGAAAGCGTCCTCAACGCCGAAGGCGAGGAAACCATCAGCCTGGAAAGCCAGTGGAGCGATGCCAAATCGCCGCTGCAACTGATTGTTCAGGCCAGTTTGCAAGAGTCGGGCGGGCGCCCGATTACCCGGCGTCTGGTCCAGCCCGTGTGGCCCGCTGAGCGCTTGCCGGGGCTGCGCGGTCTGTTTGATGGCACGCAAACCGATGGCGATGGCCCGGTTGAGTTCGAACTGCTGGTGGCTGACCGCGAAGGGCACAAGCTGGCGGCTGAAAACCTCAAGGTCAGGCTGGTGCGCGAGCGCCGCGATTACTACTGGAATTACTCGGACAATGACGGCTGGAGCTATCACTTCAACGAGAAATTTCTGAACCTCAACGAAGAAACGGTCAGCCTCAAGGCCGGAGAAACTGCCAAGGTCAGCTTCCCGGTGGAGTGGGGCCCGTATCGGGTTGAAGTCGAAGACCCGCAAACCGGGTTGATCAGCAGCTTGCGCTTTTGGGCCGGTTATCGTGCCCAGGACAATACGGAAGGCGGTGCCGTGCGCCCCGATCAGGTCAAGCTGGCGCTGGACAAGGCCGCGTATGCCGATGGTGACACCGCCAAAGTGACGGTCACGCCGCCTGCAGCCGGCAAAGGGTATTTGCTGGTCGAAGGCAGTGATGGCCCGCTGTGGTGGGAAGAAATCGAGGTGCCGGCCGACGGCAAAACCTTCGACATCAAGCTTGATCCGGCCTGGGCCCGCCACGATCTGTATGTGAGTGCATTGGTGATCCGCCCCGGCGAGCGCAAGACCAATATCACTCCCAAACGGGCCGTGGGCGTGCTGCATCTGCCGCTCGACCGCACTGCGCGCAAGTTGGCGCTGACCCTTGATGCGCCGGCAAAAATGCGCCCCAAGCAGCCGTTGACGGTGAAGATCCACGCCAAAAACGCCGATGGCAGCATTCCAGAGCGGGCCCATGTACTGCTGGCTGCGGTGGACGTCGGGGTGCTGAATATCACCGACTACCCAACCCCGGACCCCTACGCCAGCCTGTTCGGGCGCAAGGCCTACGGTGCCGATCAGCTGGATATTTACGGGCAGTTGATCGAAGCCGGGCAGGGCCGTCTGGCCAGCCTGGCATTTGGCGGTGATGCGGCGCTGGCCAAAGGCGGCAAGCGACCAGCCACCAGCGTGACCATCGTGGCGTTGCAAAGCGCGCCCGTGACCTTGAATGAGCAGGGTGAAGGCGAAGTCAGCGTCGATATTCCCGACTTTAACGGTGAGCTGCGTCTGATGGCACAGGCCTGGACCGATGACCGTTATGGCATGGCCGAAGCCAAAACAGTTGTCGCCGCCCCCCTGGTCGCCGAGCTGGCAGCACCGCGCTTTCTGGCCGGTGGCGACGAGACCCGGATGGCGCTGGACCTGTCCAACCTCACTGACAAGCCGCAAACACTGGAAGTGAAACTCGATACCCAAGGCCTGTTGAGCCTGCCGGGCGATACCGCGCAACACGTCACCCTGAGCCCCGGCCAGCGCAGCACCTTGCAGATCCCGGTCAAGGCCCTGGGCGGTTTCGGCACGGGAGTGGTCAAGGTTACGGTCAGCGGCCTCAACTTGCCGGGTGAAACCCTGGCGCCCTTTACCCGCGAGTGGACCCTGGGCGTGCGCCCGGCGTACCCGGCGCTGCTCAAGCATTACCGCGCGGTACTCAAGGATCAGCCATGGAGCTTGCCCGAAGGTGCGTTGCAAGTGTTTGAGCCGGCGGGGCGTGAAGCCATGCTGAGTTTGTCGAGCCGCCCGCCGCTGAACCTGGGCGAGCAAATCCGCGCACTCAAGGCGTACCCGTATGGCTGCTCGGAGCAAACCACCAGCGGCCTGTACCCGGCGCTGTACGCCGACGCGGCATTACTCAAGCGGCTGGGCCTTGAAGGCGAGCCGGATGCCGACCGCAAGCGCAAAATCGAACTGGGCATCGAGCGCCTGCTGGGGATGCAGCGCTACAACGGCAGCTTTGGTCTATGGGGCGCCGACGGCCAGGAAGAGTATTGGCTGAGCGCTTACGTCACCGATTTCCTGTTACGTGCACGGGACCAGGGCTACGCGGTACCACCTGAAGCATTGAGAAAAGCCAGCGAGCGCCTGCTGCGTTATGTGCAGGAACGCAATCTGATCGAAGCCGATTACAGCGAAAACCTCGATCACACCCGCTTTGCGGTTCAGGCCTATGCCGCGCTGGTTCTGGCCCGCAGCCAGCAGGCGCCATTGGGCGCATTACGCAGTATTTTTGAACGGCGCAGTGATGCCCGTTCCGGGTTACCACTGGTGCAACTGTCGATTGCCCTGCAGAAGATGGGTGATCAGCCGCGGGCCGATCAGGCCCTGGCGGCAGGCCTGGCCGTCACCCGTAAAGCCGATCAGTGGCTGGGCGATTACGGCAGCCCGCTGCGTGATCAGGCGCTGATTCTGGCGCTGCTGGAAGAAAACAATTTGCTCGACGGCCAGCGTGAGCAGCGGCTGTTTGAGCTGTCGGATCAACTGGCGGCCAGTCAGTGGTTGTCGACTCAAGAGCGTAATTCGCTGTTCCTGGCGGGGCGTGATTTGCTGGGCAAACCTGAAGCCAGCTGGACGGCCACGCTTGCCAGCGGTGGCCAGACCCGCGAGCTGAACAACAGCCAGCCCGGGCTCAAGCTGGACGGGGCATTGCTGGACACGCCGCTGACCCTGCGCAATGAGGGAAGCGAAGCGGTTTATCAACAGCTGACGATTTCGGGTTATCCACAGCAGGCGCCGGTGGCGGGCGGCAAGAACATGAGCATTCGCCGCGATTACCTGGGTATGAATGGCGAGCCGCTTGATCTCAATACGCTGAAAAGTGGTGATCTGGTGCTGGTGCATCTGGCAGTGACGGCCAGCCAGCAGGTGCCCGATGCGCTGGTGGTCGATTTGCTGCCGGCGGGCCTGGAGCTGGAGAACCAGAACCTGGGCCAAAGCGCCGCGAGCCTTGAAAATGCCAGTTCCCAGGTCAAGCAATGGCGCGAGTCGATGCAGAACGCCAGCGTGCAGCATCAGGAATACCGGGATGATCGTTACGTGGCTGCGCTGAAACTCGATGGCTACGGCACCACGCACTTGCTGTACCTGGCCCGTGCCGTGACCCCGGGCACCTACCGCGTACCGCCGCCGCAAGTGGAGTCGATGTATCGCCCTGACTGGCAAGCCGTGGGCGAGACGCCGGGAGAGATGGTGATCAAGGGCCGGTAACCCTGACCTGAACTGTAGGAGCGAGCTTGCTCGCGAGCTTTTTAAGATCAAAAGATCGCGAGCAAGCTCGCTCCTACGGGTACGGTGGTAGTTAGCTGATGATCCAGCTCAGTACCCAAAGCCCCAACAGTAACCAGATCACCCCGCCAATGATCGAGGCACGCATGAAGGCGCGCACTGCGTTGTACAAAAACAGCAGGCCGATGACCAGCACGGCAATGCTCACGATCGATGTGTCCATGCCCAGTGCGCGGGCCATACCATCGATGAAGTTACTGCCGGCCTGGGTGATGGTATTGAACAGTCCGTTCAGGCTTTCGACGATAAAACGCACCAAGGTGCCAAGCCACAGGCCCAGATTTCCAACAAAGCTTTCGACGTGCATGGGTATGTCCCGATCAATAAGGTGGCCACTGTGCCAGAGATACGCATTGGGCAACCAGTCATGATGCAAAGTTGCGTACCGGGTGAAGGTTAGTGGGTTCAAACATTAAAAAAATACTGGGCCGGACCGCCGCCAGCCTGCTGCTGGCGTGCGCGTTGCTGTGGCTGGCTGACCGGCTCTGGCCGTTGCCCTTGCCCGCAGATGGCCTGGCCCGTGTGGTGCTGGCTGAAGACGGTACGCCCCTGTGGCGCTTTGCCGACGCCGATGGCGTGTGGCGCTATCCGGTGCGCACGGATGAGGTGTCGCCCTACTACCTGGAGGCGTTGCTGACCTACGAGGACCGCTGGTTTTATCAGCACCCTGGGGTCAATCCCCTGGCATTGGCCCGGGCGGCCTGGCAGAACCTGAGCGGTGGCCGGGTGCTGTCGGGTGGCAGCACCTTGTCGATGCAAGTCGCTCGCTTGCTCGATCCCCATGAGCGTACGTTGCTCGGCAAGTCGCGCCAGTTGTGGCGCACGGCGCAGCTGGAATGGCATCTGTCCAAGGAGCAGATTCTCAACCTGTACCTCAATCGCGCGCCGTTCGGCGGCACCCTGCAGGGGGTGGCGGCGGCCAGTTGGGCGTATCTGGGCAAATCGCCGCAGCAGCTCACACGCTCTGAAGCAGCGCTGCTGGCGGTGCTGCCACAGGCACCGAGCCGCTTGCGCCCCGACCGTCATCCGGAGCGCGCACAAGTAGCGCGGGACAAGGTGCTGCGGCGTCTGGCCGAGTATCAGGTGTGGCCGCAGCCGGCGGTGCATGAGGCACTTGAAGAACCTCTGTTGCTGGCGCCGCGACTGGAGCCGAGCCTGGCGCCGTTACTGGCGCGACGGCTAAACCGGCCCCACAGCCCGCCGCTGATTCGCACCACCATCGATGCCGGTTTGCAGCGCCGTCTTGAAGACCTGTTATTGGGCTGGCGCGCCCGCTTGCCCGAGCACACCTCGGCCGCCATTGTGGTGGTCGAAACCCGCAGCATGGCGGTGCGTGCGTACCTGGGCTCGGTTGACATCAACGATACGCGGCGCTTTGGCCATGTCGACATGATCAGCGCCATGCGCTCGCCGGGTTCCACGCTCAAGCCATTCCTGTACGGGATGGCGTTGGATGCCGGTCTGATTCACTCCGAGTCACTGTTGCAGGACGTGCCCCGGCGTTATGGCGATTACCGTCCGGGCAATTTCTCCATGGGCTTCAGTGGCCCGGTGTCGGCCAGCTCGGCATTGGCCCTGTCGCTGAACCTTCCCGCGGTGCAGTTGCTTGAAGCCTATGGACCGAAACGCTTTGCCGCAGACCTGCGCAACGGCGGTATACCGCTGAGTCTGCCGGCGTTGGCCGAGCCGAATCTGGCGTTGATTCTGGGCGGTGCAGGCAGTCGCCTGGAGGATCTGGTCAGTGGCTATAGCGCGCTGGCCCGTGGTGGGAAAAGCGCCAGTTTGCGCTTGCAGCCCCAGGACGCGTTGCACGAGCGACGCATGCTGTCGCCCGGCTCGGCGTGGATCATCCGGCGCATCCTCAGCGGGCAGGCCCGACCTGATCGCGATCCGCGTGCCGAACTGGTACAGCGTCCGTTGCTGGCCTGGAAAACCGGTACCAGTTATGGCTTTCGCGACGCATTGGCCATTGGTGTGGGGCCGCGTTACTTGATCGGTGTCTGGATCGGGCGTCCGGATGGTACGCCGGTGCCCGGGCAGTTTGGCTTGGCTTCGGCCGCGCCGCTGATGCTGCAAGTACATGATGTGCTGAGTAATCGCGACAGTCAGCGCGGCATTGTCGCGCCAGTGGAGCCGGTGCCGGCTACGGTCGGGGTGGCGGCCATTTGCTGGCCGTTGGGTCAGCCGCTGAACAGAAACGACCCCAATTGCCGGCGTCAGCGCTTTGCCTGGACGCTGGATCACACCACGCCGCCTACCTTGCTTGCCGCCGATCAGCCATTGGGCACAGGGCTGCGGGAGACCATTTGGGTCGATGCACAGGGGTTGCGAGTTGGCCCGCAATGCCCCGCAGCACAAATGCGCCAAGTGGTGTTGTGGCCGGCACCGCTTGAACCCTGGTTGCCGCGTAATGAGCGGCGTGAGGCACGGCTGCCAATGGCTTCGGCGCAATGTCCGCCGCCGCCCTTGAATTCGGTGACAGGGCTGTCAATTGCAGGGGTTCGCGACGGCGACCGTCTGCGCCGCCCGGCGGCAAGTCAAACCGCGCTTCGGCTCTCGGTCTCGGCCCTGGGCGGAGACGGTCGGCGCTGGTGGTTTCTCAATGGTGAGCCGGTGGGCGACAGCGACCATCAGGCTGCGCTCATCACCCCACTTGAACACCAGGGGCGGTATGAGCTGAGCGTCCTCGACGAAAGCGGGCAAACCGCACGCGTTGAGTTCAGCGTGGTGGACTGAAACGGGCCAATGCCGGTAGCGGCCACCCCTGGTTTCGCCAAGGCCGCGCGTGCCCCTCTTCATGGCAACCGCCGGGCGAGCAGGTTTGAATAAGCCTGCCCGGGGATTTAGGCCTGTTAAATAGCGTTATAACTTTAGTGAGTGTCTGCTTTTAAGCCGCTTTTTATTTATGCAACCTATTGATTTATAAGGCTTTTAATTAATTGGTGGATTTATTATATAAGGCGTTAATACCAAGTAGCGGATTGTTCGAAAAGGCCCCTGGGGTTGTGATGTCTACACGAGTGAAATGTATCTCTGACATCAGAACAGAGAACTTTCGAACCTAGGCGTTCCAGGTGCATGGATATTAATTATGAACACTCAACTGTGGTTAAAAACCAGTACAGCCCTCCTGTTAGTCATGACCGTGAGCCTTGCGGGTTGCAGCAGCGGCGGTGGCGGCTCCAAGAGCCATGTATCGGCAAGCACTCCTGACAGCGGTGCGGGTACTGGTGGTACCGATGGCGGCGGTACGGGTGGCGGTACAGGCGGCGGTGATGGCACTGGCGGCGGTACGGGTGGCGGCACAGGTGGTGGTACGGATGGCGGCACTGGTGGTGGCACCGGTGGTGGTACGGGCGGCGGCGATGGTGGCGGCACCGGTGGTGGTACTGGCGGTGGTACAGGTGGCGGCACCGGTGGTGGTACTGGCGGCGGCGATGGTGGTGGCACCGGCGGTGGTACAGGCGGCGGTACAGGTGGCGGCGATGGCGGTGGTACAGGCGGCGGTACCGGCGGTGGTACAGGCGGCGGTACAGGTGGCGGCACCGGCGGCGGTACAGGCGGTGGCACCGGTGGCGGCACTGGAGCAGGTACCACGCCTCTGGTCACAGGTCAGATTGTTGGGCAAGTGGGTCCAGTGGTCAGTGGTGTCGGCTCCACGGTCAGCGGTATTGGCGGCACACTGACCACTGTTCCGGTAGTGGGCACGTTGGGCGGGGGGCTGGTGGTCAATACCGGCAATGCGGTGTCCTCCGTAGGCAGTGGTTTAACCAATGGCGTCGGCTCGATCGGTACCGACAAAGACTCGCTGGGCATTACCGCGGCGGGCGTGACCAATGCAGTGGCAGATGTCGGCAAGGGTGTTTCATCAGTGGGCACAGGTGTCAGCACCTTGCTCGACAACACGCCCATCAGCCAGATTCCGGTCGTAGGTGGGGTAACGGGCAAAGTCACGGATGTGGCGGGCGGGCTGGTGAACCAGGTGGGTACCACCGTCACCATGCTTGGCAACACGTTGACCGGCTCGGTGAATACCGGGGCTTTGAGCAAGGTGACTGGCGGGGTCAATGACAAGGTACTGGTGCCAGTGATTTCGATGGTCGAGGGCGTCACCGGCAAGGTGGGAACGGCTACCGGCCTGGGTGCTCCGGTGGATGGCGTTCTGAACAAGGTCGGCGGTGTCGTTACAGACCTGGGCCAGAAAGTGGCGGCTACGGGTAACAATCCTGTAACCAGTTTGGTAGGCGGTGTGCTGGGTGGTGTGGGCGGTGTGGCTGATAAAGCCGGCGGCTACGTCAATCCACCAGCTGCAACTGGCGGCACAGGTGGCACAGGTGGTATCGGCGGCCTGCCAGGGCTGGGCGGCAGCGGTTTGCTGGAGACAGTGGGCGGGGTCGTTAATGGTGTTGGTTCAGGCCTGGTGGCCGGCAGCACCAGCGGTGTGGTTCAGGCGGGCGGCGGCAACGTTGTCGGTGGCGGTAATGTCGTGGCCTCCCTCGGTAGCGTGGTAGGCGGCACCGGTATAGCGAACAACGCTGCCGGGGCTCCGTTGGCGGCAGTGGGCAACACTGTGGGTACGGCGCTTAATCCGGTAACGGGTGCTGTGACCACCATTACCCAAAATGTCGGAGCAGCAACCGGTCTTGGGACTCCCGTTAGCGGCTTGCTGACTCAAGTTGGCGGCGCAGTGAGCAGTGTGGGGGCCAAGGTTGATAGCGGCACTGCAAACCCGGTCGGCAGTGCGGTGGGTCAATTGGTAGGTACCGTTGGTGGAACAGTGGGTGCATTAGGCGGTTTAGTGAAGGCTGACAACACAACCGGGGGCACTACAACTGGAGGCTTGGGTGGTCTTGGCACAGTACTGGGCGGGCTTGGTAACCTGGGCAAGAAAAACTAACTAATTGCACCTGGCCGGTTCGACGGCCTTACCTACAGCGCCTACGCTTGGTTGAGACGAGAGATTCAAATGAATCTCTCGTCTTTTTTCATTTGCAGGATTGTAAGGTTAATGCCGGGTAGCTTCGCCACACTATGATGCGTTGCCCCTGGTTTAGTTGTGCCGCGGTTGTTGAGCATGGAGTCTCATATGCGTACTTGCGTCCCCTTTTTATTATTGGCCCTTACCCCTTATGTGAGTGCTGAAACGCTTCCACGATATTTGAACAGCAATGAAAGTATCCAGAACTTACCGTCACCCAACTTGCCGGTGGATGCTTATCGGCCACAAACGCCTGCCCTGGAATTACCTAAACCCGGTGCTGCCGAGCCTCAGCCATTAGTGATGGGCACCAAGTTGACGATCCGTAAGTTGCAGATTGAAGGGGGTACTGTTTATCCGCTCCAGGAGTTGGGGGCGGCGTATAAGCCTTTGTTGAATCATGAAATCACCCTGAGCGAGTTGATTGAAGCCACGCGCAGTATCACGCAGCGTTATCAGGCCGACGGTTATTTATTGTCCTATGCGTTTTTACCGCCGCAGAACTTTGATCAAGGGCTGGTGCGCGTCGTACTGGTCGAAGGGTATATCAAGGATTACCGGGTAGACGGTGATATCGGGCGCGTGAAGGGTTTTATCGATGAACTGGTAGATAAACTCAAGGGCGAGCGGCCGTTGACCCGTAAAACCTTTGAGCGCTATACCACCCTGATGAGCCGGATTCCGGGTGTGACCTTGCAGGCGCAAGTACCGCCGCCTGCAACCACCGATGGTGCGGCAACCCTGCAAGTCAATGCCAGCCGCAAACCTTACACCACCAGCATGAGCCTCACTGAAGGCAGTCGCGACAGTACCCAGGCACTGTTCGGGGTCAGCAGCAATTCACAGACAGCCATGGCAGAACAGCTGTCCTTGAGCGGGCTGTTCCCGCCGGGCAATGACAAGGAGCACTACTACCGCCTCGATTACAGCCAGTTCCTTAATGCTGAAGGTACTCAATTGAGCCTGTATGGCGCGCGTTATCGCAGTGATCCCGGCACCAACATCGCGACCAGCGATGGCTTTGAACTCAAGCCCCATCGTGAGAATGACCGCTTTTCGGTGGGTGTCAGCCACCCGCTGATCGCGGCCCCCGATCAATTGCTCAACGTCGCGGCAAGGCTGTATGGGGTCAACGACAACACGGACTACCACGTGGTCGGATATTCCCAGACCATCAGCGATAAAACCAACGTGCGTGCGCTGGCGTTTGAAGGTGAATGGCGCAAGTCCAATGACAAACAGTTACGCATTGTGAGCGGCGGGTTATATCAAGGCATCAATGGCCTGGGAGCCAAGACCGAGACCGATTTGACCGGCAGCCGCTATGACCTGGACTTCTTCCGCTTGCGTTTGTCGGGAGTGCAGAGCGACGGTTTCTTCGGAGACTGGCAGGGCGTGGCGTCAGCGGCCTTGTACTGGAGCGACGACAGTTTGCCCGACAGCGAACGGGCGGTCTTCGGCGGGCAGAACTTCGGCCGCGGCTACCCGGACGACCAGGCCTCGGGGGACAAGGGCTGGGGCGTGGCTTACGAGCTGAACTACAGCTTCAACCGCGACGGGGAGTGGGTGAAATTGCTGCAACCCTATGCGGTACTGGACAAGGCCAAAACCTGGTTCAACGAACTGCCCCTGAAGGGCTCGGATATGTCTTCGGCGGCGGTGGGGCTGCGCTTTGGTGACAAGCGTTACTACAACATTGCCCTGGAAGTTGCCAAGCCGATGTCAGACGTCGCGCTGGACAGCTTTAACCGTCGGCCGCGTTACACCTTGAGCTTCAGTTACCAGTTGTAAGGGCCGTCTCTTGCGCAATGCAGTTCACTCAAGTGGGCTGCATTGCCCGTCCTGCGAAGGGGATATAAGCGATACGCGCATAAAGCCTGTGGCTAAGCAGGCAGCCACAGGCTTTCAGGAAAGCATATGAGGGGGAGCCCGTGCCTGAGGCGGGTGACTAGGGCTTCGGGAAGAGGCTGTCTAGGGTGTCGAGCAGGCGCACGTGGTAGATGGGTTTACGGAACAGATCCAGTACCTGCAAGCGGAGCAGGTCACTTACATCGTCCATATCGGCGTGTCCGGAAATGACAATCACCGGTAAATGCTGGCGTTGTGTGTGCTGGCGCAGGCGCCTGATCAGTTCTATACCGCTTTGTTCCGGCATGCGCAGGTCTGTGATGACCAGTGCAATGTCCGGATGTTGGGTCAACTGCAAAAGAGCGAGTTTGACTGATGTTGCGGTATAGCAACAAAAGCCCTCGCCCTCTAGCAGTTCGGCCAACTCCAGCAGTGCATCCTCCTCGTCATCAACTAAAAGTAGCTGTTGGCGAAGAAATGAGATACTCACACTCTTTAAGTTGCGGCAGCGGTTAGTGCAGTTTTAATCGATGTGAATATTGCAACGACCTCGGATTTGATCGGGGCTACAAAAGTTACAATTGCCACTGCAACCATTCCTGCAATAAGCGCATATTCAATACCTGAAGCGCCATCCGTGCGTTGTGCAAATAATTTGACCTGGCGAGTCAGGAATACCTGCGTCGGTACATACACTTTAAGAACAGTATTTAAAAACATCTGACTTCTCCTTCGTGCACCGGGTCGGGCGCCGCTTAACAATGATGTTGCGTGATTTCCTTCTGCCATTACAGCATTGGCAATAATGCAGCTTAAGGCAACTGTAAAAAAGCACTAATCACAAAGTATTAATCCAAATGATACGTGTGAAAAAAATGTGTGGTAAATCAAACAATTCAAAATTAAATAGAGATTTTTAAAGCCACTAATGGCATTTTGATTTACCTGCGCTACGTTCAAATAGCGAAATGGTTCAAACAGCGTTATTGGGGCATGGCTGCCTGATTGCGAATGATTATTTTTGATCTGCAGTGCTTAGTTGCAAAAGGAGTTTGTTATGAACAATCGACGCAGTTTAGTACTGGCGGCCATTTTGTTTATCGGGGCTATTGCGGCCGGTTATTGGGGGTTGGTATTGACTCGTCAGCAGCCGGTAGCTGAAGTTCCGGTGACGCAGGTGGTGGAGCAAAGTGTCGCCTCGGTTGAGGATCAGACCCGACAGCCAGTGGTGGTATTGGTCCGTGATGTTCCCCCGCATGTGGCCCTGACCGCCGAAGACTTGACCCTGGAAAAACTCAAGACCGCACCCGCCGGCAGCCTTACGGCTATCGATCAGGCGGTTGGCCTTACCCCATGGCGAGCGTT
Source organism: Pseudomonas sp. TWR2-1-1 (assembly GCF_049897045.1). Classification (NCBI taxonomy): domain Bacteria; kingdom Pseudomonadati; phylum Pseudomonadota; class Gammaproteobacteria; order Pseudomonadales; family Pseudomonadaceae; genus Pseudomonas; species Pseudomonas sp. TWR2-1-1. The sequence continues at coordinate 494,933 of NZ_JAFCVM010000005.1, forward strand.
GAGTGCGGGTACCTGGCTGACCAAGCAAAGCTTTGAAATCGGCGGCCCTCTTGCTCGCATGATCCGCCCTGATGAGCGTGCACTGGCAGTGGCCATCGATGAAGTGACCGGTGCAGCAGGGCAGCTAACGCCTGGTGACTACGTTGATATCTTGCTGTTTTTGCGTCAGGACACGGCCAACCCGCAGCAGTCGGCGCAAACAGTGTTGCCGGCAGTGCGGGTGCTGAGCGTGGGTGATGAGTTGGGCATGACCAGCGACGGTCAGCCGGCCAGTCAACCGCTGAATGCCGAAGAAGCCCTCAAACAAGCGCAGCGCCGTGTCGGTGCGCGCACGGCGGTGCTGGCAGTTCCGGAGCCTTTGATCAATCAACTGATGCTGGCCACTCAGGCCGGCACCTTGCGTCTGGCAGTACGCAGCGCCCAGGAGCAGCGTTTGAGCAAGTACTGGGCGGGTGAGAAGGATGCTCCAGGCAATCTTGAGAACGCCAAACGCAGTCTTTACCAGTTCAACCAGTTAGCCATGGCCAGCCCGGTGCGCACACCTGTGGCGGGTAACCCCGGGGTTCAAAGGGTGCGCGGGATTGAAATCATTCGCGGCAACCAAACCACGCAACAGCCGGCTCAATAAAAATACGATCTGCAAGGGAAGCACAGCATGAGAAATCCTGGCGTTGCGCTGTATAAACGAGCTGTCTGGACGCTGATTTTAAGCAGCTTGCCCTTTGAAATGGCCCTGGCTGCTTCAAACAATTGCGCTGCTCTCGGTCAGTTACCCTCGGTACTGGAAGTGGCCCAAGGGGCCCAGCAAGCACTGGATTCGCCAGTCAGTATTACCCGCATTGCGGTGGGTGATCCGACCGTTGCGGATGTTCACGCCAATGGCAGCAACGCCTTCTTGCTCACAGGCGTTGCGCCGGGCACCACCAGCCTGATGGTCTGGACAGCCTGTTCGAAATCACCGCGCCAGAGCATGGTGTTCGTCAAGGGCAAAGCCGCCACCAGCTATACCAGCGTTTCAATATTGCCTTCTGAAGATCCGACGTTGCCCAGCCAGGTGCAAACCGATATTCGCTTTGTCGAAGTCAATCGCACCAAGATGCAGGAAGCCAGTACTTCGATCTTTGGCATGGGTAAAGACTTTTTGTTTGGCTCGCCCGGATCGTTCATTTCCAATGCGGAAAACGTGATTACCGGTGGCCCGGTAGCTAACGGCAAGTATTTCAACATTGGCTTCGGCGGTGGTCGGGTCAAAGCGTTGATTAACGCACTGGAGGGCAGCGGTTTTGCCTACACCCTGGCGCGTCCGAGCCTGGTGGCGTTAAGCGGCCAGAGTGCGACCTTTCTCGCCGGCGGTGAAGTCCCTATCCCGGTACCGAGCAGCGGCAGTGACAACGTGTCGATTGAGTACAAGGAGTTCGGTATTCGTCTTACGTTGACGCCGACCGTGGTCGGGCGTGACCGCATCATGCTCAAAGTCGCCCCCGAAGTGAGCGAACTGGACTACACCAACGCGGTGAATATCGCCGGGACATTAGTCCCTGGCCTTAATGTTCGCCGTACCGATACCAGTATTTCCCTGGCCGATGGCGAGAGCTTTGTCATCAGCGGCCTGATCAGCTCGCGCAACAGTGCCCAGGTCAACAAATTCCCGGGGCTGGGGGATATCCCCGTTCTTGGCGCCTTTTTCCGCGACTCCAACACCACCAGCGAAGAAAAAGAACTGTTGATGATTGTGACGCCGCACCTGGTTCAACCACTGGCGGCCAACGCGCAATTACCAGCCCTGCCTGGTGAAAAACTGCGCAATTACGACCCTAACTGGTATCGCCTGTATTTCCTTGAAAACGGTAAGTTCAATACCCGTAGCGGGCTATCCCAATGAGCCAAAGCCTGAGCCAGACATTTCTCGCGCTGACGCGCAACAACACTGATCTTGAGTGGCTGCAAGGCGCATTGGCGCCCCTGGGCCAGGTCGTGGGCGTAGGTACGAGCAGTCTGGATGAGTTGTTGGCATTGATTGACGTAACTTTCGCCGGTCTGGTTTTTGTCGGGCTGGACCGAGAGAAAGTCGTGTCTCAGTGCGCATTGATCGAGGGGCTGCTTGAGGCTAAGCCCATGCTGGCCGTGGTTGCCCTGGGCGATGGCATGGATAACCAGTTGGTGCTCAATGCCATGCGCGCCGGCGCTCGGGATTTTGTCGCCTACGGCTCGCGTTCCAGCGAGGTGGCCGGTCTGGTACGGCGCTTGAGTAAACGCTTGCCGCCGGTCACGCCGAACGCGGAGCTGGGCGGGCTGACCGTGCTGTTCAGTGCCCAGTGCAATGCAGATGGTGCATTGCTCGCTTGCCACCTGGGACTGGTGGTGCAAAAGCAGGATCAAAAAACCCTGTTCCTGGATCTGGGCTTGCCCCGTGGCGACGGTCTGACGCAGTTGGGCCTAGAGAGCTCGTTTTTTTTTGGAGATGCCCTGCGCCATTTACGGCGGCTGGACAGCACCTTGATCGACAGTGCATTTACCAAGACCTCTGAAGGTTTACGAATCCTGGTCCATAGCGACAACGACGAACCGCTGGAGCAAACCAGCGCCGCCGAGTTGTATATGTTGCTCAGCGCCTTGCGTCAGCACTTCCAGCATATTGTGGTCAACCTGACGGGCCAGCCTGACAGCGAAGCGCTGCGCACCTTTGTCAGCCATTGCGACAAGTTGCTGTTTTACACCGATCAAAACGTACTCGATTGCCGGCGCAACCTGGACGTGCTTAGCGTCTGGCGCACGAAGGGAATGAAGCTCGAACACGCGGGGCTGCTGGTTGATCGCTACCTGCGTGGCGTGGCCCCCGATGCCGATGCACTGGCCAAAAGCTTTGGCTTGCCAGTGCTGGCCACTCTCCCGGCGAGCCCGGAATTGCGCATCAATGCCAAAAATCAGGCCGTGACACTTTTCGAACTGGGCCCGCGAGAACCCCTGAGCCTGGGTTTGAAAAAACTCGGCGAGCGGCTGGCCTTGCGCTCAGAACTGCCGGGTCGCTCGCAGGGCAAGTCGGACAGTTGGCTCAACCGTTTGTGGGGGTCTAAATGAGCAATGAACAGCTGTTCGGCTCGGGCCTGTACAAGGACGGTCGCGCGGACCATGACGGCCTGAAACTGGTGCTGCACCGTTACATTATTGATGCCATCGAGGAAACCGGGAAAAACCTGCTGGAAGATTCGCGCCAGGTCCTGTCGCAATTTGTCATCGAGCGGGTCGCGGAATACGTGTCGCGCCTGCATCTGGCGATCTCGCGTTACGAGATGGAACGCCTGGCTGAGGAAATCGTCGACGAACTGACCGGTTTCGGCCCGCTTGAAGTTCTGCTGCGCGACCCGGCGGTGACTGAGATTCTGGTTAACGGACCGCACCGGGTATTTGTCGAGCGCGAAGGCCTGCTCAGTCAAAGTGACCTGCGCTTTATCGATGATCATCACGTGGAGCGGGTGATGCAGCGCATTCTCGCGCCGCTGGGCCGGCGTCTGGACGAGTCCTCGCCGATGGTCGATGCGCGAATGCCTGACGGCAGCCGGGTCAACGCGATCATTCCGCCCATTGCCTTGGACGGTCCTTGCCTGTCGATCCGGAAATTTCGCAAGGACATGCTTAAAAGCAGTGACCTGGTGGCGATGCAAACCATTGATCAGCCGATCTTTGAGTTTTTCCAGGAGGCGGTCGGCAAGCGCTGCAATATCTTGATCAGCGGCGGTACCGGTACCGGTAAAACCACGTTGCTCAACATTTTGAGTCAGTTGATCAACCCCCATGAACGTCTGGTCACCATCGAAGACGTGGCGGAGCTGCAGCTCGGCCACCCCCACGTGGTGCGTCTTGAAACCCGGCCGCCCAATGCTGAAGGGCACGGTGAAGTCAAATCCAGCGATCTGATTCGCAACGCCCTGCGGATGCGTCCGGACCGCATCATCCTTGGCGAAATTCGCGGTGTAGAAGTGCTCGATGTGCTGACCGCGATGAACACCGGCCACGATGGTTCGATGAGTACCGTGCATGCCAACACTGCGCAAGATGCGTTGCTGCGTCTGGAAACTCTGGTGGGCCTGACCGGGCGCACGGTGGCGGAAAAAACCTTGCGCCAGATGATCTGCGCCGCACTGGACGTCATTATCCAGCTGACGCGTATGCCGGATGGTCGACGCTGCGTCAGTGAGGTGCTGGAGGTGGTGGGAGTACGGGACGATGTTTATGTCACCAACACCCTGTTCCGGCTGGATAAGCGTACGGACTTTGGTTTTATGCGCGAAGCCTTGAACCCGGCAGGCGACAAGTTGCGTCGCGACCCCATTTTGAATGCAAACGGCTGAGGTGCTTCCATGATCCCGGCCTTGATACTTTTTCTGATCAGCTTTTTGATGTTTGTGATGTCGCTGAGTCTTGTCTACCGCGCATTGCGTGACCCTGCCACCAACAGGGTGCTGGACCGCTTAGGTGAAGGTCAGCCTGTAATTGCACAGAAGCCCCTGAGTGTGGCGTGGCTGGACCGGGCCTTTTTGCAGGCAGGTCTGGGCCGCCCTTCCGATCGTCTTGGCTTGTGGTTGGGGATATGGGCCGTGGTAGCGGTATTGGCGGGCTTGTTGGGAGGCTGGGCGTACTTATTGATCTTCCTGGTGCTGCCGCCCTTGCTTTTGAAGCTGTATGTCAGTTGGCGTTATCAGCGTCGGGTACGGCGCATGGTGGAGCAATTGCCGCAGTTACTCGATCACTGCGTGCGTAGCCTGAAAGCGGGGCGCACCTTGTCCGATGCGGTGCTGCATGCGATTGAGTCGTCCAGCGATCCGCTTAAAAGCAGCATCAGCCGGGTCTCGCGGAACGTGCAGTTGGGTGTGAGTTTGCCCGAGGCGGTGGAAGATTTTGCCGAGCTGTATGAGCGCGATGAGTTTCGTATGTTCGCCCTTGGCTTGAAGGTCAACCATCGCTACGGCGGCAACGCCAGTGAACTGCTGGAAAACCTGATCCTGCTGATTCGTGAACGTGATCAAGGTGCTCGCAAGCTCAAGGCAATGACCGGTGAAACACGTATCACTGCGATGGTGCTGGCGGTGTTGCCGTTATTGGTGGGTGGTTATTTCATGCTGACCAACCCCAGTTACCTGACCAAGGTATGGAGCGATCCGAGCGGTCAGCACATGCTGCTTACCGCCGTTGCATTGCAGGCGATTGGTTGCCTGGGACTATGGCGCATGGTGCGGAGCATATGACATGGCCTTGCTGATTTGTTTGATTTTATTGTTGGGTGCCCTGGGGCTGTTGATTAACCATGTGATTCAGGAGCGGCTGAGCCAGCAGCGCGTTATGCAGCGCCTGGAAGGTGACAAGACCGGCCCTGGCACGTTAAGCCTCTGGATGCGGGCGGTGGGTAACAGCAAGTTCGGCCAGCGGTCGGTCTCGATGGACAGTGAAACCCAGCTCTTGCTCAATCGCGTTGGCTGGCGCACAGCCAGCCAGCGTTCATTGTTTGCCGCCTTCCAGATCGGGACCCCGGTAGCGTTTGCCGGGCTGATTTTTCTGGGGCACGAGCTGTTCTTTCCCGGGTCGGGGAATCTACTGATTGTGCTGCTGTTTGCGCTTGCCGTGGGGTATCTGATTCCCAAGCGGATGTTGGCGTACGTGGCGAAAAAACGTCAGCAAGAAGTGGCTGTAGAGGTTTCAACCTTCATCCCTTTACTGCGCATTCTGTTTGAGTCGGGCATGGCGGTCGAGCAGGCGCTGCGGGTGCTGAGCCAGGAGGGGCGGCAATTGCTGCCAGTACTTACAGGGGAGCTGCGAGTGATGCTGGTCCGGGTGGACTCTGGACTGGAGTTGAGCCAGGAGTTGAGCAAAACCGCGGCCTTGCTGGATGTAGATGAATTCAATGACACCTGCGTGATTCTTCAGCAATTGATTCAGCAGGGCGGTGGCGCGATGAAATCGTTACAAGCACTTAAAGAGCTGCTCGATGACCGTCGCCTGACGCGAATGGAGGAATACATCTCGAAAATGTCGGCCAAGATGTCGGTGGTGATGATGGTCTTTCTGTTTCCGGCGCTGATGATTGTATTGGCCGGCCCGAGTTTTATGGCTATTGCACGGGCCTTTGGCTCGTGATCAGGAGTATGAATATGAAAGCTGTCATTGCCGCGTGTGCGTTGCTGATGTTGGGCGGTTGTGCGACAGGGGGCCAGGGTAATTCGCCATGGGCGGGCCTGACTGGCAGCAGTTGCGCCAAGTTGAGTAGCGACCAGGAACTGTCGATGAACCTGGCTGACGACATGGCCAAGGAAGGCAAACTGCACGCCAGCCTGGCCAACTTGCAAGGTCTGCCGGAGCGCTACGCGCAGGTGCAATTGCGCAAGGCCCGAATCTATCGGCAACTGGGCCGCAGTGAAGCCGAACCTTTGTACAAAGGGCTGCTAGGCACTTGCCTGGCGGCGGAAGGTGAACATGGTCTGGGTCAGCTGGCCGCCGGGCGGGGCGATAACGCACTGGCAACGACCCATCTGGAACGGGCTGCACGTATGGCACCGACCGATGAAAAAATCCGCAATGACCTGGGCGTGGTGTATCTCAATCAATTACGGCTGGACGAAGCGCGCTTTGAGTTTTTGACCTCTCTGGAGCTTAAGCAGGGGGACTCGCTGGCTGCGTTGAATCTGGTGACCTTGCTGATTTATCAGGACCAGTGGAGCCAGGCAGCCGAGCTTGCCAGTCGTGCCGAATTGACCCCTGCGCAAGTGGGTGATGCCCAGGCAAGGGCGCAAGCCCTTAAAACCCAAGCCAAGACAGCCAGCAATCAAGTGGCTGCGATCAAATAATGCGTTGGAGGTGTGCCATGAATTTATATATTCGAGTAGGTGTGTTGTTAGCCGTCCTGCCGTTTGGCGCCTTTGCCATCGAGCCGGGGCCTGTGTCCAGATCTCAGCAGGACACCGAAAACTGGTTGCAGCTTCAGGTCAGCGGGCAGGCCAGGTCACCGATACATCAGGTGGCCACTTCCCAGGAGCGTGAGCGCAGCCTGCAGCGCTGGCTGGACAGCTACACCCACCCCGTCCCTGAGTACTACAAGCAGGATGAGGGCGGCAAAGCCAAGTCGGAATGATAGTGACGCCATCTCCCGCCCGGTGTGAGGGTAGGGGGATGGGGTCGTACTTGTTGGGGGCTTAGCTGCCAGCCGTCTGCCGGCCATGCTGGACTGAGGCGTTGGGGGACAGGGCGAGAGCCAGCTGGGTGCGGTTGTTCATGTGGGTGAGGCGCAGCACTTGCGACACGTAGAGTTTTACGGTGTTTTCAGTGATGCCCACATCGCAGGCTATCTGGTAGTTGGTCTGGCCTTTGCTCACCAGTTTGGCGACGTCCAGCTGGCGCGGTGACAGCTGTTTGAAAATGCTCGGAATCTGAGGACAGGCACTGTCGTTCGAAGAGGGATTATTCGGGTTTTCAGCGCTGGACTGGGGAGGGCGGCGGGCGTATTCCATATCCTGATAGAGGTCGTCAATGGACTCGGCCAGGTATTGCAACTTCTGGTTCAGTTGCCCCAACTGGTTGCTCTTGTGCTGTTCGCGCAGGATCTGTTCCTGGCGCTGGATGCCCTCAAGCAGTTCGTTCAGATCGACCGGCTTCTGGTAGTAATCGGCGATACCGATACGCAAGGCTTTGATCACATCCTGTTTGTCGGCGCGGCCGGTCAGCAAAATGCTTTCAAAGACCCGCTGCTTACCGGCAGTTTTTTGCAAATGCTGGGTGAGTTCAATGCCATTCATGTCCGGCATGTGCAAGTCGCACAGCACCAGACCTATCAGTGGGTCGGCAATAAACGCACTGATGGCTTCACGGCTTGTCTGGCAAGGCACGCAACGGTAGCCACTGCTTTCCAGAAACTCGCAGAGTTCTTCGACAATCAAGGGCTGATCATCGACGACGAGAATTTTTATAAGGGGGGTGTGTGTATTCACACGGTTCTCCATCCTGGTAAACCAATCAGGGACATCTTGGTCCACACGTTTTACGTGACTGATTTAAACGTAGACCTACTTTACGACTATGTACAAGGTATTAATCCTTCAAGCTGACTATACAAGTAGCATTGTTGTCAGGGTAAAACCGGCTAACAAAAAAGGTGCATAAGGAAGCTTTTTTGACATTGAACGTTTCACCTTAAATTCATCTGAGTTAAACCATTGATTCAACAAAGGCAGTATTTTTGACGCTATTAACCACCACAGCCCTGCACACAAACTGGATCCAATTACTGTGCCCAGAATTGTCAGACGATCGGTTGCCAGGGCCAAGGCTATCATTAGCTTCACATCACCGGCGCCCAGCTTGTTCAGGGCGTAGCCGGGGAGGGTCAACAGCAGCGCGATCAGTAGCGCCCAGCCGCCTTCTTCAGCGCTGGCGCCCAGCCAGGTGTCACCGGTCCAGAGCAGATACAGCAGCGCCAGTGCCGCCCCGCCGAAGGTCAGAATGTTGGAAATATGGCGCTGGATAAGGTCTTGTGTGGCGCAAAGAAAGAGCCAAATAAATACAACAGATAAGTGGATCACGTAATTAACATCCCTTTTTTACTGATGATTCTATGATGATATTACTTTTGATTGTCAGGGTGGACGCAGTCATGAAAATAGGCCTTCCCAAGAAACAAAAAGGTGCCGCCGCAATTGAATTCGCGTTGGTGTTCGTGATTTTTTTTGCTGTTCTTTATGGCGTGCTCAGTTACAGCCTGCCGTTGTTGCTGGTGCAATCATTTAATAACTCCACAGCCGAGGCGGTGCGGCGCAGTGTTGCGGTTGATCCGACGCTTACGGCTGCGGCCTATAAAACTGCAGTCGAGTCAGTGGCCAAAGGCGTGCTGGACGAAAAACTGCGCTGGGTACCTACAGCCGTGGCCCCAAGTCTGGTCAAAACCGCATCTTATGACCCCGTTGCGGGTGTTCTAACGGCCACTGTCTCTCTTCCGTCCGCTGCGTTGGCGACCCTTATGCCGGTACTCACGTTAGGCACTGTCAGCGTGCCTCAACTGCCGACCACCTTGACCGCGCAATCGAGTATGAAATTTTGATCCAGGGTGAAAAGCTCTTTGGGCGCCTGACGGGGCGGGCCACCGAGCACCTGCCCGGATCTTCTGGTTTGCAGTCACGCACCGATGGGTGCATGCAACTGCTGCTCGATCAGCAGGGGCGAGTTATTGATGCTAATGGTCTGCAGCGCCATGGCCTGGGGCGCGATGCTGGTGACGCTACACCGCGCCTGCTGTTGGACTATTTGGTGTCGGGCAGCACGCTGGCGCTGGAAGGGGGCCCGGCGGACTGGGTCGGACACTGTCTTGATCTGGATTTTCAAGGCCCCGGATTGAACGTGCTGCACACCCGGGGCTGGGTACAGCCGCAGGCTGACTGCTGGTTATTACAACTGCTGGATATCAGCGATTTATTGCGCGACAGCCAGCAAGCCGGCAGCCGCGAGCAATGTGCGCAACTGGTCTTGAGCATCGGTGAACAGTTGCGTCAGTGCAGCGCCGCCCGCTTGCCTGAGGTGATGCATGAGGCGCTATGCCGTGTAGCGCAGCAATGGCGTGTGCCCTGCATGGCACTGGCCGTGCGCAGTGGTACGCCACTGGGTTGGCGTCTATATAGCGCGTATCACGCGTTTGATGCGCCGGCGTTGTGGACCTCAGGACAAACCCTGGGCGAGGTCCTGGATGGTGTGGATGCCAAACGGCCCCGATCCATAAACGCCGATGTCGAGAGAACCCGAAACCCTTTGCTCAATAGTCTGTTTGGCAATGCCGACGGTTGGCTGGTGCCTTACTGCGACCAGCAAGGGCAGTCCGTGTGGTTGCTGCTGGGTTTTTACCCGGCCACGCAGCACCCATCGCTGATGAGCGAAAGCGACTGGTTGCTGGTCTGTGCGGCAATGGCCGGGCCGCTGCAGGATCGTCTGCGTGAGCAGCAACACGAACAACAAAAGGAGCGCATGCAAGCGCTGCAGGAACTGTTGGGTACGGGGTGGTGGGAGTGGTTGCAGCCTTCCCGGCAATTGCAGCTGGCGCCGCAATTGAGCGCAAGTTTATTGCCGCAGCTGGAACCTTCGGCGTTGACCCGTGAAGCGTGGCTGGCGCTGTTTCATCCCGCGGATCGGGATGAACTGAGCAGCGGTTTCAATGCGTTACTAGAGCATGGCAAAACGCTGATGCTGTGCGCGCGGCTGCACCAGCCCCAAAGTACGCAACCGACCCGTTGGTACCGGATTCAGGGCCAGGTGCTGGGAACAGGTGCAAGCCGGCGCACAGTGGGTTACATGCTCGATATCAGCGACATCAAAAACCAGCAACTGCAGGCCGCCGCCGCCCATGCGCGACTGGACAACCTGATCGCCAGTTCACCTGCCGTGATCTACGTGCAGCGCTACGACGAAGGTGCATTGCTGCCGGCATTTTTCAGCGACAGCTTGCAACCTTTGCTGGGCTGGAGCCTGGACGACTGTGCCGGTGCGGCCTTGATCGACAGGATCCACCCCGATGACCGCGAGCAGTACTTTGAGCGTACGCGCCAGTTGCTGCGTGAAGGCAGCACCCGCAGCCGTTTCCGTCTGCGTGACCGCGCTGGCGACTATCACTGGTTGCTGGACGAGGCCAAATTATTACGCGACGACCTGGGGCTACCCGTTGAGGCGGTGGGGTTATGGCTGGACATTACCGAGACCACCGAAGCGGCCGAGCGGGTCAAACATAGTGAGGAGCGTTACCGGATTCTGGTCGAAGACTCCCCGGCGATGATTTGCCGCTACTTGCCAGACTTGACCCTGACCTTCGGCAACCGGCCGCTGGCCAATTATCTGGAGTGCGCCCCTGAGCTACTGCCGGGGATCAACCTGGGCGACTGGCTCTCAGCCGAACAGCGCGAGTTGTTTGAACGGCGTATTGCCAACTTGAGCCCGGAGTTCCCGGTGAGTACGGCTGAAATCAGCCTGCAACTGCCTGGCCGTGAGCATGCGTGGTGGGTCTGGTCTGATCGGGGGGTGTTTGACGCTCAGGGCCAACTGCTCGAAGTCCAGGCGGTAGGTCGTGACAACACCGAGGTACGGCGCTCGCAACAGCAACTGACCCACGGCGCGAAAATGGCCACGCTCGGCGAAATGGCCACCGGCCTGGCGCATGAGATCAACCAGCCGCTGAATGTGATGCGCATGGCTATCGTCAACGTACTCAAACGCCTGAGTAACGGCGATGTACAGATTGATTACCTGAAGGAAAAACTCACCCGTATCGATTCGCAAATCCAGCGCGCTGCGCGAGTAGTCGACCATATGCGCGTGTTCGGTCGGCGTTCCGAAATCGAGCAGCAGGTCTTCAACCCGGTGCAGGCACTGGAAGGTACTTTGGCCCTGCTGGGCGAAGGTCTGCGCTGTAAAGGCGTAGAGATCCACGCCGAGGGGCTGGCGTGTAGCGTGCAGGTGCGCGGTCATTCAGACCAGTTGGAGCAAGTGTTGATCAACCTGCTGGTCAATGCGCGTGATGCCTTGTTGAGCAAGCGCGAGACAGATCGCGACTTCCAGCCCCTGATAACCCTGAGCGCCGAAGCAGACGGCAACTGTGTACGGCTGTGGGTACAGGACAACGGCGACGGCATCGACCCGCGGTTGCTGGAGCGTATCTTCGAACCGTTCTTTACCACCAAGCCCATCGGTATTGGTACCGGCCTTGGGTTGTCGGTCAGCTACGGCATTATCGACAACATGGGCGGACGGTTGAGCGTGAGCAATACCGGGCCCGGGGCCCGGTTTTGCGTGGAATTGCCGGTGGTTGAGGCGCCAGAATTATCAAAGGACTAGTTGTGCGCGTCCACCTTGTCCGCAAGAGAGGTTAGCGTCGACTTCTGTGTTCATCAGATTGACGCCCAACAGTGACAGTAAGTTGTTGACGAGAGGATCAACAATAGGGCTCAGCACGGCGGTAATCAGCGGTGACGCAATATTGACTACGAGTTGAAGTGCAGCGCTGACAGAGTTCGTTACCCCAGTGGCTAGAGCACCGAGAATTCCGGAACTGTCGACGGGCGCATAAAGAAGAATGGGTATGTTATTAAGAATATCCTTGAGACTGGCAACAATATCCTTGGTCGGAGAGGCAAATTTGGGCATTGGTGGCTGTTTTAGGTTAGGTGGGGTAGTTCCGTCGACGGCTGAATAGAACAGGGTGCTTTGGGTTTTTAAAATGTTCAAATTGGCCTTTATTGCTATTCCTCCACCACCATAATCCACGGTGGGGCATCCAAGGGCACAGGCTTTACTTGTGACGTTTACGATGGGGTAGGGGGTTACAGTCACTGGGGCAGAGGATGAAAATGCCTTGCTTCCATCAATCTGGCCTACGTTCAAATTGGCGACAGCAGTATTGACATTAACCGTCAGGCTCTTGCCTGTTCCACTGGTAGGGCAGTTGTATCCAGTGACCAAAGCATCGGCCCCTCCTGCATCCAGGTTAATACTCAGGATCAATGGCGGCGGCAGTATTTCTATATTGTAAGAGGGGCCAAGCAGGCCGCCAAGAAGCGTGTTCAGAAGTCCTGCAAGAGGGCTAAGCAGGGCGTTGACTTTACTTATAAGATTGCTGATGGTGTTAAGGACGGGCAGTTCGACGGTTATGAGAGTTCTGACTTGAGCCGTACGAACATATATTCTGTCCGTTGCGGGGTTGCCTATGGATGAAAATTGAGGAGGCTCAATGATTTTGATCTTGGTGGTCACTTTGGCGAGACCCAAGATATCAATAGGCAAACTTACAGAGGCGGCATTGTTTTTGTTGGCAAGCTGAATAAAGGCCTGGACAAGCGAGAGGATATTTACGTTGCCGTCCAAACCCGCTGTGGTAGTACCCGTTTGAAGATTAAGGATGTCGCCGACTTTTATTGGGGTATTGTTAATGGCGGCAACTTGTAATTGGGCAATGTTGCCTTTTAAATCAAGCGTCGCGCCGTTAAGGTTGGCAACGGTTGCAGCGGCATTGATAAGTTGAGTGAGAGTGGCGTTAGTTTTCAACAAGTTTGTATAGTCGCCAGCCGTTACATTAAGATTGACTGCTAGTTGATTGAGGTATTGCAACAAGTTTATGTCGGCTTTTGCCAGACCTTCCCAGCCGACAGCCGATATATTAACGTTGCCGCCGAGCAGGTTTGAGAACAGTGAGTTCAGTAGCAGTGATTGTGAGGTGCTGACGGAGGCTAACGTTGTGCGGATACTGATTTGTGCGAGCGTCGGCCCCTGTGTAGCCCCTACCGCACTCGCCGTCAAATTGGTCTTGCTTTGAAATCCTCCTGGGGAAAACAGGCTCCACAGCCCCCCGGCCACGCTGGTAGGGACAGTAGTTGTGGCAATAACGCGAATGGCACTCGACTGGGTCGTACTGGCCTGGAAGGTACGCAGGTTGTTGATAGTCACAAGGGTGCCGCAGGTAGGTGTTATTATTTGCACCGCCCCGGGAGTGAAGCCGTTTCGCGTGGCGCTTTCATTGACGTAGGTTACGGCAGTGCCACTGGTACAACTCCCTCCCCGGCTGACCGCTTCCAGCACGGCCATGTCCGCTACCCGTTGCAACTTGCGTTGTTCCAGGTACAGCCGTCCGCTGTCGATCACCAACAACATGAAAAGCAGCACCACGCCGAGGGTGACAGCGGCCATTAAACCGATTGCACCTTGTTGCTGCTGTGGGCTATTGAAACCGATACTGCGTAGACGGGGAGACATCGAGCACTCCTGATGCTGGAACAGAGTCCAGCGCTAACTCTCCAAAGTTTCAGCGAGTGTAGCCAAAAAGTGATCAAGGCGCTGGCCAGTTGCCAGTTTTATAGGCGTGATGTGAACAACTGATCAAAAGTCATCAGTAAATTAAAAGAAAGGCCGTCGCGTAACTAACTTACTCGCGAAAGTATTAATACCTTCTGAGGTATATACATCGCGAGTAAGTTGTTGCGTATAAACCTGTGGCTTTATTTTGGCGGATAGTTAGCAAGAATTTTGTTCACCGCTTCATGAATGGCCGCATTGCGCTCGGCCGGGGTCGGGCTGTTGTCGACGATTTTTTCTGCGCTGCCGCGCCACACCAATTTGCCGTCTTTGGCATCGATCAAGTCGATCTGCAGGGTGCCCACCTGATAGACCACGTTACGGGTCTCGTTGTACATCGGTGCGCCCCAGTAGCCTTCCCATGGGCCGCCGGCATAACCCCAAGGCCCGCCCCATGGACCGCCGTAGCCGTAGTTGGTGACGATCTGTTCCTGGCGGTTGGCGACGATCAGATAGGTTTGTACCAGCAGATCCGGTTTACTGCCGGCGGCTGCCGGGCGCAGGCCTCGCTGATCCAGACCACTGCTCACGGCCTGCATGATCCGCTGCTCGGTCAGGTCGCTTTTAAGCATCAGGCTATTGGGCTGGTATTGCAGTGCAGGGTCTTTCCAGGCCCAGGTCTGGAATTTGGCAAAATCCACAGAAGGGTTGTAGTCGTTGCTGACCTGCATTGTTTCGCAGGCGCTGAGCAGCAGGGCCAGGCCCAATAATGCAATGCGTCGTAGCATGATGATTTCTCCGCTTCAACATTCCGTCTTACTGAGGAGGATAAGCCTGCACTGCCTTTTTCAGTGATTCGCGCAGGGCGTCACTGCGTTCGCTCAGGCTGCCTTTGCTGCTGGTTTCTGCGCTGGAACTCCATACGGGCTGACCGGTTTTACCATCGTAGAAATTGAGTCGCACGACCATGACTTCCACTTCATAGGTGCGTACAACCGGGACCGAGTTGTACATCCCGTATTGACTGCCGTAACGGCCGTAGCCATTGCCGTAACCCGCTCCATAACCATAGTCGTCCTGCACTTGGCGCAGGCGTTTTTCTGTATGCAAATCAGCACTCACCCACAAGTCAGCCGCACGATTGGGCTGCGCAGGCCGCAAGCCGCGCTGGTCGAGTGCATTGTTTACCGCGTCGGCGATTTGTGCCGAGTCGGCCCAGGCTGTTCCAGCGG
This sequence comes from Pseudomonas sp. TWR2-1-1, assembly GCF_049897045.1. Lineage (NCBI taxonomy): Bacteria > Pseudomonadati > Pseudomonadota > Gammaproteobacteria > Pseudomonadales > Pseudomonadaceae > Pseudomonas > Pseudomonas sp. TWR2-1-1. The sequence goes on from NZ_JAFCVM010000005.1 coordinate 509,965, forward strand.
GCAGCCGGCCATTGAGCCACGCCCAGCTTTGATAGCGCCCGTAATCCCGTGGTGGAGCAGGGTAGGCGCTTAAATCCAGGGTGTTGGCCGCTTGTGCCGGGGCCGGCGGCATCGGCATAGAGCTTGGGGTATACGGGTTAGGGCTCTGGCAAGCCCCCAGGCCAAGGCTCAAAACGACTAAGGCAAAACGGCGATGCATGATGTTCTCCCGAGCGGGCGGTTTATACCGGGCGGCACACCCAATGCAGATAGCGTCCCAGCCCGGCAAAGGCGGGGTGGCGACGGTGGGCCAGCTCCATTTCTACCAGCGCTTGCAGTTCGGCGCGGGCCTGGAACTCCACTGGCATGTAGTCGTGAAATACCCGCACGCCGCTTTGGGCTTCGACCTGCCACAGGCCTTCGAGCGCGGTCGCCAACTCTCGCGGGTCGAGGGGTTGCTGCGGGGTGAGGCTTTGTTTTTCGCCGGCCATATCGTTCTTGCGCATTTTGCGGAAGTGGCCTTTAAGCAGGTTGCGATAGATCAGCGCATCACGGTTATAGAACGCCAGCGACAGCCAGCCGTCCCTGGTGGTCAGTTGGTGCAGCACGGGCAGGATGGCGTGAGGTTCGGCCAGCCATTCCAGCACGGCATGGCACAGCACCAGGTCGTAAGGCTCGGTCAGTTGGCCCAGCAGTTCTTGCCACGGTGCCTGAATGAACGTGCCACTCTGCCCCGCCTCGGCAAAGCGCTGGCGCGCGCCTTCGAGCATGGGGCCTGCAGGCTCTGCCAGGGTTACATCGTGCCCCTGCTGGGCCAGCCACAGAGACATGTGGCCCAGCCCGGCGCCGATATCCAGTACGCGCAGCGGTCGGGCGGGCAGCGACTCTGTAAGGTCGGCCTGAAGCACGGCCAGGCGAATGGCACCTTTGGCACCGCCGTAGATTTTTTCGGCGAAGCGGGTCGCCAGTTGATCGAAGTGACGGTCACTCATTTGCTGAAACGCCTTTCGCTGTCGGCCAGTTTGTTGCGCACCACTTCGTTCATGTCCAAGCCAAGCTCGCTGCACAGCAACAGCAGATACAACACGATATCCCCCACTTCCTGCCCGGCGTGGGCCAGTTTGTCGGCGGGGAGCTGGCGCGATTGGTCCTCGCTCAGCCACTGAAAAATTTCTACCAGCTCGGCCATTTCGACACTGGCCGCCATGGCCAGGTTTTTCGGGCTGTGAAACTGTTTCCAGTCGTTGTTATCGCGGATGCGGTGCAGGCGTTGGGTCAGTTCGTCGAGGTTCATCGAGGGTGTGCTCTCCAGAAGGCGCAAAGCTTGCGGCCGAACCGAAGTTGGCGCAAGTGAAAGGCGCTGCAACCCGCTGGCCATGCCCTGCGCGAGCTAGCTGATCGGTCGCCAGTTGCCGGTCATGTGCACCAGATCGCCATGGCCATTGAGCTGGAAGTCGCCGCTTGAGCCCGCCGCGCTACTGAGCAGGATCACCTCGCTGGGCAGGCGTACCGGTTTTTTGAAGGCCACGCTGATCTCGACATTGGCCTTGGGCAAATGCGAATCGAGGGCCGCCAGCGCCCGGGCTTCGAGCCACAAGCCATGGGCGATGGCGCTTGGCAGGCCAAACAGCCTGGCGCTGGCAGCGTTGAGGTGAATGGGGTTGTAGTCGCCCGACACCCTGGCGTACCGGCGGCCAATATTGGCCGGGGCGAACCAGCGGGTCAGTTCGCTCATTGCCACAGGCTGCTGTGCACCGGGTTGCGGTACATCGCCGCTGAGCTCCACGCCTTTGCACAACAAGGTGCTGTCGGCCTCCCACAATGGCCCGATTAAATCGTCAACCTGGGTGACGACATCGAAGGTCGCGCCCTTGGGGTGTTTTTGCAGGTTGTGGACAAAGACCCCGATGCGCAGTTGTGTCACGCCGCCCAGGGGGCGTAACACGCGTATGCGGTTGGTCAGGTGAATCAACCCCAGCAACGGGAAGGGGAAGTGCTTGTCGGTCAGCAGCTGCATTTGCAGGCCGAAAGCCAGCACCTGGGGCCAGGTTGGCGGCAGCAGCGGGCCGGGTGCCAGCCCGCAAACGTCACGAAAGGCAGCCAGAGGTTTGGCATCGACCTGCACCCAGCAGCGCAAGCCCTGTTCAGGCAAGGTGTTGCCGGTGATTTTGCGTTTGGCCGCCGCGTGGGCATACAGCGCGGGTAAATGCGGCGGGTTGCTGAGGTCGAGCCAATTAACACTCATGATCTATGCCCCCAGAATACTTTGGCCGCATACCCGCAGCGCTTGCCCGCTGACCGCACCCGAGCCCGGCTGGGCGAGCCAGGCCACGGCTTCGGCGACATCCTGGGGCAGGCCACCCTGGCCCAGCGAGCTCATGCGCCGACCTGCTTCGCGCAGGGCAAAGGGAATGTGCGCTGTCATTTGGGTTTCAATAAATCCCGGCGCCACGGCGTTGATGCTGATGCCGCGTTCACCCAGCAGCGGTGCCCAGGCCTGCGCCAGGCCAATCAGCCCGGCTTTGCTGGCGGCGTAGTTGGTCTGGCCGCGATTACCGGCAATGCCACTGATGGAGGCAAGCAAAATGACCCGGCCGTTATCGCGCAGGGTGCCGCTGTCGAGCAGGGCTTTGGTCAACACTTGCGGGGCGTTGAGATTGACCGCGAGCACTGCATCCCAGAACTCGGGTGTCATGTTGGCCAGGGTTTTGTCGCGGGTGATACCGGCGTTGTGGACCACGATGTCGACGCCGTCCGGCAATTGCTCGACAAGTTGTGTGGCGGCGTCTGCGGCGCAAATATCCAGGGTGATACTGCGACCGTCCAGGCGTGCAGCCAGAGCGTCGAGGTCGGCTTTGGCCGGTGGTACATCGAGCAGAATCACCTCGGCGCCGTCCCGGGCCAGGGTTTCGGCAATTGATGCGCCTATGCCTCGGGCGGCACCGGTGACCAACGCCTTGCGTCCGGCCAACGGGCGGGTCCAGTCCTGAACCTGGTCGGCACAGGTGCTCAGGCGGATGACCTGGCCACTGACGTAAGCGCTTTTGGGGGACAGGAAGAACCGCAGCGCGCCTTCAAGCTGGTCTTCGGCACCTTCGCCGACATACAGCAACTGCAAGGTGCCGCCATTGCGCAACTCCTTGGCCAGTGAGCGGCTGAAGCCTTCAAGGGCGCGTTGGGCGCTGGCCGCAAACGGATCGCTTAATGTTTCCGGCGCCCGGCCCAGAATCACCAGGTGGGCACTGTGCTCTAGGCTGCGCAGCAATGGCTGGAAGAATTCGCGTAATTGCTTGAGCTGGTCGGTGTGCAATAACTCGCTGGCGTCGAACACCACGGCCTTGAGCTTGGGGCCACTACCTGGAGTCCACGGTGTTGCGACCAACGGTTCAGGACCATAACTGAATACCGCGTCGGTGAGTTTTGCCGCAAAGCGGTTCACCTGCCCGGCCAGTGCGCCGCCGCCAATCAGTAACGGGCCTTCGATGGGACGCAACCGTCCAGCCTGCCAGCGTTCCAGCCGCACCGGTGACGGCAGCCCCAACGCGCCGACCAGTCGCTGGCCGAGGGATGAGTTGACGAAGTCGATATAACGGTCTGACATGGAACACTCTCCGACAGATGGGGTTCAAAGGGTTGACCACAAACACAGGCGGGTCGTTCGCTATCAGTGATAAGACCTACGCTTGTAACGATCATGGGCCGTAAGAGAATAGGGTGAATCGTATGAGTGTGCGTCGTGTAGCCATTATTGGCGGTAACCGAATCCCGTTTGCGCGTGCCAACGGACCGTATGCGAACGCCAGTAACCAGGACATGCTGACGGCGGCGCTGGAAGGTCTGATCGAGCGGTACAACTTGCACGGGCTGCGGATGGGGGAAGTAGTAGCCGGGGCGGTACTCAAGGATTCGCGGGACTTCAGCCTGACCCGCGAGTGCGTGCTGGGTTCCCGGCTGTCACCGCAAACCCCTGCCTATGACCTGCAGCAAGCCTGCGGCACCGGCCTTGAAGCGGCATTGCTGGTGGCCAACAAGATTGCCTTGGGGCAGATCGATTGCGCGATCGCCGGGGGTGTCGATACCACGTCTGATGTGCCGGTTGGCCTGAACGACGGGCTGCGTGAGTGGCTGCTGCAACTCAATCGCACCAAGGCGCCTGTGGACAAGCTCAAGGCCTTGTTGCAGTTGCGTCCGCATTTTCTGAAACCCGAGTTTCCGCGCAACGGCGAGCCGCGCACCGGGCTGTCGATGGGCCAGCACTGCGAGTTGATGGCGCAGACCTGGAACATCCCCCGCACTGAACAGGATGAGTTGGCCCTGCACAGCCATCAGGCGCTGACAGCCGCCTATCACGCGGGCTGGGAAGACGATTTGATTACGCCGTTTCTGGGGTTGAGCCGTGATAACAATCTGCGCCCAGACCTGACGCTGGAGAAACTGGCGGCCCTTAAACCGGTGTTCGAGCGAAGCGCCAAGGGCACGCTGACGGCCGGCAATTCGACACCGCTGACCGACGGCGCGTCTGTGGTGTTACTGGGCAGTGAAGAGTGGGCCAGGGAGCGAGGCTTGCCGGTGCTGGCGTATTTTCGCGACGGCGAAACGGCCGCAGTGGATTTCGTACATGGGGCGGAGGGTTTGCTGATGGCCCCGGTGTATGCCGTACCACGGTTGCTGGCGCGCAATGGCCTGACATTGCAGGACTTTGACTACTACGAAATTCATGAGGCGTTTGCTGCGCAGGTGCTGTGCACCTTGAAAGCCTGGGAGGACCCAGGCTATTGCAAAACCCGTCTGGGTCTTGAAGCGCCTCTGGGGTCGATTGATCGCAGCAAACTTAACGTCAAGGGCAGTTCACTGGCGGTGGGGCATCCGTTTGCCGCGACGGGAGGGCGGATCCTGACCAACATGTCCAAGTTGCTCGCCACTGCCGGGAAAGGCCGGGGCCTGATCTCGATCTGCGCGGCAGGTGGCCAGGGAGTGACGGCGATTATTGAGCGCTGAGCCGGCCCTGCGAGAGCGGTCTTGCCCGCGATGGCGCTCAGTTCGATCGAGTCGTCTGCATCGCTGGCAAGCCGGCACCCACAGTATTGTGCAGGCCGCTTGTTAGCGGGCGGGCACTATGGCCGGGCTTTGCGCTGCCGCTTCCTCTCGATTGCGAGTGGCGTAGTTTTCTGCCATGACCGAGCAGACGATCAGTTGGAGCGGGTGGTAGATCATGATCGGTAGCAGAATCAGGCCCAGACCCGGGTTGGCACCAAAGATCAACGCTGCCATGGGAGCGCCGGCTGCCAGTGATTTCTTGCTGGCGCAGAACACCGCAGCAATTTCATCCGCAGTGCTGAACTTCAGGGCGCGGGCGGTGCGCGTGGTCAGCCACAGGATAATCGCGAGCAATATCGCACTGCCGGCCAGGGCGCTGAAAATCACCGAAGTGCCTTGTTGTTGCCACATGCCTGAGACCATCGAATTGCAGAAGGCGGCGTATACCAGCAACAGAATCACCACCTTGTCGGCGATGCTGGTGTAGCGCTTGTGGCGGGCGAAGAAGCGTCCAAACAGCGGGCGCAGCAGTTGGCCCAGTACCAGTGGCAGTAACAGCATGGCGCACAGGTCGAGCAGGGTTGAGCCCAGATCAATGCCGTTTGCGCCGCTGCCGACCACAAAGCTGACCAGCAGTGGGGTCAGGAATATCCCCAGAACGCTGGACAGGCTGGCATTGAGAATGGCCGCCGGTACGTTGCCGCCCGCACTGCCGGTGAGGGCTACCGAGGATGAAATGGTCGAGGGCAGGGCGCACAGGTAGAAGAACCCCAGCATCAGCAAGGGCGGGATATGGGCGCCCAACAGTTTGTTGACCACCACCCAGATCAGCGGAAAGACGATAAAGGTGAAGCCTTGCACCATGAAGTGCAGGCGGATGTTTTTCAGACCGTGACTGATTTGTTCGCTGGACAGGTTGACCCCATGCAGGAAAAACACCAGAAACACGCCGATATTGATAACCCACTCAGCATGCATGGCGCCGCCGGTACTGCCGAAATGGGGGAATACATACGCCAGAAATGTCGCCAGCAGCATCCCGCACAGAAACCAGTCGGTGAACATTCGTTTGAGATGTTTGAACACAGGCATTCCGGGCACCGGGATATTGTAAGAAATGATGACTTAGCCTAACGTCGCTTTTATCTGACGTCTTGCGATATAAGGCCAACCAATGCCGCCAAACGGACAACCTGGTGCCCAGCGCAGCATTCCATACCTCGATACGTTGCCGCGTCCGCTGTATGCCCGTGCCGAAAGCCTGGGAGCGGGCTCATGGACGCCCCGTCATCGGCATGACTGGGTGCAGTTTTCGTACGCAATCAGTGGCGTGCTGGGTGTGCATACCGATGAAGGCAGTTTCTTCGCGCCGCCGCAGTGGGGGATCTGGATTCCGGCAGGGCTTGAGCATGAGGTGGTTACCTCGACGCGGGCAGAAATGCGCAGTCTTTATATTCGGCGGGATGATTGCCTGTGGGCGCCCGATCATTGCCGCGTACTGGAAGTCACGCCGCTGGCCCGGGAGTTGATCAAACGCTTTTGCGCCTTACCGGTGGAGTACCCTGAAGGGGATAGCGCCGAGCAGCGCCTGGTGCAGGTGTTGCTTGATCAATTGGCCGACTTGAATCAGGTCGGTTTCTCGCTGCCATTGCCCCGTCATGCGCGGTTGCTGGCGTTGTGCAATGAGCTGATCGCAAGCCCGGATGGCGAAGTCAGCCTCAGCTTGTGGGCGGAGCGCCTGGGTACGTCGGAGAAAACCCTGATGCGTTTGTTTGCCCGTGAAACCGGGATGAGCTTTCGCAGTTGGCGTCAGCGCATGCGCCTGCTTTCCTCGCTGCGGGTACTGGAGGAGGGCGGCAGTGTGACGGGGGCCGCGTTGTCGTGCGGTTATGACTCGACCTCGGCCTTTATTGCTGCGTTCAAAAAAATGTTCGGGTTCACCCCGGGCGAGTTATTCAGACACTGATCTGTCTGTTTAGGGTGAGGCCCGCGCCGGGTGCAAGGGTGGTGCTGGCAGTGTCTGCGCTTACCGCTGGTTGGATTAGACGATGCTCTAATGTGTGTGCTCGTCTATCATTCATCGCGGCTGGCGCAGGAAGCGATTTTCCGGATTTGTTGGAACATGGAGTGCGCACAAGCGACTCTTAACACGGCCCCCCTCTCCCCGTGATGAGTGGATTGCCGTATAACGAGTGACATTCGCGTGTTTGGTAATAAAGGACCCACAATAAAAGCTGATGAAGACTCCAAAACGCTTAGAACCCCTGATCGAAGACGGTCTGATCGACGAGGTGCTGCGCCCACTCATGAGTGGTAAAGAAGCAGCTGTGTACGTAGTCCGCTGCGGCAATGAGCTGCGATGCGCCAAGGTTTATAAGGAGGCTAACAAACGTAGTTTTCGCCAGGCCGCCGAATATCAGGAGGGTCGCAAGGTTCGCAACAGCCGTCAGGCCCGAGCGATGGCCAAGGGCTCGAAGTTCGGTCGTAAAGAAACCGAAGATGCCTGGCAGAATGCCGAAGTAGCGGCACTGTTCCGTTTGGCGGGTGCCGGTGTCAGGGTTCCCAAACCGTACGACTTCCTTGAGGGCGTGCTGTTGATGGAACTGGTGGCCGACGAGTACGGTGATGCTGCGCCGCGTTTGAATGACGTGGTGCTGGAGCCGGATCAGGCCCGTGAATTCCACGCGTTTCTGATTCAACAGATCGTGCTGATGTTGTGCACCGGTCTGGTCCATGGTGACTTGTCCGAGTTCAACGTATTGCTGACGCCGACAGGTCCGGTGATTATCGACTTGCCGCAAGCAGTCGATGCCGCGGGCAACAACCACGCGTTCAGCATGCTGGAGCGTGACGTGGGCAACATGGCTTCCTACTTCGGGCGTTTTGCTCCGGAGCTCAAGACCACCAAGTACGCCAAGGAAATGTGGGCGCTTTACGAAGCAGCCACATTGCACCCGGGCAGCGTGTTGACCGGTGAGTTTGACGAGCCGGACGAGTTGGCAGATGTCGGCGGTGTCATGCGCGAGATTGAGGCTGCACGTCTGGACGAAGCGTTCCGTCAGGCAGTCCGTGCTGCGGACGATGCGCCACCGAGCAAAGCCGAAGAGCCGCCTCCACCGTGGATGCAGTAATTCGATGAATTAAAAATCCGGCCCAGGCCGGATTTTTTTATGGGCGCTGCCCGACCCCACTGCAGGAGCGAGCTTTTCAGCTTGCCAGGGAAGCGCTCGCGAGCAAGCTGGCTCCTACAGGGTCTGCTGCGCCCTGGGGCTAAAACCGGTTCAACGGTATCTTCAGGCTGCACAGTCCGCTTTCATCGGCAGGCGGCAGGTTGCCGGCCCGAATGTTGATCTGAATGGCGGGGATCAACAGTGCCGGAACGCCCAGGGTGGCGTCGCGCGCGGTACGCATGTCGACGAAGGCTGCCAGATCAACACCGTCGTTGACATGGATATTGCTGGCGCGCTGCTCGCCCACGGTGGTTGACCATGTAGCCGCGCGTTCTGCGGGCGGGTAGTCATGGCACATGAACAGGCGCGTCTGCGGCGCAAAGGCCAGCAAACGCCTGATCGAGAGATACAACTGTTGCGCATCGCCCCCCGGGAAATCGCAACGGGCCGTGCCGACGTCGGGCATGAACAGCGTGTCGCCGACAAACAGGTTGCTGTGTTCTACCTGGTAGGCCATGTCAGCCGGGGTGTGCCCGGGTACATGCAGTGCCCGCACGGGAAGGTTGCCAATACGGAATTCTTCGTCGGGCTGGAACAAGTGGTCGAACTGCGAACCGTCGAGTTTGAATTCGGGCTCAAGGTTGTAAATGTCACGGAATACACTCTGCACCTGAGTGATAGGGGCGCCGATGCCAATCCGCCCTCCCAGGGTGCGCTTAAGGTAAGCGCTGGCAGACAGGTGGTCAGCGTGGGCGTGGGTCTCCAGCAACCACTGCACCTTCAGGTCGTGGGCTTGCACGAAGGCGACGATTTTGTCGGCACCTGTGGTGCTGATACGTCCGGCGGCGGCATCGTAATCGAGCACCGGATCGATGATCGCGCATTCGCCACCACAAGCCTCGTAGACCACATAGCTCACGGTCGACGTAGCGGCGTCGAAGAACCCTTGAATTTCGGCGTGCATGGGAGGCCTCGCATGGATCAGAAAATATTCAATATATTGAAACATATATTATCGGGTCGTAGACTGTCGATCATCATGTACCGGAGCTTTCCATGTCTGCTCAGCTAACCAGCGAAGAAATCGGGCTTCTGCGCGACTCCGCTTCCAAAGCCTGCACCTTGCTCAAAGCCCTGGCCAACGAAGACAGGCTGCTGTTGCTTTGCCAGCTGACCCAAGGCGAACGCAATGTCGGCGAGCTTGAGGCCCTTACAGGCATCAGGCAGCCCACGCTGTCGCAACAGCTGGGTGTGTTGCGCGATGAAGGCATGGTCAACACCCGCAGGATGGGGAAGTACATTTTCTATTCGCTCGCCAGCTTTGAAGTGGTTTCTGTGATGCAAACCCTGTCAGGTTTGTACTGCGGGCAAGCGCTTAAAAAGTGACGGCTACTCATCTGCCAGCGTTCACCACCCGACCTGGTTCATTCATTTTTGTTGTGCCTGGAGTGCTCAATGGAGCAAATCATCAAGCGAATCGACGCGTCATTTTCTGTGACAGGTCAGATCGAGCAGTCTGATCTCCAAACCTTGGCCGCGCAGGGGTTTGGCAGTGTGATCTGCAACCGCCCCGATCATGAAGGCGGGCCAGAACAACCTGACCATGAGGCTATGCAGCAAGCCGCCCAAGCGCTGGGCCTGAGCTTCGCCTACCTGCCGGTGCTGACCACGGGTGCAACACCCAAGCAAGTGCAGCAGTTGCAGCACTTGCTTGGCGAGCTGCCAAAGCCTGTTCTGGCGTACTGCCGAACGGGTAACCGGTCCTCCAGGCTCTATGAAGCGGCAACGCAGGGCACCCGTGAAATCAAGCAGTACGACGTTGTGGTGGTGGGTGGCGGCTCGGCCGGTATTTCGGTGACGGCAAGCCTGTTGAAGCGCGACTCGTCGCTGCGTGTCGCGGTGATCGAGCCCAATGCCGAACACTATTATCAGCCTGCGTGGACCCTGGTCGGTGGCGGTGCCTACGACGTCAAAGACACGGTTCGCCCCACTGCCAAAGTGATGCCCAAAGGGGCGGTGTGGATTAAAGCGTCACTCAGCGCTTTTGCCCCGCAGCGCAAGGTAGTGTTGCTCAGTGATGGCTCTGAACTGGGCTATCAGCAGTTGATCGTGTGCCCCGGGCTGCAATTGGCCTGGGAGAACATCGAGGGGCTGGAAGAGACCCTGGGCAAAAACGCTGTCACGTCCAACTATCGCCACGACCTGGCGCCCTACACGTGGGAACTGGTGCGTTCTTTGCGTGGCGGTACAGCGTTGTTCACACAGCCGGGAATGCCGATCAAGTGTGCCGGTGCTCCGCAAAAGGCCATGTACCTGTCCTGCGATTATTGGCGTAAACAAGGGGTGCTGGATTCGATTGCAGTGCAATTCAACCTGGCAGGGGCAGTACTGTTCGGCGTTCCGGCGTTTGTCCCGCCGCTGAAGAAATACGTTGAAGCCTACAACGCCCGGTTGGCCTTTCAGTCCACTCTGGTCAAGGTCGATGGCCCGAACAAAACTGCCTGGTTTGATGTGACAGGCGCAGACGGCAGCGTGACGCGGGTTGAGAAAACGTTCGACATGCTGCATGTGGTACCACCGCAACAGGCGCCCGATGTAATCCGCCGCAGTGAACTGGCGGATAAAGCCGGCTGGTTTGATACCGACCCGGCGACCCTGCAGCATCCGCGCTATCCCGAGATATTCGCCCTTGGCGATGTATGCGGCACATCCAATGCCAAGACGGCTGCGGCAGCCCGCAAGCAGGTCGTGGTGGTGGCCGAAAATCTGCTCGCTTTGCGCAACGGGGCCGTGTTGCCCAAGCGCTACGATGGTTACGGTTCCTGCCCGCTGACGGTGGAAAACGGCAAAGTGATCCTGGCCGAGTTCGGTTATGGCGGCAAACTGCTGCCGACCTTTGCGTTGGACCCGACCGTGGCGCGCAAGTCGGCCTGGTTGCTCAAGGCGACGCTACTCCCCTGGTTTTACTGGAACGGCATGCTCAAAGGACGCGAGTGGTTCACTGACTGCAAGCCGGACTGAGCGAGATTATGTTGATCATCGTATTGGGTGTACTGGTGGGCTTGTTGCTCGGGCTGACGGGAGCAGGCGGAGGTATTCTGGCCATCCCGGCCCTGACGCTGGGCCTGGGCTGGTCGTTGGTCGAGGCGACACCGGTAGCGCTGCTGGCCGTGGGTATCGCTGCGGCAGTCGGCGCGCTCGACGGTTTGCGCAAGGGGCTGGTGCGTTACAAGGCTGCCGGGCTGATGGCGAGTGCCGGCTGGCTGGCATCCCCGCTCGGACTTCACCTGGCCAAGCTGCTGCCGGGTTCTGCGCTGATGGCGATGTTTGGTTGTGTGATGGTGTTCGTCAGTGGACGCATGTTCATGCAGGCCAGGCCTGAATGCAGACACGCTGTAGAGGCTGCCCATGACAAGAACTGCCGGGTTAACCCATCCACCGGCCGTCTGGAGTGGGACGCAAAGTGTTCCACCACCCTGGCCTCGATTGGCGCGGTGTCAGGCTTGCTCACCGGGTTGCTGGGGGTGGGCGGTGGCTTCTTGATCGTCCCGGCCTTTCGCAAGTTCAGCGATGTGCCGATGCACGGCATTGTCGCTACATCGCTGATGGTGGTGGCACTGGTGTCATTGGGCACCGTGGGGCATCTGCTGTATCAGGGCTTCAGTCTTTCGGGCGAGGCGGTGCTGTTTATCGGCGCGACCCTTGGCGGGATGATCGCCGGGCGTGTGATTGCACCGAAGGTCTCCGAACGCCTGCTGCAGCAAGGGTTCGCAGTGCTGTGCGCCGTAGTCAGCGTGATGATGATCGGCAAAGTGCTGATGACGGTGTTTTGAGCCCTACATGACTGCTGCTAGCTAGCGACGGCGCGGGCTTTTTTCAGTGAGTACAACAGGGCCCGGACTCCAGATCCTTGAGGATCGGGCAATCGGGACGGTGGTCGCCCTGACAGCTTTGCACCAGCTCATGCAAGGTGTCGCGCAGGCCGGTGAGTTCGCGAATTTTTTGATTCAGCTCTTCAATATGCTGGCGGGCCAGCGCTTTAACATCGCCGCTGGCGCGCTGGCGGTCTTGCCACAGGGTCAGCAGTTTGCCGACTTCATCCAGTGAAAACCCCAGGTCCCGCGAACGTTTGATAAACGCCAGTGTGTGCAGGTCGTCGTCGCTGTAAAGGCGGTAGCCGCTGTCGCTGCGGTTGGCGGGCTTGAGCAGCCCGATGGACTCGTAATAACGAATCATCTTGGCACTCAAGCCACTGCGCCTTGCAGCCTGACCGATATTCATGACAGTCGCCTCATTACTCAAGATCCTCGGGTGTGCACCGCAATCAATATTCCAGCCTGGCGGGTTTGAGGTACATGCCGTCTTTACCCAATGCGATGAGGTATTTGCGTACATCCCCGGCCTTTAAAGAGAATTGTTGGGCCGGCGGCACCAGCATGCCCGGCAAGCAGCCAGGCGCCTGGCCGGGTAAAAGCTTGAGGCGGATGCCGACAGTCGCCGGTGGCAAATTGAACGCCAGGGTTTGTTCCTGAAACAATCGCCCGGCCAACTGGTCATCTATATACACGCCGACTTCGCAATTGGTCGGCACTTCAAGGCGCTCACGGGAGATGATCAGAACGCCGTAATCCTGATCGGCATTCGCCCACAGCGGCAAACTGGCAAGAGCTAAAAGGCTGACTAGGCTCAGAGCGGACCAGCGCATGGCTAAGTATCCTGTGTTAAATCGCATGGCTTGCAGCTTGGCCGAGCAGGGGGCAGATTGCCAGCGCGCGATAGCAACAAGGGGGCTTGACCTTGCCATGGTGGGAAGGTGAAAGCTGCAGGTATCTCAAACCAAGGAGCAATCATCGTGCAAACATTCAAAGTAGACGGAATGACCTGTGGTGGCTGTGTACGCAGTGTGACCAACGCGGTCCAGCGAATTGACCCCAACTCGAACGTCGAGGTCGATCTGGACACCCATATCGTCAAGGTCGAGAGCAAATTGTCTTCACTGGAAATTATCGACGCGATCACCAATGCCGGCTTCGCAGCGCGTACCGCCCATTAAGTCCGATATGTTGCAGGAGCGGGCTCGCCGCTGAAGGTTTCAGCCCTGACTGATTTATTAGTTAGCTGGCTATCGTCGTGTTCAAGTTCTGTAACCACGGCTAGACTATCGGGCTGCGCTAACCGCAGCTCGATTTGGATACCCGATGAACTTTAGAACAATCTTGATTCTAGGCGCCTTGAGTGCCTTCGGTCCTTTGGCGATCGACTTCTATCTGCCGGGGTTTCCGGCGATGGCACAGGCTTTTGCCACAGATGAAAAACACATCCAGTTAACGCTGGCGGTTTACTTTTTGGGCTTGTCCATCGGCCAACTGGCCTATGGGCCCATCGCTGACCGTTTTGGTCGACGCATACCGCTGCTGGTGGGCGTCGGCCTGTTCACCGCCGCATCCCTGGCCTGTGCATTTGCCCCCACCCTGGAATGGTTGATTGGTGCCCGGTTCATCCAGGCGCTTGGCGGTTGCGCGGGCATGGTGCTGTCGCGGGCGATTGTCAGCGATAAATGCGACGCGGTGGGTTCGGCCAAGGTGTTTTCGCAACTGATGCTGGTGATGGGGCTGGCACCGATTCTGGCGCCGATGCTCGGTGGCTTGCTGGTGAATCTGCACGGCTGGCAGTCGATCTTTATCGTGTTGACAGTGTTCAGTGCTCTGGCAGCCCTGGCCGTGGCGCTGGGCTTGCCGGAAAGCCTGCCCGCCAATGTGCCGCGCCAGCCTTTGTCGGGTGCCCTGCGTCAATATGGACGCCTGCTCAAGGACCGCGAATTTCTGGGGCATGCGCTCACCGGCGGGATCGCAATGGCCGGTATGTTTGCCTACATCGCGGGTTCACCTTTCGTATTTATCAAACTCTACGGCGTACCTGCCGAGCATTACGGCTGGCTGTTTGGCAGCAACGCCGCAGGCTTTATTTTGGTGGCGCAGGTCAATGCCCGTTTGCTGGCCAAACGCGGGCCGGCCTTTTTGCTGGCGCGAACGGTGTGGGTCTATCTGGCAGCAGGTCTGGTGTTGCTGGGGATCAGTGCACTGCACACGGCGCAACTGTGGCCGTTGCTGATCCCGTTGTTTATCTGTATTGCCAGCCTGGGCTGCATCATCCCCAATGCGTCTGCCTGCGCCATGAGCGGGCAGGGCGCGCGGGCCGGTAGCGCTTCGGCGATGCTGGGTTGCTTGCAGTTCAGTGTGGCCGCAGCGGCCGCTTCACTGGTCGGTGTGTTGCACGATGGCACGGCGATGCCAATGGCGATGGTTATCACCTTGTGCGGGATCCTGGCGGTGGCAATCGGGATGGCGACCCGGCGTGTCTACAACGCACGGATCGCTGCTGAGGAGCCGGTCTGAATCAGCCCGCCAAGCGTGCGGGCAGTGTGTGAGGGGCTTGCAGGCGGGACTGCAGTTTGTCCACAAAGGCGCGGGCTTCGGCTTCGCTGCGGAAATTAACGGCCTGGCGGTCAAGTTGAACCTGCCATTGGCAGTCTTGGGATCTTGCTAACGCAGTGATCAGGATTTTCATTACCGGCCTCCTTTGGTTCGCAAAGGAGGCCAGTGTAAGCCCCCACTCCCCGGTGAAACATGTCAGGGATCAAGTCTCTGACTGACGGTTAAAACCTGGCTGTTTCGCACCGGTGCCGGGTTTGATCAGAACCCTTCGAGCACAATCTTGCCTTTGGACTGACCGCTTTCCAGCAGCGTATGGGCGCGTCGCAGGTTGGCCGCATTGATAGTGCCGAAGTGCTCGCCCACGGTGGTGCGCAATGTGCCGGCGTCGATCAGTTCGGCGACACGATTGAGCAGATGATGTTGCTCGATCATGTCCGGGGTTTCGAACAGCGAACGGGTGTACATGAACTCCCAGTGCAGCGACAGGCTCTTGCGCTTGAGTTTGGTAATGTCGAGGGCCTTGGGGTCGTCGATCAGTGCCAGCTTGCCCTGGGGCGCCAGGGCTTCGACCAGTTGATCCAGATGCTGATCGGTCTGGGTCAGGCTGGCGACGTGGGTCACGGAGTCGATGCCCTGGCGCTTGAGTTCTTCGCTCAGCGGCTGGCGGTGATCGACAATGATGTGCGCACCCAATTCGCGCACCCAGGCTTGGGTCTCAGGGCGCGAAGCGCTACCAATCACCTTGAGGGCCGTGAGCTGGCTGGCCAGTTGAGTCAGGATCGAGCCGACCCCTCCGGCCGCACCGACGATTAACAGGCTCTGTTGTTCGTCGACCTGGTTCTCGTTAATACCAAGCCGTTCAAACAACAGTTCCCAGGCGGTGATTGCGGTCAGTGGCAGCGCTGCGGCTTCGGCGAAACCGAGGCTCTTGGGCATGTGCCCGACGATCCGCTCATCCACCACATGGCGCTCGCTATTGGCCCCGGCGCGGGCGATGGAACCGGCATAAAACACTTTGTCGCCAACCTTGAACAGGCTCACGTCACTACCGACCGCCTTGACCACACCCGCCACATCCCAACCCAGGACTTTGGCTGCGCCGGCTTCAGGCTGTACGTTTTGACGGACCTTGGTGTCCACCGGGTTCACGGAAATGGCCTTGACCTCAACCAGTAAGTCACGAGGGCCGGCCACTGGCTCGGGCAATTCAATGTCTTGCAGGGCCAGTGGGTCTTGCACCGGTAGCGACTGGTAATAGGCGATAGCTTTCATGGGACAAGTCCTGAAGGAGGGTAAGAAAGTGAGGTCATGATTAGCTATTTCGCTGGATGATAAAACCGGCTAAAACAGCAGTCTCTTTCAATATTTTTTTGATAATCGGCGGATAAATTTGAATGCTGCGCTTCGATGACCTGCAACTGTTTGTTCGTGCCGCCGACCTGGGCAGTTTGTCGGCAGCTGCGCGAGTGATGGACATGTCACCCGCGGTTGCCAGTGCGGCACTCAAACGCATAGAGGCACAGCTGGGTACGCGGTTGCTGGCCCGCTCGACCCGCAGTTTGCGGCTGACAGCAGAGGGTGATGGCTTTCTCGAGTATGCGCGTACGGCATTAAGCAGTCTGGATGAAGGGCGGCGGCTGTTGGCTCGTGGGCAAGATCAGGTCAGTGGGGTGCTGCAACTGTCGGCCCCTTCTGACTTCGGGCGTAATTTACTGCTGCCCTGGCTGGATGAGTTTCAGCGTGAGCACCCGGGGCTCACGGTGCGCCTGTTACTGGGAGACCGTATTGCCGACCTTTTTCGTCAGCCGGTTGATATTGCCTTGCGTTACGGTGAGCCAGAGGATTCCAGCCTGGTGGCCTTGCCGGTGGCGGCAGACAATCGCCGAGTGCTGTGCGCGTCCCCTGATTACCTGATGCGCCACCCGGCGCCCCGTCATCTTGAACAGCTGTTGCAACACAATTGCCTGCTGTACATGCTCGGCACGCGGGTCCACGACTATTGGCAATTCAATGACGGCAAGCGTGAGCTCGGGTTGACGGTGGCTGGCGACCGGTTCAGTGATGATGCCGATGTGGTGCGTTTGTGGGCGTTGGCCGGGGCTGGGATTGCCTACAAGTCCTGGCTGGACGTGGCGGGGGATGTGATTGCAGGGCGGCTTAAGGTGCTGTTGCCCGAGCTGACCTGTGAGCGGGCACCCTTGAATCTGCTGTGCGGCCATCGTGCGCAATTGAGCAAGCCGGTGAAGTTATTGCGCGACATGCTTGTTGAGCGGTGCGAGGTGCTGGCGCGTGGCCGAGACAGCGTTGGGGCCTGACTGTGGGAGCCGGCAAGCCCGCTCCCACAAGAGGTTTACGGCTTGATCAACCGCGCATCCAGGCTGTTTTGCGCCAGACGCTTGGCCTGATCCTGGGTCATGCCCAGATCGGTGTACAGGGCATGGAAGTTTTCGGTCATGTAACCGCCGAAATAGGCCGGGTCATCCGAATTGACAGTGACCTTCACGCCGCGCTCAAGCATGTCGAGAATATTGTGCTGCGACATGTGATCAAACACACAGAGTTTGGTATTCGAGAGCGGGCATACGGTCAGCGGAATTTGCTCGTCGATGATGCGCTGCATCAGACGCTCGTCTTCAATCGCCCGTACACCATGGTCGATACGCTGAATTTTCAGCAGGTCGAGCGCTTCCCAGATGTACTCCGGCGGGCCTTCTTCGCCGGCGTGGGCAACGGTCAGAAAACCTTCGTGACGGGCGCGATCAAAGACTCGCTGGAACTTGCTCGGCGGGTGGCCCATTTCTGAGCTGTCCAGGCCTACGGCGACAAATGCTTCGCGAAATGGCAATGCCTGGTCGAGGGTTTTTTCGGCCTCGTCTTCGCTCAAGTGGCGCAGAAAGCTCAGGATCAGACCGCTGGTGATCCCCAGCTGCTGCTCGCCGTCTTTGAGAGCACTGGCGATGCCATTGAGCACCACTTCGAAGGGGATCCCTCGGTCTGTATGGGTTTGCGGGTCGAAGAAGGGCTCGGTATGAATCACATTCTGCGCCTTGCAACGCAGCAGGTACGCCCAGGTCAGGTCGTAGAAATCCTGGGAAGTGCGCAGTACGTCGGCACCCTTGTAATACAGGTCGAGGAATTCTTGCAGGTTGTTGAAGGCATACGCTTTGCGCAAGGTTTCAACGTCGTTCCAGGGCAAGGCGATCTTGTTGCGCTCGGCCAGAGCGAACAGCAATTCGGGCTCCAGAGATCCCTCAAGGTGCATGTGCAGTTCAGCTTTTGGCAGGGCGTTCAGCCAGTCGTACATAAAAAGTTTTCTCATTAAATCAGGTGCAGATCGCAGCATTCTACAGGGGTGCTGCTACACATTTGGTAAAACCCGACCAAGCTATTTGTCGCAGCGTACCTGGCGCCAGGGCTGACAGAGCTTGGTGCGCTTGTCTGTGAACTAACATGTAACGAAACGTTAGCAGGTTGCTGAAGTCTGTAACCCATCAACGTGTATTTGTTCCCTGGCGAAAGGTTCGCAATGCTGACTCTATTGAAAGACGAAAAACTGTTGTTGCTGGCGATTGTGATGGTGGCGGTGGCTTACCCGCTGGAGCATTGGCTCCTGAGCAACGGCCAGATTACGGCCCTGATTGCAGGGGTTGTGCTGGTTGCGGCGATTGTTTGTGCCTCGATGCGCGTGGCTCATCACGCTGAGGTGCTGGCAGAAAAAGTCGGTGATCCCTATGGCACGATGATCCTTACGTTGTCCGCCGTGCTGGTTGAGGTGGTCATCCTGGCCATCATGATGAGCAACGAAGCATCACCGACCCTGGTGCGTGACACGATTTATTCCGCGGTCATGCTCGACATCAACGGCATTCTGGGTCTGGCAGCACTGATGGGCGGGATCAAGCATGGCGAACAGCCGTACAACGATGATTCAGCCCGCACCTACACCGTGATGATTATGACGGCCATGGGGGTGTCCATGGTGGTGCCCGAATTTATCCCCGAAGCAGACTGGAAAATTTATTCGGCCTTCACCATTGGTGCGATGGTGTTGCTCTATACCGTGTTTTTACGGATGCAGGTGGGGCCACACAGTTACTTCTTCAGCTACAGCTACCCGGAAAAGAAACGCCGCAAAAACGAGCCGCAAGCAGAGCCGGCCAACCTCAAGCTGTCCGTTACCGTGCTGGCACTGGGGGTTATCGTGATCGGTGCGTTGGCGGAGGTGATGTCCAAAACCCTGGACCTTGGTCTTGAGGGCACGGGGGCGCCGCCGGTGATCACGGCGATTCTGGTGGCCGCCATTTCGGCTGCGCCGGAAATCCTCACTGCCTTGCGTGCAGCATTGGCCAATCGCATGCAGTCGGTGGTTAACGTCGCGTTGGGCGCGTCACTGTCGACCGTGATTCTGACAGTACCCGTGATGGAGGGAATGGCACTGTATACCGGTCAGCCGTTTCAGATGGCCATGACTCCGGTGCAGACGGTAATGGTGCTGATTACCCTGGTGATTTGCGCAATCAACCTCAATGACGGCGAGACCAATGCCATTGAGGGCATGACGCATTTCGTGCTGTTTGCGACGTTCATCATGCTCTCGTTGTTGGGGCTTTAACCGAAGCTGAGCCAATCCCGTCGGGAAGGGCTCAGCTGTTTGTTACCAGGGAATGGTCTGCCCCTGATAGTCGATGAAGTGATGGCCACCTTTACCGGCGTACGCTTTGACTTGCTCCACCAGGCCCCGGGTGCTGGTTTCGACATCAATCTGGGCATCTTCACCGCCCATGTCGGTTTTCACCCAGCCCGGATGCATGGAGAGCACAGTGGGATTGTTGTCACCCAGCTCATGATGCACAAAGGTGTTGGTCATGGAGTTGAGCGCCGCCTTACTGGCTTTGTAGAGCGCCAATTCAGGTGCGTCCGGTACAGCAATGCTGCCCAGCACAGAACTCATGAATGCCAGCACGCCGCTGTCTTTACGGATTTTGCTGACAAACTCTTTCGCCAGATTAATCGGCGCCACGCTGTTGGTATAAAACAGCTGACCCACCTCAGCCAGCGTCGCGTTACCTGACCATTGATCATCCGGGCCTTTGATACCAGCATTGATGAACAACAGGTCAAAGACCTGGTTGTTCAATGTGTTGCTCAATGCCTTGATGGCCTGGTAGTTATCCATGTCCAGTTGCTCAATGTTTACCTGGCCCAGTGATTTCAAGGCCTGGGCTTTCTGGAGATCACGCACGGTGGCAGTAACTTTCCAGCCGTCCTTGAGCAACTCTTTAACCAGACCCAGACCCAATCCGCGTGAGGCTCCGATAATCAGTGCATGTTTTGCTGTCATGAGTAACGTCCTTCCAAAGCTAAAGGGAATTCACCGTAGGGGTTTTTACCCCATCGTTGTGCGGGTGCCCAGCCTCGGGGTTTGAACGGACACTATTTTTCAGGCCCGGCAGTGTTTGAGTACGCGTTGAGGCAGGGTGCACTTTGCACTGGATTGGTTAAAAAACGTACAAATGTAAGCAGGCGTTACAGGGACTGAATCGGCGAGGTATTTACACGGGTTATCCACAGGTTGTTCCACAGTTACTGTGTGCAACTTCGATGCAGAGATATAAGCACTGGGCTGCTTTGTTCTAACCGCGATAACCTCCGCTAAATAATTGTTTTTAAACAAATTTAGCTGAGCATGAGAAAAACTGATCAAAAAATGTACAAAGCGGTGTGATGCCCGTGGCATAAGGGCTACAGCTGTATGTACTCAGGTTATCCACAGCTGGGTACACAGTGACTGTGGGCAAGTATGGGTGTGTGGATAGAACGCTTTTACTTCGCCGTGGCGGGATCGTTTCTGTGCAACAAAATCCTGCCGCGACTGATATCGGCCAGTTGCTGCTGCAGGGGGGCTATCTGTTCTTCGGCCAGTGCCAAGTGCAGGTCAACCCCATTGCCGGTGAAGCTCTCATTGATAAGTAAACCGCCTGAGTCGGCTAACCGCAGTTTAATCAGTGCCAGCTCGCCGAAGCTGCAGGAGCAGTACAGCGCTACACGGCTAACCAGCGGCAGTTTTTCTGCGCCTTGCAGGCATTTGTTGGCGCCCCCGCCATATGCCCGAGCCAGGCCGCCGGTCCCTAACTGGATGCCGCCATACCAGCGGATTACCAGCACCACGACCTGATCGCAGTCCTGGGCCTCAATAGCTGACAGTATCGGCCGGCCAGCGGTACCGCCGGGTTCGCCATCGTCACTGCTGCGATATTGATCACCGTGTTTCCAGGCCCAGCAATTGTGGGAGGCGTTCAGGTCGCTGTGCAGCTCGATAAAGTCCTGTGCCTGTCGGGCGTTGGTGATGGGTGCGGCAAGCGTGATAAAGCGGCTTTTTCGGATTTCTTCGCGGTATTCGCAAAGATCCACCAGGGTCGAAGGCATGTCGGTTCCGGACTTAGACTGTGGGCGTCAGGCCGCAGCCTTTGAGGATGATACGGATCAGGTTGTCGCTGGCGTCTTGCATGTCTTGCCTGGTCAAGCGCGACCGCCCCGATACGCGGCAGATTTGTGTCGCGAAATCGGCGTAATGCTGGGTACTGCCCCACAACAGGAAGATCAGGTGTACAGGGTCGACCGGGTCCATCTTTCCGGCATCGATCCAGGCTTGAAACACGGCAGCGCGGCCTTGGAACCAGGTGCGGTAGTCCTGGGTGAAGTATTCGGTCAGGCAGGCGCCACCGCTGATGATTTCCATTGCAAATACACGCGAAGCCTCGGGTTGGCGGCGTGAGAACTCCATCTTGGCCCGGATGTAACTGCTGAGTGCTTGAGCCGGATCATCTTCGGCGCTCAGGCTATTGAAGGTGCTGTCCCATAACTCGATGATATTGCTCAAAACCGCAATATAGAGCCCCAGCTTGTTGGTGAAGTAGTAGTGCAGGTTGGCTTTTGGCAGGCCTGCTTTGAGCGCAATGGCGTTCATGCTGGTGCCTTTGAACCCGTGACGGGCAAACTCATCCTCCGCGGCCTTGAGAATGATCTCTTCGTTTTGTTGACGAATACGGCCGGCCGGTTTGCCATCGTGGGCGGGGATTTCAAAGGTCATGGGTTTTCCAGAGCAATCTTTGTAGGGATATTCAATGCACTTTCACGTTAGCGCGTCGCTTCGAGGCTCTCAAGGAAACTTTCCAGCACCAGATGCGGGCGTCGACCTTTGCGGGTGACGGAGGCCAGGCTCAAGTCATAGAACCGCGTGTTGGCTTTCAGGGCCCGAAGGCGGCCTTGTTGAACCCACAGGCTGGCGTAGTGATCGGGCAAATAACCGATGTAGCGCCCGGTCAGAATCAAAAAGGCCATGCCTTCGCGATCTGAAGCGCTGGCGGTGCAGTTAAGTGCCTGGTAGTGCGCCTGAATCTCGGACGGCAGGCGGAAAGTCGGGGCAATTGCATCCTGTTCGTTGAGTCGCTGGTCGGCCAGTTGCCGATCATCAACATAAAACAACGGGTGGCCCACAGCGCAATAGAGCAGTGAGCGCTCGCTGTACAGCGGTTGGTATTCAAGCCCGGACAGTGCACTGGCCTGGGGTACGACACCTACATGCAAGCGACCATCCAGCACACCTTGCTCGACTTCATTGGGGGCGATCATTCGAATGTGAATTTGTACGTCGGGCCCGCGCTCCTTGAGTTGGGACAGGGCATGGGTGATCCGCATGTGGGGCAGGGTGACCAGGTTGTCGGTCAGCCCGATTGTCAGCTCACCGCGCAGGTGCTGATGCAGGCCGTTGACCTCGGTACGAAAGCTTTCGAGTGCACCCAGCAACTGTAGCGATGACTGATAAACCTCACGGCCTTCTTCTGTCAGAGAAAACCCCGCTCGCCCACGCTGACACAGGCGTAAACCCAAGCGCTGTTCCAGATCGCTCATCTGCTGGCTGATGGCCGAGCGGCCGATCCCGAGCACGGTTTCGGCCGCAGAAAAGCCTCCGCATTCCACGACACTGCGAAAAATGCGCAGCAAGCGAATATCAAAGTCGCTGACTTGGGCCAGTGCATCAGGGCGACGGCTGCTCATAGTTTAGTAAATGCCTAACTAAAGGTTAGAAGAGTTGGATTTCACCGACTTTATAGCCATGGCAATTTAGCTGCAACAACGCTTTCAATCCCACGCCGCTTTCTGCTTTGCGAGGTTTTGCACATGAACATGCCCGAAAATGCCGAAATTACAGTGACGAGCCAGCTCAAGCTGGATGCTCACTGGATGCCTTACACCGCTAACCGTAACTTCCATCGTGACCCGCGCTTTATCGTTGGGGCCAAAGGGAGCTATCTGACGGACGATAAGGGTCGGCAAATTTACGATTCGCTGTCAGGTCTGTGGACCTGTGGCGCAGGGCATACCCGCAAGGAAATTCAGGAGGCGGTTTCAAAGCAGTTGGGCACCCTCGATTACTCGCCGGCATTCCAGTACGGGCATCCACTGTCGTTCCAGTTGGCTGAAAAGATTACCGAGTTGACGCCAGGCAACCTGAATCACGTGTTCTTCACTGACTCGGGTTCGGAGTGTGCGGACACCGCAGTGAAAATGGTCCGTGCTTACTGGCGTTTGAAAGGCCAGTCGACCAAAACCAAGATGATTGGGCGTGCCCGTGGTTATCACGGGGTGAACATTGCCGGTACCAGCCTGGGCGGTGTGAACGGCAACCGTAAGATGTTTGGTCAGGCGATGATGGATGTCGATCATTTGCCACACACATTGCTGGCAAGTAACGCGTTCTCTCGCGGTATGCCTGAACTGGGCGGTATTGCCTTGGCCGATGAGCTGCTCAAGCTGATCGAACTGCATGATGCATCGAACATTGCGGCCGTGTTTGTGGAGCCGATGGCAGGATCTGCCGGTGTACTGGTACCGCCGCAGGGTTATCTGAAACGTCTGCGTGAAATCTGCGATCAGCACAACATCTTGCTGGTCTTTGATGAGGTCATTACCGGGTTTGGTCGCACAGGTTCCATGTTTGGTGCTGACAGCTTCGGTGTAACGCCAGACTTGATGTGTATTGCCAAGCAGGTCACTAACGGCGCGATCCCGATGGGGGCAGTGATTGCCAGCAGCGAGATTTATCAGACGTTCATGAATCAACCGACGCCGGAGTACGCAGTTGAATTCCCGCACGGCTATACCTATTCGGCTCACCCGGTGGCTTGTGCTGCGGGGCTGGCGGCCCTGGATCTTTTGCAAAAAGAAAACCTGGTGCAGAGCGTGACCGAAGTCGCCCCGCACTTCGAAAATGCGTTACATGGCCTGAAGGGCGTGAAAAACATCATCGACATCCGCAACTACGGCCTGGCCGGTGCGATTCAGATTGCTCCGCGTGATGGCGATGCGATTGTGCGGCCGTTTGATGCGGCGATGAAGCTGTGGAAAGCAGGCTTCTACGTGCGCTACGGCGGTGACACTTTGCAGTTCGGGCCAACCTTCAACAGCAAGCCGCAGGACCTGGATCGTCTGTTCGATGCGGTCGGTGAAGCGCTTAATCAGATCGACTGATTTCTTCTATCTATATAGAAGAGGCATTTTTGAATTTTGACAGGCGCGCAGTATTCGCGCCTGTGGACAACTTTTTGGAGCTCCAATGAGCACGATTCAACATTTGATCAATGGCGAGATGGTGAGTGATTCTGGCCGTACTGCCGATGTGTACAACCCGTCGACCGGTAAAGTGATTCACCAGGTACCACTGGCCAGTCGCGAGACTATTCAAAAAGCTATTGATGCGGCGAAGGCAGCCTTCCCTGTATGGCGCAATACACCACCGGCCAAGCGCGCTCAGGTGATGTTCCGTTTCAAGCAATTGCTGGAACAGAACGAAGCACGTATTTCGCAGTTGATCAGCGAAGAGCATGGCAAGACTCTGGAAGACGCAGCCGGTGAGTTGAAGCGCGGGATTGAGAACGTCGAGTACGCGTGTTCAGCGCCTGAAATCTTGAAAGGCGAGTACAGCCGCAACGTAGGACCGAACATTGATGCCTGGTCGGACTTCCAGCCGTTGGGCGTAGTTGCAGGCATTACGCCTTTCAACTTTCCGGCCATGGTTCCGCTGTGGATGTACCCGCTGGCCATTGTGTGCGGTAACTGTTTCATCCTGAAGCCGTCGGAACGTGATCCAAGCTCGACGCTGTTGATTGCCCAGTTGTTGCAGGAAGCCGGTCTGCCCAAAGGCGTGATGAACGTGGTTCATGGCGACAAGACTGCTGTGGATGCCCTGATTGAAGCGCCAGAAGTGAAGGCCTTGAGCTTTGTGGGATCTACGCCGATTGCGGAATATATCTATGCAGAGGGTACAAAGCGCGGCAAGCGTGTCCAGGCGTTGGGCGGAGCCAAGAACCATGCGGTAGTGATGCCGGATGCGGATCTGGATAACGCCGTCAGTGCCTTGATGGGTGCAGCCTATGGTTCTTGCGGCGAGCGTTGCATGGCGATTTCGGTTGCGGTGTGTGTAGGCGATCAAGTGGCCGATGCACTGGTGGCCAAGTTGGTTCCGCAAATCAAGGCACTGAAAATTGGCGCAGGGACTTCGTGCGGTCTGGATATGGGGCCTCTGGTTTCTGGTCAGGCGCGGGACAAGGTCAGCGGCTATGTTCAGGACGGTGTAGCGGCAGGTGCCGAGCTGGTGGTTGATGGTCGCGGGTTGAGCGTCAAGGATCATGAAGACGGCTTCTTCCTTGGGGGGTGCCTGTTTGATCGCGTGACCCCTGAGATGCGTATCTATAAAGAAGAGATTTTTGGTCCAGTGCTGTGCATCGTTCGGGTTAATAGCCTGGAAGCGGCAATGCAACTGATCAACGATCATGAATATGGCAACGGTACGTGCATCTTTACGCGTGATGGTGAAGCTGCGCGATTGTTTTGCGATGAAATTGAAGTGGGGATGGTGGGCGTTAACGTTCCGCTGCCTGTGCCTGTGGCGTACCACAGTTTTGGTGGCTGGAAGCGCTCGCTGTTTGGCGACCTGCATGCGTATGGGCCGGATGGTGTGCGCTTTTACACGCGCCGCAAGGCAATCACTCAGCGCTGGCCGCAACGTGCCAGCCATGAGGCGTCGCAGTTTGCATTTCCGAGTCTGTAAGGTTCGCGAGAGCGTTATATAGAAGAAGAGAGGCCAGCCGTTAGGCTGGCCTCTGCTTTTGGGGGTGTTGGAGGCAATATGACAGTAATGTGAAATTAGTCCTTGACCCAAAATTCTAACGGCCTATAATTCGCCCACTTCCGGCGCAGTCGAAACGGAAAACTCCTTGAGTTTCAATGAGTTGGATGGTTATTCGGCAGTGTCAGCTTCAAGTCATCGAAGCAGGA
>NZ_JAFCVM010000006.1:0-169515 GCF_049897045.1 Pseudomonas sp. TWR2-1-1
GATCCAGCCCATCGACATCAGGAAACCATTGAGCAGGCCGTTATTGCTGAGGATGCCCATCCACGCGTAAACGCGGATCAGGATCGCGGTCCAGGTCGGCATCATGATCAGCAGCACCAACACGGTCTGCATCTCTTTGCGCGCATTGGCAATGGCGTAGGCCATCGGGTAACCGATCAGCAGGCACAGCGCCGTGCTGAAGAAAGCCATCTTCAGCGAGCCCAGGTAAGCGGCGATGTACAACTCGTCGTCACCCAGCATGGCGTAGTTGCCCAGGTTCAGCAGCAGCTGAATTTTTTGGTCAACGTAGCTGTAGATCTCGGTGTACGGCGGAATCGCGACGTCGGCTTCGGCAAAGCTGATCTTCAGAACGATGAAGAACGGCAGCATGAAGAACAGGAACAGCCACAGGAATGGAATCCCGATGACCATATGACGGCCACCGGGGGTTATTCGTTGCAGGCGGCGCTTGAATTTTCGAAGGTTCATGAGCGCAATACCACGCCGCTGTCGTCTTCCCACCAGACATAGACTTCGTCGTCCCAGGTCGGACGCGCACCGCGGCGTTCGGCGTTGGCGACAAACGACTGCACGATCTTGCCGCTCGGAAGCTCGACGTAGAACACCGAGTGGCCGCCCAGATAGGCGATGTCATGCACCTTGCCCCGCGACCAGTTGTATTCGCAGGTCGGTTTTTCGGTGGTCACCAGCATTTTTTCCGGGCGGATCGCGTAGGTCGTGTGTTTGTCCTCTACCGAGGTGCTCACACCGTGACCCACGTAGATATCGTTCTCCAGCTCCGGGCAATTGATACGCGCGTAGCCTTCGGCGTCATCGACCACTTCACCGTCGAACAGGTTGACGTTGCCGATGAACTCGCAGACCAGACGGCTGACCGGGGTCTCGTAAATATCGATCGGGCTGCCGATCTGGGCGATCCAGCCCTGATGCATGATCGCGATGCGTTGGGCCATGGTCATGGCCTCTTCCTGATCGTGGGTCACCATGACGCAGGTCACGCCGACGCGCTCGATGATTTCCACCAGCTCGAGCTGCATTTGCGAGCGCAGTTTTTTATCCAGCGCCCCCATCGGCTCATCGAGCAGCAGCAGCTTTGGACGCTTGGCCAGCGAGCGGGCCAGGGCCACACGCTGACGCTGGCCGCCGGACAACTGATGCGGTTTGCGCTTGGCGTACTGGGTCATGTGCACCAGCTTGAGCATTTCGCCCACCCGCGCATCGATCTCCGAAGCGGACATTTTGTCCTGCTTGAGGCCGAAGGCGATGTTTTGTGCCACGGTCATGTGCGGGAACAGGGCGTAGGACTGGAACATCATGTTGATCGGCCGCTCGTAGGGCGGCATGTCGGTGATGTCCACACCATCGAGGTAAATACGGCCTTCTGTTGGGCGCTCGAAACCGGCGAGCATACGCAGCAAGGTGGATTTGCCCGATCCCGATCCGCCGAGCATGGCGAAGATTTCGCCTTTGTTGATTTCCAGGGACACATCGTCCACGGCAATCGTCTCGTCGAATTTCTTCGTGACCCGGTCGATTTTGACCAACACCTGTTTAGGTGTGTGGTCGCCCTCGAGGGCTTTCTTATAGGCGCCGGAGGCAACAGCCATTTACGAAACTCCCAACAAATTTAGCAGCCCGATCAATAGGGTCGGGCCTTGGATAGGTGGTCTTGCGAGCTATTTACCCGTCTTGACCTTGGTCCACGTGCGCGTCATCAGACGTTGCACCTTCGGCGGTAGTTCGGTTGAAACGTAAGTCTTGTCCAGTACCGCCTGGGTCGGGTAAACCGCTTCGTCGGCACGGATGGACGCGTCCATCACCTTGTCTGCTGCAGGATTGGGGTTGGCATAGCCAACATAATCGCTGACCTGGGCAATCACTTCTGGCTTGAGCAGATAGTTGATGAACGTGTGGGCCTGCTTGACGTTGCTGGAGTCCTTTGGAATCGCCAGCATGTCAAACCACAGGGCGCCGCCTTCCTTGGGAACGATATAGGCGATGTTGACGCCTTTTTTGGCCTCTTCGGCACGTGCCTTGGCCTGGAACACATCACCGGAGAAGCCGATCGCAACACAGATGTTGCCGTTGGCCAGGTCGGAAATGTATTTGGAAGAATGGAAGTAGGTGACGTAAGGACGCACCGACATCAGGGTAGCTTCAGCTTTTTTGTAGTCTTTGGGGTTGGTGCTGTTTGGATCCAGGCCCAGATAGTTGAGCACGGTCGGCAGCATTTCATCGGCCGAGTCCAGGAAAGCCACGCCGCACGATTGCAGCTTCTTCATGTTCTCGGGTTTGAACACCACGTCCCAGGAGTCGATGGTGTCGATGCCCAGGACTTCCTTGACCTTATCGACGTTGTAGCCAATACCGTTGGTGCCCCACAGGTACGGCACCGCGTACTGGTTACCCGGGTCATTGGCCTGCAGACGCTTGAGCAGAACCGGGTCCAGGTTGGAATAGTTAGGCAGTTGCGACATGTCCAGTTTCTGGAATGCGCCCGCTTTGATCTGCTTGCCCAGGAAGTGGTTCGACGGAACGACCACGTCGTAACCGGTGCGTCCTGCCAGCAGTTTGCCTTCCAGCGTTTCGTTGGAGTCGAAGACGTCATACACCGGTTTGATGCCGGTGGTCTTTTCGAAGTCGGCCAGTGTGTTCGGGGCGATGTAGTCCGACCAGTTATAAATGTGCACGGTGGGTGCCGCTTGAACGCTGACGGCAAGCGTCAAACCAGCTCCGACCAGCAGGGTCTTGCGAAACAAAGATGTAGACACTTGGTGGTCCTCTAAATAGTTGGGCCTGCAAGGCCCGCGTTGCATGGCAGCACAACTGCCAAAGACAAACCGGCGCGCAACTTACCCTCGATAAACCGGGACGGCAAAGTTTTCTGCGATTTATAGCCCTAAAACCATGATTTTTCGTGATTTCTGCCTTCTTTAGGAGCGTGCTTGCTCGCGATCTTCTGGATCTGAACAGCTCGTGGGCAAGCTCGCTCCTGCAAAGGGGCAGTTATTTACCGGATTTGATCTTGGTCCAGCTGCGGGTCAGCAGGCGCAAGGTTGCAGGCGGCAAATCGCTGATGGCATACAGCTTGGCCTTCACTTCATCCGACGGATAAATGCTCGGGTCACCGGAGATGTCTTTATTCACCAGCGGTGTTGCAGCCTTGTTACCGTTCGGGAAACGTACGCTGTTGGTGATTTCAGCCATGATTTCAGGCTGCATCAGGAAGTTCATCCAGGCGTAAGCGGCATCAACGTTCTCGGCATCCTTGGGAATGGCGACCATGTCGTAGAAGCTGCCGGCACCCTCTTTAGGAATGGCATATTTGAGTTTGACCTTGCCACCGGCTTCTTTGGCACGGGAGATGGACTGCTCCAGGTCGCCCGAGTACCCCACGGCTACGCAGATATTGCCGTTGGCCAGGTCAGAGATGTACTTGGAGGAGTGGAAGTAACCCACCGAAGGACGAATTTTCAGGAACAGTGCTTCGGCTTCAGCCAGTTGCTTCTTGTCTTGCGAATCGGTCGGGTAGCCCAGGTAGTGCAGGGCGGCCGGGATCATTTCGGTCGGCGAGTCGAGGAAGCTGATGCCACAGCTTTTCAGCTTTTCAGCGTTCTCTGGCTTGAACAGAACATCCCAGGAATCGATGGTGTCGACGCCCAGTGCGGCTTTGACCTTCTCCGGGTTGTAGCCGATGCCGATGGTGCCCCACATGTACGGGAAGGCATGTTTGTTGTCTTTGTCGCTGGCATCGCCAACGGCCTTGAGCAACGCAGGATCGAGGTTTTTCCAGTCAGGCAGCTTGGAGCGGTCCAGTTCCTGGTAAACCCCGGCCTTGATCTGCTTGGCCAGGAAATTGTTGGATGGCACGACGATGTCGTAACCGGACTTGCCCGCCAGCAGTTTGGCCTCAAGGGTCTCGTTGCTGTCGAACACGTCGTAAACCACTTTGATACCGGTCTGGTCTTCAAACTTTTTGACGGTATCGGGCGCGATATAGTCGGACCAGTTGTAGATGTGCAGAACCTTGTCCGCGGCTTGAGCTGCCCCCGCCATCACTCCCATCAAAGACAGGGCGAGAAGGGTCTTGCCAGCTTTTTTAAAACCTGATGCCTTCATCTGTAATGCTCCAATTGTTCTCTTAAACCACTGATTCAGCGACCTGATCTCAGGATGACTAAAACCGGCGGGTAGTCTGGCAAGATCGGGGGCAGGCTTTCAAGGGAAGAGCCTTTATTCTTAAGGCTCCGAGCGTAATTGCCTGCATAAAAACAGCAGATTTCATTCACCCGGAGCCTGACGATCAACCTTGTAATACTTCCAGGGTCAGATCGAGGCACTTACGCGCCTTGGTCACCAGCTCATCAATCTCGTCTTTGCTGATTACCAGCGGCGGCGCAATGATCATGGTGTCGCCAACGGCGCGCATGATCAGCCCGTTTTCAAAGCAGAATTGTCGGCAAATCATGCCGGCGCCGCGGCCCTCATAACGTTTGCGGGTGGCTTTGTCCTGAACCAGTTCAATGGCTCCCAACAGGCCCACACCGCGCACTTCGCCCACCAACGGGTGATCGTTCAGTTCACGTAGACGCTTTTGCAAATACGGTGCCGTTTCTGCGTGAACCTTCTCGATAATTTTTTCTTCGCGCAGGATGCGGATGTTTTCCAGCGCAACGGCGGCGGCAACCGGGTGACCGGAGTAGGTGAAACCGTGGTTGAAATCGCCCCCTTCGTTAAGCACGGCGACTACTTCGTCGCGCACGATCAGGCCACCCATCGGGATGTAACCCGAGGTCAGGCCCTTGGCGATGGTCATCATGTCGGGTTTGAGGCCGTAGAAATCGCTACCGAACCACTCACCGGTGCGGCCAAAGCCACATATGACTTCGTCAGCCACGAACAGGATGTCGTACTTGGCCAGAATCTCCTTGATTCGCGGCCAGTAGGTATCGGGCGGAATGATCACGCCGCCTGCGCCCTGAATCGGCTCGGCAATAAAGGCACCGACCTTGTCGACGCCGATTTCGAGAATCTTTTCTTCCAGCTGGTTGGCCGCCCAGATACCGAACTCTTCCGGGGACATGTCGCCGCCTTCGGCAAACCAGTACGGTTGGGCAATGTGCGTGATGCCCGGGATCGGCAAGTCACCCTGTTCATGCATGTAGGTCATGCCGCCCAGACTGGCACCGGCCACGGTTGAGCCGTGGTAGCCGTTCTTGCGGCTGATGATGACCTTCTTCTCGGGTTGGCCTTTGATCGCCCAGTAGTGGCGAACCATGCGCAACATGGTGTCGTTGCCTTCAGAACCGGAACCGGTGAAGAACACGTGGTTCATGCCTTCGGGGGCGATCTGGGCGATGACCTTGGACAGCTCAAGCACTGGCGGGTGAGCGGTCATGAAAAACAGGTTGTAGTACGGCAGCTCGCGCATTTGCTTACTGGCCGCATCGGCCAGTTCGTCACGTCCGTAGCCAATGGCAACACACCACAGGCCGGCCATGCCGTCGAGAATTTTGTGACCTTCGCTGTCCCACAGGTACACGCCCTTGGCGTGAGTGACAATGCGCGGCCCGACTTCTTTCAATTGCTTGAAATCACTGAATGGCGCCAGGTGATGGTCGTTGCTCAGTTGTTGCCAGTGGAGGGTTTGCGGGTTCTTGTTGGTCATACAGAGCTCTCCTTTATTCCGTGAGGTGCCGCGCCTTCCTGGCGCAGCACTCCTGGTGACAGACGGGGTGGATCAGACGGCGAACAGCAGGAACTCCCGCTCCCACGAACTGATGACACGCTTGAAGTTTTCATGCTCGGCACGTTTGACTGCGATGTAACCCGCAATGAATTTGGTGCCCAGGTACTTTTCGACAGTCTTGCTGCTTTCCATGCGTGCCAGTGCTTCTTCAAGGGTCAGAGGCAGGCGCAGGTTGCGGCGTTCATAACCGCGGCCCACTACGGGAGCGCTCGGATTGATCCCTTCAACCATGCCGATATAGCCACACAGCAAGCTGGCAGCAATCGCCAGGTACGGGTTGGCGTCGGCGCCCGGCAAGCGGTTCTCGACCCGGCGGTTTTGCGGGCCGGCATCCGGCACGCGCAGACCTACGGTCCGGTTCTCTTCGCCCCATTCCACGTTTACCGGCGCCGAGGTATCAGGCAGGAAGCGGCGGAAGGAGTTCACGTTCGGCGCAAACAGTGGCAGCAGTTCAGGAATGAACTTCTGCAAGCCGCCGATGTGATTCAGGAACAGCTGGCTCATGGTTCCATCTTCATTGGAGAAGATGTTTTTGCCGGTTTCGATGTCGATGATGCTCTGGTGCAAGTGCATGGCGCTGCCAGGCTCACCGGTCATGGGTTTGGCCATGAAGGTAGCGGCTACGTCGTGCTTGAGCGCGGCTTCGCGCATGGTGCGTTTGAACACCAGAATCTGGTCGGCCAGCGACAGTGCGTCGCCGTGACGGAAGTTGATTTCCATCTGCGCGGTGCCGTCTTCGTGGATCAGGGTGTCCAGATCCAGCTCTTGCAACTCGCACCAGTCGTATACGTCTTCGAACAGCGGATCGAATTCGTTGGCCGCTTCAATGGAGAACGACTGACGGCCGGTCTCGGGGCGTCCCGAGCGTCCGATCGGTGGCTGCAACGGGTAGTCGGGGTCGTCGCTGCGCTTGGTCAGGTAGAACTCCATCTCTGGCGCCACAATCGGCTGCCAGCCGTGATCGGCATAGAGTTTGAGGACCTTTTTCAGCACGTTGCGCGGCGACAGCTCAATCGGGTTGCCCTGTTTGTCGTAGGTGTCGTGAATCACCTGGGCCGTGGGTTCTATCGCCCAGGGCACCATAAACACAGCGTTCTGGTCCGGACGGCAGATCATGTCGATATCGGCAGGGTCCAGCAGCTCGTAATAGATGTCGTCTTCGACATAGTCGCCCGTTACGGTTTGCAGCAAAACGCTCTCGGGCAGGCGCATGCCTTTTTCGGCAATGAACTTGTTGGTCGGCGAAATCTTGCCGCGTGTAATCCCGGTAAGGTCGGCGATCATGCATTCGACTTCTGTGATCTTGTGGTCTTTCAACCAATCGGTGAGCTGGTCGAGGTTGTTACTCATAAATGCCTCTGGGCTGAGTGTCCTGACTTGGATAAGTCAGGCGTTTACTGACGCATCCGCGTCGCGTTGGGTCGCGCGCCTTCTGCAGGCATCGCCAAATGCCTGGAAGATGGCGAGATAAATCGGGTTAGAGCTTACCTGCCATTCGGGGTGCCATTGCACAGCTAAAGCAAAAGCCTTGCCGCCCTCGACCGAAACCGCCTCAACCAGCCCGTCCGGGGCCACGGCCTCAACCCGTAACCCGGGGGCCAATTGATCGACACCCTGGGTGTGAATCGAGTTGACCTCGAACTCCGCCGGCAGGCCCAGACCCGCCAGTACGCCGCCCGGTTGAATGTGCATGGCATGGCTCGGTGCGTACTGCACCTCAACGGGCGCGCTGGGGTCTTCGCGATGCTCGATGAAGCCTTCGACTTCATGCAATTTCTGGTGAAGTGTGCCCCCCAGGGCTACATTCAACTCCTGAAACCCGCGGCAGATCCCCAGCACAGGAATACCTGCGGCTATGGCGGCGCGAATCAGGGGGAGGGTGGTGCCATCACGGTCAGGATCATGCAGCGTGCCAGGCGCACTGGCAGGGCCGTGATATAAGTGAGGTTCGATGTTGGAAGGTGAACCGGTAAAGAGCAGGCCGTCCAGACTGTCCAGAATATTTGTCGGATCAATCAGTTCCGCCAATGACGGAAGGATCAGAGGCAAGCCTTTGGCGGCCACCGCGACTGCTCGCACGTACTTATCGCCAGTGATGTGATAAGGATGCAAACCGATCTGCTTGGTGCAGGCGGTGACGCCGATTAACGGCAGGCGTGACATGTAACACCCCGGTATTATTGCTGTTATGGGTTTGAATCGAGCTTAGCCTTGTTCATTTTTTTACACAACACCCCCGTAAAAAATACAATACGGCCCGCTCAAGCCTGCGGTCGGCAAAGGTTTTAAAAGGGCAAAGACGCCCTAAAAAGCGTCAAAAATGGCCTTTCAGCCCTTTTTAAGGGCAAAAAAGAGGCTGCTTGACTTCGGTATGCCGTTCGGGTTGACTGAATCCCGTAGCGCTCAATGATTGATATTTTTAACAACAAAGGTGTTGCATCATGTCGGTACCCCCGCGTGCCGTTCAGCTTAACGAAGCGAACGCGTTCCTTAAGGAACATCCTGAGGTTCTGTACGTTGACCTTCTAATTGCGGATATGAATGGTGTGGTGCGCGGCAAGCGCATTGAACGCACCAGCCTCCACAAGGTTTACGAGAAAGGCATCAACCTGCCAGCCTCTCTTTTTGCGCTGGATATCAACGGCTCAACGGTGGAAAGCACCGGTCTGGGGCTGGATATCGGTGACGCAGACAGAATCTGTTATCCAATCCCTGACACCCTGTGCAATGAGCCGTGGCAAAAGCGCCCAACCGCGCAACTGCTGATGACCATGCACGAACTCGAAGGTGAACCCTTCTTCGCCGACCCTCGCGAAGTATTGCGTCAAGTTGTTACTAAATTTGATGACATGGGCCTCACCATCTGCGCCGCTTTCGAGCTCGAGTTCTACCTGATCGACCAGGAGAACGTAAACGGGCGTCCACAACCGCCGCGTTCGCCGATCTCCGGCAAACGTCCGCATTCGACCCAGGTTTACCTGATCGACGATCTCGACGAATACGTCGACTGCCTCCAGGACATTCTGGAAGGTGCCAAAGAACAAGGCATCCCGGCTGACGCCATCGTTAAAGAAAGTGCCCCGGCGCAGTTCGAAGTGAACCTGCACCACGTTGCCGACCCGATCAAGGCTTGCGACTACGCGGTACTGCTTAAACGTCTGATCAAGAACATCGCCTACGACCATGAGATGGACACCACGTTCATGGCCAAGCCTTATCCGGGCCAGGCGGGTAACGGGTTGCACGTACATATTTCGATTCTGGACAAAGAAGGCAAAAATATTTTTGCCAGCGAGGATCCCGAGCAGAACGCCGCATTGCGTCACGCGATCGGCGGTGTGCTCGAGACCCTACCGGCGCAGATGGCGTTCCTTTGCCCTAACGTCAACTCGTACCGTCGTTTCGGCGCACAGTTCTACGTGCCGAACTCGCCGTGCTGGGGCCTGGACAACCGTACGGTCGCCTTGCGCGTGCCGACCGGCTCATCTGACTCCGTGCGTCTGGAACACCGGGTTGCCGGCGCTGATGCCAACCCGTACTTGTTGATGGCTTCGGTTCTGGCAGGCGTGCACCACGGTCTGACCAACAAGATCGAGCCACCACCACCCGTAGAAGGCAACTCCTACGAGCAGAACGAGCAGAGCCTGCCGAACAACTTGCGTGATGCCCTGCGCGAGCTGGATGACAGCGAAGTCATGGCCAAATATATCGACCCCAAATACATCGATATTTTTGTTGCCTGTAAAGAGAGCGAACTGGAAGAGTTTGAACATTCCATCTCCGACCTCGAGTACAACTGGTACCTGCATACCGTGTAAGCGATTGCAGTACTGAAAAACGCCATCGGCCCACAGCCGGTGGCGTTTTTTTATGGGTTCACAACCGCGGGCGATCAGGGTGAAGGTCTGTGGCTAACATCCTGCCCGGCTCGTACAATGCCTGCTGCCCCGCAGGAGACACCCATGACGCGCCCCGCCACGCCCCGCGCTACACCTCGCAAGCCCCGCGCCCGCAGTCAGGTCCGAATCGATTCGATACTCGATGCTGCCCGCACTTTGCTCGCGGCAGAGGGTGTGTCCAGCCTGTCGATTTACAGCGTGGCGCAGCGTGCCGCCATCGCACCTTCATCGGTCTACCACTTTTTCCCCAGTGTGCCGGCGTTGCTCCAGGCCCTGACCAGTGATGTCCATGCAGCGTTCCGCGCCTGCCTGCAAGTGCCCGTTGCCCATGGCGAACTCACTGGCTGGCGCGATCTTTCGCGGATTATCGAACAACGCATGCTGACCATTTACCACCAGGACGCGGCGGCCCGGCAGCTGATCCTGGCTCAGCACGGGCTTACCGAAGTGACCCTGGCCGACCGCCAGCACGATCTTGAACTGGGGCAATTGATGCACGCGCTTTTTATGCGCCACTTCGAGCTACCGGTAATGCCGCAAGAGGTGGACGTTTTTGCCCTGGCGATGGAATTGGGCGACCGCGTGTATGCGCGTTCCATGCAGCTTCACGACTGCATCACCCCACGCATGGCCGAAGAAGGGGCGCGGGTGGTCGATGCATATTTGGGCTTGTACCTGCCGCCGTACCTGCCCAAACGGCCGTCCCTGTAGGAGCGAGCTTGCTCGCGAGCTTTTCAACGCTGTATCCCGGGCCGTGAAGAGCTCGCTCCGTCTGTGTCAGAAGGGCGCGTCACCCAGGATTGTCGCGCGATGCATCACGCGCCGGTTCGGGCGGTAATCATCCACGGCGTAATGCTGGGTCACACGGTTGTCCCAGAACGCGACGTCGTTCTCCTGCCAGCGCCAGCGGATGGTGTACTCCGGGCGGGTGCTGTGGGCGAACAGGAGTTTCAAAATCGCTTCGCTTTCAGCCTCTGAAAGCTCATTGATTTTCGTGGTGAAGCCTTCGTTGACGAACAGCGACTTGCGGCCGCTGACCGGGTGCGTACGTACCACCGGGTGCGACAGCGGCGGGTTGTTTTTACGGGTCTGGTCCCAGCGCAGAAAATCTTCAGGTGTAGAGCCGAAACGCTCCAGCGGGAACGATTTGGTGAAGTCGTGGGTTGCAGTCAAACCATCCAGCAACACTTGCAATGGCTTGGACAGCCCCTCGAACGCTGCAATCCCGCTGGCCCACAAGGTATCGCCGCCAAAGGCCGGCAACTGCTTGGCACTCAGCACCGCACCCATCGCCGGGGTCGGCAAAAAGGTTACGTCGGTGTGCCATACCGCGTTGTCACGCACGTCGGTGACGGCGGTGTCCAGCACCAGCACTTCGGGCTGCTCAGGTACGTTGGGATAGATCGGATGAATATGCAGATCACCAAAATTGGCCGCAAAGCGTGCTTGCTGCTGCGGGGTGATCGACTGGTCTTTGAAGAAAATAACCTGATGCTCAAGCAGCGCTTGCTCGATGGCATCGCGCTGCTGCGGGCTCAGGGGGCGGGTCAGGTCAACGCCGTCAATCTGGGCGCCAAGGGCAGAGCTAATCGGGGTAATGGTCAGGCTCATGGTCTATCTCTTTATCAGCGCGCCGATTGATCAGCGTCGAGTGTCTAGTGAGCCTGGCCGTGCCACGGCACCAGCTTGCGTTGCAGGGCGCGCAGGCCCATTTCCATGGCAAAGGCGATGATGGCAATCACCAGAATTCCCAGTACCACCACGTCGGTGACCAGAAATTGTGCGGCGGACTGCACCATGAAACCCAGCCCGCTGGTGGCGGCGATCAACTCGGCTGCCACCAGGGTCGACCAGCCGACGCCAAGGCCGATACGCACACCGGTTAGAATGTCCGGCAGGGCGCTGGGCAAAATCACATGGCGAATCAACTGCCAGCGGGTGGCACCCAACGACTGAGCGGCGCGGACTTTGGCCGGGTCGACGGTACGCACGCCGGTGGCAGTCGCAATTGCAATCGGGGCAAAAATCGCCAGGTAGATCAGCAGCACTTTTGAAAGCTCGCCAATCCCGCACCAGATCACAATCAGCGGCAAATAGGCCAGCGGCGGAATCGGGCGATAGAACTCGATCAGCGGGTCGAAAATCCCCCGCGCAATGCGGTTGTGGCCAATGGCGATACCCACCGGTACGGCGGTCAGGATCGCAAACCCCAGGCCCAGGCCGATACGGCTCAGGCTAGCGCCCAAGTGTTGCCAC
Organism: Pseudomonas sp. TWR2-1-1; assembly: GCF_049897045.1. Classification (NCBI taxonomy): domain Bacteria; kingdom Pseudomonadati; phylum Pseudomonadota; class Gammaproteobacteria; order Pseudomonadales; family Pseudomonadaceae; genus Pseudomonas; species Pseudomonas sp. TWR2-1-1. The sequence goes on from NZ_JAFCVM010000006.1 coordinate 11,926, forward strand.
AAGGTGGAGTCCATATAACCTTTGGTCGCCAGCAACCAGCCCTTTTCCAGTACGGCGGACGGTGGCGGTAAAAACAGCGGTTCGATCAGCCCGGCCGCGGTCACGGCCCACCAAACGGCAATCAGGGTGACGATGGTCAGGACGCTGATCCAGCGCGTGCTCAGGCTGCGTTTCACCGGGCGCGGTGCGTGGGGTGCGGCAACCGGAGCTGCGGCAACGGCTTCATAACTGCTCATGCGCGCTCCTGATGCTGTGTGGCACTGCGTTGGGAAAACACGCGCTCAAGCACGTGCTCACGGGTTTCGATAAAGCGTGGATCGGACTTGATCGAACGGGCCGATTCACCGGCGTTGTAACGCTTTCCGAAATCCAGGCTCAGGCGCTCGACGATACGGCCCGGGTTGGGTGCCAGCAAAATCAGGTCAGTGGCCAGAAACACCGCTTCTTCAATGTCGTGGGTAATCAGGAATACGGGTTTGTCGGTGCGCTTGCACACTTGCAGCAGCAGTTCTTGCATCTGTTCGCGGGTGAAGGCATCCAGCGCGCCGAAAGGTTCGTCCATCAGCAACACGCGGGGATCGGCAGCCAGGGCACGAGCCAGGCCGACGCGCTGCTTCTGGCCGCCCGAAAGCTCCCAGACGCGGCGCTGTTCAAAGCCCGACAAATCCACCAGCGCCAGCATTTCACGGGCGCGGATTTCGCGCTTGTCGCGGGGTACACCGGCCAGTTCCAGGCCGAAAGCCACGTTGGCCAGGACGTCTTGCCAGGGCAGCAGCACGTCGTCCTGAAACACCACGCCACGCTCGGCACTCGGTCCCTTGACCGGGGCACCGTCGAGGGTGATGCGCCCCGCGCTCGGTTCGACAAAACCGGCGATCAGATTCAGCAATGACGTTTTGCCGCTGCCCGACGGGCCAAGGGCGACCAACAATTGCTGAGGGCCGAGGTTGACGGAAATATCCGACAGCACCGGCTCAGCTGCGCCCGGGTACTGTGCGCTGATGCGCTCCAGTGATAACAAGGCCATGACGGTCGACTCCTCAGCGGGCGAAAATTATTGAGTAATGAAGCTGGCGTTGACCGACGGCGCGTAGTCCGGCAGTACCGCATCGACCTTGCCTTGCTCTTTGAGGAAGGCGGCAGTGTCGGTCAGCGCTTTAGTGGTCGGCGCGCCGAGCAGGACAACTTGATCCGCGGCCAGCGGGTAGACGTTGCCTTGCAGCAGCACCGGGATGTCAGCAGGCTTGGCGCCGGAGAGCTTCACCACTTTGTCGACGTTGCTTTGATTGGCCAGCCAGGCTTGCGGATCCTTGCGATAGTCGGCGTAGGCATCCAGCGTGACCTTGGCAAAGTCTTTAACGATTTCAGGGTGCTTGGCAGCGAAGTCCTTGCGCACGATCCATGCATCAAAAGTCGGTGCACCGAATTTGGCCAGCTCGCCAGAGGTAATCAGCACTTTGCCGTTCTCCTTGGCTGCGCCCAATGCCGGGTCCCACACATAAGTGGCGTCGATATCGCCACGCTTCCAGGCCGCCACAATGGCCGGCGGTGCAAGGTTCAGAATCTGTACTTTCGAAGGGTCAATGTTCCAGTGCTTGAGCGCTGCCAGCAGGCTGTAGTGCCCGGTGGACACAAAAGGCACAGCAACTTTCTTGCCGATCAGGTCTTGCGGGCTATTGATTCCGGAACCGTCACGGGCCACCAGTGCCTCAGCGCCGCCGATCTGGGTGGCGATCAAAAAGGTTTCCACCGGCACTTTGCGGGTGATGGCCGCGGTCAGCGGGCTGGACCCCAGATAGCCGATTTGCACATCACCCGAGGCAATGGCGGCAATGATGTCTGAGCCGTTATCGAATTTGCGCCAGTTGATTTTGGCGCCCGTGGCCTTTTCGTAAGCCCCATCGGCCTGGGCGACTTTGGCCGGGTCAACGGTGGTTTGGTAAGCCACGGTCACATCGGTACTGGCGGCCTGCGCAAAGAAACTGGCACCCGCCAGAGACAGAGCTGCCAAAAGGCGTAAGGGGGAGTGCAGTTTCATCAGGAAGCTCCTCGGCAGGCGGCCGGACATCGGCAGAGCGCGAGGTTAAATGATCTAAGAATGCGTAAATAAATAACTTTTAAGCATTAGCTTATGAAGTTCTGAACACTAGATACGCGCGCGAGCTTTAACTGCGTCGCGTTTTTTGCCGGCATCTGGTCGGGTCGCGGGATAAGAACTAAACGCTATTAAAAAATTCATAAATTATTGTTTATAAATTAGACAAAAGGCCTATAGGATTCCCCCGATTTTGCGTAGGAAATATTTAGCTATATATTCTTTTGATCTGAAAAAATTCGAAACAATTCTTTTTGGTTTTATTGAATAGCCATTACCCTGCGCACAAACGGCAGATGACTAGACAAAGGTCGTAGACATGATTGGTTACGATTGACTTGTCAGTCACTGTCTGGCGCTAATCGCGCATCTGTAGCACCGAGGCGTCAGATCTTGGGCTAAAGAACTACAAAAATTAGAAACGCATAGGAGCAACACCATGAACAAGTCCACCTTGGCCCTCGCTGTGGCCGTAGGTTTGTTGGCGCAACAGGCAAGCGCTGCTGGCTTCATTGAAGACAGCAAGGCCACGCTGAAGCTGCGTAACTTCTATATCAACAACGATAACCGTGATGCTGAAGCAGGCTCTGCTGCCAACCGCGCAAATGGTGTTCGGAGCAAAACCGAAGAATGGGGCCAAGGTTTCCAGCTGGACTTCACCTCGGGCTTCACCCAGGGCACAGTTGGTTTCGGTGTGGACGCGATTGGCCTGTTGGGCGTCAAACTGGACTCCAGCGCTGCCAAGCACGGTAATGCACTGGGCACCTCATCGGGCGGCTCTGTATTCCCGAGCGACGGCGACCACGCTGCTGACGAATTCGCCAGCCTGGGCCTGACTGCCAAAGCCAAGATTTCTCAGACTGAATTGCGCATCGGTACCTTGCAGCCAAAACTGCCGGTCATCGTGACCAACGACGGTCGCATGCTGCCGCAAACCTTCCAGGGTGGCCAGATCACCTCCAGCGAGTTCAAGGACCTGACCTTCACCGGCGGCCAGATTGAACACGCCAAGGGTCGTAACTCCAGCAACAACGAAGGCCTGTCGATTGCTGGTGCCAACGGTGGCTCCAACTACGACGCGGGCAAATTTGTTAACAAGTTCTATTACGGCGGTGCCGACTACAAGCTCAACAAAGACCTGTTGCTGCAGTACTACTACGGCAATCTGGAAGATTTCTACAAGCAACACTTTCTGGGCCTGACTCACAACTGGTCCATCGGCCCGGGCGTGCTAAAAACTGATTTGCGTTACTTCCACAGCACAGACGACGGTAAGAACGGTAATGATCCGTCCTACTACAGTGCTGGCGATTACCGTGGCCAGACCAGCGGCAAAGGCAAGGTTGACAACAACCTGTACAGCGGCCTGTTCCTGTACACCGTTGAAGGCCACACCTTCGGTGGCGGTTACCAGGTCAGCAACGGCAGCAGCGACTTCCCTTGGCTGAACCAGGGTGACGGTTCTTCTGCTTACCTGACTACCGACATGCAAATCCAGAAGTTTGCCCGTGCTGGCGAACGTACCTGGCAGGCTCGCTACTCGTATGACTTCGCCAAGCTGGGCGTTCCTGGCCTGACGGCGGGCGCGGTTTACCTGCGTGGCGATAACTTCGACACCGTCAACAAAGCCGGTGGCGTTGCAGGCTCCGGTCTTTCCGAGTGGGAACGGGACATTACCGTGGCCTACGTAGTACAGGAAGGCACGTTGAAAAACCTTGGCTTCATGTGGAAAAACGCCATGTGGCGCAACGATATTCCTTCGAGCCGCGAGCAAGACGAAAACCGTCTGATCGTCAGCTACTCGATCCCGTTGCTGTAAGCCGTTCGTAACAAAAGGCAAGAAAAATCCTGCCCGGCGCAATGCCGGGCAGGGTGTTTACCGAAGATCGAATCGATCAATTCGCAACACATTTAAATGTCGCAGCTCCCTGCCGCTCCCCTTGCCTAAACCTGAATCCAGAGTGGCCCCATGCCTTGGCCGCGTCCAATGAAACAGTTTTTAATATTCCTTTAAGATCTAACCAAATCGATATTTATTCTTTTTAAATCGTTATTGGCGCAGGCAGAGTAAGCCCATCACGCCCTGCCATTCCCTATAAAAAGGAGCTGCACCATGAGCCTCAGACTCGGCGATATCGCCCCCGATTTCGAACAGGATTCCAGCGCCGGCAAAATCCATTTTCATGAATGGCTGGGCGATAACTGGGGCGTGCTGTTCTCGCACCCGGCGGACTTCACCCCGGTGTGCACCACCGAGCTGGGATTCACCGCCAAGCTCAAGGACGAGTTTGCCAAACGCGGGGTCAAGGCCATTGCCCTGTCCGTCGACCCGGTGGATTCGCACCACAAGTGGATCGAGGACATCAACGAAACCCAGAACACCCTCGTCAACTTCCCGATCCTGGCCGATGCCGATCGCAAAGTGTCTGACCTCTACGACCTGATTCACCCCAATGCCAGCGATACCCTGACAGTGCGCTCGTTGTTCGTGATTGATCCGAACAAGAAAATTCGTCTGACCATCACCTACCCGGCCAGTACGGGACGTAATTTCAACGAAATACTGCGGGTGATTGATTCACTGCAACTGACCGACAACTACAAAGTCGCCACCCCGGCCAACTGGCAGGACGGTGACGACGTCGTCATCGTGCCGTCGCTCAAGGACGAAGACGAAATCAAGAAACGCTTTCCTAAAGGCTACCGCGCCGTGAAGCCTTACCTGCGCCTGACGCCACAACCGAATAAATAATCCCTCCTGTAGGAGCGAGCTTGCTCGCGAGCTGTTCAGATCAAAAAGCTCGCGAGCAAGCTCGCTCCTACAGAGTTTCCACCTTCAAGTGCAACAGGGTTTGGGCCGTTTCGACGGCCTTTTTTTGCTTTTTAAATGTTCAAAATGCTTATTCCTTTAAAGAATAAACAAATGAATAAATATGATTTATAGATATATAAATCACCTGTTAAGGTCTTCTCACTCAAGCGAAAACGCTGACAGCGAATTGCACACATTCATTCAAGGAAACGCCTAGATGCTGGTCGTGACAATCGGAGGTAGCCCTAGCCAACGATCCCGTTCCGGGGTGCTGCTGGACCGCGCCAAACACTGGCTCAACCAGCAAGGCGTTGAAGTCGTGAGTTATCAGGTCCGTGACTTTCCGGCCGAAGACTTGCTCCACGCCCGTTTTGACAGCCCGCAAATCATCGATCTGTTGCAGCACATTGATAATGCCGATGGCCTGGTGATTGCGACGCCGGTGTACAAGGCCTCGTTTAGCGGCGCACTGAAAACCATCCTCGATCTGCTGCCTGAACGTGCCCTGAGCCACAAAGTGGTATTGCCCATCGCTACGGGGGGCAGCATCGCCCACATGCTGGCTGTGGACTACGCCCTCAAGCCGGTGCTGTCTGCGCTCAAGGCTCAGGAAATGCTGCACGGCATTTTTGCCGAAGACAGCCAGATTGCTTACGGCGAAGGCAGCGCACAAGCGCAACTGGTGCCGATCCTGGAACAACGTTTGAGCGAGGCCCTTGAGCAGTTCTACAGCGCCCTGGCCCGCCGTCCGAAACCGCTGGACCCGAACATTCTCAACGAGCGCCTGCGCACGGCTCGCTGGAGCATCTGAACCAACCGATGCCGGTGCCTTTGTGTGGGAGCTGGCTTGCCAGCGATTCAGGCGCCCCGGATTGCCTGACACGATGCAGTGATGCCATCGCCGGCAAGCCAGCGCCCACAGGTACAGCACACCGTTTCAAGTAATCCCGCCTTACCGATCCGCTAACGGCCCGGCAGGTGCAACCCGAATCTCGAACTCTGATAGGAGAGCGCTATGCGCCCTTTCATTTTGCGTCGTGGAGTGGTCGCCCTGTTGGCTGCGGCTGTGTCCTTTGGCGTCGTTTTAGAAGCACAGGCCGATGCGCTGCGTATCGGTTATCAAAAGTACGGCACGCTGGTGCTGCTCAAGGCCAGGGGCACGCTGGAAAAGCGTCTGGCCGAGCAGGGCGTCGATGTGCAATGGACCGAGTTCCCCGGTGGCCCGCAATTGCTTGAGGGCCTCAACGTGGGCTCCATCGACTTCGGCGTGACGGGTGAAACTCCGCCTGTATTCGCCCAGGCCGCCGGTGCTGACCTGCTGTATGTCGCCTACGAGCCGCCTGCGCCGACCAGCGAAGCAATTCTGGTGCCCAAGGATTCACCGATCAAATCGGTCAAAGACCTCAAAGGCAAAAAGGTCGTGCTCAACAAAGGCTCCAACGTGCACTACCTGTTGGTGCGCGCCCTTGAAGATGCCGGCCTGAAGTACAGCGACATCCAGACCATATTCCTGCCACCCGCCGATGCCCGTGCGGCGTTTGAGCGCGGCAGTGCCGATGCCTGGGTGATCTGGGATCCGTACCAGGCTGCCGCCGAACAGCAGCTGCAGGCACGCACCCTGCGTGACGCCAGCGGTATCGCAGACAACCATCAGTTCTATCTGGCTACCAAGCCCTACGCCGAACAGCATCCCAAGGTCATCGAGGCCCTGATTGAAGAAGTCCGCGATGTCGGTGAGTGGGCCAAAGCCAACCCTGAAGAGGTCACCCGGCAAGTAGCGCCGATCCTCGGTCTGCCGGTTGATATCACCCGCACGGCGGTCAAACGCCAGGGCTACGGCGCACAGTTTTTGACCCCGGATGTGGTCAGCGCCCAGCAAAAAATCGCTGACAGTTTTTACCAGCTCAAGCTGATTCCCAAGCCGCTGGTTGTGAAAGATGTGATCTGGACACCACCGGCCACTGTGGCCAAAGCCAACTAACGCTTGCCGTACCCATTCAGGAGACAACTCCATGAGCCTCAATATTTTCTGGTTCCTGCCTACTCACGGTGACGGCCATTACCTTGGCACCTCCGAAGGCGCCCGCGCCGTTGACTACGGTTATTTGCAACAAGTGGCACAAGCGGCAGACCGCCTGGGTTTTGGCGGAGTACTGATCCCAACCGGGCGCTCGTGCGAAGACTCGTGGCTGGTGGCGGCAGCGTTGATCCCTGTGACCCAGCGCTTGAAGTTTCTGGTGGCGCTGCGCCCGGGTATCGTTTCCCCGACCGTGGCCGCGCGACAGGCCGCGACCCTGGACCGACTGTCCGGCGGACGGGCGCTGTTCAACCTGGTGACCGGCGGTGACCCGGAAGAGTTGGCGGGTGATGGCCTGTTTCTGAGCCACGAAGAGCGTTATCAGGCATCGGTTGAGTTCACCCGTATCTGGCGCCGTGTACTGGAAGGCGAAACCGTGGACTACGACGGTCAGCACATCACGGTCAAAGGCGCCAAGTTGCTCTATCCACCGATCCAGCAACCGCGTCCGCCGCTGTACTTCGGCGGTTCCTCGGAAGCGGCGCAGGATCTGGCCGCAGAGCAAGTTGAAATGGTCCTGACCTGGGGCGAGCCTCCGGCTGCGGTTGCAGAAAAAATCGAGCAGGTACGGGCCAAGGCCGCCAAACACGGACGTACCGTGCGCTTCGGTATTCGCCTGCACGTCATCGTTCGCGAAACCAACGAAGAGGCGTGGAAAGCGGCAGACAAGCTGATTTCACATCTGGATGACGACACCATCGCCCGGGCCCAGGCTTCACTGGCGCGCTTCGATTCCGTCGGCCAGCAGCGCATGGCCGCACTGCATGGTGGCAGCCGCGACAATCTGGAAGTCAGCCCCAACCTGTGGGCAGGCGTCGGCCTGGTACGCGGTGGCGCGGGCACCGCGCTGGTGGGTGACGGTCCGACAGTGGCGGCACGGGTCAAGGAATACGCCGACCTGGGCATCGACACCTTTATTTTCTCGGGCTATCCACACCTGGAAGAGTCCTACCGCGTGGCTGAACTGCTGTTCCCGCACCTCGATATCGAGCGCCCGGAACTGCCGAAAAGTGCCGGCTACGTCAGTCCGTTTGGCGAAATGGTTGCCAACGATATTCTCCCTAAAGCTGCTTCGCAGAGTTGAGGCGGCCATGAGTAAGGGGAAGGCTCTAAGCCTTAATGGCATCGGCCACAAACTGGCGCCCTGGGCCTTGCCGGTTTTACTGCTGGCGGTTTGGCAGTTGTCGGTTTCGGCGGGCTGGTTGTCGACGCGCATTTTGCCGGCACCCAGCGCCGTGATCGCGGCCGGGGTCGAGTTGGTGCGCAGTGGCGAAATCTGGAAACACCTCGCCATCAGTGGCTGGCGCGCCGGGGTCGGTTTTGTGATCGGTGGCAGCATTGGCCTGGTATTGGGCTTCATTACCGGCTTGTCGAAATGGGGTGAACGCCTGCTCGACAGCTCGGTGCAAATGATCCGCAACGTACCGCATCTGGCGCTGATCCCTCTGGTCATCCTGTGGTTCGGGATCGACGAGTCGGCGAAGATTTTTCTGGTGGCGCTGGGGACTTTATTCCCGATCTACCTCAACACCTACCACGGCATCCGCAACGTCGACCCTGCCTTGGTGGAGATGGCGCGCAGTTACGGGCTGTCCGGTTTCAGCCTGTTTCGTCAGGTGATCCTGCCCGGTGCCTTGCCTTCGATTCTGGTGGGCGTGCGCTTTGCCCTGGGCTTTATGTGGTTGACCCTGATCGTGGCTGAAACCATCTCTGCCAGCTCCGGCATTGGCTACCTGGCGATGAACGCCCGGGAGTTTTTGCAGACAGACGTGGTGGTACTGGCAATTGTTTTGTACGCGGTGCTGGGCAAGCTGGCCGACACCGCAGCCCGTGGACTGGAGCGCGTGTGGTTGCGTTGGCACCCGGCGTATCAAGTGGTTAAAGGCGGTGCAGCATGACAGCTCAACAACCTCCGCGTTTGCGTCAGGGTATTCCGCTGGCCATCCATGGCCTGCAAAAGTCTTTTGGTGAGCGTCAGGTACTGCGCGACATCAATCTGCATATTCCGGCCGGTCAATTCGTGGCGATTGTCGGGCGTAGCGGGTGCGGCAAAAGCACCCTGATGCGCCTGCTGGCCGGGCTCGATCAACCGACGGCGGGGGTATTGCAGGCAGGTACTGCACCGCTGGAAGAAGCCCGCGCAGACACGCGGCTAATGTTTCAGGAAGCGCGTTTGCTGCCCTGGAAAAAAGTCATCGACAACGTCGGGCTCGGGCTCAAGGGCGACTGGCGTGCCAAGGCGCTAAAAGCGCTGGAAGAGGTGGGTCTGGCCGAGCGGGCCAATGAATGGCCGGCGGCATTATCGGGCGGGCAGAAACAGCGTGTGGCGCTGGCTCGTGCGCTGATCCACCAGCCGAGCCTGTTATTGCTGGATGAACCGCTGGGCGCGCTGGATGCATTGACCCGCATCGAGATGCAACAACTGATCGAACGCCTGTGGCGCCAGCACGGATTCACCGTGTTGCTGGTGACCCACGATGTCAGCGAAGCCGTTGCGATAGCCGACCGGGTGATTCTGATCGAAGACGGCGAAGTGGGGCTGGACCTCATTGTCGAATTGCAACGCCCGCGGGTGCGCGGATCGCACCGGCTGGCGGCACTGGAAACTGAAGTACTCAACCGGGTACTTGCCTTGCCTGGCTCTCCCCCTGAGCCGGAACCCGTTGCACCGCTGCCCACGCAACTGCGCTGGGCACAATAACCGCACTTTTCTATCCCAAGACAGGAATCGACACCATGACCATCAAAGCCATCAACGTTCGCAACCAGTTCAAAGGCCATATCAAGGAAATCGTGCTGGGCGACGTGCTCTCGGAAATCGACGTACAGACGGCATCGGGCATCGTTACCTCGGTCATCACCACCCGTTCGGTCAAAGAACTGGAACTGGTTGTGGGCAGTGAAGTCATTGCCTTTGTGAAATCTACCGAAGTCTCCATCGCCAAGTTGTAAGCCATGAAAGACCGAGCCCCGAGCGGTGTAAGCCCCTCGGGGCTTTTTTATGCCCGGCAATGGCGTTGTTTGTATCGCGAGGCAAGCTCGCTCCTACAGGGGCTATGTAGACACATACAGAGATACTGCTGTGTCTCTGTCGTGCCTGAGCAACACTATTCTGTGCCTTGGAATTTATTCAGAGGGCAAAGGAATGCCAGCTTTTCCTCATGCATACCGACTTCGTACCGGGAGGTTTTGCGAAGTAGGGCGTATTTATTTGATTACGGCTGTCGTGAAGAATCGGCAGCCTTATTTCTATGATTTTTGTTTAAGCCGTATTTTGATTAATGAATTCAGGCGAACACACACAGAAGGCCTTGTGGAATCACTCGCCTGGGTCGTAATGCCCGACCACTTCCACTGGTTAATCGAACTTCAAGACGCCAGCCTTGCGACAGTCATGCAGCGGACAAAATCACGGAGTGCGCTAGCGATTGGCTGTGCCCTTGGGCACCCGGTGAAGCTCTGGCAAAAGGGCTATCACGACCGAGGGATTCGCTATGACGAGGATCTTGCAGGCGTTGCCCGCTATGTCGTCGCTAACCCCCTGCGTGCAGGTTTGGTAAAGCACTTGGGCGACTATCCCCACTGGGATGCCATATGGCTCTGACCCCTGTAGGAGCGAGCTTGCCTCGCGAGCTTTCAAGGCTTGCGAGCGAACAGGATTCAGGCGGTGATTTTACGCCACACACTCACCAGCCAGGGCTGCTGGTCGCGGGGCAGGCCCGGTGGGCGATAGTAGTGCTCAAGCTCGACAAAACCCGCTTTGGTGAGCATCGCCCGCCAGTTCTCCAGGTCGTGATATGCCCCGTAACGCTGGCCATTCCAGCCTTCCTGATTGTCTCCCCGGGGGTTGGAACTCAGCAGTACGCCACCTGGTTTCAGGGTGGCGTGCAGTTTGCCCAGCACTTGTTCCAGCTCTTGCGTCGGTACGTGGAACAACGAGGCGTTGGCGAAGATGCCGTCGAAGTGTTCTGCAGGCAGTTCAAGCTTGAGAAAGTCTTGATGCCATACTTCACAGCCACTGTCCTGGCGGGCCATCTGGGTGAAGCGTTCAGTGCCGTCGAGCCCGACCGCTACATGCCCCAGGCGGGTGAAGGTTTGCAGATCGCGCCCCGGGCCGCAGCCAAAATCCAGAAGGGTAAATGGCGCGCGGCCCTGGATGTGCCGCAGCAATGCGTCGATGTTCTGGCTCACGTCGTGGTCGCGAGTCCCTTCGCGAAAGCCTTCGGCACTCTGCTGATAATGCTCCAGCGTGGTGGCAGCAATCTGTTCGAGGGTTTTTGCATCGAGGGTCATGGCAGGCTCGGTCGGCGGCAGTGGCCGCCGACTATACCTCAGCGTTTGTTCAGTACGCGGGCCAGGCGATCACCGCCAAGCTGAATCACCGCCACCAGCACCACCAGCAACACAATCACGGTCAGCATGACCTGAGTGTCAAAGCGCTGATAACCATAGCGGTAGGCAATGTCGCCCAACCCTCCCGCGCCAATGGCCCCGGCCATGGCCGATGAGTTGATCATGGTGACCACTGTGATGGTGAAACCGCCGACAATGCCCGGTAAAGCTTCTGGCAACAGCACGTGCCAAATGATGTGGTGGCGTTTGCAGCCCATGGCCTGCGCTGCTTCGATCAGGCCGTGATCCACTTCGCGCAAACTGACTTCGGCGATCCGCGCAAAGAATGGCGTAGCCGCGATGGTCAGTGGTACGACGGCAGCCCAGACGCCGTAGGTAGTGCCGACAATCAGGCGGGTAAACGGGATCAGCGCCACCATTAAAATAAGAAAGGGAATGGAGCGGAACAGGTTCACGAACGCGCCCAGAGCCTTGTGCAATCTGGGGGCTTCATAGATTCCACCCTTGGCGCTGGTGACCAGAATCACCGCCAGCGGGATGCCCAATATCAATGCGATCAGCGACGACACACCGACCATCAAAAAGGTGTCGATCACCCCCTGCCATAAACGCTCATATCCCATAACCCACGACCTCGACCTGTTGTGCCCATTGTTCGGCGCGCTTGCGCAGTTCGTCCGCCCCCAGTGAGGAGCTGGTCACACTGAGCAACAGTTGGCCCAGGGCATGGCCCTGAATCTGTTCAACCCCGCCATGCAGCAGCCGCACCTGTCCGCCCAGAGCGCTGAACAACGCACCCAGATCCGGTTCCTGGTCCTGGCTGCCGGTAAAACGCAGACGCAGAATCACACTTGAATGTGACGATGCCGGCTGTGCGCTGATGCGGTTTTTCAGGGCTTCGGGCAGGCTGTCTTGCAGCGGTGCAAGCAAGGTTTTGCTGACCTCGTGTTGCGGGTCGCCGAACACTTGCCACACCGGGCCCTGCTCGACGATCCGGCCTTGTTCCAGTACCACCACGCGGTGGCAGATATCGCGAATCACCGCCATCTCGTGGGTGATGAGGATGATGGTCAGGCCCAGGCGCTGATTGATCTCGCGCAGCAGGCCGAGGATCGACTGGGTGGTCTCCGGATCAAGGGCCGAGGTGGCCTCGTCACAGAGCAGGATCGCCGGGTCATGGACCAGCGCGCGGGCAATGCCGACCCGCTGTTTCTGCCCGCCCGAAAGCTGCGCCGGGTAGGCCGTGTGCTTGCCTTGCAGGCCCACCAGCTCCAGCAGTTCTCGGACTTTTTGCTCGCGTTGCAGCTTGGGCACGCCTGCAACCTTGAGCGGCAGTTCGACGTTCTGCCACACGGTTTTGGCCGACATCAGGTTGAAGTGCTGGAAGATCATGCCGGTTTGCCGGCGCAACGCCACCAGCCGGTTTTCATCGAAGTCACCGATGTCGGTTTGATCGATCAGCACGCGACCGCTGCTGGGTTGCTCCAGGCGATTGATGGTGCGGATCAGCGACGATTTGCCGGCACCGCTGCGGCCGATAATGCCGAAAATCTCCCCGTGCTGAATCGCCAGGTCGATACCCTTGAGGGCATCCACCGGTCCCTGGCTACCTTCATAGGTTTTGCCCACGCCGATAAAACGCACATGGGCCTGGCTCAGTTCAGGGTGCAGCTGGGTGTGGGTCGCGCCAGGCTGCGGCTGATCGAGCCGCTCGCGAGCAATAGCCACGTTCATGTTCAGTTATCCCAGCCAGGTTGATACAGGGTGCCGTAGGCCTTATCCAGCGAGGCTTTGACCACAGGCGAGTGCTGGTAGATGTCGACAAATTTTGCCAGTCGCGGGTCGTCCTTGTTCTTGGGCTGGATCACGAATTGAATGACATATTCCGGGTGGTCGATGCCGTCAAACAACAGTGCCGAGTTGGCATCGAAGTTTTTCGACAGGCGGATGTAGTGCGGGTAACCCTGCACCAGATCGGCATCGTCATAAGCGCGCACCAGCTGTACGGCTTCGACCTGCAGGATTTTGATGTTTTTCGGATTGGCGATGATGTCTTCTTCGGTCGCCTTGTAGCCTACGCCGGGCTTGAGGGTGATGAGGCCGGCTTTGGCCAGCAGTTGCAGGCCGCGTCCGCTGTTGATCGGGTCATTGGCGATGGCCACCGTAGCGCCCTGGGGCAGTTGGTCCAGGCTTTTGTATTTTTTCGAGTACAGGCCCACGTTGTTGATGATGCCTTTGGCATAGGGCACCAGATTAAACCCGCCGGCAGCGTTGGCGTTCTCCAGGAACGGGATGTGCTGGAAGTAGTTCACGTCGATGTCGCCGCTATTGAGGCTGACGTTGGGAGCGATCCAGTCGCTGAACTCGATCAGCTCGACATCAAGGCCTTGCTTCTTGGCTTCGCTCACCGTCGTTTCAAGGGCGGGAGCAAAGGCCGCTGTGGTGCCGACCTTGAGCGGGGCGTCGCTGGCGAACACGATGCCGCTGAACAGTCCGAGCGCCATAACCAGTGGGGTTAAGTGTTTTTTGTGCATGGGGCAAATTCCATTCAAAAATTCAGAATTCAAATCCTGTAGCAGCGAGCTTTACTCGCGAGCATCTGACGGCTCGTGAGCAAGCTCGCTCCTGCAGGGTTATTCGGGTTGGCGGTAACCGGCGCCGGTATGCCGCCCGGGCAAGTGTGCGTCGCCTTCGGTAAACAGTTTTTGCCGCAGGCTGCCGACGTCATACGCAGTCTTGTAGGAACCCCGGCGCTGCAACTCGGGGACTACCAGGTCGATAAAGTCGACATAGCTTTCCGGCGTCACGATGCGGGTCAGGTTGAAGCCGTCCAGACCGGTCTCTTCGATCCACGATTCGAGCTCGTCGGCCACCTGTTCCGGTGAACCCACCAACGTCATGTAGCGTCCGCCCAATGCGTGTTGCTCAAGCAGTTTGCGGCGCGTCCAGTCGTTGTTTTGCAGCACTTTGGTGGCGGACTGGATGGCGTTGTTTTTCACGTACTGGATCGGCTCGTCCAGTTCGTAGTCGGCAAAGTCGATGCCCGTGGAGCTGGAAAAATGCGCCACTCCGGCTTCGGCACTGGCATAGCCCAGGTACTCTTCGCGCTTGGCCCGGGCCAAGGCTTCGGTGGGCGCGACGATGACGTTGAGGCCCATAAACAGTTTGATGTCATCCGGGTTGCGTCCTGCCGCCACGGCGCTGGCGCGAACCTTGTCGACCTGGGCTTTGGTCGCTGCCTTGGTCTGGCCACTGATGAACACACACTCGGCATGGCGCCCGGCAAACACCAGCCCGCGATCCGAACTGCCGGCCTGAAACAGTACCGGCGTGCGCTGCGGTGAGGGTTCGCACAGGTGATAACCCTCGACCTGGTAGAACTCACCGGCGTGTTTGACCTTGTGCACCTTGTCGGGCCGGGCATAGACGCGCTGCGCCGGGTCGTTGACCACGGCGCCGTTTTCCCAGCTGCCTTCCCAGAGTTTGTACAACACCTCCAGGTATTCATCGGCCTGGTCGTAGCGCCGGTCGTGTTCGACTTGCTCGGTCAGGCCCATGGCCTTGGCCGCGCTGTCCAGATAACCGGTGACGATGTTCCAGCCCACGCGGCCGCGGGTCAGGTGGTCCAGTGTCGACATGCGGCGCGCGAATAAATACGGGGGCTCGTAGGTCAGGTTTGCGGTCAGGCCAAAGCCAAGGTTTTTGGTCACGGCCGCCATGGCCGATACCAGCAGCAGCGGGTCGTTGACCGGCAGCTGGATCGACTCCTTGAGCGGAACATCAACCGACTGTTGATAGACGTCGTAGACGCCGACGATATCGGCGATAAACAGCCCGTCAAACAGCCCGCGCTCCAGCAGCTGTGCCAGCTCCGTCCAGTATTCCAGGGTGTTGAATCGGGTGGAGGTGTCCCGTGGATGAGTCCACAACCCGTGGTTGATGTGGCCAATGCAGTTCATGTTGAAGGCATTGATCAGGATTTTCTTTTTGCTCATCAGATGGTCCCCCGCAATGGCGGGTTTACATCGTTCAGGTAGTAGTTACCTACCGCGTGATATTTCCAGCGCACCGGATCGTGCAGGGTGTGGACGCGAGCATTGCGCCAGTGACGATCGAGCCCGTGTTCGGCGAGGGTGGCCTGGCTGCCCGCCAGTTCAAAGAGGGTGCTGCCGGCGGCCAGCGAAATCTCGGTGCTGATGGCGCGCGCTTCTGCCACCGCAATCGAGGCGGCTGCCACGGTGCCGGCATGGGTATTGGCCTGGGCGATATCCAGCAGTTCACCGGCGCGCTCCAGCAAGGCTTCGGCAGCATGCAGACGCACGCTCAGGTGGCCAAAGCTTTTCAGGGTCAGTGGGTCTTCGCTGGCGATATCGGTGGTGGCATCGATCCAGGGCCGGGTCTTGGTGCTTACAAAATGCAGCGCGTCTTCAAAGGCGGCGCGGGCGATGCCGGTGTCGATGGCTGCGTGGAGGATTTGCGCCAGCGGGCCAACCGGGGTCGGGCGCTCAAAGGCGCTTTGAAACGGGATCACGTCTTCAGTGGCGACGAATACATTGTCGAACAGCACGGAACCACTGCCGGTGGTGCGCTGGCCGAAGCCGCTCCAGTCGTCGATCACGGTCAGGCCGTCGCTGTCGCGGGGCACAAACGCCAGGTGCTGTACGCCGTTGTCATCGACTACCGAGGTCGGAATCCGCTGCGCATACAGGGCGCCAGTGGCGTAGAACTTGCGACCGGTAATGCGGTAACCGTCTTCGGCTTTGGCCAGATGGGTCGTACGGTCGTGGGCGGTTTTAGTACCTGTTTCGGCCAGGGCATTACCAAAGCGCTGCCCGGCCAGGACCTCGGCATACAGCCGCGCCTGTTGCGCCGGCGTGCCATTGACCCGCAGTACTTCAAGTGCATAAAAATGGTTTTGCGGGATTTGCCCCAGCGAGGCGTCAGCAGCAGCAATCAACGCCACCACCTGTGCCAGCGTGACATTGGACACACCGGCGCCGCCCAGGGCCTTCGGCACGGTGATGCCCCACAGGCCGGTGTGGGAAAACAGTTCGAGTTCATCAAAGGGCAGGCGTCGTTCGCGGTCGCGTACAGCGCTCTCGCGTTTGAAATGTGCGGCGAGCTCACGGGCGACGCTCAGGGCCTCGGCATCACTGCGGATGACCGGGACCTGTTTGGATATCAGTGACATGGGTATCTCCGTAGTCAAATCCAGGAATGCCGGGCAGGCAGGGTGCCGTTGAGGCGATAGGTGCCGATGGCGTGGTATTTCCAGCGGACCGGGTCGTGCAGGGTGTGAACCCGTGCGTTGCGCCAGTGGCGGTCGAGGTTGTACCGGGCCACAGATGCGCTGCTGCCTGCCAGTTCGAAGAGTTTTTCGCTGGCCAGCAACGACAGCTCGGTGCTTAGCACCTTGGCTTCGGCTACGGCAATCGAAGCCCGGGCGGCGGCCTGCGCGTCAATCGGCGCGGCGCTGACTTCATCCAGTACCCGGCCTGCTTTGCGCAGCAAGGCTTCGGCCGCGTGCAGCTCGATCTTCAATTTGCCGATGTCGGCGATGACATAGGGATCATCGCTGTTGCGTTCAACGTTGGCGTCGATCCACGGCCGGGAACGTTCACGTACAAAGCTGATGGCGTCGGTAATGGCTTCGCGGGCGATGCCCAGATCGATGGCGGCCTGGATCAGTTGCGACACCGAGCCCTGAATGTTCGGGACTTCGCTCAGGCGCCAGCTGTCGATGACCAGTTCGTCATCGATTCGCACGTTGTTGAGCAACACGGTGCCGCTGGCGGTGGTGCGCTGGCCAAAGCCGGACCAGTCATCGACAACGCGCAGGCCGGGAGTACCGCGGCGAACAAAGGCCATGACCGGTTTGCCGTCGTCGTTGAGCGCCTTGACTGCGATCCAGTGCGCGAACAGTGCACCGGTGGAGTAAAACTTCTGACCGCTGATAACCAGGTCATCCTCGTCAGCGGTAATGCGTGCCTTCAAGTCGAGGGTATTTTTACTACCGCGCTCAGGCCCTGCATTACCAATGCGCCAGCCTTGCAGCACGCTGCTGAACAGTTGTTCTTTTTGCGACGGGGTCGCGGTGCTCGAAATCAGATTGAGAATGCCCACCTGGTTCTGCGGAATCTGCCCCAGCGCCGGGTCGGCAGCCGAGATAATGGCAAACACTTCAGCCAGGGTGACGAACGATACCTGTGGCCCGCCGAACTCGCGGGGAATGGAAATACTGCCAAGTCCACTGCGGGTGAACTGCTCAATGAGTGACCACGGCAATTTGCGTTGCTGATCGCGTTTTGCGGCGTGCTCACGGGCGGCGTCAGCCAGATCGCGTGCAGCTTGAAGGGCTTCGTTGTCGGTGCGCAGGATGTGCGCTGCGAGCAACAAGGGCGCGACATCCAGGTCGCTTTGCAGGTGTGCATTCGCCAGGTTCGACATCACTGCTGCTCCTTGGCTGCACGCAATGCCCTGGCGATTTCCACAAGGGTAATTGTGTTACGGACCATACCTACCTCGCATCTCATTGGAGCACCGCTTGAGCGGTGCGGATAAAAGCTGGAAAGTCCGGTGGTCCGGTGCATATACCCTAATTGAGTATAAAAATTAAAAGAACTAACTTTTAGGAATATGGATAGACGATTCGTCTTGCTGAGGGTTGCGGTTGCGTCATCGGGTTGCGGCGCTCTTGCGCGAACGGAGCTTTTTGTCGCGTCGTTACCTACAAGTCCTGCTCATTGTTGGCCTCAAGTCAGCGCTTTTATTTTGCTATTTCTTTCCATCGCGCTAAGGAATAGCCATCGTGACCGACTCAACCGACCAAACCCCCCACAGCCAATCCGCAGCCAATCTGTTCAGCAGCGGCGACGTTTTTTCGGGGGCCTACAACTTCATGAGCAGTATCAGTGCCGGGGTCGATCCACGCACCGGCATGTTCTCGGCCTCGATAACCCTGCCCACCGGGGCCGCCAACGATTTACGCGGCCCGATCAGCCAATTGCGCCTCGGCTACAGCCCGTTGATGACCGACGACCAGGGTTTTGGTCTGGGCTGGATGCTCGGCACCACGTCCTGGGACGGGGCTAGTCAGCAGTTGCAGCTCAATTCCGGCGAGCGTTTTCGTGGGGAGATTGTTGGCCAGAACATGCGCTTTCCCGACGTTCGCTTGCCGGTGGTGACGGTTACGGTGCAGCGTCAGGAAATGTGGGTGCGGCATAACGACGGTACCTCCGAGCGCCTGATTCCATTGGCCGGGAATCCGAGCTTGTGGGTGGTCAGCACCCTGGTGGGAGCCGATGGCAGTGCCCTGAGTTTTGACTGGCGCTCCATCGGTAACGCGGCCTATCT
Source organism: Pseudomonas sp. TWR2-1-1 (assembly GCF_049897045.1). Classification (NCBI taxonomy): domain Bacteria; kingdom Pseudomonadati; phylum Pseudomonadota; class Gammaproteobacteria; order Pseudomonadales; family Pseudomonadaceae; genus Pseudomonas; species Pseudomonas sp. TWR2-1-1. The sequence goes on from NZ_JAFCVM010000006.1 coordinate 30,616, forward strand.
GCAAAAGGTCAGCGATGCTCAGGGTCGAACTGTGGTGGCGCTTTCCTACGAAGGTTTGCAAACCCATCTGACCCTACAGCCCGATACTCCCTCGCAGATGGTGATGAATTTTCAGCGCATCTCCGGGCAGTTGCGCCGGGTGACGGTGGACGGGCTTCCCGACAATGGTTGGCAATTTGACTACAGCACCGCGAGCTCGGGCTTGTTGTTGCTGAGCAAATGCACCCAGCCCACCGGTAGCACCGAGGAAGTGACCTACAGCGAGGCCAACGGTCTGGCGTTGCCGCCGGGGGCGCCGTTCCCACGGATGCCGGTAGTCAGCCAGACCCGCAAGGACCCGGGCGACGGGCAACCGGTGCAGTTGGTTCGTTATGACTATGGCCTTTATGGTTCCAACAATTACTTCGGCTGGCCGGTAGTGCGGCAGTGGCGCAACCGTGAGGACAATCTTTATCACCTGACCGGGGGTGGCGATTTTCTATACGGCTCCACCGAAACCCTGATGGATACCCGGGGTACTGTTTTGCAAACAGTGTCCCGCACCTTTAACCGTTTTCACTTGCTGACCCGGGAACGCACCTTGCAGGGCCAGACGCTGCAGGAGACCGAGACCACTTATTACGACGAACCCTGGCTGCCCATTGCCCGGCAATTGCCTTACTTCCAGTTCCCGCACAAGGTGATCACCCGCAAGGCGCATCTAGACGGGCAGCGGGTGTTGCGTGAACTGAGCACTGAAGAAGAGACCCGTTACGACGACTTGGGCAATCCGGTTTGGCACCGCAATGCGTTGGGTGGCATTGAAGCGTCGGAGTACTACCCGGTCAGTGGTGAGACCGACCATTGCCCGGCCGATCCGCTGGGTCGTATCACCCGTCTGAAAAGTCGTACCGCAAGCCCGCCACCCGGCACCGAGGGCCCGGTTAAACAGACTCGATACCGTTATCAATCATTGCCGGTACGGCAGGATGCTCCGGAGTTTGCCTTGCCGACTTTCGTCCAGAGCAGTGAAGAGCGTTTGCTGCTGGTTGAAGGTGAAAACCTGACTGAACTGGTGCATTCCAGCCAGACCTTTATCGTTGATCCAACCTCGCCCCATCACGCTCGCATGTTGAGTGAAACCGAGACTGTGCAGGGTAAAAGCACGACCCGAACCTACAGCTACATGCTCACTCAAACGCGAGGGGCTCGGTCGATTGAGCGTGCCGTACTGCAGGAAAACGTAACCATCACCGGGTACGACGGGCACTCATCTGTATCCCAGTCCTCACAGGATCTGTACTCAGGCCTGATGGTGACCGAGCAGACCGATGAACAAATGCGCATCGCCTTTGCCCACGATGCCCTGGGCCGTGTAGTGCAGGAAGTCGCCGCACCGGATTCGGCGTTCGAAGCCGCGGTCAATTGGGCCTATTCGTTGTCAGCGAACGAGCGCTGCCAGACCCGAATCGGCGCTTCCGGGCGTAAGGAAACGGTCTGGCTGGATGGTATGGGTCGCGAGGTGCGACGTGAGAAACAGACCGACAGCGGTCAGACCTATACCGCCTGGACCGGCGAATATGACGTGTTAGGCCGGGTATTTCGTGAGACCGCTTACGACCCCGGTAACGAAGACACTCCAGCCCTGAGCCTGACTACCGAACGCACCTTTGACGATTGGGGCAATGTGCTGACCGAAACGTCGGCGGACGGCGTCACCCAGCACACTCTGGCCGACCCGGTAGCCCTGACCGGTACCAGTTGGCAGACCGATGCCAATGGCGTGGCCGGGGCCAAAACCGTCACCACCCATACCCTCGATGGCAAGCCGTTGACCGAGCAGTTGTACTGCGCCGACGGCGTGCTGCAGCACGAACTGGGCTGGAGCTATGACGGGCTGGGCCGCTGCATCAGTCAGTCTGACGCCATGGGTCGCAAGACCTTGCAGGAATGGGATGTGCGGGACCGGCTGGTGTCGACCACGCTGCCAGATGGCAGTGTGATCAAGCGCACCTATGCCGAAGGCCACGACGGTGAATTACCGGCCACGGTCTCAATCTCTCATCCTTCTTTGGGTATTAACGAAGTCGTACTGGGAGAGCGTAAATACGACGGTCTTGGCCGACTGGTGTGGGAAAAGGTCGGCCAGAGTGTCTCTGAATGGCAATACGCCGAAGGACAAATCCACGCCCATACCCAGACCTTGCCCGATGGCACCGTAGTCGTCACCGAACGTCAGCCGGAACTGGGCGGCGCGCTGCTGTCGCTGCAGGCCCCGGACATCAGCGTATTCAACACGTACGATCCGCTAAGTGGCCGTTTGCTGGAAGCGCAGGGCAATCTGGGCCTGCAAAAAGATCACTGGTCGCCGTCGGGCTTGCTGACCAAGGCCGATTACGCCTGGCACGGTGATCAACCGCGTTCACAACAGCAAACCACCACACCTGCGGGCAAGGTCACCCGCCTGACCGATGCCGATGGTGCTGAACAGCGCTGTCAGTACGATGAGTTCGGGCGCTTGAGTGTGCAGCAAGGCCCAGACGTCACGATCACCATCACCTACGATGTAGCCTCGCGGATTCACCGGCAGCACACCCAATCAAAAGATGGTTCGCGAGACATGACCGTAACCCTGGACTACGACAACCTCGGCCGTCTGGCCCGTCGCACGACCGAAACCCGCACCCCGTCCGGGCAGCAGGTAGAAGTGCAAACCCAACAATGGCGTAAAGACGGTAAGCTCACCCAGCGCGAACTGACCCGTGACGGCACACTGGTGCGTCGCGAAACCTTCGACTACGACATCCGTGGCCGCATGATTTCCCAGCAGCTAGTGGGCGAGAAATTACCCGAAGACGCCCACGGTCGCAGCTACCGCGAACAACACTTCCAGTACGACGCCCTGGACAACGTGCGACGCCTCGAAACGGTATTTGCCGACGGCAGCGCCAACAACGTCACGCTGTTTGGCTACAACCCCGCCGACCTTACCCAGCTGATAAACGTCAGCCACAGTCGACCCGATTACCCGGCACCAGTAACCCTGGAGTACGACACTCTGGGCAATCTCAAACGCGACGAGCGCGGTAATCCGCTGCACTACGACGCCCTAGGCCGACTGATCGGGGTAACTCTGCCTACAGGCCAGCGTCGTTGGCACTACGGCCCCGGTGGCAACATCATCAAGACCGAAGACGCTGGCGGTCCACGTTGGCGCTACCACACCTCAGGCCAGCTCAGTTGCGAGGTGGGTGAAAGCACACAAACCCGCTGGGTCCGTGCCGGAAATGTTCCGGTTGCTGAAAGCCGACTGGCCTCGGCTGTGCGGGAAGTCATGCTGTTGGGCACCGATGCCCAGGGCTCCATAACCACGCAAGCCAAAGACCAAATCCAGACCCCGGTCTACGGCGCCTACGGCCAGAGCACAACTGAACCGGGAACCAGCCGACTGGGCTACGCCGGCGCCTTGCGTGAACAGGACACCGGCTGGTATTTCCTCGGCGACTACCGGATCTACAACCCGGTGCTGATGCGTTTTCACAGCCGCGACAGCCTCAGCCCCTTCGGTGAAGGCGGCCTCAATGGCTATGCCTACTGCGCGGGCGACCCGGTGAACCGCATCGACCCGTCGGGCCATGCGTGGACCGACTGGCTGTTGCCGGCAGCGGGGCTTGTGCTGGGCATGATCGGCACCGTGGCGTCACTGGGTGCTTTGGCGGCACCTGCCGCAGCCCTGACCGCCAGCTATATGGTGGCGGTGACAACTGCGACCCTGAGTGTGGTGTCACTGGCCGCAGACGTCGCCTCCATAGTCTTGCTGACCAGCGGCAATGAAAACGCGGGGCGGATTCTGGGCTATGTAGGCATGGCGACGGGCCTGGCATCGGCGGCGCCGTCGATTGCCAGTGCCGCTGCCAAAAACGTCAAAGCATTCGGCATGCGCGTGGGCTCGTTGCAGGGCAGGCTGCAACATGCAGGGGGTGTTCCCGGGGGAGGCAGGGCATTTCCTGGAGGGGCTCAACGAGCGGGTGCCGCGACGCCACCCATGCGTGATATGGACTTTTCCATGATGCTGGAGCAAGGACCGATTCGAGAGAGTTTCTTGCCGTACTTGTCGCGTGGTGATTTGCAAAATATAGGGCAAACCAACTTAGCCAACAGGAACTCTGTTTATCGACCGGGGACATCCACTGCTCCCGTGCCACTGCAACTTTCGTCTTCAGAGCCCGTGAATGTTTTATCGGGTCCTTACCTCTATCCTGCGGGAAGTGGTCACCTCGTTCATAACCCCGGTTATGTTATTGAGGTGAGGCAAATTATATCTGGCTCCCATCCCCAGTATTACCCATGGCAATTGGGGCAAGCAGGCATCCAGAACCCGCGTCAATTAAGAATCGTAAGCAGTACTCAATTAGACAACTATGTTAGCGGAATGGCCCGAAATGCCCAAACTGGTCGAGCACACCGGTTGAGCGTAATGGACAGTTTCGCCGAGGTTGACAATCAATGGTTCCGCCAGAACCCTCTGCCTGCTGCTCCAACTAATGCTCGTGCCCGGATAGCGAGGCGAGTTGAGAGGTGTCGTGTGATGTAGTCATAGGCATTGATAAATTTTTAAGCACATGATCAGGATGGGGGGCGTTTTCCTCGCCCCCCATAGTTTCATGGAGTTGTAAGTTCCAGGCCAGTAAGGCTAAAGCAGGGGGGATTTAATGCGTTACTGCAAAATAAATAACTCCTGGAGTTCCACAACTTGAGGAAGCCCTCTACTTTCGGGATCGTGAGCCCGTAGAGGCCTGATAACTCTTGAGGCACTGCTGTAGAGTTCGATACGCCAACTCATATTGTTCCAGCAGCCGACGGGCGACTGGAGGTCGTAGTTTCTTCAGACATCCGCATTCAGATGCATCCGGGACCGGTATGCATTTCGCTGTTTTTATCATTTATTTCACACTGCATCCGCATAATGGGCCGGAGTCAGGAAGCCGGTTTGCCCGCTTTGTGATATTTAGACGTTGCCAAATTTCTCGGAAGATCATTCAAATGGCCTCAGATCCTCAGCTGACCCCACCGGTGCGCTCTCGCTTTAGCCTGCGCTGGTATTACTGGCTTTTGCTGCTTGGCGCATTGCTTTATGCACTGTCGGCCATCATGCATTGGGATGACCGGGGTGCGTTGTGGGTGCTGGAGCAGTTTGAGAACCCGCAAGAACAGAACGAAAGCGTGTGGTTGCCTGACTACGTGGTGACGATAGATGCCAAGCCGTTACCGGGAATGGAAAAGGACGAAGCGTCGGATCTGGCTTATAACCCGCTGAGCAAAACGCTGTTTTCGGTGATGGGTAAAAACCCGTTCCTGGTGGAATTGACCCTCGATGGCGATGTACTGCGCAAAATTCCTCTGGTGGGCTGGAGCAACCCTGAAGGCCTGACGGTGATGGAAAATGGCCTGCTGGCCATTGTCGATGAGCGCGAACACTTGCTGACCATCATCAATATCGATGCGAACACCAAATCCCTGAATATTGCCGACTTCCCCAAGTACAACCTGGGGCCTTCCAGGAATCAGAACAAAGCCTTTGAGGCCATTGCCTGGGACCCGCGCCGCCAGCAACTGTTGCTGGGCGAAGAGCGTCCGCCGCAGTTGTATGTGTGGAAAAGCGATGGCAGCCAGACCCTCACTGGCACCAAGCAGAAAGTGCCTAGCGACGAGCTGGATTTGCGCAACCTGTCGGCCTTGAGCATTGATCCGCGAACGGGCCATACCCTGGTGCTTTCGGCAGATTCGCACATGCTGCTGGAGCTCGATGAACTGGGTGAGCAAGTCAGTTTCATGACCTTGCTTAGCGGCTTCAACGGTCTCAAAAACACCATTCCCCGGGCGGAAGGGGTGGCAATTGATGAGCACGGCACCCTGTACATGGTCAGTGAGCCGAATCTGTTTTATCGCTTCGAGAAAAATGCCAAAAAGCCTTGAGCATTGACCGCCAGGACCTGGCCGACGCTAACGCAGGCAAGCCCGGCTCCCGCACAAGGCGGGCCAGGTTGTTAAGTTTGAATTAATCCGGTCATGGTATTTCACCCGCCTGATTTTTTTAGAGTTCGGCCCAATGCTCCGCTTCAACCGTTTTAGCGCTCTTGCTCTGCTTCTAGCTCTGCTTGCTGCCGGTTTTGCCGCACAACATTACCGTCTGTTCGAGCACACCTGGTTCAAGGTCAACCGGCTGTGGCAACTCGCCAATCCCGCAGCGATCAATCTGGGCGAGTATCGCGCCGTGCTGCAAGGCCAGGTGATTGAAGGGCTTGAGGACGATGTCTCGGCACTGACCTACGACCCGCTGCGTAAAAGCCTGTTTACCGTGACCAACAAAAATGCCGAACTGGTGGAGCTGTCCCTGGATGGCCGGATTGTGCGGCGCATTGCCCTGGTCGGGTTTGGCGATGCCGAGGCGGTTGAGTTTATAGACGCCAATACCTACGTGATTGCCGACGAGCGTGAGCAGCGGCTTTTCAAGGTCAAGCTTGATGACAACACTCAGGTACTCAATGCCCGGGAGGCGGAGCAACTGACGCTGGGGATCCATCTGCGGGGTAACAAGGGGTTTGAAGGGTTGGCATACGACTCGGTCGGCAAACGTCTGTTTGTGGCCAAGGAGCGTGATCCGATGCTGATTTACGAAGTGCGGGGCTTCCCTCAGGACAATCCCCAGATGCCGTCTGCCATCCACGTGGTGACCAATGCGCGGCGTGATGCCCGGTTGTTTGTTCGCGATCTGTCGAGTTTGCAGTTTGACGAGCGCAGCGGGCATTTGCTGGCTTTGTCCGATGAGTCGAGGTTGTTGCTGGAGCTGGATATAGACGGGCGGCCCATCAGCACGCTATCGCTGAAAAAGGGCCGACATGGCCTGAAAAAAACAGTGCCACAAGCGGAAGGTGTCGCCATGGACGACGAAGGGACGTTATACGTGGTGAGTGAGCCGAATCTGTTTTACGTGTTCAAAAAACCATAAAACATAAAAAACTGTAGGAGCGAGCTTGCTCGCGAGCTCTTGAGGCGGTTTGAAAAGCTCGCGAGCAAGCTCGCTCCTACAGGTTCGGGTTAGCGGGTCAGGGTTTTCACGCCTTCAGCGGTACCCAGCAACAGCAGGTCAGCCGGGCGGGCTGCAAACAGGCCGTTGGTCACGACGCCGACGATGGCGTTGATCTGACGCTCCAGCTCTACCGGGTTGGTGATCTGCATGTTGAACACGTCGATGATGATATTGCCGTTGTCCGTCACCACGCCTTCGCGGTAAACCGGGTCGCCGCCCAGCTTGACCAGTTCGCGGGCTACATGGCTGCGGGCCATCGGGATCACTTCAACAGGTAGCGGGAACGCGCCCAGCACCGGTACCAGCTTGCTGCCGTCGGCAATGCAGATAAAAGTTTTAGCCACGGCGGCCACGATCTTCTCGCGGGTCAGGGCTGCGCCGCCGCCTTTGATCAGGTTCAGGTTTTCGTCGCTTTCATCAGCGCCATCGACATAGAACTCAAGGTCGCTAACGGTGTTCAGCTCGTATACCGGAATACCGTGGCCCTTGAGGCGCGCGGCAGTGGCTTCGGAACTGGCCACGGCGCCGTCGAAGGCACCCTTGTGCAGGGCCAGGGCATCGATAAAGCAGTTGGCCGTGGAGCCGGTGCCGACCCCGACGACGCTCTTGTCATCCAGCTTTGGAAGGATGAAGTCGACGGCAGCCTGGGCTACGGCCTGTTTGAGTTGGTCCTGGGTCATGGGGGGCTCCGGGCGGGAAGGGGAACAGAAGGGCCCGCATTATAGAGGCAAGCGCCCGGTTGTGTGGCGGGTGTGATGGCAATAGGTGGGCGCTGGCTTGCCGTCGATTGAGATGGCCCTAATAAACCTTCCCTTTCGTGTGGTCGGTTGCGTAAACGCTGGGGTAGACTCCTTGGTCCCTGCCAACCCGCCCAGTGAAGCTTTCCGATGCTCGAACAGTACGTTAAGAAAATCCTCACCTCGCGCGTTTATGACGTTGCCGTAGAAACCCCCTTGCAAGCTGCCAACCAGCTCTCCGAGCGGTTGGGCAACCATATTTTGCTCAAGCGCGAAGATTTGCAGCCGGTGTACTCGTTCAAGATTCGCGGCGCTTACAACAAGCTCATGCACTTGAGTGACGCCGAGCGTGCCTGTGGCGTAGTCACCGCGTCGGCGGGCAATCATGCACAGGGTCTGGCCCTGGCAGCCAAGGTGCTGGGGGTCAAGGCCACCATCGTCATGCCCAAAACCACTCCCGAGATCAAGGTCGAAGGTGTGCGTTCACGGGGCGGCATTGTGGTGCTGCACGGCGATACGTTCCCGGAAGCCCTGGCCTACTCGCTGCAATTGGTTGAGAAGGAAGGCTACGTCTACGTTCACCCCTACGATGACCCGCACACCATTGCCGGGCAGGGCACCGTGGCGATGGAAATTCTGCGCCAGCACCCGGCACCGCTGGATGCGATCTTTGTACCGGTGGGCGGCGGCGGGCTGATCGCCGGGATTGCCGCGTATGTGAAATACCTGCGCCCCGATATCAAAATCATTGGCGTCGAGCCCGATGATTCCAACTGCCTGCAAGCTGCGATGGCGGCCGGCGAGCGCGTGGTGCTGCCAGCGGTCGGGATTTTTGCCGATGGCGTGGCCGTGGCCCAGATTGGCCAGCACACCTTCGACATCTGCAAGGACTACGTTGACGAAGTGATCACCGTCAGCACCGACGAAATTTGTGCGGCGATCAAGGACATCTTCGACGATACCCGCTCGATCACCGAACCTGCCGGTGCCCTGGGTGTGGCAGGGATCAAGAAGTATGTGGAACAGCGCGGTGTGCGCGGCCAGACCCTGGTTGCCATCGACTCCGGGGCCAATGTGAACTTCGACCGCCTGCGCCATGTGGCCGAGCGGGCCGAGCTGGGCGAAGGTCGCGAGGCCATCATCGCGGTGACCATTCCTGAAGTGCCGGGCAGTTTCGAGGCGTTTTGCCAGGCTGTCGGCAAGCGTCAGATTACCGAATTCAACTATCGCTATCACACCGGTAGCGAGGCGCACATTTTTGTCGGTGTGCAGACCCATCCGGAAAACGACCCGCGCAGTGCACTGCTGGCCAGTCTGATCGGGCAAGGCTTCCCGGTGGTCGACCTGACCGAGAACGAACTGGCCAAACTGCATATCCGGCATATGGTCGGCGGGCATGCGGCCAAGGTCAGTGATGAATTGCTGTTCCGTTTCGAGTTTCCGGAGCGCCCGGGCGCGCTGTTCAATTTCCTGCACAAGCTGGGCGGACGCTGGAACATTTCGATGTTCCATTACCGTAACCACGGTGCGGCCGATGGTCGTGTCATGGCCGGGCTGCAGGTACCTGCCGATGAGCGTCATCTGGTACCGGCAGCGCTGGCTGAAATTGGTTATCCGTATTGGGATGAGAGCGATAACCCGGCGTACCAGCTGTTTCTTGGCTGATAGCCGCTACGCTGATTGAACGGCTCAAGGGATTAATCAAATGGAAACGTTCACCGCGTTAAAACTGCTGCATGGTGTTTGCACATTGCTGCTGTTCGTCAGCGCCATTGCTTTGCTGGTGGTGGTGATTCGTCGCTGGCGGGCGGGGGACAAGGATCTGTCCGGCGCCATCGTAAGGCGGCCCTGGGCCTTTGTCTGGGCGTTAATGGCCGTGTGCCTGGTGGCACTGCCGGTGAGTGGCTGGTTCCTGGTGCATATGGCCGGCTGGCCGCTGAGCCAGTTGTGGTTGCTGGCGGGCAGCAGTTTGTATCTGGTGGGTGGCTTGAGCTGGTTGTGGTTGCTGGTACGCCTCAATCGCCTGCGATTGGGGCGAGTGGCCAAACATCCGGGGTTCACGTTGGGTCTGGCGATTTTTTGTGCAGTTTGCTTTATCGCCATTGCCGGGCTGATGGGCGCCAAGCCGGTCTGACCCTGTTATGAGCATCTGTAGGAGCGAGCTTGCTCGCGAGCTGTCGGTTGTCGCGATGAAAAGCTCGCGAGCAAGCTCGCTCCTACAGTGGGTGCTGGGTGTCGGTTCAGTCGCGCAGCGTCATCACTGGCCAGCCGCGTTTTTCGGCTTCAGCACGCAGGTTCGGATCAGGATCAACCGCCACCGGGTGGGTCACTTGCTCCAGCAGCGGCAAGTCGTTCATCGAGTCGCTATAGAACCAGCTGTCTTCCAGGCTGTAGCCATTTTCTTCGATCCAGCGGTTCAGGCGTGTCACCTTGCCTTCACGGAAGCACGGCACGTCGGTGCTGCGACCGGTATAGCGGCCATCGACGATTTCGCACTCGGTGGCAATCAGGTGTTCCACGCCGAGCTTTTGGGCGATCGGTGCCGTTACCACGCGGTTGGTGGCCGTGATAATGACCAGCGTGTCGCCTGCTGCACGGTGTTTTTCCAGCAGCGCGTGTGCCTTGGGCAACATCAACGGCTCGATGCAATCGCGCATGAATTCGCGGTGCCATTGATCCAGTTGAGCCATGTCATGACGGCCAAAGATTTCCATGCTGAAATTAAGGTAGGCGGCGTTGTCGAGTTTGCCGGCCAGGTAATCCTGATAAAAGGCATCGTTACGTGCCTTGTAAGCATCGCCGTCGAGAATGCCCCGCTGGCACAAGTAATCGCCCCAAGCGTGATCGCTGTCGCCGCCCAGGAGGGTGTTGTCCAGGTCGAATAAAGCCAGTCGCATTGAAATTACCCGCTGAAGTGTCTGTTAAAAGGCTACAAGAATACGGTCTTTTCATAAGAGTGCACATAAGGCAGGAAGGCGCGTTGCTGCTTTCACAACCTTTGTGGAACAATGCGGTGACATGCGTTTGCGAGGTTGTTGCCGTGATCGACCCCGATGGTTTCCGCCCTAATGTCGGGATTATTCTGACAAATGATGCTGGTCAGGTACTTTGGGCTCGCCGAATCAATCAAGACGCGTGGCAGTTTCCGCAGGGCGGTATCAACCCTGATGAGACGCCGGAAGACGCCTTGTACCGTGAGTTGAACGAAGAAGTTGGCCTTGAACGCGAAGATGTAGAAATACTCGCCTGCACGCGAGGCTGGTTGCGTTATCGTTTGCCGCAACGCCTGGTCCGTACCCACAGCCAACCGCTGTGTATCGGTCAGAAGCAAAAGTGGTTTTTGCTGCGCCTGGTTTCCAACGAGCAACGGGTGCGGATGGATTTGACCGGTAAACCGGAGTTCGATGGCTGGCGCTGGGTCAGTTATTGGTATCCGTTGGGCCAGGTGGTGACATTCAAGCGCGAGGTTTACCGTCGCGCTCTCAAAGAGCTTGCCCCGCGCCTTTTAACGCGCGCCTGACACGGAGTTCGACCCCGAGCCATGCTCAATACGCTGCGCAAGATCGTCCAGGAAGTTAACTCCGCCAAGGATCTCAAGGCGGCGTTGGGGATTATTGTGCTGCGCGTCAAAGAGGCCATGGGCAGTCAGGTCTGCTCGGTCTATTTGCTTGATCCAGAGACCAATCGTTTTGTCCTGATGGCGACCGAGGGCCTGAACAAGCGCTCGATCGGCAAAGTCAGCATGGCGCCCAACGAAGGCCTGGTCGGCCTGGTGGGCACCCGTGAAGAACCTCTGAACCTCGAAAACGCCGCCGATCACCCTCGTTATCGCTACTTTGCTGAAACCGGTGAGGAGCGCTATGCCTCTTTCCTGGGAGCACCGATCATCCACCACCGACGAGTGGTCGGGGTTTTGGTCATCCAGCAAAAGGAACGCCGCCAGTTCGATGAGGGCGAAGAAGCCTTCCTCGTGACCATGAGTGCGCAACTGGCGGGCGTTATTGCCCACGCCGAAGCCACGGGCTCGATCCGCGGCCTGGGGCGTCAGGGCAAGGGCATCCAGGAAGCCAAGTTTGTCGGCGTACCGGGCTCTCCGGGTGCGGCGGTCGGTACGGCGGTGGTCATGTTGCCCCCGGCTGATCTGGACGTGGTGCCTGACAAGAGCATTACCGATATTCCGGCTGAAATTGCGCTGTTCAAAACAGCCCTCGAAGGTGTGCGCAACGATATGCGCGCAGTTTCGAAAAAACTCGCCACTCAATTGCGGCCCGAAGAGCAGGCTCTGTTCGACGTGTATCTGATGATGCTCGACGATGCGTCGCTGGGCAGCGAAGTCAAAAATGTGATCAAGACCGGTCAGTGGGCCCAGGGCGCGCTGCGTCAGGTGGTGACTGATCACGTCAACCGTTTCGAACTGATGGATGACGACTACCTGCGCGAGCGGGCGTCGGATGTGCGTGACCTGGGGCGGCGCCTGCTGGCCTACCTGCAACATGACCGCCAGCAAACCATGGTCTACCCCGACCACACCATCCTGGTCAGTGAAGAACTGACCGCGACCATGCTCGGTGAAGTCCCCGAAGGCAAGCTTGCCGGTCTGGTGTCGGTACTGGGTTCGGGCAACTCCCACGTGGCAATTCTGGCCCGGGCCATGGGCATTCCGACGGTAATGGGCCTGGTTGACCTGCCGTACTCCAGGGTCGACGGCATTCAGATGATCGTCGACGGCTACCACGGCGAGGTCTACACCAACCCCAGCGATGTACTGCGCAAGCAATACGCCGAGGTCGTCGAAGAAGAACGTCAGCTGTCTCAGGGCCTTGATGCCCTGCGTGAGCTACCGTGCATCACCCCTGACGGGCATCGCATGCCACTGTGGGTCAACACCGGCCTGCTGGCTGATGTGGCCCGTGCACAGCAACGTGGCGCTGAAGGCGTAGGTCTGTACCGCACTGAAGTGCCGTTCATGATCAACCAGCGCTTTCCGAGCGAAAAGGAGCAGCTGGCGATTTATCGCGAGCAACTCGCCGCCTTCCATCCGCAACCGGTGACCATGCGCAGCCTGGACATCGGCGGCGACAAGTCACTGTCGTACTTCCCGATCAAGGAAGACAATCCGTTCCTTGGCTGGCGCGGGATTCGCGTCACCCTCGACCACCCCGAAATCTTTCTGGTTCAGGCCCGGGCCATGCTCAAGGCCAGCGAAGGCTTGAACAACCTGCGTATTTTGCTGCCGATGATCTCCGGCACCCACGAGCTTGAAGAAGCCTTGCACCTGCTGCACCGTGCCTGGGGTGAAGTGCGTGACGAAGGCACTGATGTGCCGATGCCGCCTATCGGGGTCATGATCGAAATTCCGGCCGCGGTGTATCAGACCAAGGAACTGGCGCGCCAGGTGGACTTCCTGTCGGTGGGCTCCAACGACCTGACCCAATACCTGCTGGCTGTGGACCGTAACAATCCGCGGGTCGCCGACTTGTATGACTACTTGCACCCTGCGGTGCTGCAGGCCCTGCAATCAGTGGTGCGCGATGCGCATGCCGAAGGCAAGCCAGTAAGTATCTGTGGCGAGATGGCCGGTGATCCGGCAGCTGCCATTTTGCTGATGGCCATGGGTTTTGACAGTTTGTCGATGAACGCCACCAACTTGCCGAAAGTGAAGTGGATGTTGCGCCAGGTCAGCCTGAGCCGTGCGAAGGAACTGCTGGCAGAAGTGATGACCATCGACAATCCGCAGGTGATTCGCAGCACCGTGCAACTGGCCCTGAAAAACATGGGCCTGACCCGCATGATGAACCCGGCGGCAATCAAACCTTATTGATCATCCTTCTGCAGGACTGTAGGAGCGAGCTTGCTCGCGAGCTGTTAAAAGCTCGCTCCTATAGTGGAATCTGGGTCATCCCTGGATTTTTACCTCTCCCAAGCGCCCACCCAACGGGCCAAAGCTGTGTTCTACCATCAGTCTCGAACCGTCTGCGTTCACAATCAGTGCGGTGCTGGCGCGGGTGCCGTAGCTGGGGCTGGAAATAAACACGCTCGACAGCAAGCTCTCCGTGGCCAGGCCTACGCCGGTATCAGGCAAATCACTGAACGGCGCCGTCTGGCGGTCATTGAGCAGCGCCAGCAGTGCTTGCGGCTGAGGATCATTAATTATCTCGGCCAGGGCGGCCTTGGCCTTCAGCAACTTGGGCCACGGCGTATCCAGCCCGGCATTCGACACGCCATAAATCCCGGCTTCGAGTAACTGCGGCGCCACATCCCGGGAGTTGTAATGCCAGAGCTGATCGCCAGTGCCCAGCAACAGGTTGAACCCGGCATATTCCACTGAACGACGGCCAACGTCAGCGAAATACTCGCCAATTGACTGGTTACCGCTCAGGAAGTCAGATACCAGCTCCCCGCGCGAGCGCCGCGAAGGTGGCTTGTGCGGTTCACGAATATTGGTCAGCGCCGCAAAGCGCCCGTTGGCACCTACCCCGAGCCAGGTGCCACCTGCCTCCAGATCGCGGCCGGCAAACACTTGAGGCGCATCGACCCACTGCGCCAGGGGCTTTGCGGGGCGCGCATAAAACTCATCACGGTTGGCTGCTACGACCAGAGGCTGGGCGTGGCCGGGGCGCCAGGCGAATACAATCAGACACATGGGCAGTCCTTAATGTTTTTTTAATCACTGTACTTATAGATTGCCTCAGCCTGTCACGCCATTCACTAGAGCCTAAGGCCTCCCTTCCGTTACCATGCCGATCAAATTTGTATGCGGTGCTGTTGTCCTGTGCCGGTTTGAGTTTCCTGATCTAACAAGGAGTCGCAATGCTGCCTTACCCGCAGATTGACCCGGTGGCATTGGCCATTGGTCCGCTGAAAATCCATTGGTACGGCTTGATGTACCTGATCGGCATAGGCGCAGCCTGGCTGATCCTGTCGCGACGTCTGAACCGCTTCGATCCGACCTGGACCAAGGAGAAACTCTCTGACCTGGTGTTCTGGGTGGCCATGGGCGTCATTGTCGGCGGCCGACTGGGCTATGTACTGTTCTATGACCTGAGTGCTTACATCGCCAACCCGCTGCTGATTTTCGAGGTCTGGAAAGGCGGCATGGCGTTCCACGGCGGGCTGATCGGCGTGATGCTGGCCGTCTGGTGGTTCGGTAAACGCAACGGCAAGTCGTTTTTCCAGATCATGGACTTCATTGCACCGGTGGTGCCGATTGGCCTGGGCGCCGGTCGTATCGGCAACTTCATCAATGCCGAGTTGTGGGGTAAGGCCAGCGATGTGCCGTGGGCAATGATCTTTCCTACCGACCCTCAGCAACTGGCGCGCCATCCGTCGCAGCTTTATCAGTTTGCGCTGGAAGGTGTGGCACTGTTCCTGATTCTTTGGCTGTACTCGCGCAAACCTCGTCCTACGATGGCGGTTTCCGGGATGTTCGCCCTGTTCTACGGCATCTTCCGCTTTATCGTCGAGTTCGTTCGCGTGCCTGACGCTCAGCTAGGCTATCTGGCGTTCGGCTGGGTGACGATGGGGCAAATTCTCTGCATCCCGATGATCCTCGGCGGTCTGTTACTGATCTGGTGGGCTTACCACAGCGATCCAGCGGCTCAAAAAGCTGCGTAATGAATTCGAATCGCAGGGCGCACACCGCCCTGCATTCAAACGGTAGGAAAACCATGAAGCAATATCTCGATCTCGTTGCCAACGTCATCAAAAATGGCACCTTGCAAGCCAACCGCACCGGGGTGAAGACCATCAGTCTGCCCGGCGCCATGCTGCGCTATGACCTCAAGGAAGGCTTCCCGGCCATCACCACCCGTCGTATGGCGTTCAAATCTGCGATTGGCGAGATGTGCGGTTTCCTGCGCCCGGTAAACAGCGCTGCAGACTTCCGCGCCCTGGGCTGCAAAGTGTGGGACCAGAACGCCAACGAAAACGCCCAGTGGCTGGCCAACCCGTTCCGTCAGGGTGAAGACGACCTGGGGGAAATCTACGGCGTGCAATGGCGCAAATGGCCGGCGTACAAGCAAATTGCGAGCAGCAACCAGGCCGCAATCGAACTGTCGTTGAGCCAGGGTTATCGGCAGATTGCTGACGGCGAAGAAGACGGCCAGGCCTACGTGGTGCTGTACAAAGCCATCGATCAGGTTCGCCAGTGTGTGGACACGATCATCAACGACCCGGGCAGCCGCCGTATTCTGTTCCACGGCTGGAACTGCGCCCAGCTCGACGAAATGGCCCTGCCGCCGTGCCATCTGCTGTACCAGTTCCACCCGAATGTCGAGACCAAGGAAATTTCCCTGACCCTTTACATCCGCTCCAACGATCTGGGCCTGGGCACGCCGTTCAACCTGACCGAAGGTGCTGCGCTGTTGAGCCTGATCGGTCGCCTGACCGGTTACACGCCGCGCTGGTTCACCTACTTCATCGGTGATGCCCACGTGTATGAAAACCACCTGGACATGCTCAACGAACAGTTGACCCGCGAGCCGTTCCCAATGCCAAAACTGGTGATTTCGGACCGTGTACCGGAATTCGCCAAGACTGGCGTGTACCAGCCTGAATGGCTGGGCCTGATCGAACCGGGTGACTTCAGCCTCGAAGGCTACCAGCACCATGCGCCCATGACCGCCCCGATGGCGGTGTAACTCCCTGTCTCCTGTAGGAGCGAGCTTGCCTCGCGATCCTTACAAAGCTCGCGAGCAAGCTCGCTCCTACAGGTTTTGATGCTGTCGGTGGTATCAATGCCCGTGGCTTCTGCCCACATGGCTCGGTTCGCCTTGCGGCGCACTGACTGAGCCGCTGACCTCCAACTGCTGCAAAATCCCGCAATGCTCTGCGTTCGGCCCTTCGCCACAGCGTTGGCGCAGGTCCAGAAGTTGTGCCTGCAGTGCCAGCAAGCTATCGATCCGCGCCTTGACGTGGTGGATGTGTTCATCGATCAGCGCATTCACGCTTTCACATTGATCCTGGGGGCTGTCGCGCAAATTGAGCAGGCTGCGGATTTCCTCCAGGGTCATGTCCAGGCTGCGGCAATTACGGATGAACGTCAGTCGCTCGACATGGGCCTGGGTGTACAGACGGTAGTTGCCTTCACTGCGCGCAGGCTCCGGCAGCAGCCCTTCACGTTCGTAATAACGGATGGTTTCGACCTGACAGTCGGTCAATTTCGCCAGTTCGCCAATTTTCATTACGGTTATCTCCGAAAGGGTGCTTGACCCTATAGTGGCTACAGGGTCTTTACTTGGCAACAGGCACCTTTTGCGGACGCAACCTGATGAGCGATTCCATTCACACCCACCACAAGCCCCATGCTGGCCACGATCACGATCACGATCACGATCACGATCACGATCACGATCACGATCACGATCACGATCACGATCATGGCAAGAAAGATGAGCATGCCGGCCATGGGCACAGCTGCTGCTCTGCAGCCGAGGCCCCGAGCGTAATCAAGCTCAGCGCTGCCCCTACGGCGGGCGCCCGCTTGAGCAGCTTTCGTATCGAAGCCATGGACTGCCCCACCGAGCAAACCCTGATCCAGAACAAGCTGGGCAAGCTGGCGGGCGTGCAGCAACTGGAATTCAACCTGATCAATCGGGTGTTGGGTGTGACCCACGACTTGCCGTCGACTGAACCCATCATCGCGGCCATCAAATCCCTGGGCATGCAGGCCGACCCGCTGGAGTCGGACACTGATGCGGCCGGCCCCGTAACCCCGCCTGCCAGGAAACACTGGTGGCCGCTGGCCGTGGCCGGTGTCGGTGCACTGGCGGCTGAAGTGCTGCATTTTACCGATGCCGCGCCGACCTGGGTGATTGCACTGGTGGCTTTGGTGTCGATCCTCAGCGGCGGCCTCACCACCTACAAAAAGGGCTGGATTGCCCTGAAAAACCTCAATCTGAACATCAACGCGCTGATGAGCATTGCCGTGACCGGTGCCGTGCTGATCGGCCAATGGCCAGAAGCTGCCATGGTGATGTTCCTGTTTACCGTGGCCGAATTGATCGAAGCCAAATCCCTGGACCGGGCGCGCAACGCCATCGGCGGCCTGATGCAAATGGCGCCGGACAAGGCCACCGTGCAACAGGCTGATGGCAGCTGGCTGGAACGTGAGGTTAAAGACGTCGAACTGGGCGCCATCGTGCGCGTACGCCCCGGCGAGCGCATCGGCCTGGACGGCGAAGTGGTGGCGGGCAGTTCGACCATCGATCAGGCGCCGATCACCGGTGAAAGCCTGCCGATCGAGAAAACCGTCGGCGACAAAATATTTGCCGGCACCATCAACCAGGCCGGCTCGCTGGAATACCGGGTCACTGCTGCGGCCAGCAATTCGACCCTGGCGCGGATCATCCACGCGGTAGAGCAAGCCCAGGGCGCCCGGGCTCCCACCCAGCGTTTTGTCGACAGCTTCGCCAAAATCTACACCCCGGTGGTGTTCATCTTTGCGTTGGCGGTAGCTGTGATTCCGCCACTGTTTATGGGTGGCGTATGGTTTGACTGGATCTATCGCGCCCTGGTGTTGCTGGTGGTGGCGTGCCCGTGTGCGCTGGTCATCTCGACCCCCGTGACCATTGTCAGCGGTCTGGCCGCTGCGGCACGCAAAGGGATTCTGGTGAAGGGCGGGGTGTACCTCGAAAGCGGTCACAAGCTGGATTTTCTGGCGCTGGATAAAACCGGCACCATCACCCACGGCAAGCCGGTGCAAACCGATTACTTGCCACTCGACCCGCTGGTGACCGAGAGCGCGGTGTTGCTGGCCGCGAGTCTGGCGACCCGCTCCGATCACCCGGTTTCCCTGGCGGTGGCCAATGCCGCTGTGGATAAAAACCTGACGCTGCGGGCTGTGGATAACTTCACCGCCCTGGCCGGACGTGGTGTTCGCGGTGAAATCGACGGCAAGGTTTATCACTTGGGTAACCATCGTCTGGTTGAGGAGTTGAACCTGTGCTCACCGGCACTGGAAGAAAAGCTCTTTGCCCTCGAGAAGCAGGGTAAAACCGTGATTTTGCTTTGCGACAGTTCCGGTCCGCTGGCCTTGTTCGCCGTGGCCGACACGGTCAAGGAGTCCAGTCGCGAAGCGATTCGCGAGTTGCATGAGCTGGGGATCAAAACCCTGATGCTGACCGGTGACAACCCGCATACCGCCAGCGCCATTGCGGCCCAGGTGGGGATTGATCAGGCCCAGGGCAACTTGTTGCCCGACGACAAGCTCAAGGCAATTGAAGCGCTGTATGCCCAGGGCCATCACGTTGGCATGGTCGGCGACGGGATCAACGACGCACCGGCACTGGCCCGCGCCGAAATTGGTTTTGCCATGGCGGCTGCCGGTACAGATACCGCGATTGAAACCGCCGATGTCGCCCTGATGGACGACGATCTGCGCAAAATCCCGGCGTTCATTCGTCTGTCACGTCAGACCTCCAGCATCCTCAAACAAAACATTGCCCTGGCATTGGTCATCAAAGGGATCTTCCTTGCGGTAACCTTCCTGGGTATGGCCACCATGTGGATGGCCGTGTTTGCCGACATGGGCGTGAGCCTGTTGGTGGTGTTCAACGGTTTGCGCCTGCTGCGCAAATAGATCAAGAGAGGCCGCAGTGCTGAGTGCCGAGCTGAAAGCGTTTTACCGGGTGGCCCAATTGGGCAGCATTACTCAGGCAGCGAAAAAGCTCGGGCTTAGCCAGCCGACCGTGACCACGCAGATCCGTCAGCTCGAAAGCCAGTACGCGGTGGAGCTGTTTTACCGCGGCGGTCGGCGCCTGACCCTCAGCGATGAAGGCGTGCGTTTACTGCCGATGGTGAAGGCGCTGATCCAGCAAGAAGCCGACATAGAATTCTTTTTGCGCAATAGCGGTCATGGCACCGGCACCCTGCGCATCGCCGCCACCGCCCCGTATTACATCCTCGATCTGGTGAAAACCTTTCGCGAGCGCCTGCCGCAAATTGAAGTGTCGGTGGATATCGGCAATTCGCAGCAAGTGCTCGAAGCGCTGGACGAATACCGGGTGGATATCGCCGCCTCCTCGCAACTGATGGATGACCCGAGGCTGATTCGCCGGGTGCTGGGGACCGATCCGCTGGTGCTGGCGGTGCATCGCAACCACCCGTTGGCCAAGTTCGATCACGTGCCGCTCAGCGCGCTGGCCGGGCATTGTCTGCTGATGCGCGAACAGGGTTCGACTACCCGCAGACTCACCGAGCAATTGCTTGCCGGCGCCGGTGTCGGCTTTGGTCCACTGTTGGAAATCGGCAGTCGGGAGTCGATTCGCGAGGCGGTGTTGCGCAACATCGGAATCAGCATCATCGCCCGCCAGGAAGTGCCCCACGATCCGCAACTGCGGGTGCTGACCCTCGAAGGTGCGCCGCAAATTGCTGAATACCTGTACTGCCTCAAAGAGCGCAAGTCCGCGCGCCTGCCTGCGGCCTTTTTGGGCCTGGCACAGGAAATGGCCCCGGCCTGAGCGAATACCCCAACCTGTAGGAGCGAGCTTGCTCGCGAGCCGTTCCAGGAGCTCGCGAGCAAGCTCGCTCCTACAGTCACCCCATCCAAAAACCACCAATACCTCTATCGGCAGAATTTGCCTTACTGCCACATCCTGTACGCATTGCGTCTCTAGGATGAGCCCCATCTGCTTGATGAGGTGCATCCATGAACAGCTCGAACGCAACCGCTTTGACCCAACCGGGCGTGCCAATGAAGGTGCGCAATGTGAGCAAGCGCTTTGGCGCTTTCAATGCGCTGGATGATGTATCGCTGGAGGTCGCGGCTGGCGAGCTGGTGTGCCTGCTGGGGCCGTCCGGGTGCGGCAAGACCACCCTGCTGCGCTGCATCGCCGGGCTTGAACGCCAGGACAACGGTGTGTTGTATCTGGGTGATCGCGATGTGTCTGACCTTGCACCTCAAGCCCGTGACTACGGAATTCTGTTCCAGTCCTACGCGCTGTTCCCCAATCTGACAGTCGAAGCCAACATTGCCTACGGCCTGGCCGGCAGCAGTCGCGACGTGGTGCGCAAGCGGGTGGCGGCCATGCTGGAACTGGTGGGCCTGACCGGCAGCGAAAAGAAATTCCCCGGCCAGCTCTCCGGCGGCCAGCAGCAGCGCGTTGCCCTGGCCCGCGCCCTGGCACCGTCGCCTTCGCTGTTGCTGCTCGATGAACCCATGTCGGCGCTCGACGCCCGGGTACGTGAGCATTTGTGCACCGAGCTGCGCCAATTGCAGCGCAGCCTGGGCATTACCACGCTGATGGTGACCCACAACCAGGACGAAGCAATGCTGATGGCCGACCGCATTGCCGTGATGAACAACGGCAAGGTTGAGCAATACGCCACCCCGCAGGAAATCTACGACAGGCCGGCCACTCCGTTTGTGGCCGAGTTCGTCGGGCAAGGCAACTGGCTGCCCTTCGAGCGCAACAGCGCCACCCACGCCCGGGTCGGCGGCATGAACATGCGTTTGGCGGACGATGCCGGGCGTGCCGCATCGGGCCGCCTGTTCTGCCGCCCCGAAGCCATCAGCGTCAATCCGCTGCTGCACCAGGAGAACCTGTTCCCGGCGCGGGTGCGCGAGATCACCTTCCTGGGCAATCGCTGCCGCATGAGCTTTGAGCTCAACCATTTGCCGGGCCATGCGCTGACTGCTGAAGTCGGCAGCCAGGACCTGCCGCGCCTTGGCGCCCCGGACATCTTTGTCGCCTTGCCGCCAAGCAGCCTGCAGGTGTTTGCCTGAAATGGCCGCTGAAATGGCCCTGCCAGTGCCCGGCAAAGTGATCCCTAAAACCTCCAGCGCAGAACTCGGCGACAGGATTTTCGTGGTCGGCGGCAAGCTGCTGCTCTTGCTGCTGCTGGGTGTGGCGGTATTGATGCCATTGCTGGCGATCTTCTGGCGCGGCTTCAGCGCCGAGGATGGCCAGGGCGGTGGCTGGGTGGCGGCACGGGAGCTGGTGACCAGCGACAATTTTCACTGGCTGGTGGGTAACAGCCTCAAGGTATCGCTCAGTGTGGCAGCGATTGTGGTACCGCTGGCCTACCTGTTTGCCTACGCACTGCAACGCACCATGATCCCCGGCAAGCGCATCTGGCGCGGCCTTTCGTTGCTGCCGCTGATGGCCCCTTCGATGTTGCCGGGCATTGCACTGGTGTACCTGTTTGGTAATCAGGGCATGTTGCGCGGGCTGATTTGCGACAACATCTATGGCTTCTGGGGCATCGTGCTGGGCGAGGCGATTTACACCTTCCCCCACGCCCTGATGATTTTGCTTTCAGCACTGTCCTTGGCCGATGCGCGCTTGTTCGACGCGGCATCGAGCATGGGGGCAGGGCCCTTCAAAGCCTTTCGCAGTATCACCTGGCCTGGCACCCGCCAGGCGGTGTTCGCCGCCTTCTGCCTGGTGTTCACCCTGACTATCACCGACTTCGGCGTACCGGTGGTGGTGGGGGGCGATTACCAGGTGCTGGCGCTGGAAGCCTACAAGGCCGTGGTCGGACAACAACAATTCGGTCGCGGTGCCTTGATCGGCATGGTGCTGCTGTTGCCCGCGCTGTTCAGCTTCGCCGTGGATGCCTGGCTGCGCCGCCAGCATGGCGACTCGATGAGCGGGCGGGCCCAGGTATTCAAACCACTGCCTTCGACAGTACGTGATCGCTGTTACCTGGCCATTGTGTTGCTGATTTGCGCCACCTTGTTACTGGTGTTCGGCATGGCGGTGTACTCGTCACTGGTCAAGTTCTGGCCGTACAACTTGTCGCTGTCGCTCAATCACTACCAGTTCAACGACACGGCAGGCGGTGGCTGGCTGGCCTACCGCAACAGCGTGACCATGGCGTTGTGCGCGGCACTGATCGGCAGCGTGCTGATCTTCACCGGCGCGTACCTGATGGAAAAGAGCAACGGCCAAAAAGGCCTGAATCTGGCACTGCGCATGCTCAGCTTCGTACCGATGGCGGTACCGGGTCTGGTCCTGGGCCTGGGCTACGTGTTCTTTTTCAACCTGCCGGGCAACCCGCTGCATGTGCTCTACGGGACGATGACGCTGCTGGTGGTGTGCACCATTGCTCACTATTTGACCACCGCGCAAATGACCGCGACCACTGCCTTGCGCCAACTGGACAGTGAGTTTGAAGCCGCCGCGCTATCACTGAAGGCGCCGCTGTATCGCCACTACTGGCGCGTCACCGTGCCGATCTGCCTGCCCGCGTTGCTCGACATCGTGCGCTACCTGTTCGTCTCGGCCATGACCACGGTGTCGGCGGCGATCTTCCTCTACAGCCCCGACACCATCCTCGCGGCGGTGGCGGTGCTGAACATGGACGATGCCGGCAACGTTGGCGGCGCGGCGGCCATGTCGACCCTGATTCTGTTCACTTCGGCGGGCGTGTCCCTGCTGCTGGCCTGGGCTTCACGCGGCTTGCTGCGCCGCTCCCAGGCCTGGCGCCAGGGCGCACCTGCGCAATGACCCGTGCCAATCAAAGCCTGCCCCCTACAACCAAAAGGAACCGCACCATGTTCAAGCCGCTTGCCCTTGCCGCTGCTGTCCTCACGGCTTTTAGCTTCAACGCCTTTGCTGCCAAAACCGAGTTGACCGTGTACACGGCCCTTGAAGCCGAGCAACTGAAAACCTACAAGCAGGCTTTCGAGAAGGCCAACCCGGATGTCGAGATCAAATGGGTACGTGACTCCACCGGCATCATCACTGCCAAGTTGCTGGCTGAAAAAGCCCGCCCGCAAGCCGATGCAGTGTGGGGCCTGGCCGCCTCCAGCCTGGCGATTCTCGACCAGCAAGGCATGCTGCAAAGCTACGCGCCCCAGGACCTGGCCAAGATCGGCGCCAACTACCGCGACCCGGCCAACCCGCCGGCCTGGGTGGGGATGGACGTGTGGGCCGCGACCATTTGCTTCAACACCATCGAGGCGCAAAAGCAGGGGCTGAGCAAACCGGTGAGCTGGCAAGACCTGACCAAGCCTGAATACAAAGGCAAGATCGTGATGCCCAACCCGGCGTCCTCGGGTACCGGTTTTCTGGATGTGAGTGCCTGGCTGCAAACCTTCGGCGAGAAGCAGGGCTGGCAGTTTATGGATGAACTGCACCAGAACATCGGCCAGTACGTCCATTCCGGCTCCAAACCTTGCAAACTCGCGGCTTCCGGCGAGTTCCCGATCGGTATTTCGTTCGAATACCCGGCTGTGCAGCTCAAGCGCCAGGGTGCACCGCTGGACATCGTGTTGCCCAAGGAAGGCCTGGGCTGGGAAATCGAAGCCACCGCCCTGATCAAGGGCACACCCCATGAAGAGGCGGCGAAAAAGCTGGCCGACTTCTCTGCAAGCCCGGCGGCGATGGAGCTTTATAAAGAGAACTTCGCCGTACTCGCACAACCCGGCATCGCCAAGCCGCAGACCGAACTGCCAGCGGACTACGAGCAGCGCCTGATCAAGAACGACTTCGCCTGGGCTTCACAGAACCGCGACAGCATCCTGGCCGAATGGCGCAAGCGCTATGACGGCAAGTCCGAGAAAGTGGCGCAGTAATTTTCTCAACACACACAACTTGTAGGAGCGAGCTTGCCTCGCGAGCTTTTCGTGACCGCAACGAACAGCGCGCGAGCAATCGAGCGTCGACCGACTGCTCCTACAGAAGCCCGCTGCATCAGGACATGCTTATGACTCGAACAATCCTTATCGTCGGTGCCGGCATTCTGGGCCTGTCCCATGCCTTTGCTGCCGCAAAGCGCGGGCTCAAGGTCCAGGTTTTTGAGCGCAGCGCCACGCCGCTGGGCGCCTCCGTACGCAACTTCGGCATGGCGCTGGTGACCGGCCAGCCGCCGGGAGAGATGCTGGACCTGGCCCGCGCCAGCCGCGAGATCTGGGCTGGCTGGGCGCAGCAGGCAGGTTTCGATCTCAAGCAAAACGGTTCGTACCTGTTCGCCCGTACCGAAGCCGAAGAGCACCTGCTGGATGCCTTTTGCCAAGGCCGGGCCCGCGATTTCGGCTACCGCGCCGAGCTGCTGCGCGGCGCCGATCTGGACCGGCTGTACGGCGGCCAGTTCAGCCATCATCGCGCCGCACTGCACGGGCTGGATGACCAGCAGCTGTTGTACTCGCGCGAAGCGATCCCGGCGTTGATCGGGTACCTGCAACGCGAGCTGGGCGTAGAGTTCCACTTCTCGACCCTGGTCAGTGAAGTCGAGCCGGGCTACGTCCATACCACTGCCGGCAGTTTTAAAGGCGCGCAGGTGATTGTGTGCTCGGGGCATGACTACCAGACCTTGCTGGCTGAACCGCTGGCCAGCCTCGATCCGCATATCTGCCGTCTGCAAATGCTGCGTGTGCGGCCCAAAATTGATTTGCAGCTGCAACATGCGCTGATGACCGGCCTCAGCTGTGTGCATTACGGCGCCTTTGCCGACTTGCCGGAAGCGGCAGCGGTGCAGGCCGAGATCCTGCGCGACAGCCCGCATCTGGATCGGCACGGGATTCATCTGCTGGTCAGCCCGACCCCTTACGGGGACCTGATCATCGGTGATTCCCACGATTACGGCCGTGATCCGTCGCCATTCAATGGCGAGCAGGTGGACAACTGGATGCTGCAACTGTGCGAACAAACCCTTGGCTGTGAAGTGCAGGTGGTTGAGCGCTGGCAGGGCGTCTATGGTGCCCGGGGGGCCAAACCCTTTACCTGGCTGCAAGTGGCCCCCGGGCTGAGCGCCGCGTTGATGCAAACCGGGGTGGGCATGAGCGTGGGCCCGGCGATGGCCGAGGGCAATATTGCCCGAATGCTGGAGGCGTTGTGATGACAGATGCGCAGCAAGTGGTGGATGAGGTTTTTGGCCTTTACCGCCAGTACGGTACCGATGATTACATTGGCGAGCCGGTATCGCAGATTGAACACATGTCCCAGGCGGCGCAGCTTGCGCTCAGCGAGGGCTGTGACGATGAGGTGGTACTTGCCGCGTTCTTTCACGACATTGGGCATTTCTGTGGCAAGGATGCGAAGAACATGGACGGTTATGGGGTCGTCAGTCATGAGCGGGTCGGGGCTGATTACTTGCGCCGAGCAGGCTTCAGCGAACGGATGGCCAAGCTGGTGGAATACCACGTACAGGCCAAACGCTACCTGACTCTGCGCCAGCCCGGGTATTACGACCTGTTGAGTGAAGCCAGTATTCGTACCCTGGGCTACCAGGGCGGGGTGATGAGCGAGTCAGAAGCCGATGCCTTCGAGCAAGACCCGCTGTGCCAGCTCAGCTTGCGCATGCGGGTCTGGGATGAACAAGCCAAGCAAATGCACGTGCCGGTCATCGACCTGCAAATCCTCAAGGACAAGGCCGTGCGGCTGCTGGCCAGCTGACCTTTTGGCCCTTTTGGCCCTTTTGCCCTATTGACTCTTTGCCCCTTTGCCCATGACCTGTAGGAGCGAGCTTGCCTCGCGAGCTTTTAACCGCGGTCATGAAGAGCTCGCGAGCAATCGAGCGTCGACCGGCTGCTCCTACAGGGGGTGGTCAGATCTGTTGAGTCAGTAGTCCGATCTGTTCTTGCCGTTCGGTCTGGCTCAGTTTCGGGTGCGGGTTGAGCGATGACCATTGCGGGTGCGCCCGGGCTTTGTTCAGCGCTTCTGGCAGTTTGCCTTCGCGCCAGGTTTTGTCTTGCGGGGTGGCAACCTTGATGCTGTCCACCGCCGCATGCCCGCGAGCGTTGAGGGCATGCAGCAATTGGCGCTGACGCAAGGCCAGCAATCGCAGCACGCTGTCATCCACGGTCAGCTCGCGCTGGCCCTTGAGTTTGCCCAGCAGGCGGCTGCCATAGCTGCGCGCGGTTTGCAGGGCGCCGCCGGCTATGGCCCCGGCCAGTGCTGCCGCGCCCAGCGTCAGGCCGCCGACCATCAAGTCCACTCCCGCACCGGCAGCGGCGCCTGCGGCAATCCCGCTGCCCACGCGTACCCCCAGTTGCTTGAGGGTTTCGGGGTTGAACAGGTCATCGCCCCAGCGGCCGTCCAGCAATGGCAAATCACTGGCCGCGGCATCGCTTGCGCGAAATCCGTAGAGTTTGAGCAAGGCTTCAACGCAGCGCTGTTCCCGTTGCCGGACTGCCTGGCGCAATTCGTTGATGGCCTGTTGCTCGGCGTCTTTTTCGCTGACCACGCTGCGGCGACAGGCGGCACAGTCGATCAACAGTTCAGCGATCAGGCGCAAGGCACTGTGCTTGCGTGCTTCGCGTTGTGCCTGCTGGTCGGTAATCAGGCGCTGCAAGGCCTCGCGTGAATGCTCCAGCAGCAGCGCCAGGCTCTCGTACAGTCTGCGCTCGCCGTCTTCGGGCGGGGCCACGCTGTCAAATCGAACCAGTGCATGCAGGCCGAGGCGGGCCAGGGCTTCGCGCCATTCAGGTTCGCGATGCTGCGGGCTGCTGACAAAATTCAGCACCGCCAGCAGCGGCTTGCCACAACTGGCCAGCACGCTGAGTTCGTCGCGGTACTTGGCCAGCACCGGTTCGCGGGCGTCGATGACATACAGACCGGCGTCCGAGGCCAGCAGTTGGCGCAGCACTTTGGCTTCCTGCTCAAAACGCTGGCGCGCCTCGCTGCCTTCCAGAAAACGCGCCACCCGTGCCGGACCATCGAGGCGTTCGCCGGGACGGTCGAGGCGCTCCAGGTAGTCGAGCAGGGCGATGGCGTCTTCCAGTCCGGGCGTGTCGTACAACTCCAGCAGCGGCTCGCCGTCCACCGACAGCCGCGCGCCTTCGACATGGCGAGTGGTGCTGGGACGATGGGACACCTCGCCAAACCCGACATCCCGGGTCAGGGTGCGCAGCAACGAGGTTTTGCCGACATTGGTGTGGCCGACCACGGCCAGCGTCAGTGGCTTAGTCATGGCCTGTCTCCAGCCAGTTCAAGGGGGCGCTGGTGGCGAACGGCAGCTCCAGTTGTTGCAATGCGTTATGCCAGTCGCTCAGCCGGTCAGCGTCCAGTGCCTGGCCGGGTGGCGCCTGCAGCAGCCAGATGCGGGTCTGGGCGGCACTGCGCGCCAGTTCGCCAATCAGTGCCAGGCTGCCGCGATCCGGGGATCGGCGCGGGTCGCAGGCGATGGCCAGGCGGGCCGGCGGGAAGCGGGTCATTTGTTCCAGCAGCCGTTGCCGGGACTCGCGGCTGTCGAGGATGCCTGCGTCCTTGACCGAGGCGGGCAGTTTGGGCGGCCAGGGGTGTTGATCGTCCAGCTCGATGGCGACGATCAGCGCGCCATCGGTTTGCAGGTCGGAGTGCCCGGCCTGCACGTTGTGCAGGTGTTCGGGGGCCAGATCGTTGACGCCCAGACGCTCGCTGCTGGGCATCAAGCGCTCGCGCAACTGGCTGTAGCCCGGCAGGTTGAGGTCCAGTTGCAGGGCGTTGCGCCCGTGTTTCCAGCGCCACAGGCAGAATGCTGCCAGCAGCAGGCGCGGTATCACGCCGTAAAACAGCACTATGCCCACCAGCCAGACCGCCCAGGCCTGACGCAGCAATTCGCTGTTGTAGCGGGTGTCAGTGCTGACGCGAATCATCTCATCGGTCGGCACGCCGAAACCCAGCCAGCCCGGCAGCGCGCCGAGACTGCGGGTGACGGCAACAAACACATCCGGGCTCAAAATGGTGGTTTCCCAGATAAAGCCATACCGGCGGGTGGCCATGAGCAGCAGCATCATCAGCAGTGCGCTGAGCATTGCCAGCAGCCACAGGCCATTGACCAGCGAACCGAGTGCCCAGCGATTGAGTTTGTGGCGTTGCAGCAACAGCAACAACGCAGGTGCCAGTTGTGCGGCCTTGGCGTCGCGGGCGAATTTTTCGCTCAGCCACAACCAGAGCCGGCCCAGGCTGGCGCCGTGTTCACCGGCAAACAGCAGGCCCAGAGCCCAGCTCAGCAGCAAAATCAGATTGAGCCCGAGCAAACTGCCCAGCGCCCAAAATACATTGACCGGGTTTTGCCCGTCGCCCAGGGCGGCAAAGGCAAGCCCGGCACCACTGATCACGGCCAGTACGGCCAATACCAGCAGCGCCAGCCGGGCGCCTTGCAGCCAATGCTGCATGGCGCCGAGCAAACCATCGCGTTCGGCCAGCCACAGGGCACGGTTTTGCAAGCGTGTGGATAAGTCACCGCCAGCCGTGCGGGCGCGGCGGCTGGCTTCCAGATCGTCCAGAGGGCCCGCGTGTTCTTCGCGCAGGCGCACGGTTTCGGTCAGCCAGAGGCGGTGCAGGGGGGGAAGTTGAGTCACGCGACATTCCATTCAAGTGTGCCAAGAGCATAACCGCTGTTACGTCGGACCGGGTACTGCTGGCGCGGGCGGCTCTGGTATCCTCGCGCCCATGAAAAAATCACTCCCCCTCAGCCTGATCGCGGCACTTGGTGAAAACCGCGTGATCGGCGTCGACAACAGCATGCCGTGGCATTTGCCGGCGGATTTCAAATATTTCAAGGCCACCACCCTGGGCAAGCCGATCATCATGGGTCGCAAGACCTGGGATTCCCTGGGCCGCCCGTTGCCGGGCCGCTTGAACCTGGTGGTCAGTCGTCAGACCGGCCTGCAGCTTGAAGGTGCCGAAGTTTTTGCATCACTGGAGGCCGCCGTTGAGCGGGCTCAAGCGTGGGCGCAGGAGCAGGGCGTGAGCGAAGTGATGCTGATCGGCGGCGCACAACTGTACAGCCAGGGGCTGGCGGATGCTGACCGGCTGTATTTGACGCGGGTGGGCCTGAGCCCGGAAGGCGATGCGTGGTTTCCTGAGTTTGATCAGGCGCAATGGAAGTTGGTATCGAATGAGCCGCACCCGGCGGCGGATGACAAACCGGCGTTCAGCTTTGAGGTGTGGGAAAAAATCTGAGGGTTCTCACCTGCCCTGTAGGAGCGAGCTTGCTCGCGAGCTCTTGAAAAGCTCGCGAGCAATCGAGCGTCGACCGACGCTCCTACAGGGGTAAGGGTGATGCGGTGTTTAGGCGTGCGCCAGATCACCGTGATCGTCTTCAGCCAGAATGGCCTTGTCGGTCTGGTGCAGGATCTGGCTGGTCACCGTACCGGCTACCATCGAACCGCTGACGTTGAGTGCCGTACGGCCCATGTCGATCAACGGCTCGACCGAAATCAGCAACGCCACCAGCGACACCGGCAAGCCCATGGCCGGAAGCACGATCAGGGCGGCGAAGGTTGCACCGCCGCCCACGCCTGCCACGCCAACCGAACTCAAAGTCACAATCGCTACCAGCGACGCGATCCACACCGGGTCCAGCGGGTTGATGCCCACTGTCGGTGCAACCATCACCGCCAGCATGGCCGGGTACAGACCGGCGCAGCCGTTTTGACCGATGGTGGCGCCGAACGAGGCGGCAAAGCTGGCGATCGAGGACGGAATCCCCAGGCGACGGGTTTGCGCTTCGATGCTCAGCGGGATGCTGGCCGCGCTCGAACGGCTGGTGAAGGCAAATGTCAGTACCGGCCAGACCTTACGGAAGAAGCGCAGCGGGTTAACCCCGGATACCGACACGATCACGCCGTGGATCACAAACATCAGCGCCAGGCCGATGTAGGACACCACCACAAAACTGCCGAGCTTGATGATGTCTTGCAGGTTGGATGTGGCGACCACTTTGGTCATCAGGGCCAGCACGCCGTAGGGGGTCAGCTTCATCACCAGACGCACCAGACGCATCACCCAGGCTTGCAGGGTGTCGATAGCGCTGAGGATTTTTCCGCCTTTTTCCGGCTCGTCCTTGAACAGTTGCAGTGCGGCAATCCCCAGGAAGGCCGCGAAAATCACCACGCTGATGATTGACGTCGGCTTTGCTCGGGCCAGGTCGGCAAACGGGTTCTGCGGAATGAACGACAGCAGCAGTTGCGGCACATTGAGATCGGAAACCTTGCCCGCGTAATCACTCTGGATCACTTGCAGGCGGCTCATTTCAGCGGCACCCGCGACCAGGCCGTCAGCCGTCAGGCCGAACAGGTTGGTCAGGCCGATCCCGACCAGCGCTGCGATCATGGTGGTGAACAGCAGTGTGCCAATCGTCAGAAAGCTGATCTTGCCCAGTGACGAGGCGTTATGCAGGCGCGCCACGGCGCTGAGGATCGAGGCGAACACCAGCGGGATCACGATCATTTGCAGCAGTTGCACGTAGCCGCTGCCGACTAGATCGAACCAGCCGATGGAGGTCTTCAAGGTCGGGCTGTCGGCGCCATAGACCAGGTGCAGGCCCAGGCCGAACAGCACGCCGATAACCAGCGCCAACAAGACTTTTTTCGCCAGGCTCCACGCGGTGTGGCGGGTCAGCGACAAGCCGAACAGCAACGCGAGGAACACCAGCAGATTGAGGATCAGCGGGAAATTCATGAAAGCTCCGAGGGACGACTTGTACCAGTCTTGGGTTGTAGCGATTTCGAACCGGAAATCCTAACAGGTTGATATATCTACAAATATACCGTTGTGGAATGACTACCTTGGTTTTGGGAATAAGCGAGTGCCGCGATTAGAACGTCAGCTGTCGTGCTCGCGTTAAAACTGTCACGCAGGTTTGATAGCGTCGATGCCTTTAAATAGGAGCATAGCTGATGAACCTGAGCATAAAGTTGATCGCTGCAACCCTGTGTCTGGGCCTTGCCGGTCAGGCCATGGCCACGGACTTGAAGCACTGGCCGGCTGATCAGGCCAAACAACTGGAGGCCATGATCGCGGCAAATGCGAACAAGGGTAACTTTGCAGTCTTTGACATGGACAACACCAGTTATCGCAACGATCTGGAAGAAGTGCTGCTGCCCTATATGGAAAACCGCGGCCTGATCACCCGTGACAGCCTCGACCCCTCGCTCAAGCTGATCCCCTTTAAAGACACGGCCGACCACAAGGAAAGCCTGTTCAGCTACTACTACCGCTTGTGTGAAGTGGACGACATGGTCTGCTATCCATGGGTGGCACAGGTGTTTTCCGGGTTCACCCTGCAGCAACTCAAGGGCTACGTGGATGAGCTGATGGCCTCGGGCAAGCCGGTGCCGGTGACTTACTTTGAAGGCGACACGATCAAGACGTCCGAGGTCCAGCCGCCCAAGGTGTTTACCGGCCAGGTCGAGCTGTTCAACAAATTGATGGAGAACGGCATTGAGGTGTACGTGATGACGGCCGCCTCGGAAGAGCTGGTGCGCATGGTCGCGGCAGACCCCAAGTACGGCTACAACGTTAAACCGCAAAATGTGATTGGCGTAAGCACCCTGCTCAAGGACCGCAAGACCGGCGAGCTGACCACCGCGCGTAAACAGATCAGCGCAGGCACCTACAACGAAAAGGCCAATCTCGGACTGGAACTCACGCCTTACCTCTGGACCCCGGCGACCTGGATGGCGGGTAAACAGGCGGCGATCCTGACCTACATCGACCAGTGGAAAAAACCTGTGTTGGTGGGTGGCGATACCCCGAGCAGTGACGGCTACATGTTGTTTCACGGGGTGGACGTGGCCAAGGGCGGGGTTCATCTGTGGATCAACCGCAAGGACAAATACATGACCCAGCTGGAAGGCATGATGGCCAAGAACGCTGCGGCGCAGGCCAAGGAAGGGTTGCCGGTCACGGCGGACAAGAACTGGGTGATCGTCAAACCGGACCAGATCCAGTAACAGGCTTGCACAACCCTTTGGGAGTAGCTGGCTTGAATCGATCCGCATCGCCGGCAAGCCGGCTCCCACAGTGGATTTGTCCTGAATATAAAAGCAGGGACTCTGCCTACCCTGTGGGAGCTGGCTTGCCAGCGATTCAGGCGATCGGGTCGCGGTGCTGCTATCGCCGGCAAGCCGGCTTCCACAGTGGATTTGTCCTGAATATAAAAGCAGGGACTCTGCCCTCCCTGTGGGAGCTGGCTTGCCAGCGATTCAGGCGATCGGGTCGCGTGCTGCTATTGCCGGCAAGCCGGCTCCCACAGTGGATTTATCCTGAATATAAAAGCAGGGACTCTGCCCTCCCTGTGGGAGCTGGCTTGCCAGCGATTCGGGCGATCGGGTCGCGTGCTGCTATCGCTGGCAAGCCGGCTCCCGCAAATGGATTTGTATCGGGCATAAAAAATCCCGGCACATGGCCGGGATTTTTGTTTGACGCGTCGGTTTATGGCACCAGCTTGTCCAGCAGCGCTTTGTCACGTACCGCGCCTTTGTCGGCACTGGTGGCCAGCAAGGCGTAGGCCTTGAGGGCCGTGGTGACCTTGCGTGGGCGCACTTCTACCGGCTTCCAGCCTTTTTTGTCCTGGGCGGCGCGGCGTGCGGCCATTTCTTCGTCGCTGATCAACAGGTTGATCGAGCGGTTCGGAATGTCGATCAGCACTTTGTCGCCGTCCTGCACCAGACCAATCGCGCCACCGGCAGCAGCTTCTGGCGAAGCATGGCCGATGGACAGGCCCGAAGTACCGCCCGAGAAACGGCCGTCGGTAAGCAAGGCACAGGCTTTGCCCAGGCCTTTGGATTTCAGGTAGGACGTCGGGTAGAGCATCTCTTGCATGCCCGGGCCGCCTTTTGGACCTTCATAGCGAATGATCACGATGTCACCGGCTTTGACTTCGTCAGCCAGAATGCCGCGCACGGCGCTGTCCTGGCTTTCGAAGATTTTGGCGTTGCCTTCGAACACGTGGATCGACTCGTCAACGCCTGCGGTTTTGACTACGCAGCCATCCAGCGCAATGTTGCCGTACAGCACGGCCAGGCCGCCTTCTTGCGAGTAGGCGTGCTCAACACTGCGGATGCAGCCGTTTTCACGGTCGTCATCCAGGGTTTCCCAGCGGGTCGACTGGCTGAACGCCGTTTGCGTCGGAATACCGGCCGGGCCGGCCTTGAAGAAGGTGTGAACAGCTTCATCGTCGGTCTGGGTGATGTCCCATTTGGCGATACCTTCGGCCAGGGTCTTGCTGTGCACGGTCGGCAGGTCGGTGTGCAGCAAACCGCCCCGGGCCAGTGAGCCGAGAATGGAGAAAATGCCGCCTGCGCGGTGCACGTCTTCCATGTGGTACTTCTGGATGTTCGGCGCCACTTTGCACAGCTGCGGCACGTGGCGTGACAGGCGGTCGATGTCTTTAAGGTCGAAATCGATCTCGGCCTCCTGGGCAGCGGCCAGCAAGTGCAGGATGGTGTTGGTCGAACCGCCCATGGCGATGTCCAGCGTCATGGCGTTTTCAAACGCCTTGAAGTTGGCAATGTTGCGCGGCAATACCGACTCGTCATTTTCGACGTAGTACTGACGGCACAGGTCGACGATGGTGCGGCCGGCCTGCAAGAACAGTTGCTCGCGGTCACTGTGGGTTGCCAGTGCCGAGCCGTTGCCCGGCAGAGCCAGGCCCAGAGCTTCGGTGAGGCAGTTCATCGAGTTGGCGGTGAACATGCCGGAGCACGAACCGCACGTCGGGCAGGCGCTGCGCTCGTACTCGGCAACCTTCTCGTCAGAAGCGCTGGAGTCGGCGGCGATGACCATGGCGTCTACCAGGTCGAGACCGTGGCTGGCGAGCTTGGTTTTGCCCGCTTCCATCGGCCCGCCGGAAACGAAAATCACCGGGATGTTGAGGCGCAACGAGGCCATCAGCATGCCAGGGGTGATTTTGTCGCAGTTGGAAATGCACACAATGGCGTCGGCGCAGTGAGCGTTGACCATGTACTCGACGGAGTCGGCGATGATCTCGCGGCTCGGCAGCGAATACAGCATGCCGTCATGGCCCATGGCGATGCCGTCATCCACGGCAATGGTGTTGAATTCTTTGGCAACGCCGCCAGCGCGTTCGATCTCGCGGGCTACCAGTTGCCCCATGTCCTTGAGGTGGACGTGGCCGGGTACGAACTGGGTAAAGGAGTTGGCAATAGCGATGATCGGCTTCTTGAAGTCGGCATCTTTCATCCCCGTGGCGCGCCACAGAGCGCGGGCACCGGCCATGTTGCGGCCGTGGGTGGAGGTTTTCGAACGATAGTCAGGCATGGAACAACTCCGGGCGGCTAATCAGGTAACAAACAGGGAAGTGAGCTTCTAATGACTGGCGGACTACACAGAAAATGACTACGTGTCAGCAAGCTGCCGTTAACGCTGCGGGATCGCCGCGCGTCAGGGCCTGAGCTCATAAACCCGCCGGGGATGATTGGCGATGAATCCGTCGATTCTACACGGCTGGCGGCGTGAGGGAATGGGGTAGACGGTTGGCTGCCTGAGCGAGGAGTCATTGCATTTGGCGGGTCGGCAGGCATCTGCGGCGTTCAGGCTATAAAGTGCAGGCATGATTTAGAGTGCAGGCTTAATTTTTCGATAAGGACA
This sequence comes from Pseudomonas sp. TWR2-1-1, assembly GCF_049897045.1. Classification (NCBI taxonomy): domain Bacteria; kingdom Pseudomonadati; phylum Pseudomonadota; class Gammaproteobacteria; order Pseudomonadales; family Pseudomonadaceae; genus Pseudomonas; species Pseudomonas sp. TWR2-1-1. The sequence goes on from NZ_JAFCVM010000006.1 coordinate 65,685, forward strand.
TTTGCATGCTGACCCTCACCCGATCCGTGCGAACCTGCCTGGCCATTGGCCTGGCGCAAGGGCTGCTGCTGTGGCTGGCGAGTTATCTGACCGAGCCGGGAATCAGGTTCGCATTGGCCACGGCGGCATTGGTCGGTGGTATCAACCTGTTGCTGCTGGGGCCAAGCGTGCGTGAGCGCGGCACAGCTTGGCTGGTGCTCGGGCTGACGGTGGTGGTGAGCGCAATCAGTGCCTGGGTGTTCTGGGAGGGCGGCGACAGTTCGCGCCCCAGTAACTGGCTGACCGGCACTTGGGTCTGCTTTGCGGTGGTGGTCACTTACATAGTGACGGCTTTCATTCTCAGCTGGCCGAGCCGCGAAGGGCGCTTCCCGCGTTACGAAGACCTGTTCCGCCACGCTTGGGACACGGTGTTTATCGTGTTGCTGGGCTTGCTGTTGAATGGCGTGTTCTGGGCGCTGCTGCTGTTGTGGGGCAGCCTGTTCAAGATGCTCGGGATTGTGGCCCTCAATCAGTTGTTTTCGACCACCGGGTTTATCTGTGTCAGTTCAATGATGGTGCTCGCCCTGGGCCTGCAGATGGGACGCGACAACGATCGTGTGATCGGGTTGTTGCGCGGGATTTTGCTGACCTTGTGCCGCTTCCTGCTGCCCCTGAGTTCGCTGATTGCCATTGTCTTCACCTTCGCCCTGCCATTCACCGGCTTGCAGCCCATTTGGGCCACCGGCTATTCAACGCCGATCATGCTGTGCCTGGTGGCAGCCAATCTGTTTCTGCTCAACGGCGTGTTCCAGGTCGGTGAACAGAGCAGCGGTTATCCGCGATGGCTGTTGGGCATAGTGGACCTGTGCCTGCTGTGCTTGCCGGTACTGGTGGTGCTGGCGGGGTATTCGAGCTGGCTACGAATTGAGCAATACGGTCTCACGCCCAGCCGTATTCTGGCCATGTTGCTGGTGGCCGTGATGTTGGCGCATACCCTTGCCGCCGCCTGGGCGGTGGTGGTGCCTCAGCGCCAGTGGTTGTGGAGCTTGCGCATCAGCAACCCGCTGATTGCGTTGATCAGCGTGGTGTTGCTGCTGGCGATTCATACCCCGTGGTTCAGCCCGTTGCAGATCAGCGCCAGTAATCAGGTAAAGCGCGTGCTTGAGGCCAAAAGCCCGGTTGAGACCTTTGATGCAGACACCTTGCGCTATCGGTTGGGCCCACCGGGCAAGCAGGCGTTTGAGGCATTGCTGGAGCAGGTCGAGCAGGGCAGGGTGCTGGCAGAACCCGCGCGGCAGGTTTTGTTGAAACGGCTCAAGGATGCGCAAGCCGGCAAAGCTGAGCGGGAGTCCGATGGACGGCTTCTGGAGTGGGTCGGGCCTGCCGTGGAAGGCAGCGAACAGTTCAACGACGCAAAAATTGGCGGTCAGGGCTGTTTGTACCCGGGATGTGCCATGTGGGCAGTCGATCTGGATCAGGACGGGCAGGACGAAGTGCTGCAACTGCCCAAATACAAGTGGTCGGATGCGCTGTACTTCTTCAAGCGTGACACCCAAGGCAAATGGCAGCGCACAGGCGCCTATGAAGGTGTGGACAACCCGCTGGAGATGATTGAACAGATTCGTGAAGGGAAGGTGAAAGTGGTGAAGCCGCGTTATCAATCGCTGCAGACTGGCGATCAAGAGCTGAACCCGAAGCTGGATACAACGCCGCAGCCTTAACAAGGACAACCCTGTGGGAGCCGGACTTGCGGCGAGGCAGGATGTTGAGTCATCGCCGGCAAGCCGGCTCCCACAAGATATGCTCAGGGCATTTCCACTGTGGGAGCTGGCTTGCCAGCGATTCAGGCGTGTTAGCTGTTAGGCAGCAAACGGCAGGTGATGCTCTTGATGTAGCGTGTTTCGGCAATTGCCGGGTGCACCGGGTGATCCGGGCCCTGGCCGCCGCGTTCCAGCAGCTGGATGTTGCGATCCAGGTGACGGGCGCTGGTCAGCAGAATGTTCTGCAGGTCGTCTTCTGGCAGGTGCATCGAGCACGATGCGCTGACCAGAATCCCGTCCTTGCTGAGCAGGCGCATGGCTTGCTCGTTCAGGCGACGGTAAGCACCTTCGCCGTTTTTCAGGTCTTTTTTACGTTTGATGAAGGCCGGAGGATCGGCCACGATCACGTCGAAACGCTCTTCGTTGGCCTTGAGCTCTTTCAGGGCTTCAAAAACGTCGCCTTCCATGCAGGTGACTTTCTCGGCAAAACCGTTCAACGCAGCGTTGCGCTCAACACCGTCCAGGGCGAACGAGGATGCGTCGACGCAGGTCACTTCGCTGGCGCCGAAAGCGGCAGCCTGAATACCCCAGCCACCGATGTAGCTGAACAGGTCCAGAACCTTTTTGCCTTTAACGTACGGTGCCAGGCGGGCGCGGTTCATGCGGTGGTCGTAGAACCAGCCGGTTTTCTGGCCGGCCATGACCGGTGCTTCGAACTTCACGCCGTTCTCTTCCAGCGCAACCCACTCCGGCACCAGGCCGAAGACGGTTTCAACATAACGCTCAAGGCCTTCGGCATCACGGGCCGCCGAGTCGTTCTTGAACAGAATGCCGCTTGGCTTGATGACTTGTACCAGTGCCGCGATCACGTCGTCTTTGTGCTGTTCCATGGTGGCTGAGGCCAGCTGAACCACCAGAATGTCGCCGAAACGGTCTACGACCAGACCTGGCAGCAGGTCGGAATCGCCGAATACCAGACGATAGTAAGGCTTGTCGAACAGGCGCTCGCGCAGGGACAAGGCCATGTTCAGGCGATGGACCAGCAGGGACTTGTCCAGCGGCAATTTGATGTCGCGCGACAGCAGGCGGGCGCAGATCAGGTTGTTCGGGCTCATGGCAACGATGCCCAGCGGCTTGCCGCCGGCTGTTTCGAGAACGGCCTGGTCGCCGGCCTTGAAGCCGTGAAGGGGGGTGTTGGCTACATCAATTTCGTTGCTGTAGACCCACAAGTGGCCGGCGCGCAGGCGTCGATCGGCATTGGCTTTAAGGCGCAGGCTTGGCAGGGACATGACGTCGCTCCGGGTATTGAAAAGGGCGCGATTATAGCCTTAGACGCTCCCTTCAAGCTCAGCTGATTCGCGGTATTGCGTCGGATTACGTGCGCAAATGGCCAGAAATTTCCGCTAGACTCGCCGTCCAATTCAGAGTGCGTCGTTATGCCCCCAGAGCTTTCATCGGAACAGATCAGCCTCGCCCTGCAAGGCATCAGCGTGCCGCCCCAACCGCAAATCATGGTGGATTTGCAGATGGAGCAATACATGCCGGACCCGGACCTGGAAGTGATCGCCGGCCTGATAGCTCAAGACCCGGGGCTGTCCGGCGCACTGCTGAAAATCGTCAACTCGCCGTATTACGGCCTGAGCAACAAGATCGCCTCGATCCGCCGTGCCGTCACGGTGCTCGGCAGCCGGACCGTGATCAACCTGATCAACGCACAGTCGATCAAGGGCGAGATGACAGACGACACCATCGTGACCCTTAACCGGTTTTGGGACACGGCCCAGGACGTGGCAATGACCAGCCTGACCCTGGCCAAGCGCACCGGCACCCAGGCTCTGGATGAAGCCTACGCCCTGGGGCTGTTTCACGATTGCGGCATCCCGTTGATGCTCAAGCGCTTCCCGGATTACATGCGGGTACTGGAGCAGGGCTACGCCAATGCCGGGACCGGCAGCCGTGTGGTCGACACTGAAAACCGGCACTTCAATACCAACCATGCGGTAGTCGGCTACTACACGGCCAAGTCCTGGCGTTTGCCGGTGCATCTGACAGAGGCGATTGCCAATCACCACAATGCGCTGGCGATTTTCAGTGACGACTCTTCGCGCAACAGCCAGCTTAAAAACCTGCTGGCGATCCTCAAGATGGCCGAACATATTTGTGCCTCGCACACAGTGCTGGGCAACCAGCGTGAAGACCATGAGTGGGACAGCATCAGGCACCTGGTACTGGACTACATTGGCCTGTCCGATTACGACTTTGACAACCTTAAAGAAAGCATTCGCGAGCTGGGTGCCCACTAGTTTCGCAGGAGCCTCCCATGCCTGAATTACCTGAAGTCGAAACCACCCGCCGGGGGATTGCACCGCACCTTGAAGGTCAGCGGGTCAGCCGGGTGATTGTGCGCGAGCGACGTTTGCGCTGGCCGATCCCGGAAGACCTTGATGTGCGTCTGTCGGGGCAAAAGATCGTGCTGGTCGAGCGGCGCGCCAAGTATTTGCTGATTAACGCCGAGGTCGGGACGCTGATCAGCCATTTGGGCATGTCGGGCAACCTGCGCCTGGTGGAAGCCGGGCTGCCTGCGGCCAAGCACGAGCATGTGGACATTGAACTGGAATCCGGCCTGGCATTGCGCTACACCGACCCGCGGCGTTTCGGGGCGATGCTCTGGAGCCTGGACCCGCTGAACCATGAATTGCTGCTGCGACTGGGGCCTGAGCCCCTGACTGATCTGTTTGACGGTGACCGGCTGTTTCAGCTGTCGCGCAAGCGTTCGATGGCCGTCAAGCCGTTCATCATGGACAACGCAGTGGTGGTGGGCGTGGGCAATATCTACGCGACAGAAGCCCTGTTTGCCGCGGGCATTGATCCGCGTCGCGAGGCCAAAAGCATTTCCCGGGCGCGTTATTTGAAGCTGGCAATCGAGATCAAGCGGATTCTGGCGGCGGCAATCGAGCGCGGTGGCACCACCTTGCGCGATTTTATCGGTGGCGACGGGCAGCCCGGCTACTTCCAGCAAGAACTGTTTGTGTACGGGCGGGGCTACCAGCCCTGCAAGGTCTGTGGCACCGAGCTGCGCGAGGTCAAACTGGGCCAGCGCGCCAGCGTATTCTGCCCGCGTTGCCAGAGCTGACACGCAATCGCCGGCAAGCCGACCCCCACACTGTTTATCGATGTGGGAGCTGGGTTGCCGGCGATTCAGGCACTGTGGCTTTTCAGGTTCGGCGCATGGAAACAATGGCTGACAAGGTCAGGCCTTGCCGGTGATTGCCTTGTATTTGGCCATCAGCTGTTCTTCGGTTTCCGGGTGGGCTTCATCCAGGGGAATGCAGTCAACGGGGCAAACCTGCTGGCATTGCGGCTCGTCGTAGTGGCCCACGCATTGGGTACACAGGTTCGGGTCGATCACGTAGATCTCTTCGCCCTGGGAAATGGCAGCGTTCGGACACTCGGGTTCGCAGACGTCGCAGTTAATGCAATCGTCGGTGATGATCAGGGACATGGGTACTCCTGCCGGGGCGCGCGGCCCGGGCAACTGAAATCGAATGCGGGCAATTGTGCCGCATTGGCGCCCGCAGTGCACGCGGGCGCCGCTTCAGCGGTCACTTCTTGCGAAAGCGCTCGGTGAGGGCATCGGCTACGGCCGGGTGAACGAATTTGTTGATATCGCCACCCAATGCTGCGATTTCCCGCACCAATGTCGACGAAATGAACGAATAACGCTCTGACGGCGTGAGGAACAGACTTTCGACGTCGGGGGCCAGTTGGCGATTCATGTTCGCCAGCTGGAACTCGTATTCGAAGTCCGACACGGCCCGCAGGCCACGCAGAAAGACATTGGCGTTCTGTTCTTTGGCGAAGTGCGCGAGCAGTGTCGAGAAGCCGACTACCTCCACATTGGGCAGGTGCTTGGTGACTTCACGCGCCAGCTCCACACGCTGTTCCAGAGGGAATAGCGGGTTTTTTTTGGTGCTGGCAGCGACAGCAATGATCACGTGATCGAACAGGCGCGAGGCGCGTTCGACCAGATCGCCATGGCCCTTGGTAATAGGGTCAAATGTACCTGGGTACAACACTCGGTTCATCGCGTCGTCCTGGCGGGAATCCGTTGGGGAGTCGGATGGTATCGCAGCATTCCCGGTCGGCCAAGTCGCCATTCGCAGAAGAAAGCACTATAGACGTAGCCAAATAACTACTTTTTCACGGATTTTTCAGGCGTGCGGCCAGCTGTGTTGCCAGTTTGGCCGTGACCCCGTACACCGATAATTGCGGGTTGGCGCCAATGCTGGTGGGGAATAAAGAGCCGTCGTGGACCGATAGATTGCGCAGTTGATGATGACGCCCAAGGCTGTCGGTGACGGCCATCTGCGGATCCTCGCCCATCGCGCAGCCGCCCATCACATGGGCGCTGGCAAGCCGGGTGCGATACAACTCAAGGCTCAAACTGTCGATTTGATCACGTGTCCGGGCAAGGCTGTTCATGTACCGCGCATCACTGTGCAGTGGCATGACGGCGCTGGCGCCTGCCGCAAACTGGATCTCGGCCATGCTGTGGAGGGCGCGTTTGAGGCCTTCCCAGACGTAGGGCGTGAGCCTGTAGTCGAGTACCGGGCTGCCATCTGAGCGCAACTCGACACTGCCTCCGGGGCTGTCGGGATGAAAACCGTCGCGCATCAACGCCAGCATCATATGGGTATGGGGCAGTTGCGCCATGTGCCCGGCGCTGGTTTGGCCGAAGCCGGCAAATAGCGTGGCGGCCAGGGCCGGGTGCAGTGGCGGTACTTCGAGTTTGTAGCCCATGGGCCCGGTGGTGCCGTCTTGCCATTGAAAGTGATCGGAGTAAATCGATTGCGGGGCGCCGTAAAACGGATTGATGGCAGCAGGAAACTGCGCCGCAGAGAAGTTGACCAGGTGCAGAAACGTACGTTTGCCGACTCGGCCGTGGGGGTCGGGCGCGTCTGATCGCAGCAGCAGGCCGGGGGTATTGATGCCGCCGCCGGCCAGCACATAGTGCTGGGCCTTGACCGTTATTGTGCGGCCCGTGGGCGCCACGCAGCGGTTGTCCATGGCCTGGCACTCCAGCCCTGTGACCTTGTCGCCGCTGATCAGCAGCCGCCAGGCGCGGGCCAGGTACAGCAGCTCGCCGCCTTGTTCCAGGGTTGCGGGGATAGTCGTCACCAGCATCGATTGTTTGGCATTGGTCGGGCAGCCCATGCCGCAATAGCCCAGGTTCCAGCAACCGCGCACATTGCGCGGGATCACATGCCAGCTGTAGCCGAGCTTTTCACAACCGTTGCGGATCACCTCGTTATTGGCGTTGGGCGGAACCCGCCAGGGTGCGACGCCAAGACGTTGTTCCATTTGCTCGAACCAGGGCGCCATCTCGGCGTCGCTGAGGCCTGTCACCGAGTGTTCGCGGGCCCAATGCTCCAGGGTTGGTGCAGGGGTGCGAAAACTTGAGGTCCAGTTGACAAGGGTCGTACCGCCCACTGCCCGCCCCTGGAGGATGCTGATGGCGCCGTCTTTGCTCATGCGCCCGACGCCCTCCTGATAAAGGCTCGAGTAGGCATCGGCTTCGAGCAGTTTGAAATCACTGCTGGTTTTGAGGGGGCCTTCCTCAATCAATAGAACCTTGTACCCCGCGGCGCTAAGAATCTCGGCCGTCGTCCCGCCGCCGGCACCGCTCCCGACGATCACTACATCGGCGTCGAGCGTCAGGTCGCTGTCGAGTTGCGAGCCATCCCGGGTTTTCCAGCCTCGGGCCATGCCTTCGCGGAACGGATCAGGTACGGGCATAAAGGACTTCCATGGTGGCAATAGGTTGTCTGTAGGAGCGAGCTTGCTCGCGAGCTGTTAAGCGCGGCGACGAAGAGCTCGCGAGCAAGCTCGCTCCTACAGGTTTTATGGGCGCAGTCAGATCTTTGGCGGGCCGGGATAGCCGCACGCAGCCCAGGATTCGGGGCGTTCGTACCAGCTCATCATCACCAGTTGCACCAGCGAGCCATGGCCCATGCGCAATAGGCTCAGGCTGCTGTTTTGCCAGCGCTGCAAGAAGTCACTGATTTGTTCGGGGCTGGCGCTTGCCCAGCTGCTCCAGACCCCGGTCAACGGACCGCGTGTTACCGGCAGGGCCAGCACATCGAACAGTTGTTGAGTCAGCTTGAGCAGTTCCGGTGACAAGTGATTGAGGTTGTTATCCAGTTGATGCAGCGTGGCATCCGCCGCACCGGGAAGCGCCGGGGCGTCCACGCTGCCCGCCAGCATCACCGGGATCAGTGCGCGCAAAAAAATCAGATCACTGCTGCGCAAAATGGTAAAGCCTGAGGCACTGCTGCTGGCCGAGCAGCCACTGAGGCTGGCACCCAGCCCGGCGGTAACCAGCAATGCGCTGGCACACAGGCCGATTTTCAGGGCACCCCGACGCGACAGCACAAGCTTCTCAACGCTTAATTCAGGCATGGGCCACCCCGGCTAGCGAATAAACAGCTTCTGGATCAGACGTACCAGCTGGCGGCCATAAGGCGGGTAAATCATCAGCGAGCCATTCAGGCGTTGTTTAGCCAGTACGCCCTTGGCTTTGCTGAAGGTCAAAAAGCCTTCGTGACCATGGTAGTGGCCCATGCCGGAATGCCCGACGCCACCAAACGGCAAGTCGTCGATGGCCACATGCAGCAGTGTTTCGTTGATGCACACGCCGCCGGAATGGGTGTTCTGAATGACCCTCTGCTGCTCAGCCTTGTTGTAGCCGAAGTAGTACAGCGCCAGCGGGCGCGGTCTGGCGTTGATGTAATCCAGTGCTTGCTGCAAATCGCTGTAGGCCACGATGGGGAGCAACGGGCCGAAGATCTCGTCCTGCATGACCTGCATCTCGTCGTTTACATCCAGCAGCAGGGCGTGGGGCATACGCCGACCCTGACCTTGATCGTACAGCGGGACCAGACGTGCGCCCTTCAGTGTGGCGTCGATTTGCAGCCGTTCAAGCCGCGCCAGCTGGCGCTCGTTGATGATTGCGGTGTAGTCCGGGTTGTCGATCAGGGTCGGATAAAAGCTGTGCACGGCCTGGCGATAGGCCTGAACAAAGCCATCGACCCGATCTTGCGGGACCAGCACGTAATCCGGGGCAATGCAGGTTTGCCCGGCGTTCAGGGTCTTGCCCCAGGCAATGCGTTGGGCGGCATCCTTGAGTGGCACATCGACAGACACGATAGCCGGCGATTTACCGCCCAGTTCAAGGGTGACCGGGGTCAGGTGTTCGGCCGCTGCACGCATGACCTGCTTGCCCACGTGGGTCGAGCCGGTGAACAGCAAGTGATCAAATGCCAGGCCCGAGAACGCCACCGCGACATCGGCTTCACCCAGCACTACGGCCACCATGTCTTCGGGGAAGATGCGCCCCAACAATTCCTTGAGCCAGTGGCCGGTGGCCGGGGTGAACTCGCTGAGTTTGAGCATTACCCGGTTGCCCGCCGCCAATGCCCCGATCAGTGGCCCTATAGCCAAGTAGAGCGGGTAGTTCCACGGCACGATAATGCCGACCACGCCCAGTGGTTGATAGATCACGCTGGCGCTCGCGGGCTGGAACATCAGGCCCACGCTGCGCGGCGAAGGCTTCATCCAGCGTTTGAGGTGTTTAAGGGTGTAATCAATGCTGTGCAGGCTGGGCATCAGCTCGGCAAACAGGGTTTCGTCAGGGCTGCGGTGGCTGAAATCCTGGCTGATGGTGTCGATCAGGACTTCGCGCTCATCACTCAATAACCTGCGCAGACTTTTCAACCATTGCTGGCGCTGTTCCAGGGGCGGGCAGGGATGAGCTGCGTAAGCCAGACGCTGTGTGTCGAGCAGGGACTGGAGATCGCTCAGTACGGCTGGGGCGTCTTGGCGGTGGACACTGTCGACAGACATGGTTTGCTCCGGGCGGATGGCGTGTTGGTTATTTTTATTAGAGAGCAGCAATGCTTTTAGAGCCTATGCTCTAAGCTGTCAATCAGGGGCTGTTACCCGTGAGGTTTAACGATGGCGGGTAAGGTCGTAAGATGTCTTTCGTTTTTTCATTAAAGCCCAAGAAGCCCATGGCCCCACGAATAAAAACCAGCCAGCGCATCGTCAACAGCAGCCTTGAGCTGTTCAATCAGCTGGGCGAGCGCAGTGTGAGTACCAACCACATTGCCGCGCACATGGAAATTTCTCCGGGCAATCTGTATTACCACTTCCCTAACAAGCAGGCGATCATCTCGGTGTTGTTCAGCGAGTATGAGGCGCTGGTGTTGAGGTTTCTGCGCCCGCCCGAAGGGCGTATGGCCAGTGTTGAAGACAAGCGCCATTACTTGCAGCAGTTGCTGGACGCCATGTGGCGCTATCGCTTTTTGTACCGTGATATCGAGCACTTGCTGCACAGCGACAGTGAGCTTGCAGCCCGTTACCGGGTCTTTTCCCAGAACTGTCTGCATCAGGCACAAGCAATTTATCGCGGTTTTGTCGATGCCGGGCTCATGTGCATGACCCCCCTGCAAATCGAGTCGCTGACCCTCAATGCGTGGATCATTCTCACCTCATGGGTCAGTTTTCTGTGTACTACCCGGGAGAACAACGATCAGCTCAGTGAGCAGGCCATCAAGCGCGGGGTGTATCAACTGCTGGTCCTGGAATCGGGATTTGTCACCGCTCAGGGCCGAGCAGACTTCGATGAACTGATCAAGGACTACTACGTCCCGCTGGAGCACGCGCTGCACGTTCAATAAATGCATTTCACCCCCTCACAGGAGTTCCCTATGCCCGTCGCGCAACTGATCAGCCCCCAAGCCCTGAGCGAACGCCAGGAGCTGCCCGGTCTGGTTATTCTGGATTGCCGTTTCGCCCTTGAAGACCCGGACTATGGCCGTTGCAGCTATGCCGAAGGGCATATAGCCGGTGCGCAATTTGCTGACCTTGAACGTGATTTGAGCGGCCCCGTGATCAAAGGTGTCACTGGTCGCCATCCGTTGCCCGAGCCACAGGTGTTACTGGAACGACTGCGCGCATGGGGCATCAATGACGACAGCGATGTGGTGCTTTATGACGACGGTCCGGGGGTCTATGCCGCCCGGGCATGGTGGTTGCTGGCCTGGCTGGGCAAGCGCGACGGCGTGTTTATCCTCGATGGCGGCCTCAAGGCCTGGCATGGCGCAGGTTTCCCGCTCAGTCTGGATGCTGTGGTCAAGCCGCGTGGCAACCTGGAAGGCAAGCTCGACAAGCGTTTGATGGTGGATGCCGAGCACTTGCAAAAGCGCCTGGGTGATCCGGGCCTGACCTTGATCGACGCCCGTGCCCGACCACGCTTTCGCGGCGAGGTTGAACCTATCGATCCTGTTGCCGGGCATATTCCGGGTGCGCAATGTGCAGCGTTCAGCGAAAACCTCGACAGCAGCGGGCAATTTTTACCTGCTGATCAACTCAAAAAGCGCTTTGCCGAGCAACTCGCCGGTCGTTCTGCGCAAGAGCTGGTGGCCTATTGCGGCTCCGGCGTGACGGCGTGCCACAACCTGTTTGCGCTGGGGTTGGCCGGTTATCCGCTGGGTAAACTCTATGCGGGCTCGTGGAGCGAATGGATCAACGACCCTGAGCGGGGCATTGCTACCGGCGATTGATGCCCGCTCTGTACCGTAGTCGCAGCCTTCGTGCCTGGGCAGCGACTACGGGTGTTTATTGGCACTGGCTGCGCGATAGGCACCGGGGCCAACGCCGTACACCTTCTTGAATTGCCGGCTCAGATGGCTTTGATCGGCAAAACCCAATTGCGTAGCCACTTGCAGCGGTAAACAACCCTTTTTCAGCAAGGCGCGGGCGTGGGCAATACGTTGCTGCATCAGCCAGGTGTGCGGTGGCATGCCCGTCGCGCGTTGAAACACCCTGGCTAAATGGAACGCCGAGAGATTGACCGCTGCTGCCAGCTGTTCCAGGGAGGGCGGTTCGGCGAGACGTGTTTGCAGCAGCTCCTTGGCCTGACGTACGGCACGATGTTCAATGCCCGGCCTGGCCGGCATTGGCAGGCGGGCATGGCGATTGAGCAGCGCCAGCATCATTTGCCGCCAGACCGTTTGTTGATGCAGTGCCGACTCCGGGCCTTCGAGCAATTGGTGCAGCTGGCACAAGCCGCTGAACAGGTCCGGGTCGTGAATCAGGGTGTCATTGAAGGTCGGCAGGTGCATGCCAGGCAATCCGAGTTCTTCCAGCAGGCTGTGCAGTTGCGCGTTGTCGGGATAGAACGCCCGGTAGCGCCAGCCGGCCTCATGGCCTTTGTGCCCGTTGTGCACTTCGTCCGGATTGATCAGCACCAGGGTGCCGGAGCAAGCAAGATGTTCAGCCCCGCGATAGCGATAGCGCTGGGCACCGTCCATGATCATGCCGATCACAAAACCATCATGCACGTGGGGTACGAAGCGGTGTTCGATGTAGCGCGCGGTGAGCAATTCGACACCTGTCAGCGGTGGCGTTTGCCAGAATCGGATCGACTCACCCTGCTCGCTGCTCATTACGCCGATCCGGGCCTGAGGGCCGCCAGCCATTGCGGGATACGCCGTTCGAGGTAATAACCCGGGGTTTTCAGGGAGCCTTCGACAAACCCGACATGGCCACCTTTGGCGTGCAACTCAAGTGTGGTGCATGCCGACAGTTCGCTGGCCTCGGGGATACTGTGTTTGAACACGAACGGGTCGTCTTCGGCGTGGATAATCAGCGTGGGAGTGTTGATGGCGCCCAGGAAATACCGGCTTGAGGCGCGGCGGTAGTAATCATCGACATTCAGGTAGCCATTGAGCGGTGCCGTGACCCGGTCATCGAACTCCCAAAAGGTGCGCATTTTGCGCAGCGATTTTATGGAGCCCAGGTTTTCCAGCGTGGCCAGCGGCTCATGCCGGGCATCGTGGCGAAATTGACGCTGCTTGTTGGTGACATACACCAGCATTTCACGCATGAAATGTGCCTGGTAGACCTTGGAGAAACCCTGGCCAATCCGGTCGGCGCACTGGTCGAGGCGAAACGGCACCGACACTGCCACCGCGCCCTGCAAGCCACTCTCGCTGCCACTTTCACCCAGATATTTGAGCAGTACGTTGCCTCCCAGCGAGTAGCCCACCGCATACAGCGGCGCCAGAGGATGCGTGGCGCGCAAATGGGCCACGGCTGCCGCCAGGTCTTCGCTGGCGCCGGAGTGATAACTGCGCGCCAGCAGATTCGGCTCGCCGGAGCAGCCGCGCCAGTTCAGGGCGACACTGGTCCAGCCTTGCGTGGCAAGGGCCCGTTGCTGGCCGGCGACATAGTGTGAAGCCGATGAGCCGGTCAGCCCATGCAATACCAGCACTATGGGCGCATCGGATGAAGGTGCGCCGTGCCAGTCCAGATCGAGAAAGTCACCATCTGCCAGCCACAGGCGCTCGCGGCGGTGTTCAACCACCGGGCGGGTGCGCCACAGCGGCCCCCACAGCGTTTGTAAATGGGGGTTGCGCAGGCCATGGGCCGCCATGAAGGATTCAGGAGGAGATACAGGGACGCAGGGCACGGAAATTCTCTTACGCTAACTGATGCAGGATTGGGCTAGCTTGCCACAACAGCGGCCCGGGCCTGTAGTCGCTGACGAGGTGTGAGGCTGCGAAGGGGCCTGATGCACCACGGGGTTTAATAAACCCCGTGGTGCATGGCTTGTTACTCGGCGGCGGCTGTTGGCGCTGCTTCGCGCTCCCACAGGGCGTAATTCACGCCGCCGGCCTTTTGTTCACGGTGCAGGCGCCAGTTGGCAGGCAAGCCCAGCTCCGAAGGACGGCGCTCGCTTTCGGTGTAGATCCAGGCGTTTTCAGCCAGCCAGCCGTTCTGTTCCAGCAGGTCGCATGCAGGCTTGAGCAGGTCCAGGTTGAAGGGCGGGTCGAGGAACACCACGTCAAACACTTCGGTCGCAGGCGTTGCCAGGTAGTTCAGGGCATTGGTTTGCTGAACTTCACCGGTGGTGCAGCGCAGGATGCCCATGTTTTCGCGGATGTTGGAAATCGCATCGCGGTTGCTGTCCAGGGCCACGCCCTTGGCTGCGCCGCGTGACAGTGCCTCCAGGAACAGCGCGCCGCTGCCGGCAAACACGTCCAGCACCTTGGCGCCGACGATGTCCGGGGTCAGCCAGTTGAACAGGGTTTCACGTACACGGTCCGGCGTCGGGCGCAGACCTTCTACGTGGGGGAAGTCCAGCTTGCGGCTGCGCCATTCCCCGCCAATGATGCGTAACTGACCAGCACCCGAGTGCGATGTGTTTTTAGGCTTTGCCATTAATGCTCCGGAACCCCAAGAGGTTGCTCTGAAGGTTTATCGGTAGGAGGTGGCAGTGGTTTTTGCGGCACAGTTGGTCCGGCGGTCACTACGACCAGTTTGTCGGCGCTCAGGTGCTTGTTCATGGCGTCCTTGACCTGCTCTTTAGTCAGGCTTTGGGACTGCTGCATGAAGGTTTCCAGATAGTCCAGGGGCATATCATAGAAGCCCATTGCGCCCAGTTGGCCGACGATTGCCGCGTTGCTGGCATTTGACAGCGGGAAGCTGCCCGCCAATTCACGCTTGGCATCGTCGAGTTCTTTTTGCGTCGGACCATTTTTCAGGTAGTCGGTCAAAATGTCTTGCACCAGTTTGAGCGTGCCTTCGCTCAATTCGGCACGTGTCTGCAGGTTGATCATGAACGGCCCGCGAGCCTGCATCGGGCTGAAGCCGGAGTACACGCCGTAGGTCAGGCCGCGTTTCTCGCGTACTTCAGTCATCAGGCGCGTGCCGAAGCCACCGCCACCGAGGATGCTGTTACCCAGTGAGAGTGCGGCATAGTCCGGATCGTCGCGGTCAATGCCCAGCTGGGACAACAGCAGGTGGGTCTGCTTGGACGGAAATTCGATGTGGGTTTCGCCGGCCTTGGGTTCGGTGGGCTGTACGGTTTTGGCGACTGCAGGGCCTTTAGGCAGCGCGGCGGATACTTGAGCGGCGATGGCCTCGGCTTCTGCGCGAGACAGATCGCCAACGATTGCAATCACCGCGTTGCCGGCGGTGTAAGCCTTGTTGTGGAACGCCTTGAGCTGATCGATGGTCACCGCAGCGATGCTTTGAGCGGTGCCATCGCTGGCGTGGGCGTAAGGGTGATTGCCGTACAGACGCTTGAACAGTTCATCGCTGGCCAGCTTGCCCGGGTCCTGCTTTTGGTATTCAAAGCTGGCGAGCAACTGGTTTTTGATCCGTGCCAGAGAGTCGGCAGGAAAGGTTGGCTTGCCAACAACTTCGGCAAACAGGTTGAGCGCTGGTGTGCGCTTGGCCGGGTCACTCAAGCTGCGCAATGACACTACGGCCATGTCGCGATAGGCCCCGTTGCCGAAATCCGCACCCAGGCTTTCGAAGCCCTGGGCGATGGCGCCGACGTCCTTGCCTGCCACGCCCTCATTGAGCATGGCGTTGGTCAGCAGTGCCAGGCCCGGGGTGTTTTCGTCCTGGCTGCTGCCGGCGGCGAAGGTCAGGCGCAGATCGAACATCGGCAGCTCGCGGGCTTCAACGAACAGAACTTTGGAACCTTCGGCGGTTTTCCAGGTTTGTACATTTAATGCGCGATGGCTGGGTGCCTTGCCGTCCAGTTCGGCCAGAGATTCGAGCTTGTGCTCGGCCTTGGCCTGATCCATTGCCTGGCTGGCCACGGAGACCGAGGGGCTGACGAAATAGTAGCCGAGTAAGCCGGCCAGTATTGCAGCGCTCAGGCCGAGCAGGGCGTAGCGGGAACCTTTACGCTCACTCATGGGTTTTCTCCTCGGGCAGTACATGCGCAACGCTGAGGCGGTCGCGAGTGAAATAAGTACGGGCGGCTTGCTGGATATCGTCCGGAGTGACCTTTTGCAGGTCTTGCAGCTCGGTATCCATCAGCTTCCACGACAGGCCCACGGTCTCCAGCTGGCCAATCGAGGTGGCCTGGCTGGTGATCGAGTCGCGCTCATAAACCAGGCCTGCGATCACCTGGGCGCGTACGCGCTCCAGTTCCTGTGCCGATGGCGGGGTCTTTTTCAGGTCATCGAGCATGCGCCACAAGCCGGCTTCGGCCTGGGCCAGGGTCACCTTCTTCTGGCTATTGGGCATCGCCGAAAGCATGAACAGGCTGTCGCCACGGGTGAAGGCGTTGTAATTGGACGAAGCGCCGGATACCAGTTCTTCGCCGCGCTCCAGCTGGGTTGGCATGCGTGCGCTGTAGCCACCGTCCAGCAGTGCCGAAATGAGGCGCAGGGCGTTGGCAGTCACCGGGTCTTTGGCGGTGGCAATGCTTGGCACGTTGAAGCCCAGGATCAGGCTTGGCAGTTGGGTCTGCACGTGGATCTTGAGCAGGCGCTCACCGGGGGTTGGCAGTTCCAGCGGGACTTTGGCCACAGGCACTTCGCGTTTGGCCACCTGGCCGAAATAGCGCTGGGCCAAGGCTTTGACTTCATCCGGTGTTACGTCTCCCACCACCACCAGGGTGGCGTTGTTCGGTGCGTACCACTCTTCATACCAGGCGCGCAGTTCGCCAACGCTCATGCGCTCCAGGTCCACCATCCAGCCGATGGTCGGCGTGTGGTAGCCACTGGACGGGTAGGCCATGGCGCTGAACAGTTCGAAGGCCTTGCTCATCGGTTGATCGTCGGTACGCAGGCGGCGCTCTTCTTTAATGACCTCGATCTCGCGCTTGAACTCTTCAGGTGGCAAGCGAAGGCTGGCCATGCGGTCGGCTTCGAGCTCGAACGCCACACCCAGACGGTCGCGGGCCAATACCTGGTAATAGGCGGTGTAGTCATCGCTGGTGAAAGCGTTTTCCTGGGCGCCGAGGTCGCGCAGGATCAATGAGGCTTCACCGGGGCCGACCTTGTTACTGCCTTTGAACATCATGTGCTCAAGAGCGTGGGACAGGCCGGTCTTGCCGGGTGTCTCGTAACTGGAGCCGACCTTGTACCAGACCTGGGACACCACAACTGGCGCGCGATGGTCTTCGCGCACGATGACCTTCAGGCCATTGTCCAGGCGAAACTCGTGGGTCGGTTGCTGATCGGCCGCCAGGGCCGAAAGCGGGAGCAAAACTGTGCTGAGCAACAGGCCAGCAGCGCGGCGGGCTAGAGCATTCATTCGTTTTTAAACCTGTTGGGCTGCCCGCTTGGCCTTAGCGTCAGCGGGTGAGGAGGTGCTAGGATACTGATCCGTTTTACTGGCGGCCACGCCTATCAGGCCTTTGACGATCAGACGACGATTGATCGGGCAGTATAGGAGCCAGCCTGGAAGAGTGAATATATCCCGGTAAATTTAGCTTTTTTGCCGATTTTCCCGTTCCAGATCCGAGTTAAGACGAAGTTTCAGGGGTGTGCTTTACCCTCTGATCAAGTTGCGTGCGAACGAGCTGACAAAAAAACAGTCTGTTTCACACCGAATATTATTTGCCGGGGCGCCACGGTGGCGCTTCGCTACGATGAGATAGCCGTCCTCCATGTTTGGTTCCAACGACGACAAGAAGAACCCAGCTGCGGCTGGCGAGAAAAAAGGCCTGTTCGGATGGCTGCGCAGAAAGCCGCAGGAAACCGTCGTTGAGCAGCCCGCACCTGCACCCGAAATCACCCCTGAGCCGTTGATTGAGGCCACCCCGGTGGTTGTCGAGCCAACGCCTAAAGTGGTTGTGGTCGCCCCTGTTGAAGCGCCTCCCGCCCCTGAGCCATGGCCGCCGTTGCCGGTGCCCGAGGAGCCCGTCGCGCTGGTCGAGGACCCGCAGGCGCCGCATATCGTGCCTGCCATTCCTGAGCCGCAGATCGAGGTCGCGGTCAGCACTCCGGTCATCGCCCCGCAGCCGGTGGTCGAAGTGCTTGAGGTGGTTGAAACCTTCGTCGAGCCTGTTGCGCCAGAGCCAGAGCCAGAGCCAGAGCCAGAGCCAGTCGTAGTTGTTGAGCCCGAGGTTGTTGCAGTTGCTGTGGTCCCTGCTCCAGTGGTGGCTGTGCCGGCCGTTGTAATTGAACCTCCAGCTCCAGCTCCAGCTCCGCAAGCCAAGACCGGCTTCTTTGCCCGCCTCAAGCAGGGGCTGTCGAAAACCAGTGCCAGCATCGGCGAAGGCATGGCCAGCCTGTTCCTGGGCAAAAAAATCATCGATGACGATCTGCTTGACGAGATCGAAACCCGCCTGCTCACCGCCGACGTTGGTGTCGAGGCCACCTCGGTGATTATCAAAAACCTGACGCAAAAGGTTGCACGCAAGCAACTGACTGACGCCGATGCACTCTACAAGTCGTTGCAGGCCGAGCTGGCCGCCATGCTCAAGCCCGTTGAGCAGCCGCTGAAAATCGAAGCGAAAAACAAGCCATTCGTCATTCTGGTGGTCGGTGTCAATGGTGCGGGTAAAACCACCACCATCGGCAAACTGGCGAAAAAGCTCCAGCTCGAAGGCAAAAAAGTCATGCTTGCCGCCGGTGATACCTTCCGTGCGGCCGCGGTCGAGCAACTGCAGGTGTGGGGTGAGCGCAACAACATCCCGGTGATCGCCCAGCACACTGGCGCCGACTCGGCTTCGGTGATTTTTGACGCCGTGCAGGCAGCCAAAGCGCGCGGCATTGACGTGTTGATCGCCGATACTGCCGGACGCCTGCACACCAAAGACAACCTGATGGAAGAGCTGAAAAAAGTTCGCCGGGTCATCGGCAAGCTCGACGAAGACGCCCCGCACGAAGTTTTGCTGGTGCTGGATGCCGGTACCGGTCAGAACGCGATCAGCCAGACCAAACAATTCAATCAGACAGTGGCCCTTACCGGCCTGGCGCTGACCAAGCTTGATGGCACAGCCAAGGGCGGCGTGATCTTCGCCCTGGCCAAGCAGTTCAATATTCCTATTCGTTTTATCGGTGTCGGTGAAGGCATTGATGATCTACGGGACTTTGAGTCCGAACCCTTTGTCCAGGCTCTGTTTGCGGAGCGGGAGCGTCCATGATTCGTTTCGAGCAGGTCGGTAAACGCTATCCAAATGGACACGTGGGCCTGCACGAGCTGAGCTTTCGGGTCCGTCGCGGCGAGTTCCTTTTTGTAACCGGTCATTCCGGTGCAGGCAAAAGCACCCTGCTCAGGCTGCTTCTGGCAATGGAACGCCCGACCACCGGCAAACTGCTGCTGGCCGGGCAGGATCTGGGTCAGATCAGCAACGCGCAGATTCCTTTCCTGCGTCGCCAGATCGGTGTGGTGTTCCAGAACCACCAACTGCTGTTTGATCGCACGGTGTTCAACAACGTTGCCTTGCCACTGCAGATTCTCGGGCTGTCCAAGCCTGAAATCGCCAAGCGTGTCGACTCGGCACTTGAGCGTGTGGCGCTGTCGGACAAAACCGATCTGTACCCCGGCGACTTGTCTACGGGGCAGCAACAACGCGTCGGTATTGCCCGGGCCATCGTCCATCGTCCAGCATTGTTGCTGGCCGATGAACCCACCGGCAACCTCGACCCGCGTCTGGCGGCGGAAATCATGGGCGTATTTGAAGACATCAACCGTTTGGGCACCAGCGTGCTGATTGCCAGCCATGACCTGGCACTGATTGCGCGCATGCGCCACCGCATGCTCACCTTGCAACGCGGGCGGTTGATCGGTGACGGGGAGGCGGCGCAATGAGTGCGACACGCAGCTCCAAGGTTTCTGAGCGGGTAGCACCCAAGGCCGCAGATCCGCAGCCGGCCAAGAAAAAACACGACGATGACGATGGCCCGGGTTTCGGGATGTTGTTTCGGGCCTGGGTTGAAGCCCATCGCGCCAGTTTGCTCGACAGCCTGCGGCGTCTGGGCAAGCAACCGATTGGCAGCTTCTTTACCTGCCTAGTGATGGCGGTGGCACTGAGCCTGCCAATGGGCCTCTCACTGCTGCTTAACAACGTCGAGCGCCTGGGCGGTTCGTGGCAGCGCGCAGCACAGATTTCGCTGTACTTGCAGCTGGATGCCAACAGCTCGCAGGGCGAGCAATTGAGTAATCAGATAAAAGGTATGGCAGGCGTGGCTGACGCTGAATTTATCAGCCGCGAAAAAGCCCTTGATGAGTTCCAGCAGCAGTCCGGGTTGGGGGAAGCGCTTAAAGAGCTTCCGGATAACCCGTTGCCGGGGGTGGTGCTGGTGACCCCGAATGAGGTCGATAAAGCGACCCTTGAAGCCCTGCGCGAGCGTCTTTCGGAGTTGCCGAAGGTGCAGCAGGCGCAACTTGATCTAGTCTGGGTCGAGCGTCTGGCAGCCATTCTGAAACTGGGTGATCGTTTTGTGTTCGGCTTGACGGTCTTGCTGGTATCGGCTTTGCTGCTTGTTATTGGTAATACGATTCGTTTGCATATTGAGAATCGTCGTATCGAAATCGAAGTCATCAAGCTGGTCGGCGGTACAGACAGCTATGTGCGCAGGCCCTTTCTTTATATGGGCGCGCTTTATGGTTTTGGCGCCGGGGTGCTTTCCTGGGGCGTATTGGCATTCGGCTTGAACTGGCTCAACGACGCGGTTGTCGGGTTGGCCGGGTTATACGGCAGCAATTTTGCCCTGGCCGGTGTGCCGGTAGCCGATGGTCTGTCTCTCTTGCTTGGCGCGGTGCTGTTAGGGTATATCGGTGCATGGATTGCAGTAGCGCGTCACTTACGTGAGCTTTCGCCTAAGTAGTTTCTTTTTGCCTGTTGACCTTTTCAGCTTTTTTTGGGAACTTTTTTCTGAGTTTCCGGTCAACTTTCGCAGTGCTGAACTGCACGAGTTATGTGAGACGGAGGTTTATTCGTATGACCACTTCTTTGCAACCTGCGTATGCGTTGGTCCCAGGTGCGAACCTGGAGGCCTATGTCAACACGGTTAACAGCATTCCACTGCTGACACCCGAGCAGGAGCGTGAACTGGCCGAGAGTCTCTACTATGAGCAGGATCTTGGGGCGGCTCGGCAGATGGTGCTCGCCCACCTGCGTTTTGTTGTACACATTGCCCGTAGCTATTCGGGCTATGGCCTGGCTCAGGCTGACCTGATCCAGGAAGGCAATGTCGGCCTGATGAAGGCGGTCAAACGCTTTAACCCTGAAATGGGCGTGCGTCTGGTTTCGTTCGCCGTGCACTGGATCAAGGCAGAGATCCACGAGTTCATTCTGCGTAACTGGCGGATCGTGAAAGTCGCGACCACCAAAGCTCAGCGCAAACTGTTCTTCAACCTGCGCAGCCAGAAAAAACGTCTGGCCTGGTTGAACAATGATGAAGTTCATCGCGTGGCTGAAAGCCTCGGCGTAGAGCCTCGTGAAGTCCGCGAGATGGAAAGTCGGCTGACTGGCCATGACATGGCCTTCGACCCGGCAGCTGAGGCTGACGACGACAGCGCGTTCCAGTCGCCAGCCAACTACCTGGAAGACCACCGGTACGATCCGGCGCGCCAACTGGAAGATGCTGACTGGACCGATAACTCCAACACCAACCTGCATGAAGCGTTGGAAGTGCTTGATGATCGCAGCCGCGACATTCTGTATCAGCGCTGGCTGGCTGAAGAGAAAGCCACGCTGCATGACCTGGCACAGAAGTACAACGTGTCTGCCGAGCGGATTCGTCAGCTGGAAAAAAGCGCGATGAACAAGCTCAAACTGTCGATCGCCGCCTGAGTCGGCCCGACAAAAAAACGCCCCGGCTCTAACGAGTCGGGGCGTTTTTGTTTGTGCCGGTGGGAGTCGGGTCAGGCTTAATCGGCCCAGGGCGCCTTGCGCGAAGTGTTCAGTGAGTCGAGGTAGCTGTCGCCGCCCAACTGACGCATCTGTCGTTGAATCCAGCTGGCGCGGCGGCTGACGTAAGGGCTTGGTCGACTGGCACTCCAGTTGCGCGGATTGGGCAGCACGGCAGCCAGATAGCTGGCCTGCTGGCGTGACAATCGGGCGGCACTCACGCCAAAGTGATGCTGTGCCGCTGCCTCTGCACCAAATACCCCCTCATCCCATTCTGCGCTGTTGAGGTACACCTCGAGAATCCGCTGTTTGGGCCAGAGCACCTCGATCAACCCGGTGAACCAGGCCTCCAGCCCTTTGCGCAGCCAGCTTCGGCCCGACCAGAGAAACAGGTTTTTCGAGACTTGCTGGCTCAGGGTGCTGGCGCCGCGCAATGTCCCGCCCTGTTCGTTATGGGCGAAGGCGGCCCGGATGGCACTGAAATCAAAGCCCCAGTGCTCGGCGAATTTTTGATCCTCGCCGGCAATGACTGCGACTTTCAGCTCATTGGATATTTCATCCCACGGGCGCCAGCTGCGTTGCAGGTCTATTGGCTCACCGTCGAACCATGATTCGACCTTGCGTTCCACCATCAACGCGGTGCCGGGCGGCGGGACCCAGCGAAAGATCAATACCAGCAATGCGCTGCCCGCTGCGAACCAGAGCAGGGCTTTGAGAAAGCGATGAACAAGAATACGCAGCATAGATGGCTTGGCCGAACCCGTTGAGCGGGCCATTATACAGACCCTGCGCCATTCCATAGTCCTCACGGGAGTTAACCATGTTGCGCGTTTTTCTGATGCTGGCCGCCTTCTTCGGCTTTACCGGTGTGGCCCTTGGTGCATTCGCGGCTCATGGCCTGAAAAGTCGCTTGAGCGAGCAGTACCTGGCTATTTTTCATACAGGCGTTACCTACCAGCTGGTTCATACCCTGGCCTTGTTCGGGGTTGCCCTGTTAGCCGCCCAGCTGCCGGGACGTCTGGTGACGTGGGCCGGTATCTGCTTCGCGCTGGGCATTGTGCTGTTTTCCGGCAGTTTGTATCTGCTGACCCTGACGGGCATCAGCAAGCTGGGGATTATTACGCCCATCGGAGGTCTGGCTTTTCTGGCCGGGTGGCTATGCCTGGGTATCGCCGCCTGGCGCTTGAGCTAAGCCGGCAAGATGAATGGCTTGGGTCGGCCTGACTGATCGGGATAGAATGCTGGCCCCTTAAAATGAAGGCAGCGTCGCGCATGCGCATTCAGTTGAACGGTGAATCTTTCGAACTGCCGGACGGTGAGACCGTTGCGGGCCTGTTGGCACGTCAGGAACTGACCGGTCGCCGGGTGGCTGTCGAGCTTAATCTGGACATCGTCCCGCGCAGTCAGCACGCCGGGACGGTGCTCAAAGAAGGTGACCAGGTCGAAGTGGTACATGCCATCGGTGGTGGTTAGTCCCCCCGCTTGACCCCATTCCCGCGGTGTACACAATTAAAGAGGATTCCCGATGAGCAATGTTCGCAGCGACAAGCCTTTTATCCTGGCCGGCCGTACTTATCAGTCGCGTCTGTTGGTGGGGACCGGCAAATACCGTGACATGGAAGAAACCCGCCTTGCCATCGAGGCATCGGGTGCTGAAATCGTTACCGTCGCCGTGCGTCGCACCAACATCGGGCAAAACCCTGGCGAGCCTAACCTGCTCGACATCCTGCCGCCGGATCGCTACACCATCCTGCCAAACACGGCCGGTTGCTACGATGCGGTAGAAGCCGTGCGCACCTGCCGCCTGGCCCGTGAACTGCTAGACGGCCACAACCTGGTCAAGCTGGAAGTACTGGCAGATCAGAAAACCCTGTTCCCGAACGTGATCGAGACCCTCAAGGCCGCAGAAATTCTGGTCAAGGAAGGTTTCGACGTGATGGTGTATACCAGCGATGACCCGATCATCGCCCGCGAGCTCGAGGCCATGGGCTGCATCGCCGTGATGCCGCTGGCCGGGTTGATCGGCACCGGTCTGGGGATCTGCAATCCCTACAACCTGCGGATCATCCTTGAAGAAGCAAAAATCCCGGTGCTGGTGGATGCGGGCGTGGGCACTGCCTCCGATGCCACCATTGCCATGGAAATGGGCTGCGAGGCGGTGCTGATGAACTCGGCCATCGCCAATGCCCAGCACCCGATCATCATGGCCGAAGCCATGAAACACGCCATTGTGGCGGGCCGTCTGGCGTATCTGGCCGGACGCATGCCGAAAAAACTCTATGCCAGCGCCTCTTCGCCGCTGGATGGTCTGATCAAGTAAGAGCCACTGATGACTGAATCACTCGACACCCCAACCCCGGAAGAAGGCGAAGATCGCCAACACCGTCGCATCAAGAGTTTTGTGATGCGCGCCGGGCGCATGACCGAAGGCCAGCAACGCGGCCTTGACCAAGGTACGCCGCTGTACGTACTGCCGCTGGCTGATGCGCCGGTCGATTTCGACCAGGTATTCGGTCGCTCCGCGCCGCGTACCCTCGAAATCGGTTTCGGCATGGGCCACTCCTTGCTGGAAATGGCGGCTGCATCGCCTGAGCAGGACTTTATCGGGGTTGAGGTTCACCGTCCGGGTGTCGGCGCGCTGTTTAATGGCGTACTGACTCAAGGGCTGACCAACCTGCGGGTCTACGATTGCGATGCGATCGAAGTATTGACCCGGTGCGTGGCCGACAACAGCCTGGATCGCCTGCTGCTGTTCTTCCCGGACCCATGGCACAAGAGCCGTCACCACAAGCGACGCATCGTGCAGGCATCCTTTGCCGAGCTGGTGCGCTCCAAGCTCAAGGTCGGCGGCGTACTGCACATGGCGACCGACTGGGAGCCCTATGCCGAATACATGCTGGAAGTGATGAACGTCGCGCCGGGCTACCGCAACCTGGCCGAAGATGGCCGTTGCGTGCCGCGCCCGGCCGAGCGTCCGGTGACCAAGTTCGAACGCCGTGGCGAACGTCTTGGGCATGGCGTGTGGGATCTGAAGTTCGAAAAACTGTAAGCGCCAACCTTTGTGGGAGCTGGCTTGCCAGCGATAGCATCAACGCGGTCTGACTGTAAACCGCGTCGTCTGCATCGCCGGCAAGCCAGCTCCCACAATGTTTTCAGTCTTCGCATCAGCGCCGGTCAGCCACAACCCCGATCAAAACCAGCACCACCAGCAGCACCGGCGCCAGGCTGTAGTTGTTGAACTGGCTCAGGCCGCGTTCAACCCAGGGCGTGGCGTAGATCAGTGCCGCACCGCTGCCCACCAGGCACAACAGGGCCATCAAAGGCACGCGCAAGGCGCCGGCAATGCTTCCCAGGCGTTGCTCGACCCAGCCTTTGAAGTCGGCACCGAACAGCACCAGCAAGCAGCCGATCAGGGCCAGCGAGATCTCCGAGAGGTGGCTGCGGCTCCAGCGCGATACGGTAGCAAGCAGGTCTAGTACCAAGTCCATTTGAGTTCCTTAGATCAGAAAGTGCTGCAGCAAGTCGTTGAGAAACAGCTGGCCCCGGGCAGTCGCCGCCAGGCGTGACGGTTCGACCTGCAATAAGCCACTTTGTTCGGCAGCATCGCGTCCTGTTTTCAAGCTTTCGAGTGCCAGCCCGGTGCGCTCGGGGTAGAGCGCTGCGTCAACGCCATCGGTCAGGCGCAAGGCGTTCATTAGAAACTCAAACGGCAGTTCTTCAGCAGTCAGGACTTTCTCGCCTGCCTGAAAGTTTTTGCCCGGGTTCAGGTAGTCCTTCGGCAGACGGGTTTTCCAGGTGCGGATGATGCGGCCATCCGGATGGCTCAATTTGCCGTGGGCGCCAGCACCGATGCCGATAAAGTCGCCAAAGCTCCAGTAGTTGAGGTTGTGCCGCGCCGGGCGACCGGGCTGGGCGTAGGCTGAAACCTCGTACTGGGCGTAGCCGTGTTCAGCCAGCAATGCCTGGCCGGCTTCCTGAATATCCCACAGGGTGTCGTCTTCGGGCAGGATCGGCGGCTGGTTCCAGAACACCGTGTTGGGTTCCAGCGTCAGTTGGTACCAGGACAGGTGCGTCGGCTTCAGGGCGATAGCCTGGCGCAGATCGCTCAGGGCGTCGTCCAGCGACTGATCGGGCAAACCGTGCATCAAGTCCAGGTTGAAGTTGTCAAAGCCGGCCTGGCGGGCCATACCGGCCGCACGTACGGCTTCGTCACCGTTGTGGATGCGGCCCAGCGCTTCGAGCTTCTGCTGTTGAAAGCTCTGGATGCCGATCGACAGTCGATTGATCCCCAGCTTGCGGTAAGCCACGAACTTTTCCTGCTCGAAAGTACCGGGGTTGGCTTCCAGGGTGATTTCGATATCGCTGGCGAACGCAATTCGCGCTTCGACACCCTTGAGCAGGCGCCCCAGGGACTGGGCGCTGAACAGGCTTGGCGTCCCGCCGCCGAAGAAGATCGAACTCAACTCCCGGCCATAGACCGCATGCAGGTCTTGATCAAGGTCGGCCAGCAGTGCGTCGACGTATTCGTCTTCAGGCAACACCGGGCTGGCAGTATGGGAATTGAAGTCGCAATACGGGCATTTGCGTACGCACCACGGAATATGGATGTACAGCGACAGGGGCGGCAATTGTTTCAACGGTGCGCGGGGCGCCTGTTGAGTAAAGCCAGCCGCACCCAGATAGAGCGGCTGTGGAGGAGTATCGTGGGTCATTTCAGGCCCAGACGCTGACGCAGCAGGACCATGGCGCGGGCACGATGGCTCAGCTGGTTTTTTTCACCGGGGCTCAGTTCGGCGCTGGAGCAATTACGCTCGGGTACCCAGAACAACGGGTCGTAACCGAAGCCGTGCTCACCGCTGGCGGCAGGCAGAATACGCCCGTGCCACAGGCCTTCGCAGATGATCGGTAGCGGATCTTCGGCGTGGCGCACTAAGGCCAGAACGCAGACAAATTGCGCACCGCGTTCGGCTTCAGGTACGTCCTTGAGGGCGTCGAGCAGTTTGGCGTTGTTTGCCGCATCACCCTGGCCGTCGGCGTAACGTGCCGAATAAATACCCGGCGCCCCGCCGAGAAAATCCACCGCCAGCCCGGAGTCGTCGGCCAGTGCCGGCAAGCCCGAGATACGCGCGGCATTGCGCGCTTTAAGAATCGCGTTTTCAACGAACGACAAGCCGGTTTCTTCCGGTTCAACGCTGCTGAATTCTCCAATCGAGCGCAACTGCACCGACTCGCCGAGCATGGCCTGAAGTTCTTTGAGTTTGCCGGCGTTGTGGCTGGCCAGTACCAGTTGCGTGAAGTTGATCATTAGAGCGGAGCGACCTCTTGGGAATAATCGATGGATTTGGTTTCGCCGTTGACTTTGAGTTCGATATCGAAAATAAAGGTGGCAGGCTGATTGACCGGGAATTGCGCGAAGTAATCGATCGCACCCTTGTCATCAATCACTTGCTTGAAGGTCAGGGGCCTGGCTTTTTTCTCGCCTTCGACACGTACGGTGCCTTTGACGGTGGACGCGACTTTTTTACCCGCTGTGTCCAGATTGATATTCAGGCCGCCCAGCTGTTTGCTGCGTTCCAGTTTGTATTTGGCCGCAATTTCAGGCGACAGGAAGTCCGACATATAAGCGTTGTAATACACCTTGGTGCCGCCAACCGTGGCTTCACCTGCCGCCATTGCCTGCATGGCAAAGCACATTGAAAGCAGTAGCAATCCAATACGACCCATCGTCATTCTCCTTGAGCGCTGATTTAAACCGCGACCTGATGATCCTGAAGGCCGGGGCTGCTGACACGATAAATGCCAATCTCGCCCAACAGGTTAGGCCATAACTTGCTGGCCCACCCGTGGCGGTGCTGTTGATCTACAGCAAGGCGGTTGATCACCCGGGCTTCGCGACCACGGCACAGCTCTTCAAAGTCTTCGAAGGTGCAGAAGTGGATGTTTGGCGTGTTGTACCAGGTGTAAGGCAGAAACTCGGATACCGGCATCCGGCCCTTGCTGGCCAGGTACCAGCGGCAGCGCCAGTGCCCGAAATTGGGGAAGGTGATGATGCACTGGCGACCGACGCGCAGCATTTCGTCGAGAATCCGGTCGGGGTAGTGCACGGCTTGCAGCGCCTGGGTCATGACCACGATGTCGAAACTGTTGCTGGCGAAGTTGCCCAGCCCCTTGTCCAGATCCTGCTCGATGACGTTGATGCCTTTGGCCACGCACTCGGCG
Source organism: Pseudomonas sp. TWR2-1-1 (assembly GCF_049897045.1). NCBI lineage: Bacteria > Pseudomonadati > Pseudomonadota > Gammaproteobacteria > Pseudomonadales > Pseudomonadaceae > Pseudomonas > Pseudomonas sp. TWR2-1-1. The sequence goes on from NZ_JAFCVM010000006.1 coordinate 93,315, forward strand.
ATGTTGTCCGGGTCGTTTTCCAGGCCGTAGCCGGTGACTTGCTTGTTGTCGCGCAGCCAGCTCAGCAGTTCGCCATCACCACAACCGAGGTCGAGCACGCGGCTGCCGGCGGGGATCCAGTCTTGGATGATTTCCAGGTCGGCTCTCATGGCGTTCTCACAGTTCTATGCGGTTCATGTAGTTGCTGAAGGCTTGCAGGTAGCGCGGAATCGGGATCAGGAAGGCGTCATGGCCTTGCGGAGCATCGATTTCCAGATAGCAGACGTCTTTCTTCGCCGCCATCAGGGCATCCACCAGTTCTCGCGAGCGAGCGGGCGAGAAGCGCCAGTCAGTGGTGAATGACATCACGCAAAAGCGCGCCTTGGCTGAGGCGAAGGTTTTGGCCAGGTCATCATCGAAGTTGGCCGCCGGGTCGAAGTAGTCCAGCGCCTTGGTCATCAGCAAGTAAGTGTTGGCATCAAAGCGCCCCGAGAACTCTTCGCCCTGATAACGCAGGTAGCTTTCAACCTGAAACTCCACGCTGTGGAAGTCGTAGTTGAGGTTTTCGTTCTTCAGGCCGCGACCAAACTTCTCACCCATCGAGTCATCGGACAGGTAGGTGATGTGCCCGACCATGCGCGCCAGCATCAGCCCGCGCTTGGGGATGACGCCTTTTTCCTGGAACGAACCGCCGTGGAATTCGGGGTCGGTAAGAATGGCTTGGCGGGCAACTTCGTTGAACGCGATGTTTTGCGCAGACAGTTTGGGTGCTGAGGCGATGGCCAGGCAATGACGCAGCCGGTCCGGGTAGCTGATGCTCCACTGCAGCGCCTGCATGCCGCCCAGGCTGCCACCGATGATGGCGGCCCACTGAGTGATACCCAGCCGGTCTGCCAGACGGGCCTGGCTGTGAACCCAGTCTTCAACGGTCAACACCGGGAAATCGGCACCAAACGGGCGACCGGTTTCGGGGTTGATGCTGCTGGGGCCGGTAGAGCCGTTGCAGCCGCCCAGATTGTTCAGGCTGACGACGAAGAACTTGTTGGTGTCGATCGGCTTGCCGGGCCCGATGCAACTGTCCCACCAGCCGGGCTTGCGCTCATCGATGCTGTGGTAGCCGGCAGCGTGATGGTGCCCGGAGAGCGCGTGACAGATCAGCACGGCATTGCTGGCCGTGGCATTGAGCTGGCCATAGGTTTCGTAAATCAGGTCATAGGCAGGCAGTGAACGGCCACAGGCTAAAGCCAGAGGTTCGCTGAAGTGCGCCATTTGCGGCACAACCAGACCAACGGAATCGGGGGGAAAGACGGCTGGCATCGACCCTGCTCTCTTTAAATGAGGCGTAAGTCTAATGAGCGGGGGAGTGGGCGGCAAGCAATGCTCCGGGCTGATTTCGGAGGCGCTTGAACACTGCCTTTGTGGGAGCTGGCTTGCCAGCGATGCAGTCGACAAGTTCGGCCTGGAACCCGCAATGATGCAATCGCCGGCAAGCCGGCTCCCACAGAAGAAACAGTATTCAGACTGGCTTTGTCAGACCCGGCAAATCCGGCAGTTTTTTCGGGCCGTGCAGGCGCACGCGCTTCTGCCGGTTGAGTTCACCGCTGATCAGGCTGACCTGACTTTTGGAGATACCGAACGCCTTGGCCAGAAAGGCCATCAGGTGGGCGTTGGCCTTACCTTCTACCGGCGGGGCAGTGAGGCGGATTTTCAGACGTTCACCATGCAGGCCGGCGAACTCGTCGCTGCTGGCCTTGGGTTGCAGGTGGCAGTCGAGAATCAGGTCCTCGCCGTCCCAGCGGAAGTAGCTCATCAGATCAGGCCGAACAACACGACCGGCATGCCGACATACATGGCCAATGGCGGGATCACATAGCTCTGGATCAACTGAATCACCATGAACGCGATGATAGGCGAGATATCCAGGCCGCCCATGCTTGGCAGCATGCGGCGGAACGGTGCCAGGGCCGGTTCGGTGATCTGATTGACCAGCTCGGCACCCGGGCTGTTACTGCCCGGTGCGACCCACGACAGGATCACACTGATGATCAGCGCAAAGAAGAACACCTTCAAGAACAGCGCGGTCACGCCAATGATGGCCCAGGCCAGCAGCCCCAGGATGTTGAACGACATGTAGCTGAGTGTCAGCACGATGGCGAAAATCACCATCTGCACGAGAATGGCCAGCACCAGCGATGACATGTCCAGGCCAAACAGGCTCGGAATCACGCGGCGCAAAGGCTTGAGCAGCGGCTGTGTGGCTTTGACCGTGAACTGGCACAGCGGGTTGTAGAAGTTGGCCCGCACCAGCTGCAGGATGAACCTCAGCAGGACGATCAGCAGGTAGAGGCTACCCAGGGTTTGAATCACGAAAATGGCGGCGCCATTAAGTCCAGACATCATGTGCTCCTTATTGACCCAGTTGTTCGGCCATTTCGGCCGAGCGGTGCGCGGCGGCACTCAATGCTTTTTCGACCGTGGCGGCAAAACCGTCGGCCTGGAATGATTTGATCGCAGCTTCAGTAGTGCCGGCGGGGGAAGTCACGCGGCGGCGCAACTCGGCGGCATCGACATCACTGCCTACGGCCATGTGCGCGGCGCCCAGAGCTGTCTGCTCGGCAAGCTGCTTGGCCACTTCGCGTGGCAGGCCGAGCTTGACGCCGGCGTCGGTCATGGCTTCGATCAGCAGGAAGAAATACGCAGGGCCGCTGCCGGACACAGCGGTGACGGCATCAATCTGGGCTTCGGTATCGACCCAGACTGCAATCCCGACGGCTGACAACAACTCTTCAGCCTGTTGACGCTGTTCGCCAGTCACGGCGGCAGTGGCGAACAGACCGCTTACGCCTTTACCCAGCAAGGCCGGGGTGTTGGGCATGCAGCGTACCAGCGGCTGGTTGCCCAGCCAGTTCTGCAGGCTGGTGCAGGTGATGCCTGCGGCAATCGAAATCAGCAACTGATGCGGTTTGAGGTGCGCCCGCAGGTCCTGACACACGGCTTTCATGACTTGAGGCTTGACCGCAATGACAATCACGTCGGCGTCCTGAACCGCCTGGGCATTGTCGGAAAACAGTTCGATACCGTGCTCGGCGGACACCCTGGCCCGGGTTTCGGCCCCCGGATCGCTGGCGCGGATCCGTGCAGCATCCAGACCTTTGGCCAGCAGGCCGCCGATCAGGCTGGAAGCCATGTTACCGGCCCCGATAAAGGCAATACGCATGTTGCTCATAACAGATCCTTATAAAAATTGAGGTCGGTCTTATCAGGCCTGGCCGTAATCGCGGGCACCAAACAGCGCGGTACCAATTCGCACCCAGGTGGCGCCTTGGGCAATGGCCGACTCCAGATCGTGGCTCATGCCCATGGAAAGCGTATCGAGCCCCAGGTTCAGGCTTTGTTGCAGATCACGTACTGTCGCAAAGGCGGCGTCCTGCTCGGCGCGGTTTTCAGTGGGCTCCGGTATGGCCATCAGGCCGCGCAACTTCAAGCGCGGCAAGGCGTTGATGGCGGCGGCCAGCGCAGGCAAATCCTGCGGGGTGCAGCCGGATTTGCTGGCTTCACCACTGACGTTGACCTGAATGCAGATATTGAGCGGCTCCAGATCAGCCGGTCGCTGTTCGGACAAGCGCTGGGCAATTTTCAGGCGGTCCACAGAGTGCACCCACGAAAAATGCTCGGCGATCTCGCGCGTCTTGTTCGATTGAATGGGGCCGATGAAGTGCCAACTCAAGGGCAGGTCGGCTAATTCGACCTGTTTGGCACGGGCCTCTTGCAGGTAGTTTTCGCCAAAGTCGCGAACCCCGGCGGCATAGGCCTCGCGCAGCGCTGCAGCGGGTTTGGTCTTGCTGACCGCGAGTAAGTGAATGCTCGTTACATCACGTTGCACAGCCAGTGCCGCGGCACGGATGCGCGCCTCAACTTCAGCGATGTTGTCAGCTATCGTGGACATTCGTTTAAGCCCGCCGTTGTGAAAGTCTGCGGCATTCTACTGGAATTGGGAGGGGGGATGGATATCGCCGACCTGTTGGCATTCAGCGCCGGTCACGGCGCTTCGGACGTGCACCTGTCAGCGGGTGTAGTGCCCATGCTGCGGGTCGATGGTGAGATGCAGCGTAGCGGGCTGCCGGTGTTGGCACCTGACCAGGTGCGGGCGCTAGTGCACAGCGTGATGACCCAGGCGCAACGCAGCGAGTTTGAGACCGGGCGCGAAGCCGATTTTTCTTGTGAAGTGGCTGGGCTGGGCCGGTTCCGGGTCAATGCCTTTGAACAACAGCGTGGCGCGGGGGCGGTGTTTCGCAGCATTGCTCAAGCGATACCGAGCCTTGAGTCACTTGGGCTGGGTGAGGTGTTCAGGCGGATTTGCCACCTGTCTCACGGTCTGGTCCTGGTGACCGGTGCCACTGGCTCCGGTAAATCGACGACCCTGGCTGCGATGATCGACCACCTTAACAGTACCCGCCAGCAGCACATTCTCAGCATTGAAGACCCGATTGAATTCATCCACGAACCTCGCCAGAGCCTGATCAACCAGCGTGAAGTGCACCGTGACACCCACAGTTTTGCCGCTGCGTTGCGCTCGGCGCTGCGAGAAGACCCGGACGTGATCATGCTGGGCGAAATGCGCGACCTCGAGACCATCCGGCTGGCACTGACTGCGGCGGAAACCGGGCACCTGGTATTGGCCACGCTGCATACCTCTTCGGCGACCAGGACCATTGACCGGGTGGTGGATGTGTTCCCGGCAGAAGAAAAGGCCATGGTGCGCACCATGCTGTCTGAATCACTGCAGGCGGTGATTTCCCAGACGCTGGTCAAGAAAGTTGGCGGGGGCAGGGTTGCGGCTCACGAGATCATGCTGGCGACGCCTGCAATCAGGAACCTGATACGGGAAAACAAGGTTGCGCAGATGGTTTCTGCGATCCAGACCGGCGCAGCGGTTGGCATGCAGACGCTGGAGATGAGCCTGAAAAGGCTGAGGGGGGCGGGGATAATTTGTTGAAGCAACCCTTATGGGAGCTGGCAATTCAGCTCCCATAACATCAGGAAAGACAGCTTAGCGCTGGACAACCTGCAGACTGGTTTTCTCTTTCGGCAGTACGCGCTTGGCGACTACGTAGTGGCTCTGCCAGTAAGGCTTTTTAAGGGTGTCGATGGTGACCGACTTGCCGCGACGTGGTGCGTGGATAAACCGGTCGTTGCCCAGGTAGATGGCGACGTGATTAACCTTGCGACTCTTGATGTTGAAGAACAGCAGGTCGCCGGGTTTCAGATCCTTGCGTTCGACCTTTTGCCCGTGGCCGCTGGCCATTTCGCTGGAGGTACGTGGCAAATCAACCGCTGCAACGTCATTAAAGGCGTATTTGACCAGCCCGCTGCAATCAAACCCTTTACTTGGGCTGCTGCCGCCCCAACGATACGGGGTGCCCAACACGTTTACGGCGCGGCTCAATACCGTGCTGCTTTGCTTGTTGGCGGCGGCCAGCGAAGCGGTCGCAATTTTGCCCGGGGCTTTGCGATGAGCTTTGCTGGACGCTGGACGTGCTACGGTTTTGTTGGTGGTCTTGCTGTTAGTGGCAACAAAAGCAGCGCCCGCAGATGATTTTGCGGTGTAGCCAGTGAAGCCCGAAGGAAGATGTTGCTCACGATTGGTGGCGTGGGCGGCCAGTGGCATTAATAGGCAAATGGTTAGCCATGTCTTGAATATAGGACGCATTCGGCAGGGCTCTATGGTGGTAAGCGCGAAACTTTATAACAGCTTTTTTGTCCTTTCTCAGTCCGTTTGTCGATTGGACCCTGGGGTCAAAAAGCATAAATGTGCTGGCAAAATGTCGCATGCCAACAGTGCAGGTCAGGTGGTACAAGGCTTTGCGTCATTTTTTGTAAGACACTTTTACCGGTTGCGAGACAGTAAAAAAGTCACAAAAAAATTCACAATATTTTTCTATCAGCACCAAAGAGGGCATTTATGAGCGGCTATCGAGACGATGTACAACGCGATACCCACAGCAAGGTGCTGGGTTATTTGCTGTGGATTTTTGGTTTTCTGGGGGCGCATCGCTTCTATTACGGCAAGCCGGTGACCGGGACGATCTGGTTTTTTACCCTGGGCTTGTTGGGTATTGGCTGGCTGATCGACCTGTTCCTGATCCCGAGCATGGATCGCGAAGCCGATCTGCGCTTTACCTCGGGTGATACCGATTACAGCGTGGCCTGGATTCTGCTGACCTTCTTGGGTGTATTCGGGGTGCACCGCATGTACATGGGCAAATGGATCACCGGGATCATCTACCTCTTTACCGGCGGTTTGTTTCTGGTCGGTATCCTTTACGACTTCTGGACCCTGAACGAACAGATTTCGATCAAGAACGCCGAGCGTCGTTAACAAACACCGCAAAACAGGCAGGAGCGAGCCTGCTCGATCTTTTAAACGATCAAAAGATCACGGGCAGGCTCGCTCCTGCAGATGCTTAGCCTTCGTAGCTGATCCGGCCATCCACCAGCGTGTAACGCACCGCACTTGGCAAGCAATGGCCAAGGAACGGGCAGTTGTCGCCTTTGGAAAGCCATTTTTCACCGGCCACGGTCGAGGCTGCCGGGTCAAACAGCACCAGGTCCGCAGCGCTACCTACGCCCAGGCGTCCGGCCGGCAGGCGCAAGGCTTCAGCCGGGCCAGCGCTCAGGCGAGCGAGCAAGGTCGGCAGGTCCAGCAAGCCGTCTTCTACCAGTGTCATCGCCAGCGGCAATAACAATTCGACGCTACTCATGCCAGGTTCGGTCGCACCGAACGGTGCAAGTTTGGCATCGCGCTCGTGGGGCTGGTGATGGCTGGAGATGGCTTGCACCACACCTGATCTCACGGCCTCGCGCAAACCGTCGCGGTCGGCGCGGGTCCGCAACGGCGGTTGCACGTGGTACAGACTGGAGAAATCCACCAGCGCTTCGTCGGTCAGGATCAACTGGTACAGCGCCACATCGGCCGTCACGCGCAAGCCGCGCGCCTGAGCCTGGGCGATCAGGGCGACGCCACGGGCACTGGTCAGCTGGCTGAAGTGAGCGCGCACGCCACTTTGCTCAACCAGCAGCAGATCACGGGCCAGAGCCACGGTTTCGGCGGTTTCTGGGATCCCCGGCAAGCCGCGGAAGGCCGCCATCGGGCCGTCGTGGGCGATACCGCCTTCAGCCAGATCGCGATCCTGGGAATGGAAAATCACCGTCAGGTCGAAGGTTGCGGCGTATTCCAGCGCCCGGCACAGGGTGCGGGTGTTGGTGAAGCTGCTGAGGCCGTTGCCGAAGGCGACACAGCCTGCGTCACGCAGGGCAATCAGCTCTGCAAGCTGCTCGCCTTCCAGGCCCTTGCTCAGCGCACCAATCGGGAACACCTTGCAGTTTCCGGCTTCGCGGGCGCGGTCCAGGATCAGCTCGGCGACGGCCGAGGTGTCCAGTACCGGTTTGGTCTGTGGCGGGCAGCACAGGCTGGTCACGCCACCGGCTGCGGCAGCCCGGGTTTCGCTGGCGATGGTGCCTTTGCGGCTGTAGCCCGGCTCGCGCAGGGCGACGTTCAGGTCAACCAGCCCCGGGGCGGCCACCAGGCCCTTGGCCTCGATGGTTTGAGTCGGGGTAAAACCTGCCGGGGCCGCGCCAATGGCGATGATTTTGCCGGCTTCCAAATGCAGATCGGTCACTTGATCCAGCTTGCTGCCCGGATCAATCACACGGGCGCCGAGAATGCTGAGCTTCACTGGGCGTTCTCCTGTTCGAATTGGCGCTGGGCCGTTTGCCCGCTCATGGTCATGGACAACACCGCCATACGCACGGCGATGCCGTAGGTCACCTGGTTGAGAATCACCGAATGCGGGCCGTCGGCCACCGCCGACTCAATCTCCACGCCACGGTTGATCGGCCCCGGGTGCATCACGATGCAATCGGGCTTGGCACCCGCCAGGCGGGCAGTGGTCAGGCCGAACAGGCGGTAGAACTCGCCTTCGCTCGGCAGCAGGCCGCCGGACATGCGCTCGCGCTGCAGGCGCAGCATGATCACCACGTCGACGTCTTTCAGGCCTTCGGTCATGTCGGTGTAGACCTTGACCCCGTATTGCTCGATACCGATCGGCAGCAGGGTTTTCGGTGCAATGACACGGATGTCCGGGCAGCCCAGGGTTTTGAGGGCGATCATGTTCGAGCGCGCGACCCGCGAGTGCAGGATGTCGCCGACGATGGCCACCGACAGATTTTCGAAGCCGCCCTTGTGGCGACGGATCGTCAGCATGTCGAGCATGCCCTGGGTCGGGTGCGCGTGCCGGCCGTCGCCGCCGTTGATGATCGCCACCTGCGGGCACACATGTTCGGCAATGAAGTGCGCGGCACCGGAGTCGCCGTGGCGCACCACGAACATGTCGGCGGCCATGGCTTCAAGGTTGCGCAGGGTGTCGAGCAGGGTTTCGCCCTTGCTCGCGGACGACGTCGACACATTGAGTGTGATCACGTCGGCGGACAGGCGCTGGGCGGCCATTTCAAAGGTGGTGCGGGTGCGGGTGGAGTTTTCGAAGAACACGTTGCATACGGTTTTGCCGCGTAGCAACGGGACCTTTTTCACCGCCCGGGCGCCGACTTCGAGGAACGAGTCGGCGGTATCGAGGATTTCAGTCAGCAACTCGCGGCGCAGTCCGTCAAGCGACAGAAAGTGGCGCAGCTGGCCCTGATCATTGAGCTGCAGCGGGCGCTTGGCGTCTATGGGCGTCATCGCAAAGGTCTCTTAGGCAAGGTCTTGGAGTTCGAGGGTCAGGGGTGTCGGGCCGGACAGTTTCACCCGCTCGGTCGGCTTCAGGGCCAGGGTCGCGCCCACCACGTCGGGCCGGATCGGCAGTTCGGCCGCGTCCAGATCCAGCAGGCTGACCAGCGTCACGCTGGCCGGTCGACCATAGTCGAACAATTCATTGAGTGCGGCGCGGATGGTACGTCCGCTCATCAGCACGTCATCGATCAGGACCAGATGCTGGCCTTCGATTTCGAATGGCAGTTCAGAAGGGCGCACTTGCGGGTGCAGACCGTTCTGGCTGAAATCATCGCGGTAGAAAGACACATCCAGCGTGCCCAGTGGCGAGTCGCTGTCCAGGGCGCGCAGCAGTGCCTGAGCAACCCAGATACCGCCAGTGCGAATGCCAATGAAGCGTGGCTCGGTGATGCCGCGTCGAGCGAGATGGGCCTTGAGGTCCAGGGCCATCTGAGAAATCAGTTCAGCGGGAACAGGCAGGATCATGGTGGCTCCTTAAAAGGCCCGCGAAGCGAAGCGTGCAGCGGCGGGCGCAAACAATGGGGCGCGTCAGTGAGGCAAACGCAGGGTCAGGCTTTGGATTGAGACGTGGCCAGGAACTCGTCGATCCAGCTTTGCAGCACCAGCCTGGCGGCAATGGCATCAACGGGGTTGTCACGGAAACTGCCGCGCTGGCCGCCCTGGGCCATACGCTCGCCCTTGGCCTCAAAAGTGGTCAGGCGTTCATCGTGTTCGTAAGCGGGCAAATTGAAACGGCCATTGAGACGGTTGGCAAACTTTTTGGTCCGCGCGCAAAGCGGGCTTTCGGTGCCGTCCATGTTCAGGGGCTTGCCGACGATCAGCACATCGGGTTTCCACTCTTTAATAAGCTTTTCGATTTCTTCCCACTTCGGAATGCCGTTCTCGGCTTTCAGATTGCACAGTTCACGGGCCTGGCCGGTGATCATCTGGCCAACGGCGACCCCGATGGAACGGGTGCCAAAGTCGAAACCGAGCACTAGACGAATGTCGGGCCCGGCCATCAGGAATGGCCTGCTTGGGTGCTTAACAAATTGAGGTTCACTCCGAGGTGTTTGGCGGCGGCGTCGAGGCGCAACTCGCTAGAGGTTTCAAACAGCACGTGGGCTGAGTAGGGGCAGGTCAGCCAGGCATTGTCGGCCAGTTCGGCCTCCAGCTGGCCGGCATCCCACCCGGCATAGCCCAGGCAAATCAGGCTGCGTCGCGGCCCGCGCCCGTCAGCAATGCTGAACAGCACATCGGCCGAGGTGCTCAGGGCCAGTCCGTCCTGCAGTTCGACAGTGGCGTCAAAGCTCATGCCGACCGGGTGCAATACAAAGCCGCGGTCAACCATCACCGGGCCGCCGCCGTAGATCGGTACGTGCTGGCACAACGGTGCAGAGGCTGTATCAGGGCGCAATTGCTCAAGAATGTCCGCCAGACTCAGATCCATTGGCCGGTTGATCACCAGGCCCATGGCACCATTGGCCGTGTGTTCGACGATGTAGGTCAAGGTATGTGCAAAGTTCGGGTCAGCCATGTGAGGCATGGCGATCAGGAATTGATGCTTGAGGTAAGTCGGTGCGTGGTTTTTCATGAGCCTTAGTGTGGCGCTGGCAACGTGAACTGACAAGTTTGGCGGATGAAGATTGCGGCTTTCCTGTAGGAGCGAGCTTGCTCGCGAGATTTTGTGCGAACGACCCCGGTTCACCAACAGCTCGCGAGCAAGTTCGCTCCTGTACAGAATCTAAATGGCTGGCTCAATTGCTCGACAGCCTGTCGCCCTGGGCGAACTTCCAGGTGCGGATGATCTCCAGCCGGTCGATGTCTGCCAGGTCCCCGGTGAATGGCGCAAAAGGTGCCGCCAGCCGTACGATTCGTTGCGCCGCCTCGTCCAGCAGCGGTTGCCCGGAGGACTCAAGCACCAGCACTTCGTGCAGTGAACCGTCGCGATTGATCGACACCAGCAGCCGCAGCTTGCCGTAGATCTTTTCGCGACGCGCCTGTTCGGGGTAGTTGAGGTTGCCGACGCGTTCGATTTTCTTGCGCCAGTCCTCTTTGTACCAGGCACCCTTGTCGCGCATGGTCGAGGCCGCACTCATGCGGTAGATCTTCGGGCGCTTGGCGTATAGCTGCTGCTCGTTGGCCAGTTCGGCTTCGAGGCTGGATATTTCGCTGGACAGCTGCGAGCTGTCGAACGTGGGAATGTTGGCCTTGGGTGCCGCTTCGGTTTTGACCTTTTGCGGTTCGCGGGGCGCTTTGTTCGGTTTCGGTGCCACAGTGGTGACCGACGCCTTGGGCTTGGCCTGTGGCTGTTCGGGCCTGGCGGCCGGCGGCGGCGTGACCTTTTTAACCGTGTTGTCCTGGAACGGTGCGACCTCAGTGGTCTTGGGCACGGCTTTCTTGTCCAGCGTGCCACTGCCTTGCTGATTGTCCTGCGCCAGGAAGTCAGCTTTGTCCGGGGCTTTTTCGCTTTTGAAGGTCGAGAGGGTGATTTCCAGGGTTTTGCTGATCTGCTTGGGCTCGCTCATGCTGAAACCCACACCCAGAATCACAGCGATATGAATCAGCGCCGCGACAAACAGGGTAAAACCGAGGCGATCAGCCGCGCGCACGCCTGTATGGCTGAGTTCGGGGGGCAGGTCGCTGGGGAGTGTCATGGCAGAAAGACCAACATTGCGCGTTTCACAGGTCGCGCATGATAGCGCAATGTTGGTCTTTTACTGGCTGTTGCAGATCAGCGAGCGGCGAGCTTGCGCGCAATCGCGTCCATCAACAGGGCGCCGATATTGGTGCCGAAAGCATTGTCGATCTCGCGGATACAAGTCGGGCTGGTGACGTTGATTTCGGTCAGGTGCTCACCGATCACATCCAGGCCGACAAACAACAGGCCTTTTTCCCGCAGGGTCGGGCCGACCTGGGCCGCAATCCAGCGGTCCTTGTCACTCAGTGGCCGGGCTTCACCGCGGCCGCCTGCGGCCAGGTTGCCACGGGTCTCACCGGCGGCAGGAATGCGCGCCAGGCAATACGGCACCGGCTCGCCGTCGATCATCAGGATGCGCTTGTCGCCGTCCTTGATCGCCGGCAGATAGCCTTGCGCCATGATTTGCTGAGTACCGTTGGCGGTCAGGGTTTCGAGAATCACTGACAGGTTTGGATCACCCACCCGATGGCGGAAAATCGAAGTGCCGCCCATGCCGTCGAGCGGCTTAAGGATCACGTCGCCGTGGGTGGCTGCGAATTCGCGCAATACATCGGCGCGGCGGCTGACCACGGTCGGCGGCGTGCACTGGGTGAATTGAGTGGCAAACAGCTTCTCGTTGCAGTCACGCAGGCTTTGCGGCTTGTTGACGATCAACACCCCGTCGCGCTCGGCTTGTTCCAGCAAGTAGGTGGAGTACACGAACTCCATGTCGAAGGGCGGGTCCTTGCGCATCAGGATCACGTCCAGATCGCTCAGGGCGGTGTCAGTTTCGGCTTCCAGTTCGAACCATTTTTGCGGATCGGCGAAGACCTTCAGCGGTTTCATCCGCGCCCGTGCCTTGCCTTCACTCAGGTAAAGATCCTGCTGCTCCATGTAGAACAGGGTCCAGCCGCGATCCTGTGCAGCCAGCAACATGGCCAGCGAGCTGTCCTTTTTGTAGGAGATGCCCGCAATGGGGTCCATGACAATCCCGACTCGAACGCTCATGGCGAATTCCTCATATAAAATTGGCGAAGATCTCACCCGTAGGAGCGAGCTTGCTCGCGAGCTCTTCGTAGCAACGTTGAAAAGCTCGCGAGCAAGCTCGCTCCTGCAGGTATTAAAAGGCTTTGAAAAGTGGCGCCAGAGTGGCGCTGAGCGGGGGCCCGGTCAAGGAAAAACCACAAGCCCCCCGGCGGCTCGGGCCGTGCGATAGATTGCAGGTCGTGACTGTGCTAAAAAGGCTCGCACAGTGCTTTCAGCCCTTGTCCATCAAGGAGTTGGGTTTTCTAGCCGCATATTTGTAACAAAACGGGTCGCAACGCGACGGTAGAGCACATATGGAAAAGCAGTCCAGCGCCTTGAAGGTGATGGTGATTGACGATTCAAAAACCATCCGCCGTACCGCCGAAACGCTGCTCAAAAACGTAGGGTGCGAGGTCATTACGGCCATCGACGGTTTCGATGCGCTGGCCAAGATTGTTGATCATCACCCGCATATCATCTTTGTCGACATCATGATGCCGCGTCTGGATGGTTATCAGACCTGCGCGCTGATCAAGAACAACCGGGCGTTCAAGTCGACGCCCGTGATTATGCTGTCATCCAAGGACGGCCTGTTTGACAAGGCCAAGGGGCGGATAGTGGGCTCTGATCAATTTTTGACCAAGCCTTTCAGCAGGGATGAACTGCTGAGCGCGATCAAGGCTCATGTGCCCGGTTTCAACGTCGTCCTGACTGCTCAATGATGCCCGGCCAGCCGGCCGCTTACCTTTTTTATGGGGAACACCATGGCTCGCATTCTGATCGTCGATGACTCGCCGACTGAAATGTACAAATTGACCGGCATGCTGGAAAAGCACGGTTACGTAGTGCTCAAGGCCGAAAACGGCGCGGATGGCGTCGCGCTGGCGCGTCAGGAAAAACCCGATATGGTGCTGATGGACATCGTGATGCCGGGCCTCAATGGTTTCCAGGCGACCCGTCAGCTGACCAAAGACTCCGAAACCAGTCATATCCCGGTGATTGTCGTCACCACCAAAGATCAGGAAACCGACATGGTCTGGGCTGCCCGCCAGGGTGCCAAGGGGTATTTGACCAAGCCGGTCGAAGAAGAAACCCTGATATTGAAGCTCAAGCAAGTACTCAAGGATAACCCTCCAAAATGACGGAGGCTCTGTGCCGGATTCTCTGACCGCGTTCGAGTTGCTGCTCGAGATAGATCAGCGCTGTCGTTCGCTGGCGGCGGGTCTGGCGCCTGCACAAGTGCAGGCCGACAACTGGAGCGGTATCGGTTTCCGCATCGGCGAGCATTGTTTTGTGGCGCCGATGGGCGAAATCGCCGAAATCCTCCACGAACCGCGCTTTACCTTGCTGCCCGGGGTAAAACCCTGGGTCAAGGGCGTTGCCAACTTGCGTGGCCAACTGCTGCCAATCATGGACCTTTGCGGTTTCTTCGGCGTGGAGCTGTCACCTTTGCGCAAACAGCGCCGGGTGCTGGTGCTGGAATACAAAGAGATATTTGTCGGGCTGCAGGTTGATGAAGTGCTGGGCATGCAGCACTTCGCTCAAACCGACCTTGATAGCAACGTGCAGGCATTGCCCCATCCCATGTTTGCGCCCTACGTACAGGGGCATTTTGCCGGCAACCCCATATGGTGGGTCTTCAGCCCCTTTGTTCTGGCCCAGGCCCCGCAGTTCTGGGCGGTGGCGGTGTGAGCCGGCGCCACGTCGTACCTTCAGCTTTAACACGGGACCCCGGGACCTGATCGATGACCATAGCCAATACCGCTAAACCAATGGAAGGGTCGCGCAGTCGTTCGCAGATCATCGTGCTTTTTATCGCCCTGATCGTGTTCATCATGCTGTTGTTCGCCAACTTTGCTTACCTCAATACCCAGTCCAACTACGACAAGCAGTACATCAGCCATGCGGGCGAGTTGCGGGTGCTTTCGCAGCGAATCGCCAAAAACGCCACTGAAGCCGCTGCCGGTAAAGCCGCTGCGTTCAGGTTGCTCAGCGATGCACGTAATGATTTCAGCCAGCGCTGGAGTTACCTGAAAAAAGGCGACCCGGCTACCGGCCTGCCCCCTGCGCCCCCTGCCGTGCACAAGGAAATGCAGGCGGTGCAACGCGACTGGGAGCAATTGCTGGATAACACCAACGCCATTCTGGCCAGTGAACAAACGGTTCTGTCGCTGCATCAGGTGGCTGCCACGCTGGCTGAAACCGTGCCGCAGTTGCAGGTCGAGTCCGAAAAAGTGGTCGAAATCCTCTTGCAGCGTGGCGCTCCCGCCAGCCAGGTAGTGCTGGCGCAGCGTCAGTCCTTGTTGGCCGAGCGTATTTTGGGCGCGGTTAACACGGTGCTGGCCGGCGACGAGAATGCCGCCCAGGCCGCGGGCGCCTTTGGCCGTGATGCCAACCGTTTCGGTCAAGTGCTCAACGGCATGCTGGAGGGCAGTGTCGGGCTGAGAATTTCTCAGGTAGAAGACAAGGATGCGCGCGCTCGCTTGCTGGAAATATCGGAACTGTTCCAGTTTGTCTCCGGTTCGGTGGACGAAATTCTCGAAACTTCACCGCAGCTGTTTCATGTGCGTGAAGCCGCCAACAATATCTTCAGTCTGTCGCAGACCTTGCTCGACGAAGCCTCGACCCTGGCCAACGGCTTTGAAAACCTGGCCAGCGGCCGTTCGCTGGACATCATCGGTGGCTACGTACTGGGCCTGCTGGCGCTGGCGTCGATCATCCTGATCGGCCTGGTGATGGTGCGCGAAACCAATCGCCAACTGCGCGAAACCGCCGAAAAGAACGAGCGCAATCAAAACGCGATCATGCGCTTGCTGGACGAAATCGAAGATTTGGCCGATGGCGACCTGACCGTAACGGCCTCGGTCACGGAAGACTTCACGGGTGCCATTGCCGACTCGATCAATTACTCCATCGATCAGCTGCGCGGGCTGGTGGCAACCATCAACCTCACGGCGGGGCAAGTGGCAGCGGCAGTCCAGGAAACCCAGGCCACTGCCATGCAACTGGCCGAGGCTTCAGAGCATCAGGCGCAGCAGATTGCCGAGGCATCGGCAGCAGTCCAGCAAATGGCCCACTCCATCGATCAGGTCTCGGCCAACGCTTCCGAGTCTTCGGCTGTTGCCGAGCGCTCCGTAGCGATTGCCAACAAAGGCAATGAGGTGGTGCACAACACCATCCACGGCATGGACAACATCCGTGAGCAAATTCAGGACACCGCCAAGCGGATCAAACGTTTGGGCGAGTCTTCCCAGGAGATTGGCGACATTGTCAGCCTGATTGATGATATTGCCGATCAGACCAATATCCTGGCCCTGAACGCGGCCATCCAGGCCTCGATGGCCGGTGATGCCGGCCGCGGGTTTGCCGTGGTGGCAGACGAAGTCCAGCGCCTGGCCGAGCGTTCTTCGGCGGCCACGCGGCAAATCGAAACCCTGGTGCGTGCCATTCAGGCCGATACCAACGAAGCGGTTATTTCCATGGAGCAAACCACCACCGAAGTGGTGCGCGGTGCTCGCCTGGCACACGATGCCGGTGTGGCCCTGGAAGAAATCGAGGGTGTTTCGCAAAACCTTGCGGACCTGATTCAAAGCATTTCCAACGCCGCGCAACAACAAACCACCTCGGCGGCCCAGATTTCCCTGACCATGAACGTGATTCAGCAAATCACCAACCAGACCTCATCGGGTTCCACTGCCACCGCTGACAGCATTGGCAACCTGGCCAAAATGGCCAGCCAGCTGCGGCGTTCGGTGTCCGGCTTCACCTTGCCTGCCACGCAAAAACCACGTGAGCCACAGTAATGGTTGACCGGCACGACTACGTAGCCCTTGAGTGGGTTAAAGGCGATATAGCGGACACCTTGAGCCAGGCTCGGGTGGCGCTGGGTGACGACGGGCACACGCCGTCCACCGAGATGCTGGATCAGTGCCTGGCCTGTATTCACCAGGTGCATGGCAGCCTGTTGATGGTGGAGTTCTATGGCGCCGCGTTGCTGGCCGAAGAGATGGAGAAGCTGCTGATCGCGCTGCAGCAAGGGCGTGTCAGCCAGATCGACGAAGCCTTGCGCCTGTTGCAGCAAGCGTTCAGCCAGTTGCCGCTGTATCTGGACCGTGTGCACAGCGCCCGGCGTGACTGGCCGTTGGTGGTGCTGCCGCTGCTAAATGACTTGCGCACTGCCCGCGGTGAAGCACTGCTCTCGGAAACCAGCCTGTTCAGCCCGCCCTTGCATGAGCTGCCCGCGCTGGATCAGGCAGCATTGGCCCGCTTGCTTGCGCCGCAATGGCCGCACCAGTTGCGGACCCTGCGCCAGGCCCTGCAATCCGCGTTGCAGGGCCTGCAGGGTGAAGAAGAGGCACAGGCCAGTCTGGAACAGCTGGCGGGTGTGTTCACCCGGCTTGAAAGCCTGTGCCACGGAGCGCCGCTCAATGCGCTGTGGAAAATTGCTTCGGCGCTGGTTGATGGCATGCTCCGGGGCCGTGTGGCCAACAGCCCGGCCTTGCGCAGCCTGTTCAATGAAACGGACAAAGAGCTCAAGCGCCTGCTGGAACAAGGCATTAACGGTATCAACCAGCCTGCGCCCGAAGAACTGCTGACCAGTTTGCTGTTTTACATCGCCAAAGCCGAACAGCCGACCACCAAAATGCTGGCGTTGAAAAACAGCTATGAGCTGGACGAAGCCATGCCCGATGCGGCGATGGTGGATGAAGAGCGTGCGCGGCTGGCTGGCCCGGATCGCGACGCCATGCGTTCAGTGGTGGCTGCGTTGTGCGAAGAGCTGGTGCGGGTCAAGGAGCGTCTGGATCTGTTTGTACGCAGCGACCGCTCGCACGTCTCGGAGCTCAGTAGCCTGATGGCGCCTTTGCGCCAGATCGCCGATACCCTGGCCGTACTGGGCTTTGGTCAGCCACGTAAAGTCATCATCGACCAGCTGGCAGTGGTCCAGAGCCTGGCCCAGGGGCAGCGCGAGCCCACCGATGCGGTGTTGATGGATGTGGCCGCGGCCCTGCTTTATGTGGAGGCCACGCTGGCCGGCATGGTCGGTAACGCAGAACCCTCGCAGCGCGAAGAGAGTCGCCTGCCCACCACTGATCTGATGCAGATTCATCAACTGGTTATCAAAGAGGCGCGCATCGGCCTTGAAGAAGTCAAAGACCTGATCACGGATTATCTGGCGGCAGGTTTTGACCGCCAGCACCTGCAACCCCTGCCTGAATTGTTGACGCAAATCCGCGGTGCGCTGGCGATGATCCCACTGAGTCGCGCCGCCAGCCTGCTCCAGGCCTGCAACCAATACCTGAGTGAACATCTGCTGCAGCAAGCCGAACCGCCGACGGCGCCGCAACTTGAACATCTGGCGGATGCATTGATCAGCATCGAGTACTACCTGGAGCGTCTCTCCCAGGACCCGGGGGCCGGCGGCGAGCAGGTGCTGGATCGGGCCGAGAACAGCCTGAATAATCTGGGCTACGCGCCGGCCGAGCGTCAGGTGCCAGTGCTCAACGACCGTCTGAGCCCTGCCGAAGTCATGGTGATGCAGGACTTGCAGACGCTGCAGGATCCACAGGTTGCACAGAGTCTGGCCGATGTTCTGGCCAGCCCGTTGTCAGCGCTCAACCCGCCCGCGCAAGACGTGCCCGCCAGCTTGCTGCCACCACCGGTGGACGAAGAAGCCGTAGATGAAGAACTGCTGGAGGTCTTTCTTGAAGAGACCGACGAAGTGCTGGTCGCGCTGCACGATTACCTCCCGCAGTGGGTGGCCAACCCGGCCGACAGTGCTGCGCTGGCCGAACTGCGGCGGGCTTTTCACTCCCTTAAAGGCAGCGGGCGCATGGTCCGCGCGCTGGTGCTGGGCGAGCTGGCGTGGTCCATCGAGAACTTGCTCAACCGGGTGATGGAACGCAGCGTGGCGCCAGGGCCACAGATCTATCAACTGCTGGATGAGGTCGTGGCGATCGTGCCGCAACTGATCCAGGAGTTTGCCGAGCGCAACCAGCGTCAGCGTGAAGACGTCGATCAGCTGGCTGCGCGCGCCCATCAGTTATCCATAAGTGAACCGCTGCCGTTATTGATCGAGCAGGACAGCAGTATTGACCCGCAACTGCTGGACATCTTTCGTCAGGAAGCACAAACCCACCTTGCCAGCCTTGACCGCTTCCTCGATCAGGCCAGCCAGCAACTGCCGCTGCATGCCAGCGATGACCTGCAGCGCGCCATGCACACCCTCAAGGGCAGTGCCCACATGGCCGGCGTGTTGCCCATAGCTGAGCTGGCCACGCCGCTGGATCATCTGGTGCGCGAATACAAGGCGCACCAGATCACCCTGGACCGGGATGAAATCGAACTGCTGCTGGAGGCCGACAGCTTGCTGCATCGCGGCCTCAAGCAGCTGGATGCCGACCCGCTGGCGCAGATCCAGGGTGCCCGGTCCCTGATCGGGCGCATCGAGCAAATGATCGCTACGCGTCTGGACGCATTGATCAATGTTCCCGACAGTGGTTTGTCGGCCAGGCGTGATCCTCAGCGTATCTCCGAGTTTCTGGCCGAAAGCATGGACGCCCTGTTTGATGCCGAAGACCTGCTGTTGCATTGGCGCGAGCATCCGCACGAGCGTCAGGGGCTGGACGCATTGCTGGAACACCTGACCGGTCTGGCCGAGTCCGCGCACCTGCTGGACTTGCAGCCCTTCGACGCGCTGTGTGAAGCCTTGCTTGATCTGTATGGTGGCGTCGAAGAAAGCAGCCTGGCGGTCAGCGAGCGCTTTTTTGCCGAGGCCAATAACGCCCATGAAGCCTTGATCAACATGCTCGATCAGCTGGCTGCGGGACAAGAAATCACCCCGCAGCCGGTTCTGATCCAGACCTTGCACGACTTGTTGCATGAAGGTCTGGCGCCGGAAGCTACGGGCCTGATTCGCCGGGATGGCGACAGGACGCTCGACATTACCGAGCTGGGCGCTGCCACCGCGCAGCTGGACGTCAGCCAGGGCGAGGCGAGCAGCATTGAGACTGACGCGGCCCAAGGCAATGGCGACCCCGAGTTGCAGGACATCTTCCTCGATGAAGCCTTCGACATTCTCGAGAGTTCGGGCGCGGCCCTGTTGCGCTGGCAAGCCGACCCGCAGAACCATCTGGAAGTCGAAAACCTGCTGCGTGACCTGCACACCCTTAAAGGGGGCGCGCGCATGGTCGAGGTGGCCGCCATCGGCGACTTTGCCCACGAACTGGAAACCCTGTTTGAGGATATTTCCGTTGGTTTCCTGGCACCTGGCGAGGACCTGTTCACGTTGTTGCAGCGCTGCCATGATCAGTTGGCGCAAATGCTTGATGCCTTGCGCAGTGGTCAGCCGCTGCCCTCGCCCCAGACGCTGATCGAGCGTATCCGGCAGATCGAGCGCAGTGCCCGCCAACCGGCTCAGGCGGGCTCGTCGGCCAAGCCGGAGCCGGCTGGCGCGGCGGTGCCGGAGGGCGAGCGTACCGGGCTGGACACGGTCAAGGTGCCGGCTGAGCTGCTGGAGGACTTGCTCAACCTGGCAGGGGAGAGTTCGATCATCCGCGGGCGGGTGGAGCAGCAAGTCAACGATGCCCAGGTCGCCCTCAACGAAATGCAGACCACCCTGGAGCGGATGCACGATCAGTTGCGCCGGCTCGACAGCGAAACCCAGGGGCGCCAGCATAATCGTCAGCACACCGAGGGTGACGGGGTGGCCTACGATGAGTTTGATCCGCTGGAAATGGACCGTCATTCTCTGCTGCAGCAACTGTCCCGGGCACTGTTCGAGTCGGCATCTGACTTGCTCGACCTCAAGGCGACCCTGGCTGCGCGCAACCGGGATGCCCAGGGCCTGCTGCAAAAGCAGGCGCGGGTGAACACCCAGTTGCAGGAAGGCCTGATGGGCACGCGCATGGTGCCGTTCGAGCGAGTGTTGCCGCGCCTCAAGCGGATAGTCCGGCAAGTGGCCGGCGAGCTGGGCAAGCAGGTCGATTTCAGGGTCATCAACGGCGAAGCCGAAATCGACCGTAACGTTCTGGAGCGTATGGTGGCGCCCCTCGAACACATGTTGCGTAATGCCGTCGACCACGGCCTGGAGCCTGCGCACATACGCCAGGCCGCAGGTAAGCCCGAGCAGGGGCTGATTACCCTTGAGCTGTCCCATGAGGGCGGCGATGTGGTGTTCGACATGCACGATGATGGCGCCGGCGTGCCGCTTGAGGCCGTTCGGCGCAAGGCCATCCTGCGGGGCTTGCTTGATCCGGCATCCAGCGTATCGGACCGTGATGTGTTGCAGTTCATCATGCAGCCGGGGTTTTCGACTGCAGAAAAAATCACCCAGATTTCCGGGCGCGGCGTGGGCATGGACGTGGTGCACGAAGAAGTGCGTCAGCTGGGCGGCAGCATGACCATCGATTCGGTGGCCGGCCAGGGCGTGCACTTTCAAATCCGCCTGCCGTTCAGTGTGTCGCTCAATCGGGCCCTGATGGTGCAGTGCGCCGACGAGCAATACGCCATTGCCCTCAATACAGTCGAAGGCATTGTGCGGGTCATGCCCAATGAGCTCGAAAGCTACTACCAGCTCAACCCGCCGCGGTATCACTACGGCGGGCAAACCTATGAATTGCGTTACCTGGGTGAATTGCTGCAAACCGTAGGCAAGCCCAGGCTGGCCGGTGAAAGCCATTCCGTGCCGGTGCTGCTGGTGCATTGCCAGGACCAGCGCGTGGCGCTGCAAGTCGATGCCCTGGCAGGCTCGCGGGAAATCGTGGTCAAAAGCCTGGGGCCGCAATTTACCGGGGTTCATGGCTTGTCGGGCGCGACCATTCTGGGTGACGGGCGCGTGGTGCTGATCCTTGATCTGCTGGCTTACATCCGCGCCCATCAGGCGCGCCAGCCTTTGCTGCGGGCGCAACAAGAGGCGGTCGGCGCGCTGGAGTTCATCCCGGCGCTGCGTCCGCTGCTGGTGCTGGTGGTCGACGACTCGGTCACTGTGCGCAAAGTCACCAGCCGTCTGCTGGAGCGCAACGGCATGAACGTGATTACCGCCAAGGACGGGGTGGACGCCATGAGCGTGCTCGAAGAACACACCCCGGACCTGATGCTGCTGGACATCGAAATGCCGCGCATGGACGGCTTTGAAGTTGCCACTCGCGTGCGTAATGATCCACGTCTTAAAGACCTGCCCATCATCATGATTACCTCGCGTACCGGGCAGAAACACCAGAACCGGGCCATGGCCATCGGCGTCAACGACTACCTGGGCAAGCCGTACCAGGAGTCGGTATTGCTGGAACGCATCGCCTACTGGAGCAAACTCCATGCTTGATCATCGCGTGGGCAGCCTGACCGGGTTGCTGCTACCGCTTGCGGACCGCTACCTGCTATTGCCCAACGTTGCGATAGCGGAGCTGATCGACTGGCAGCGCGGCGAGCCCAGCAGTGACTCGCCGCCCTGGCATCTGCGCCAGATCACCTGGCGTGACCGTGAATTGCCGCTGATCAGTTTCGAAGCGGCGTGTGGCAGCCCTCTTGTGACCGGCGAACGCGCGCGCATCGTTATCCTCAATACCCTGGGTGGTAATCCGGATCTGAAATTCATCGCCATGGTGGTGCAGGGCATACCCCGCTCCTACAAGGTCGATAGCCAGTTGAGCTTTGTCGACGTGCCGCTGTGCCCGCTGGAACGTGCGGCGGTGCAAGTGGGGGATCACGTGGCCAGGATTCCGGATCTGCTGGCGCTGGAGAGGCTGGTGTCGGGGGAAGAGGTTTGACGGTATCTGCACCGTCTCGCCAGAAGCAGGCGCGCAGTTCTCGACGATCGCCGTATTGCCCTTTAAGGTCGCAACCTTGACCCTTATCTCGTAACAAGGTGACACGGTCGCACTATCGGATCTTGAGGATGTTGCACATGTATCACGGTGAAAAATTCAATGCCTGGACCCACCTTGTGGGCGCGATCCTGGCGGCGGCAGGGAGTATCTGGTTGTTGGTGATGGCGTCTCTGGACGGCAGCCCGCAGAAGATAATAAGTGTGGCGATTTATGGCGTGACGCTGGTGTTGCTGTACAGCGTGTCAACCGTGTACCACAGCGTGCGCGGGCGCTCTAAGGTGATCATGCAGAAGTTTGATCACCTGTCGATTTACCTGTTGATCGCCGGCAGTTACACCCCGTTTTGTCTGGTCACGCTGCATGGGCCCTGGGGCTGGTCGCTGTTCGGCATTGTCTGGGGCATGGCGGTGATCGGCATGTTGCAAGAGATCAAGCCGCGCTCCGAAGCGCGCATTCTGTCCATTGTGATTTACGCAGTAATGGGCTGGATTGTGCTGGTGGCAGTCAAGCCGTTGCTGGCGGCGCTGGGTACCGCCGGCTTTATCTGGCTGGCTACGGGCGGGGTGATGTACACCGTGGGGATTATCTTTTTTGCGCTGGATCACCGTCTGCGCCATGCCCACGGCATTTGGCACCTGTTCGTGATTGCCGGCAGCCTGCTGCACTTTGTGGCCATCGCGCACTACGTGATCTAGCCCTGGTACCCGTAGGGGCGAGCTGTGCTGCTTTGAAAAAGCTCGCGAGCAAGCTCGCTCCTACAGGATTTGGCTCAGGGTTTTTGCGGTTTTTTGGTATCGCTGCGGATTTGGGCGTGGCTGATCAGGGCGAAAATAAAACTGCCGCCGATGATGTTGCCGGCCAGGGTCGGGCCGGCGAATATCAGCCAGAAGTCTTTCCACGGCAGTTCGCCGGCAAATACCAGATACGACACTTCTGCCGTACCGACCACGATGTGAGTGAAGTCACCCAGCGCCATCAGGTAAGTGATGAGGATGATGATCCACATCTTGGCGCTTTCCATCGACGGGATCATCCACACCATGGTGGCAATCATCCAGCCCGAGATAATCCCTTTGGAGAACATCTGGCGGGCGTCGTTTTCCATGACCTTGCGCCCGATTTCAAGAAAGGCCTTGTCGGTCTGGTTATCGAAAATCGGCAGGTGCAGCATCGCGTAGGCAACCAGCAGCGTGCCCATCAGATTGCCCACCAGCACCACTGTCCACAGCCGGAACAGGCGCCCGAAATTATTGAGCGTGGGCTTGCTCATGATCGGCAGCACGGCGGTCAGGGTGTTTTCGGTGAATAGCTGCTGGCGCGACAGAATGACGGCCAAAAAGCCTGCGCAGTAACCGAAGCTGGCGATGACCTTGAAGGCTTCACCGCTGGGCAGGCGCGAGTTGAGTAAGCCCATGGCCATCAACGACAGGCCCATGGTCAGTCCGGCAGCAAGGGCCGACCAGAACAGCGCGGCGATGCTGCGCTCCAGTTCCAGATCGCCCTGCACGCGAATGATTTCGTGCAGTACAGCGGCCCGGGGTGGCTGGTTTTTAGTGACGTCGTGCTCTTCTTCAGCCGACAGGTTGGGGGTCTTGCCGCTTTTTTGAGTGTCCATTGGGGCTCGTCACCGTAAGCATGTGTAAGCGTACGACACGCGCGGTTGCAAGCTGTTCACTCAGGGTGGCCGGTTGATGCATGACGTGTGGGAGCTGGCTTGCCAGCGATGCGGTCTGGCGCTGAGAGCCAGGTGATGCATTCGCCGGCAAGCCGGCTCCCACAGAGCCCGATGTTTGATCAGGCCAGAGTGTCATCCTGAAACTGGTCTTTGACGTATTTGATCTCGGTGCGGCCGTGGGGAGATGGCAAGCCGTCTTCACCCAGGTTGACGAAGACCATTTTGTCGACGGTCAGGATGCTTTTGCGGGTGATCTTGTTGCGCACTTCGCAGGTCAGGGTGATCGAGGTGCGGCCGAACGCAGTGGCAGTGATGCCCAGTTCGATGATGTCGCCCTGGCGCGAGGCGCTGACAAAGTTGATTTCGGAGATGTACTTGGTCACGACACGCTGGTTGCCCAATTGCACGATGGCGTAGATCGCCGCTTCTTCGTCGATCCAGCGCAACAGGCTGCCGCCGAACAGGGTGCCGTTGGGGTTGAGGTCTTCGGGTTTAACCCATTTGCGGGTGTGAAAATTCATATTCGCTCCTGACCGTCTTGCCTTAGATGCCGGGCATGATGTCAGACCACAGCCCTTAGCTCTATTAACCTTGGACTATGGTCTCGATTAAGCAAATGAAAAAGCCTTGGATAAATCCTTGGGAACCAGGGCACGGATGGCTATAATCACCCCCGCTTCAAAACGGTCATATTTACCCAGTACCGTTCCCGCCACCTGTCCGAGGGGCGCTGCAGCAGGTTCAACCTGTCAGGCTCGGATGGGGCGTTGTTTGTTCAGGGCTCCCTGTTCAGGCACTAAACGCACAACGGCGCCCATTCGCGATTAAACGAATGGAGGCTCTTGATGAGCGCTGTAAACACGCCTGCAGGTTTTACCGACTATAAAGTCGCTGATATGTCCCTGGCCCAATGGGGCCGCCGCGAAACCTTCATCGCCGAGTCCGAAATGCCGGCTCTGATGGGTCTGCGTCGCCGCTATGCAGCAGAACAACCGCTCAAGGGCGCGAAGATTCTGGGCTGCATTCACATGACCATCCAGACTGCCGTGCTGATCGAAACCCTGGTTGCCCTGGGTGCCGAAGTGCGTTGGTCCTCGTGCAACATCTTCTCGACTCAGGATCAGGCCGCTGCCGCTATCGCTGCTGCCGGCATCCCGGTATTTGCCTGGAAAGGCGAGACCGAAGAAGAGTACGAGTGGTGCCTTGAGCAAACCATCCTCAAAGATGGCGCGCCTTGGGATGCCAACATGATCCTCGACGACGGCGGCGACCTGACCGAGCTGCTGCACAAGAAATACCCGGACATGCTGAAAAAGATCCACGGCGTGACGGAAGAAACCACCACGGGCGTACACCGTCTGTTGGACATGCTGGCCAAAGGCGAGCTGATGATCCCAGCGATCAACGTCAACGACTCGGTGACCAAAAGCAAAAACGACAACAAGTACGGCTGCCGTCATAGCCTGAACGATGCCATCAAGCGTGGTACTGACCACCTGTTGTCCGGCAAGCAAGCGCTGGTGATCGGCTACGGCGACGTGGGCAAGGGCTCGTCTCAGTCCCTGCGTCAGGAAGGCATGATCGTCAAGGTTTCGGAAATCGACCCGATCTGCGCCATGCAAGCCTGCATGGACGGTTTCGAAGTGGTTTCGCCATTCATCAATGGCCAGAACGACGGCACTGCCGCCAGCATCGACGCTGCGCTGCTGGGCAAGATCGACCTGATCGTGACCACCACCGGTAACGTCAACGTGTGCGACAAGAACATGCTGGCTGCGCTGAAAAAACGCGCCGTAGTGTGCAACATCGGTCACTTTGACAACGAAATCGACACCGCTTTCATGCGCAAAAACTGGGCATGGGAAGAAGTGAAGCCACAAGTTCACAAGGTTCACCGTACTGGCCTGGGCGAATTCGACCCGCAGAACGACGACTACCTGATCCTGCTGGCCGAAGGCCGTCTGGTTAACCTGGGCAACGCCACAGGTCACCCGAGCCGCATCATGGACGGTTCGTTTGCCAACCAGGTTCTGGCACAGATCTTCCTGTTCGCCCAGAAATACGCTGATCTGCCAGCCGAGCTGCAAGCCGAGCGCCTGACTGTAGAAGTGCTGCCCAAGAAGCTCGACGAAGAAGTGGCCCTGGAAATGGTTCGCGGCTTCGGTGGCGTAGTAACGCAACTGACCAAGCAACAGGCTGACTACATCGGCGTTACCGTCGAAGGCCCGTTCAAGCCGGATGCTTACCGCTACTGATTGATCAGACTGTCCGCTTCCCCGGGGGGGAGCGGGCTTGCCCGCGCTGGCAAGCCTGCTCCTGCCGGGGATGCGTCCGGCTTTCGTATTGCCAAGGATTTGACTATGTCTCAAGACCGTCGTTACAGCTTCGAGTTTTTCCCGACCAAGACCGATGCTGGGCATGAAAAACTGATGAATACGGCTCGCCAGCTGGCGACCTACAACCCGGATTTTTTCTCCTGCACCTATGGTGCCGGTGGCTCTACCCGTGACCGCACGATCAATACCGTGCTGCAACTGGAGAGCGAAGTAAAAGTACCTGCCGCCCCGCATTTGTCATGCGTGGGTGACAGCAAGGCTGACTTGCGTGGCCTGCTGACCCAGTACAAAGCTGCAGGCATCAAGCGCATTGTTGCGCTGCGTGGCGACCTGCCTTCGGGCATGGGCATGGCCAGTGGCGAGCTGCGCTATGCCAATGACCTGGTGAGCTTCATTCGTGAAGAGACCGCCGATCACTTCCATATCGAAGTGGCGGCCTACCCTGAAATGCACCCGCAAGCGCGCAACTTCGAAGACGATATCAACAACTTCGTGCGCAAGGCCCACGCTGGCGCCGACAGTGCGATCACCCAGTATTTCTTCAACGCCGACAGCTACTTCCGTTTTGTCGAGCGTGTGCGGGCTGCTGGCGTCACGATCCCGATCGTGCCGGGCATCATGCCGATCACCAACTACAGCAAGCTGGCGCGCTTCTCTGACGCCTGTGGCGCTGAAATCCCGCGCTGGATTCGCAAGCAGCTGGAAGCCTACGGTGACGACATCCAGAGCATTCAGGCCTTTGGCGAACAGGTGATCAGCGAAATGTGCGAACGCCTGCTCGTCGGCGGCGCACCGGGTTTGCACTTCTACACCCTGAACCAGGCCGAGCCTAGCCTGGCGATCTGGAACAACCTCAAGCTGCCTCGCTGACACCCGTACTACTGTAGGAGCGAGCTTGCTCGCGAGCTTTTTAAAAGCAGCAACGCAGAGCTCGCGAGCAAGCTCGCTCCTACAGGTTAGGTGCCGTACCGCTATAGAAAGCCGTTCAGCAGCATGAAATCGGCGCGCCGTGATTGCTCTGTTATACTCCGGGCTTTCCGCCAGGCTTACGCCCGGCCGCTCGTCCTTGTACAAGGCATTCAACCCCGCTACAGCGCAGCTTTCAGCCCGCGCGAGCTGTTTGAATGAGCCTTCAGGACTGGAGCAGGACCGGACGGGATTGCGTCACCTTAAACGCCATTCACGCCAGGCAAGACTATCCCTTTGGGCCAAGCCCTAACTAGAACAGGATTACTCATGTCCTTTGCTTCCCTCGGTCTCTCCGAGGCTTTAGTCCGCGCCATTGAAGCTGCGGGCTATACCGAGCCTACTCCGGTGCAACAGCGGGCCATTCCCGCCGTGTTGCAAGGTCGCGACCTGATGGTTGCGGCTCAGACAGGTACTGGCAAAACCGGCGGCTTCGCTCTTCCGATTCTGGAAAAGCTGTTTCCCAATGGCCACCCGGACAAATCCCAGCGCCACGGCCCACGCCAACCACGCGTGCTGGTCCTGACTCCTACTCGCGAACTCGCCGCCCAGGTGCATGAGAGCTTCAAGCTTTATGCCCGCGACTTGAAGTTCGTCAGTGCTTGCGTCTTTGGTGGTGTCGGCACGAACCCTCAGGTTCAAGCCCTGGCCCGTGGTGTCGACGTACTGGTTGCCTGCCCGGGTCGTTTGCTCGACCTGGCCGGCCAAGGCAGCGTTGACCTGTCCCACGTTGAAATTCTGGTGCTTGATGAAGCCGACCGGATGCTCGACATGGGCTTCGTCCATGACGTGAAAAAAGTCCTCGCGCGTCTGCCGTCCAAGCGTCAGAACCTGCTGTTTTCGGCGACGTTCTCCAAGGACATCACCGATCTGGCCGGCAAGCTGCTGCGCAACCCGGAACGCATCGAAGTGACGCCGCCGAACACCACGGTCGAGCGCATCGAACAGCGCGTTTTCCGTCTGCCCGCCACTCACAAGCGTGCCTTGCTGGCGCACTTGATCACGGCAGGCGCCTGGGAACAGGTACTGGTCTTCACCCGTACCAAGCACGGTGCCAACCGTCTGGCCGAGTACCTGGACAAGCACGGCCTCAGCGCTGTGGCCATCCACGGTAACAAGAGCCAGAACGCGCGGACCAAAGCCCTGGCCGACTTCAAGGCCGGTGCCGTACGCATTCTGGTAGCCACCGATATCGCCGCTCGCGGTCTGGATATCGATCAGCTGCCACACGTGGTCAACTTCGAGCTGCCAAACGTCGATGAAGATTACGTTCACCGTATCGGCCGTACTGGCCGTGCCGGTCGTTCGGGCGAGGCGATCTCGCTGGTCGCTCCGGACGAAGAAAAACTGCTGAAAAGCATCGAGCGCATGACCCGCCAGAAAATCGCTGATGGCGACCTGATGGGTTTTGACTCCAGCACCGTAGAGGCCGAAAAGCCTGAAGTGCGTGAGCGTCCGGATGTGCGTAACCCGCGCAACCCGCCTCGCGGTCCACGTGGCGACGGTCCGGGTACCCCGGGTGGTGGCGGTGGTCGTAAAGACAAGGGCAAGGAAAAGAGCAAGGAAAAGCCGGCAGCCGCTCGCGGCGAGCGTCCTGCTCGTGAGCAAAAGCCACGCGAAGCTCAACCTGCCCGCGAACAGCGTCAGCCAGCGCCGCGTTCGGACGCCAACCGTGCGCCGGACGAGTTCCGTGATGACGATGTAGATAACTTTGGTAACCGCGCTGATTACGTCAGCCCGTACCAGAACAAGAACAACCAGAGCCGTGGTCGCCGTCCGGGCGCTCCTGCTGCGGGCACCGGTGCAGCACCTGCTGCGCGTACCGGTGGTGCTCCACAGGGCCGCCAGAACGGTCCGCGTACCGGCAGCGGCGCCAGCACTGGCACACCGCCAGCCAAGCGCAGCGGCCCACGCAGTGGTGCTCCGCGTGATGGTCAGGCCCGTCGCGAAAACCGTCCGGCCCGTGACGATGCCCGTCAAGAGCCAGCGGTTAAAGGCCCACGCGAGAACCAGCCGAAGATCATGCACAAGGAGTCGAAAAGCGATCGCTTCCCGACACCTGAGCAGCTGGATCAACTGCCGAACCGCCCTCGTGGCGAGAAGCCAGCGCTGCTGACTCGTAACCGCTGAGTTAGCACCGTCTGAAAAATGCCCCCGATTGCGAGATCGGGGGCATTTTTTATGCGCGTCTGGCAGGTCCTGCAGGAGCGAGCGCCTTTATTCTCACGGCCATTGTGGGAGCCGGCTTGCCGGCGAATGCATCACAGGGTTTAACCTGCAGACCGCACCGTTTGCATCGCCGGCAAGCCAGCTCCCACAAGGTTTACTCCGTACAAAAAAACGCCCCGGCTCTTGCGAGCCGGGGCGTTTTTTTAGCCGAATGAAAGCGCGGTTACTTGGCTTTCACGCCTTCGAGCGAGATGTCCAGGTCCAGAGTCTGGGAGGTAGGGCCCGGGCCTTTGATGCCGAAGTCGTTCAGGTTGATGGTGGTGGTCGCGTTGAAGCCAGCGCGTTCGCCGCCCCATGGATCCTTGCCTTCGCCATTGAACGTGGCTTTGAACGTTACTGGCTTGGTCACGCCGTGCAGGGTCAGATCGCCGGTCACGTCAGCAGTTTTTTCGCCGGTCGGCACCACTTTGGTCGACTTGAAGGTCGCGTCCGGGTACTTGCTCACGTCCAGGAAATCTTTGCTGGCGATGTGCTTGTCACGTTCAGCGTGGTTGGAGAACAGGCTGGCGGTTTTCAGGGTGACGTCAATTTTGCTGTCTGCAGGCTTGGCCGCATCCCACGAAAAAGTGCCGCTCCAGTCCTTGAAAGTACCGTGAATGAAGCTGTAGCCCAGGTGGCTGATCTTCCAGTCGATGAAAGCATGCTGGCCTTCCTTGTCGATGGTGTAGTCAGCCGCCATGGCCTGGCCGGCAGTCAGCAGGGCAGTACCGAGAGCCAGTGCAGCGAGGGTCTTTTTCAACATGCGTTCTATTCCTTTTGAGTTGAGGTTGAGCATCAGGCTTTGCGTCCCAGCATACGAGTCAGGGTCGCATCACGATCGATAAAGTGGTGTTTCAAGGCGATCAGGCCATGCAATCCGGCAAAAATCACCACGGCCCACGCCAGCCACAGATGCACGACACCGGCCACATCGGCCTGATCGGGCAAGCTGGAAATCAGTGCGGGTACTTCAAACAGACCGAACACCGGAATGCCGACGCCTTCGGCAGTCGAAATCAGGTACCCGGCAATCATCACCGCAAACAACCCCAGATACAGGAAGCCATGACCGAGTTTTGCGCCAATGCGCGTTGCCCGGCTGTAGCTGTCCAGTGCTGGCGGAGCAGGGCTGATCCAGCGCCACACGACCCGCAGCAACATGACTGCGAACAGCGTCAGACCAATGCTTTTATGCAAGTCCGGTGCTTCCTTGCGCCATGGGCTGTAGTAGTCGAGGCCGACCATCCACAAGCCCAGCGCAAACAAACCGAACACCGCCAGCGCAACAGACCAATGCATGAAAATGCTGACTGCACCATAGCGAGAAGACGAGTTACGTAGCTGCATTGCCGACATCCTGTGGGAACTTGCGCCTAAGACTAATGATTTACCTATCGAATGAAAGCGCATTTATTTGCTGTAAGGCATCGATAAATACGATCAGTAGCCTGAGAGTGGAAAGTTAAGCAAACGTTAACGATGTTTTATGTCGCTCATGTATGCCCGCGAGCGTCTCTAAGTTCAATACCCGTGCTCTGGTTAGGAGTAATGGGTTGTTACACGCTCGCGCATTGCATAGGCTTGCGCGATTGTTTGCCCGCACACGCCGGGAGCCAGCGCCAGGAGAGTGGATATGGGCCTGAATAATCAGTGGATGCAGCGCGACCTTGCCGTTTTATGGCACCCCTGCACCCAAATGAAAGATCACGAGCAACTGCCGCTGATTCCGATCAAGCGTGGCGAAGGCGTCTGGCTGGAAGACTTCGAAGGCAAACGCTACCTGGACGCGGTGAGCTCGTGGTGGGTCAACGTGTTTGGCCATTGCAACCCGCGTATCAACCAGCGCATCAAGGACCAGGTCGACCAGCTTGAGCACGTGATTCTTGCCGGGTTCAGCCACCAGCCGGTGATTGAGCTGTCCGAGCGTCTGGTCAAGATGACACCCGAAGGTCTGACCCGCTGCTTTTACGCGGACAACGGCTCGTCGTGTATCGAAGTCTCGCTCAAGATGAGCTTTCACTATTGGCTGAACCGCGGCCAGCCGGAAAAGAAGCGCTTCGTGACCCTGACCAACAGCTACCACGGTGAAACCATGGCGGCGATGTCGGTGGGTGACGTGCCGTTATTCACCGAAACCTACAAAGCGCTGTTGCTCGACACCATTAAAGTCCCGAGCCCCGATTGCTACCTGCGCCCCGAGGGCGTGAGCTGGGAAGAACATTCGCGCACGATGTTTCTGGCCATGGAGCAGACGCTCGCCGAGAACCACGAGACTGTGGCTGCGGTGATTGTAGAGCCGCTGATTCAGGGCGCGGGCGGCATGCGGATGTACCATCCGCTGTACCTGACTCTGCTGCGTGAAGCCTGTGACCGTTATGGCGTACACCTGATCCTCGACGAAATTGCGGTGGGCTTTGGCCGTACCGGCACCATGTTCGCCTGCGAGCAGGCCGGGATCACGCCGGACTTCCTGTGCCTGTCCAAGGCGCTGACCGGTGGCTACTTGCCGCTGGCTGTTTGCGTGACGACCGACGAGGTGTACAGCGCGTTCTACGACGATTACCCGACCTTGCGCGCCTTCCTGCATTCCCACAGCTACACGGGTAATCCGCTGGCCTGCGCGGCTGCTTTGGCGACACTGGATATCTTCGAACAGGACAACGTGATCGAGAACAACAAGGCCCTGGCTCAACGCATGGCCAGCGCGACTGCGCACCTGGTCGACCACCCCCACGTCTCGGAAGTGCGTCAGACGGGCATGGTGCTGGCCATTGAAATGGTCCAGGACAAAGCCAGCAAAACCGCTTACCCGTGGCAGGAGCGACGGGGCCTGAAAGTCTTTCAGCACGCACTAGAACGCGGCGCCTTGTTGCGTCCATTGGGCAGCGTGGTGTATTTCTTGCCGCCTTACGTGATTACCCCGGAGCAGATCGACTTTCTGGCTGAAGTGGCCAGCGAAGGGATCGACATCGCGACCCGCAGTGATATCAGCGTGGCCGTACCGTCGAACTTCCATCCCGATTTCCGTGACCCCGGCTAAGCCCTGTTTTGTAGCCGCTGGCGCAGCGGCTAGATAAGTAATTTAATTTTCAGAGAACCTACATGAGATTGTCCCGCTTCTTTATCGATGCCCCTTTGAGCCTCGGTGAGCACGAACTGCCTGAAGCCCAGGCGCATTACATTGGTCGCGTGCTGCGTATGGCCGAGGGCGATGCCCTGCAGGTATTCGACGGCTCGGGGCATGAGTTCACCGGACGTTTGCTGGAAGTCGGCAAAAAGCGTGTGCGCGTGCTGCTCGATGAAACCTTTGCCGGGCAAGTCGAATCACCGCTGGCCATTCATCTGGGCCAAGGCTTGTCCCGTGGCGAGCGCATGGACTGGGCGGTTCAAAAGGCCACCGAACTGGGGGTCAGCGAAATCACTCCGATCATGAGTGAGCGCTGCGAAGTGCGGCTCAAGGACGAGCGTGCCGAGAAGCGACTGTCGCACTGGCGCCAGGTGGCGATCAGCGCGTGCGAGCAGTGCGGTCGTTCACGGGTGCCGGTCATTCACCCGCCGGTGTTGCTCAGCGACTGGATCAAAACCACCGAGGCGGACCTCAAGCTGGTGCTGCACCCGGTGTCCGAGCCGCTGGCCAGCCACGCCAAACCCGGGCGTCTGGCCTTTTTGATTGGCCCTGAAGGCGGGTTGACCGATAACGAAATCGAACAGGCCCAGGCGAGCGGTTTCCAGCCTGCGCGCCTTGGCCCACGGGTCCTGCGTACCGAAACTGCGCCGGTTGTGGCCCTGGCCGTGGCCCAGCAGTTGTGGGGCGACTTCTGATTCCGTGCATTCGGGAGCTGGCAAGCCGGCTCCCGTAAAGGCAGCCCCCAGCGGCTACACCATTGCCGAAAAATTCAGCCGGAACTGCTGCGGTGACACTCCCAGCCGGCGCATAAATACGCTGCGCATGTGATGGGCATCGCGAAAGCCGCATTCGTAAGCCACCGTCTTGAGCGCCAGAGCGGCGTTTTCCAGCATCGCCCGGGCGGCGTCCACCCGGGCCCCTTCCACGAATTGCGCGGGGGTGATCCCTGTCTCCCGGGCAAACACCCGCGAGAAATTACGCGGACTCATCGCCGCCGCCTGCGACAGCTCGGCGATGGTCAGATCCGTGCGCAAATTCTCCAGTACAAAGCGTTGTACCGCTGCAACCGGTGAATCGGTGTGGGCGGCGGCGGTCAGAAACGGGCTGAACTGCGACTGCCCGCCTGAGCGCTGGGTAAATACCACCAGTCGCCGGGCTACATTCAGCGCCACTTGCGGGCCGTGATCCTGACTCAAGACATAGAGCGACAGGTCGATCCCCGCAGTGACTCCGGCCGAGGTGTACAGATTGTCGTCCTGCACATACAAACGATCGGCCTCAAGCACTGCGCCGGGGCACAGGCGGGCGAGGGTGGCAACATCACTCCAGTGGGTGGTGACGCGGCGACCGTCCAGCAATCCGGTGCGGGCGAGCATCAGTGCGCCATTGCAGATCGAACCAAAGCGCCGCGACTGACGGCAGAGCTTGCGCAGCCAGGTGTAAAAGTCGGTGCCGAAATCCTCCCCGGGCAGGGCCGGGCCCCCTGTGCACAGCACCAGGTCATAGCTGCTCCGGGCCTCAGTGAAATGCCGGTGAGCCTGAATCGACAGACCGTTCGAGCACCTCAGCAAGCCCGTCTCCAGCCCCAGTACTTCAAGCCGGTATTGCTTGTCGGGAGGCAGAAAAGCATTGGCTTCGGCAAACACATCCATTGGCCCGGTCACGTCCAGCGCCTGCACGCCGGGGAAAACGATCAATGCTACGTTCAGGGTCATGAGAGTTGGCCGTCAGGTGTGTAGAAGATGAAATACCGCAGTCCTGGGATGTGGACAAGCCCGCGCAAGGCGATGGCCTGCATTGCGGCCTGATTGGCACGAATCGCCACTGCGGGTTGATTGTTGCCATTGAGGCAGACGCCCACACTCAATGCCATGGCGCCATCCCGGCGCTCGCTCGAGGAGTTCGTCATGAGTCAGACCATCGCAGGCATCGTCATTCCGGACAGCGCCCTGGCCAAAGCCACCACCGAATACATCCGTGACGTCGAGTCCGATCTGCTCTACAACCATTCGCGTCGGGTATTTCTGTTTGGTGCCCTGAGCGGGCAGCGCAAGCAACTGGCCTATGACCCGGAGCTGCTTTACGTGGGGGCAATGTTCCACGATCTGGGGCTGGTCGAAGGTCACCGTACAGACGACGAGCGCTTTGAGGTGGACAGCGCCAACAGCGCCAAAGCCTTCATGAAGCCGTTTGGCCTGAGCGCTGACGATGTGGAACAAGTGTGGTTAGCCATTGCCTTGCACACCACGCCTGGCGTACCGCACCACTTGCGTCCGAACGTGGCGCTGGTGACGGCGGGGGTTGAAATGGACGTACTGGGCATTGACTACGCGGCGTTCCCGGCCGCGCAACGCGAAGCCGTGGTCCATGCCCACCCCCGTGGCGAGGGCTTCAAGGAATGCATTCTCTGCGCCTTCGCCAACGGTTTTAAGCATCGTCCGCTAACCACGTTTGGCACGGTCAACGCCGACGTACTGGTGGACAGCGACCCGGGTTTCAAGCCGCTGAACTTCGTCGAGATCATCCGCAAGTCGCCCTGGGCATCCTGACCCTGGCCTCTACTGCAC
Organism: Pseudomonas sp. TWR2-1-1; assembly: GCF_049897045.1. Lineage (NCBI taxonomy): Bacteria > Pseudomonadati > Pseudomonadota > Gammaproteobacteria > Pseudomonadales > Pseudomonadaceae > Pseudomonas > Pseudomonas sp. TWR2-1-1. The sequence continues at coordinate 128,470 of NZ_JAFCVM010000006.1, forward strand.
CGGGTCACTCACCGGGGTGGCGATGATCTGCTTCAACTCGGCGGTCATGGGGAATTCGAGATTCAAGCCATTGGGCGGGATTGGCTGTTCGAACCAGCGCTGGTAGATGCCGGTGATTTCCCCGGATTGATACAGGTCGGCCAGCGTGCGGTTCACCACGGCGAGCAACTGCGGGTCGTCCTTGCGCACCATGCAGCTGTAGATTTCCCGTGATTGTTCGTCGCCCACCACGATCCAGTGGTGCGGGTCGCGGGCTTTGGCGCGTTCGCCGTAAAGCAGCGCGTCGTCCATATAGAAAGCAGCGGCCCGACCCGTTTCCAGCATCTTGAACGCTTCGCCGTGATCCTTGGCGCTGATGACTTGCATGTTCATCTTGTGATCAGCGTTGTAGCTTTTGATAAATCGCTCATTGGTGGTGCCGGCCGTGGTCACCACATTTTTGTCGCGCAAGTCATCAAAGCCTTTGATGCCACTGTCCTTGGCGGTCAGCAACTGGCCTTTGACGTAAATAAACCCGTACGAGAACGCCACCTGTTTTTGCCGCTCGGCGGTCACCCCGGTGGATCCGCATTCCAGGTCGACGGTGCCGTTTTGCACCAGCGGGATGCGGGTTTGCGAGGTCACCAGGTTGTATTTGACCTTTAACGGTTTGTCGCCCAATTGCTGTTGAATGCGCTCGACGATCTTGTTCGCCAGCTCCACCGAATAGCCCATTGGCTTGCCGCTGTTGTCGCCTACGTATGAGAACGGTACCGAGGCGTCGCGATAACCCAGGGTAATGGTCCCCGAATCGGCAATTTTCTTCAGCGTGCCCTGAAATGGCGCTTCGCTGGCGTGCAGTGAGTGGCTGAGCAAAAGGCCCAGCGTGCAACTGATCAAAGTGAGTTTTTTCATCTTTTTATTCTCCGGTTTCAAACGGGTTAGCGACGAACAGCAATCACACTGATTTCTACCAGCACCTGAGGCCGCGCCAGTTCGGCTTGCAGCGTGGTGCGAGTCGGCGCCTTGCCCGCCGACAGCCAGGCCGACCACACGGCGTTCATGGCCGCAAAGTCGCGCTCAATGTTTTGCAGGTAAATCGTGGCGTTGAGGATGTGGTCCTTGTCGCTGCCGGTCTCGGCCAGCAATGCGTCGATCTTGGCGAGCACTTCCTGAGTCTGGGCACAAATGTCTGTGCTTTGGGTGGGAACCTGCCCCGACAAAAATACCAGCGCCTCAAAGGTCGCCGCGGCGCTTAAACGGTCATTGCTGTTGAGGCGGTGAATCGTCATCGGGGAATTCCTTGTTGGTTGAGTTATACGGTCAGGCGCAGAGGCCCTGCATGTCGATGGAGGTGTTGCGTTGACCTATCAGTTCGCTTAACAGGCGTGCGCTGCCACAGGCCAGGGTGAAACCCAGCGCGCCATGACCCAGGTTGAGCCAGAGGTTGCGATAACCGCTGGCACCGAGGATCGGCACGCCGCTGGGTGTTGCAGGGCGCATGCCAGCCCACTCGATGGCGTCGTCATAGTTGCCGGCATCAGGGAAGGTGCTGGCGGCCAGTTGGCGCATTTGTGCCAGGCGCTTGGGGTCCAGGGAGAGGTCGAAACCGACGATGTCGACCATGGCAGCAATCCGTAATTGCTCGCCAATACGGGCGTAGACGATCTTGCGGTCGTAATCGGTGATGCTCACGTTCGGCGCTTTTTGCGGGTCGCTCAAGGGCAGGGTCAGGCTGTAGCCCTTGAGCGGGTAAAGCGGCAAGTTCAACCCCGGCAAGCTCAGGGCCGGGCTGTTGTGCCCTGCTGCGAGCACCAGTTGATCAACAGGCAAATGCTCATCGCCCATTTGTACGGCACTGACTGCGCCGTTGGCGTGATGGATACGGCTGACGGTTTTTCCCAGCAAAAAGGTGCAGCGCCCGCTCGCTTGCAGATGGGCGAGCAACTGTTGGCAGAACCCATGGCAATCGCCGACTTCCTCGCCGGGGGTATAGATGCCGCCGATAAACGCTGAGTCCTTCAGGCCTGGCTCAAGGGTTGCGCATTCGCTGGCAGACAGGGCTTGTTGAAATGAACTGTGGGCAACTTTGGCCCGCGCCTTGTCGAAGCTGCCCGGGTTGCGGAAGGTCACCAGCTTGCCGTTGCACCGCCATTCAAAACCGCTTAAATGATCTTCTTCGCGCCATTGCTGCAAGGTGGCTTGGCTCAGGAGTGCCAGGCGCAGCAAGTGCGCGCCATTGCGCTGATTCACCGAGCCCCGGCACGCCGCGATAAATGACGCCATCCAGCGCCATTGAGCCGGGTCCATGCGTGGTCGCAACTTGAGTGGCGAGTCACTGCGCAGCATCCAGCCCATCGCCTGCCAGGGCACCCCGGCATCGGCCAGTGGTGCGACATAGCGGTAGGAAAGCTGGCCGCCATTGGCGAAGCTGGTCTGACTGCCGAGCGTGGGCCGGGCTTCGATCACGCTCACTTCAAAGCCGTCGCGCACCAGCGCATACGCCGTTGCCAGCCCGATAACGCCACCGCCGATGATGCAAACCCGCTGTCCCATGTCAGTCCTTAGCCCAATGTTGTTCAGGCTCAGATTAGGGGCAGGTGACAGGCGCTGAACAATGATTAAAGATGCCTTACCCATAAACAAAGGTTATGGACTGCCGCCATGCGCTTGCGACATATCGAAATTTTTCAGGCTATCCGCCAAACCGGTTCAATCAGCGCGGCCGCGCAATTGCTGCACGTCTCGCAACCTGCGGTGAGCAAGGTGCTGCAGCATGCAGAATTGCAGCTGGGGTTTCCCTTGTTTCTACGGGTGCGCGGCAAACTCCAGCCCACCCCTGAAGCGCTGCTGCTGGAGCGCGAAGTGGAGAAGGTCAGCGAGAGTCTGCAAGGCGTACAGCGATTGGCTGAGAGCCTGCGCCGTTCGCCCGGGCACCGGTTGCGGATCGGCAGTACGCCGGCCTTGGCCCTGTCGTTATTGCCGCCGGTGATCAGTGAATGGACCCGGCGTTACCCGGACATCAGCTGTGAACTGGCCAGTGCCCATAGCCGGGAGCTGGTGCAGAACCTGTTGATGCGCGAGCTGGACGTGGCCCTGACATTCAAACTGCCTGACCATCCAGGGCTCAAGGCCCGGGCGTTGGCCCACGGCGTATTGGTCGCGTTGGCGCCGCGGGGCTACTGGCCGGATGAGAGTGAGGGGGTTGCGCTGGCGCTGCATGAACTGGCAGATGCGCCGTTGATCGGCCTGAGCAATGCCGACCCGTTGTTCGCGCGTCTGGACAGTTATCTGAAAACCATTGAGCCGCCGCCGCGTATCAGCATTGCGGTGCAAACGTATTCGCTGGCGCGAGCGATGGTGGAGTCGGGAGCGGGGTTAGCGGTGATTGATCCGTTCACGGCGCTGGGTGCTTCACGGGCGAGTACTTTGATTCGTCCGTTGAGTCCTGCGTTGCCGATTACGCTGTATGCACTGACCCGTGCCGATGAAGCACCGGCGCATACGCTGGAGGGGTTGCTGGAGCTGTTCGCCGAACGGGCCGGCGAACAGTTGCAGCGGTTGCAGGGGGAAGATTCATAACCTGTGGGAGCCGGCTTGCCGGCGATAGCATCACCGCGATCAATCCCGCCGACCCGGTTGCTGGCATCGCTGGCAAGCCAGCTCCCACAAGGTCCGGTCAGACCCTGTGGGAGTCCCGCATCATTTGGGCAGTGCGTACACCACCACTTGATCGCCCACCTGGTCTTTCATGATGGAGTTGCCGCCCGCGACAAACGCCACATATTGCCGGCCTTTGTACTCATACACCGCGGGGTTGGCGACTGCAGGGGCCATGACGTTGTCCGACCACAGTTCCTTGCCGTCATCCAGGGAGTAGGCACGGACCTTGGCATCCATCGAGGCACCAATAAACACCACGCCACCGGCTGTGATTGCCGGTCCGCCGATGGTTGGCGAGCCCATGCTCTCAGGCATGTACCAGCCATACTGCTGCACCGCGCCCATCGGACGACGCCATTTCACATCACCGGTGTGCATGTCGATAGCGACGATTTCACCGAAAGGCGGCGCCCAGCACGGCATGCCGGCCCAGTTCTGCGCGTTCAGCAAGGACATGCCATAGGGTGCGCCGATCTGTGGATAGAAGCCGTTTTCGTTGCCTGAGTCTTTGGGTTGTTTGTCGTACGACGCGCGATCCCACAGCTTGATCATCTGCACGATGTGCGAGGTGTTAACCACCGCCACCGCCACCTGGCTGACCGGGTCGAACGCTACGCCACCCCATTGCACGCCACCGGCACTGTCCGGGTAGGCCAGTACGCCGTTACCTTTGGTCGAAGGTGGCGAGTACATGCCGTTGTATTCCAGGCCGTCCCACATTTTTGAACACTGGCCAAGGCCGACAATATCGGCGATTTTCCAGATGGCGGGCTTCTTGGACTGGTCCAGCAACGGAACAGGTTTGGTCGGGAAGGGTTGTGTGGGTGAGTAGACTTCGCCCTCTGCATCGCCTTTGGGTACAGGGCGCTCTTCAATCGGCCACACGTCTTCACCGGTGCGGCGGTCAACGGTAAACAGGAAGCCCATTTTGGTCGCTTGAACCAGCGCGGCTACAGGTTTGCCATCGACGGTGATGTCCATCAGGGTCGGGGCCGAGTTGATATCGTAGTCCCACAAGTCGTGGTGAACCCACTGACGGGACCATACGACCTTGCCCGTATTGATATCCAGCGCGGTAGTTGATGTCCCTAAAGGAATCGCTTTTGGCCGGTTGCCGCCCCAGTAGTTGGGCGAAGGCGAGGAGACCGGGATGTACAGCAGGCCGAGTGCCGCGTCGTAAGACATGGCCGTCCAGATGTTGGCGGTACCGGTGTTGCCGGCCTCATCATCGGGAATCGGTTTGAACTCCCACTCCAGCTCGCCGGTACGGGCGTTCAGAGCAAACAGCGAGCCGGGTGACTCGACCTCATACTCCCAGTCCTTGCCGGCCCAGCCGACGATCAGCTTGTCACCGATAACGGTCGGCGGTTGCAGCACCGACAGCGGCCATTTGGCGTTGAGTTTGTTCCATTGGTTGATATCAACCACACCGTTTTTGCCGAAGTTTTCGCAGGGTTTACCGGTATCGGCATCCACTGCAAACAACTGCGCGGTCATGTTCCCCAGGTAGACGACCTTCTGGCAGGCAACGCCGGGTTGCGGGTTTTTTTCCTGCCAGTAGGCGACGCCGCGGGACTTCAAGGCCGGCTGGGTGAGGGCCACTAACGGCGACTTGGTGTCATAGCTCCACTTTTCTTTACCGGTCTCAGGCTCAAGGGCAATGATCCGGTAAAAAGGCGTACCGACATACAATGTGTCATTGGCAAAAATCGGGGTGGCGGACCATACAGTGGCCGGTGTTTTACCGGTCCCGTCGGACATGTCGCCGGTGAAATACTGCCAAACCTTGGTCAGTTTTCCGACGTTGTCCTTATTGATCTGGTTCAGCGGCGAATACTTTTGCGAGCTTAACTGGCCATGGAACGAGTCCCACTCCTTGCCATTGGGCAAGGGGATTCTGGCGTCTTCGGCGGAGATACTGGATGGCGCCAGCAGGGGCGTGGGCACTACATAAGCGGTGTCGGCGTGTGCGGTTGAAATACCCGCGAGCATGCAGATGACCGGTGCCGTGAAAAGATGTTTTTTTACTTTATCCATGTCACGCGCTCCTTGTTGGCTTGGCGCAAAATGATTCGATGATCACACCTGCGGCGCACACCACCAGAACAATGGCAGTCCACCACCCGTGCAAGAGGATCGCGCCAAGAAGCGTCCCGAGGACCCCGAGCCAGCTCAAAATCACGAACAGTTTTCTGAGTCCCCCGAACTCATACTTGATCAGCAGCAGGCCAAGAATGAACAGAACGAATTCGCCCAGCATGGTTGTCATTGAGCCGCCAGAGCCGGTAACGCCCGACAATGGCGTGAAAAATCGCCATGCCGTAATGGCCAGGGCGATCAATGCAGTAACAATCATGATGTAGGCGCCTGTATGGCGCCTGGGCGGTGCATAGCCAGCAGAAGTACTCATCCCTTTCTCCTTTACGTTTTATGCTCTCAGGCATTAGGAAAAAGAGTGTAGCCAAGCTTGCAGGAACTGCCGGGAAGAGGTTCCCGGCAGTTTGGTGGTCGCTGCCGGGGCAGGAGGTGCGGTTGTGGATTCCAGATCAGTGTGCGGAATCAGCCCCGACCGGAGCTGGCGCATCCTTGGTCACATGTTTGACCAGTTTGCCGATGGTCAACCCCTGGAACAGGATCGACGACAGCACCACGATGTAGGTGATACTCAGGATCAGGTCGCGTTCCGGGCCCAGTGGCAAGGCCAGTGCCAGTGCGACCGAAACCCCGCCGCGCAAGCCGCCCCAGGTCAGGATGCGGATGGTGCCGCGGGGCACCGTACGCCAGCGGCGCAGCAGCACAATGGCCGGGGCCACGGTCAGCAGGCGCGAGAGCAGAATGGCCAGGGCCAGTACGCTTGCTGCCAGCAAGTGCAGCCACGAGAACGGCAGTAACAGCAGTTCCATGCCGATCAGGGCAAACAGCAGCGCGTTGAGCATGTCATCGAGCAGCTCCCAAAAACCGTCCATGTAGCGACGTGTCATCTCGTTCATGGCCTTGTTGCGGCCCAGGTTGCCGATGATCAGACCGGCCACCACCATCGCAATCGGCGCCGACACGTGCAGTTCACTGGCCATGGCTGAGCCGCCAATCACCAGCGCCAGGGTCAGCATCACTTCGATCTGGTACTGCTCGATGCTCTTGATCATTCGATAGACCAGATAACCGATCAAACCACCGAACACCACGCCGCCAATGGCTTCGTGGGCAAACAGCATTGCAGTGGCGCCCAGGCTCGGGGTTTCGCCCAGTTGCACAATGCCCAGCAATACGGTGAACACCACAACGGCTGTACCGTCATTGAACAGCGACTCGCCGACAATCGTGGTTTTCAGCGGTTTGGACGCGTTGGCGGTACGCAGCACGCCAAGCACGGCAATCGGGTCGGTGGGCGAAATCAGGGCGCCGAACAGCAGGCAATACAGAAAACTGATGTGCCATCCAAACAGGCCGAAGATCCAGTACGCCAGGCTGCCGATCACGGTGGTGGCAATCAGCACGCCGACGGTGGCCAGCAGGCCGATTGGCCAGCGGTAGCTGCGCACGTCGTTGAAGTTTACGTGCAGGGCACCGGCAAACAGCAGGAAGGAAAGCATCCAGTTCATCAGCAGATCGCCGAAATCGATCTGGCCGATCAGCTCCTGCACGCGCTCTTCCAGGCCGGGGTAGCCAATAAAGCTCAAGCCTTGCAGCAGCAGGGAAAACATGAGGGCGGTGACCATTACGCCAATCGTGGGCGGCAGGCCGATAAAACGGAAATTCACGTACGTCAGCAGTGAAGTCAGGCAGATAAACGCAGCTACAAGTTCAAGCATCCGGGATCCTGTGGTGGCGGGAGTGAGTAGAGACCTTGATCGGGTCGGGTCTTGTTTGATGAAAAAGCGCAGTGCAGCGACACATATTCGCTGCGCAGTCATGATTACCGTATAAAAAGATGCCGTTCCATAAAAATAAAGGAGGTAACGGTGCTGGCAACGACGTTGGTATTGATCGCGGCGGTCTTGCATGCGATCTGGAATACCTTGATCAAGTTCAGTGGCGAACGTTTGCTGGTGATTGCATGTATGGACACCGTTGCGCTGCTACTGGTTGCGGCGCTGGTGGGGTTCGTGACATTTCCACCCGTGGAAATCTGGCCGTGGATTCTGGCATCTGCTGTGTTCGAGCTGCTTTACCGGGTGCTGTTGATTCGCGCGTATCGCGTAGGTGACCTGGGGTTGGTGTACCCCTTGATGCGCGGACTCTCGCCACTGGTGGTGCTGGGGTTGACCCTGACGTTTGCCGGCGAAGCCCTCACCGGGCAGCAAATCATCGGTATCTTGCTGATCCCCTGTGGCATGGCCTGTCTGTTGTGGCAGGGCGGCGGCGGTGATCGGCTGCCGTGGTCACTGTTGCCCGTGGTCGCACTGATTGGCCTGTGCATTGGCTGCTATACCTTTCTTGATGGTCAGGCCCTGCGACGCTGGTCGCACCCGCTGGATTATCTGGTGTGGGTGACACTGATCAGCGCCTGGCCGTTCCCGTTGCTGGCGCTGACCCGCAGGCGATCCGCGTTTACCCTGTTTTGGCGAACGCAATGGCGTTTGGGTGTGGCAGTGGGGGTTTGTGTACTGGCCAGCTATGGGCTGGTGTTGTGGGCCATGCAGTTGGGCTCGATTGCCGAGGCCGCAGCCTTGCGCGAAGTCAGTGTGATTCTGGTGGTGCTGTTCGGTATGCGTTACCTCAAAGAACCTTTTGGTGGGCCGAGGCTCTTAGCCTGTGGGCTGGTGCTGATCGGCATGCTCGTGATGAAACTCTAAAAAGGAAATTCCAATGACGGTTGCCTTCTGGTGTGTACTGATTGCCCTCTGCCTGCCCTATGTCTGTACCGCCTTTGCCAAGTTCAGCGACGGCAAGTTCGGGCCCAGTCAGAACCATGATCCACGTACGTTTCTCGACGGTCTGCAAGGATTTGCCAAGCGCGCCCACAGCGCCCAGCTCAATAGCTTTGAAGTGACCCCGGCGTTTGCCGCCGCCGTGATCATTGCCGATATCGTGGGCAATGCGCAGCCAGTGACCATCGATGTGCTGGCGGTGCTATTTGTTACCAGTCGCCTGCTGTACATCATTTGCTACCTGGCGGACTGGGCGATGATGCGCTCGATTGTCTGGTTCATCGGCATGGGGCTGGTGGTCAGCTTCTTTTTTGTGTCGATGTGAGTTCAGGCTGAACATGTAGGAGCGAGCTTGCTCGCGAGCTGTTCGCGATCATGTGAAGCGCTCGCGAGCAAGCTCGCTCCTGCAGTGTTACGCCACGTTACTGCGGCAACGCTGCGCCTTTGGGCCACAGCAGCCAGATGTTGCCCTTCTGCTTCATGTCACCCGCTATTTGCCCGGCCTTGGGGCCAGTGCCGACGAAGAAGTCCGCCCGGACTTCACCGGCAATAGCACCACCGGTGTCCTGGGCGGCAACCGGACGCACGATGGGCTGGCCATCGGCCTGGGTGGTCGACAACCACAACAGGCTACCCAGCGGGATTACCTTGCGATCCACTGCCACGCTGTAGCCGGCCGTAAGCGGGACATTCAGCGAGCCGCGCGGACCTTCGGTGCTGTCGGGGTTCTGGGTGAAAAACACATAGCTGGGGTTGCTGGCCAGCATTTCGTGTACCCGCTCCGGGTGCATCATCGCCCAGGCGTGGATGGTACTCATGGTCACGTCTTCTTTTTTCAGCTCGCCTTGCTCAACCAGCCAGCGGCCAATGGGCTTGTACGGATGGCCGTTCTGGTCGGCATAGCCGATGCGCAGTTGGCGACCATTGTCGAGCTGTACCCGGCCCGAGCCCTGGATTTGCAGAAACTGCAGGTCCATCGGGTCGGTCAGCCATGCCAGCACCGGAGCATTCAAGCCTTTGCTGTTGATGGTTTCGGCGGTGTCGTAAGGTTTGAGCACGCGCCCTTCAAGGCGCCCGCGCAGGCGCTTGCCCTTGAGCTCGGGGTAGATGCTGTCCAGGTTGACCACAATCAGGTCGGACGGAACGCCGTAAATCGGCACATTGGCGGCTTGAGTGGGTTTCAGGCTTCCGGGGTATACCGGTTCGTAATAGCCGGTGATCAACCCGTCTTCACTGCCTTCAGCCGAACGCAGGCTATACACATCGAGATGGGTCTGCAGAAAGCTACTGATTTGCTCTACGCTCGGGCTGGCGCTCAAGGTAGCGGCATCGCTGCACACGCTGCCCCAATTGGGGTCGGCCTTGAGCCGGATACAGGCACTGCGCCATGAAGCAAACCCGCTTTGCAGGTCAGTTCCCGTGACTGGCGGCAGGGCACTGAAGTCAGCTTTTTTGTAAGTGGTGTGGGGCTCCGGTTTTGTGGCGTCCTTGTCGGCATCCTTATCGGAGCCATTGCATCCGGCCAGCAACATGACAATGGGCAATGCCCAGGCCAGAGGCTTGAAAAATGTACTCATCAGCGAGGTTCCTTCAGGTTTGCCGAGTGATCTTCAAGGCAAACCCTATATTCAATAGGGCTATTGGTGTTTGTGTATAACGCGAGGATACTGGCGACCGATTTCTGTGACGTGAGCCACCATGATTGTTAAACGACTGACTGTTGTAATGCTGGTCTGCCTGACGCTGTCGGCGTGTGGTGGAGTTGATCCGGACTCGCCGCTGGGCCAGCGTAAAGCGATTTTCAAGCAAATGCTCAAGACCAGTGAAGACCTGGGTGGCATGTTGCGTGGAAGGATTGCCTTTGACGGACCGCGCTTTACCGAGGGAGCGATCAAGCTTGATGCCCTGGCTCATGAGCCGTGGAAGCATTTTCCTCAAGTGAAGGAGTCCGATCAAACCAGCGCTACCGATAATGTCTGGAAAAAACAGGCACGCTTTCAGGAATTGGCTCGCCAGCTCGAAGCCGCTACTGGCGAACTGGTGGTCGCCAGCCGGATACAGCCCTACAAAGCCGGCAACTTGACGCCTGCAATGCAGAAAGTTGAAGACACTTGCAGCGGGTGTCACAAGGAGTTTCGTAACCACTGAGTGGTATGAAGCTGCAACCTGTTCTGTAGGAGCGAGCTGTTCGCGATCACTCGATCATGTTGAATAGCTCGCGAGCAAGCTCGCTCCTACAGAGGGGGCTTATTTATCCAGCTGATCCAGCGCTTCTTGCAGTTCTTTGCGCGACTCGGCCAGTTTGGTTTTGCGCTTGTCGATCTTTTCCGGATCGCCTTTCTTCATGGCTTTGTCCAGGTCAGCCTGACGCTTGCTGACTTCGTGCTTGGCGTCCAGCACCTTGTTCTCGCGTTCTTTCTTCAGGCCCGCGTCGGTGCAATTTGCAGTCACTTCGCTCAGAGCTTTTTCCAGACCGGCAATCTGACCGGAATTGTTGTGGGCGCGAGCTTGTTCAAGTTGCTGGCTGATGGCCTGCTTCTTGGCCGCGCAGCCCGTCAGTTCCGGCGCCGGGTCTGCCGCCATGAGTGGAGCAGCCAGCAGGCTGCAGACAGTAAACAGGGCGAGAGGGGAAAGAAGTTTCATAAAGAGCTCCATGACAAAAGATGACAATAAACACAATTTTGAAAAGTAATACTGCCGATTTGGGGTTTCTAGTCGAAACCGGCAATACCGGCAGCGCGTAATTCTTCACTTACAGCCTGAACATTCGGGTCCTGCAAAAAAGCATTCACCTGAACTGCGCGGCTGGCGCCGATACCCGGTTGTTGCTGCCAGGCCAGGGCGTCGCGTGCAACCAGCGCTTGCCATGACTGGCCCAGAGGCGCCCCCGCAGTGGGCGGCAGGCCGATAGCCCGCACCCAGCGTTCGAACGGTTGTTGCCGGGCATCATGCAAACTGTTGAGCAAGCGGGTGCTGCTTCGCTCGCCCAAGCCGGCAATGTTAGCAAGCTGCGCGGCATCCAGGGTTAACCAATCGGTCAGATTCTTGATTAGTCCGGCCTGAATCAATGTATTCCAGGTGCCGGGACCGACGAATGGCATGGCCAAACCTTTTTTGCCGCTGAGCCAGCTCAAGCGAGCCAAAAACTGGCTTTCGCATCCGGGTACCAATTGCCAGCAACTGAGCGCGTTGAAACTATCGGGGTCGGGTGCCTGTACTTCAACTCTGTTACTGGCACGCGACACTACGCTGTCCAGGCGTGGGATGGTCATGCCCGCCAGGCTGATGGCGACATGATCACCGGGCCGGATATCCAGGGTCTGCCAGCGCCTGAAGGAGCCTGTGCTGATGCGCTTGATAGTGCGCTCATCAAGGCGCACCGGTTTCAGTTCCAGGATCGGGGTTATGCGCCCGGTGCGGCCAATGTTGAAGGTCACTTTGCGAACTTCGCTGAGTGCTTGAACATGCGGGTATTTCCAGGCTGCGGCCCAGTTCGGCGGTTTTGCCTGCCAGCGATCGGGGGCAGGGCGCCGGCTCTGGCGCAACACCAGACCATCACTGGCAAACGGCAGCGGGTTGTTGTACCAGTGCTCGCGCCACTGCCGGGCCTGTTCGAAACTGTCGACAGGCTGGCTCAGGGTTTGACTGTCGGCAAAGCCCAGGTCACTCAGTTGGGCGAGCCGTTCGGCCTGGGTATCGGGACCTTCGGGCCAGTCCCAGACAAACAGGCCGATGCCTTGCCCTTGCTCACTATTGAGCTGATGACGCGCCATAAGGCCGGCGACTGTGCTGCGGGCATTCAGGCTGCCGGATACGGCTTGTATGTGGTCGGGCAAGCGCCAATACAGTTCGCCTTGCAACACGATGTCCACAGGTTGTGGCAGTTGCCGGGGAATGGCGCTGATGGCGCGTGCCGCACGGCTCCAGTCTTGCCCGGTTTGCCCGTCCCCCCGGCTGATGACCCGGTGCAGTTGCCCTTGCCGGTAGATCAGGGTCACGGCCACCCCATCGACCTTGGGTTGCACCCACAGATCCTGGCGTCCCCTGATCCATTCCCGGACCGCCTTTTCATCAGGCAGCTTCAGCAGGCCGGTATGGGTCACGGGATGAGGAATACTGCCGCCTGCCGTTTTCAGGGGGTTGTCGACAACAGAAGGTTTGAAGCAGTGCTGCCAGCCTTCAAAGCGGGTGCGCGAGTGGTCGTAAACCTCATCGGTGACCTGTGACATACCGAGGCGGTGGTAGCTGTCGTCCCAGGTTTGCAGTTGTTGTTGCAGGGCCTGATAGTCGGCCTTGTCGGGGCAGCTACCGGCCTGCGTATTGAATGCCAGGAGCGCGAGCCAGAACCGGCAAATGAATCGAAGTGTGGCGAGCATCTTGAGCGTCCTTGCCCGGGAAGAATGCTTAAGGCTAGTGAAGGTTTTTTGAGCCGCGTATCAGGAGCTTTACCGGGTATTACATTTGCGAGATCACCCTGGGTGATCTCTGGCAGTTGGCAACTGCTGCAGACACAAAAAAGCCCCGGACAGTCGCCTGTCCGGGGCTTTTTGTGCAGCCGCTTTAGTTAAAAGCCGGCAGCAGCGCGCAGTTCTTCAGCGCGGTCGGTACGCTCCCACGTGAACGTGGTGAAGGTGTCGTCGCCAACAGTTTTGGTCTGTGGCGTGCGGCCGAAGTGGCCGTAAGCTGCAGTTTCCTGGTACATCGGGTGCAGCAGATCAAGCATGGTGGTGATGGCGTATGGACGCAGGTCGAATACTTCACGTACCAGCTTGACGATTTTGTCGTCGGAGATTTTGCCGGTGCCGAAGGTATTCAACGAAATCGAAGTCGGTTGAGCGACGCCGATCGCGTAGGAAACCTGGATCTCGCAACGTTCGGCCAGGCCGGCTGCCACGATGTTTTTAGCCACGTAACGGCCTGCGTAAGCCGCCGAACGGTCAACCTTGGATGGATCCTTGCCCGAGAACGCGCCGCCGCCGTGACGGGCCATGCCGCCATAGGTGTCAACGATGATCTTGCGCCCTGTCAGGCCGCAGTCGCCCACCGGGCCACCGATGATGAACTGGCCAGTCGGGTTGATGTGGAACTGAGTGTCTTTGTGCAGCAGTTCGGCTGGCAGCACATGCTTGACGATCAGCTCCATCACGCCTTCGCGCAGATCTTTGTAGGAGACTTCAGGGTTGTGCTGGGTCGACAGTACGATGGCGTCGATCGCTACAACCTTGCCGCCTTCGTAGCGGCAGGTAACCTGAGACTTGGCGTCTGGACGCAGCCACGGCAGCAGACCGGATTTGCGGGCTTCGGCCTGACGCTGAACCAGTTGGTGGGAGAAAGTGATCGGTGCCGGCATCAGCACGTCAGTTTCGTTGCTGGCGTAGCCGAACATCAGGCCCTGGTCGCCGGCACCCTGATCTTCAGGCTTGGCACGGTCAACACCCTGGTTGATGTCGGGCGACTGCTTGCCGATGATGTTCATCACGCCGCAGGTCGCGCCGTCGAAGCCAACGTCGGAGCTGGTATAGCCGATATCGGTGATCACATCGCGAACGATCTGTTCCAGGTCAACCCAGGCCGAAGTGGTGACTTCGCCTGCGATGATTGCTACGCCGGTTTTCACCAGAGTTTCGCACGCCACACGGGCGAACTTGTCTTCAGCAATGATGGCGTCCAGCACCGCATCAGAAATCTGGTCGGCGATTTTGTCCGGATGCCCTTCAGACACGGACTCGGAGGTGAAAAGGGAGTATTCGCTCATCTCGACGGTTTCCTAATATTTACCGATGGTGAGTGTCGCCAGCCGGCCGCTGAAAGTGGCGGACCTGAATCTGGAAACCATTACGTAAGCCTATATAGAGGCTTTCCCCGGGAACGAGTCCCGCAGCGGTGGCCCAATGGGCCAGATCATCTTGTTCAAAACCTAGCCACAAATCACCGCAAGCTTCGCGGGCCCACGCCTGATTATGGCTACACAACTCTGTTACCAGCAGGCTACCGCCAGGTTGCAACAAGTTGGCCAGTTGCCTGAATGCTTCGGCCGGTGCGGCGAAATGGTGCAAGACCATGTTCACCACGACGCAATCGGCCTGCAGCTGTGCATCCTGCAAAGCGTCGGCCAGAATCAGGCTGACGTTGTCCAGTGACTCGCATTCACACAACTGGCGGGCCAGTTCAAGCATCGCCGGGCTGTTGTCCAGTGCCGTGACCTGGTGAAAGCGACGGGCCAGGTCAGGCAAGAAACTGCCATCGCCGGGGCCCACTTCCAGGGCCGTGGCCGCTGGGCTGAAACTTAGTTTGTCGAGCAAGGCCAGGACGCTATCCCGGTACTGTGGCAAACCTGCGATTAAATCCTGTTGGGCGCGAAACTTTTCGGCAATGCGGGAGAAAAAATCCTGGCTGGCCGCTGCACGTTGCCCATGGACGGCACTGATGCGTGCTTGTACATCGGCGGGCAGCGTCAGGTTGTCGACTTCCTCCAGCAGCGCCGCATGCAGCTTGCCGCCCGGCAGTTCGGTGTGAGGCAGGGCGCGGCGATAAAAAATCGCATTGCCTTCGCGCCGGGTTGCAACCAGATCCGCTTGTGCCAGCACCTTGAGGTGGTGGCTCATGCCTGACTGGCCGGTGGCGAAAATATAGGTCAGCTCCAGCACGCCAAACGAATCGTTGGCCAGCGCGCGCAATACATTCAGTCGCAGCGGGTCGCCTCCAGCCTTGCACAGGGCCGAGAGCTCGTCGCAATCGTCAGGGCGGATTGAAGGCGCGGGTAAGTTCATGGGCCGCAGTCTAGTTACCCGGTTCGCGCCTCGCAAGTTCAATATCAAAACTTTTCGATATTGCTTGATGGGTGGTGCGTTTGTCGGATGGGTTGTGTCTATTAACGAAACGAAATGTCCGATCCTTAACAGGTTGAACGGTTAAGCACAGGAAAAACGCCCCAAGTGACTATCTGTCATTGCCCCGAGGGCAGTGCCTGAGGGAAAATGCTCGCCTTTTTTGCGTTCCGTTTTATTTAAATTCGTTTTTACCAAACCCAGGAGAACAGCGATGCCCAGCCGTCGTGAGCGTGCCAACGCCATTCGTGCACTCAGCATGGATGCCGTGCAAAAAGCCAACAGCGGCCATCCCGGTGCCCCAATGGGTATGGCAGATATCGCCGAAGTACTGTGGCGCGATTATCTGAAGCACAACCCGAGCAACCCTTCGTTCCCTGACCGTGACCGCTTCGTGCTGTCCAACGGCCACGGTTCGATGCTGATCTACTCGTTGCTGCACCTGACCGGCTACGACCTGTCGATCGAAGACCTGAAAAACTTCCGTCAACTGCACAGCCGTACCCCGGGCCACCCGGAGCTGGGCTATACACCGGGCGTCGAAACCACCACCGGTCCTCTGGGCCAGGGTTTCGCCAACGCCGTGGGTTTTGCCCTGGCAGAAAAAGTCATGGGCGCGCAGTTCAACCGTCCAGGCCATGACATTGTCGACCACCACACCTACGTATTCATGGGTGATGGCTGCATGATGGAAGGCATTTCCCACGAAGTTGGCTCCTTGGCCGGCACTCTGGGCCTGAGCAAACTGATCGCGTTCTACGATGACAACGGCATCTCCATCGATGGCGAAGTTGAAGGCTGGTTCACCGACGACACGCCAAAGCGTTTCGAAGCCTACAACTGGCAAGTCATCCGCAACGTTGACGGTCACGACCCGGAAGAAATCAAAACCGCGATCGAGACTGCACGCAAAAGCGACAAGCCAACGCTGATCTGCTGCAAAACCACCATCGGTTTCGGCTCGCCGAACAAACAGGGTAAAGAAGACTGCCACGGTGCTCCATTGGGCCTGGAAGAA
Organism: Pseudomonas sp. TWR2-1-1; assembly: GCF_049897045.1. Taxonomy (NCBI): domain Bacteria; kingdom Pseudomonadati; phylum Pseudomonadota; class Gammaproteobacteria; order Pseudomonadales; family Pseudomonadaceae; genus Pseudomonas; species Pseudomonas sp. TWR2-1-1. Next base: position 144,828 of record NZ_JAFCVM010000006.1, read on the forward strand.
ATCGCCCTGACCCGCAAGGCACTGAACTGGAACTACGGTCCTTTTGAAGTCCCGGCTGATATCTATGCCGAATGGGATGCCAAGAAAGCCGGTGCTGTTGCCGAGTCCGAGTGGGACAAGCGCTTCGCAGCCTACGCGGCCGAGTTCCCGGAGCTGGCTGCAGAACTGTCCCGTCGCCTGAGCGGCAAGTTGCCAGCTGACTTCGATGCCAAGGCCACTGCCTACATCAATGAAGTGGCTGCCAAAGGCGAAACCATCGCCAGCCGTAAAGCCAGCCAGAACGCCCTGAACGCCTTTGGCCCGCTGTTGCCGGAACTGCTGGGCGGCTCTGCTGACCTGGCTGGCTCCAACCTGACCCTGTGGAAAGGCTGCAAAGGTGTTTCGGCTGAAGACGCCAGCGGCAACTACATGTACTACGGCGTACGTGAGTTCGGTATGAGCGCCATCATGAACGGCATCGCCCTTCACGGCGGCCTGGTGCCTTACGGCGCTACCTTCCTGATGTTCATGGAATACGCCCGTAACGCCATCCGCATGTCGGCCCTGATGAAGCAGCGTGTGATCTATGTATTCACCCACGACTCCATCGGTCTGGGCGAAGACGGCCCGACGCACCAGCCGGTGGAGCAACTCACCAGCCTGCGTACCACGCCGAACCTGGACACCTGGCGTCCGGCCGACGCGGTGGAATCCGCAGCGGCCTGGAAATTCGCTCTGGAGCGCAACGACGGCCCGTCCGCGTTGATCTTCTCCCGTCAGAACCTTAACCACCAAACCCGTGATGCTGCACAAATCGCCGACATCAATCGCGGCGGTTACGTGCTCAAGGACTGTGCAGGCGAGCCTGAACTGATCCTGATCTCGGCCGGTTCCGAAGTGGGCCTGGCGGTTCAGGCTTACGAGAAGCTGACTGAACAGGGCCGCAAGGTGCGCGTGGTTTCCATGCCATGCACCAGCGTTTACGAAGCTCAGGACGCTGGCTACAAGCAGTCGGTTCTGCCGCTGCAGGTCAGCGCGCGGATTGCGATCGAAGCCTCCCATGCAGACTACTGGTACAAGTACGTGGGCCTGGAAGGTCGCGTGATTGGTATGACCACCTACGGCGAGTCGGCGCCTGCGCCTGCCTTGTTCGAAGAGTTCGGCTTCACCCTGGAAAACATCCTGGGTCAGGCTGAAGAGCTGCTGGAAGACTAATTCAGCCTTGTGCGCCTGGCCCCGTCGCGGGCAAGCGCGCTCCCACATGGACGATGTGTGGGAGCGGGCTTGCCCGCGATGGCATAAATGGCGCCATCGCTGTGGTGACGGATTCACCCGCATATAAGAGAACCCCATGCCTCAACCGCGTCCTTACAAAGTTGCACTCAACGGCTACGGCCGGATTGGTCGTTGCGTCTTGCGTGCGTTGTTTGAGCGAGGGGCTGCTGCCGGGTTTGAAATTGTTGCACTCAATGACTTGGCCGATATGGCCAGCCTCGAATATTTGACGCGCTTCGACTCCACCCATGGCCGGTTTCCCGGCGAGATACGGATCGAAGGCGACTGCCTGCATATCAATGGCGACTGCGTGAAAGTGTTCCGCAGTGCCACCCCGGAAGGGATCGACTGGGCCGCGCTGGGCGTGGACCTGGTGCTGGAATGCTCCGGTGTCTACAACACCCGCGCCGACGCACAGCGCTTTCTTGATGCCGGGGCTCCCCGCGTGCTGTTTTCGCAACCGATGGCCAGCGATGCCGATGTCGACGCCACCATTGTTTACGGCGTCAACCAGCACACGCTGACCGGCGAAGAGCGGCTGGTGTCCAATGCTTCCTGTACCACCAACTGCGGCGTGCCGCTGTTGCGCTTGCTGGATCAGGCGTTTGGCCTGGAGTACGTGTCGATCACCACCATTCACTCGGCGATGAATGATCAGCCGGTGATTGATGCCTACCACCACGAAGACCTGCGTCGCACGCGTTCGGCGTTTCAGTCAGTGATTCCGGTCTCCACCGGTCTGGCTAAAGGCATTGAACGCTTATTGCCGGAACTTGCCGGCCGAATCCAGGCCAAAGCAGTTCGGGTGCCGACGCTAAACGTATCGTGCCTGGACATTACCCTGGTCACGGCGCGCGACACGGACGCTGTGGAAGTTAACCGCGTGCTGCGCGAGGCCGCCACCAGCGGCCCGCTCAAAGGCTTGCTGGCCTATACCGAACTGCCGCACGCCAGTTGTGATTTCAACCATGACCCGCATTCAGCGATTGTTGATGCCAGCCAGACCCGCGTTTCCGGCCCCCGGCTGGTGAACCTGCTGGCCTGGTTCGACAACGAATGGGGTTTTGCCAATCGAATGATCGATGTGGCAAAGCACTATCTGCACGTAACCCACCAAAAACCCGTTCTCTAACATTAGAAACTCAGGAACTGCGACCCATGACCGTGTTGAAGATGACCGACCTCGATCTGCAAGGTAAGCGCGTACTGATCCGCGAAGACCTCAACGTCCCGGTAAAGGACGGTGTTGTCACCAGCGATGCGCGCATCCTTGCTTCGCTGCCGACCATCAAGCTGGCGTTGGAAAAAGGCGCGGCTGTCATGGTCTGCTCGCACCTGGGACGCCCGACTGAAGGTGAGTTCTCGGCTGAAAACAGCCTCAAGCCTGTCGCCGAGTACCTGAGCAAAGCCTTGGGCCGCGACGTGCCGCTGGTCAGCGATTACCTCAATGGCGTCAACGTTAAGCCCGGCGAGATCGTGCTGTTCGAAAACGTGCGCTTCAACAAGGGCGAAAAGAAAAACGCCGACGAACTGGCCAAGCAATACGCCGCCCTGTGCGACGTGTTTGTGATGGATGCGTTCGGTACTGCGCACCGCGCCGAGGGTTCGACCCACGGTGTAGCCAAGTTCGCCAAGGTCGCAGCGGCAGGCCCGTTGCTGGCAGCTGAACTGGAAGCTCTGGGCAAGGCCCTGGGTGCCCCGGCCAAGCCAATGGCAGCGATTGTTGCCGGCTCCAAGGTGTCGACCAAACTTGAAGTGCTCAACAGCTTGAGCCAGATCTGCGACCTGTTGATCGTGGGTGGCGGTATCGCCAACACCTTCCTCGCCGCTGCGGGTCACCCGGTGGGTAAATCGCTGTACGAACCGGATCTCCTGGAAACCGCCCGCGCCATCGCGGCCAAGGTCAACGTGCCACTGCCGACTGATGTCGTGGTTGCCAAGCAATTCGCTGAATCGGCTGTAGCAACGGTCAAGCTGATCGACGATGTAGCTGAAGACGACATGATTCTGGATATCGGCCCGCAAACGGCTGCGCACTTCGCTGAACTGCTGAAGTCGTCCAAAACCATTCTGTGGAATGGCCCGGTAGGTGTATTTGAATTCGACCAGTTCGGCGAAGGCACCAAAACCCTGGCCAAGGCGATTGCTGAAAGTTCGGCATTCTCGATCGCGGGCGGTGGCGACACCCTGGCTGCAATCGACAAGTACGGTATTGCCGATCAGATTTCTTACATCTCCACCGGTGGCGGTGCATTCCTTGAGTTTGTTGAGGGCAAGGTATTGCCTGCCGTTGAAATCCTGGAAAGCCGCGCCAAAGCCTGAAAATGACTCAGGCCCTGAAAGGAAGCATGGACATGGTCAAGTTGTTACCGCTGTTAATGATTGCGGGCTTTTTGGCCGGTTGCGCCGGTTCGAGCAAGCCGGCGCCCGAGGCGCCAACCCCTGAAGAGAGTGGTTGCTACCAGGCAGACTGGCAGGCGCAGAGCGTACCGCTGGTCAATAAACGCTCAGGGCCAGAGGCGCTGGAAAAATACGAATCGCCCCGGCCTTCAAAAGAGCACGGGTGCCCGTAAAGCGGGTGAGACATTTTGTGGGAGCTGGCTTGCCAGCGATGGCATCAAGGCGGTTTGCCTGACAGACCGAATTACCTGCATCGCTGGCAAGCCAGCTCCCACATTAAATAGCGAGTAGCTATAGCTGAAGCTGTAACGTTTCAGCTAGACAGAATCCGCATTTCGGGGGTCCGCCCCCGATCTGCAATAACTTGAATAGCAGCCGCCGCTACGGCAGGCTTGCACGATTAACGACCCTCGTCCGGGAGAGACACACACAATGGCACTTATCAGCATGCGCCAGATGTTGGACCACGCCGCCGAATTCGGTTACGGCGTTCCAGCCTTCAACGTCAACAACCTTGAGCAGATGCGCGCCATCATGGAAGCCGCTGACAAGACTGACTCTCCGGTGATCGTTCAGGCTTCGGCCGGTGCGCGTAAATACGCAGGTGCACCGTTTCTGCGTCACCTGATCCTGGCAGCAATCGAAGAATTCCCGCATATCCCGGTGTGCATGCACCAGGACCACGGCACCAGCCCTGACGTTTGCCAGCGCTCGATCCAGCTGGGCTTCAGCTCGGTGATGATGGACGGCTCGCTTGGCGAAGACGGCAAAACCCCGACTGACTACGACTACAACGTGCGTGTCACTCAGCAGACTGTTGCCCTGGCTCACGCTTGCGGTGTGTCGGTTGAAGGCGAGCTGGGCTGCCTGGGTTCCCTGGAAACCGGTATGGCTGGCGAAGAAGACGGCATCGGCGCTGAAGGCGTTCTGGATCACAGCCAGATGCTGACCGACCCGGAAGAAGCGGCTGACTTCGTCAAGCGCACCCAAGTGGACGCCCTGGCTATCGCCATCGGTACTTCCCACGGCGCTTACAAGTTCACCAAGCCACCTACCGGTGACGTGCTGGCCATCGACCGGATCAAAGAGATCCACAAGCGCATCCCTAACACTCACCTGGTCATGCACGGTTCGTCGTCTGTGCCACAAGAGTGGCTGGCGATCATCAACGAATACGGCGGCGACATCAAAGAAACCTACGGTGTGCCGGTAGAAGAAATCGTTGAAGGCATTAAGCACGGCGTGCGTAAGGTCAACATCGACACCGACCTGCGTCTGGCATCGACTGGCGCCATGCGTCGCCTGATGGCCACCAACCCGAGCGAGTTCGACCCGCGCAAGTTCTTCGGCGCCACCGTGACCGCCATGCGTGATGTGTGTATCGCACGTTACGAAGCCTTCGGTACTGCCGGTAATGCCTCGAAGATCAAGCCGATCTCCCTCGAAGCCATGTACCAGCGCTACCTCAAAGGTGAGCTGAACGCCAAGGTCAACTAAGACTCAAGCGTTTAGACAGAGCCCGCAGCGATGCGGGCTTTTTTGTGCATGTCATTCGGGTCGACGCCATTGCCCTTGAGCAGTGCATCGACCAGCGAGCGGGCCATTTCCACCGAATGCACCAGCGACCACACCAGCCCGCGCTCGATGCCGCTGGCCATTTCGGTGATTTCATCCGAGACCTCTTCGGCACTCTTGAGCATGATCGATACATGCAGCAAGGCCTCCAGGGCAGTGACGTCAGGCAACACGGCAAAGGGAGAGCGGGGGCTGATTTTATGGGCGCGGGTGGCGCTGAGGGTCTCGAGCACCGCGGGTGCAGTGCCCAGGACATCAAGAATGCGCCGGGTTGCTTCATCGTGTTGATGATCATCGCGCTTGGAACGTTTGGGCTTGGAAGCTTTCATGGGTTTTCCACGCAGGCCATCATTCGAGCCGCAGACTTGGACGACTCAAGAAGATAGCCCCGTGACTTTCAACGCAGCAAGTGGCACTTGAGGCGAATTCGTATTCCAGGAAGCTTCCTACGTATTTCAGAGAAAGCTCTGACTTAACGGCTCCGGCGTCAGGTTTTGTTGTGGTCAATATCCAGTTTGCTGAACGTGACTTGTGCGCCTTCCTTGCTGTTGCCGGTGTTGTCCTGGACGTAAGCGCCCGCCTTGAAATACAGCGGTTTGGTGCGCCAGGTGGCGCTGATCTTGCTGCTCCACTGTTTGCCGGCGGCCTTGACGTTCAAGGTGCCGCTCGGTGTCAGGTTGATCACGTAGGTGAAGTTTTTGCCCAGCGGTACATTCTCGGCCAGTGTCACCGCTTTGCTTGAGCTGTCAGTGGGGCGGTTGCGCACTTTGGCCACCAGACTGCCGCTGTTGGTGCTGGCCTTGTATTGGTACTCGAGCTTGAGCAGCGGTTGCTGGCTCTGGAATGCATGGATTTGCCCGATCACCACTTTGCCCGATGAAGGCACCTTGTTGACCGCCAGCGTGGCGTTCAAAAAGTTGTTGGCGCTGGGATAAAGCCAGTTGCGTAATGTCCCGTTGGCCTGGGTTTCGCGCAATTCGCTGCGCGGGTAAATGGCATTTTCGGTTTTGCTGCCAGTCACCGGAACCCAGAAAAACAGGGTGCCGGTATCAGAGTGGAAATAGGCGTTCTTGTACCCTTGCAGCAGGCGGGGGGTAGTGATGGTTGCAGGCGGGGTGCCGACAGGAACACTCAGGTTCCAGGTAGCCAGATCAATCATGACGAGCCTTAAAAAAGTGCACTTACAGGGATAAAACCGGTAGCAAGGCTCTACACCAGGGCTTGGAAGGGAAGTCTTTATAAAGCCTGACGGGTGGCCAGCTAAAGTGGTGGCACCGCTTAATCTTGAATTCGCTACACTGGCGCACTTTTTATGTTGTACGTTGGCGCCCCATGACAGTCCTCAAATACCTTCAGGCTTATCCCCAGACCTTGCAGGATCAGGTACGCCAACTGATCGAGCGCGATCAGCTGGGCAGCTACCTGAGCGAGCGTTATCCACAGCGTCATGCGGTGCAAAGCGACAAGGCCCTGTACGCCTATGCGCTGGAACTCAAGCAGGAACACCTGCGCAATGCGCCTTCATTCGACAAGGTGCTGTTTGATAACAGGCTCGATCTGACCCACCGCGCCCTGGGCCTGCACACCACCATTTCGCGGGTCCAGGGTGGCAAGCTCAAGGCCAAGAGAGAGCTGCGCGTGGCCTCGCTGTTCAAGGAGGCGGCGCCAGAGTTTCTGAAAATGATCGTGGTCCATGAGCTGGCACACCTCAAGGAGTCAGATCACAACAAGGCGTTTTACAAGCTGTGTGAATACATGCAGCCGGGCTACCACCAGCTGGAGTTCGACTTGCGGGTGTACCTCACGTGGCGGGACATGCAGGCGGGTCGATGACAACCTGCAGGCGCCTGCACTAGTAGTCGCCAAGCACAGATATCAGGAGTTCTGAATGGAAGTCAGCAAAACCAAAAGCAGCTTTTACCGGCGTTTGTACGTGGCCTGGTTGATCGACAGCCAGACCGCCAGCAGCGTACCGGCCCTGACCGAGGTCACCGGTATGCCGCGCCGTACCGCCCAGGACACCATCGCCGCGCTGGCCGACTTGGACATTGTCTGCGAATTCGAGCAGCAGGACGGGGCCCGCAATCATGCCGGGCGCTATCAGATTCACAGCTGGGGGGCCATCGACAAGGCCTGGATCGGCCAGCATCTGGCGCAGATCAAACAGGTACTCGGTTACCCCTGAGGTGTTTGATCACGGCGCATGCCGATGTGCGGGATGTCATCTTCAAGATAGATTTCGCCCTCGGCGCTAAACCCGTGCTGCTCATAGAACGGCTGCAAATGAGCCTGGGCGGACATGAACACGGGTTGCCCGGGCCAATACTCATCGATATTTTCCAGCGCTTGAGCCAGCAGCTCGTGCCCCAGCTTTTGCCCACGGCCCGCAGGGGCAATGACCACCCGGCCAATGACCACGTCACCGCCCTGGGATTCAGGATCGAGCAGCCGGGCGTATGCCATCAGTTGGTTGTTCTGCCAGCCCATCAGGTGCAGGGTGTCGCCACTGAGGTCTTGTCCATCGACGTCCTGATAGGCGCATTTTTGCTCGACGACAAATACCTCCGAACGCAGCTCCAGTATGGTGTAGAGCTGTTCCTTGCCCAGATCGGTGTGGTGTTTGCAGATCCATTGAGTGGTGGTCACAAGCCTGTCCCTGTTCGAGAAAACGATCACCCGATAGTAGGCGCGAAGCCCGGTGGCGCCAAGTGCTACGGCGCTTTGATCAAATGCGCGGCCAGGGTGCGCAGCGGCCCGAGCTGACGGCAAATCAGCGCCAGCTGGGTTTGCACCAGGCGCTGGCTTTCGTCGAGCTCATCCGGCATCTGTTCCAGCTCATTGGCCAGCGCTTCTTCTTCGTCACTCTGCACCGCCACGGCCTGTTTGGTCGCCAGGCCTTGAGCAATCAGGTCGATGCTGTCTGCAATCCTGCGCCCCGCGCCTTCGATCAAGTGTTCGCGAATCTCGCTGGGCAACTGAGTGTCGCGGTGCGCGCCCAGGCCCGACAAATAGCTGAGCAAGGTGTGTGAGAGCACCAAAAAGCGGAAGCCCATATCGGCATCCTTACGGAAGTGTCCCGGCTCCATCAGCATGTTGGCCAGTGTGGTCGACAGGGCGGCGTCGGCGTTATGGGCATTGCGTCGTGCCAGGCGGTACGCCAGGTCGTCGCTTTTACCCTGGGCGTACTGCTGCATGATCTGGCGCAGGTACTGACTGTTACAGCTCAGGGTGTTGGCCAGTACCTGATTCAGGCGCCGGCCCTGCCAGTCAGGCAAGAACAGGAATACCGCAGCGGCGGCAATCACGCTGCCCACCAGGGTATCGAACAGCCTCGGCAGAAACAGCCCGTAGCCGTCGCCCACCTGATTGAAGCAAAACAGAATCATCAGGGTGATGGCAGCAGTGCTCAGGGTGTAGCGGGTAGTCCGGTTGATAAAGAACACCACCCCGGCCACCACCGCGAACATCGATTGCACCAGCGGGTTGGGGAACAGATCGAACAGCGCCCAGCCCACGGCCAGGCCGATGGCCGTGCCGATGATCCGCTGGCTGAACTTGCGGCGGGTCGCGCCGTAACTCGGCTGGCACACGAACAGCGTGGTGAGGATGATCCAGTAGCCCTGGCTGGGGTGAATCCAGTGCACCATCGCAAAACCGATGGACAGCGCCAGCGGCAGACGCAGTGCGTGGCGGAAAATCAGCGAGGTGGGTGTCAGGTGCTGGCGCAAACGCGACCATACATCCTTGAGGTTGCGCGGCGAGCGGTCCAGCAGGCTGCTGTCGGTGGCATCGGCAAGGCTGTCGGGGTTGCTGGCATCGCTCAGCAAGCGGTCCAGCGTACCGAGGTTGGCGGCCAGCGCCCGCAGTGAACGCAACAGCCCGCGCCAGGCCGGGTTGCTCTGGATGCGCAGGTGTTCAAGGGAGGCGTGCAGGTCGCCCAGCGCCTCGGCAAAACTGTCGTCATAGACGAATGGCTGGCGCAGCTTGATCGACTCCGACAAGCGCTGGCAGGCCACACCTTGCTGGCGTAACAGGCGCTGGCAACGGAACATCACATCGCTGTGGAAGAACGCCTCGGCCAGCGCGTTGTACGGGTAGTGGGACGAGCTGGCGCGTTCGTGGATGTCCTGCGCGAGGAAGTACAGCTTGAGGTAGCGGCTGAGCTTGGACCCGGGCCTGGAGTTGCCGACCCGGTGCAAAATGATTTCCTTGGCGCTGTTCAGGGCGGCCACCACCTTGCCGTTCTGGCGTGCCAGTTCCAGCCGGCCGGCTTCGACATCCAGTTTGCGCACGGGCTCGAACAGCGACGATTTGATCTTCAGGTACAAGCCCAACTCCCAGAACAGGCGCGCCAGGCTTTGCTGCACCGGCTGATGGGAAAACAGCGCCTGCCACAGTACCGACAGCAGCCCGTACCAGGCCGCACCCGCCACCAGCAGCAAGGGCTCGTGCCAGAAATTGAGCACCTCACCGCCGCGTTGATCGACCCCGATCATGGTGTACACGGCCAGAATCAGCGTGGCTGAGGCAATCGCCCCGTAGCGTTCGCCCAGCGCCCCGAGCATGGTCAGGCCGAAGCTGGCCAGCGCCAGTGCGCAGACCATCAACCAGGGGTAGGGGAAGAGTAATTCGACACTGAAGGCCGAGGCGCTGAAACACACCAGGGTCACCAGCAACGCGTTCAGTCGGCCCTGCCAGCTGTCATCGGTCTCGGACAGGGCGCTGGCGATAATCCCCAGGAACAGCGGGATCAGCAGCGACATCTCGTCCTGATACCAGCAAAAAGCCATGCTGCCAGTCAGGGCGATAAATACCCGAACGCTGTAACTGAACTTGTCCCGTGCCCATAAACGGCGCAGTGACTGACTAAAGGAGGTCGATGACATGGAGGTGACGGTGCCTGACTCGTGATTCGCTAAATTGAGCCAGATAAGACGACAGCGCAATGACACTCTTCACATTGGACAGTAAATATTTTTTGACTCAGACCTTGTAGCCGCTGCCGAAGGCTGCAGGGTGACGACGTTAGACGAACTGTGCCGCCGCGTACCCGGAAGCCCACGCCCACTGGAAGTTGAAACCGCCCAGATGGCCGCTCACATCCAGCACTTCGCCGACAAAATACAAGCCCGGGCTTTTCAGCGACTCCATGGTCTTGGATGACACTTCACGGGTATCGACCCCGCCCAATGTCACTTCAGCGGTGCGATAGCCTTCAGTGCCGGCCGGTACTACTTTCCAGCACGCCAGCCTGTCAGCCACTTCCGTCAGTTCGGCCGGGGTGTACTGCTTCATGGGCTTGGACACAAACCAGTGCTCGGCCAGCAAGTTGGCCATCTTCTTGGTGAAAATCTCACCGAGCAGGGTTTTCAGCTCGCTGTTCGGGCGTTCGGCCTGCTGGGTTTGCAGCCAGCTCAACGCGTCGAGGTCGGGCAACAGGTTGATTTCAACCGTGTCGCCGGAGTTCCAGAACGACGAAATCTGCAAGATCGCCGGGCCACTCAAACCGCGGTGGGTGAACAGGATATTTTCCCGGAAGCTCTGATCGTTGCAGCTCACCAGGCAGTCCACCGAAGTGCCCGAGAGCTCGGTGCAAATCTCTTTGAGCTGATCGGTGATGGTGAATGGCACCAGGCCTGCGCGGGTCGCCAGCAAGGTGTGGCCGAACTGCTTGGCCACTTGATAGCCAAAACCGGTGGCGCCGAGGGTCGGAATCGACAGCCCGCCGGTGGCGATCACCAGTGACTGGCAGTTCAACTGATCCAGGGTGGTCTTGAGGCTGTAGCCGGTTTCGGTCTTTTCGATCTGCTCCACCGAGGTGTCCAGGTGCAGGCTGACGCCCGCCTGCTGGCATTCGCTCAGGAGCATTTCGAGGATGTCGCTGGATTTGTTATCGCAGAACAATTGGCCGAGTTTCTTCTCGTGGTAGGGCACGCCGTGCTTGCTGACCAGTTCGATGAAATCCCATTGGGTATAACGCGCCAGCGCCGACTTGCAGAAGTGCGGGTTCTGCGACAGGAAATTGTTCGGTTCGGTGTACATGTTGGTGAAGTTGCAGCGGCCACCGCCCGACATCAGGATCTTCTTGCCCGCCTTGTTGGCGTGGTCAATCAGCATCACCTTGCGCCCACGCCCGGCAGCGGTCAGCGCGCACATCAAACCTGCGGCGCCAGCGCCAATAATCACAACGTCGGTAGAACGCAAAGCGGTGTCCTCACAAAATTCATTTTTACTTGGGGCCTGAACCTATTGTGGGAGCCGGCTTGCCGGCGATAGCAGCAACCCGGTGCATCTGAATCACCGAAGTGCTGTCATCGCCGGCAAGCCAGCTCCCACAGTGGGGTGTCGCTTGGGCTTACAAGACCCGGACGCGCAGTACGCGACCCTTGATTTTACCTTCGCTCAGGCGCTGGGCCGCTTGCTTGGCAATCGTGCGGTCAACGGCCACGTAGGCCTGGAAGTCAAAGATCGCGATCTTGCCGACCTGGGCACCGGGGATGCCCGCGTCGCCAGTCAGGGCGCCAAGGATGTCGCCGGGGCGAACCTTGTCTTTACGGCCTGCACCAATCACCAGAGTGCTCATGGCCGGCAGCAATGGCGCGCCGCCCTGGGATTTGAGGGTGTCCAGGGTTTCCCAGTTCAGCGGGGCTTTCTGCAGTTGCTCGATGGCCTGGGCGCGGTGCGCTTCGGACGGAGCAACCAGGCTGATCGCCACCCCTTTTTCGCCAGCGCGACCGGTACGGCCGACACGGTGAATGTGGATTTCCGAATCACGGGCCAGCTCGACGTTGAGCACCATGTCCAGTGCATCGATGTCCAGACCACGGGCCGCAACATCAGTGGCGACCAGTACCGAAGTCGAGCGGTTGGCGAACATCGCCAGCACCTGGTCACGGTCGCGCTGTTCCAGGTCGCCGTGCAGGCCGACGGCGGAAATACCCTTGGAGGTCAGGTGATCAACGGTTTCCTGAACCTGCTGCTTGGTGAAGCAGAAGGCCACGCACGATTGCGGACGGAAATGCGCGAGCACTTTGGTCACGGCGTCCATGCGCTCTTCAGGCGAGATTTCGTAGAAACGCTGTTCGATCTGGCTGTCCGTGTGCAAGGCCTCAGCTTTTACCTGCTGCGGGTTGCGCATGAACTTGGACGACAGCTGCTTGATACCGACCGGGTAGGTGGCGGAGAACAGCAGGGTCTGACGACGTTCCGGGGTCTGGCGAATGATGTCTTCGATGGCATCGTAGAAGCCCATGTCGAGCATGCGGTCGGCTTCGTCGAGGACCAGGGTGTTCAGGCCGTCGAGTTTCAGCGAGCCTTTGCGCAAGTGCTGCTGGATGCGGCCCGGGGTACCGACGATGATGTGCGCGCCGTGCTCCAGCGAGCCGATCTGCGGGCCGAAGGACACGCCGCCACACAGGGTCAGCACCTTGATGTTGTCTTCGGCGCGAGCCAGACGGCGGATCTCTTTGGCAACCTGGTCCGCCAGTTCGCGGGTCGGGCAGATCACGAGGGCCTGGCAACCGAAGAAACGCGGGTTGATCGGGTTCAGCAGGCCGATGCCGAAGGCGGCAGTTTTGCCGCTGCCGGTCTTCGCCTGGGCGATCAGGTCCATGCCTTTGAGGATCACCGGCAAGCTCTGCGCCTGGATCGGCGTCATCTGGGCATAACCGAGGGAGTCGAGGTTAGCCAGCATGGCGGCGGACAGAGGCAGAGAGTTAAAAGCGGTGGCAATGGTGGTCACGAGACTGGCCTGCAAAACAAAATGTCGCGCAGTGTAACAGCCCTATGGCCTTAGCCTGAACATTCTGGACGAGTTGTCATCTGAACCCTGATAACCCTGTAGGAGCGAGATTGCCTCGCGAGTTGTTAAAAAACTCGCGAGCAAGCTCGCTCCTACGGGATATTGCGTTCTTAGTGCTCCAGGTCGTGCTCGGAGTTGGCCTTGGGCTTGCGCCCGTCCTTGGGTGACAGCTGCAGGAAGATCGCGGCCGCCAGCATCGCCATGATGCCCACTGTCAGGAAGGTCAGCTGGAATGCCCCAAGTACCGTGTCCACCCCCTCTTCGCCGCCATCGCCGGTAAAGCCGCCGAGCAGGGCACCGGCGCACGCCACGCCCAGGCTCAATGACAGCTGCGCCACCACCGACAGCAAGCTGTTGCCGCTGCTGGCACTGGCGTCATCGAGGTCGATCAGGGTCACGGTATTCATGGCCGTGAACTGCAGCGAGTTGATCGCGCCCAGAACAGCCAGCATCCCCAGCAGCAACGGGTAGGGTGTGTGTTCGGTGACCAGGCCCATGCTGGCCAGCATCAGGCCCAGCGCAAAGGTATTGGTCGTGAGCACGGTGCGATAGCCCACGCGCTCAATCAGCGGCCGCGCCACCCACTTGGCCAGCATCGCCGCCGCCGCCAGTGGCAGCATGCTCATCCCCGCCTGTGACGGCGAATAGCCCAGGGCGACTTGCAGCAGCAGCGGCACCAGAAACGGCAAGGCGCCGCTGCCGAGCCGGGCAAACAGGTTGCCCAGGATGCCCACGGCAAAGGTCCTGGTTTTAAACAACACCGGCGAGAACAGCGGGTTGCTGATATTGCCCGCCCGCAGCCAATAGGCCGCCAGGCACGCCAGCCCCGCGAACAGCAGCAACATCACCCGCAGGTGCGGCATGTGCAGCTCGCCCAGGCCTTCCATGGCAATGGTGATAAACACCATCGCGGCGCCAAACAGCACAAAGCCCAGGGTATCGAAGCGGGTACGCTCGCTGCCGCGCAGGTCCGGGATGAAGTGCCAGACCGCCCAGCAGCCGAGTAGTCCGACGGGCAGGTTGATCAGGAAGATCCAGTGCCAGCTCAGGTACTCCACCATCCAGCCGCCCATGGTCGGTCCGATCAGGGGGCCGAGCAAACCGGGGATGGTGATAAAGCCCATGATCCGCACCAGCTCCGAACGCGGATAAGCCTTGAGCACCACCAGGCGCCCGATGGGCAGCATCAAGGCACCGCCCAGGCCTTGGACGATACGTGCGCCGATCAACTCGTTGAGCGTGCCGGACAGCGCGCACAGCAACGAACCGAAACTGAACAGGAGGATGGCGCTGAAGAAGATTTTCTTGGTGCCGAAGCGGTCGGCGATCCAGCCTGAGGCCGGAATCAGCAACGCGACGGTGAGCATGTAGGCAACGATCACGCCTTGCATGCGCAGCGGGTTTTCTTTCAGGTCGCTGGCCATGTCGGGCAGTGCAGTATTGAGGATGGTGCCGTCGAGCGACTGCATGAAAAACGCGATGGCCACTACCCAGGGCAGCCAGCGAAGGACTTCAGGACTTAGAACCGGACGTACGGGCATAGGACCTCTTTTTATGAACAATCGAGAACCCGCTGCGGGGCTGGTTGGCCCCACCCTGTGGGAGCCGGCTTGCCGGCGATGGTCAGGAAAACCCGGTTGTTCCAATCGCCGGCAAACCGGCTCCCACAGTGGGCAGGGTGCTTAAAGCGTCAATGTCAGTTTTTTTACCAGCGCTCCCGGTAACAGGTTTGACGCGGTCTGGCGCTGGTCATAGGTACTGGCCGACAACAGCAGCTCGCGTTCCACGGTCAGTGCTTCAAGCTGGGAACCCAGCAGACTATAGACGCTGTCATCAAAGCGCATGGTGTTGACCGGGGCCTTGATTTCGCCATTCTCGACCCAGAACGTGGCGAAGCGGGTCATGCCGGTCAGGCGTGCCGCCGACTGGTCGGAGTAGTTCAGGTACCACAGGTTGCTGATGTACAGCCCGGTACCCAACTGCTTGAGGATATCGGCCTGTTCCAGGCTGCCCGGCGCCATTGCCAGCGCACTCGGCCCTTCACCCCAGGGGGCGCCATTGGCCTCAAGGCCGTACTCGGCAGCGCTGCGTGAGCCCACCAGTTGCTGGTTGGCCTTGCCGTGTTTGACCAGCGACAGATCCTGGCGCGGATACCCTTCCTCGGAAAACCCCGGGCTCAGGGACTGGCTCACCCGCTCGTCCAGCGACACCAGCGGGCTCAGTTGCGCATCACCGGCATAGAGTTTTTGCAGCGGGCTGTATTTGCTGGCCAGCGCCTGGGCCGAAAACCCGCCCCAGCTCAGCATGCTCATCACTTCTTCCAGTGCCGCCGGAGCCAGATAAGCGCGGTATTCGCCGGGTGCCAGGGCATGCAGCGGGCGATCGAGAAACTCCAGCTGCTCGCGGGCCAATTGCATGCGCCGGGCAAAACGCTGGCTGTCCCAGTACGCCCCGGCGTAGCTGGCTTTCACCGCCTGGCCATTGCTGTGGAACAGGCTCCAGTCAAAGTTGAAGCTGTTGGCCTGGTGCCAGCCCAGCGCGCCTTCGGAGCTGGCATAGCCATAGCTGATCGGGCCGCTGGCATAAAAACCCACCAAGTCGATGCCTTCGGCGCTGCGGCTGATTTCCTCCAGCACCCGGGCGGTGTCCGGCAATGGCTGGTCCTGCACATTGTGGCTGTGCCACGGCTCGGGGTTGAGCAGCAGATAAGGATCAACCGGCAGTAACGGCAAGGTGTCGCGCAATTGCTGCAACGCCTCGGACACGCGCTGTTGATCGACCGTCGGGTCACCGGCCAGGGTGATGCTGACGTCAGCGTGACGACCATTGTCGATCAGCTTCAGGCTCAGGCTTGCCTGTTGCACAAGCCCTGCCTGGCGCACCTTGCCCTTGTTGAAACGAATGAATTGCGAAGCTTCGGCGTTATAGCCCAGGGTGAATTGCTCCGGGCTGCGGATCGCATCGCCCAGCCATTGCACCAGTGCCTTGAACTGCCCGGCCTGACTTATAGGGGTACTCATCAGGCATCGCCTCCAAACACGTCGATATTACTGAACACACAGGCCGGGGACGCATGGCCTACACGGATCACCTGGTTGGGCTCGCCTTTGCCGCAATTGGGGGTGCCCAGCACTTTAAACGTGCTGGCATCACCCACGGCGCTGAGGTTGCGCCAGAACTGCTCGGAGATACCGCGGTAGTTGGGGTTCTTGACCACGCCCTTGAGCTCGCCGTTCTCGATCAACTGACCCCACTCGCAGCCGAACTGGAATTTGTTGCGCGCATCGTCAATCGACCAGGAGCGGTTGGTGGCCATCAGGATCCCGTTTTCGATTGCGCCAACCAGTTGCGCCATCGACTTGTGCCCGGGTTCGATATTGAGGTTGGCCATACGGTCTATCGGTGGACGATTCCAGCTACATGCCCGGCTGTTGGCCACGCCGTCCAGGCCAGCGCGAAATTGCGACAGGGCCCCGCCCAAAGGCCGCAGCAGCAAACCTTCACGGATCAGGAATTCCTTGTGCGCCGGGGTGCCGTCGTCGTCAAAGCCATAGCTGGCCAGTTGCTCGGCAATGGTCGGGTCGAAGGTGACGTTGAGTAGCCTGGAGCCGTATTGCAGGCTGCCGAAGTCGCTGGCCTTGACGAAGCTGGTGCCCGCGTAATTGCGTTCGTCGCCCAGAATGCGGTCAAGTTCCAGCGGGTGGCCGATGGATTCGTGAATCTGCAGAATCATCTGGTCGGGCATCAACAGCAGGTCGCGCTTGCCCTGGGGTGTGTTGGGCGCAAGCAACAACTGCAGGGCCTGCTCGGCGACCTGGGGCGCGGCTCCGATCAGGCCGCAACGGCCGATCACATCGATACCGCCTTGCTGGCCAAAATTTTCACGGCCCAGGCTGCGGGTCTGGCTGTCATTGCCGTCATAGGCGGTCACGCTCATGCCCGGAAAAACAAAACGCTGCGCCCGGCGCAACTCGGCACCCGCACTGTTGAGATAAATCTGCTCGACGTGATTGAGCCCCAGGGACACGTCCCAGCTGACCAGTCGCTCGTCCTTGGGCACGGCCGCCGACTCGGCCCCCAGCAGCTCGAAGCACTGGCTGAGGGACGGGAATGTCTGGTCCAGATCGGGTGAGTAATAGTCGGCGCGCTCCCGGGAAACCGGTTCGAGTGTCAGGTCGAGCAGCGCGTGGGGCGTGATCAGACGGGCCTGGGCTTCGGCACGATCCAGAGCGGCCTGCAAACCGGCCTGCGACAGGTCGTTGGTGGCGGCATAGGCTTCAACGCCGTTGACCCGCACGGTCAGCATCGCGCCCTGGTCGTGACTGAATGCAGGGGGATCTGCAACGTTCTTGCGTACCGACAGGTGTTGCCCGGACTCGCGTACATAACGCAACGAAAAGAACTCGGCCCGGGTGCGCAGCGCGCCAAAGCGCTGCTTGAGCTGAGGGTAGAAATCGAACATGCACAGACCTCCGAACAACGAAAAGTGTATCGAAGCTTGGGTTTGGGAAGTGAAACGAGGCTCTAGAGTAGGCCTGCGGGGAGGCCGGGACAAGCGGGGAAGGGATGAAAGCGGGATGGTGGCGAATACAAGACCCGTAGCAGCTGCCGCAGGCTGCGTCCGGCAGCGAAGCTGTCGTAAGGTCTGAGATCACGGTTTGTCAGACAAACCGCGTTCTCAGGTTTTACGATCGCTGCGCAATCGGACGTAGCCTGCGGCAACTGCTACCGCATCGGTGTTACTGCGCGGTACGGCTCACATCACGCAGCGGCTTGCCGCGTACCGGTGCATCGCCTGCGACGTAGTAGTCGGCAGTGCTGCGCGGCAGTGGCGCACGACCACGGATCTTGTCGGCGATTTTCTCGGCGATCATGATTGTCGGTGCGTTGAGGTTACCGGTGGTGATCAGCGGCATGATCGACGCATCGACTACCCGCAGGCCCTGCATGCCATGCACGCGGCCTTCGCCATCCACGACAGCCATTTCGTCGGTGCCCATCTTGCACGAGCAGGACGGGTGGAACGCTGTTTCCGCGTGTTCACGGATGAACGTGTCCAGTTCTTCGTCAGTCTGCTTGTCGATACCCGGGCTGATTTCACGGCCACGGAAGGCGTCCAGAGCAGGCTGCTGCATGATTTCGCGGGTCAGGCGGATGCCGTCACGGAATTCCTGCCAGTCTTGCTCGGCGGCCATGTAGTTGAACAGGATGCTCGGGTACTCGCGCGGGTCCTTGGACTTGACGTTGATCCGGCCACGGCTTGGCGAACGCATGGAACCCATGTGTGCCTGGAAACCGTGCTCTTTGACCCCGTTGCTGCCGTTGTAGTTAATCGCAACCGGCAGGAAGTGGTACTGGATGTTCGGCCATTCGAACTCTTCGCGAGTACGGATAAAACCGCCTGCTTCGAACTGGTTGCTGGCGCCGATGCCCTTGCCCAGGAACAGCCACTCGGCACCAATGGCCGGCTGGTTGTACCACAGCAAAGACGGGTACAGCGAAACCGGCTGGGTGCATGCGTATTGCAGATACAGCTCCAGGTGGTCCTGCAGGTTCTGGCCGACGCCCGGCAGGTCGTGAACCACCGGGATATCGAGGCTGTTGAGCAGTTCGGCCGGGCCGACGCCGGAGCGTTGCAGCACGGTTGGCGAACCGATCGCGCCGCTGCACAGCAGCACTTCTTTACGGGCCTTGGCCAGAATGCGGGTGTCGCTGTCGCCGACCATGTAAGAAACGCCAACTGCACGCTTGCCTTCAAACTCGATCTTGTCGGTCAGGGCGTGGGTGACGATGGTCAGGGTCGAACGCTGCTTGGCGGTGTCCAGGTAACCGCGAGCGGTGCTGGCACGACGACCGTTTGGCGTCACGGTACGGTCCATCGGGCCGAAACCTTCCTGCTGGTAGCCGTTCAGGTCTTCGGTACGCGGGTAGCCAGCCTGTACGCCGGCTTCAACCATGGCGTGGAACAACACGTTGTTGCCTGCCTTTGGCGTAGTCACGCTGACCGGACCATCACCGCCGTGGTAATCGTTGGCGCCGATGTCCCGGGTTTCCGCTTTACGGAAGTACGGCAGGCAGTTCAGGTAATCCCAGTCTTCGAGGCCTGGCAATTTTGCCCAGCCGTCGTAGTCCATCGCGTTGCCGCGGATGTAGCACATGCCGTTGATCAGGGACGAGCCGCCCAGGCCTTTGCCGCGGCCACATTCCATGCGGCGATTGTCCATGTGCGGTTCAGGATCGGTTTCAAAGGCCCAGTTGTAGCGACGGCCTTGCAGCGGGAACGCCAGAGCCGCAGGCATCTGGGTCCGGAAATCGAAACGGTAGTCCGGGCCGCCAGCTTCGAGCAGCAGCACGGTGACGCCTTCGTCTTCAGTCAGACGGGTCGCCAGGGTGTTACCGGCAGAGCCGGCACCAATGATGATGTAATCGAATTCTTGGGACATAAAATGCACCCTCTTTGAAGTTGGTCAGATCATGGCGAGCGCTTCGCCCTCGATCGCCGGCAAGCCGGGCTCCCACAAGGTTCGTGGGAGCTGGCTTGCCGGCGATGGGGGCGCTGGCTTAGAACACCGAAACGTAATCGCCCAACTCAACCTGTACCGATTTGATCTGGGTGTACTGCGCCAGGGAGCTGATGCCGTTTTCGCGGCCGATACCCGACTGCTTGTAGCCGCCAACCGGCATTTTGGCGTCGGACTCGCCCCAGGCGTTGATCCAGCAAATGCCCGCTTCCAGCTGATGAATGACGCGGTGGGCGCGGTTCAGGTCTTTGGTCACGACACCGGCGGCCAGGCCGAACTCGGTATCGTTGGCGCGGCGGATCACTTCTTCTTCGGTGTCGTAGGTGAGGATGCTCATCACCGGGCCAAAGATTTCCTCTTTGACGATGGTCATCTCATCGGTGCAGTCGCTGAACACGGTGGGTGCCACGAATGCACCTTTGGCCAGGTCGCCCTGGGTCAGGCGTTCGCCGCCGCACAGGAGGCGGGCGCCTTCTTCCTTGCCTTTGGCAATGTAGCCCAGCACGCTTTCCATGTGAGCAAAGCTGACCAGCGGACCGAAGTTCGTGTTTTCGTCTTCCGGGTTGCCGATGCGGATACGTGCAACGCGCTCCAGGATCTTGGCTTCGAACGCAGCTTTAAGTGCGGTCGGTACGAACACGCGAGTGCCGTTGGTGCACACCTGGCCCGAGCTGTAGAAGTTGGCCATCATCGCGGTGTCAGCCGCACGATCCAGGTCGGCGTCATCAAAAATGATCAGCGGCGACTTGCCGCCCAGTTCCATGGTCACTTCTTTAAGCGAAGAGCTGGTGGCGCTGGAGGTGACTTTCTTGCCGGTGTCGGTGCCGCCGGTGAACGAGATTTTCTCGATGCGCGGGTGCTCGGTCAGCCAGGTGCCGACTTCACGGCCGCTGCCGGTCAGTACGTTGAACACGCCGTCCGGTACGCCGGCAGCGGTATAGATTTCAGCCAGTTTCAAGGTGGTCAGCGAAGTGACTTCACTTGGCTTGAAGATCATCGCGTTACCGGCAGCCAGCGCCGGTGCGGATTTCCACAAAGCGATCTGGATCGGGTAGTTCCACGCGCCGATACCGGCCACAACGCCCAGTGGCTCGCGACGGGTGTAAACGAACGAAGTGTCGCGCAGCGGGATTTGCTCGCCCTGAATGGCGGGCACCAGGCCTGCGTAGTATTCCAGTACGTCGGCGCCGGTCACGATGTCGACATAACGGGTTTCGGAGTACGACTTGCCGGTGTCCAGGGTTTCCAGAGCGGCCAGTTCATCGTTGCGCTCGCGCAGGATGTCCACAGCCCGACGCAGGATGCGCGAACGCTCTACGGCAGTCATGGCAGCCCAGATTTTCTGGCCTTTCTCGGCGCTGACAACAGCACGCTCAACGTCTTCTTTAGTCGCACGTTGCACTTGGGCAAGGACTTCGCCGTTTGCCGGGTTGATGGCATCGAAGGTTGCATCGCTGCTGGCGTCGGTGTAACCGCCGTCGATGTAGAGTTTTTGCAGTTCGAAACGGGCCATAAAATCCTCGCAAGTGCATAAGTGGTTGGCGTTGATCGTGAAACTGGCTGCCATCTAACTGGGGCAACTCAGATTCGCGACAGTTCAGGGGTTAAGCGTTGATTGGGCCTAACTCACCTTTTTCGCCAGTTGTAGATCCATGTATTCGTAGCAGATGCGTTGTGCCTGTTCGGTGTCGAAAGCGTCTCCCGACAGGGCACCCCGCAACCATAGACCATCGATGAGAGCTGCCAGGCCTCGTGCTGCATTGCGGGCTTGGGCCTGCGGCAGGACTCGGCGAAATTGGCAGCACAGATTGGAATACAGGCGGTGATCGTTGATCCGCTGCAATCTGTGTAACGACGGCTGGTGCATGCTGGCGGCCCAAAAGGCCAGCCAGGTCTTCATTGCCGGGCCACTGACCTGGCTGGCGTCGAAGTTGCCTTCAACGATCACCTGCAGGTGTGCCCTTGGGCTGTCATCGCTCAGCGCCTGGCGGCGGGCGGTGACGTTTTCGATCAAGACGTTCATCAAGTACCGCATGGTGGCGGCAATCAGACCGTTCTTGTCGCGAAAGTAGTGACTGATGATGCCATTCGACACGCCGGCCAAACGGGCAATCAGTGCAATGCTGGCATCGGCCATCCCGACCTGATCGACCGCCGTTAACGTGGCTTCGATCAACTGCTGGCGGCGTATGGGTTGCATCCCGACCTTTGGCATCTTGCAAATCTCCTTGGGCCTGCGAGCAGTGCAAATCGATCACTGAACGAAGACCAGTCTATTTTGTTTTGATTGAACGTTCAATCAACAAAGAATAAGCTCTGCGACAAATCGTCGCGATTTGTGCCATTTCCCTGGGCATGAATGGCGAAAAACGACACAGCAAACATCTCTGGAACCCCGGATTTGTGTAGGAGCGAGCTTGCTCGCGAGCTTTTTAATCGCGTTACAGGGCTCGCGAGCAAGCTCGCTCCTACAGAAACAGCAGGGTCCGGGCGGGTCCGGTTTTTTAGCGGTGTCTTTATATCACTCGACCGTTGGTCGCTATCTAAGCGTTTGGTCGAGTGGTGCGTTGCCTCAAGTCTTTCTCTCGCGCTGCCTGGAGCATCCGTGCCATGAGTTCTGCTTCTCTTATAAAGACCCCGCCGCAAAAGGTGACGGTCAACGGTTGGGTGTTTTACACCTCCACTGCCTTGATATTGTTGCTGACTGCCATTTTGATCATCGCCCCCGAAGAAGCAGGCCGCGTACTGGGTGTTGCCCAGGAATGGTTGTCGCGCAGCTTCGGCTGGTACTACATGGTGGTGATCGCCGCTTACCTGATTTTCGTCGTGGGCCTGGCGTTTTCGTCTTACGGAAAACTGAAACTGGGGACCAAGCAAGACACCCCCGACTTCAGCTACGGCGCCTGGGCCGGGATGCTGTTCTCGTCCGGTATCGGTATCTCGCTGTTGTACTTCGGTGCATCCGAGCCGCTGGACCACTACTTCAACCCGCCTGAAGGCGTCTCGGGCAGTCATGAAGCCGCGCGTCAGGCGCTGCAACTGACCTTCCTGCACTGGGGCCTGCATGGCTGGGCGATCTACGCACTGGTCGGTCTGGCCGTGGCTTACTTTGCCTACCGCCACAACCAGCCGCTGGCCCTGCGTTCGGCGTTGTACCCGTTGATGGGCGAGCGTTGGGTAAAAGGCGCTGCGGGCCATGCGGTAGACGGCTTCGGCATGTTCGTGACGTTGCTCGGCCTGGTGACCAACCTGGGCATTGGCTCGATGCAAGTGTCGTCGGGGCTTGAGAACCTGTTCGGCATGGAACACAGCAATACCAACTTGCTGATCGTGATCATCGTGATGAGCACCGTGGCCACCATTGCGGCGGTTTCTGGCGTTGAAAACGGCATTCGCCGGCTGTCGAACCTGAACATCGTGCTGTTCAGTGGCTTGCTGATTTTCGTGCTGTTGTTCGGCCCGACCCTGCACCTGCTCAACGGCTTTGTGCAAAACACCGGCGACTACCTGAACGGTATCGTCATGAAAACCTTCGACCTGTACGTCTATGAAGGCGACACCAAAAAGACCGAAGGCTGGTTGGGTCTGTGGACCCTGTTCTACTGGGCGTGGTGGATTTCCTGGGCCCCGTTCGTCGGCATGTTCATCGCGCGTATTTCCCGCGGGCGGACCGTGCGTGAACTGGTAGCAGGTGTATTGCTGATTCCGCTGGGCTTCACCCTGGCCTGGTTGTCGATCTTCGGTAACTCGGCACTGGACCTGGTGGTTAACCACGGTGCGGTGGAGTTGGGCAAAACGGCGCTCGAACAGCCGTCGATGGCGATTTACCAACTGCTTGAGCACTACCCGGCATCGAAAATCGTGATCGGCGTGTCGATCTTTGTCGGCTTTGTACTGTTCCTGACCCCGGCGGATTCCGGGGCGGTCATGATGGCCAACCTGTCCTGCAAAGGCGGCGATGTCGATGAAGACGCCCCGCACTGGCTGCGCATCTTCTGGTCGGTGGTGATCACCCTGGTGACCATCGGCCTGTTGTTCGCCGGTAACTTTGCCGCCATGCAAACCATGGTCGTACTGGCCGGCCTGCCGTTCTCGGTGGTGCTGATCCTGTTTATGTTCGGCCTGCACAAAGCGATGCGCCAGGACACCCAGATGGAACAGGAACAGGCTGAGCTGGCGGCCCGTGGTCGCAGCGGCTTTTTCAGCGAGCGCCTGACGGCCCAGGACCTGCAGCCAACCCAGGCGGTGGTGCAGCGCTTCATGGACAAACACGTGACCCCGGCGCTGGAAGAAGCCGCTGCGCAACTGCGTGCTCAAGGGTTCGATGTACAGACCTTGCTGGGTAAAGCCAAGCGTTGCATGGGCGTGCGGGTCGAGATGGAAGAAGGCAACCCGTTTGTCTACGAAGTCAGCCTGGACGGCTATATGGCGGCGCCGGGCGAGTCCGGCCAGGATGAAGTGCGCAATCGTTACTACCGGGCCGAAGTGTATTTGCACAACGGCAGCCAGGAGTACGACCTGATGGGCTTCACCCCTGAGCAAATCAGCCGTGACGTGCTCGACCAGTTTGAAAGCCATCGCCAGCTCCTTGGGCGGGTTTACAGCTAAGCCACCACGCATTACCTGTAGCAGCTGCCGCAGGCTGCGTCCGATTGCGCAGCAAATCGTAAAGTCTGAGTACGCGGCTCACCTGAAGAGCCGTGTTACCGGGCTGAACGACGGCTGCGCCGCCGGACGTAGCCTCGTGCTACTCGGCAACTGCTACGGCCTGAGATCAGCCCAGGTTTTTGCCCAGCAGCGCGTGGTACACCCCACCACTTTCTGGCGGGTTTACAGCTAAGCCACCACGCATTACCTGTAGCAGCTGCCGCAGGCTGCGTCCGATTGCGCAGCAATCGTAAAGTCTGAGTACGCGGCTCACCTGAAGAGCCGTGTTACCGGGCTGAACGACGGCTGCGCCGCCGGACGTAGCCTCGTGCCACTCGGCAACTGCTACGGCCTGAGATCAGCCCAGGTTTTTGCCCAGCAGCGCGTGGTACACCCCACCACTTTCTGGCGGGTTTACAGCTAAGCCACCACGCATTACCTGTAGCAGCTGCCGCAGGCTGCGTCCGATTGCGCAGCAATCGTAAAGCCT
>NZ_JAFCVM010000006.1:169520-319114 GCF_049897045.1 Pseudomonas sp. TWR2-1-1
GGTTTTTGCCCAGCAGCGCGTGGTACACCCCACCACTTTCTGGCGGGTTTACAGCTAAGCCACCACGCATTACCTGTAGCAGCTGCCGCAGGCTGCGTCCGATTGCGCAGCAATCGTAAAGCCTGTGTACGCGGCTCACCTGAAGAGTCGTGTTACCGGGCTGAACGACGGCTGCGCCGCCGGACGTAGCCTCGTGCCACTCGGCAACTGCTACGGCCTGAGATCAGCCCAGGTTTTTGCCCAGCAGCGCGTGGTACAGCTCGGTATCGCCGAGTATCCCCACCACTTTCTGATTGTCGTGCAGCACCAGTTTGTTGCCGGTCTGATAACGGATTTGCAGCGCGTCGCGCATGCCGATTCCGGAATCCACCAGGGTCGGGCCGCGTCCCAGTCCTTCGACGGCCTGCCCATGGCTCCAGTGCTGCAAGTCCACGCTGCTGGCGCCCTGGCGCACACCCTTGATGGTGTTGCCTTCTGCCAGATCAATCCACGAGTCGTCCCCCGGGTCTATGCACACCGAGCCGTTGATGCGTTTACAGTTGTCCAGCGTGCGCATCAGGCTGCGCCCGCACAGTACGTTCAGGGGGTTGGTATGGGCGACGAAGGTGCGCACATAGTCGTCTGCCGGGTTGAGCACGATCTCTTCGGGCTTGCTGTACTGAATGATCTTGCCGTCTTTCATGATCGCGATGCGGCTACCCAGTTTCAGCGCCTCATCCAGATCGTGACTCACAAACACAATGGTCTTGCTGAGTTTGCGTTGCAGCTCCAGCAATTCGTCCTGCAAGCCCTGGCGGATCAGCGGGTCCAGTGCCGAAAATGGTTCATCCATCAGCAAAATATCGGCGTCCATGGCCAGCGCCCGGGCCAGGCCGACCCGCTGCTGCATGCCGCCGCTCAGTTCATCCGGCTTTTTGTTGCGCCACTGGGTCAGGCCCACCAGCTCCAGCTTTTCGTCCACCAGGGTGCGTCGTTCCTTCTCGGGCCGGCCCTGCATCTCCAGACCAAAACTGATGTTCTCGCGCACGGTTAACCAGGGCATCAGGGCGAACTTTTGAAACACCATGGCGATGCGCTTGGTGCGCATCATTTTCAGTTCGGCCGGGGTGCAGCAAGCAATATCGATTTGCTTGCCTTCATGCTCCACATGCAACTGGCCGCGGCTCACGGTGTTGAGCCCGTTGATACAGCGCAGCAAGCTGGATTTACCCGAGCCGGACAACCCCATCAACACGCAGATTTCGCCTTTGTCGATGTCCAGGCTGGCGCTTTCGACGCCGACAATCTGCCCGGTTTTTTTCAGGATCTGATCCCGTGACAGGCCCTGGTCCAGCAGGCCCAGGGCTTCGCGTGGATCTTTGGCAAAGATAACGTCGACTTTGTCGAAGCGAATAATGCTCATGCGTCGGCTCCTTTTTTAGCTTCCGGCTGCTTGCAGATCCGGTCGAGCATGATCGCCAGCAAAACAATCGCCAGTCCGGCTTCAAAGCCCAGGGCGATGTCTGCGGTGTTCAGTGCGTTGACCACCGGTTTGCCCAGGCCATCGGCACCGACCAGCGCGGCAATCACCACCATCGACAGCGACAACATGATGCATTGGGTAATCCCGGCCGCGATGCTGGGCATGGCATGGGGCAGCTCGATCCGCGTGAGCAGTTGGCGGCGCGAACAGCCAAAGGCCTTGCCGGCATCGAGCAGTTCATGGGGTACATCGCGAATGCCCAGGTACGTCAGGCGAATCGGCGCGGCAATCGCAAAGACCACGGTAGAGATCAGCCCCGGCACTACACCCAGGCCGAACAGGGTCAGGGTAGGGATCAGGTAAACGAAGGTCGGTACGGTCTGCATCAAGTCCAGTACCGGGCGCATGAAGGTGTAGAACATGGGTTTGTGCGCCGCCAGAATGCCCAGCGGCACCCCGATGATCACGCAGACAAAGGTGGCGAACAGCACCTGCGCCAGGGTTTCCATGGTCTCTTGCCAGTACCCCAGATTGAGGATCAGCAGAAACGACAGCGCCACGAACACCGTCAGCCCCCACTTGCGTTGAATAAAGTGCGCGAGCAGTGCAATCAGTCCGATAAACAAAAAGGGGTTGAACCAGGTCAGGGCGAACGTCACGCCGTGGATCATGGTTTCCAGCGTCAGCGCAATGGCGTCGAAGGTGCTGGCACCGTGTTTGGTCAGCCAGTCGACGAAGCTGGCGATGTACTCGCCCAGAGGGATTTTGTGATCAATCAGCATGGTAGTGAACATCCGCATGCAGGGAGAATTGAACCGGAGCCGGACGGGCGTGCCGTCCGGCGCCCGAGATTACTTCGCGAGGCTGGCCTTTACGGCCTCAAGGCCCGGCTTGCCATCAATCGTGGTCACCCCCGTCAGCCAGGTGTCGAGCACCTGCGGGTTCTGTTTGAGCCAGGCTTTGGCCGCCACGTCCGGTTTGATCTTGTCATCAAGCACTTTGCCCATCAGGGTGCTTTCCATGTCCAGGGTGAACACCAGGTTCTTCAGCAACTGGCCGACGTTCGGGCACTCCTCGGTGTAGCCCTTGCGGGTGTTGGTGTAGATAGTCGCCTGACCATAATTGGGGCCAAAAAAGTCATCGCCACCGGTGAGGTACTTCATCTTGAAACGGGTGTTCATCGGGTGCGGTTCCCAACCCAGAAACACCACGTCGGTGCCACGGCGCTGGGCGCGATCGACTTGTGACAGCATCCCGGCTTCGCTCGACTCCACGACCTTGAAGCCCGCGTCCTTAAGGCCGAAGGCGTTCTTGTCGATCATGGTCTGGATCATGCGATTGCCATCGTTGCCCGGTTCGATGCCGTAGATTTTGCCGTCCAGTTCCTTCTTGAATTTAGGCAGGTCGGAGAAGTCTTTGAGGCCCTTGTCGTACAGCGCCTGGGGGACGGCGAGGGTGTATTTGGCGTTCTCCAGATTGGCCCGTACGGTCTCGACGGTTCCGGCATCGCGGTAAGCCTTGATGTCGTTTTCCATGGTCGGCATCCAGTTGCCCAGAAACACGTCCATGTTCTTGCCATCGGCCAGCGACTTGTAGGTGACGGGCACTGAAATCATGGTGGTTTTGGTCTTGTAGCCGAGGGCCTTGAGCACCTCGCTGGTGACGGCGGTGGTGACGGTGATGTCGGTCCAGCCGACATCCGAGAAGTTAACGGTGCTGCATTGCGCCGGCTCTGCAGCCTGGACGATCACGGGCAGACTCAACAGTGCAGCCAGCAACAGCGACGGGGAATGTTTCATGGAACGACTCCTGGGTGTCTGGGTGGCGGTTTTTCGAATCGAAAAGCCGCACGTATCAGTTGCGGTTGGGCGATGCCCGGCAGACGTTTGGCGGCGCATCTGGCAATCGAGTCGAGACTGATCATGTAACAGTGAAATTCAAACGCCTACAGGGTGCGTCGCATCCAGTACAGGGAGGGTCGTATCTGGTACTTGGGAGGTCGTATATGGAAAATTCCGCTGTCAAAACCGGCTTTTCCGGCCTTCTGCACCCTATAAAACGGCGAGGGCGCTGGCAGGCAAAGCCGGGTCGTAGCTGGACGTTTTAGCGGATTGAAAACCGCCCATAGTGCGGGCATTCACCCCCGAGGCTTTGTGCTCATGGCTATCAGCGTGTTTGACCTGTTCAAGATTGGCATTGGCCCCTCCAGCTCCCACACGGTCGGGCCCATGCGGGCCGCAGCGCTGTTTGTGCAGGGCCTGCGCGAACGCGACCAGCTACAACAGGTACGCCGTATTGAAGTGCAGCTTTATGGCTCGCTGTCCGCCACGGGCATCGGCCATGGCAGCGACAATGCCGTGCTCATGGGCTTGATGGGTGAATGGCCGGACACCATCGACCCGGCACAGATAGGCCCGCGCATCGCGCAACTGCGTGAAAGCCGGACACTGCTGCTGGACGGGCATTTGCCCATCCCGTTCGAGTGGGCTCAAGACATGCGCCTGATCGACGAAAACCTGCCATTTCATCCCAATGCCATGACCCTGATAGCCGCCACCGAGCATGGCGAACTGTTCCGCGACAGCTATTACTCGGTGGGCGGCGGCTTTGTGGTGGACGCAGCACAAGCGGCCAGCGGCGTACTGGACATGGACCGGACCCTGTTGCCGTATGACTTTTCCAGCGCCGCCGAGTTGCTCGAACTGTGCGCCACACATCACCTGAGCGTGGCCACCCTGATGATGGCCAATGAACGAACATGGCGCAGTGAGGATGAAATCCGCTGTGGCCTGATCAAGCTCTGGCGGGCCATGCAGGATTGCGTGGAGCAAGGTCTGAAACACGAGGGCATCCTGCCCGGCGGTTTGCATGTCCGTCGCCGCGCTGCCCGCTTGCACCGTAGCTTGCAGGAGCTGGGCAAACCCAACGTCATTGGCTCGACGCTCAGTGCCATGGAGTGGGTCAACCTGTTTGCACTGGCGGTCAACGAAGAAAACGCTGCCGGCGGGCGCATGGTCACGGCCCCCACCAACGGCGCGGCGGGCATCATCCCCGCGGTGCTGCATTACTTCATGAAGTTCAGCGACGAAGTCAGTGAAGCCCATGTGGTTGACTATTTATTAAGCGCGGCGGCGATCGGCATTCTGTGCAAAAAGAACGCCTCGATTTCCGGGGCCGAAGTGGGGTGCCAGGGCGAGGTCGGTTCGGCCTGTGCCATGGCCGCCGCCGGGCTGGCGCAAATCCTCGGCGCTACGCCGGAGCAGTTGTGCAACGCCGCCGAGATTGGTCTGGAACACAACCTGGGCCTGACCTGCGACCCGGTGGGCGGGCTGGTGCAAGTGCCGTGTATCGAGCGCAACGCCATCGCTGCGGTCAAAGCCATCAACGCGGCACAAATGGCCTTGCGCGGTGATGGCCAGCACTTTATTTCGCTGGACCGGGTGATCCGCACCATGCGCGACACGGGCGCCGACATGCATGACAAATACAAAGAAACCTCACGGGGCGGTCTGGCCGTCAGCGCGGTGGAATGCTGAGCTCCGGATGACTGGGTCACCCCCTCCTGTAGGAGCGAGCTTGCTCGCGAGCTTCCAAGATCAAAAGCTCGCGAGCAAGCTCGCTCCTACAGGTTTGCAGTCAGGTTTTCCGCGCGCCGTTTAGGCGCATACCGACCTCTTTTAGCGCATTCGTGCGCTTGGTGACATTCCGTCACATCTCTGTTTCTAGCGTCTCCCTCAAGTGCTACCAATGTGCTCAAAAGCGCCGGGCAATCTGCGCCGGTTGCTTTTAAACATGGCTTGTCTGGTATTTCATCACGACCCGTCCAGACACATTGCGACGTCGTTTTCAGGCTTTGTTGAATGCTCATTCAAGTTTAGGCATGGCATTTGCGTTGTGATTACAAAGCCCCGTTAAACGAGGGCAATAACAAGAGCCTGTGCCTGGGGCCATCACCCGCTTTGTGTGAGGAGATACCGCGATGACGTCGTTCAACTCCGGGGTTCAACCCCAGAACCGTACGCCTCAATCCATCGGCTTTCTGCTGCTGGACAATTTCACGCTCATTTCCCTGGCTTCCGCGATAGAACCCTTGCGCATGGCCAATCAGCTGTCCGGGCGCGAACTGTATCGCTGGAGCACCCTCACCGCAGATGGCAGTCAGGTATGGGCCAGCGACGGTCTGCAAGTGACCCCTGATGCAAGCATGTACAAGGCCCCGGCGCTGGACATGGTGATTGTTTGCGGCGGTATCGGCATTCAGCGCACGGTGACCCGCGAGCACGTTTCATGGCTGCAAAGCCAGGCGCGCCAGTCGCGCCGTCTGGGCGCGGTGTGCACCGGCAGCTGGGCCCTGGCCTACGCCGGTCTGCTCGACGGCTTTGATTGCAGCGTGCACTGGGAATGTCTGGCTTCCATGCAGGAAGCCTTTCCACGAGTCGCCATGAGCACTCGCCTGTTTACCCTGGACCGCAGCCGTTTCACCAGTTCGGGCGGCACCGCGCCGCTGGACATGATGCTGCACCTGATCAGCCGCGATCATGGCCGCGAACTGTCGGCGGCCATTTCCGAAATGTTTGTGTATGAACGCATTCGCAACGAACAGGACCATCAGCGGGTGCCGCTCAAGCACATGCTTGGCACCAACCAGCCCAAGCTGCAGGAAATCGTGGCGTTGATGGAAGCCAACCTCGAAGAGCCCATCGACCTCGATGAACTGGCGGTGTACGTCACAGTGTCGCGACGTCAGCTGGAGCGTCTGTTTCAGAAGTATTTGCACTGCTCGCCATCGCGTTATTACCTCAAGCTGAGGCTGGTGCGGGCGCGCCAGTTACTCAAGCAGACACCGATGTCGATCATTGAAGTCGCGGCGGTATGCGGCTTTGTTTCTACCCCGCATTTCTCCAAGTGTTACCGCGAGTATTTCGGTATTCCGCCCCGCGACGAGCGTGTGGGTTCCAACACTGCCCAGCAGACAACCCTGGTGCCGATTCCGCAGTCATTGCTGATGACACCGCTGGCCGGCCCCATGTCAGCCCTGAATCAGGCACGCCACGAATCAACCTTTGCCAGCGTAAGGCTGTAGCGCCGCAGCGCCTTCTGTAGGAGCGAGCTTGCTCGCGAGCTCTTCAGCGAAGAGATCGCGAGGCAAGCTCGCTCCTACAGGATTAAGGTAGAGGTGGGGTCAGGCCGTCTGGTTTTGCTTGAATTGCGCCAGCCCCGGCAGCAGTTGTTGATCTATGGCCTGGCGCACCGCCGGCAAAATGGTCGCGCTGCCGGTGTAGAGTTTTTCTACCAGGCCCTTGAGTGCGCGCGCGTTGGTTTCATTCAACCCGCAAACCACGGTCGTGCAGGCTTGCTCGGCGCTGCCCGCCACTTCAAACCCCAATGAGCGCAGTTGGCCCAGCAGGTCCTGCTCATCAATCAAGTCCGCATGCATCATGTTTTTATCCTTTTACAGAGGCGCGATCGAACTCGATTCTGGTACGGCCCGGGCCAGGGGGCAAGGGCGGTTTGACGATTTGTCCGGGACGCCTAAGCGCAGGTCGTTTTCGGCTAAGTCCCGGCGCAAAGGGTTGTGCACACTGACTTTCGCGGCACCGTCGATGGTTTGGTCACCCTCTCGGCATCACACAAGGTTAGCCCCGAACCTGTCACGGCAGGCTCGGGGCTTTTTTCATGCCTTCGCGGTATTGGGCAGGCCGATCACCCGGCCCGCATAGGCCGGCTTTGGCAGGTCTCCCTGCTGGGCTTCTATTGCTTGCAACAACGCCAGCGTGTGTTCGCTGAACGGCGCAGAGTGCGGCCCTGCAAGGTCGACATGCAGCAGCATTTGCTCATTGCCAGCCAAGGTTTGCGCTTCGCCGGTCAGGTGCAGGCTGTGATAAAGATGCAGGCGCTTTTTATCAAAGCCGATGAGCTGGGTACGCACTTCGACCTGGGCGCCGAGTTTCACTTCGTGCAGATAGTTCAAGTGCACTTCCAGGGTGAACAGCGAGTGGCCGCCGGCCTCGCGGTTCTGGCTGTCGAGCCCCAGTCGGTCCATCAGGGCATCGGTGGCATAGCTGAAAATCAGCAGGTAAAACGCGTCCCGCAAATGGCCGTTGTAATCGACCCACTCTTCAAGGACGGGGGTGCTGTAGGTCGTGAGGATGGGCATGCAGTACCTCGATCAATCGTTGATGGCAATGCCATGTTTGAGTTTGGTCGCGTTCACCGCTTCCATCACCGCCAGCAGGCAGTCATCACGATAGCTTTCCAGCGCGCCAATGCTGTGGCTGCCCAGTTGTTCTGTCGTGCCCTCAACCACGTCGTCGATCAGTTTTTCGCTGAGTGGCGGTGCAGTCAGGTAGGTCCACGGCAGTTTCAGGGCCGGGCCGAACTGGTTCATGAAGTGGCGCATGCCCGCATCGCCACCGGCCAGGGTATAGGTGAGGAACGTGCCCATGAACGACCAGCGCAAACCGGCGCCAAAGCGGATTGCATCGTCGATTTCACCGGTGGTTGCCACCCCGTCATTGACCAGGTGCAGCGCCTCGCGCCACAGGGCTTCGAGCAAGCGGTCGGCGATAAAGCCCGGCACTTCCTTGCGCACATGCAAAGGCCGCATGCCCAGGGATTGATAGACCTCGATCGCCGCCGCAATGGCTTGGGGCGCGGTTTTTTGCCCGCCCACCACTTCCACCAGCGGCAGCAAGTACACCGGGTTGAACGGGTGGCCGACGATGCAGCGTTGAGGATGGGTGGAGGTCTCGTAGAACTCGCTGGGCAGCAGCCCCGAAGTGCTGGAGCCGATCAGTGCATCGGGTTTGGCGGCGGCGCTGATTTTGCTGTGCAGCTCGAGTTTGAGATCAAGCCGCTCGGGTGCACTTTCCTGGATGAAATCGGCGTCGCGTACACATTCTTCAATGGTGCTGACAAAGCGCAGGCGGTCCTGGGACGCGCCTTTGGCGAGGCCGCTTTTTTCCAGCGCGGGCCAGGCCTTGGCCACGCGTTTGCGCAGGGCGGCTTCGGCACCGGGAGCAGGGTCCCAGGCCACCACGTCCAGGCCGTGGGCCAGTGCGCGGGCGACCCAGCCGCTGCCAATGACACCGCTGCCCAGGGCCGCGAAGGTTTTGATGTTAGTGATAAAGGTCATGGGCAATTCCTGATCAAAATTCGGTCTTAAACCTGTAGGAGCGAGCTTGCCTCGCGAGCTTTTCGCTGTTTCGTTGTTTCGCTGAAGAGCTCGCGAGGCAAGCTCGCTCCTACAGGGGAACAGGGGGCATGTGGGCAGGGGAGGCGGTGTTAGTGGCGCTGGCTCAAACCCATCTTGACCCGGCCTTCAGCCGGGGTCAGAACCCGGGCGCCAAGGCGGCTGAGGATTTCTGTGGCGCGCTCCACCAGCTGCCCGTTGCTCGCCAGTACCCCACGATCCAGCCACAGGTTGTCCTCCAGCCCGACCCGGACGTTGCCGCCGAGCAAGACCGCCTGGGCTGCCATCGGCATTTGCATGCGGCCAATGCCGAACCCGGCCCACACCGCATTAGCGGGCAGGTTGTCGACCATGGCTTTCATGCTGGTGGTGTCTGCCGGCGCGCCCCACGGGATGCCCAGGCACAGCTGGAACAGCGGGTCGTCGAGCAGGCCTTCCTTGATCATTTGTTTGGCGAACCACAGATGGCCGGTGTCGAAAATCTCCAGTTCGGCTTTAACCCCCAGCTCCTGAATGCGCTTGGCGCCCGCCCGCAACTGGGCCGGGGTCGACACATAAATCGTGTCGCCGTCACCGAAGTTCAGGGTGCCGCAATCCAGGGTGCAGATTTCCGGCAGCAACGCTTCAACGTGAGCCAGGCGGGTCAGCGGCCCGACCAGGTCGGTATGGGGGCCAAACTCCATCGGGTTTTCGCCGGGGCCGATGTGCAAGTCACCGCCCATGCCGGCCGTGAGGTTGACGATGATGTCGATGTCGGCCTCACGGATGCGCTCCATCAGTTCGCGGTACAGCGCCACGTCACGGCTGAACTGGCCGGTTTTCGGATCCCGTACATGGCAATGCACCACCGTGGCTCCGGCCTTGGCCGCTTCCACGGCGGCGTCGGCAATTTGCTTGGGCGTGATCGGTACCAGGTGGCTGCGGGCGCTGGTGTCGCCGGCACCGGTGAGTGCGCAAGTGATGATGACGTCGTGGTTCATTTAGCGTTTCCTTAGGGCGTAGAGCGCCACGCCGCTGCCGTTGCAGGCGCGGCCGGGTGGGCTCGGTGTTGAATTATTTGGCGCTGAGTTTCAGGTTCCCGGCAGCGGGTTTGCCATCCGCTGTGGTGACGCCTTCGAGCCAGCGCTGCAAGTCTTGCGGGTGGTCCTTGAGCCACTGACGGGCCGAGACCTGAGCGTCCTTGTGGTCCAGCAACGGCTGCATCATGCGGCTCTCGTCTGCGGCGCTGAAGGTCAGGTTGTTGAGCAAGCGGCTGACGTTCGGGCAACGATTGGCGTAGTCCGGCGTGGTGACGGTCCATACCGTGGCCAGGCCTTCATTCGGGCCCAGTGCATCTTCGCTGCCGGTCAGGTAGGTCATGTTCTGGTTAATGTTCATCGGGTGCGGGGTCCAGCCAAAGAACACGATCGGCTCGTTGCGGTTGACCGCGCGGGTCACGGCCGAGAGCATTCCGGCCTCGCTGGACTCCACCAGCTGGAATTTACCCAGGCCAAAGCGGTTCTGATCGATCATCGCCTTGATCTGGGTATTGGCACCGGAACCCGGTTCAATCCCGTAGATTTTGCCGCCCAGTTCTTTCTCGAATCTGGCGATGTCAGCAAAGCTTTTAAGCCCTTTGTCACTCATATAGGTCGGCACGGCGAGCATCGCCTTGGCATCGTCAAGGCTGGGCCTGGCCAGCACCGTCACCTGTTTGGCATCGACAAAGGGGGTGATGCTCTGGTTCATGATCGGGTTCCAGTAGCCCAGAAACATGTCCAGCCGGTTATCTCGCATCCCGGCGAAGATGATTTGCTGGGAAGCGCTGGTCTGTCTGGTTTTATAGCCGAGACCGTCGAGCAGGGTTTGCGCCATGGCGCTGGTGGCGATCACATCGGTCCAGTTGACCACGCCCATGCGCACGTTCTTGCACGATGGATCTTCGCCAGCCAGTACGTAGGGGCTGAGTACCAACAAGCAACAGCTGATCAGTCGTTTCATGGAGCGGGCCTCGGCAGGTAGCTATTAGAGAACCGGTGTCTTTGTGCACCGTGACGCCAAGTTACGCAGGTCGGGCAGGGCTTAACCGCACTGGAGCGACGGGCTTTTGCACTGCAGCGACCCGAGTGTGTTTCAATCTTTCGAACTGTCTGCACGAGCGCCTCCATGCCCCAGGATTTCTACTTCCTATTGCTGCCCGGCTTTTCCTCATTGGGGTTTATCTCTGCCATTGAGCCGCTGCGGGTGGCCAACCGTTTTCGTGGCGAGCTTTATCGCTGGCACGTGCTCAGCAGCGACGGTGGCGCGGTGCCGGCGAGCAACGGTATGTCGGTCAATGCCGAGGCTGCACTGGAGGGGCTCAAGGCCGGGGCGACGCTGCTGGTGGTGGCCGGCTTTGAGCCGCTGGCCCATGTCACGCCTGCGCTCATCCACTGGCTGCGGCGTCTGGACGGCGAAGGGGTGAGTCTGGGCGGCATCGACACCGGCAGTTTTGTGCTGGCCGAGGCGGGCTTGCTCGACGGCTATCGACTGACCCTGCACTGGGAAGCGCTGGAGGCGTTCAAGGAGTCATGGCCGCGGTTGCAGGTTACCCAGGAACTGTTCGAAATCGACCGCCGACGGATTACCTGCGCAGGTGGCACGGCGTCCATCGACATGATGCTCGATCTGATTGCCCAGGCGCACGGGCCGGAGCTGGCGATTCAGGTCTCGGAACAGTTCGTGCTCGGGCGCATCCGCCCGCGCAAGGATCACCAGCGCATGCAAGTTGCCACGCGCTACGGCATCCGCAACAAGAAGCTGGTGCAGGTCATTGGCGAGATGGAACAACACAGCGAGCCGCCCCTGAGCACGTCGCAACTGGCACTGAGTATCAGCGTCACCCGGCGCCAACTGGAGCGCCTCTTCCGCCTGCATCTGAACGACACACCGCGCAATTTTTACCTTGGGCTGCGTCTGGAGAAAGCCCGGCAATTGCTGCGCCAGACCGACATGAGCGTGCTGGATGTCAGCCTGGCCTGCGGCTTTGAATCACCGTCATATTTCACCCGCAGCTATCGGGCGCGTTTTGCCTGCGCGCCACGACAGGACCGGGTCGGTTAACCCTTGAGCAATGCCGCGCACGCAGCCTTGTAGGCATCATGCTGATATTTGTTCAATGAAGCGGGCAGCTCGAAGGCGTGCTTTTTGAATTGCGCGTTGAGGGTTTGCGGTGACAGCAATTGCACCTCGCAATCGTCCAGCAACTGGATGATGCCTTCGATTTTGAAGGTGGTTGGCCCGCCCGCAAACTCGCCTTTTTTGCTGCGCTTCTTGATTGCGATACGGGTGATGCCGTTGGCCTTTACAAAGGCTGCGAGCTGCGCGGCGAAGGCCTTGACGTTGAGGGCATTTTCATCGTCGTCGAGGGCGATCTTTTTGCTCGCAGTGGCCAGATGTTGAAGGCCGTCGGGGCCTTGGGTGGCAAGGGCGAAGATGGCTTCGCTGCCTTTGATATCGATACCGCAAATAGTCATAAAAACCCTG
The DNA here is from genome assembly GCF_049897045.1 of Pseudomonas sp. TWR2-1-1. Classification (NCBI taxonomy): domain Bacteria; kingdom Pseudomonadati; phylum Pseudomonadota; class Gammaproteobacteria; order Pseudomonadales; family Pseudomonadaceae; genus Pseudomonas; species Pseudomonas sp. TWR2-1-1. The sequence goes on from NZ_JAFCVM010000006.1 coordinate 181,679, forward strand.
GATTTAAATAAAGCACCTGACCTGTGGGAGCCGGCTTGCCGGCGATGGCATCAGCCGATTTACCCCTATGGGGCACCGCGCCTGAATCGCTGGCAAGCCAGCTCCCACAGGTTTTTGATAGCAGGGTGGTTATTCCTGCCCGATCGATTCCAGAAACTCCGAACGGTCATCGCTCATGCGCGCCATGCAGTCGTTCAGGGCAATGTTGTAGGTCTGGGTGCCGGAGGTGGCAGGGAACACCACAATCGCGCAATCGGCGTCACGCTGGTGCAGCCACAGTGCCTGAGCGGTCTTGATCTTGCTGATGATGTTATTGAGCTGAGTCGCGTTTGAGCCGTACATCGAGGTCATTCGCGCCTGCAGGGCTTCGTAGTTCTCGGTCAGCAACAGCTCGGCAGCATTTTTGCTGTACGCCGAACACGCCAGGGTTTGCTGGTCGTTTTCCACCGCATCGCACGGGTTGTAGTCGGCATCATCGGCTGCATATGCACCGCTTGTGATCAACGCCAAGGCCAGGAGAATCGATTTCATTGCGGCTTCCTAATCCATAGTTGGGACGGATTCTGGCTCAAGCGGGGGCCAAAGAACAGCCGCGCAGCATAGGTGGTGAGATTGGCGCCGGGTGCTTTGTCGCGCATTGACGCTTTCGGCAATTGCGCTGTCGCTTTTGCACCCGGCTGTTTTTGACCCCGAGCCTATGCTGGCCCCAAAGCGCCGGCAGTCGATTCGGCGTACATAAGGGGACGCCTGATGAGCCCAGCCGAGTTGCACGCAGACAGCATCGTTATCGACGGGCTGATCATTGCCAAATGGAGCCGTGAACTGTTTGAAGACATGCGCAAGGGCGGCCTCACGGCCGCCAACTGCACGGTGTCGGTGTGGGAGGGCTTTCAAGCCACGATCAATAATATTGTGGCCAGCCAGGCCCTTATTCGCGAAAACAGCGACCTGGTGATCCCGGTAAAAACCACCGCCGATATTCGTCGGGCCAAGGCGCTGGGCAAAACCGGAATCATCTTCGGCTTCCAGAATGCCCACGCCTTTGAAGACCAGTTGGGCTACATCGAGATCTTCAAACAGCTCGGGGTTGGCGTGGTGCAGATGTGCTACAACACGCAAAACTTGGTGGGCACCGGCTGCTACGAGCGTGATGGCGGACTCTCGGGCTTTGGCCGCGAAGTCGTGGCCGAAATGAACCGCGTCGGGATCATGTGCGACCTGTCCCACGTGGGTTCAAAAACCTCGGAAGAGGTGATCCTCGAATCGAAAAAACCGGTCTGCTATTCGCACTGTCTGCCGTCCGGCCTCAAAGAGCATCCGCGCAACAAATCCGACGCTGAACTTAAATTCATTGCCGACCATGGCGGCTTTGTCGGGGTGACCATGTTCGCGCCATTTCTGGCCAAGGGCATCGACTCGACCATTGACGATTATGCCCAAGCCATCGAGTACACGATGAATATCGTCGGCGAAGACGCCATCGGTATCGGCACCGACTTCACCCAGGGCCATGGTCAGGACTTCTTCGAAATGCTGACCCACGACAAGGGCTACGCCCGGCGTCTGACCAGCTTCGGCAAGATCATCAACCCGCTGGGCATCCGCACGGTGGGGGAGTTTCCCAACCTCACCGAAACCCTGCTCAAGCGCGGCCACCCCGAGCGCGTGGTGCGCAAAATCATGGGCGAAAACTGGGTCAACGTGCTCAAGGATGTCTGGGGCGAATAGCCGCAAAGCTCCTCGTAGTCGCTGCCGAAGGCTGCGATGAGGACCTCTTGAAAAACGGGCTGCTTCGCAACCCTTCGCAGCCTGCGGCAGCGACTACATAGATTTGTTCAATTTTTGGAGTTTTGTTCCATGGCTAAAATCGCCCCGCAATTGCCTATCGAAGTCGACAGCGAAACCGGTGTCTGGACCTCCGATGCCCTGCCCATGTTGTATGTGCCGCGGCATTTTTTCGTCAATAACCATATGGGCATCGAGGAAGTGCTGGGCGCCGACGCCTACGCCGAAATTCTCTACAAGGCCGGCTACAAGTCCGCCTGGCACTGGTGCGAAAAAGAAGCCGAGTGCCACGGCCTGGAAGGCGTTGCGGTGTTCGAACATTACATGAAGCGTCTGTCGCAGCGTGGCTGGGGCCTGTTCAAAATCCAGGACATCGACCTCGATAAAGGCACCGCCACCATCAAGCTCGAACACTCCTGTTTCGTCTACGTGTACGGCAAGGTCGGGCGCAAGGTCGACTACATGTTCACCGGCTGGTTTGCCGGGGCCATGGATCAGATCCTGCAGGCTCGTGGCAGTCACATTCGCACCAGGGCCGAGCAGGTTTATAGCGGATCGGAAGAAGGCCACGACCACGGCCTGTTTATCGTCAAGCCGTTGTAAGTCGAGGATCGGGATATGGCGTTCGAAGCAATGTTTGAGCCGATTCAAATCGGCAAACTGACCATCCGCAACCGCGTGCTCAGCACTGCCCACGCCGAGGTGTATGCCACCGATGGCGGCATGACCACTGAGCGCTACGTGCAGTACTACGAAGAAAAAGCCAAGGGCGGTATCGGCCTGGCGATTTGCGGTGGTTCGTCAGTGGTGGCGATCGACAGTCCGCAGGAGTGGTGGAGTTCGGTCAACCTGAGCACCGACCGCATCATCCCGCACTTCCAGAACCTGGCCGATGCCATGCACAAGCACGGCGCCAAGATCATGATCCAGATAACCCACATGGGCCGCCGCTCACGCTGGGACGGCTTCAACTGGCCGACCCTGATGTCGCCGTCCGGGGTGCGTGAACCGGTGCACCGTGCCACCTGCAAAACCATCGAGCCCGAAGAAATCTGGCGCGTGATCGGCAATTACGCCAGTGCGGCAGGGCGCGCCAAAAAAGGCGGGCTGGATGGGGTCGAACTGTCGGCGGTGCACCAGCACATGATCGATCAGTTCTGGAGCCCGCGGGTCAACAAACGCACCGATGAATGGGGCGGCAGTTTTGAAAATCGCATGCGCTTCGGTCTTGAAGTGCTCAAGGCCGTGCGTGCCGAAGTCGGACCGGATTTCTGCGTCGGCATTCGCCTGTGCGGTGACGAATTTCACCCCGATGGCTTGAGCCACGAGGACATGAAACAAATCGCCAAGTACTACGACGACACCGGCATGCTTGATTTTATCGGCGTGGTTGGCTCGGGCTGCGACACCCATAACACCCTCGCCAACGTGATCCCCAACATGAGTTACCCACCGGAGCCGTTTTTGCATCTGGCCGCCGGGATCAAGGAAGTGGTCAAGGCGCCGGTGTTGCACGCGCAAAACATCAAGGACCCGAACCAGGCCACGCGAATTCTGGAAGGCGGCTATGTGGACATGGTGGGCATGACCCGTGCCCACATCGCCGACCCGCACCTGATTGCCAAAATCAAAATGGGCCAGATCGACCAGATCAAACAATGCGTGGGCGCCAACTACTGCATCGACCGTCAATACCAGGGGCTGGATGTGCTGTGTATCCAGAATGCCGCCACCTCCCGCGAATACATGGGCGTGCCGCACATCATCCAGAAAACCACCGGGATCAAACGCAAAGTGGTGATCGTCGGTGCCGGCCCTGCCGGTATGGAGGCCGCGCGGGTAGCCGCTGAACGGGGGCACGACGTGACCCTGTTCGAGAAAAAGGACGTTATTGGCGGGCAAATCACCACCGCCTCCAAAGCCCCGCAGCGCGATCAGATGGCCGGTATTACCCGCTGGTTCCAGCTGGAACTGGCGCGCCTGAACGTTGATCTGCGTCTGGGCACTGCGGCAGATCCGGCCACCATTCTCGACCTGCGCCCCGACATCGTGGTGCTGGCCGTGGGCGGGCATCCGTTTGTGGAGCAGAACGAACACTGGGGCGCCGCCGAAGGGCTGGTGGTCAGCAGCTGGGACGTGCTTGACGGCAAGGTTGAACCGGGCAAGAACGTGCTGGTGTACGACACCATTTGCGAATTCACCGGTATGTCCGTCGCCGATTTCATGGCCGACAAAGGGGCGCAGGTCGAGATCGTGACCGACGACACCAAGCCCGGCGTGGCGATTGGCGGGACTTCATTCCCGACCTACTACCGCAGCCTGTACCCCAAGGAAGTGATCATGACCGGGGACATGATGCTGGAGAAGGTGTACCGCGAAGGCGAGAAGCTGATTGCCGTGCTGGAGAACGAATACACCGGCGCCCGGGAAGAGCGCGTGGTGGACCAGGTGGTGATCGAGAATGGCGTGCGCCCGGATGAAGAGCTGTATTACGCGCTCAAACCGGACTCGCGCAACAAGGGCCAGATTGACGTCGAAGCGCTGTTCGCGATCAAACCGCAGCCGTGTCTGAGCGAAGCGGGGGACGGGTATCTGCTGTTCCGCATCGGCGACTGCGTGGCGCAACGCAACGTGCATGCCGCGATCTATGACGCACTCAGGTTGTGCAAGGATTTCTAAGCACGTGTGAATAACTCTGTGGGGGCTGGCTTGCCAGCGATGTTTTTAGCCATTGCATATGCCTCATCGCCGGCAAGCCGGCTCCCACAGGATTTGCGCAACCCCTGAGGTCTTCGGGAGCTTCACCATGCTCAATATTGTTCTCCCTGTATTGTTATTCGCAGCTCTGGGGCTGGCCGTCATCGGCGCCGTGCGGCGGATGCATATGTGGCGTCGTGGCCGCCCGGCCAGGGTCGATCTGCTCGGCGGCCTGCTGGCCATGCCCCGGCGCTACATGGTCGACCTGCACCACGTAGTGGCCCGCGATAAATACATGGCCAATACCCACGTTGCCACCGCCGGGGGCTTTGTGCTGGCGGCGTTGCTGGCGATTCTGGTGCATGGCCTGGGCCTGCATAACCGCATCCTCGGCTACGCCCTGCTGGTTGCCACGGCGCTGATGTTTGTCGGCGCGCTCTTTGTGTTCAAACGTCGCCTCAACCCACCGGCCCGCCTGTCCAAAGGCCCGTGGATGCGCCTGCCGAAAAGCCTGCTGGCATTCTCGCTGAGCTTTTTTATCCTCACCCTGCCGGTCGCCGGTTTGCTGCCCCAGGACTTTGGCGGCTGGTTGCTGGCAGCCCTGCTGGGGGCGGGAGTGGTGTGGGGCGTGGCGGAACTGTTCTTCGGCATGACCTGGGGCGGGCCGATGAAACACGCCTTCGCCGGGGCTTTGCACCTGGCCTGGCATCGGCGCGCCGAGCGCTTTGGCGGTGGGCGCTCCACCGGCTTGAAGCCCTTGGATCTGGAAGACCGCAGTGCGCCACTGGGGGTGGAAAAACCCAAGGATTTCACCTGGAACCAATTGCTGGGTTTTGACGCCTGCGTGCAATGCGGCAAGTGCGAAGCGGCGTGTCCGGCCTACGCTGCGGGCCAGCCGTTGAACCCGAAAAAGCTGATTCAGGACATGGTGGTGGGGCTCGCGGGCGGCACCGATGCGCACTTTGCCGGCAGCCCGTACCCGGGCAAGCCCATTGGCGAACATGCTGGCAACCCGCATCAACCGATCGTTAACGGCCTGGTGGATGCGGACACCCTGTGGTCCTGCACCACCTGCCGTGCCTGTGTTGAAGAGTGCCCGATGATGATTGAGCACGTGGACGCCATCGTCGATATGCGCCGCTTCCTGACCCTGGAAAAAGGTGCAACGCCGAACAACGGGGCCCAGGTGCTGGACAACCTGATCGCCACCGACAACCCCGGCGGTTTTGCCCCGGGCGGGCGGATGAACTGGGCCGCAGATCTGAATCTTGATCTGATGCGCGATAAACCTTCTGTGGACGTGCTGTTCTGGGTTGGCGATGGCGCCTTCGACATGCGCAACCAGCGCACCCTGCGTTCATTCGTCAAAGTGCTGAAAGCGGGTGGCGTCGACTTTGCGGTCCTGGGCCTCGAAGAGCGTGACAGCGGTGACGTGGCCCGGCGCCTTGGTGACGAAGCGACCTTTCAGGCATTGGCCAAGCGCAATATCCAGACCCTGGCGCAATACCGCTTCAAGCGCATCGTGACCTGCGACCCCCACAGTTTTCATGTACTGAAAAACGAATATGGCGCCTTTGGCGGTGAGTACCTGGTGCAACACCACAGCACTTACATGGCCGAGCTGATCAGTCTTGGCGCGCTTGCCTTGAAGGCGGATACGGGCGGCAGCGTGACCTATCACGACCCCTGTTATCTGGGCCGCTACAACGGTGAATACGAGGCACCCCGCGCGGTATTGCGCGCCCTGGGGATTGAGGTCAAAGAGATGCAGCGCTCGGGCTTTCGCTCGCGCTGCTGTGGCGGTGGCGGCGGTGCGCCGATTACTGACATTCCCGGCAAGCAGCGGATTCCCGACATGCGCATGGACGACATCCGCGAGACGGGCGCCGAGCGCGTGGCTGTAGGTTGCCCGCAATGCACGGCGATGCTCGAAGGCGTAGTCGAGCCGCGTCCACAGATCAAAGACATTGCCGAACTGGTGGCCGACGCCCTGATTGAAGAGGTTGCGGCCGCCCGACCGGCCAGACGGGCCGCCCCGGAGGTGATCGCATGAGTGACATTATTCGCCGCGACCCGCGGGCCGAGTGGATTGCCCGTAATCGCCTGCACCCGCTGCATGCTGCCATGCAGCCGGTACAGACCCTCTGGATGGGGCCCAATGGGGTGATGCGCAAAAATGTGCATGGGCAGGGGTTTATCGGCCCCAACGGTATCAAGCGAATTGACCGCAGTGGCGCGCAGCAGGGCGGTGCGGCCAAACGCGCGGCCAGTGTTGAAGTGCAATTACCCCTGCATCAGGTGCCAGCGCCAGCGTTTTATATCTGCGTGGTGCCGGACATGGTCGGTGGCCGTCTCGCCAGTCACGACCGCGACTTGCTGGGCCTGGCCCGGCAGTTGGCGGGCAGCGACGGCGCGGTGCTGGCAGTGGTGTTTGGCGAGTGCAAAGAAACGGCCTTTGCCAGGGCAGGGGTGGATCGTTTGTTGTTACTCGACAGCGAAGGTTATGCACCGGAGCAACGGGTTTACGATTTGCGGGCTGTGGATAACCAGTTCGCCCCCAAGCACTGGTTGCTGCCCGACAGCCGCAATGGCGGCGCAGAGTTGGGCCGCCGCTTTGCTGCGAGCCTGGGCCAGCGCCCGGCCACGCGGGTGTGGCAGATCAAGGACGGAGCCTGTTTGGGACGCGCCGGGGCCGGTCTGCAGGATCTGGCGCAGCCGTTACCAAGGTTGATCCTGGCGGCTGCCGAGTGCGCCGAGCCGGTCAGCGAAACCCGGCATGAAGCATTGGCGGTGCAGTTATCCACAGACGCGCCGCGTTGCTTGGCCCGTATCGAAGACCTGGGTGCAGTTGAGGTCGATCCGGCGGCGATTCCTATGGCCGAAGCGGAATTTATCCTCAGCGGCGGAAACGGGGTTAAGGACTGGGGACTTTTCCACAGGACGGCGGCGGCGCTGGGCGCTACCGAAGGAGCATCAAGGGTGGCGGTGGACGACGGTTTTATGGGCCGGGAACGTCAGGTCGGGGCCAGCGGCACCTGGGTCACGGCCCGGGTGTACGTGGCGGTCGGTATTAGCGGTGCAATCCAGCACCTGCAAGGGATCGGCGCATGCGACAAGGTGGTGGCGATCAATCTTGATCCGGGCTGCGACATGATCAAACGCGCTGACCTTTCTGTGATCGGCGAGGGTGGTGCGATTCTCGAAGCACTGATCGCCGCTGTGGATAACTGGCGCCAGGGCGCCAGACGCGATGCCGCCTGATTGACCTAAACCCCCTGTAGGAGCGAGCTTGTCTCGCGAGCTTTTAAACAGATCGCGAGGCAAGCTCGCTCCTACAGACTGTTTACAGTTTTGGAGATTCGCTTATGACCATTGCCACCGTTGCTCTGGTTTCAATCGGTGCCCACCCGGCTTCCGGCCGGGCCCGGCGCGCTGAACAGGATGCCCGGGCTGTCGAGCTCGGCCTCCAGCTGGCTGGGGATAACCTGCATGTTCTGCACGCAGGTAACCCCCACGAACCGGCGCTGCGTGCGTATCTGGGCATGGGCCTGGACGAACTTCACGTGCTGGAACAGGCGGACGGCGACGATGCGCTGCCGGTTTTGCGCGACTACATCCGGGAAGCCGGGGTGCAGGTGGTACTGACGGGCAGTCAGGCTGAAACCGGTGAAGGCTCGGGCATGCTGCCGTATCTGCTCGCAGAGCAACTGGGCTGGCCGTTGCTGGTGGGGGTGGCTCAGGTCGAATCTATCCACAACGGTGTTGCCCTGGTGTTGCAGGCGTTGCCCCGCGGCCAGCGGCGCCGGCTCAAGGTGCGCCTGCCGTTTATGGCCACTGTGGATAACGCCGCCCCCAAGGCCCGCCAAAGCGCCTATGGCCCGGCTACCCGTGGTGTGGTCGATGCCGAAGTGGTTGAGGTGATTGTGGACGAGTTATCCACAGTCGGTGTTTTCCAGCCCGCCAGGCCGCGGCCAAAGCGTCTCAAAGTGATCAGGGCCAAAAGTGGCGCCGACCGTATGAAAGCGGCGACAGCCAAGGCAGCGGGTGGTGGAGGTCAAATACTCAAAGGCAAGAGCAGCGAAGAGTGTGCACAGGCGATTTTAAAGTTATTAATCGAAGAAGGCGTGGTGCGCTGAGTTGCCCACAAAGTCTGTTAGCGCTTATGTGGATAAGTTGTTTGCTGTCGGCTAAGCGCTATATGGATCAAGGCTTTCAGGCTTCTGATCAAAAAACAACCAATTGCTGTAGTTATCCACTGCTGAGCGGTCAAACCCTTTAAAAAACGGGCCCTTAAAGGGTTTTCCACAGAAAAGGGGTGCGGTGCATAAGTTGCGCACAATCTCTGTTGGCGGATATGTGGATAAGGTGTTTGCGGTTGCTTGCAGCCCATGTATCCCGTGGCCTGTAAGGTTTTGTACAAAAAACAGCCAATCGCCGTTTTCGGGATAACTTACCCACTTCCCCACAATTACTGTGGGTGTGACTGTGGATAAGATGTTGGTGAAGGGCTGCGGGCCTTTGATTGTATGGGGTGTAGCCTGTTGGTTAAAAAATAGCCTGTAGGAGCGAGCTTGCTCGCGAGATTTCAACAGCTCGCTTGAACAGCTCGCGAGGCAAGCTCGCTCCTACAGGTTTGGTCGGGCGGTTATTGGGCGACCACGCCTTTGAGGTACGGCGCCGGCGCCGCGCCCAGGTTGCTCAGCAAGCGCTCGCTGTACCAGTCGACGAAGTTGACCACGCCAAACTCGTAGGTTTGCGAGTACGGCCCCGGCTGGTAGGCCACGGAGTTGATGCCGCGCTGGTTCTCTTCAGCCAGGCGCCGGTCCTGATTGTTGGTGGCGTCCCATACGTTACGCATGCGCTCCACGTCATAGTCCACGCCTTCCACTGCATCCTTGTGCACCAGCCATTTGGTGGTAACCATGGTTTCCTGGGCGCTGAGCGGCCATACGGTAAAGACGATGATGTGGTCGCCCATGCAGTGGTTCCACGAGTGCGGCAGGTGCAGGATGCGCATCGAGCCCAGGTCCGGGTTTTTAATCCGCCCCATGAGTTTTGCACAGCCCTGTTTGCCATCCAGGGTCATCGACACGGTGCCCTTGAGCAGCGGCATGCGCACGATGCGGTTGCGCAGGCCGAAGCTGGCGTGGGCGTAGGGGATTTTTTCCGCATCCCAGGCCGCTGCCGAGGCTGCCACGTGATCCTTGAATGCCTGGTCGGCCCGGGGGTCGGTGACGTCGTCCCATTCCAGCAGGGTCTTGAGCAACTCGGGGTGCGATGCGTTGCAGTGGTAGCACTCGCGGTTGTTTTCCAGCACCAGTTTCCAGTTGGCCTTTTCCACCAGGGTGGTCTGAATCGCCACCTTGGTGTTTTCCATGTCGTAGGGTTCCATGTAGTGGTTCAGCGTGGCCAGGAACTCGTCGATCGCCGGCGGGTTCTCGGCCAGGCTGATAAAGATGTAGCCCCCTGCGGTTTTCACGTTCACCGGCTTGAGCCCGTATTGCTTCATGTCAAAGTCGGCGCCCATCTCGGTGCCGGCAAACAGCAGGCGGCCATCGAGTTCATAGGTCCACTGGTGGTAATGGCACACCAGCTTGGCGACCTTGCCCTTCTCGGAGGTGCATAACCGCGAGCCGCGATGGCGGCATACGTTATGAAAAGCATGGACCTGACCCTCGGTACCGCGAATCACGATGATCGGGTTGTTGCCCACTTGCAGGGTCAGAAAATTGCCCTTGGTCGGGATCTCGCAGGTCATGCCTGCAATCAGCCACTCCTTCTGAAAGATCTCCTGCATGTCGATTTCGAACAGGCGCTCGTCGTTATAAAACGGCTGCGGCAGCGAAAAAGTACGCTCGCGGTTCTGCAACATCTCGGCGGTGGCCTTGCGTGCGGGTTCCAGTGGATCGCCCAGGCTCAGGGTTGCGGTGATGTCCATCGTTGTAATCCTCATGGCCATTGTATGTGGCCCGAAAGTGGCTGCTCAGGGGTGCGACGCAAGGCAAAGCAATTAACGCTATCAGTGGCGCTGAGTGTGCGATCAGGGCGTGCCGATGCCATATCTGCGGGCGACATGGCCCAATCTGTTCCCGACGCGCCAGCCCCTGTTTCAAGGGGCTGGTCGCGATAAGTATGTGAATGTCGTGAATAGGTAAATGGCCGCCCCGGGGCATGCGCAGAATCGCCAGCAAGAGGCCGGTTGTCGGCCGTGGAGAAGCGCATGTCCAACAGCTTTCTGAATCCGGTAACCACCCAGACCTGGGCCAACGGCCGACACATCGTGCGATGCGTCAAAGTGATTCAGGAAACCTGGGATGTGCGCACCTTCTGCTTTATGGCCGACCAGCCGATCCTGTTCTTTTTCAAGCCGGGGCAGTTCGTGACCCTGGAGCTGGAAATCGACGGCGATCCGGTGATGCGCTCATACACCATTTCCAGTTCGCCTTCGGTGCCGTACAGCTTTTCGGTGACCATCAAGCGCGTGCCGGGCGGGCGCGTGTCCAACTGGCTGCACGACACCTTGAGTGAGGGCCAGGAGCTGGCGGTGCACGGTCCGGTCGGGCTGTTCAACGCCATCGACGCACCGAGCCCCAAGGTCCTGTATCTGAGCGGCGGGGTCGGCATTACCCCGGTCATGTCCATGGCGCGCTGGTTTTACGACACCAACGCCAATGTCGACATGGTGTTTATCCACAGCGCCCGTTCGCCCAAAGACATCATTTATCACCGCGAGCTGGAGCACATGGCTTCGCGCATCGACAATTTCAGCCTGCACCTGATTTGCGAGAAGCACGGCCTGGGCGAGCCCTGGGCCGGGTATCGCGGTTATTTGAATCACAAGATGCTGGAACTGATGGCCCCCGACTTTATGGAGCGCGAGGTGTTCTGTTGCGGCCCCACGCCTTACATGAGCGCGGTCAAGCGGCTGCTGGAAGCCAACGGTTTTGACATGAGCCGTTACCACGAAGAGTCTTTTGGCGCGACCCCGCCCGAGGCCCGGGCCGATGCGGTGGAGCAGGCCGAACAGGCGGCAGATGCGCCGGAGCTGGATCTGGCGGACCTCAACCAGGTGGAATTCACCGCGTCGGGCAAAAGTATCCGCGTGGGCCCGGCCGAAACCGTACACGCCGCGGCAGCCAAGCTGGGGCTGTTGATTCCCAAGGCCTGCGGCATGGGGATTTGTGGCACGTGCAAGGTGTTGAAGCTGGGCGGCGAAGTCGAGATGGAGCACAACGGCGGCATCACCGACGAAGACGTGGCAGAAGGCTACATCTTGTCGTGCTGCAGCGTACCCAAGGGCGATGTGCGGATTGAATTCTGATACCTGTAGGAGCGAGCTTCTTGAAAAACCACAGCTCGCGAGACAATCGAGCGTCGACCGGCTCTTCCTGCAAGGGGGGTGTTTGGGGGAAGACGGGAACAAAGATCGCAAACCACAGTCTTTAGGGGGCTTAAAGGCCGGTTGCCGCTAGCTTAGCCGGTGACTTTTCTTTATCGTACGCGCCCTCTGAAAACAGCTTGAGATCACCACCATGATGGAATCATCCCTTAGCAAACTGGAACAACTGGTCAGCGATCTGGTTCAACAAAAGCAGGAGCTGTTGGACATCAACGCTGCGCTGAACGTTGAACTGGCCCAGGCCAAAGATGACAACGAAAGCCTGCAACTGAGCCTGATGGAACAGGAAGAGAAGCAAGGTGCAACAGCTGCCCGTATCCAGGCACTGGTTGAACGCGCGAGCACTGTCAGCGCATGAGCGAAGACAGAGACGGAATAAAAGTCGTCTCGATTCTGGGCAACGACTATTCGATCAAGGCACCTGTTGGGGAGCTGCAAACCTTGGTGTCCGCATCGGTGATGTTAAACACTGCCTTGGCCGATACGAAAAGAAAGTACCCGAGCTTGATCGGGGACAAGTTGTTGGTGCTGGCCGCGTTGAATCTGTGTTCGCAACAGATTGAACTCAAACAGCAGCACAAACAGGAACTCGACCGTTATCAAGAGCAAGTCAGCGCCACGGTCGAAGTGATTGAGCGGACTCTCGGGCAATCCTGAGTCGGGTAACAATCAATCATCTTCTGTAGGAGCGGGCTTGCTCGCGAGCTGTTAGAAGCTCGCGAGCAAGCTCGCTCCTGCATTAATTTGTACCCATCACTTCGCGGATATCCGCTGCCAGTTCCCGCACCCGCGCCTCTTCGGTGTCCCACGAGCACATGAAGCGTGCGCCGCCCTTGCCGATAAAGGTGTAAAAGCGCCAGCCCTTGGCTGTCAGCGCTGCCACAGCCGGTTCCGACAGTTGCAGGAACACGCCGTTGGCTTCCACCGGAAACATCAGCTCAACCCCCGGAATGTCACTGACCAGCTGGCTCAGCAATTGTGCGCAGTGGTTGGCGTGGCGGGAATGTTTGAGCCAGGCGTCGTTTTCCAGCAAGCCGACCCAGGGTGCTGACAGAAAACGCATTTTCGACGCCAGTTGCCCGGCCTGTTTGCAGCGATAGTCAAAGTCCACGGCCAGGGCGTGATCAAAGAACAGAATCGCTTCGCCCACCGCCATGCCGTTTTTGGTCCCGCCAAAGCACAGCACATCAACCCCGGCTTTCCAACTCAGCTCCGCAGGCGAGCACCCCAGGTACGCGCAAGCATTGGAAAAACGGGCGCCGTCCATGTGCAACAGCAGGCCCAGCTCCTTGCAGGTAGCGCTGATGGCGCGGATTTCTTCCGGGCGGTACACGCTGCCGACTTCGGTGGCCTGGGTGATGGTGACGACCCGCGGCTTGGGGTAGTGGATGTCTTTGCGCTTGAGGGCGATTTCGCGGATCGACTCGGGGGTGATCTTGCCGTTTTCAGTGCGGGCAATCAGCAGTTTCGAGCCGTTGGAGAAGAACTCCGGCGCACCGCATTCATCGGTTTCGACGTGGGCGGTCTCGGAGCAGATCACGCTGTGGAAGCTCTGGCACAACGACGACAGGGCCAGTGAGTTGGCGGCGGTGCCGTTGAAGGCGAAGTACACCTCGCAATCGGTTTCGAACAGTTTGCGGAAATCGTTGGCGGCCCGCAGGGTCCATTCGTCATCACCATATGAGCGCTGGTGGCCGTGGTTGGCCAGCTCCATGGCGGCCCAGACTTCGGGACAGATACCGGAGTAGTTGTCGCTGGCGAATTGTTGGCTCTTGTCAGTCATTTCCCGGTTCCATGGTCGAAGATCGTGCTGCACTTTATCCAAGAATCCGGCGGGTGCACAGAATGCTCGACAGACTTCTTGTGGGAGCCGGCTTGCCGGCGATGGCAGATCAGGTATCGCCAGTGGCTCGCATCGCCGGCAAGCCGGCTCCCACAGGGCATGAGTGATACGCGCTTTTGTCCCATGTCGTAAACGCACCTTTGTGTGGCGTCCATAGGCATTTGATCCGGGGGCGCCAGCTCTACCATCTGGCTCAAAGGGCAAGCCCTAACCGAGACCAAAGGCGCGCTGGCGCTGGGAGAACGCAATGTTCAGCAAGCAGGATCAGATTCAGGGCTACGACGATGCCTTGTTAGCGGCCATGAATGCCGAAGATCAGCGTCAGGAAGATCACATCGAACTGATTGCCTCCGAGAACTACACCAGCCGGCGCGTGATGCAAGCCCAGGGCAGCGGCCTGACCAACAAGTACGCCGAAGGCTACCCCGGCAAACGCTATTACGGCGGTTGCGAGCATGTGGATAAAGTCGAGCAGCTGGCCATCGATCGCGCCAAACAACTGTTCGGTGCCGATTACGCCAACGTGCAACCGCACTCCGGCAGCCAGGCCAACGCGGCGGTGTACCTGGCGTTGCTCAATGCCGGGGACACAGTGCTGGGCATGAGCCTGGCCCACGGCGGTCACTTGACCCACGGCGCCAGCGTCAGTTTTTCCGGCAAGTTGTACAACGCGGTGCAATACGGCATCGACACCACCACCGGGCTGATCGACTACGACGAAGTCGAGCGTCTGGCCGTCGAGCATCAGCCGAAGATGATCATTGCCGGGTTCTCGGCTTACTCCAAATTCCTCGACTTTCCGCGTTTCCGGCAGATTGCCGACAAAGTGGGGGCTTACCTGTTTGTCGACATGGCCCACGTGGCCGGTCTGGTGGCGGCGGGCTTGTACCCGAACCCGCTGCCCTACGCCGACGTTGTGACCACCACCACCCACAAAACCCTGCGCGGGCCGCGCGGCGGGCTGATTCTGGCCAAGGCCAACGAAGCACTGGAGAAAAAATTCAACTCGGCGGTGTTCCCCGGCGGCCAGGGCGGGCCGTTGATGCACGTGATCGCAGCCAAAGCGGTGTGTTTCAAGGAAGCCCTGGAACCCGGCTTTAAAACCTATCAAAAACAGGTGATCGACAACGCCCGGGCGATGGCCGAGGTGTTTGTGAAGCGCGGTTACGACGTGGTCTCGGGCGGCACCGACAACCACCTGTTTTTGCTCAGCCTGATCCGCCAGGGCCTGACCGGAAAAGACGCTGATGCAGCCCTGGGCCGGGCCCATATCACGGTCAATAAAAACGCGGTGCCGAACGATCCGCAATCACCCTTCGTGACTTCGGGCTTGCGCATCGGTACCCCGGCGGTCACCACCCGCGGTTTCAAAGTGGCGCAATGTACGGAGCTGGCCGGCTGGATCTGCGACATCCTCGATCACCTCGGCGATGCCGATATCGAGGCTGACGTGGCGAGCCAGGTAACGGCACTGTGCAAAGACTTCCCGGTTTATCGCTGAGCGCGGTTTTGGAGTAATCCCTATGCAACGGTACTCAGGCTTCGGCCTCTTCAAACACTCCCTCAGCCACCACGAAAACTGGCAGAAGATGTGGCGCACGCCGACCCCGAAAAAGGTCTACGACGTGATCATTGTCGGCGGTGGCGGCCACGGCCTGGCCACTGCTTACTATCTGGCCAAGGAACACGGCATCACCAATGTGGCGGTGGTGGAAAAGGGCTGGTTGGGCGGCGGCAACACGGCGCGCAACACCACCATCGTGCGTTCCAACTATTTGTGGGACGAGTCGGCGCATCTGTACGAGCACGCAATGAAGCTGTGGGAAGGCCTGTCCCAGGACCTGAACTACAACGTCATGTTCTCCCAGCGCGGGGTGTACAACCTGTGCCACACCCTGCAAGACATTCGCGACTCGGAGCGCCGGGTCAGTGCCAACCGCCTCAACGGGGTGGACGGCGAGTTGCTGAATGCGAAACAGGTGGCAGACGAAATTCCGTACCTGGACTGTTCAAAAAACACCCGCTACCCGGTGATGGGCGCCACTGTCCAGCGCCGTGGCGGCGTGGCTCGGCATGACGCCGTGGCCTGGGGCTTTGCCCGGGCCGCCGATGCGCTGGGGGTGGACTTGATCCAGCAAACCGAAGTGCTCGGCTTTCGCAAGGAAAACGGCGTGTGCATTGGCGTCGAAACCAGTAAAGGTTTTATCGGCGCCAAGCGCGTGGGCGTAGTCACGGCCGGTAACTCCGGGCACATGGCGCGCCAGGCCGGGTTCCGCCTGCCGATTGAATCGCACCCGTTGCAGGCATTGGTATCGGAGCCGATCAAACCGATTATCGACAGCGTGATCATGTCCAACGCGGTTCACGGTTACATCAGCCAGTCCGACAAGGGCGATCTGGTGATCGGCGCCGGTATTGACGGCTATAACGGCTACGGCCAGCGCGGCTCGTACCCGGTGATCGAGCACACCATTCAAGCCATTGTCGAGATGTTCCCGGTGTTGTCCCGGGTGCGCATGAACCGCCAGTGGGGCGGGATCGTCGATACCACGCCGGACGCCTGCCCGATCATCTCCAAGACCCCGGTACCGAACCTGTTCTTCAACTGCGGTTGGGGGACGGGCGGGTTCAAGGCCACGCCGGGCTCGGGCAACGTGTTTGCCGCCAGCCTGGCCAAAGGCGAAATGCACCCGCTGGCTGCGCCGTTTTCCATTGACCGGTTCCACAACGGCGCCCTGATCGACGAACACGGCGCTGCCGCTGTCGCCCACTAACAGGAGAATCACCCCATGTTGCACATCTTCTGTCCCCATTGCGGCGAGTTGCGTTCCGAAGAGGAATTTCACGCCAGCGGCCAGGCCCACATTCCGCGGCCGCTCGACCCCGGCTCCTGCACCGACGCCGAGTGGGGCGACTACATGTTTTTTCGCGACAACCCCCGTGGCCTGCACCACGAGTTGTGGAACCACGTAGCGGGCTGTCGCCAGTTCTTCAACGCGACGCGCAATACCGTGACCTATGAAATTCTTGAAACCTACCTGATCGGCAGCAAGCCGCAGTTCACCGAACAGGCTGCGCCATTGACCACCACGGCCACTCGCGAGCTGGGAGAAAAGGTATGAGCCAGACCCATCGCTTGCCTAACGGCGGCCGCGTCGATCGCAACAAAGTGCTGACTTTCACGTTCAATGGTCAACAGTACAAAGGCTACGAAGGCGACAGTCTGGCCGCAGCGTTGCTGGCCAACGGCGTCGACGTGATCGGTCGCAGCTTTAAATATTCCCGGCCGCGGGGCATTTTTGCCGCCGGTGCCGAAGAGCCCAATGCGGTGCTGCAAATCGGCGCCACCGAAGCCACCCAGATCCCCAACGTGCGCGCCACGCAACAGGCGCTGTATCAAGGTCTGGTCGCCACCAGCACCAACGGCTGGCCCAACGTCAACACTGACGTGATGGGGATTTTGGGCAAGGTCGGCGGCAAGCTGATGCCGCCCGGGTTTTACTACAAAACCTTCATGTACCCGCAATCGTTCTGGATGACCTACGAGAAGTACATCCGCAAGGCGGCGGGGCTGGGGCGTTCGCCAACCCAGAACGATCCCGATACCTACGACTACATGAACCACCATTGCGATGTGCTGATCGTCGGGGCCGGTCCGGCCGGGCTGGCCGCTGCCCTGGCGGCAGCACGCAGCGGTGCACGGGTGATCGTGGCCGATGAACAGGAAGAGTTTGGCGGCAGCCTGCTCGACAGCCGTGAAAGCCTGGACGGCAAACCGGCGATGGAATGGGTCGCCGGGGTGATTGCTGCACTCAAGGCGCTGCCGGACGTGTTGCTGCTGCCACGGGCCACCGTGAACGGCTATCACGACCACAATTTCCTGACCATTCACGAGCGTCTCACCGACCACCTTGGCGACCGCGCGCCCATCGGCCAGGTGCGTCAGCGCATTCATCGGGTACGGGCCAAGCGTGTGGTGCTGGCCACCGGCGCGTGCGAGCGGCCGCTGGTGTACGGCAACAACGACGTGCCGGGCAATATGCTTGCGGGTGCGGTGTCGACCTATGTGCGCCGCTATGGGGTGGCGCCGGGCAGAAAACTGGTGCTGAGCACCAACAATGACCATGCCTATCGCGTGGCGCTGGACTGGCTCGATGCCAGTCTGCAAGTGGTGGCCATTGCCGATGCCCGTAGCAATCCCCGCGGTGCACTGGTCGAAGAAGCGCGGGCCAAAGGCATCCGGATTCTGACCGGCAGCGCCGTGATCGAAACCCGCGGCAGCAAACATGTCACCGGTGCCCGTGTGGCGGCGATTGACCTCAAACAGCACAGCGTCGCCAGCCCCGGCGAATGGCTGGAGTGTGATCTGGTTGCGACCTCCGGCGGCTACAGCCCGGTGGTGCATCTGGCCTCGCACCTGGGCGGCAAGCCGACCTGGCGTGAAGATATCCTTGGTTTTGTCCCCGGCGAAGCCCCGCAAAAGCGCGTCTGCGTGGGCGGTATCAATGGTGTCTACAAGCTCGGCGACAGCCTGGCCGACGGCTTTGAAGGTGGCGTGCGGGCGGCCAGTGAAGCCGGGTTCAAACCGGTTGAAGGCGTGCTGCCCAAAGCCCTGAATCATCATGAAGAAGCCACCCTGGCGCTGTTTCAGGTGCCCCACGAAAAAGCCACGGCACGGGCGCCGAAGCAATTCGTCGACCTGCAAAACGACGTGACCGCAGCGGCCATTGAGCTGGCGACGCGCGAAGGTTTCGAGTCGGTGGAGCACGTCAAGCGCTACACCGCCTTGGGGTTTGGCACTGACCAGGGCAAGCTGGGCAACGTCAACGGGCTGGCCATTGCGGCACGTTCGCTGAACGTGACCATCGCGCAAATGGGCACCACCATGTTCCGCCCCAACTACACGCCGGTGACCTTCGGCGCGGTGGCGGGCCGCCATTGCGGGCACATCTTCGAACCGGTGCGCTACACCGCGCTGCAAGCCTGGCACGTCAAGCAAGGTGCCGAGTTTGAAGACGTCGGCCAATGGAAACGGCCGTGGTACTTCCCGCGCAATGGCGAGGATCTGCACGCGGCGGTCAAGCGCGAGTGCAAGGCGGTGCGTGACAGCGTCGGCATTCTGGATGCCTCCACCCTCGGCAAGATCGACATTCAGGGGCCGGATGCCCGGGAGTTTCTGAACCGCATCTACACCAACGCCTGGACCAAGCTGGATGTGGGCAAGGCCCGCTACGGCCTGATGTGCAAAGAAGACGGCATGGTGTTCGACGATGGTGTGACCGCCTGCCTGGCCGACAACCATTTTGTGATGACCACCACCACCGGCGGTGCGGCCCGTGTACTGCAATGGCTGGAGATTTATCAACAGACCGAGTGGCCGGATCTGAAGGTGTACTTCACCTCGGTCACCGACCACTACGCGACCCTGACCCTGTCCGGCCCCAACAGCCGCAAGCTGTTGAGCGAAGTGACCGACATCGACCTGGACCGTGAAGCCTTCCCGTTCATGACCTGGAAAGAAGGTCTGGTGGGCGGCGTACCGGCACGGGTGTTCCGTATCTCGTTCACCGGTGAGCTGTCGTACGAGGTCAACATCCAGGCTGACTACGCCATGGGCGTGCTGGAAAAAATTGTCGAGGCGGGCAAGCCGTACAACCTCACCCCGTATGGCACCGAGACCATGCACGTGCTGCGGGCCGAGAAGGGTTTCATCATCGTCGGGCAGGACACCGACGGTTCCATGACCCCTGACGACCTGAACATGGGCTGGTGTGTGGGCCGCACCAAACCGTTCTCATGGATCGGCTGGCGCGGGATGAACCGCGAAGACTGCGTGCGTGATCAGCGCAAACAACTGGTGGGCCTCAAGCCGGTGGACCCGACCAAATGGCTGCCTGAAGGCGCGCAACTGGTGTTCGACACCAAGCAGGCGATCCCGATGAGCATGGTCGGCCATGTGACCTCCAGCTACACCTGCGGTTCGCTGGGTTACTCGTTTGCCATGGGCGTGGTCAAAGGCGGCCTCAAACGCATGGGCGAGCGGGTGTTCGCACCGTTGGCGGACGGCAGCGTGATCGAGGCTGAAATTGTGTCTTCGGTGTTCTTCGACCCCAAGGGCGAACGGCAGAATATTTGAATCAAGACCATCGCTGGCAAGCCAGCTCCCACAGGGTTGCATTGCAAGTGTGGGAGCTGGCTTGCCAGCGATAGCGGTCGATCCTACATAACATTGCGAACGGGTGATTCATGACCACAGCCAACGTTTACCAACAACGCCCGGACTCGGGCGCGAAAGCCGAGTCATCGTTACACCACGCCAACCTCGCCGGCCTGATTGGCAAAGGCCGTAAAAACCCCGGCGTCATCGTGCGCGAGAAAAAACTCCTGGGTCATCTGACCCTGCGTGGCGACGCCAAAGACCCGGCCTTTGCCGAAGGGGTGCACAAGGCTCTGGGCCTGGAATTACCGGTGGCCTTGAGCCTGGTGGCCAAGGATCAGAC
The DNA here is from genome assembly GCF_049897045.1 of Pseudomonas sp. TWR2-1-1. Lineage (NCBI taxonomy): Bacteria > Pseudomonadati > Pseudomonadota > Gammaproteobacteria > Pseudomonadales > Pseudomonadaceae > Pseudomonas > Pseudomonas sp. TWR2-1-1. The sequence goes on from NZ_JAFCVM010000006.1 coordinate 201,903, forward strand.
ATCGCTGCAATGGATGGGCCCGGACGAGTGGCTGCTGATTGTTCCCGGCGGCCAGGAATTCGCCGTGGAGCAAGCCCTGCGCGCAGCGCTGGCGGGGCTGCATATCTCGGTGGTCAATGTCAGTGGCGGCCAGCAACTGCTGGAGCTGAGCGGCCCGAACGTGCGTGAAGTGCTGATGAAGTCCACCAGCTATGACGTGCACCCCGACAACTTCCCGGTGGGCAAGGCAGTGGGCACGGTGTTCGCCAAATCGCAGCTGGTGATCCGCCACACTGGCGAAGACACCTGGGAACTGCTGATCCGGCGCAGCTTTTCGGACTATTGGTGGTTATGGTTGCAGGACGCAGCGGCGCAATACGGGCTGAGTGTCGAGGCCTGAGCCACGCCCGATCACAAAACTGATTGTGGGAGCTGGCTTGCCAGCGATGCAGGCGATGCGGTCTTTCTCTGGGGGCGTGCTGATGCAATCGCTGGCAAGCCAGCTCCCACAAGGGTTACGCCATTCAACACAATTACAAGGAGCACCCCATGAGCCGCGCCCCGGATACCTGGATTCTCACCGCTGACTGCCCCAGCCTGCTGGGTACGGTGGACGCGGTGACGCGTTATCTGTTCGAGCACCGTTGCTATGTCACCGAGCACCATTCGTTCGATGATCAGAGTTCGGGGCGGTTTTTCATTCGTGTTGAGTTCCGTCAGCCTGATGGCTTTGACGAGCAGGAATTCCGTGCAGGCCTGGCCGAGCGCGGTGATGCCTTCGGCATGACTTTCGAGCTGACTGCGCCACACTACCGGCCCAAAGTCCTGATCATGGTGTCCAAAGCCGATCACTGCCTTAACGACTTGCTCTATCGCCAGCGCATCGGCCAGTTGTCGATGGATGTGGTGGCCGTGGTTTCCAATCACCCGGACCTTGAGCCTCTGGCCCAGTGGCATGACATCCCCTATCACCACTTCGCGCTTAACCCCTCTGACAAAGCGGCGCAGGAGGCAAAGGTATGGCAAGTGATCGAAGACACCGGTGCCGAGCTGGTGATTCTCGCCCGCTACATGCAAGTGCTGTCGCCTGAGCTGTGTCGCAAACTGGACGGCAAGGCGATCAATATCCATCACTCGCTGCTGCCCGGTTTCAAAGGCGCCAAGCCCTATCACCAGGCTTACGAGAAGGGCGTCAAACTGGTGGGCGCCACCGCGCACTACATCAACAACGACCTGGACGAAGGCCCGATCATTGCCCAGGGCGTCGAGGTGGTGGATCACAGCCACTACCCGCAGGACCTGATTGCCAAAGGCCGCGATATCGAAGCGCAAACCCTGGCCCGGGGCGTGGGCTATCACATCGAGCGGCGCGTTTTCCTAAATGGAGGTCGTACGGTGGTCCTCTGACCGGCGCCGCAGGTTCTAAGCTGCAGGCAGACCGGCTTGCGGCTTGCCGTTGCCGGTCACCCCTCCAAAAACAACAAGGGTGAGTTCGATGGCTGACAATCGCGGTGTGGTGTACCTGGGCAATGGCCAGGTTGAAGTGCAAAGCATTCCCTTCCCGAAGATGCAAAACCCGCAAGGCAAACAAATCAATCACGGTGTGATCCTGCGGGTGGTGTCGACCAATATCTGCGGCTCCGACCAGCACATGGTGCGCGGACGCACCACCGCGCAAACCGGCCTGGTGCTGGGGCATGAGATTACCGGTGAGGTGATCGAGGCCGGTCGCGACGTCGAACATTTGAAAGTCGGCGACCTGGTGTCGGTGCCCTTTAACGTGGCGTGCGGACGTTGCCGCAGCTGTAAGGAGCAAAACACCGGGGTGTGCCTGACCGTCAACCCGGCCCGTCCCGGCGGCGCTTATGGTTACGTGGACATGGGTGACTGGGTCGGCGGCCAGGCTGAATATGTGCTGGTGCCGTATGCCGATTTCAACCTGCTCAAACTGCCGGACCGCGACGCGGCGATGGAGAAAATCCGCGACCTGACCTGCCTCTCCGACATTCTGCCCACCGGTTATCACGGTGCCGTAACTGCGGGCGTCGGCCCTGGCAGCACGGTGTATATCGCCGGTGCAGGGCCGGTAGGTCTGGCGGCAGCGGCGTCGGCGCGACTGTTGGGCGCGGCCGTGGTGATTGTCGGTGACGTGAACCCGATTCGTCTGGCGCACGCCAAGGCCCAGGGCTTTGAAATTGCCGACTTGTCCAAAGACACGCCGCTGCACGAACAGATTGCCGAGTTGCTGGGTGAGCCGGAAGTGGATTGCGCGGTCGATGCCGTGGGCTTTGAGGCCCGTGGTCACGGTCATGACGGGGTCAAGCACGAAGCTCCGGCCACCGTACTCAATTCACTGATGGGCGTGGTGCGGGTGGCGGGCAAAATCGGCATCCCGGGCCTGTATGTGACCGAAGATCCGGGCGCTGTGGATGCGGCTGCGAAAATGGGCAGCCTGAGCATTCGCTTTGGTCTGGGCTGGGCCAAGTCCCACAGCTTCCATACCGGCCAGACGCCAGTGATGAAATACAACCGCCAACTGATGCAAGCCATCATGTGGGACCGGATCAAAATCGCCGATATCGTCGGGGTTGAAGTGATCAGCCTGGACGATGCGCCACGTGGCTATGGCGAGTTTGATGCGGGGGTACCGAAGAAGTTTGTGATCGATCCGCACAAACTGTTCAGCGGGGTCTGATCGATACATCCACTGCTGGAGCGAACTGCATTCGTCCGCTCCGGCAGTGATGTTTACAACGCGGCCAACGGCCCCTGGTACAACACCGGCCCGGTCGGCTGGCCGGTCGGTGAGCCGCCACGCGGTTCAAGGCTGACTGCCAGCACTACACGGGTGCCCAGCATTTGCTGCTGGCTCTCGCTCAGGCCGATCATGCCATCGCCGCCCGTGGGGATCAGGCCCAGCGATACAGGCTTGCCCTCTACCGGGATCGCCCATAACTCGAGGCTGCGCCCGGCATCGACGGCGGCCAGTTCCAGCGGTTGAACCTTCAGGTAATCGGCGTGAGCTTCGATCCGCAAGGCAGGTTGCTCGGTGCCGCTGAGCAAGGTGGCCTTGTACTGAGCGTTGTCGCGGGTATAGAGCAACCCCACTGTCACGGCAATCAGCAAAGAGCAGACCACAGCCCCCGTGCGTAGCCAGGTCCAGAACGGACGCTTGGCCGGCACATGCAGCTTTTGCGGTTCGATCCGCGAAACGACGGCCTGCCACACGTGCTCGGGTACGGGCTGCGCAGCCAGGGGCTCGGCCAGGCTGGCGAGATGGGTGTTCCACTGCGCCAGTTCGGCGCGCAAATGTGCATCGTCCAGCAGCAGTTGTTCAAAGCGTTTGCGGGCAGTGGGCGGCATCAGGCCAATGGCATAGTCGCCAGCCAGAGCCCGGCGCAGGTCGGCAGTTTTATAGTTCATGATTCGAGGCACCTGCGCAGACGTTCCATGCCCCGGCGAATCGAGGATTTGACTGTGCCCAAGGGCGCTGCCAGCTGCGTGGCCAGCTCGCTGGCACTGAAGCCATGGAAATAGGCAATGGTGATGGTCTGGCGCTGCATGCCGTCCAGTTGCTCAAGGCAATGATTGAGGGCACGGGAGGAGCGGTCGCTGTCCAGTTGCTCATCGGCGCCCGGGGTGTCATCGGCCACGGCGTCCTGTTGCAGATCGCTTAACGGCAACTCGCGGTGTTTGCGCAGTTGGTCGATCGCCAGGTTACGCGTGATGTTGATCATCCAGGTCAGTGGTGCCGACAAATGAGCTTCATAACGTGAGGCGTTGTGCCAAATGCGCACAAAACTTTCCTGCACCACTTCTTCAGCGAGGTCGCGTCGACCCATACATCGCAGGGCTACGCTGTGCAAGCTGGGAGCCACACTGCGGTACAGGGTTTCGAAAGCGCGTCGATTGCCCAACGAGCATTGGGCCAGCAGCTGTTTTAGGTACTCGGTGTTGGCAGTTAAAATACCCGTTCTCCCTACATCACTGGTGATGGCTCCATGCCAGTTATCGGTTGAGATTAGTTGAGCATATAGAGTTATTCCATTCATGGCAGGGTTCTCATTGACCGGCCGGTTGCCGGAGCGCCAACCGGCCGGACGGGCGTGCAACTATTTAGGCATCAGTACTTTGTCGATGACCTGAATGACGCCATTGGACTGGTTAACATCGTAGGTAGTGATGTCGGCCACATTACCTTTTTCATCCTTGACCACGATGTTGTGCGGGCCATTCATCATCACCCACAGTTTGCCGCCGCTGACGGTGGTGAGTTCTGCTTTACCGCCACCGGCCTTGATGCGTTTGGCCAGCTCCATCATGTCGAGTTTGCCGGCTACCACGTGGTACGTGAGAATCTTGGTCAGGGTGGCTTTGTTTTCAGGTTTGAGCAGCGTGTCGACCGTTCCTGCCGGCAAGGCTGCGAACGCGGAGTTGACCGGCGCAAACACGGTGAACGGCCCTTTGCCTTTAAGGGTGTCAACCAGGCCTGCCGCTTTAACGGCGGCCACCAGAGTGGTGTGATCGGCCGAATTTACCGCGTTGTCGATGATGTCTTTGCCGGGCAGCATGCTTTGCCCGCCGACCATCACACTGTCGTGGTTCATGCCCATGTCAGCCGCTTGTGCGGTAGTGAGGAGCGCGCCGCCGGCAAGGGCCAGGGTCAGAAGGCTGGCAATCAACGGGGTTTTGATCGAATTGCGTTTCATGGTCTGTGTCCTTGTCGGTTATCAGGCGGTCAGTAAGGTCTGTCCGTGCTTGATATACGCAGGCGAGGGCAAAGCGGATGCAGCGCGGGCAAACAATTTTTCAATTAAGATTGCGTGCCGTTTGATCCAGTAGTGGCATTTGGGAACATCTGCCGGTTATTCGGGTCTTACACACAGTTTTGCCGTCGCGTTAATTGACGCGCGGCTCTTTGGATATAGAGGTTGATGCAATGAAAAAGTTGAGCGCAGTGGCACTGGCAACATTGATGACCGTGGCCGCAAGCCCGGTGTTTGCGGGTTTCAGCTTGAGCGATGTGGCTGGCGTCGCGGCTCAAATGCAGGGCGCCAACGGTAACGGCGCGACCACTGACAAGTCGGCACAAGCGGTGCAGTTGCTGAGCAAGGTCAACGAGCTTGGGGTCAAGCCCGAGCAGGCGGCTGGCGGTGTTGGCGCGATGTTGAGCCTGGCGAAAAACCAGCTGACCTCCAGTGACTATTCCGAGCTGACCAAGCAAGTGCCGGGTGTTAACAAGCTGGCTGGCGCCGGTGCCCTGGGTCAACTGAGCCAACTGGGCGGTTTGCTGGGCAAGACCAATGGCGTGTCCGAAACCGCGACCAGCGCTGTGAGCAACGTGGCCAACACCAGCCAGCTTGATGCCGCGTTCTCTGCGCTGGGCATGCAGGACGGGATGGTCGCCAAGTTTGCCCCGGTTCTGCTGGATTACTTCAAAGGCCAGAACGTCAGCACTTCGCTGCTGAGCAAACTGGGTAGCGCCTGGGGCGTTTAAAGATCAGCCACGCTCGGCACGCAAGGTGCTGATGCGTTGATCTTTCTTGATCCAGAGCTGGTTGACCCAGCTCTGGATCTGCTCACGAAACACCGGATCATTCTCGTAATCCCCCTGCCATAACGCCGGGTCCAGCTCGCGGATCTGTATGTCGACGATCACCTTGGGCACTTGCCCGCTGATCAACTCCCAAAACCCCGGAATCCTTGCCTGTGGATACACCACGGTCACGTCGAGCACGGCATCCAGCTGTTCGCCCATGGCTGCCAGCACGAAGGCCACGCCGCCTGCCTTGGGCTTGAGCAGGTAGGTGTAAGGCGATTGCTGGCGGGCGCGCTTGGCCGGGGTAAAACGCGTGCCTTCAAGATAGTTGACCACGGTCACCGGCTGGCGCTTGAACAGATCGCAGGCCGCCCGGGTAATTTTCAGGTCTTCACCTTTGAGCTCCGGGTGTCTGGCCAGGAAGGCTTTGGAGTAACGCTTCATGAACGGGTAGTCGAGCGCCCACCAGGCCAGCCCCAGAAAGGGCACCCAGATCAGTTCTTTTTTGAGGAAGAATTTGAAGAACGGCGTGCGCCGGTTCAGGCCCTGCATCAGCGCCGGGATATCAACCCACGATTGATGATTGCTGATCACCAGGTACGAGGTATCGCGTCTCAGGCCTTCAGCCCCGCGAATGTCCCATTGGGTGGGCAGGCACAGGGCGAAAATGCGTTTATCGATTTCAGACCAGGTCTCGGCGATCCACATCACGGCCCACGAATTGTAATCGCGCAGGCGGCCCGGTGAGATGAGTTTGAGCACGGCAAACAGCATCAACGGGCCAAACAGGACGAGGGTGTTACACAGCAATAGCAGTGTGACCAGACAGCCGGTGAGCAGGCGGCGCATAAGTAACTCTTGAACGTTCAGGGACCGGTCATGATAAGCAGAGCCTTGCAGAACGCCAAATCGGCGTATCGACAAATGTTTCACGCGCCAGCCGCTATCGTTCAACCGACACTGTAGACGCGGGCTTGCTCGCGATAGCATCACCACGGTAAATGAATTAAACGAGTTGCCAGCATCGCGAGCCAGGCTCGCCCCTGCAGGTGGCGTTAAACCGAAGGAAACTGTCTTTATGAAGTCTGTTCTAGCCTTGCTGTCTGTACTGGCATTGCCGGTGATGGCCGCCGAGCCGACCCTGTACGGGCGTTACGAATACATCAAGTTGCCGGAAATCGGTGAAACCCTCAAAGCCAAGATGGACACCGGCGCCCTGACCGCGTCGCTGTCAGCCAAAAACATTCAGACCTTTACCCGCGATGGCGACGAGTGGGTACGCTTCCAGCTGGCAACCGAAGGTGCGAGCAGCAAGGTCTATGAACACAAAGTGGCCCGCATCAGCAAAATCAAAAGCCGCGCCGATGAAGATGAAGACAAGGACGCAACCGAAAGCGCCAAGCGCCCGGTGGTCGATCTGGAAATGTGCCTGGGCAATGTCAAACGCACGGTTGAGGTCAACCTCACCGACCGCAGCAGCTTCAACTACCCGCTGTTGATCGGTGCCAAGGCCTTGCGCGAGTTCGGTGCCGCGGTCAATCCGGCCCGTCGCTATACGGCAGACAAACCGGATTGCTGATCAAACCCGGCCCTGCCCTGCAGGGCCGGGTCAGCGCTTGAGTAACCCGCGCACGCTGAGCCACACCGGGATGCCCAGCCCTATCCAGCTCAGGGCATCCCAGGCGCCATCATCCAGCAGTGCACAAAACAAGCCCGTTGCCCCGACCAGCCCGATCGCCAGCGGGATGGAGAACACTTTCCAGAAACTCGACTGACGCGGTTTCATCGGGCGCTCTCCTTGGCTGCTCGACGACGTACCCACCACAGATACAGGCCACTGCCCAGGACCACGATGGTCAGCAGGTCGAGTGCCGCCCACAGCACTTTCATCGGCATGCCGCCGTAGTCGCCAAAGTGCAGCGGTTGCGACATGCCCATGGCATCCATGTACCACGGGCGCCCGGCCACGGCGGTGACCTCAAGGTTGCTGGCGTCTATCAGCACCGGTGTCAGCAGGTGCGAAGTCAGGTGGGTATTACCTTTCATAAACACCGAGTAATGGTGCTCGCTGGAGAACCGGGTACCGGGGAAGGCGATAAAGTCCGGCTGCATGTCGGGCGCGGCCTGGGCGGCGATGTGCAACAGGTCACTGGCGGGTGCCAGGTGAGTCAGTGGCGGGGCGTCGCGGTAGGGTTCGATCATGGCGCTGAGGGTTTCAGCGCGCCAGGCGGCGATGATCAGGTCGGCGCTGGCACTGATCACCCCGGTCACGCCCACCACCAGCGCCCAGGTCAGGGTCACGACGCCAATCAGGTTATGCAGGTCGAGCCAGCGCAAGCGCCGGGACTTGTCGGTGCGCACGGTGGCAAAGTCATGGCGGCGCATGAACGGCAAGTACAAAACGGTGCCGGAGATGATCGCCAGCACAAAGAGGATGCCCATGAACGCCAGCAACAGCTTGCCGGGCAGACCGGCAAACATGTCCACGTGCAGGCGCAGCATGACCATCATGATGCCGCCGTTGGCGGAGGGCACATCAATCGCCTCGCCGGTACGTGCATCGAGCATAAAGGTGTGGGATGAATTGGGCTCGGTGTCTGCAGTGGGAGCCATGATGGTCAGGACGGCATTGGGCTCATCGTCGTCCCAGCCGAAATACTGCATGACCTCTCCCGGCCGGTGAGCCTGCGCCGCGAGCACCAGCTGTTGCAGATCGAGGGTTGGCGTGCCGGCAGGCAATTGCTTGACCTGTGGCGCGTCCCCCAGCAGATGGTCGATCTCATGGTGAAAAATCAACGGTAGGCCGGTCAGCGCCAGCATCAGCAAAAACGCGGTGCAAATCAGGCTGGTCCAGGTGTGAATAAAGGACCAGCGGCGGATGGTTTTGCTTTTCATGACATTCCCAAATGCAAAAACGCCCTTGTGGGAGCGAGCTTGCCTGGCGATGGCACCACCTCGCTCGGGGGGTGATCTCATCGCGAGGCAAGCTCGCTCCTACAGGTGGGTAGTGGTGCTGTGTTTAGCGGGTTACCACTTGTAACTAACGCTGGCGAGGACGCTGCGTTCATCACCGTAGTAGCAGTAATAGCCATCACAGGTGGCGATGTAGTCTTTGTTCAAGAAGTTCTTCGCATTAAGGGCGACTGAAACACCTTCCAGTTTGTTAGATACACGGCCCAGGTCGTAATGCACAGCGGCGTCATAGACGGTGTAAGCACCCGCTTTTCCAAGATAGGTATTAGCTTCGTCACCGTAGGTATCTCCCACATACCGTGCGCCCGCGCCCACACCGAAACCGTCCAGTGGCCCGGTGTGCCAGGTGTAGTCAGCCCAAAGCGATGCCTGCTGTTTTGGCATCAATTGCAGTCGATTGCCTTTGTAAATACCGTCCAGCACTTTGGAGTTTGCCAAGGTGTAGGAGGCAATGACTTTCAGGTTTTTTGTGACATCGGAAACAGCTTCAAGCTCCAGACCCTGAACCTTCACCTGGCCTGTCTGGCTGCTGGTCGGGATACCGTTCACATTATTGGTGACGGTTACGTTGTCCTGGCGCAGGTCATACACGGCAGCACTAAGGAGGGTATCGGTGCCCGGAGGCTGGTACTTGAGACCTAACTCCCACTGCTTGCCTTGGGTGGGTTTGAATGCTTCAGTGCTGTTCGAGTTGGCGCCACTGGTTGGCTGGAACGATTCGGCATAGGACAAATAGGGAACAAAGCCAGAGTCGAACACATAGCTGATTGCCGCGTTACCACTGAAGGCCTTGTCGCGTTGGGTGCTGGTAGCATCGTCGCGGTTGAAGAATTTGGTGCCGGTGTGTACCCAGTCTTCGCGTCCACCAAGGGTCAGACGCCAATTGTCCAAAGCCATTTGGTCTTGAACATACAGGCCAGTCTGATAAGTTTTTTGGTCATAGTCGTAGTACGCCGTCGAGCGGTCAGGACGCTGAATAGGTAGGCCATGGGCCGGGTTGTTTACATCGACACTCGGCGCGGAGCCAAAAATGGACAGGTAGTTAGTGTTGGAACGCTGGTGATCAAGGCCGAGCAAGACGGTATGGCTCACGTCTCCTGTGTTGAAGTCGGCCTGAAAGTTGTTGTCCACGGCGAACTGGCTGATGTCTTCGTCGGTGCTGGTGGTGCTGCGCGACACCATGCCATTGGCATCAACAGCATTTGGACCTGCGCCGACAGTGATCCCTTGAAAGGACAGGTCGCTCTTGGTGTAACGCAGGTTTTGCTTGAATTGCCATACGTCATTGAAACGGTGTTCGAAGGCGTAACCCAAAGCGTAATAAGTACGGTCGTAATACTCCCAGTCTGGATCACCTAGATTCTTGTGATGGGAAACCTTGCCGTAAGGCGAGTCAATCTTGGTGCCTTGCAGCGGTAAAAACTGGCTGGTAATCCCTGTGTCATCGCGGGTGAACTGGGAAATAAAGGTCAGCTTGGTATCGTCGTCAATGTTCCACGTCAGGCTGGGGGCTAGGTTGTAACGCTTGTTTTCGACTTTATCGATAGGTGTATCGCTGTCACGCACTACGCCGCTGAGGCTGTAGAGGAACGTTCCTTCGTCGTCAACTTTACCGGTGCTGGCGAAGCTGATCTGGCGTTGGTTATCGGTACCGATCTGAGCCTGTATCTCATGCTCGGGCACTGCGCTCGGGCGACGGCTAACCATGTCCAGCATGCCCCCCGGAGGGGTCTGGCCGTATACCGAGGACGCCGGGCCGCGCAGCAACGCGACGCGATCCAGATTCCAGGTTTCTACTTTCGGGTTTGCATACACGCCTTTGGGCAGTGGCAAGCCATCGAGAAACTGGGTCGGTACAAAGCCGCGAACTTTCAGCCAGTCCGAGCGGGTATCGCTGCCATAGCTTCCGGCCACAATGCCCGGCATATAACGCACCGCATCATCCAGGTTCTGCACCGCCCGGTCCTGCATCTGGCTGCGGGTGGCGACGGAGATCGAGCGCGGGGCTTCGAGCAGGGAGGTGTCGGTTTTGGTGCCGGCGGCGGTGCGTTGGGCAAGGTAGCCGTCGACCGGACCCCATGCGCTTTCATAGCTGTCCTGGCCGCTGATGGTGGTGGCTTCAAGCGCCACCACCCCTGCAGGGATGGCGATCAGGGTGAAGCTGCCGGCGCTTCCCGGCACCAGTTGCAGGCCGCTGTCGCGCAACGCCTCGCGCAATGCCGTGCTGGCCTCGAACGAGCCTTTGACCGGGGCTGAGGTTTTACCTGCAACCAGAGCCGGGTCGATGGCCAGGGTGATACCTGACTGGCTGGCGATCTGGTTCAGGGTTGCCGCCAACGGCCCGGCGGGCAGGTTGTAGCTGCGCGCAGTCGAGGCCTGCTCGGCGGCGATCAGCGAGGTGCTGGCCAACGGGGCGCAGAAGGCGATGGCTACGGCTAACAGGCTGGGGCGCAAAAAGGTGTCGAGGGAGCGGGACATTCGGCGGGTTCCTGAATGGAAATGTTTCTCAATGACTATCTGCCGAACGAGATCAGAAAAGTGATAGGGCTGATTGAAAATAATTTAGATTTAGTTTTTGCCGGGCCTGGCGCTGACGGTGACCCACCACGGGGTGTGCTGTTCAATCTGCACCGGTAAAGCGGGCAGCAGGGAATTGAGCGCCAGTTCGACGTTGTTCAGGGCGAAGCTGCCGCTGATGCGCAGGTCGGCCACGTCAGGGTCGACGCCCAGATGGCCGCGGTGATAGCGATTGAGTTCGCGCACCATGTCGCCCAGACGGACGTTGTCGAGGACCAGCATGCCGCGGGTCCAGGCGTCTGCTCCGGCGTTGACGGCGAGCATCTGGCCGAGGTGGTCGCGGTGCATCAGTACTTGCTGACCCTCGTTGTAGATGATTTCGTCGACGCTGTTTTCGGGATGGGCCGCGACCCGCGACTGCAACACGCTGAGGCGGGTGCCATCGTCCTCGCGCCTCACCAGAAACCGCGTGCCCAGTGCGCGCAGGCTGCCATCGCGGGTTTGCACGATAAACGGCCGCGGGTCGCCATGGCCGGTCTGAACCATGATTTCGCCTTCTTGCAGGATGATTCGCCGGGTCGTCTGATCAAACCGCACATCGACTGCGCTGTGGGTGTTGAGGTTCAGCAGCGTGCCATCGGCCAGGCGTAACTGGCGCTGCTCGCCCGTGGCGGTGCGGTGATCGGCCATCCAGTAATCAACCGGCAGAAAGTCTTTGCCGACGAACAATGTCAGCCCCAACACCAGCGCGATGCTGGCCAGCCCGCCGCCAATTTTGCGCACCTGCTGCACGCCGCTGCGGGCCTTGAGCAAAGCGTTGCGTGCAGGGGCAGTGGCGCTGCTGAAGCGGTGGTCGAGCATGCCCAGTTGCAACCAGGCCCGCGCATGCTCTTCGCTGGCGCTGTACCACTTGCTGAATTCGGCTTGCTCTATCTCGCTGCCATTGCCGCAGTCCAGACACAGCTGCCAGGCAATGGCGGCATCCAGCACGGCTGCCGATACCGGTCTGGAACTGACCGGGTTCATGCCGGTTCGCCATACAGGGCGATGTAGCACTGGCGGATACCCTGTGCCAGGTACTGGCGCACGCGGGGAACCGACACGCCGAGGCGTTCAGCGATTTCAGCGTGGGTCAGGCCGTCGATGCGGCTATGCAGGAAGGCTGCGCGGGACTTGCTCGACAGTTTGCCGAGCAGGCGGTCGATGGCCTTGAGGTCTTCGAGGATCAGTTGCTGTTCTTCAGGCGAGGGTAGCTCGGCCTCGGGGATCAGCATCAGCTCGTTGAGGTAGGCCTGCTCCAGGGCGGCGCGGCGGAAGTAATCAAACAGCAGGCCTTTGGCAATGGCAGCCAGGAAAGCCCGGGGTTCGCGGGGGGCCTTGAGGTCTGCGCGGCCGAGCAGGCGCACAAAGGTGTCCTGGCTCAAGTCTTCAGCCCGTTGCGGGCAGGCCACATTGCGTCGCAACCACGCCAGCAGCCAACCGCGATGGTCGCGGTAAAGCGCTCCAACCAGTTCACTGTGCGGGGTTTGGACTGACGACAAGGACATCACCGAAGACGAGTTTTAACTAACGATAACTATTCGCGATTGTGTCAGAGGCCATGGGCATGCGCAATTGACACTCATCGGAAGGTAAACAGCCTGTAGGAGCGAGCTTGCTCGCGAGCTCTTTGGTGCAGCCATGAAAGGCTCGCGAGCAAGCTCGCTCCTACAGGTGTGAAGTCGTGCCGGTTCAGGAGCCGGGTTCGGTGTCAGAAGCTATGGGCTTGCTTGCGTCGCTGCCATTGGTTTAGCCGCTGCTGCAGGGCCCGCGGGCTGTCGATCTGTTGCGCGCGGGCGCGGCTGAACAGGATCAGCGCCAGTTCGGCTGTGGCCAGGGCGTCGGCACTGGCGTTGTGGCGGTCTTCGACTTGCAGGTTGAAGTGTCTGATCCAGTGATCAAGCCCGGCTTCACGCAGATTGACCTGCGGGCACAGCATCGGCGCCAGGGCCGCCACGTCCATGAACGGGTGCTGCAAACGGTAGCCCAGGCTTTCTTTAAGGGCACGGCCGAGCATGTGCTGGTCAAAGGGCGCGTGGAATGCAAGCAGCGGGCTGTCGCCAACGAAGGCCATGAAGTCGAGCAAGGCATCGGCCGGATCACTGCCCGCCGCAATCGCTTCGGGGCCCAGGCCATGCAGCAAGACGCTGGGAGTGAGGGGATTGTCGGTGCGCAGCAGGGTACGTTCAAACGCCTGGCCCAGGTCTATCGCCCCATCTTCGATGACCATTGCGCCTATCGACAGCACTTGATCGCGATTAAGGTTCAGGCCGCTGGTTTCCAGATCGACCACCACCCAACGTTGTTTGCGCAGTGAGGTCTCGCTCAGCCCGGGAGTCGGCGGCAGTTGCTGAACGCGTTGCTGCTGCTCAAGGCTTAAAACCGGCTTTTTGCGTGGCAGTAACCAGGACAGCAGGCTCATAACTGATACCGCAGGGCCAGGCTGCTCTGCAGGCGCTGGGCCTGGCGCAGGGCTTCACGCAGGATGCGTCGATCCAGCTGGTTCAGGCTGTCCGGGTCGACACGGTTGGACCAGGGGCGGTTTTCCCGACTTTGCAACTGGTGCTGTTGCATGCGGGTTTGCTGGATGAATTGGTAGGCCTCTTCATACGCCGCTCCGTCCAGCGGTTCGATCACTTCAAGGTGCACCAGCCGGCGCAGGCGTTCGAGGGTGTTGTTGGCTTCCACGCCGTGGGCCAGCGCCAGTAGCCGGGCACCGTCGACAAACGGCGTGAGGCCTTGCACCTTGAGGTCCAGGGTGGCTTTGTCGCTGCCTTTGCGCTCCAGCACAAACTCGCGAAAACGCCCCACGGGCGGGCGATGGCGCAGGGCGTTGTCGGCCATCATGCGCTGGAACAAGCGATTGTCGGCCACTTGCTCAAGGATCCCGCGGCGCAGTTGTTGGCAGCCCTGTTCGTCACCCCAGACCACTCGCAGATCGAAATAAATGCTCGATGCCAGCAGGTTCTCGGGGGTTGCCTCGCGAATGAACGCGGCGAAACGGCGGGCCCATTCGGCGCGTGACAAGCACAGGTCCGGATTGCCGGCCATGATATTGCCCTTGCACAGGGTAAAGCCGCAGGCCGCCAGATGATGGTTGATTTGCTGCGCAACGGGCAGCAGGCGCTGGCGAATTTCGGCGGCGTGGCTAGCGTCCCTGGCCTCGAACAGAATGCCGTTGTCCTGGTCGGTGTGCAGGGTTTGTTCGCGTCGCCCTTCGCTGCCAAAACATAGCCAGCTGAACGGCACGCCGGGATCGCCGCGGTCGGCCAGTACCAGTTCGATCACCCGGCACACGGTGTGGTCGTTGAGCTGGGTGATGATGTGGGTGATCTGGGTGGATGACGCACCATGGGCCAGCATGCGCTCTACCAGCTGGCCTATCTCGCCGCGCAGGCTGATCAGGTTTTCCAGGCGGGGCGCATGACGGATGGTGCGTGCCAGGTGGACCAGATCTACCCGTTGCAGCGAGAACAGGTCACGCTCGGAGACCACGCCGCACAGGCGTTGATCCTTGACCAGGCATACGTGGGCAATGTGGCGCTCGGTCATGGCGATGGCGGCGTCAAAGGCGCTGTGGTCGGGGGTCAGGTAAAACGGCGCCGGGGTCATGTACAGGTCGATTGCCTGGGCGAAGTCCTGGACCCCGCTGGCCACCACCTGGCGCAGATCGCGCAGGGTGAAAATCCCCAACGGCGCTTTGCGCTCGTCAACCACCACAATGCTGCCCACTTGCTGCTCGTGCATCAGGCGCACGGCTTCGTGCAGTGCGGTGTCCGGCAGACAGGTCACCGGATGGCGCATGGCCAGTTCGCCGAGCCGGGTGTTGAGCGAATATTGAGTGCCCAGGGTCTCTGCGGCTTTTTGCTGAACCTGTTGATTGACCTTGTCGAGCAGACTGCTGACGCCACGCAAGGCGAAGTCGCGGAACTCGTCGGACAGGGCAAACAATTTGATAAAAGCGGGCTTGTTCAGTTGCAGGCAAAAGGTGTCTTCGGCGGCCCGGTGTTCGGTGCGGGTGGCGCGCTCGCCCAGTAGCGCGGCTAGCGGGAAGCATTCGCCGGCGGTGATTTCAAAGGTGGTTTCGGCGCCTTCACGGCCCACATGGGTCCGTTCACCCACCACCCGGCCTTGCTTGACGATGTAAAAATGATCTACCGGCCCGTCAGTCGGTCGGATGATGCTCTCGCCGGGACCATAGAAGCGCAGTTGGCACTGCTCTACCAGGAACGCCAGGTGAGTGTTTTCCATTTGGTTAAAGGGCGGGAATCGCTGCAAAAATTGCATGGTGCCGTGAATGTTCTGCAGCACCGCAGTTTTCCCTGCCTGGAGAAACGCATCCGATTTACTCATTACCATTACCGCGTTGTTGTTATGACGGGACGGGGCGGGCCCATGGCGTGTTCTGACCCTCATGCTCGGTTGTCTGCGCGCGGGTGCCCATTGGACGTAAGTCTATGGGCACCGGTCGGGTCGAACTTTTTGCGGGCTCGTGCGGACTTTTTCCTTGTATAACCAGATCTCAGGCTTGGCATTAATGTGATCTGAGTGCACATTGAACCGACCAAGGGATAGCCGACTTTAGCGCTGGGGTATTTGACCGGCATGACAGCTTACGAGAGCCGCATGACTGAACACGACATATTGACCGACGCCGAGCGCGAGGCCTTGAACGAGGTGATGCGAACACCCGTTCCGGAGCAGCATGGGGTGTTGATTGTTGACGATGATGAGCTGGCGTGTGAGCTGTTGGCGGAGTTTTTGACGTTGCACGGCATTGAGTGTGTAACGGCAAGCAATGAAGGTCAGGCGCTGGCGTTATTGAAGTCTGAAAAATCCATTGGGCTGATCCTTACTGACTTGCGCATGGTGCCCCACGACGGCTTGCACCTGATCCGCAAAGTGCGCGCATCAGATCGGGCAAGTTTGCCGGTCATCATCATGTCGGGTGACGCCGGGGTGCGTGATGCCATCGAGGCGATGCATCTGGATGTGGTGGACTTCCTGCTCAAGCCGATTGATACCGCCAGGTTGCTCAAGCTGGTAAAGCAGGAACTGGTGTTGTAGCCCCGCACAGGTTTATGCCTGAAAAAAAGCCCCGGCACATGGCCGGGGCTTTTTGTTTTGTGGCGGTTGTTACAAGCCATTCCTGGCTTTGAACTCACGACGACGGCGATGCAGAACCGGCTCGGTATAACCGTTCGGCTGTTTGCTGCCTTCGATCACCAGTTCGACTGCTGCCTGGAAGGCGATATTGCTGTCGAAGTCCGGTGCCAGCGGACGGTACAGCGCGTCGTTGGCATTCTGGCGGTCGACCACCGGGGCCATGCGCTTTAGGCTTTCAAGCACTTGGGTCTTGCTGACGATGCCGTGACGCAGCCAGTTGGCGATGTGCTGGCTGGAAATACGCAGCGTCGCACGGTCTTCCATCAGGCCGATGTCGTTGATGTCCGGTACTTTCGAACAACCAACGCCCTGGTCGATCCAGCGCACCACGTAACCCAGGATGCCCTGCGAGTTGTTATCCAGTTCGTTCTGGATCTGCTCGGGTGTCCATTGCGGGTTAACGGCCAGCGGGATGGTCAGGATGTCGTCGACCGATGCCGGGACGCGTTTGGCCAGTTCGGCCTGACGGGCGAACACGTCAACCTTGTGGTAATGCAGCGCATGCAAGGCGGCCGCCGTGGGCGAAGGTACCCAGGCGGTGTTGGCGCCTGCCAGTGGATGAGCAATTTTCTGTTCCAGCATGGCGGCCATCAGGTCGGGCATTGCCCACATGCCTTTACCGATTTGCGCCCGACCTTGCAGACCCGTACTCAAGCCGACATCGACGTTGTTGTTTTCGTAGGCGCCAATCCATTTTTCGGACTTCATGTCAGCCTTGCGCACCATAGGCCCGGCTTCCATCGAGGTGTGAATCTCGTCGCCAGTACGGTCCAGGAAGCCGGTGTTGATAAATACCACGCGCTCGCTGGCCGCCTTGATGCAGGCCTTGAGGTTGATGGTGGTGCGGCGCTCTTCGTCCATGATCCCGACTTTGAGCGTGTTGCGTGGCAGCTTGAGGACGTCTTCGATGCGCCCGAACAGCTCGTTGGTGAACGCCGCTTCTTCAGCGCCGTGCATTTTCGGTTTGACGATGTACACCGAACCGGTGCGGCTGTTTTTGCGGGTGGCCGTGCCGTTGAGGCTGTGCATCGCTGCCAGGCTGGTCAGCAGGCCGTCGAGGATGCCCTCAGGGACTTCGTTGCCGTCCTTGTCGAGGATTGCATCGATGGTCATCAGGTGACCCACGTTGCGCACGAACAACAGGGAGCGGCCGTGCAGGCTGACGGTGCCGCCGTCTGGCGCGGTGTACTCGCGGTCCGGGTTCATGGTGCGGGTGAAGGTTTCGCCGCCCTTGGACACTTGCTCGCTCAGGTCGCCCTTCATCAGGCCGAGCCAGTTGCGGTAGATCACCACCTTGTCGTCAGCATCGACCGCGGCGACCGAGTCTTCGCAGTCCATGATGGTGGTCAGCGCGGCTTCCATCAGCACGTCTT
Source organism: Pseudomonas sp. TWR2-1-1 (assembly GCF_049897045.1). Lineage (NCBI taxonomy): Bacteria > Pseudomonadati > Pseudomonadota > Gammaproteobacteria > Pseudomonadales > Pseudomonadaceae > Pseudomonas > Pseudomonas sp. TWR2-1-1. The sequence continues at coordinate 219,489 of NZ_JAFCVM010000006.1, forward strand.
TGACGCCGGCGGCGTCGGTCTGGCCGACCGGGCTGGCAGCGTCGATCTGGATTTCGAAGTGCAGGCCATTGTGTTTGAGCAACACGGCCGTCGGCGCAGCAGCAGAGCCGTGATAGCCGATCAGTTGCGCAGTGTCGCGCAGGCCGCTGGCGTTGCCGTCCTTGAGGCTGACCTGCAAGGCACCCTCAACGATGGCGTAGCCCGTGGCATCAACGTGGGAACCGGAGGCCAGGGGAGCGGCTTCGTCGAGGAAGGCGCGGGCGAAGGCGATCACCTTGTCGCCACGGATCTTGTTGTAGCCTTTGCCCTTGGTGGCGCCATCGGCCTCGCTGATGGCATCGGTGCCGTACAGCGCGTCATACAGCGAACCCCAGCGGGCGTTCGAGGCGTTGAGGGCGAAGCGCGCATTCATTACCGGCACCACCAACTGGGGGCCGGCCATGCGGGCGATTTCGTCATCGACGTTTTGCGTCGTTGCCTGGAAATCTGCAGCTTCTGGCTGCAAATACCCGATGTCTTGCAAGAAGGCTTTGTAAGCCACGGCGTCATGGGCCTTGCCGGCCTGGGCCTGGTGCCAGGCGTCGATCCGCGCCTGCAAATCATCGCGTTTGGCGAGCAGTGCTTTGTTCTTGGGTGCCAGGTCATGAATAACCTTGTCGGCACCGGCCCAGAACTGGTCGGCGTCGAGGCCGGTACCGGGAATGGCTTCGTTGTTTACGAAGTCGAACAGGACTTTGGCGACCTGCAGGCCACCGACGTGAACGTGTTCAGTCATTGCTTGCCTCACTCATTTTTATTTAAAGCCTGGAGCGCTTCTTAAAACACCGCGTTGCTCATGCTGGCGGGGTTGTGCGGGGTGTAGCAGACGCCTTGGCGGACTATGTTGCAAATTATGTAGTGGTTGCCAGGGCATACTACATGATCAATTGAAGATGTGAAAATCAGACTAATCACGTCGTTCTGCGACCATTTGTACGCTATCGGTCACACAGAAGAACAGGATGTTCTCAAGAAATGTACGGGTTGTTCCAGATAATTATAAAAACAGTACACAATTTGTTGTTCGGGGATGTTTTTGTGGGAGCCGAAGTGGCAGTTGTGGTCTTGCCTATACTCATCCGACCCCTAATAAGAGAGTCCCCGCCATGAACCATCTTGTGATTACTGTCTTTGCCCCGGACAAGGCAGGGCAGGTTGAGCGCATTGCCCAGTGTATCGCCGAGCATGGCGGCAATTGGCTGGAAAGCCGGATGTCGCGCATGGCCGGGCAATTCGCCGGGATCCTGCGCGTGGGCGTACCTGCCGAAGCCCATGATGAGTTGATCGCTGCGCTGCATGGTCTGGCCCCGGACGGGATTCGGGTGCTGATTGCCGAAAGCGGGATCGAGCAGTCGTGCACCTGGAAGCCGATTGCCATGGATCTGGTGGGCAATGACCGCCCGGGTATCGTGCGTGACATTACCCGGGTGCTGACGGAGCAGGGCGTGAATCTGGAGCGTCTGGTGACGGATGTGCGGCCCGCGCCCATGAGCAACGAGCCGCTGTTTCATGCCGAAGCCATTCTGGCGGTACCGCTGACGCTCTCGCTGGAGGTGTTGCAGGCGCGCCTGGAAACCCTGGCCGACGAGTTGATGGTCGAGCTTGAGTTGCGCCCCGAGGACTAGGGGCCTTTCTCATTCAGTTTCCGGCCGCGTTGTGCCCCCCTACCCCCGGCGCAGGGTCAGCACTGCATCGAGGGTATAGACCGCCAGACCGGCCCAGATAAACATAAAGGCCATGAGTGTGGCTTCGGACAAATGCTCGCCAAATACCGAGACCGCCAGAATCAATACCAGCGTCGGCGCGATGTACTGCATAAAGCCCAGGGTGGTGTAGGGCAAGTGCCGTGCCGCGGCGTTGAAACTCACCAAAGGGATCAGGGTTGCCGGGCCTGCAGCCACCAGTAACCAGGCTTCTTTAGTGCTCCAGAACTCGGCATGGGCACTGTTGGCCTCGGGGTGCATAAGCAGCCAGCCAATGGCGATGGGCACCAGAATCCAGGTTTCGACCACCAGCCCCGGCAGCGCCTTGACCGGCGCCTGTTTGCGGATCAACCCGTAAAAGCCAAAGCTCAGTGCCAGCACCAGTGACACCCACGGCAGGCTGCCGACTTGCCACACCTGTTGTGCGACCCCGAGGGCGGCAAGCCCTACGGCCATCCATTGCAGGCGGCGCAGGCGCTCGCCCAGCAGCAACATGCCGAGCAATACGTTGACCAGGGGGTTGATGTAGTAGCCGAGGCTGGCTTCCAGCATGCGGTCGTTATTGACCGCCCACACGTAGGTCAGCCAGTTGGCCGCGATCAACAGCCCGCTGATGGCCAGTACACCGAGGCGTTTGGGGTTGTCGCGCAGCTCCTGCCACCAGCCTGGGTGCTTCCATACCAGCAGCAACAGCGAGCCAAACAGCGCAGACCAGAGCACCCGGTTCACGATGATCTCGGCCGCGGGGACGCTGGCGAGTAGTTTGAAGTAGAGCGGGAAGATGCCCCAGATGATATAGGCGCTGAGGCCTAAAATGTACCCGCGACGCGGGTTGGCGGCTTGCATGCAGAATCCTTGCTTAGGCAACTAACTGATACGGAACAGCCCAAGAGTGTAAGCAGGTTTTACAGAGTGCGAGCAAAGTTTTTGTAGGGGCGAGCTGTTCGTTTTCGGGTAAAAGCTCGCGAGCAAGCTCGCTCCTACAGAACAAGCTCGCTCCTACAAAAGTCGGGGGCGGGTCAGAACAGCTTCAGCGGTTCTTCATTGAGTGCCGACAGTTGTTCGCGCAAGGCCAGCACCTGGTCGCCCCAGTAGCGCTCGGAGCCAAACCACGGAAAGCTGTGGGGGAATGCCGGGTCGTCCCAGCGGCGTGCCAGCCACGCGCTGTAGTGCATCAGGCGCAAGGCCCGCAGCGGTTCGATCAGCGCCAGTTCGCGCGGGTTGAAGTCATGGAATTCGCTGTAGCCGTCCATCAGTTCTGACAGCTGGCCCAGGCACTCCTGACGATCACCGGCCAGCATCATCCACAGGTCCTGCACCGCAGGGCCCATGCGACAGTCGTCGAGGTCGACGATATGGAACACCTCATCGCGGCACATCATGTTGCCGGGGTGACAATCGCCGTGCATGCGGATGTTGGTATGCGGGGTGGCGGCGTACACATCTTCAACGCGCTTGAGCAGGTCACGGGCCACCGACTCGTAGGCCGGGAGCAGGCTGCGCGGAATGAAGTTGCCTTCGAGCAGGGTGGTGAGCGAGTCGTGGCCAAAGTTCTTCACGCCCAGCGCTTCGCGGTGTTCAAACGGCTTGGTCGCGCCTACGGCATGCAGGCGCCCGAGCAGTTGCCCCAGACGGTACAGCTGATCGAGATTGCCGGGCTCCGGCGCACGGCCGCCCCGGCGCGGAAACAGGGTGAAGCGAAAGCCTGCGTGTTCGAACAGGCTCTGGCCGTTGTGGATCATCGGCGCGACCACCGGGACATCACAGTCGGCGAGCTCGAAGGTAAAGCGGTGCTCTTCGAGGATGGCTTCGTTGGTCCAGCGTTGCGGTCGGTAGAATTTGGCGATCAGCGGTTCCGAGTCTTCGATGCCGACCTGGTACACGCGATTTTCGTAGCTGTTGAGCGCAAGCACGCGGGCATCGCTCAGGAAACCGATGCTTTCGACGGCGTCGAGCACCAGATCAGGGGTAAGTGTTGCAAACGGATGAGACATGCTGACTCCTGCGCGCAGCAGGCTGCCGCGTCCGGCCATGCATGTTAGCGCAGACCGGCAACGATCTGGCACTAAACCTTGTGGCTGGCGGCCAATGGGCCTCTTTGTGGGAGCTGGCTAATGGGCAGGCCTGTGGGAGGTGGCTTGCCAGCGATTCAGGCACCGCGCCGTGTCTGGCGTTGTGCGGGGATGCTATCGCCGGCAAGCCGGCTCCTACAGAGGGTGGCGGTCAATGGGGCCTTTCTGTGGGAGGTGGCTTGCCAGCGATTCAGGCACCGCGCTGGGTCTGGCATTGTGCGGGGATGCTATCGCCGGCAAGCCGGCTCCTACAGAGGGTGGCGACCAATGGGGCCTTTCTGTGGGAGCTGGCTGGCCAGCGATTCAGGCACCGCGCCGTGTCTGGCGTTGTGCGGTGATGCTTTCGCCGGCAAGCCGGCTCCTACAGAGGGTGGCAGGCAATGGGGCCTTTCTGTGGGAGCTGGCTGGTCAGCGATTCAGGCACAACGTCGGGTCTGGCGTTGTGCGGTGATGCTTTCGCCGGCAAGCCGGCTCCTACAGAGGGTGGCGGCCAATGGGGCCTTTCTGTGGGAGCTGGCTTGCCAGCGATTCAGGCACAACGCCGGGTCTGGCGTTGTGCGGGGATGCTATCGCCGGCAAGCCGGCTCCTACAGAGGGTGGCGGTCAATGGGGCCTTTCTGTGGGAGCTGGCTTGCCAGCGATTCAGGCACCGCGCCGTGTCTGGAATTGTGAGGTGATGCTATCGCCGGCAAGCCGGCTCCTACATAGGGTGGCGACCAATGGGGCCTTTCTGTGGGAGCTGGCTTGCCAGCGATTCAGGCACAACGCCGGGTCTGGCGTTGTGCGGGGATGCTGTCGCCAGCAAGCCGGCTCCTACAGAGGGTGGCGACCAATGGGGCCTTTCTGTGGGAGCTGGCTTGCCAGCGATTCAGGCACCGCGCCGTGTCTGGCGTTGTGCGGGGATGCTATCGCCAGCAAGCCGGCTCCTACAGAGGGTGGTGGCCAATGGGGCCTTTCTGTGGGTGCTGGCTTGCCAGCGATTCAGGCACAACGCCGGGTCTGGCGTTGTGCGGTGATGCTGTCGCCAGCAAGCCGGCTCTCACAATAGGGCCGGCGTTGCATCAGGCGCCGATGATGCCGCCGTCTTCGCGGCTGATGGCCATGACCGAGGAGCGCGGTTTGCCGTCGGGCAGGTGCTCGGGGAAGGTGGATCCACCGTTTTCACCGGGATGCTGGATGCCAACAAACAGCGTCTTCTGGTCAGGGGAGAAGCTGATGCCTGTTACCTCGCAGCCAATCGGGCCAACCATGAAGCGGCGGATTTCGCCGCTGACCGGATCGGCGCAGAGCATCTGGTTATTGCCCATGCCGGCAAAGTCTGCGGCGTTGCTGGCATCGCCGTCGGTCAGGATCCACAGGCGTCCGGCGTCATCAAAGCCCAGGCCATCGGGGCTGTTAAACATGTTTTGCGCGGTGATATTGGACGAGCCGGCTTTGGGCTGACCGGCATGCACCACAGGGTTGCCGGCGACCACAAACAGGTCCCAGTCGAAGGTGTCGGCGCCGTGATCGCCGTTGTGGGCTTTCCAGCGCAGGATCTGCCCGTAGACATTCTTCTCCCGGGGGTTGGGCCCGCCGACCGGTTGCCCGTCTTCGCCGCGTTTGGCGTTGTTGGTCAGGGTGCAATAGACCTGGCCGTCCTTGGGGCTGACCACGATCCATTCCGGGCGATCCATGCGTGTGGCATTTACCACGCTGCCCGCCAGGCGTGCATGAATCAGTACGTCGCCCTGGTTGGCGAAACCGCTGGCAGTATCGACCCCGTTTTTGCCATGGCTCAATTCCACCCACTGACCCTGCCCCCTGGGCAGGTCGGGGTTTTTGTCGCCGTCATCAAAACGGGCAACGTAAAGGGTGCCGTGGTCCAGCAGGTCGCGATTGGCCTTGGGGTCTTTATGGTCGATCCGGTCGCGGCTGATGAACCGGTAGATAAACTCGCCGCGTTCGTCGTCGCCCATGTAGACCACCGCCCGGCCGTCTGTGGTTTCGGCCAGGGCTGCGTTCTCGTGCTTGAAGCGGCCCAGCGCAGTGCGTTTGACGGGCATGGAGTGCGGGTCGAACGGGTCAATTTCGACCACCCAGCCGTGGCGATTGAGCTCGTTGGGATTGACCGCCAGATCGAAGCGCGGGTCATGGGGGTGCCAGTTGATTTCTTTGCTGGCGGCCACTGCGCCATAACGTTTTTGCGCGGCGTCGAAGCTTTGTTTTGGGTCGGAGCTGCCAAAGCAGTCGGTGAAGTTCTCTTCACAGGTCAGGTAGGTGCCCCACGGGGTTTTGCCATTGGCGCAGTTCTGGAAGGTGCCCAGGGCAAGGGTGCCGCTGTTGTCGGCCCCGGTGCGCAACAAGGCATGACCGGCCGCCGGCCCGCCCAGACGGATCGGTGTATTGCCATGTACGCGACGGTTGAATGGCGAGCCCTGGGCGAACTGCCAGCCGGCGTCGGCACGACGGATTTCGATGACCGATACCCCTTCGCTGGCCTGGGCTTTTCGCACGTCTTCAAGTGAGGCGGGCATGCCGCCATGGGGGTACAGGTAGCGATAGTTGGTGTATTCGTTGTTGATGGCCATCAGCGCGCGGTTCGGGTCATCGGGGAAGGCAAATAGGCTCATGCCGTCATTGTTGTCGCCGAATTGCACTTCCTGGGCCTTGGCCGAACCGTTACCGCTGGGGTCGAACGCCGGGCCTGCGGCGTGCAGCGGCTGACCCCAACTGATCAGTACGCTGGAGCGATAGCCGGGTGGCAGGCTGATACTGTCAGTGGTGGCCGCCTTGATACTGTCAAAACCCAGCAATTGGCTGGAGGCGGCGCTGATGCCGGTAGCCAGGGCGCTACGGCTCAGCAGGCCGCCGCCCAAAAACATGGCTGCACCGCACAAGGCGCCGGCACCGATAAAGCTACGCCGGCTAAGGCCGATGATTTGCTCAAGGTCAGTGAGTTGATCTTCTTTTAACAGGGTCATGACAGGCTCGGCTCGCAGACGGTTTTGGCAGTCACCATAAGCAGCGGGCATGACAGCAATGTTTCAAACCGCAGTCCTGACCTTTACACAGGGGTGCCCAGCAACACCAGCGACGGCGAAAACTGCACCTGCGTCGCGCTGCCCGCCTTGAGCCCGAGTATTTCGAGGTGTTGCGGTTCGCTCAGGGCGCACAAAATCTGGCCGCCGGACAGGCTGATGCGCACTTCGCTGGGGCCGTCTTCGGCGTGGAGGATCTGCTCAATCTGCCCCTGCAGATGATTGTGCTCAGGGGGCGGTGTCTGACTGGCATCGATCACTTGCAGCCAGCCGGCCTTGATCAGGGCCACCACCGGGCTGCCCACAGCCAGCTCCAGGCGCAGGGTACTGTCGCGGGTGATTTGCGCGTGCAACGTCAGGCCGCCCGACAGTTCGAGCTCAATCATGTCGTTATGGCCATGACTGGCGATGGCGATCACGCTGCCGCGCAACTGGTTGCGGGCGCTGGTTCTGAGCATCAGGCGGCCCAGCAGGTCGAGGTCTTCGGCATCTTCGGCGGCGTCCAGCACCTGGCTCTGCAATATCTGCAGGCGCTGGTAAAGGCGCAGCACCCGCTCACCGGCGTCGGACAGTCGCGCGCCGCCTCCGCCTTTGCCGCCAACACTTCGCTGCACCAGCGCCGTTTGTGCCAGGTTGTTCAGTTCATCGATGGCGTCCCACGCAGCCTTGTAGCTGATGCCCGCGCTTTTGGCCGCGGCAGTGATCGAGCCCTGTTCGGCAATGTGCTGTAACAGCGCAATTCGCTGCGGGCGGCGGACCATGTGTTGTGCAAGCAGGGTGGGCAGGTGCATGACGGCGGATTCGCTAGACGGGTCGAGCCGCGCAAAGTGCCTGCTAGACCCGGGGGCCGTCAAGGTGCGCCTTCAGGTTTCGGGGTACGGGCCAGGCAGTACACGTCGACCCTCCGTGCCCCGGCGTTGAGCAGCAGACGAGCCAGACTTTCTGCAGTGGCCCCGGTGGTCAGTACGTCATCGATCAGGGCCAGATGCAGCCCCTTGACCTGCGTCCCCGGTGCCAGGGCAAAGGCTTGCAGCAGATTGCGCTTGCGGATTTTGGCGCCCAGCGCCTGTTGCGCAGGGGTGTCCCGGGTGCGCAGCAGCCAGTGCTCGCACCTCGGGATACTCAACTGCGCACTGAGCCAGTGACAGAGCATTGCCGCCTGGTTATAGCCACGTTGGCGCAGACGCTGAACGGACAGCGGTACCGGCAGCAAAAAGTCGGGTCGCTCCTGGCCACAGTTGAAGCGATCAAGCAGGCATCGGCCGAGAAGTTCGGCCAACAGTCGGCCATAGGGCCATTTACTGTTGTGCTTGAACCGTACGATCAGGCTGTCGACCGGAAAATCGTACGCCCAGGCTGCATGCACCTGCTCGAAGGCAGGCGGTTGCTTGAGGCAATGACCGCAGATAAGTCCAGACATTGGCAATGGCAAGGCGCAGCGCTGGCAGCTCTCGTCCAGCCAGGGCAGCTCCAGTTTACAGGCGCTGCAGATCGGTAAAGCACTCTCGATCGCTTCATCGCAGAGTAAACAGGTGTGGTTATTAAATAACCAGATGTCAACCTGTCGAATCCAATGTGGTTGACAGTTCATGTCGCATCCTTAAACATGCCGGGCATCCGTGCCGTGCCTGAAGCGCTTGCTTCAGGTTCAAGTCAAAGCATAAATCAAGAGAAACGCCGATGAGCGCCAGCACCCTTGCCAACTTGCGACATGATTGGTCCTTAGCCGAAGTTCGCGCCTTGTTTGTTCAGCCATTCAATGACCTGCTATTTCAGGCCCAGACTGTTCACCGCGCACATTTCGATGCCAATCGGGTGCAGGTTTCGACGCTGCTTTCGATCAAGACCGGGGCTTGCCCGGAAGATTGCAAATATTGTCCGCAGTCGGGCCATTACAACACCGGCCTGGCCAAAGAGAAGCTGATGCAGGTGCAAGCCGTACTTGAAGAAGCGGCCCGGGCCAAGGCGATCGGAGCTACCCGTTTCTGCATGGGCGCAGCCTGGAAACATCCTTCGGCCAAGGACATGCCCTACGTGCTGGAAATGGTCAAAGGGGTCAAGGCGCTGGGGCTGGAAACCTGCATGACCCTGGGCAAGCTGGATCAGGAGCAAACCAGCGCACTGGCTCACGCCGGGCTCGATTACTACAACCACAACCTCGACACCTCGCCCGAGTTCTACACCAGCATCATCACCACCCGCACTTATAGCGAGCGCCTGCAAACCCTGAGTTACGTGCGCGAAAGCGGGATGAAAATCTGCTCCGGCGGGATTCTGGGCATGGGTGAATCGCTGGATGACCGGGCCAATCTGCTGATCCAGCTGGCTAACTTGCCCGAGCACCCGGAATCGGTGCCGATCAACATGCTGGTGAAAGTGGCCGGTACGCCAATGGAAAACGCGGAAGATATCGACCCGTTTGATTTCATCCGCATGCTGGCGGTGGCGCGGATCATGATGCCGCAGAGCCACGTGCGGCTGTCGGCGGGGCGTGAAGCGATGAATGAGCAGATGCAGGCGCTGGCATTCTTTGCCGGGGCCAACTCGATTTTCTACGGTGACAAATTGCTGACCACGGCCAATCCGCAGGCTGACAAGGACATGCAGTTGTTCAGCCGCCTTGGCATCCTGCCCGAGGCCCGCGAAGACCATGCGGATGAAGTGCATCAGGCGGCCATTGAGCACGCGCTGATGGATCAGAAATCCAGCGAACAGTTCTATAACGCTGCGGTTTAAACCCGAGCCCCACCCTCTGCAGGAGCGAGCTCTTAAACGGCTCGCGAGCTAGCTCGCTCCTGCAGGGGCCGCTCGCTCCTGCAGGTTGTGCGCCATCTGTTTTCGAGGCCAGCATGTCTTTTGATCTGAACGCCCGTCTGGCCGCGCGTCGTGCCGACAATCTATACCGCCAGCGTCCATTGCTTGCGAGCCCGCAAGGGCCGCAGGTGGTGGTCGATGGTCAGCCGTTACTGGCTTTTTGCAGTAACGACTATCTCGGTCTGGCCAATCATCCGCAGGTCATCGAAGCCTGGCAGGCCGGTGCATCGCGCTGGGGAGTGGGCGGCGGGGCATCACATTTGGTGGTCGGCCACAGCACGCCGCACCACGAGCTGGAGGAGGCGCTGGCCGAGTTCACCGGTCGCCCGCGGGCGCTGTTGTTCAGCAATGGTTATATGGCCAATCTGGGCGCAGTTACCGCTTTGGCGGGGCAGGGCGATACGGTGCTCGAAGACCGTCTCAATCATGCTTCGCTGCTGGATGCAGGCTTGTTGAGCGGTGCGCGTTTTAATCGTTATCTGCATAACGACGCACTCAGTCTGGCCGCGCGGCTGGAGAAGGCCAACGGTAATACGCTGGTGGTGACTGATGGCGTGTTCAGCATGGACGGTGATTTGGCCGACCTTCCCGCACTGGCTCGCCAGGCCAGGGCCAAAGGCGCGTGGCTGATGGTCGATGATGCCCACGGTTTCGGTCCTTTAGGGGCCAATGGCGGCGGGATTGTCGAGCACTTCGGCTTGGGTGTGGACGATGTGCCGGTGCTGGTCGGCACCCTGGGCAAGGCATTCGGCACCAGCGGTGCATTTGTGGCCGGCAGTGAAGAGCTGATTGAAAGTCTGATTCAATTCGCCCGGCCCTATATTTACACCACCAGTCAGCCGCCCGCGCTGGCCTGTGCCACGCTGAAAAGTCTCGAGCTGTTGCGCACCGAACATTGGCGCCGTGAACACCTCAACCAATTGATTGGCCAGTTCCGGCGTGGCGCCGAGCAGATTGGCCTGCAGCTGATGGAGAGTTTCACGCCGATCCAGCCGATCATGATTGGCGACAGTGGCCGGGCAATTCGTTTGTCGCAGATGTTGCGGATGCGCGGGCTGATGGTGACGGCCATTCGTCCGCCAACGGTGCCGGCAGGCAGCGCGCGATTGCGCGTGACACTGTCCGCCGCGCACACGCAGGCGCAGGTGCAGCTATTGTTAAATGCACTCGATGACTGTTGGCGCAAGCTGGAGCCCGACCATGCGTGATCGTCTGATTTTACTGCCCGGCTGGGGCCTGGGGGTTTCACCACTGGAGCCCCTGGCTGCAGCGTTGCGGGGCCTGGACGAGCACTTGCGGGTTGAAATCGAGCCGCTGCCGGTGCTGGCGTCGACGACCCTGCAAGACTGGCTCGATGAACTGGATGCCACGCTGCCCGACAACGTCTGGCTGGGTGGCTGGTCGTTGGGCGCGATGCTCGCCACGGAGCTGGCTGCACGCCGGGGTGATCGTTGTTGCGGGCTGGTGACTCTGGCCAGCAACCCGAGTTTCGTCAGCCGTGACGATTGGCCAAGCGGGATGCCGGCCTCGACCTTCGAGCCCTTCCTCAGTGGTTTTCGCGAAGCGCCCAACACCACCCTCAAACGCTTTTGTCTGTTGTGCAGCCAGGGCTCGGCCGAGCCTCGTGCATTGGCCAGCCAGCTGTTGAGTGGCGCACCCAAAGCGCAACCGGACATCCTGCTTGCAGGCCTGGAGTTACTGGGCAAGCTTGATACGCGGCGTGCCTTGCAGGCGTTCAACGGGCCGCAATTGCATTTGTTTGCCGGGCTTGACGGGCTGGTGCCGGTACAGGCGGCAACAGACATGCTGGCGCTGTTACCTGATGTCGAAGTGGGTCTGATTGAACAGGCCTGTCATGCCTTCTTACTGGAAGCTCCCCACGAATTGGCGGCGGCGATCCAGGCTTTTTTACATGAGTCGGGTGATGACTGATCTTGGTTTTGCAACCCCCGCCAATTGCCTGCCGGACAAACGTCAGGTGGCGGTTTCGTTTTCCCGGGCCGCGGCCAGCTACGATAGCGTGGCTGAGCTGCAGCGCGCGGTTGGTCATGAACTGGCCGCCCGTTTGCCGGCCGATCTGAGACCGCAGCGGTGGCTGGATCTGGGCAGCGGCACAGGCTATTTCAGCCGGGTGCTGGGCCAGCGTTTTGTTCACAGCGAAGGCCTGGCGCTGGACATCGCCCAGGGCATGCTGGCGTTCGCCCGGCCCCAGGGCGGAGCGCACCACTTTATTGCCGGGGATGCCGAAAGCCTGCCGCTGCAATCGGGCAGCTGTGATTTGATTTTTTCCAGCCTGGCGCTGCAATGGTGTGCCGATTTCAATGCCGTGCTCAGCGAAGCCCATCGGGTGCTCAGGCCCGGAGGAGTATTTGCCTTTGCCAGTTTGTGCGTGGGTACATTGAGGGAGTTGCGTGACAGCTGGCGGGTGGTCGATGGCCAGGTCCACGTCAATCGCTTCCGTGAGTTCGAAACGTATCAACAGCTGTGTGCCGAAAGCCCCCTGGATGTGCTCGGCTTGCACAATCAGCCGCATGTGCTGCACTACCCGCAAGTACGCCAGTTGACCCATGAGTTGAAAGCCCTGGGGGCCCATAACCTCAACCCCGGCCGCCCTGAAGGGTTGACCGGCAGGGCGCGGCTTCAGGGGTTGGTGGGTGCTTACGAACAGTTTCGTCAGCCTCTTGGATTGCCGGCGACGTATCAGGTGGTCTACGGGATTTTGGAGAAAACGCGATGAGCCCTGCGTACTTCATTACAGGCACCGACACCGACGTTGGCAAAACCACGATTGCAGCAGGTTTGTTGCATGCCGCACGCGAGGCCGGATTGAGCACGGCGGCGGGCAAGCCGGTGGCTTCGGGCTGTGACAACACCCCTCAAGGTTTGCGTAACGCCGACGCGCTGGCGCTGATGGCAGAGTGTTCGATCAAGCTCAGCTATGACGAGGTCAACCCCGTGGCTTTCGAACCGGCTATCGCTCCGCACATTGCTGCGCGCGAAGTCGGTGTGGTGCTGACGGTGAAATCGTTGTTGTTGCCCATGCGCCAGATTTTGGCCCGGCAGGCGGATTTCACCCTGATTGAAGGCGCCGGAGGCTGGCGCGTGCCGCTGTCCGGGCAAGACAGTTTGTCGGATCTGGCCCAGGCACTGGATCTGCCGGTGATTCTGGTGGTGGGCGTGCGCCTGGGGTGCATCAGCCATGCCTTGTTGACGGCCGAGGCGATTGCGCGGGATGGTCTGCAACTGGCCGGTTGGGTGGCCAACATCATTGGGCCGAAGACCTCCCGGCTTGAAGAAAACCTCGCCACCCTGGCTGAGCGCCTTCCGGCGCCCTGCCTGGGCCGGGTACCAAAGCTCAAGAGCGCCTCGGCACAAGCGGTGGCCGAGCATCTGCAGCTGGATTTGCTGGACTAAGCCCTGTTCCCCATGTGACTGCTCCCTTGTAGGCGCTGGCTTGCCAGCGATCCTGGGGGCGGGTGTGCCTGTGCCCAGGCGCTGATGAAATCGCCGGCAAGCCGGCTCCCACCGTTCGAGACAGGCCCCATATAAACGCGTTGCTGATATGCCAAGACGAACGGCGGCATAGCGCTGCTTGACAATAAATGGGCGTAAACGTATGTTTCAAACACCTGTTTGACCGCCATAACAAATCCACGCGGTTGTTCATCCCCGGATTCATCAGCAGAGGTTTATCGCTATGCCTGACTACAAGGCCCCCTTGCGTGATATTCGCTTCGTTCGTGACGAACTGCTCGGTTACGAAGCGCACTATCAGAGCCTGCCGGCTTGCCAGGACGCTACTCCAGATATGGTTGACGCCATTCTTGAAGAAGGCGCCAAGTTTTGTGAGCAAGTGCTAGCACCGCTGAACCGCGTGGGTGATATCGAAGGCTGCACCTGGAGTGAATCCGGGGTTAAAACGCCTACCGGCTTTAAAGAAGCCTACAAACAATTCGTTGAAGGTGGCTGGCCTAGCCTGGCTCACGACGTAGAACACGGCGGCCAGGGCCTGCCGGAGTCTCTGGGTCTGGCAGTCAGTGAAATGGTTGGTGCGGCCAACTGGTCGTGGGGCATGTACCCGGGGCTGTCCCACGGTGCGATGAACACCATCTCCGAGCACGGCACTCCCGAGCAGCAGAACACTTACCTGAGCAAGCTGGTTACCGGCGAGTGGACCGGCACCATGTGCCTGACCGAATCGCACTGCGGTACCGATCTGGGTCTGTTGCGTACCAAGGCCGAACCTCAGGCTGATGGTTCGTACAAAGTTTCGGGGACCAAGATTTTCATCTCGGCCGGCGAACACGACATGGCCGACAACATCGTCCATATCGTTCTGGCCCGCCTGCCGGATGCACCGGCCGGCACCAAAGGTATTTCGCTGTTTATCGTGCCCAAGTTCCACGCTAACGCCGATGGCAGCATCGGTGAGCGCAACGCGGTGTCCTGTGGCTCCCTTGAACACAAAATGGGCATCCACGGTAACGCGACCTGCGTGATGAACTTCGACGGCGCTACAGGTTTCCTGATCGGCCCGCCGAACAAAGGCCTGAACTGCATGTTCACCTTTATGAACACGGCACGTCTGGGCACCGCTTTGCAGGGGCTGTCCCATGCCGAGATCGGTTTCCAGGGTGGTTTGAAGTACGCTCGCGACCGTCTGCAAATGCGTTCGCTGACCGGGCCTAAAGAGCCTGAAAAGGCCGCTGACCCGATCATCGTCCACCCGGACGTACGTCGCATGCTGTTGACCATGAAGGCATTCGCCGAAGGCAACCGTGCGATGGTTTACTTCACCGCCAAGCAAGTCGACATTGTGAAATATGGCGTTGATGTAGACGAGAAAAAGAAAGCCGATGCACTGCTGGCCTTCATGACTCCAATCGCCAAGGCGTTCATGACTGAAGTCGGTTTTGAGTCCGCCAACCACGGTGTACAAATCTACGGCGGCCACGGCTTTATCGCTGAGTGGGGCATGGAGCAGAACGTTCGCGACAGCCGCATTTCGATGCTGTACGAAGGCACCACCGGTATTCAGGCACTCGACCTGCTGGGCCGCAAAGTGCTGATGACTCAAGGCGAGGCGCTTAAAGGCTTCACCAAGATCGTGCACAAGTTCTGCCAGACCAACGAAGGCAACGAAGCCGTTCAGGAATTCGTGACACCGCTGGCTGCACTGAACAAGGAATGGGGCGAGCTGACCATGAAGGTCGGTATGGCAGCCATGAAGGACCGTGAAGAAGTGGGCGCGGCCTCGGTCGACTACCTGATGTATTCCGGCTATGCATGCCTGGCGTATTTCTGGGCCGACATGGCGCGTCTGGCAGCTGAAAAGCTGGCTGCGGGCACGTCCGAAGAAGCGTTCTACAAAGCCAAGTTGCAGACCGCGCGCTTCTACTTCCAGCGCATCTTGCCGCGTACCCGTACGCACGTTGCCACCATGCTGTCGGGTGCAGGCAACCTGATGGACATGAAAGAAGAGGACTTCGACCTGGGCTACTAAGCCCCGGCCAGTCATCTGCAAAAGCCGCTTCTCCTCAGGGGACGCGGCTTTTTTATTTTGTACGTACCCCTTGTTGCAGGGGGCGAGCTTGCCCGCGGGCTTTTATACAAACAGCTCGCGAGCAAGCTCGCTCCTACAGGTCGTGACTTAACTATTCTGCGTGGTCACAGCTTGACTCTATGTATCACTATCGTCGTTAAGTTAGACTGAGCTCCGGTTTCAACTGCCCGTTCGGGCTTGAACGTTTACAGATTACGAGGTTTGCCATGGCTGATTACAAAGCGCCCCTGCGCGATATGCGCTTCGTCCTCAATGAAGTTTTCGAGGTTGCTGCTCTTTGGGCGCAATTGCCTGCATTAGCTGATTCCGTCGATGCTGAAACTGTTGAAGCCATTCTCGAAGAAGCGGGAAAGGTCACCGCCAAAAGCATCGCGCCGTTGAGTCGCAGCGGCGACGAAGAAGGCTGCCACTGGAAGGACACCGTGGTGACGACACCTGCCGGTTTCGTCGACGCCTACAGAACCTACGCTGAGGGCGGCTGGGTCGGCGTGGGCGGCGCCCCGGAGTTCGGCGGCATGGGCATGCCCAAGTCGGTGTCGGCCCAGGTCGAAGAGATGATCAACTCCTCCAGCCTGGCTTTCGGTTTGTACCCGATGCTGACGGCGGGCGCCTGCGTATCGATCAACGCTCACGCCAGCGAAGCATTGAAGGCCACTTACCTGCCGAATATGTACTCGGGCGTGTGGGCGGGCTCCATGTGCCTGACTGAACCCCATGCCGGTACCGATCTGGGGATTATTCGCACCAGGGCCGAGCCCCAGGCAGATGGTTCCTACAAAGTCAGCGGCACCAAGATTTTCATCACCGGTGGTGAGCACGACCTCACGGAAAACATTATCCATCTGGTTCTGGCCAAACTTCCCGATGCGCCCGCCGGTCCTAAAGGCATTTCGCTGTTTCTGGTGCCCAAGTTCATGGTGCATGCCGATGGAAGCCTGGGTGAGCGCAACCCGGTTACCTGTGGTTCCATCGAACACAAAATGGGGATTCAGGCTTCAGCCACCTGCGTGATGAACTTCGACGAAGCCGTCGGTTATCTGGTGGGCGAGCCTAACCGTGGGTTGGCGGCGATGTTCACCATGATGAATTACGAGCGTCTGGGCGTCGGTATTCAGGGCCTGGCTTCGGGCGAGCGTTCGTATCAGAACGCTGTGGAATACGCCCGCGACCGCCTGCAAGGGCGTGCGGCAACCGGCGCTCAGGCCAAGGACAAAGTGGCTGACCCGATCATCGTTCATGCTGATGTGCGCCGCATGCTTTTGACCATGAAAGCCTGCAACGAAGGCGGACGTGCCTTTTCGACCTACGTCGCCAACCAGCTGGATATTGCCAAGTTCAGCGAAGACCCGGCGGCGCGTGAGCGGGCCGATGCCCAGGTGGCTTTGCTGACGCCTGTGGCCAAGGCCTTTTTGACTGATCTGGGGCTGGAAACCACTGTGCATGGCCAGCAAGTGTTTGGCGGGCATGGCTATATTCGGGAATGGGGCCAGGAGCAACTGGTGCGTGATGTACGCATCACGCAAATCTACGAAGGCACCAACGGTATTCAGGCGCTGGATCTGGTCGCCCGCAAAATCGTCGGTAACCGCGGGGCTTACTACCGCTTGTTTGCCGACGAAATTCGTCAGTTCATCGCCGCGCAATCCAGCAGCCTGGACGAATTCACCCAGCCTCTGGCTGCAGCTCTGGACACGCTTGACGAGCTGACGGCCTGGGTGCTGGAGCACTCGCAAAATAATCCGAATGAAATCGGCTCGGCCTCGGTCGAGTATCTGCAGGTTTTTGGCTACACGACCTATGCCTACATGTGGGCATTGATGGCCAAGGCTGCTTTGGGCAAGGAGTCGCAAGAAGCCTTCTATGTCAGCAAACTGGGCACTGCACGCTTCTACTTCGCGCGTCTGCTGCCACGTATTCACTCGTTGAGTGCGTCCGTGAAGGCCGGCAGCGAATCGCTTTACCTGCTGGATGAAGCGCATTTCTAAAGTCTTGTCAGGGCAATGTAAGCATTTGCTTACATTGCGTACTGCCAATCGCCCATATCGCCAGATTGGATCCATGGGTAATCTACTTATCAGGGACGTAGAGCAGGAAGCTCAAAGCAACAACAGGGACACGTAGGATTCTGCCAGGAAGGCGGAGTGAAAAGGATGTCAGGGAAACAGTCTGCAAAACCCCGCCTAGGCGGGGTTTTCTTTTTTGTGCGTCTGGATTTTGATGCGCCTGGCAGTTCCCGACTTATGGCCGCTGGCAAGCCAGCTCCCGACTTATGGCCGCTGGCAAGCCAGCTCCCACAATGAATGAGGCGAAGGGCTACAGTGTCGTGTCTTTGCGATGCGTCACTTCCTCCAGCAACGTGCGCAGTAGTTCAAGAGTCGCCTGCTGGCGCTGTACATCACGGCATACCAACCCTACTTTAAGCGGTACGCGCGGTTCACTGAGCGGCTTCCAGAGCAATGCCTGATTGTCGTGCTCGTGTCGCGAGCGCCCTGGCAATACCGTCGCCAGCCTGGTATGGGGCAAGCTTTCGAGAATCCCGGCCATGGTGTTCAGTTCAGCCTGAACCTGTGGGCGACGGCCCAGGCTTGCGAGCTGGCTCTTCCAGATCTGGCGCACCTGAAATTCTTCCCCCAGCAGCAACATGGGCAGTTCTGCAGCCTGCGTCAGTGACACCTTCTTGAATTCGCGCAACGGATGATCGGCCGGGATTACCAGTTGCAACTCGTCTTCGTACAGCAGTAAGCCGTGTAGCCCGGGCTGACGTGGCGGCAGGTAGCTGATACCGATGTCGAGTGACCCATTGAGCAGGCGCCGTTCGATCTCGATGCCCGTCAGTTCATATATCTGCACCACCAGATGCGGCTGGGCCTGGCGTACTCGCTCAAGCATCTGCGGCACCAGGCTGGTGTGCACGGTTTGCAGTACACCGATGGCAATCGTGCGCAACGCCTGGCCCTGGAAGTTGCTCAGTGCCTCTTTGGCCCGTTGCAAGCCATCGAGCAACGGCAAGGCATGGTTGTACAACGTATGGGCAGCCAGGGTCGGCAGCAGGCGTTTGCTGCTGCGTTCAAAGAGGCTGACGTCGAGGTTGTGCTCCAGGTGGCGTATCTGCTGGGACAGCGCCGGCTGTGAGATGGACAGGCGCTCTGCAGCACGTCCTACATGACCTTCCTCGTAGACCGCGACGAAATAACGCAGTTGCTTAAAATCCATAAGTATTACTTATCGAAAATGCTTAAAAAACGAAATGGCTCAAAGGCCCGACGGCGCCTAGTCTACGCCCATTCCACAAGGGCCGTAGAGCCTGAGAGCCAGAAGATCACTGATTTGCATGAGAGTTTTTGCATAGGTTAGGCAATATAACTTGCCCACAGCACGACCATTCATGCACAAGACACCCGCTTGCAAATCGGATCTGCTTATGATCACAAGGTCAGCGTGCATGAACCTGTTTAACCTGCGTCGTCCCCAGCCCAGCCTCAACCTGATGGCAGCTGAGTCTGCCCCGTCAATTCACGACGGCCGCCAGTCCCGCGCCTGCCTGATGCCCAGCGTCGAGCGTGCCGCTCAAGTCTTTGTGCGGGGCCAGGGCTCATGGCTGTGGGACAGCGAAAGCCGTGCCTATCTGGATTTTACCCAGGGCGGGGCAGTCAACAGTCTGGGCCATAGCCCGGCCGTGTTGATCAAGGCGATGGCTGATCAGGCGCAGTCGCTGATCAATCCGGGGGCGGGTTTTTACAATCGGGGAATGCTGAGCCTGGCCGCGCGTCTGTGCGACAGCACCGGCAGTGACCAGGTGCATTTTCTTAACACCGGAGCCGAGGCCAACGAGGGCGCGATCAAACTGGCGCGCAAGTGGGGGCAACTGCATCGTGGCGGCGCCCATCAAATTATTACCGCAACCCACAGCTGCCACGGTCGCAGCTTTGGCGCGATGTCCGCTTCGGGCAGCAGCAACTTTGAGAACCGCTTTGAGCCGCAATTGCCGGGCTTTATCCACGTACCGTTCAACGATCTGCCAGCGTTGCACGCCGCCGTCGACGCGCAGACCGTGGCCATCATGCTGGAGCCGGTTCAGAGCGATGCCGGCGTGATCCCGGCGACCGGGCATTACCTCAAGGGCGTCGAACGGCTGTGTCGCGAGTTGGGCATCTTGCTGATTCTGGATGAGGTCCAGACCGGGATGGGGCGTTGTGGCACCTTGCTGGCGGAACAGAGCTACGGCGTACGTGCCGACATCGTAACCCTGGGCAAAGGCCTGGGCGGCGGTGTGCCTCTGGCCGCCGTGCTGGCGCGGGGCAAAGCCTGTTGCCTGGAGCCGGGAGAGTTGGGCGGTACTCATCATGGCAACGCATTGATGACGGCTGCCGGCGGTGCGGTGCTTGAGACGCTGCTGGAAAAAGGTTTTCTGCAGCAGGTGCGGGACACCGGTCAGTACATGCGCGAGGGCCTGGCCCGTTTGGCAAATAGTTATGCACAGGGTGAACTGCGTGGCCAGGGCCTGTTCTGGGGGCTGACCTTGTCGGATGACTCGGCGCAGGCCGTGGTAAAGGCGGCCTTGTACGAAGGTTTGCTGATCAGCGCGCCTCAGGCGGACTGTCTGCGCTTCACCCCTGCGCTGTGCGTCAGCAAAGGCAACATCGATGAAATGCTGCTGCGTCTGGCCCGGGCGTTTGCACGGGTACGAACGGCGCAGTTGCAGTGCCGCAGAATTTAGAGTCATACCGGATTTAAAGAACCGTCTCGCGGTGTACCGCGCGCCCTGTGCCTGTTTTGTTCGGCACGGGGCGTTTTTTTGTCCAGGATAAGTACCGACTGAACCTTTTAATCGCGTGCGCAGTCGATTAGCTGTAGGGCTCGATTGGGCCCGCTATCAATTGGGAGCTGAACTCATGGACCTTATTAAAATCATTTTTGCGATCTTGCTCCCTCCACTTGGCGTGTTTATGCAGGTGGGATTTGCCGGCGCATTCTGGCTGAATATTCTGCTGACCTTGTGCGGTTACATCCCGGGGATCGTTCACGCGGTATGGATCATCGCCAAGCGCTAATGGAACTGTAGGAGCGAGCTTCAAGATCAACAGCTCGCGAGCAAGCTCGCTCCTACAGGTGGTGCGCAGTCCAAGGGTTATCTGGCCAGCAACTCGCTATAAAACAACCATTCCTGTTCCAGTGCATGTTCCTGATTTTTGGCCTTGCGAAATCCGTGGTGCTCATCGGGGTAGTAGTACGCCCGAGCCGGGATGTCGTTATCTTGCAGCGCCTTGAGCATGTCGCGGGTTTGTTGCGGAACGACCACGGCGTCCAACTCTCCCTGAAAGAAAATCACCGGCACGCGGATCTGGCTGGCATGCAGTAACGGGGTGCGCGCCGCATAACGCTCGGCATCCTGTTGCGGGTCGCCGATCAGCCAGTCCAGGTAGTCGCCTTCAAACTTGTGGGTGGCACGCGCCAGGGCGATCGGATCGCTGACCCCATACAGGCTGGCTCCCGCACGAAAGACATCGTGAAATGCCAGCGCACACAAGGTGGTATAGCCGCCTGCACTGCCACCACGGATAAATGCGTTTTCGCCATCGATCAAACCCTGGGCCGCCAAGTAGCTGACCACAGCGCAGGCGTCTTCAACATCCACCTCCCCCCATTTCAGATGCAGGGCCTGACGATAGTCGCGACCGTAGCCAGTGCTACCCCGATAGTTGAGGTCGGCAACGGCAAAACCGCGCTGCGTCCAGTATTGAATGCGCGGGTCGAGCATCGGGTAGCAGGCCGATGTCGGGCCACCGTGAACAAACACCACCAATGGCGGTTTGGTTTCGCCGTGCATCGCCGGGTAGAAAAAGCCATGGGCTTCGCCGCCACCGGAGGGGTAGCGCAGGGTATGTGGGCGGCTGATCTGCTCGGGGGGAAGCGGTGCAATGCCCCCGGCCAGAACGCTGACCTGTTTGTCGCGGCGGCGGATGGCAATCACGGCCGAGGGGCTGACCGGTGATGCGGCAATGCAATAGATGAACTCATCATCCAGTGCCAGACAGCGAAAGCGGCTGTAATCCCCGGTGTAATCTTCAAGATGGCCGTCAGGCGTATGGATGCCCAAGCGTGCGAAACCGCCCACGGTCCAGCTGGCCAGATAGGCCTTCTCTCCCAGTGGGAGCCAGGTGCTGGTGCCCAGTTGCCAGGGTGCTGGGGCGTGATCGGCATCAGCACTCGGGGCAGGTATCAGGCCATCGGCAAATTGTGCCCACGGCTGCCAGAAGCCGGCACGATCGGTGAGGCAATACAGGCGGTTGTGTTCGTCGAAGCGCGGTTGTTGCAGTGATTCTTCGCTGAGGTCGCCGGCGATGCAGCGCGGGGTATTCCAGCGGCCATCGACGTTGCCTTCAGCCAGCATCAAACGGGTCGACGTCCACGGCTGATGCGGCCGGCTCCATTCGATCCAGGCCAGACGCTGACCGTCAGGGCTGAGGGTGGGGGCGGCGTAGAAGTCGGCGCCTTCAGCCAATATCCGGCGCTCAAGGGTGTCGAGGCTGATGCTGACCAGTCGGTGCCGGTCGGCATTTTCTTCGACGGCGAGTACCTGCCCGTCGGTGTATTGCGCATCGCCATAGCGACAAGTGCCCCGGGTCAGTGCTTGTGGAGCCTTGCCGTCCAGGGTTTGCAGATACAGTTGCTGGTCGGATTCGTTGACGAACACCACACCGCTATCGCTCAGGCAGAACGCCCCACCGCCATACTCGTATACCCGGCTGCGCACACTGAATCCGTCGGGTGTCAGACAACGTGCCTGGCCATCGCGCCAGTGCCAGATGCGACAGGCGGCGTCAGCAGGGCGGTATTCATTCCAGAACAGCCCGGCCGGACCGACCCGCAACTCTGCGAAATCGACTCCGGCGGCTACGGCGAGTGCGGCGCTGAAGGGTTCAGCCTTTTGCGATGAGACGTGAGTTTCGATCATTTCGGAACGTCAGTTGTTCGATGGTCTGGGTGGCGTGCTCGGCTTCTTCGCGCGCCTTGAGAATCAAGTCGTGTTGCGGCGATTTGCTGCAAACCGGGTCCGCATTGCTGGCATCGCCGGTGAGCATGAAGGCCTGGCAACGACAACCGCCAAAGTCCTTCTCTTTCTCGTCACACGAGCGGCAAGGCTCGGGCATCCAGTCATAGCCTCGAAAACGATTGAAGCCGAACGAGTCGTACCAGATGTGTTGCATGCTGTGGTCGCGCACGTTGGGGAACTCGACCGGCATCTGACGCGCACCATGACACGGCAAGGCAGTGCCGTCAGGTGTCACGGTCAAAAAGATGCTGCCCCAGCCGTTCATGCAGGCTTTCGGGCGTTCTTCGTAATAGTCCGGGGTGACGAAAATCAGCTTGCAGGGGTGGCCTTCGGCTGCCAGTTTGGCCCGGTATTCGTTGGTGATGCGCTCAGCCCGCACCAGCTGTTCTTTGGTTGGCAACAGCCCGACCCGATTGAGCTGGGCCCAGCCGTAGAACTGGCAGGTGGCAAGCTCGACGAAGTCGGCCTCAAGGGCTATGCACAGCTCGATAATGCGATCGATCTTGTCGATGTTGTGCCGATGGGTCACGAAGTTCAGCACCATCGGGTAGCCGTGGGCCTTCACCGCGCGGGCCATTTCGAGTTTCTGCGCGAAGGCTTTTTTCGAGCCCGCCAGCAGGTTGTTCACCTGTTCGTCGCTGGCCTGAAAGCTGATCTGGATGTGGTCCAGGCCGGCCTTTTTGAAGTCGCTGATTTTCTGCTCGGTGAGCCCGATACCTGAGGTGATCAGGTTGGTGTAGAAGCCCAGCTTGCGCGCCTCGGCGATCAGCTCGGCCAGATCCTGACGCACCAGCGGCTCGCCCCCGGAAAAGCCCAGCTGCGCGGCGCCCATTTCCCGTGCTTCGCGAAACACCTTGAACCATTGCTCGGTGCTCAGCTCCTTGCCCTGTTGGGCGAAGTCCAGCGGGTTGGAGCAATAGGGGCATTGCAGCGGGCAGCGGTAGGTCAATTCGGCCAACAGCCAGAGCGGCAGGCCGGTTTCCGGTTTGGGCGGAATACGGCTGTCAGGCAAGTTCGATCCAGTGCTCTGCACGAGCGACCTCCATAAATTGCTCGATGTCTGCGCCGAGCTCGGGTACGCCGGGGAACTGTTGGTCCAGTTCGCCGATAATGGCGGCTACGTCACGCTGGCCATCTATCAGGCCACCGATCAATGCCGCGCTGTCGTTGAGTTTGATCATGCCTTCGGGATACAGCAGCACATGGCCTTTTTGCGCCGGTTCGTACTGAAAACGATAGCCCTGGCGCCAGGTCGGGATTTTGCTGCGATCGAAGCTCATAGGGTGATTCCTTTGTGCCAGACCCGTTGGTCGGTCACGCTGTGGTAAGGCGGGCGGTCCAGCTCGTAGGCCATGGTCATGGCATCGAGCATGCTCCAGAGAATGTCCAGTTTGAACTGCAGAATCTCCAGCATGCGCTGCTGGCCTTCGTAAGTGGTGTAGTGCTGCAGGGTAATCGCCAGCCCGTGCTCTACATCGCGCCGGGCCTGACCCAGGCGGGTGCGGAAGTACTCGTAGCCGGCCGGATCGATCCACGGGTAATGCTGCGGCCAGCTGTCGAGGCGCGACTGGTGGATTTGCGGGGCAAACATTTCGGTCAGTGAGCTGCTGGCGGCTTCTTCCCAGCTGGCGCGGCGGGCGAAGTTGACGTAGGCATCCACGGCAAAACGTACACCGGGCAGGACCAGTTCCTGGGAGCGCAGTTGCTCCGGATCCAGCCCGACGGCCTGGCCAAGCCGCAGCCAGGCTTCGATGCCGCCGTCTTCGCCCGGTGCGCCGTCGTGGTCGAGCATGCGCTGAATCCACTCGCGCCGCACTTCACGGTCGGGGCAGTTGGCCAGAATCGCGGCGTCCTTGAGCGGGATGTTCACTTGATAGTAAAAGCGGTTGGCGACCCAGCCCTGAATCTGCTCGCGGGTCGCACGGCCTTCGTACATCGCCACCTGATAGGGGTGATAGATGTGGTAGTACGCGCCCTTGGCCCGCAGGGCGGCTTCGAATTCGGTGGTGCTGAGAGGGGCGTGGGTCATGGTGCCTCCAGAAAATAATGTCTCCGTAGGAGCGAGCTTGCTCGCGAGCAAGCTCACGCCTACAGATTTAGAGCTCGATACTCATGCCGTCAAAGGCCACTTCAACCCCCCGGCGGGCCAGTTCGGCGCGCTCGGCGGAGTCTTCGTCGAGGATCGGGTTGGTGTTGTTAATGTGGATCAGAACTTTGCGTTGGCCGGGCAACTGCTCAAGCACTTCGAGCATGCCACCGGCGCCGTTCTGGGCCAGATGACCCATTTCGCGCCCGGTGCGAGTTCCGACTCCGCGGCGTTGCATTTCGTCGTCATCCCACAGGGTGCCGTCCACCAATAGGCAGTCGCTGCCGGCCATGATCTCCAGCAATGGCCCGTCGACCTTGCCCAGCCCCGGCGCGTAGAACAGTTTGCCGCCGGTGCGCAGGTCTTCGACGATCAGGCCGATGTTGTCGCCGGGGTGCGGGTCGAAACGGTGCGGTGAATAGGGCGGTGCAGCACTGCGCAGGGGGAGCGGGCTGAAGCGCAGGTTCGGGCAGGCCGGGATGGTGAACGAGCCTTCAAGCTCGATACGGTGCCAGTTCAGGCCGCCGTTCCAGTGCTTGAGCATGGTAAACAGCGGGAAGCCGGTGCTGAGGTCTTCATGAACCATGTCGGTGCACCACACATCGTGCGGGCAGCCTTCGCGCAGACTCAGCAGGCCGGTGGTGTGATCAATCTGGCTGTCCATCAGAATGATGGCGCTGATCCCTGTGTCGCGCAGGGCTCGACCCGGTTGCATGGGGGCAAAACTTTGCAGTTGTGCGCGGATGTCGGGCGAGGTGTTGCAAAGCACCCAGTTAACGCCGTCATCGGAGATTGCAATCGAGGATTGGGTTCGGGCTTTGGCGTTCAGCGTGCCATCGCGAAACCCCGCGCAGTTGACGCAGTTACAGTTCCACTGCGGGAAACCGCCGCCAGCGGCGGAACCTAGAATCTGGACAAACATGGCATGCTCTCTGGCAAATCTGAAAATAAAAACGCCCCGGCGAACCGAGGCGTTGAGTTGCTCTGCTCAGCTCTGTTGTGTACAGAGGCAGTGCAGATCAACGGCTAGCGAAGTACATGGTGACTTCAAAGCCAATACGCAGGTCGGTGTAAGCGGGTTTAGTCCAAGCCATGAGGTAACTCCTTCAGCGGTGGTGGGTGGGATCTCTAACTTAGTACAACTCCCGAAGGCGTTGTGCAAATGCTTAGGTGGCTATCTTACTCAATTAGACAGTTGTTGAACGCCCAATGTCGGAAAAAGCTCGTTGCACGTACGGTAACGATCAGCTTCTCCCTCGATAAAACGTTTCAGTCGCGGCGTGTGTTGCAAGGCACACACGAGCGCTATCAGCCTGATTGATTTGCTGTGCAGCCTTGAGTGTAGTGTCTTGCTCAAGCGCTATAAGCGCGGCGTAGAGGCCTGTGAGGTAATCCGACGGGTGACCTGCCAGTCTGGCCTGCCATAACAGCTCAGCGGCCTGCGACACGCCCAGTGACTCACTCGAGAATTGTCGTGCCAAAGTATCGCGTGCTTGTGTGAAAGAAGTTTCATCCAGCGCGCTGACTAATTTCGGCAAATCGTCGAGAAAACTCTGGATGTGGCCGTGGATTTCAGCGGTCGAGGCGTGAGGCGATTGAACGCCAAACAGCAGGCCGGTTTGCCCATTGATTTGGCGCAGGCCACTGAACACGGCGTAGCCCAATTGCAGCTCGACCCGTAGCCGCTGATAGAACGGGGTTTGCGCGATATGGGCAAGCATGCGCCAGGCGGCTTCGTCAGCGAGATTGCCCATTGGAGCAGGGCAAAACAACAGCAGGGCCTGCTCGCTGGAATCGCAGGGCTCGGTATGCCAGAGGTGCCGGCTCGCAGGTTCGAGCGATTGCGTGAGCCGGGCATCCGGGGTGCCGGGGACTTTGGCCAATACGGGCGTAATCAGGGACTGCGTGGCGGCTGGCAAGCCGACGGCCAGCCCGTCCCACTGTGCTGTGGCCCAGCACTGCTCCAGGTCCCCGACCGCGTATTCGCTGCGAGTCTGGCAGACCTCGGGGAGGCGCTTGAGCAATTGGCGAATGGGCATCAAGGAAGGGGCGCGTGGGGGGCTACTCAATGGCACGGTCGGCGGCGTGCCCAGTACGCGCAGGGCGTGTTCGAGGATGGCTGGCATGGGCATATGAAAGCCGTGCAATTTCAGCAGCCAGTCATTGGCGCAAGCGCTGAAGGACAGTTCAACTCCGGCCTGGCGGGCATCCTGTTGCAGCGAGCGCAGGCCTGTTTCCAAGAGTGGCAGCACGCCTTCTGCGGGGATTGCCCGCAGACGCCAGCGCAGGTAAATCGCAGCTTCGCCGTTATGGGCAGGAACCGCCGTGCTGAAGCTCATCGCAGACAGATCGCGGCGACTGCGCAAGCGATCCTGAGCGAAGGTGCGCAAGCCCCGGTGAGCGCTGGTTTGTCCACGAATCAGGCCGGCACTGACCGGCTCTTTAGGTGCAAGGAGAAATGGATTGGGTGTTGGCAGTTGCCAGGCGTGCAGGCGGGTGAAGATGGTCCCGGGCTGCATCTGTGCCAGCATGGCTTTAAGGGCCGCCACGGCTTGATCCGACAACTGCACCTCGCGCTGCTCGCAGTCCAGGCGGGCCAGTTCCATTGCGCCACAGACGTCCATCTGACGCTGTTGCAGTAAATGAAACTCTTCGCGCAGAGCCGGCCAGTCTTGCTGGGCGCTGAAGAACGCCAGCCAGTCGTAGAACATCTCGTTTATCTGTGTGGCGTCTTGAGTGATTTCGGCCGCTGCGCTGAACTCAATTTGCAGCAGTGCCTGACCCTTGAACTGATACAGCACAGCAGCTTTCAGGCCAGTGATCAGTTGCTGCTGGCGTAGCTGTGCCATCAGGCCGCCGGGTTTATCGGCATTGATCCAGTGGCACAGGAAGTCCAGAGCCTGGCTAGAGGCGGGCGGCAGATGCTCGAACGCGAACATCAGGTTCAAGTGCTGGCCGTCGATATGTTGGTAGCCCTGCCTGGCGTCAGCCATCAATGCCGGGGGCGCGACTTGTGCGACGGTTTCTGCGCAGCGCAGTTCGGCGCTGCAGTGTTCTGCCAGTGCGGTCAGTTGGTCTAAGGACTGCGGGCCCGTCAGGCTCAGACTCATTTGCCCGGTTTGATAGAACTGTTGGTAAAAGTCCTGCAGCGCCTGCTGAAAACTCGGGCGAGGGATTGGCAGGCTGTAGCGGTTGCCGGCATGAAAAGCCCTGAGCGGATGTGCCGGGTTCAGGTGCTGCAACAGTTTCAGTTGGCGTTGTGTGGAGGGTTCGCGAGCCCAGGCGATAAATTCGGCATGCAGTACTTCGCGTTCGCGTAGCTGGTCATCCAGAGTCATGGATGAATGCGCGAGCATGTCGCATAAACGCTCAACGCCACCGGCAAAGGCCTCGGGTGTCAGCTCAAAAAAGAAGTCGGTATGACGCTCACTGGTTCTGGCATTCACTTGACCTGCGTGGCGTTGCACGTAGGCCATGAGGTTGTCTTGTGCCGGGAAACGCTCGGTGCCGAGGAACAGCAAGTGCTCCAGGAAGTGCGCGAGGCCAGGCCAGGCGGCGGGGACATCGTGACTGCCTGCGGCTACGCGCAATACGGCCGCGCAGCGCTTGAGGCGCGGCTCATGGCGCACAGAAAGCGTCAGCCCGTTGTTCAGGGTCGAGCGTTGGGTGTGGGGGTGGTTCAGCGCAGGCATGGGCACTTCCGGAACAGAGAAGCGCTCATGCTAGCGGATTACTGGCAATTAGCGCTTGCTCAGCTCGTTGTAAAGTTCGGGGCGGCGGTCGGCCAGGTAGAAATTTCCGGTTTTAGCGTCAAGCAGCTGCTGGCGTTCCAGCGTAGCGCTAATCAAGGTTTCGTCATGTTCGGCCAGCGCAATCTGCAAGCCATTGGGGGCGGCGATACTGCTTTGGCCGCAGTAATGAATACTGCCCTCATGTCCGCAATAGTTGGCGTAGGCCACATAGCACTGGTTCTCGAAGGCACGGCAGCGCACGGTGACATCGGCGATAAAGTCATAGGGCGCCATGTTGGCGGTGGGTACCACAATCAATTCGGCGCCGGCCAGGGCCAGGCGCCGGGTATTTTCCGGGAATTCCAGGTCGTAGCAAATCAGCAGGCCCAGTTTCCAGCCATTGAGTTCGAACACCGGGAAGGCGTCGGGGCCTTTACTGAACATGGAGTGGTCCAGGTCCCCGAAAAGATGGGTTTTGCGGTAGTTGCACAGGCTTTTGCCGTGGGCGTCGATCAACTGCACGCTGTTGTAGATTTTCCCGTCGGCACCGCGCTCGGGGTAGCCGTACGCAATCGCCATGTTCGTGGCTTTGGCCAGTTCGGCAATTTGTTTCGCAGCATCGCCGTCGTGGGTTTGCGCGAGGCTCTCCACGGCTCTGGCACCGATGTTGTAGCCCGTGAGGAACATTTCCGGCAGGACCAGCAAGTCGACGTCTTCGGATTGCAGCGCAGTTTCACTCAAGCGCTGAAGGTTTCCCGCGACATCCAGCGGCAGGGGCGGACATTGATAAAGTGCGATGCGCATGGGGTTCTCCGGTGTGAATGCTGACCTTTCCCAGGAGTCTGGCTCGACGGCGCTGATGCAATCGCTGGCAAGCCGGACGTGAATAAGCCTTGGATCAATTCAGACCCTGGGGATACACGATCATCACAAGGATGGTCAATCCGGCAGGGCAATCGGGCCGATTTCGTGGAACACATCGCCCGGCCCTGGATTCTCGGCATGGGTGCTGCCGCCGAAGTGGGTCATGATGCCCCATACCGCGTTCAAGGAGGTCTGTACCGCACCCTCTACCCATGCCGGGGTCCATGACACATCATCGCCGGCAATGAAAATTCCGCGTTGCTCGCCGGGTAAATCCTGCTGCATGAAGTGGGCGTACATTCGCTGGTTGTAGCGATAGTGCCCCGGCAGCGCGCCTTTAAAGGCGCCAAGGAAGTGCGGATCGGCTTCCCACGACACGGTGATCGGGTCGCCGATGATGCGGCTGGCGATATCCACCTTGGGGTAGATCTTTTTCAGCGAGTCGAGTGCCAGTTTGACGCGCTTTTCCACGGGGTGAGGAAGCATTTTCAGCGCATCACTCATCCACGAGTACGACAGACAGATAACCCCGGGCTTGTCGTCTCCGTTATCGAACAGGTAGGTACCGCGGGTCAGGCGATCGGTGAGAGTCATGCTCATCAGGTCGCGGCCGGTTTGCGGGTCTTTGTCTTTCCAGAACGGGCGGTCGACCATGACAAAAGTTTTCGAGGACTGCATGTAGCGCGTACGGTCCAGTGCCATCCACACCTTTTGCGAAAACAGCGACTCTTCGCATTCGATCTGGGTGGTCAGCAGCCAGCTTTGACAGGTGACCAGAATGGCTGCATGGGAGCGGACTACCCCCAGGTTGTCGGTGACGCAAAACTGCCCGTCAGGGGCGCGGGAGATGGCTTTGACCCCGGTACGCGGTGCACCGTTGTGCAATGAGCTGAGGCTGGTGCCTTCGGGCCAGTGGGCGCAGCGTTCAGGCGCATGGCGCCAGATGCCCAGCGGGACTTGCTCGACGCCGCCGACGACCAGGTGCTGGTGGTCATCACAGTTGGTCATCACTACCCGGAAAATTTCGAGCATCGAGTTCGGGAAATCGGAGTCCCAGCCGCCGGTACCAAAGCCGACCTGGCCAAACACTTCGCGGTGCTGGAAAGACAGTTTGGCGAAGGCCTTGGATGTGGCTACAAAGTCGTAGAACGTGCGGTCGTCCCACAGTGGAACCAGCGTGTTCCACAGCTCTTTGAGGCGTGGTACGTCACGGTCGCGGATGGCTTGCTGGATATCGCCAAAGCGCGAACCCGATTCGAGCGCATCCGCCCACGCGTCAGCGACTTCCTGGAAGAGTGCAGGCAGGTCCGCCAATTTCTGGGCATAGAACGTCTGGCCTTCCAGATCGATCACAGTGCTGCCCGAAGCGGGTGTCAGCGGGTTGGGAAACGGTTTGGTTTCCAGCCCCAGCTTGTCGACGTAATGGTAGAACGCGGTTGAAGACACCGGGAAACGCATGCCGCCCAACTCGGCGATTACCCCTTCAGTACCTTCAAAGGCTTGTGAACGCAGGCGCCCACCCATTTTCGAGGCTTCATACACTACGGGTTTGAGGCCCAGTTTCATCAGTTCGTATGCGGCGACCATTCCGGCCATGCCAGCGCCGACGATGGCCACCTCGGACCCCAATTTGTCCGCAGGGATACTGCCCAGGCCAGCCGGGTGTTCGATCCAGTCATCAAAGGCAAACGGAAAGTCCGGGCCGAAGATGGTAATGGGTTTTTTTCCGTCGATAGGGTGGCGATTATTTTTGTTCATGGCTGACCTGCTGGCGACCCGCGTTCAACGCTGAGTATAGGAAAAGACAGGCACCATGATAGGGAGCGCAGAACACGTTAATAAGGCGCAATGTGTCGTCGTTATGACTAATTTTTAGTCATTATGACGAATAAAGACTACATAGTGATGTGTCTGGCAGGGGTAAGTGTCACCCGCGGTCGACTTTGCTGCTGAGAATGATCGAGGTGGTGGTTTTTTCAACACCTTCGACATTGCCTATCTGATCCAGCAATTGATCCAGCTGCTCGGGAGAGTCGCTGCGTAGCCAGGCCACGTAATCGAATTCGCCACTGACAGCGCACAGTTGCTGCACCTGGCTCATGCTGCTCAGGCGTCTGACGACCTCTTTACCCGAGCGCGGTTGCACGGTAATGCCGACATAAGCCTGCAAGCCACCATCAATAAGTCGCTGCCCCAAACGTACGCCGTAGCCTGTGATCACTCTGGTTTTCTCCAGCCGCGCCAGACGAGAGGTCACTGTAGTGCGCGCAATCCCCAGCTTGCGCGCCAGCATCGCCACGCTTTCGCGGGCATTGAGCTGCAAGGCCGCAATCAATTGACGGTCGATTTCATCCAGTGCATGCGGGTGGGCATCAGACAAGGGGGGGCTCCTGTTACATGAGTGGCGCGGGCGGTCATGGTACATGGCCTCTCGTTAGCAGCCTACGTCTGGACACGGTTCTTCATATGTTCATCAAACGACAGTTATAACCACGAAGATAATGACTCTGTCGATCATACGAAGAAATATATAGAAGTTGTAAGCGTGTATCGGCAGTTTATTGGAGGGGTAAGTTCGGATTAGGCACTTTTCGCTAAATATGTAACGTTGAATTTAATTACCTGAAAAACTACAACGTCCAGTACTTATATTTGTACCGGGCGTCGCGACAATAATCACTCTTGCTATTGACATATAAGAAAACATTTTAGGTGCGTGCGCCCCGTATCCAAATAAAAAAACGTCGTCGATACTGATTATCGCAACATCGAATCTGTTCATAACCGGCAATCTCTATTTCTTTGGAAATAGCAGGCGGCCATTAATTGAGGAATATATAAATGGTTACTCAAAAAGCGATTACCCATACAAGTCCGGGTGATATGGATACCAGCTTTGGAATAGGTGGCATTGCAACCATTGAGGTGCCAGGTGCCTTTTACTCTACCGTTACGGGAGTCATAAATGGTCAGGACGACTCCCTGTATGTTTGCGGAACGGCGGATACGGAAACTGGTTCAAGATTTTTCATCACGGCTTTAGAATCCAGCGGGAGCATTAATCAAGATTTTGGTAACAAGGGTTTTGTCATTGGTACCTTTGGTGCAGCAGTCGAAGACTCCTATGCCGCGCAGCTTGTCTGGTCTCACGATGAAAAGCTGCTACTGATTGGGTCCTCCCGTATTGGTCTCGATATTTATCCGGCACTGGCCAAGTTTGACCAACGGGGCAATATTGAACCGACATTTGGCGAAAGTGGCAGTGGTAAAGTTGTAGTGTTACTTCCCGGTCCGCCGGGCACACATTTCTCATCAGAAAGCGATTCTGAGCAGAAGGCGGTTAAAAGCACTATTGCACCATTGAAAGTCGGCGCAGCCAGCCTGCTGAATGATGGGAAAATTCTGTTTTCCCATTATTTCTTCAGAGGACCTGCCCCAAGCTACGGCATGGTCATCCAGCTCAGCTCTAATGGCTCTCTGGACACAGAGTTCAACGCTACCGGTTATTTAGCTGTCATGGCTCCCGGTTACAAGTCGGGTCAGACACAAGTAACCAATGTAACGATTGATTCAGCAGGCCGGTATTTAGTGTGCGGTGGTGTTAACCGTCTTGACTCCTCCCCGCTTAATTCTTTTATTGCGCGCTATACGGCACAGGGTGTGCCGGATAACACATTCGGCCCGGACGGGTTTCAAATAGTGTTTCAGGATGAAGTCCTTCCCGGTGGGGATCGCGTAGAAGTAATGGTTCCGTTGGACGCTGGGGGTGTTTTAGGGCTCGGTGGTTCTATTTATGAGCCTTATGTCGGTCAGCTATTAATGCTGGAAGAAAATGGCCAGATGAACCCTGATTTTAATTTTGGTACCCCCCTTAATACACGTTTGGGTGAAAGCGGGACGCTTTGGAAAAACTGTACTTATCAACCTGACGGGAAGCTGGTAGTCGTGGGTGCAATCGACAAGCTTGTAGACTCATTTGACTTTGATATCGTTATTGCCCGTTTTGATAATTCGGGTAGTCTGGACAGTTCATTCAACTCGGGGCTCGGTTGGGTGCGCACGCGATTAGGCAATGAAGTAGCAGGCGCTTACACGGTTCAGCTGCAGAACAACAAGATTGTCGTTGGTGGGGTTTCGGATTCCATGGGGGTTGTATTGCGCTATCAAAGTTAAGACCTGTGTAGTTTAACAATAACTCAGCCTTGTAGTGTGAGTTGCTGAGTGTAGATAAGAGCCTGTCATATATATGGCGGGCTCTTCAGTATTCTTATTTCATCGCCCGAATCTGATGGACTGTCACGGGGCCATCAAGGTAGGTGAGGTTGTTATGCGTGTAAAGATTGCTAGGGCGGCGCACGTACGCTCTAAGCCGTTGCGCCTGGATGCTCGCACCTCTGGTCATGCTGTCTTCGGTGCGAAAGGTTGCCACCCGGCTTGCGAATCAGAGCCTTCCAGATGGCGAAAGGAGCTTTGACGAGAGTTTCCATGAGCGGTGTTCTAAGGAGGCCGGCGAGCCTGTACTTAACCTCTGGAGCGCAGAACTAACGCCAGGGCTCATGCAAAAACACGAAAGCCGCGCAATGCGCGGCTTTGAGTATGGTGGGCCCAGTAGGACTCGAACCTACGACCAAGGGATTATGAGTTGGCAAGTGACGCTGCAAGCCTAACGGGATCGTACATAGGTAAGCACAGGTTAAACAAGTCAAAGCAGCGTGGATATTGATGTGTAACGGAGCCTAGCGGAGGTGATAGAAACTAGGTGCTGTACCTCTAGTGTACCCGCGAGGTCGCTTTATTTGGGGGGAGGCTCGTGATTAGGCACAGGAGGAGGTGAAGCTCCGTCGATTTTTTCGTTTTTTTGCCACTGCTATCAGTTTTGCATTTCTTCGTGAGTGTCCGAGCTAGCACCCGCTGGCAGATCTGCTAAGGGATAGATTCGAGCTGAAATGAATTTGATTCTCATGAGAGAATGATCGACGAAATTAAATACCAAAATGGAGGTTGATGAATGCCGCTTACATCCAAGCAAATTAGCGCAATACAGAGTCAGCTTGAGAGTAAACGCAAAACTGTGTCTTTCGATAGTTACGACCTTTCGGTTAGGCAAATTTTAGATATGGTGGAGTCAGGAGATGTATTTGTTCCGCCAGAATACCAACGACAGTTTATTTGGGATTCAAATCGGCAGTCGGTTCTTATTGAATCGGTTTTTTTGGGGATTCCGGTTCCGAGTTTGTTTATGGCAACTAACACCGATTCAACATGGGAGGTAGTCGATGGAGTACAGAGGCTTGGCTCTCTTAGTCATTTTGTAGGTACCGAAGGGCTTCTCGATAAAATCAACAAAGATACGCCCCTTGTTGTAAAAAATCTAGAGAAGCTAGATAACTTCAATGGCGTGAGCTTTCAGGATTTACCTAAGTCAATACAGCTACAGTTCTTGACGCGTCCTATCCGAGTTACTGTTTTAAATGATAGGAGTGATCTTGCTGTAAGATTTGACCTGTTTGAACGGCTAAATACGGGGGGGGTATCCCTTACTGCGCAGGAAATAAGGAACTGTGTTTATCGAGGTAAGTTTAATGATGATATAAAGCTTTTAGCGGCATGTCCGGTGTTTAGAAGTGTTGTTAGAGTTCAGGATAGTAAAGGATTGAATGGTACTTATGAAGAGTTGGTGTTGCGGTTTTTTGCATATTTAAATAATTATAGTAACTTTAATCATTTAGTGAAGGACTTTCTTAATGGGTATATGAATGATAACCGTCATGTTGGTGTGAGTGTTGCAGATAAAGCTCTTTTTGATAAGACTATAGATATATTGCATAAGGCCTTCCCGAAGGGTATTTCAAGAGGTAGAGCGGTCACCCCAGTAAATTTGTATGAAGCCTTTTCGGTAGGCGTGGCTTTAGCGTTAAGGAAAGGCAAGGCTGTTGATCCGGTCAAGCTGCCGGACTTAATTGATGATAAAACACTTAAAACTTATACAGGGGCAGGGTCTAATCAGAAGAAGTATGTTGTGGGTAGAATTGAGTATGTAAGAGATGCTATATGACAATCTGTAAATATGTCAGGGAGGGTGCGAATAGTCGATTGGCAGAGGCTCGAGAGCTGCTGGTTAATATTAAAAATGAGGAGCCTCAAGAAGGTGTTCCACGACCACCAACGCCTCTGTCTTCTGCGCTAAGAGGGCTGATGTATGTCTCGCTGTATGGTGCGATAGAGTATGCAGTTACTCATGGTGTTCAATGCTTCATAAATCACATGTGTGGACTTAAAGTCAGTACTAAACATTTAGAGTCGTCTCTCTATTCAATTGCTCTTAACTCACAGCTGGAGTCTGCTAGAGGGGGCGCTGAAAGAAGAAAGTGGGAAGCTAGAAGGGCTATTTTCGTAGGAGTAGATTCTGAAATAGTTTGCAGCATACCTGACACGGTTTTTGGCGGTTTTTTGCATAATGTATATCCGAAAACAGTACTTGAAATATTCCTGTGTCTAGGAATAAGCAAGCCTGCGACGATTAGCGAAAGTGAGATAGGGTATCTGAATGAAATCACAGAAAAGCGTAATGCGGTTGCGCATGGGCGAGAAACAGCCACTGAGGCCGGTAAAGGGTTATCAGTGAAAGATTTAGAAC
Source organism: Pseudomonas sp. TWR2-1-1 (assembly GCF_049897045.1). Classification (NCBI taxonomy): domain Bacteria; kingdom Pseudomonadati; phylum Pseudomonadota; class Gammaproteobacteria; order Pseudomonadales; family Pseudomonadaceae; genus Pseudomonas; species Pseudomonas sp. TWR2-1-1. The sequence goes on from NZ_JAFCVM010000006.1 coordinate 255,072, forward strand.
TTAGATTAAGTGTGTTATATAGCGCATGTTCATATTTCCTGGATGTGATCGAGGAGCATGCGCTGGAGCTTCGTTTTGTTAAGTTGCAGTATAGGGCTGGCTATCAAGAGAAGGCTGCAGGTTGAAAGTGGTTTTTTTATTAAAAAACAATACGCTCTCAATGGTGGAACGCTTTGCTATATATTTTTTAGAGTTGGTATTCATGTCGACCATCGAGCGAGATGAGCTAAAATCTGCTCGATGAGTCGGTTTTAATGATAAGCTTTCTGCCATTTCACTGATTATTAGTGCAACGTCATTTCTGATTTCTTTATAGTATGAATTTTGCACGACAATAATGCATGGTGCTTCAGGCTTCAATACTCTCGATATTTCGCTCAGGGATTTATAAAGTGAGTCGAAGTACTGGAGGTGATTTTTCAAGTAGTAAGTTTGAGAAGCTTTGGATGGGTGTTCGCGCAATGCATCCAGGAAAAACTTACACTCACGGCCCCACTCAGCCCGTATTTCTATGTTGCTTTTCTGAACGGTTGAGCTTCCAGTGAGTGAGCGACGAAGCTGTTTAAACTGGACGCCACCTATCCCAATAACAGCTAACTCAATATATGTTGCTATTGCGTAGTCAATTCGAGTGCAGTATGGAGGAGAGGTAATCACTGCATCAATAGAATCAGTTGAGAGCGGAAGGTTTTCAGCATTGGAAAGGATCAAGTTTAGTCGGTTTGGATCAACCTTGCTTGCGAAGAGGCGTTTTTTGTACTGTGAAAGAAGTAACTCTATTTCTTTCGTAAATAGGCTAGTAACACATTGTGTTGTAACATGTTTTTTGTCTGCAGCATTTTTCGGAACCTTTATCCAAGTTGGATTAGAGGCTACGAAGTTTTGAGTAAGGCGTCGTGTTACTCTGAAAAGTGCCAAATAGAATAGCGCAGCTATGGGCGTGACCTTATCGAGTGCTTCTGCTGTGCTTAGCTCTAAATATGTAGAAGGAGATACTAGCGTCCGATTGATGCTAGACTCAATTGTTCTTATAGCCAATGCGGATTGTGGGTCAAACCAATTACATAATGGATCTGTTTCAGATTTTTTAGATGCTGGGCTTTGACTTTTAATTACTGAATGCGCTATGGGCAGCAAGTTCTCTAATTCAAGACTGGAAACGAGCGATGCTTTTGCGACTAATATCATCGCCGGATTCAGATCAGAACCTACTGCTTCGAAGCCCCGTTTAAGTGCCGTCGTCGTAGTGGTGCCACTACCATTCCAAGGGTCAAAAATTTTGGCGTTATTCGGTAGACAAATCGATTCCAGCGTGCTTTCAACAAATGCGTCGGAGAAGCCTGCGTAGTAAGGGAACAGTTTTCTGCCTTCCGCCTCTGCAGAGTCCAGATATCGTTTGGGGTTAGCTATTTGAGGATAATGTGGCAACGTATTTTTCACAGCAAGAAGGCTACAAGAGGTTCCACTCGGGATTCTACCCTGCTTTGAGCGCTTCCAGCGAGCCAAACGACATAGATCCGACAGACCTCTGTCGGATTCATTGAGCCGCTTGTCAATTATCACCATTGCCTTTTCTTAATTTCTGCATAAACCTCTTGGTCAGATTACTTCTGTCGTGAGACGCAGACTAGCGAGATATATTATGTAGCTTCATGAATCGTGATAAGCGGAGTAAGCAGGTTATAACTGCTTATTTGTGGCTGGTTAGGTTTCTGTATTTTTGGTGTGTGAGCTTAAATTGAATTATATGGTGCGAGCTTTGATAGATCATAAGTTACATGAAAATTGAAGTCCAAACATTGTCGGGGTGAGCATATTTTGAGGTGTGGCTAATTGAAGTATACGCCATAAATCGACTTTAACCATATAAAGTAATCGGGATCAGATATCTTTCTTTCTAGTGTCTCGTTGTCATGTGTTAGCCAGAAATCCATGGATTTAAGGTTTATCTGAAATTTAAAGCTTGTCGGGAACTTAGGTGTATTGTTAGGAGGGTTGTTGTTTGTAAGCTCGAATTCAATTTCTGTTGGGAATCTTTCAAGGACCCTACCCATCGCAAAGAGAAATAGTTCTACAATGTCTAAATAGTCTTCGACTTCGACTAGTGTAGGAATGTAATAGTCGTGTTCTACTTTGTTGCGGGTTTTATTGAGTTTTGATAATATCCGAGCGGATAGTATTCCGCACTTTGCGATGTGATTAAGTTTTATGTCGAAACCAAGTTTTTTTCTTTTATGGATTAGCTCAAAGCCTAGATTTTCACAAAGTATTTCCACACTTTTATGGAAGGCACGCTTAGCATTGCCGACGGCGTTTATTAAGGATCTCTCTCCATCAGATTCTTCAAAATCTTTACGTGCAAATTCTAGATAAGCAGAGGGGGAGGTGCCTGGGCCATAAGAGATCCAGTCATAGGAGGCCAGGCAATCAGAGTATTCAAGTAGATGTTCTGGTTTAAAATCAGTGATTTTCATGAGATGACCGGTTGAGGTTGCTTTTTGTATTATTTTTAGGCTGGTGAAAGATGTAGTGCGGTTTGGCTAGTCTAGATTTCTTCAGCAGCAGCTATTCTTTAAACTAACGATTTATTTCGTATTTTATGGCTGATAGACTATGTTAGTTTAATGGGGAATGCTAGTTGTATTTGGTAGAGCTGTCTGAGCGGCACACAGAAGGCTCTCGGGTCGCTAGTGCAGGATTAATTATTTGCATGTGAGATACAAATTCGGTTTTATAGTGCTATATAGTTGTTGTTTGTTTGCACAAGTGTGTATTCCGTATGTATAAGCTAGTTGCGGATAGGTTTCAAAACTATAATGCCATTAATAATCTCGATGGTTAATTCACTCCCAAGAGTTAAGCCCATCATAGTAAGTAACTCTGCTGGTAAATCGACTATTAGGTTACCACTCTCATCTGCAGCATCTTGGCATGTTACGGTCCAAGTTTCACTCTCATTCATAGTCCTGAGCCTGCATGCCAGGAAATCTGTTGAGTTGGTCAGAATGCTCATCTTCATCTGGTGCTATCACATTGCTATGTGGTACTGGCATAGGGTTTAAATGTTTGAGGGTTTTTTCTAGAAGTCCCGTAGATCGGAGCGTGCAACGCGTGACCATTAGCGGCAACTCTAGCGGTTTATCGTCATCCTCATCGAGAAAGATTGGCGCGAACGGGCTGTCGTCAATTTTCATTTTAAGGGTTCTCTTGGTGGACTGATGGCCGTGAATTAACTTATTTTGCTCAAGACTATAGCTAGTAATATCGAAGGTCTAATGCTGATACGGCTTTTTGTTCACGAAGTCCTGCACCTCGTTATCACTTTCGATATTCCCGGCTCCAACGCTGTCACCATTAAATAAAGGTATATGGCTTGGAGGCTCAGTTTTCGCTGCCGAGCTGTGCTGAGTATGCGTACCATCCGGGGCGTTGGTAAATCCGCCTCCATTTCCCATAGCCTCCGAAAAGCTTGAGGAACCACCTCCAGCGGCATTGTTTGACTCTTGAGTTCCTCCAAAGTCGAACCCTCCGCTGTCAGTCTCCGTGGAAGCCATGCTCATCTGTGCGGATTTGAACGCCGCTGACAGCGCAGACATACCTCCAGTCGCCTGTGTGGCACCAGCCAAGGCAGAGGCACCTGCAGAGGCGGCTGCGGATGCTGCCATCGTTGCCGCCCCTATGGCCGCCCCAGCCCCAAAGCTGCCGATGCCGGATGATTGCCCTCCTGAACCCACTATCCCAGCAAGCATAGGCGGCAACTTGTTTACCAGGGTGAGCAGAACAACAGATGCTACTAGCAGGACGCACAAACTGTTCAAGTCGGGCGTTCCGGCCTTAAACGCTGTGTAGTACTGGTCTATGAAAGATTTCCCGATGCCTATTAGCAGGATCATTGTGAAAAGCTGAATACCAATACCGAGTACTGCTTTGTAAAAGCTGACCGCAATATCTGAGGTCCAACGGCTTCCCCCGAACCCTAATAAAAAAACGCCGGCGTATGCCAGAAGCCATGCAGATACTAGTAGCAGCAACATATTCACTGCAATGAGGGCTAGGACTATTAACACCACGATTGCAGCCACGAGCATAACCGCAGAAACAACCGGAGACAGCAGGGATGCTGATTCACTGACTTTCGACAAGATGCTGAAACCAATGTCGACGATCCCGGATGGGGAAAGGCCATTACCGAGACCTGAAGCCTCGGCACTGATGTTGCGCATGGTGTTGATCATGGATATAGATATGGCCGGTCCATTTATCAGTAGCCACCAGAAAAAACCTAGTGTTCCGAAAAACTTTATGGTTTCGGCGAAAAACTCCTGAATATCCGCTCGTCGCAGAGCCATGAACCCATACGTCCAAACCATGCTCACAAGCGCCAGACTCCAGAATAGCCAAGTGGCCGCACTAAGAATTTTGGATTGCCAGGTAATGGCTACTGCAGAGAAGCTATCTAGGATTTGGTTCAGCATATTCCCGCTATCCAAGTCAGCAGCCTGAGCAGCTTGTGCGCTGATGAGTGCTGCGAACAGTAGGTGAGTCGAAATGAGCTTTTTCATGCGTTCACCATTGTCTGTCGTTGCTTTGGGTGTTTTTGTGACTCAGCGCGCAAGCATCTCTAATCGTTTGCTGATCTGTTTTCGAAAGCCCTGTGGGGTCGTCGTTACACTTCAGCCTCTTCGAGCTGTGCTGCTCGTTGCAGCCGCTTAGGAGGGCGATTAGAAGGGCAATGCAGGTTAAGGTTCGACAGTGCATATCTGCTCCTTACCAAGACCTTTCAGCGCTCTGGCTGTTATTGCCCGAGAGAGCATGTTGGTCGGCAGCCTGTTGCTGGGATTCTCGATCACCTGCTATCTGAGCTTCAGTAGCTACGGAGCTTTGCTGAGCGACGAGCAAGCTTCGGATTTGTATGAGCTGATTGGCTTGGGCACTAGCCAGTTGATTAGCCGATTGGATTGCTTGCATTTGCCCCTCAGCGTTGACGGCTTGGCGCTGCATATTTGCCAAGTTATTGGCATCCCGTTGTAGGGTGTTTTGTTGGCGATCAACGCTCATCAGAAGGGCGTCGGTGCTTAGTTTTCGGGCAGTGCTGGCCTCTGCACGGGCAGTGGCGATGGCCCGTTTATCCTGATCTGAGCAAGTCTGAGAGCCAAAGCAAGGGGACGCTGAGTAGTGCGAGGTGTCGTGAAACTTGGATAAGTAGTTTTCGAGGCTGCCTGCTTGGTGCCTGTAGTAACTGAGGGTGTTCTGAGCTTCCAGTAGCTTCGTTATCGTTTGGTCAGCCTGATCCCAAATATAGGATGAAGGCGCAGCAGTGTTCTGCAGCATATTTTCGTACTGCATTAGCTGAGTTCGGTACTGCTCAATCTGCTTTACGACAGCGGCGACACTCTGCATTGCACTGATTGTGGTTTGCCCCAAATTCAATCCGTCGGCAACGGGTATGCCTGCAAGTGCTGGTTGGAGGTGTGTTGCTGCGATTACCAGTAAACACCCACCTATAAAACCATTGGTTTTGTTCATGGGAACTCCAAGGAAGAACGCGGAATGATTGCGTGATTTTTTAGCGGCTAAAATTTTAAGGACTGCACCAAGTGCAGCATTTCGCTCTGGTTAGCCTCGATCCGCTTTAATAGCGCCCTCACTACGCCGGGTGTCCAAGCACTGCCCGTGATGGCTAGTTTGGTGTCATCGGTCAGCCAGAGCTTTAAAAGCCCTCCTAAGCGACCTTGATCAGCATTAACCTTTGCAAGCTGATGCACACACTGCGAGTCGATTGTTCCTTTGATTACGTGCCCAAGGCTTAGGCGGCGGAGATACTCGGCCACTGTCAGGCTTACTCGGGCTGCGTTTTCTTTAATTACCATTTCCTCACTAGCCAAGACGGGAACCCTCAAGTGTTTGCCATGTTTCCTTGAGTCCACACGGGATCGATTCGATTGCATTAGATACATCTCCTGTCGTCACAACGATGTTCCTCTCGCGGTAGCGAGACGCCTCGCAGAGCAAGAAAGCGTTGAGTGCCGCCAGGCGCGAATAAGTGATAGTGAAATTAGCTTGCCGGCTTGCCGGTTGGCTAACTTTACCTATCTTGCCCGGCATCTTAACGTTCTAAATTCGTTCTTCTAGAGTTCATCTTAAAATCACAAAAGCGTTGTTTTTAAGTAATCCAGCGTTGCTTTAGCGATACCTGGTCGTAGCTCATAATAAAGTTGTTCATGTAATTTTAGGTGCCTGCCTAATCTGAGTTGTGCCCCCCAAGTGTCAAAAGGTAGCTCCCCACGACTGCAATAGTCGGAGGTAAGCGGTGGTAACCAGTTCGAATGAAGCTTGATAGTTGTATTGCTAACACTTGGGGGGCTTTAACTCTCGTCAATGAGTCGAGCAACGCCAACAGCAAGGAAATACACGCGACGTCCGAGTTTCTTTTTCTCTGCGCTAAGTCGACGACCGAGATCACTATCTTGGCGAATAGTAAAGCGCAGGCCGTCTGGCGAGCGGTCAAATAATTCTGCGACTTGGCTGAGGGTCATAAGTGGACCGTATTTCCTTACAAGATATTGTTCGGTGCTCATCGCTAGACTCCTATTAGTGCCGTAAGTAAAGCAATATTAGGGTGAGTTATCGCTAGGATCAGCTGAGAGATATGACATCTAGGGTTTACCTGTCTTCAAGCACCGCTGTATGTTTTTTGAGCAGATGTGATTTCGCATCACCTAGTTAAAAGATCAACTTCGTTAAATTAGTTAAAGACGCGCGCATGTTAAGGGGGCTCCAAGCTTTATACCGCGGGGGGTGCAAGGCAGATGTGGCCCCTAAATCCGCGAGGGGGTATGCCCCTGAATCCGCGATAGGTCGCCCCTGAATCCGCGAAGCTCGACGCCCCCGAATCCGCGAAACAAATGAGCTCATATCTAGGAGGGTTGTGGATAACTAAGACTTTTTTAGACTTGGACAGAAGCAATGTGTGGCCCTTTTGCGGGAACCGCCCAGTTAAATAGGAATAGTTTTCTGCTCATCTTCCACTAAATAAAATTTCGTTTGGTCCTAAAATTGTGATTCGATACTCAGGTAGATTATCTGCCTTGCTTGCATAATTCATGGCTTCGCGGAATTTTCGAAGGCGTGTTGTAGTGCTGCCACATTTGCTCGCCAGGGTGGCTAGTGAAACTTTCCACATTCCTTGTCTTCCTACGTGTTTACGTGCGATTTCGTATAACCGGCGCTCAAGCGGCTTTCTTAGCAGAAAATAGTCGGAGGGTATTGTTAAGACCTCCTTGGCCTCAATAGCGTTATAGAGCCATTGGGATAGAGTCATTTCAATCGCAACCATTCGTGCGTCTGTAGAGGATCTTTCAATAAAGCGATAGTTATCTATAAGCCCAAATGAGCTCGTACTGTTGATCCCAGAGGTATAGATGTTTGTCTTCAGGGTCGTCCCCTTTAAGCGATCAAGTCCGTCTCGTATAGCCCGATAGTCCTCGCCTCTCACCCCCCGATGCGTTGCCATCAAGTAGTCATAGGCTACGAATTTAACAGTTCGGGAGGTTGGAAGCCCTGAATTGATACCTGCCAGTAACTGGCTGGTTGCATATATCAGTATATCTTTGTCTCTTATCGTGGCTCTGCCATAGAGCGAGGGTATCACTTCTACGCTTTTGCGACCGTCCACACTGGTCCATCGCCAAATTTTTAAGTCCTCCCGGGTTGCCAGCGAGAAAATTGGTGCTTCCATCGTTGCTTGATCATCTTTAAAAGAGTAGTTGCTCATAGTGCACAGGAAAAACCCCAACTGCTCCATATCTGAGGAATCGGTGCGTGGTTTGACTTCCTCATTGTCTGGCATCGAGGGCATCTTTATCGCCCACATATCGATTGATATGTCCTGAAAGTAGGTAGAGGTGAATGGTTTGAGTTTTTATATGCGGTGCTAACCATGAGTTCCAGTCCGGAGTATAGATGAGTACTAGCGCTATCATCCGGAAGGCAGTATGGTTAGACAGCGGTAAAATATGAAAAACGGCGTTTACAGGGGGGTGGGATGGGCGCCAAAGATGATCGAATTTATATTTATGAGAATTGCGATACTAAAATCGCTACGGCTATACGGTGCTTTTTATCTCGAATTGAGGGACATAGCACTTCTTCGAAGTCAAAGTCAGTTTGGAAGTTGCTAGGTGGTTGTATCGACGAAGATGCAATACGATTTGCAAAGCTTTATCCAGATTGGCAAATTTCCGCTCTTATACTTGAATATGGTGGTCTATCAAAACTTGGGAAATTTTGGAGTGATCATGTATGTCACATAGCTGCGCATGACTACGCGGTTGCAAAGAGTTTTTGGAAAAATGAAGGCAAGGATGACTTAGTAGCATTTGTGGAGACGCTTGAATCTTTGAGCGATACGATGGCGTTGGCAATAGCACAGACTCCTGGGGAAATCACACTCAAGGAGCCAGGAATGTTACGGGGTGGGATGAGGGTCAAGGCCTATTCAAAAGCTGAGCGTCACTTTCCCTACTGTGAACTTTGTTGGAGGTTGAGCGAGGCCGCGAGAGATCATCTTGCAGAGGCGCGATTGTCGTACACTCTTAACGATACCCGTAGAAAGAAAGTGATTGAGAAAGACGAAGAGGACGGGATTGGTAGCTTACGCTTCTGTTCTGTACATAATCCAAGTGATCCTGATTCGAGGTATCGTGCTGCTCATCGTTATCGCGATTGTTTTTGGCGAGAAATAGAAGCCTGCAGAAAGCGTTTTTTAATTGCACGTAAATCTATTCTATCAAGCTATATTGATTCTCCCTCCTCACTTGGGGTCCAGGTGAATTTGCTTTCTGATAACGGTCTGAGTCGGGATAAAATTGTTGCAGTCACGAGGTTGCCTGAGCCTGTAGTCGATAGTATTTTGGCTAGATATGAATGTACAGAATATCTAAAACTAACTGAAAAGGAGTTGCAGTTTAACATTGCAGACCACGCTTTTATTCGTCAGGCGGCCTATTTAGTGGCTCATGATGATTTGGCTGGTTTGATTGAGTTGGAAAAGGCTGTGCCCGGGCTGCTGCTAGAGGCGCTTGGCGATGTTATTGAGGAGGCTTTTAATCGAAAACTCTCACTTCAGAGTAGAAATATAGTACAGCTTGTGTTGGAGGGGCTGACTCCGTCTGATATTGCGGGTAGGTTACGTATTTCGCGTCAGCTGGTTCATAACACTACGAAGAGAGAATTGGTGGTGGCGTATCGCAAATTCTTGAGGCTAGCCCATTATGAGGACTAACCTTCTTAAGTATGTCTTTTTATGTGTAAGTCGTCCCTAACTATATGGGCCTGTGAAATAAGCAGGACCTAGTGTTTACGATTTTCATAGGCGCTCTTGTTAAACCTTGCGCAGATACACAGTTAGGCGAATGAGAGGGATGAGTGATGTTTTGTTTTTGAGGTAGGCGCGGTGCTGAAATCTTAACTTTATCTGGTGAGGTGGTGAAACATTGGTTGGTGAATTCCGACAACTCTCTAAGACGTTTGTTGGTATAGCGCTCAGGGCACAGCAATAAAATACCTCCTAGTTCATATAGCTTGAACGCTTTTATTAAAAAAGCATTATCAGGGCTGTCGGTATCCTCAACCTGCCAAAGCTCTTTTTGGAAAGTTGAACGTGGATAATCTTTTGGGTCTACTAAATATGATAGGGGGCGGTTGTCTCGTAGTTTTAACATGTTGGCGGCTGAATATACCCATAAATCCAATGCTGCCGGAAGCATTAATAGTGTAAGGAATACAACCATCACTAAGGAAATGCCGACCTTAAAGTAGCGTCGCAGCGGGCTCCCAGGCATTGCATAGAAAGCTATAATTGGAAGGGTTGATAGCAGCATGGAAATGAAGCAGTAAGGAATAACTTGGAACTCTTCTATTCCTTGATCTGGCCCGCGCCAAGCTAGTAAGGTAATTTGGGCTGGGAATACGCCTGTTAAAGCTGTTAGCCATATAAGTGATGCTATGCAAATCAACGTCCTTTTTTCATGGATAAAGCACCAGACGATACCATGTCCACGACCAGCTTTTTTCATATAGCGATTTCTCGCTGCACTAGTGAAGGAGAGCGCCCAAATGGAGCCTGTCAGTGCTATAGCATAGGCGATTAACAGGATGATCCACGTAGGGGTTTCAATGTATTCAGATAATATAAGGCTTAGCGTAAGCCATATGAAGCCTACCCAGACTACTTTGACGAATCTCATTGCGAGCTTGGCTGTGTTTGATGGTTTCAATTTAAACGGTGAAACGATGACGCTGAAAATGATTGAGGGAAATGCGAGTATGGTCAGAAGGCCGCAAAGTCCAATAAAAATAGAAAAAAGCCATACTAGCAAATTTTGAATGCTGTCAATGGACTTCAGCAGTAATTCTGGGTGGCCAATTACCCAGAGATACTTACTTAATGTAAGTATTGCTGCCATAGTTCCAAAGAGTACACCCCACCATTTGCCGTCACTGAAAACTTTAAGGGCATACTCTTTTATGGTCGAATTTCCTGATGGGGATTCGTCTGTGCTACCTGCGCTCAAATGTGTATCTCCTTAAATGCATTTTCGATAACTTATGTGGTTGGTATATCTGATGCTCTAAAATTCGGTGCGTATATTGTTAGGCTATCAAGCTTGTTAACAAGGTCCTCGGCCCGAAGATGTGTGTAGCGTTTGAGCATTTGCATAGACTTGTGGCCACTAATAGCTGAAACCTCTTGGTCTGACAGCCCACCTTCTACAAGTCGGCTTACTGCTTCATGACGGAGGTCGTGAAACCTGAAGTTAGGGAGGTCCAGCTTCTTTTTCAACTGCCCCCAAATTTTGGTGAAGGTATACGGTCGACGTTTCCCGTCCTTTCCAGGCTCACCGAAAAAAACCAGATTGCAGTCGATCGGCCGCACAGGGTTATCCAACGCAGCTTTGAATACTTCTGTGGCGCGTTTGCTCAGCGGGACGGTTCGCGATGAGTCGTTCTTTGTGTCTGAGAGGCGTATGACACGCTTTGCCAAATCTACCTGAGGTCGCCGTAAGGATGAGATCTCAGACGAGCGCATACCCGTTTCCAAGGCGATGCATACAATCCAGCCCAGCATCGGGTTGCTGTGTCGATTCACGGCGGCGAGCAAATGGCGTTCTTCCTCCGGCGAGAGTCTACGATCACGACCTTCTCCCGGGCTGGGCTTGCGAATGTTCAGCACCGGATTGAAGGTCAGGCCCAATCCCCACTCCTGAATAGCGACGGTGTATAGGTGGCTCAACAGAGCCAACTCTAGGCGCACAGTGTTGTTGCTGATGTTTCCATCGCGGCCGGGCTCACTCAGTCGCTTGTCGCGATAGCCGGCAATGATTTCTGCAGAGAGGGCGGCGAGAGAGTATTTGCCAAGATGCTCTATGAGCTTCTTGGCTTTGGTAATTTCACCGCGCTGGGTGCTGGGCTTCTTGGTGGGGGTGATGTCGCTCAGGTAGCGCTTGAGTGCAGCCTCAAGAGTCATCTTCTCCGAGCCGCTGCGTTGGATGTAAACGCCTCTGACCATTTCGTCTTCGGTACGTCGAGACCAGTCCTCCGCGTCACGCTTGGTGCGGAAGGTTTTAGCCACCGTAGGCCAGCCAGTTTTGCGAATCAGTGCCTTCCAGGTGCCGGAAGGTGTTTTGACGAGTGTTGCCATGAGAGGGTGCTCCTAGGCGGCTGGCGAACCAGCACTGTACCTAATTTGTACCCTTGGAGCGTAGGACTGTAAAAACAGTGACCACTCCAGAAACACGAAAGCCGCGCAGTGCGCGGCTTTGAGTATGGTGGGCCCAGTAGGACTCGAACCTACGACCAAGGGATTATGAGTCCCCTGCTCTAACCAACTGAGCTATAGGCCCTCAGTAGGCCGCGGATTATAACGATGGTTTCTCGCGAGTGCTATCCGAAAAGTCTGAAATAGAGGCGTGAAGAATGTTCTCTGCGATTTTTTTTGCAGTTTAAGACCCGATTGAGATATTTCTCTTAGTGTTGCTCGCAGCCTGCTCGACAAGAAAATCCCGTAGCCGCAGGGCTTCGACACCCTCTGCAATGACGGTACTGGCAATGACTGAGTCGTAGGTGTTATGTGGGGGCGACGCGATAAATTTTTTGTCGTTTTTTCTGTGCCCAGAGATAAATGCTTGAGCTGGTCTTGATTGATGACCCTCAGGGTTTAACCCCTGCTCCGACGGTCCAGGTAAAAGTGGCAGTAATAGTATGGCCGGCGAGCGTGGTTTGAGCTGCCCTCTACAGGCTCGGCTCTGGCGGGAGTTGCGGGTGGTATCGCGCAGGAGTGGGGCAGGGGTTATTGCTAGAAAGCAAAACCCCCGGCAGGGCCGGGGGTTTTGGTATCACTCGTCGAGGAAGGAGCGCAGATGCTCGCTTCTCGTCGGGTGGCGCAGCTTGCGCAACGCCTTGGCTTCGATCTGACGAATCCGTTCACGGGTAACGTCGAACTGCTTACCAACTTCCTCAAGGGTGTGGTCGGTATTCATGTCGATACCGAAGCGCATGCGCAGTACTTTGGCTTCACGTGCGGTGAGGCCGGAGAGTACGTCGCGCGTTGCTTCTTTAAGGCTCTCAACGGTGGCTACATCGATTGGCGACTGCATAGTCGAGTCTTCGATGAAGTCGCCCAGATGGGAGTCTTCGTCATCACCGATCGGGGTTTCCATGGAAATCGGCTCTTTAGCGATCTTCAATACCTTGCGGATTTTATCCTCAGGCATTTCCATGCGTTCGCCCAGCTCTTCCGGGGTCGGTTCACGGCCCATTTCCTGCAGCATCTGGCGGGAAATACGGTTGAGCTTGTTGATCGTCTCGATCATGTGCACCGGAATACGGATGGTGCGGGCCTGGTCGGCGATCGAGCGAGTGATCGCCTGACGGATCCACCAGGTGGCATAAGTCGAGAATTTGTAGCCGCGGCGGTATTCAAACTTGTCTACCGCTTTCATCAAGCCGATGTTGCCTTCCTGGATCAAGTCGAGGAACTGCAAGCCACGGTTGGTGTACTTCTTGGCAATGGAGATCACCAGACGCAAGTTGGCTTCAACCATCTCTTTCTTCGCGCGGCGGGCCTTGGCCTCACCGATCGACATGCGACGGTTGATGTCCTTGATCTCGGCAATCTTCAAGCCGGTTTCAGCTTCCAGTGCAGACAGCTTTTGCTGGCAACGGATGATGTCCGGTTGCAGGCGACCAATAGCTTCAGCATATTTGCTTTTGCCTTTGGCCAGCGCGTCGCTCCAGCTTTCATCAACTTCGTTGCCCGGGAACAGGCGCAAGAAGTCGGTGCGCGGCATGCGTGCATCACGTACACACAGCTGCATGATGGCGCGCTCTTGTGCACGCAGACGCTCCAGAGCGCTACGAACACGTTCAACCAAGCCTTCGAATTGCTTCGGGACCAGTTTGATCGGCATGAACAGCTCAGCCAGTACGACCAGCTCTGCAATTGCTTGCTTGCTGCCGCGACCGTGCTTTTTCAGTGCCTTGCGAGCGATTTCCATCTGATCGGAAACAGCGCCGAAACGCTGAGCCGCGATGATCGGGTCAGGGCCGCTTTCGACCTCTTCCTCTTCCTCGGTGGACTCTTCCTTATCTTCCTCTTCGTCATCGCCCTCGGCTTTCACCTTTGGGTCGACGGGAGGCGGTACTTCGGCTGCAGGCGGTGCAATTCCGTCGTCCGGGTCGATATAACCGCTCAGAACGTCGGACAGGCGTCCACCTTCGGTGGTGACGCGAGTGTACTCGGAGAGAATATGGTCAACCGTGCCAGGGAAGTGCGCAATTGCGCCCATCACTTCGCGGATGCCTTCTTCGATACGCTTGGCGATTTCGATTTCGCCTTCACGTGTCAGCAGTTCTACCGTGCCCATTTCACGCATATACATGCGTACTGGGTCGGTAGTACGACCAATGTCGGTCTCTACTGCTGCCAACGCTGCAGCTGCTTCTTCAGCAGCTGCTTCGTCGGTGTCAGCATCGGCCAACATAAGGGCGTCCGCATCCGGAGCACTCTCGTGTACGGGGATCCCCATGTCATTAATCATGCGGATGATGTCTTCCACTTGCTCCGGATCTGAAATATCTTCGGGCAGGTGGTCGTTGACCTCTGCGTAAGTCAGATACTTCTGCTCACGGCCGAGGGTGATCAACTCTTTGATACGAGACTGCTGTTGCGCTTTTCCGGACATAACACCCTATCCACTGAAGGTCTTGGCGGGCAAAAAACAAGCCGAGGATTATACCTTAGCTATGACCTCACGCGCCAGTTGAGGTCGGGTTTGATGCGGAATTATTGCGACTTAGAAGGTCGCGTAACTGATTTTTCTCCTCGGTACTGAGCTCGCCTTGACGTGCTTTTCGAAGAAGTTGTTCCAGATTTCGCTCGCGTTGGCGAGCTGACAGGCTAGTTATAGTGTCGAAAAACTGTTGTTCAAGGTTGTCGGCATCAATTAACCATTCCTTTTCCAGCAATCTTTGTAATAAACGACCCTGTTCAGTCCCGTGCCAGCGGGATAGCAACTGAATAGAGCTTAGCTTAGGATTTTTCTGTACGGCCTCAACCAGAGCGATCAGCAGTTGGTTATTAGTCTGGTCTTCTGCAGCGAAGTGCCCGGCGTCTTCAACTTTTGCAGCCAGTTGAGGGTGGTGCAGCAAGGTGCGCAGTGCGGCCAGGGTTGGCGGCTCTACTGCTGCGGGTATGCGCGGGCCGCGCGGCGGGTCGTTGTCACCGCCTCGCCTGGTTTTTTTGTCCCATGGCTTGTTTTCCCACTTCTTGCCGCCAGCGCCAGGCTTTTTCGGAGTCCACTCCTGTTGGGGGAGGTAGGAGTCCGGTTGCTGGAAGTCGCTATAGTCAGGCATTCCATCGTAATCAATGCCCGGGTCGTAAGCAGGTTGCGCCTGTGTTTTAGCAGGTGCGTTCTGTGCCAGTTGGCTGACTGTTTCGCTGGTGAGGCCGGTTATCTCGCTCAGTCGTTGACGCATCAAGGTCCGCAGGTTGGCGCCCGGGACTTTGTCGATCAGCGGTGCTGCAAGGGTGGCCATATGGGCCTTGCCCTCAAGCGATCGCGGGTCGGACTCTTCAGTCAATTGCTGGAAGAAGTAATCGGCCAGCGGTTGTGCGTGCTGGTTGATGCGGGCCTTGAAGGCGTCGGTGCCTTCTGAGCGCACCAGGGTATCCGGGTCTTCGCCTTCGGGAAGGAACAGGAAGCGCGCGCGACGTCCATCCTGCAGGCAGGGCAGGGTTGCCTCCAGTGCGCGCCAGGCGGCATTGCGGCCTGCCTGGTCGCCGTCAAAGCAGAACAGAACGCTGGGCACCACGCGGAACAGGCGCTTCATGTGTTCTTCGCTGGTTGCCGTACCGAGGGTGGCTACGGCATTGCGCAGGCCTTGCTGGGCGAGGGCGATGACATCCATGTAGCCTTCGACCACGATGATTTCGTCGAGGCTGCGGTTGAATTTGCGCGCTTCGAACAGCCCGTACAGTTCCTGGCCCTTATGAAAGACCGGGGTTTCGGGGGAGTTCAGATACTTTGGTTTATCGTCGCCCAGCACGCGGCCGCCGAAAGCGATTATGCGGCCCCGGCTGTCGCGGATCGGAAACATGACGCGATCACGAAAGCGGTCATAGCGCTTGCCGGTTTCGGCATTTTCGACCAGCAGGCCGGCGTCGATCATGGCCTTTTGTTGCAGCGTGTCGCTGCTCAGGTGCTTGTACAGGTTGTCCCAGCCCGGCGGGGCGAAACCGAGGCCGAAGTCGCGGGCTATTTCGCCGGTCAGGCCTCGTCCCTTCAAGTAGTCCACGGCTGCTTTGCGTGCAGGATGGCCTTTTAGGGCTTGACGATAAAAGTCGGCAGCGGCTGTCAGTAGCGGGTAAAGCGGGGAGTCGGTCGGCTGCCTTGGTTTGTGTGGGCGGCCGCTTTCTTCCCGGGGTATTTCCATGCCGGCGGCTTTGGCCAGTTCTTCTACAGCCTGGGGGAAGTCCAGGTTGTCGTGGTCCATGATAAAGCCGAGGGCATTGCCGCCTGCGCCGCACCCGAAACAGTAATAGAACTGTTTGTCAGGGCTGACGCTGAAGGATGGGGTTTTTTCTTTATGGAAGGGGCAGCAGGCGGTGTAGTTTTTGCCGGCTTTCTTCATTTGCACGCGCGAGCTGACGACATCGACGATATCGGTGCGGTTCAGAAGGTCGTCAATAAAGCTCTGGGGGATTAACCCGGCCATGGCGTTCTCGTCATCTCAGCGCAGAAATTAACCCGCATGAAGGCTTGGTCATCTGGGCGTGCAGGCAAGTGCTCTGCAAGATCGGGGACGTCTGCTTGATCATGTTGGGGGAGTGTATCTGTCGAAACATCACTGATTCATTATTAATCAGGGTGAAAAGCTTCGTAAGGTGTCGCGCTCTGAGTCCGGCATTGACCAATGGCTGGTCTCGGATAGCTCATAAGCAGGCACTGGAGAGGTGCCTTGGGCTGATCGTCTTTAGGAAAATCAGAGGGGTGTGCTCGTCGGTAGCCTTGGAAGGCTCGTCAGTAAAGACGTGCACCGCTGGCTATTAGGCCAGGTCTGACGTGATGTAGCGTTTTGTCGCGGTCGCATCTGCGGCCTTGACAATAAAGCATGTAACTAAAGCTGCAACTGCCTACGGCCCGGCTTTAGGCCGGGCTTGGCAGAAGCGTGCTTCGAACGTCTGTGTATTAGTACAGGCGAACGGCGCGGCGCTGCTCGCGCTGAACTTTCTTCGCGTGACGCTTAACAGCAGCTGCTGCTTTACGCTTACGCTCAGAAGTCGGCTTCTCGTAAAATTCGCGGCTGCGAACTTCAGCCAGAACACCGGCTTTTTCGCAGGAGCGCTTGAAACGACGCAGAGCTACGTCGAAGGGTTCGTTCTCTTTTACTTTGACGGCTGGCATCCAGAGCTACCTTCATTCATTACCGGGGTCAACGTCTCAAGGCAAAATCGCGTTGGAAGACGTCGGTTTTTAAGGGTTGCGGATGTTAACCCCTCATCGCCCGGAATGCAAAGCCTCTGATCGAAAACCGCTGGCCGGGGGCGGGAGTGGCGACTATTATGCGCGCCTTCGAATTTAGCCTCTACAAGGCGTAAACCCATGCTAGTACTGGGATTAGAAACCTCCTGCGACGAGACCGGCGTCGCGCTTTACGACAGTGAACGCGGGCTTTTGGCCGACGCACTGTTCAGTCAGATCGACTTGCACCGCGCTTATGGCGGTGTAGTTCCGGAGCTGGCTTCAAGGGATCACGTCAAACGCATGCTGCCCTTGATTCGTCAGGTGCTGGCTGAGGCTGATTGTGTGCCTACAGAGATTGATGCCATCGCCTACACGGCGGGGCCTGGATTGGTCGGAGCCCTTCTGGTTGGGGCTTCGTGCGCTCAGGCGCTGGCTTTTGCCTGGGGCATTCCGGCCCTGGGTGTGCACCACATGGAGGGCCATTTGTTGGCTCCGATGCTGGAAGAGCAGCCCCCGGAATTTCCGTTCGTCGCTTTGTTGGTGTCGGGCGGGCATACGCAGTTGGTGCGTGTGGATGGAATCGGTCAATACGAGTTGTTGGGCGAGACTCTGGACGATGCTGCCGGAGAGGCGTTCGACAAGACAGCCAAGATGATGGGGCTCAACTATCCGGGTGGTCCTGAGATCGCGCGATTGGCCGCTCAGGGCGTTGCTGGCCGGTTTGTGTTCCCCAGGCCAATGACTGACCGTCCGGGGCTGCAGTTCAGCTTCAGCGGCCTTAAAACCTTTGCCTTGAATACATGGCAGCGCTGCGTGGCAGCAGGTGACGATACGGAGCAAACCCGTTGCGATATCTCTCTGGCGTTCCAGCAGGCTGTGGTCGAGACGTTGACCATCAAGTGCAAGCGCGCTTTGAAGCACGCAGGCATGAAGCGCCTGGTGATTGCGGGCGGGGTTAGTGCCAATAAAGCGCTGCGCGTTTCACTGGAGAAAATGCTGGGCGAGATGAATGGCAATGTGTACTACGCCCGGCCGGAGTTTTGCACGGATAACGGCGCGATGATCGCATTTGCCGGTTGTCAGCGGTTGCAAGCAGGTCAGCACGAAAGCCTGGCGATCAGTGTGCAGGCACGTTGGCCAATGGAGCAGCTAAAGCCGTTGTGAGTGCGGGTGTGAGGTGCGGTTTGGCGTTGCTTGAGCGTTGTTCATGTGCGCTATTCAGAAATGCCGTTCGCGCCCGGCCATGAGGTCGCGTAAATTGCTGCGATGGCGCCACACAATGAGCCCAGTCAAGGCACTCATTGGCAGTAAGGCGGCAGGTTCTTGCCAGGCCAGCAATGGCAGGGTCAGAGGCGCGGCAATCAGCGCTGCCAGTGAACTGGTGCGGCTTAGCTGGAAGGTCAGCAGCCAGGCGACAATCGCTAGCAGTGCGGCAGGTGGGTAGAGTCCCACCAGCATGCCTGCGGCAGTGGCGACACCTTTGCCGCCGCGAAAACGGAAGTACAGCGGATACATGTGCCCGATGACGGCGCAGACGCCTATCCAGGCCTGTTGCTGGAGCGGGAGGCCGAGCTGGTTGGCCAAAAGTACAGGCAGCAAACCTTTGCACAGGTCGCCGAGCAGGGTCAGGACGGCCAGCTTTTTGCCGGCAAGGCGCAACATGTTGGTCGCGCCGGCATTGCCCGAGCCACTCATTCGCGGATCGGGATTTCCCGTCAGGCGGCTGAGCAAAATGGCGAAGGACAGAGAGCCAAGCAGGTAGGCGAGGATCGCCAGTAACCAAAACATGCTAACTATTCCGGGCGAGGACGCCCTGATTCTAACGGCGCATTGCGCCCTTGTCGTGCTGCGGAGAAGAGTGCTTGGACAGAGTGTTTATCGAAGGCCTGGAAGTTGACACCGTGATTGGTGCTTATGACTGGGAGCGTGGCATCCGCCAGTGCTTGCGGCTTGACCTGAGTTTTGCCTGGGATAACCGCCCGGCTGCAGCGGGTGATGACCTGACGCTGGCCCTGGATTACGCCAGTGTCTCATCGCGAATTCAGGCATTTGCCGAGGCGGCTCAATTCCAGTTGGTGGAGACCTTTGCAGAGCGTTTGGCCGAAGTGCTGATGAGTGAATTCAACATTCCGTGGTTGCACTTGAAGCTGACCAAGCCCGGGGCCGTTTCGGCGGCCAGCGGTGTTGGTGTGGAGATTGAGCGCGGATGTCGCTAACTCGGGTTTTCCTTGGGCTGGGCAGTAATGTCGAGCGTGAAAAGCACTTGTGCGCGGGGCTTGATGCGCTTGCCGGCTTTTTGCAGGGCATGAATTGTTCTGCGGTGTTTGAAAGCCAGCCGGTGGGCATCAAGAGCGGACCCTTTTTCAACCTGGTGGTGTCAGCAAAGACTGATTTGCCATTGGCTGAATTAAGTCGACGTTTGAAGCTTATCGAAGCGGATAACGGGCGTTATGCCCTGGATCGCAAGGGTTTGCCTTTGGACATCGACGTGTTGTTTTACGGTGATCTGGAGGGCAACTTTGACGGTTTGATTTTGCCTCGCGCAGAAATTCTCAAAAATGCTTTTGTTTTATGGCCTTTATCGTTGATAGCGCCAGACAAGGTGCATCCGGGTGTGGGCAAGACTTTGGCGCAGATGTGGGCAGGTGCACAGATCGATCAGGTTCTGGCGCCTGCAGCATTTGAATGGCGGGGGGAGCAGTTGACCCCGGCCGGGATGCTTTTGCCTTTGTAGTGGCTGCTGCAGGCTGTGATGGGTTGCCTGGCGGCCCTGCTGTGAAGGTCCTTCGGTCCTTTTCGCAGCCTGCGGCAGCGACTACAAGAGTTGTGTATCAGGCTTTTGCTGCTTCTTTGTAGGCTTGCAGCGCCTTTAGTCGCTCGTGCTTCAGCGCTTCTCCAAGTTCAGGGCCTTTAAATCCTTGTTCAAGTAATGGCTGGACAGCCACGGCCTGTGCCGCCTTGGCTGCTGCGCGCAAATAATCGGCCTGAGGGTATGGGCGATTCTCCAGTCCCAGGCGCCCCTTGGCATCCATCTCGCAAGCCACGACAAACTCCTCAAAGCGCTGCGGTCGACGATACACGTCAAAGCGCTGCAACAATTCCAGTAGCGTCGAGGCTTTTAGCTCCAGTGCGCGATGACCGTGGGTGTGATATTCGCCTACAAGGAGTGCCAGCTCCTGACAGTCGCGGGGCACTTTGTAGCGCTCATTGACTGCTTTGATCAGGCGAAGCCCTTTGTGTTCGTGGGCAATGTGGCGTGGCCAGTCCTTTTCAGGTGTAAGCCCTTTTCCCAGGTCATGTAGAAGGCATGCCCAGCGCACGGTCAATGGTTGATTGTGCAGGGCGGCCTGCTCCAGCACGCTCAAGGTGTGTACGCCGCTGTCGATCTCCGGATGATGCGCGGGAGGTTGCGGCACACCGAACAGAGCGTTGACCTCAGGTAGCAGCACTTCCAGAGCGTCACAGCTGCGCAGTACTTCTATGAATACCTGTGGCTGATCTTCCATCAGGGCGCGGGAAATTTCTTTCCAGCAGCGCTCCGGAGTCAGGGCTTGCAGCTCGCCTGAGCAAGACAGTTGGCGCATCAGCTCCAGTGTTTCGGGAGCGATGGTGAAACCGAGCCCTGCATAGCGCGCGGCGAACCGGGCAACTCGCAGTACCCGGAGTGGATCTTCGGCGAAAGCGGGCGAAACATGGCGTAAAACCCGTGCTTCAAGATCGCGCTGGCCATGGAAAGGATCGGTCAAATTACCTGCGTCATCTTCAGCCATCGCATTGATGGTCAGGTCGCGTCGAATCAGATCCTGCTCAAGGGTAATGTCGGGGCTTGCATGAAAAATGAAGCCGCCATAGCCCCGGCCGCTTTTGCGTTCTGTACGGGCCAGTGCATATTCCTCTCCGGTTTTGGGATGAAGAAATACAGGGAAGTCCGTGCCCACCGGGCGAAACCCTTTGGCGAGCATTTGTTCGACTGTTGCGCCGACCACCACCCAGTCTATATCTGTGACGGGCCTGCCCAGCAGGCGGTCCCTTACGGCGCCGCCAACTTTATAAATCTGCATAAAAAACCTCCGTTAGCACGACAGGATAACGCTTGCGCCGTGATAACGGAGGCTTCTGTGTTTACAGGTGAATGGCGCTCATGTCCAAACGTCCGTAGTCGGTGTCGGAGTGCTCGCCTTTTGGGGGGACATGGTGGACCTTCATGACCTGGTCGCCTTGTAGCGTTTCAAGATGAATATCAAAACCCCACAAACGATGCAGGTGTTTGAGCACTTCGTCGGTTGAGTCGCCCAAGGGTTTGCGGTCATGTTGCTGGTGGCGCAGGGTCAGCGAGCGATCACCACGGCGATCGATGCTCCAGATTTGTACGTTGGGTTCGCGATTGCCCAGGTTGTACTGGGCCGCAAGGGTTTCGCGAATGGTGCGGTAGCCATTCTCGTCATGAATGGCAGGTACCAGCAGGTCATCCTTTTGGTCATCGTCCATGATGCTGAACAGTTTCAGGTCGCGGATGACCTTGGGTGACAGGTATTGCAGGATAAAACTTTCGTCCTTGAAGCTACTCATGGCGAATTTGATGCTTGATAACCAGTCGCTACCAGCCATGTCCGGGAACCAGTGGCGGTCTTCTTCAGTGGGATGCTCGCAAATACGCCGGATATCGCAATACATCGCAAAGCCCAGCGCGTAGGGGTTGATCCCGCTGTAGTGAGGGCTGTCAAAGCCAGGCTGGAACACAACGCTGGTATGGGATATGAGGAACTCCATCATGAAGCCCTCGGTCACCAGGCCTTCATCGTAGAGGTCATTCATCAAGGTGTAGTGCCAGAAAGTTGCCCAGCCCTCGTTCATTACTTGGGTTTGCCGTTGTGGATAAAAGTACTGGGCAATCTTGCGTACGATGCGCACGACTTCGCGCTGCCAGGGTTCGAGTAAAGGAGCATGTTTTTCGATGAAGTACAGGATGTTTTCCTGAGGTTCGTCGGGGAAGCGTGCATTGTCCTTCTCGCTTGATTTGTCTGCGCCTTTGGGAATGGTGCGCCACAGATCATTGATCTGTTTTTGCAGGTGTTCTTCACGATCCTTTTGCCGGCGACGTTCTTCTTCGGCTGAAATCGGGTAAGGCCGTTTGTAACGATCGACACCGTAGTTCATCAGGGCATGGCAGGAGTCGAGCAGATCTTCGACCGCATCGATACCGTGGCGCTCTTCGCACTGCATGATGTACTGCTTGGCGAACACGAGGTAGTCGATGATCGAGCTGGCATCTGTCCAGGTGCGAAACAGGTAATTGCCTTTAAAGAAGCTGTTATGCCCATAGCAGGCATGGGCCACCACCAGTGCTTGCATGCAGATGGTGTTTTCTTCCATCAAGTAGGCGATGCACGGGTCGGAGTTGATTACTATCTCGTAGGCAAGCCCCATCTGGCCGCGGCTGTACGACTTTTCGGTGCTCAGGAAGTGTTTGCCGTAGGACCAATGGTGGTATCCCAGTGGCATGCCCACAGACGCGTAGGCATCCATCATCTGCTCGGCAGTGATCACCTCTATCTGGTTGGGGTAGGTATCCAGGGCGTAACGTTCTGCCAGGCGGCCGATTTCACGGTCATAAGCCTGGATCAGTTCGAAGGTCCACTCTGAGCCGGTAGAGATGGGTTGGCGCTTAGTCTCTTTGGCGGTCATGTCACTAACCTGCGCTGGAAGAGTTCACGGAAGACCGGATAGATATCGCCGGCCGAGACCAGTTGCTGTTGGGCGAAGGTATCTGAAAAAGATTCGCTGATACGCTCGTACTCGTACCAGAGTGCCTGATGTTCGCGCGGGGTTATTTCCACGTAAGTGTAGTACTGCACGAAGGGCATGATCTGATTGATCAGAATATCGCGGCAGATGGGGGAGTCGTCGTTCCAGTTATCCCCGTCCGAAGCCTGTGCTGCGTAGATATTCCACTCGTTAGTGGGATAGCGCTCAGCCATGATCTCCTGCATCAGCTTAAGAGCGCTGGAGACGATGGTGCCGCCGGTTTCCCTGGAATAGAAAAACTCTTCTTCATCAACTTCCCGTGCACTGGTGTGATGGCGAATAAACACCACATCAATCTTGTCGTAGTTCCGTTTCAGGAACAGGTAGAGCAGGATGAAAAAGCGCTTGGCAATATCCTTGGTGGCCTGCGTCATGGAGCCTGAAACGTCCATGAGGCAGAACATTACGGCTTTTGAGCTGGGGTTGGGTTGCTTGACCAGCAGGTTGTACTTGAGGTCGAAGGTGTCGAGGAACGGCACACGGTGGATGCGTGCGCTGAGCTTCTCGATTTCAGTCTCGATTTCTTTGATATCGCCGAAGTTGTCAGGTTCTTCGCGCTTTAGCCGTTCAAGTTCAGCTTTGGCTTCCTTGAGTTTTTTCCGGCTGCTGCCGGACAGGGCAATACGCCGTGCGTGAGCCGAGCGCAGGGTGCGGATGATGTTGATACGAGAAGGGTTGCCTTCGTTGCTGATACCCGCACGTACCGTTTTAAAGGTATCGGTTCCCGTGAGATTGCGTTTGACCAGGTTGGGCAGCTCAAGGTCTTCGAACATGAATTCGAGAAACTCTTCCTGGGTAATTTGAAACACGAATTCGTCCATGCCCTCGCCGGAATTGCCCGCCTTGCCAGGGCCGCCACCGCCACCCGCGCCACCTTGCGGGCGTTGAATGTGTTCGCCGCTGGTGAATTCCTTGTTGCCGGGGTGAACCACCGTTTGCTTGCCACCACGCCCGTGATGCAGCACCGGCTCATCGATATCCCGGCCTGGAATACTAATTTGCTCGCCATGTTCCATATCGGTAATGGAGCGGCGGCCCACGGCCTCTTCTACGGCCTTTTTGATGTGGTCACGGTAACGCCGCAGGAAACGCTGACGGTTTACCGTGCTCTTGTTCTTGCCATTGAGGCGTCGGTCGATCACATAGCTCATTAGGCCCTCCGGGCAGCTTCAAGTTGTGAGCTGCAAGCTGCAAGTCCAAGCAACGCGCGTGCTTTTCCTTGCAGCTTGAGGCTTGAGGCTTACAGCTGCCTCACTGCGATTTTCTGACCCGCAGGTACCACTCGGAGAGCAGCCGTACTTGTTTGTCGGTGTAGCCACGTTCGACCATTCGGGTAACGAAGTCGTTGTGCTTTTGTTGATCCTCTTTGCTTGCCTTGGCGTTGAAGCTGATGACCGGGAGGAGGTCTTCGGTGTTGGAGAACATTTTTTTCTCGATAACCACCCGCAGTTTTTCGTAGCTGAGCCAGGTCGGGTTTTTGCCGTTGTTGTTGGCACGGGCCCGCAGCACGAAGTTGACGATTTCGTTACGGAAATCTTTCGGATTGCTGATGCCTGCCGGTTTTTCGATTTTCTCCAGCTCTTCGTTGAGGGCCACACGATTGAGAATTTCGCCGGTCTCCGGATCGCGGTACTCCTGATCCTGAATCCAGAAGTCTGCGTAAAGCACATAGCGGTCGAAGATGTTTTGCCCGTACTCGCTGTAGGACTCCAGGTAAGCAGTCTGAATTTCCTTGCCGATGAACTCGATGTAGCGCGGTGCCAAGTACTCTTTGAGGAAGCGCAGATAGCGTTCGCGTGTTTCCGCCTGGAACTGCTCTTGTTCGATCTGTTGTTCCAGTACGTAGAGCAGATGTACCGGGTTGGCTGCAATCTCGTGCGGGTCGAAGTTGAATACTTTGGACAGGATCTTGAAGGCGAAACGGGTCGACAGACCGTTCATGCCTTCGTCGACGCCAGCGCTGTCACGGTACTCCTGGATTGATTTGGCTTTTGGGTCGGTGTCTTTAAGGTTTTCGCCGTCGTAGACCCGCATTTTTGAGTAAATGTTGGAGTTTTCCGGCTCTTTAAGGCGCGACAGTACAGTGAACTGTGCGAGCATTTTCAGGGTGTCGGGCGCGCAATGGGCTTTGGCCAGCGAGCTGTTGAACAGCAATTTGTCGTAGATCTTCACTTCGTCACTGACGCGCAGGCAGTACGGTACTTTGACGATGTAGATCCGGTCGATGAACGCTTCGTTGTTCTTGTTGTTACGGAAGGTGTGCCATTCCGATTCGTTGGAGTGAGCCAGCAGGATGCCGGTAAACGGGATCGCGCCCAGACCTTCGGTACTGTTGTAGTTACCCTCTTGAGTGGCAGTCAGCAGGGGGTGGAGAACCTTGATCGGGGCCTTGAACATCTCCACGAACTCCATCAGGCCCTGGTTGGCCCGGCACAGCGCCCCTGAGTAGCTATAGGCGTCGGCGTCGTTCTGTGGGTATTCCTCGAGTTTGCGGATGTCGACCTTGCCCACCAGCGCCGAAATATCCTGGTTGTTTTCATCTCCTGGCTCGGTTTTGGCCACGCCGATCTGATTGAGGATCGATGGGTAGAGTTTCACCACGCGGAACTGGCTGATGTCGCCCCCGAATTCGGCCAGGCGTTTGGTCGCCCACGGCGACATGATGGTGCTCAGGTACCGTTTGGGAATACCGAAGTCTTCCTCGAGAATGGCGCCGTCTTCGGTGGCATTGAACAGCCCCAGTGGCGACTCAAAGACCGGTGACCCTTTGATTGCATAAAAAGGGACTTTCTCGATCAGTTGCTTCAGTTTTTCGGCCAGCGATGATTTACCACCGCCCACCGGGCCCAGCAGATAGAGGATTTGTTTCTTTTCTTCCAGACCCTGCGCAGCATGGCGGAAGTAGGAAACGATCTGGTCAATGCATTCTTCCATTCCGTGGAAGTCTTCAAAGGCCGGATAGCGGCGAATCACTTTGTTGGAGAAGATTCGCGACAGGCGAGAGTTGTTGGAGGTGTCCAGCAGTTCCGGTTCACCAATGGCCAGCAGCAGCCTTTCAGCAGCAGAGGCGTAAGCGCTTTTGTCTTGTTTGCACAGTTCAAGATATTCCTGAAGTGTCAGTTCTTCTTGGCGTGTGGATTCAAAGCGTTGTTGGAAGTGGCTAAAAATACTCATGACGTCACCTCGCTCGATACGTGGAGCCGGCGATAGATCGGTCAGTTCGAGTGCTGGCATGCAGCAGCATTTCAGCCGCCGTGTACCCCCCAGGACACCATCAAGGTGGTTAACTCCTTGAACTTACTACTGATAATCCATACACCGGTGTACCGGCTCTCCCCAGATTCGGATGGCCTGATCTAAAGGATAGTTGGTAATCGGAGAGGTCAAGGCGAGATGCGAGATTTGTTATGTTGACCGTTGGTCAGGCAGGGCGCCAACCCGCGGATCACGCGGGCTGGCGTCTATAAAAAATTATTCGGCGTCGTGTTGGGAGGTTTCTTGCGGATAAGTCGCACGCCACAGCTCGAAGCCGCCATCAAGGCTGTAAACCTCGCTGAAGCCCTGGCTCACCAGATAAGCCGCAGCGCTCTGACTGGAGTTGCCGTGGTAGCAAGCAACGATCAGGGGGGCATCCAGATCGGCGTTGGCGATGAAGTCGTGCAGCGAGTGGTTATCCAGGTGCTTCGCGCCGCTGATATGGCTGGCAGCGAACGCCTGCGGGTCGCGTACGTCGACTACCACGGCGCCTTGTTCGCGTAGAGCCTGTGCTTGATCGGGCGGGATACGTTTGAATTCGGTCATGGAGGGTTCCTGTGGCCTGACTGCGGGCGCGGCTAGACGGCGCCCAAGGGTGGGGAAGGTTGTTCGGGGAGCGGAGTGGCTGAGTGGGCAGCAAGGCCAAGGTCGTCACAATCACAGCTAAGGCGCTGGCCGGAGTCGACATTGAGCAGCGTCATGGCTCCTCCCCAGACACAGCCGGTATCGAGAGCGAAAATGCCGGGTTCCTTGCAGTTGCCTTCAAGTGCAGCCCAATGGCCAAAGATTATCTTGAGGCCTTGGGTCTTGCGCTCTTTATAGCTGAACCAGGGGGCGTAGCCGGGTGGTGCGCTGCCGACCCCTTCTTTGCTTTTGAGGTCGAGTTTGCCGTCTCGGGTACAAAAGCGCATACGCGTGAAATAGTTGGTAATTACCCGCAAGCGGGCAACGCCAGTGAGTTCGTTGTCCCACTTGGCCGGTTCGTTGCCGTACATGCCATCCAGAAAAGGGCCCAGCAGGTTGTCGTCACGCAACGCGTGTTCGACTTCGCTTGCGCACTTGAGGGCTTTTTTCAGGCTCCACTGCGGTGGTATTCCTGCGTGCACGAGGGCTACGTTGCGTTCCGCATCGTGGTGCAGCAAAGGTTGTCGGCGCAGCCATGACAACAGTTCGTCGCAATCGGGCGCTTGCAGGATTTCGCGCAGCGTATCGCCTTTTTTCAGGCGCTCGATGTTGTGGGCGGCGGCCAGCAGGTGCAGGTCGTGGTTGCCCAATACGCACACCAGCGACTCGCGTATGCGATATAGAAAACGCAAGGTCTCCAGCGATTCCGGGCCGCGGTTAACCAGATCGCCCACCAGCCAGAGTTTGTCTTTGGCGGGGTCGAAGGCTACGCGCTCCAGCAGGCATTTTAGCGGCTGGAGGCAGCCTTGCAGATCGCCCACGGCATACACGGACATCAGTGCAAGGCTCCGGGCACGGCAAGACGGAAGGGTGCAATGATGGCTTTGAACTCGTGACCATCTTCGGCGTGCATCAGGTAGCTGCCCTGCATGGTGCCTACTTTGGTGGTAATCACCGAGCCGCTGCTATAGACGTGCTGTCCGCCCGGCTCGATCAATGGCTGCAGACCTACGACACCAGCGCCACGGACTTCTTCTACATGACCGTCGCCATCGGTGATCACCCAATGCCGGGACAATAGCTTCGCGGCTATCGACCCCTTGTTGTGCACCGTAATGGTGTATGCAAAGGCGAAACGCTGAAGTTCGGGTTGTGATTGTTCTGGCAGGTAACGGGTGACGACGCTGACGTCGACCAGATAGCGGGGATCGGGCATGCGAGAGGCCTTACTTGAAAGCGTAGACACAGTTCGGGATAAAACTGATGCCTGAGTCTAGGCCAAGTAATGGTGACTAGGCCAGCCGGTTAAGGCGGGGCAACTGCAGGAGTCGCCGGTCGACGCTCCTGCAGAGGTGGAGCATCAGCCCGGGGATCAATCTTCGGCTGGGGTAGCTACAGGTTGTTCGCTGAGTATGTCGGCCAGACGTACAAAGGCCGCAAGGTCGAGTTGCTCCGGACGCAAGCTGCCATCAACCCCCGCTGCTTCAATCTCGGCGTTGCTGAGCAAGGCTTTGAGGGTGTTGCGCAGTGTTTTGCGGCGCTGGTTGAAGGCTTCCCGAACTACGCGCTCAAGCAGGCGATGGTCTTTGGCCGGGTGAGGCAACACTTCGTGCGGCACCAGACGGACAATCGCCGAGTCAACTTTAGGCGGTGGGTTGAACGCACCAGGTCCTACGTTGAACAGGTGTTCTACGCGACAGTGATACTGAACCATGATTGACAGGCGACCCCAATCGCCGCCGCCCGGGCCTGCGGCCATGCGCTCTACTACTTCTTTTTGCAGCATGAAGTGCATGTCGCGGATCAGGCTGGCGTTTTTCAACAGGTGAAAAATCAGCGGGGTGGAGATGTTGTACGGCAGGTTACCGACCACTCGAAGAGTGCGCGGTGCAGCGCCAAGGCTGTTGAAGTCGAACTTCAGCGCATCGCCCTGATGCAGGGTGAAGTTGCTCATGCCGGCGAACTGCTGCTTGAGAATCGGGATCAGGTCTTTGTCGAGTTCCACGACATCAAGCTGGCCGCCGCTGTCGAGAATGCCTTTGGTCAAGGCACCCTGGCCCGGGCCGATTTCCAGCAGGCGGTCAGTGGGCTTGGCGTTGATGGCGCGCAAGATGCGGTCAATGACGCCCGCATCGTGCAGGAAGTTCTGGCCAAAACGCTTGCGCGCCTTGTGTTGGTATTGCTCGTTCATATACGGGTCTCGGCCATCTGATAGGCGGTTTCCAGGGCGACTTGCAGGCTGCCGGTATCGATCTTGCCGCTGCCTGCCAGATCCAGGGCGGTGCCGTGGTCGACAGAGGTGCGGACAATCGGCAAGCCAAGGGTGATGTTGACTGCAGCACCAAACCCTTTGTATTTCAGTACGGGCAGGCCCTGGTCGTGGTACATCGCCAGCACTGCATCGCAGTGCTCCAGATATTTGGGGGTAAACAGAGTGTCGGCAGGCAGCGGGCCATGCAGGTCCATGCCTTCGCTGCGCAGGCGCTCCAGAGTTGGTTCAATGATGTCGATTTCTTCATGGCCCAAGTGCCCGCCTTCGCCGGCGTGGGGGTTAAGTCCGCAAACCAGGATACGGGGTTGGGCGATGCCGAATTTTTGTTGCAGGTCGGCGTGCAGAATGCGGGTAACCCGCATCAGGCGCTCAGGGGTAATGGCGTCGCTCACCTGACGCAGGGGCAGGTGAGTGGTGACCAAGGCTACGCGCAGGCCGCGCGTGGCGAGCATCATCACTACCTGGTCGGTATGAGTCAGGTCCGCGAGAAACTCGGTGTGACCGGAGAACGGAATCCCGGCCTCATTGATGATCCCCTTGTGCACGGGCGCAGTAATCATGCCTGCGAAGTGGCCATCGACACAGCCAAGGGCTGCACGGGTCAGGGTTTGCAGCACAAACGCTGCGTTGGCTTTGTCCAGTGTGCCGGCAATAACCTGCGCATTCAGCGGGGTATCCCACACATACAGACTGCCCGCAGGGGCGGGTTGATCGGGCCAGTTGTCCGGGCTTACCGGTAGCAGGCAGACAGCCACGCCCAGTAGCACGGCCCGCTCAAGGAGCAGGTCGTGGCTGGTAATGGCAATCAGGGGGTGCGGCTGGCGTTGAGAGGCGAGAAGCAGGCACAGGTCTGGACCTATGCCTGCCGGTTCGCCGGGTGTCAGTGCAAAACGCTTTGTTTTCACTGCTCAGCCTGATTTGCGCTCTCTGGCGAGGTGGCGCCAGGAAGCTTGATCTCTACATAGGCTTCGTCACGGATCTGACGCAGCCAGGTTTGCAGTTCTTCGTCGTACTTGCGGTTACGCAATGCGTTCATCGCTTGCTGTTCGCGAGCCTGGGTGGTGCTGTCTGTGGCGCGACGGCCTAGGACTTCCAGGACATGCCAGCCGTACTGAGTCTTGAACGGTTTGGACAATACGCCTTGTGGGGTATCAGCCATGGCTTCGCGGAACTCGGGTACCAGTGAGTCCGGATTGACCCAGTTCAGGTCGCCGCCGTTAAGGGCCGAGCCCGGGTCCTCAGAGTAAGTTTTGGCCAAGGTTGCAAAGTCTTCGCCCGACTTGATGCGGTCGTAGATTTTGTTGATCAACTCTTTGGTCTGGGCTTCGCTGCGGATCTCGCTCGGTTTGATCAGGATATGGCGAACGTGCACTTCGTCCACCACCACGGTTTCGCCACCGCGCTTGCCATTGAGCTTGAGAATGATAAAGCCGCCCGGTGTACGCACCGGAGGCGTTACCTCACCCACTGGCATTTCACTGAGCATGCGGTCGAAAGGTGGTGGCAATTGAGCAGCTTTACGCCAGCCCATGTCGCCGCCTTCCAGTGCTGTATCGCTGCCGGAGCGGGCGATGGCCATTTGACCGAAGTCAGCGCCTTTCTTGAGCTGGTTGTAGACCTCTTCGGCCTGTTTGGCGGCTGCCTGGATGGCTTCCGAATTCGCGCTTTCAGGCGTTGGAATCAGAATGTTGGCCAGGTTGAACTCTTCGGACATTTGCATTGCGCCCATAGGCGAAGCGAGGAAGTTTTTCACTTCCTGCTCTGTCACCTGAATGCGCTCAGCGACACGACGTTGACGCACACGGCTGATGATCATCTCGCGACGAACCTGCTCGCGGGCATCCTCATAGGACAGGCCGTCATGGGCCAAAGCCTGACGGAACTGATCAATAGTCATGTTATTGCGCTGGGCAATGGTGCCAATGGCCTGGTTCAGCTCTTCATCCGTGATCCGGATGCCTGAGCGTTCGCCGATCTGCAATTGCAGGTTTTCGACGATCAGACGCTCAAGTACTTGCTGATCCAGAACGCTGGCAGGCGGCACGCCCTGGCCGCGCTTGGCAATGGTCTGCTGAACCTCGTGGACACGCTGGTCCAGTTGGCTCTGCATGATCACGTCGTTGTCGACAATGGCCACGACCTGGTCAAGGGGCTGTACTGCAGCGTGTGCTGCAGTACCCAGGAACAACGCGCCCAGTACTAACGGGCGCAGACAATCAGAAAGCTTGATCTTCACGTTCACGATAACCTTGGATGCCTTTGTCGAGGAAGCTCTCTACTTTGGTGCCGACTACGCCACCGAGACCTTTCAGCACAACTTGGAGGAAGAGACCATGATCGCCCTTCTCGTTTTGAGGGGCATCTTGGGTGTATTCGTCGTTGGATACCCAATAACGGCTGATCAGACGAAGCTTCCAGCAGCAGTTGTCGTATTCGAAGCCACCGAAGGCTTCCAGGGTACGGTTGCGGTTGTAGTCGTACTGCCAGCGGCTGATGGCGTTCCACTGCGGCACGATCGGCCAGATAACCGAGAAGTCGTGCTGCTGGATCTTGTAGTAGTCCTTGATGTAGCCAGGCTGGCCCGGAGACAGGTAATCGCCGCCGCCCACAGTCCACTTACCGGTGTACTGGTCGTAGCGGACCTGGTCGTTACGATAGCGATAACCAACGTTTACCACCTTGTTCGGGTTGTCTTCGGGCTGGTAATGCATCATCGCGCTGCCAGAACGCGGGCTGTGGCTGTCCGGGTCCCAGTTGTAGTCGGCAGTTGCACGCCAGTCGCGGTTAAAGCGGTAAGCGTATTCCAGAGCATACGGCGACACATTGGAAGTGGCGTCCTGACGGTCCGGATCAATACCCGGGAGTTGAACCCTGCGGTCTTTGAAGTAGTACGCCTGGCCAATGCTGATACGTTGACGTTCAAAGCCGTTTTCTTCAATCCAGCGGCTGGTCAGGCCCAGCGACAGCTTGTTTTCGTCGCCGACGCGGTCAGTGCCGGTGAAGCGGTTGTCACGCCACAGCGAGGAGTAGCTGAAGGTGCTTTCGCTGGTATCGAAAATCGGGATGTCATCCTGATTGCGCTCAGGCACATACAGGTAGAACGCGCGCGGTTCGAGGGTCTGGCGGTAGTTAGTGCCGAACCAGTTGGTGTTGCGGTCGAAGTACAGGCCACCATCGACGCTGGCGATCGGTACGCTACGGTTGACCGAGCTATCGAATTTTTGACCTGCCGTGGTCAGTTGAGTCTTGCCGATGCCATCCAGATCAAGATCGTACTGGGTGTACATGTACTTGAGGGATGGCGTCAGGAAGCCATAGCTCCAATTGAGTGGCAGGCTGACGGCCGGAGCAAGGTTCAGGCGTGTGCCGTTGGCGCGGGCCAGGCCTGTAACGTTGTTGTCGAGTCGAGGATCGACGGTGCCGTCTTCGTTGGTGTAGTTACCGTTTTCCAGGCTGCGCTCAAACCGCACCAGTTCGGTGTTGTAGTTGAAGTTCAAACCACCCGGATGAGTAGGCAGTGCCCCATTGAGGGTTAGCTGCGGCATCTGGTTATACGGTGTGATCTGGGTAACGGTAGCCAACTGATAGGCGTGCGCATTCAGTCGGGCGGTGAAGTCATCGCCCCGGTAGCTGACGGCAGCTTGCTGGTTCAGGTAATCGCGGCTTTCGACACCGATCTGATCAGTTTGCAGATCCTGGAAGTAATACGGATCGCTGATCTTGGTGTAGTCGACTTCCGTCATTACACGCGAATCCAGGCCACCCTTGTGCTGCCAGTTAAGCATGTAGCGCTTGTCGGTGTAGTCGGTTTGATTGCTGCGTTCGTTGTCGTCGTCGTTGAGGTAAGCGGCGCCGAACTGTCCTTCGCTGGACTCGGTCAGGTAGCGGAACTCGCCTTCCATCAACAGACCGCGCTTAGTCATGTAGCGCGGGTACAACGTGGCATCGTAGTTCGGTGCCAGGTTGAAGTAGTACGGGGTCACGAGCGTAAAGCCGGTGTCGGTGCTGCTGCTGAAGGACGGCGGCAGGAAACCGGACTGACGGCGATCGTCGATCGGGAAATAGATGTACGGGGTGTAGAAGATCGGGATGTCTTTGACCCGCAACGTCACGTTGGTCGCCGTACCGAAGCCGGTGGCCGGGTTCAGCGTGATGTTGTTGCCCTTGAGCTGCCAGGCGTTGCTGTTCGGCTCGCACGTGGTGTACGTACCATCCTTGAGGCGGATGATGGCGTCTTCGGCACGCTTGGCATACAGCGCACTGCCGCGAATGCGCGACTTGTGCAGGACGTATTCGGCGTTGTCGACCTTGGCTGCGCCAGTGTCCAGCTGAACATCGGCGTGATC
Source organism: Pseudomonas sp. TWR2-1-1 (assembly GCF_049897045.1). NCBI lineage: Bacteria > Pseudomonadati > Pseudomonadota > Gammaproteobacteria > Pseudomonadales > Pseudomonadaceae > Pseudomonas > Pseudomonas sp. TWR2-1-1. Next base: position 288,398 of record NZ_JAFCVM010000006.1, read on the forward strand.
GCCGACAATCAGGGCACCGTTGTCACGCAGGCGGACGTTGCCATTGAGCTCACCACGGCTTTCAGCCTGATACAGGCTGGCCTCGTCGGCCTCGACCTGCATGCTGCCCTGTCGCATGACGACATCACCGGCCAGGGTCGCGACCTGCTCTTCCTGCTGATAGCGGGAAGCCTTTGCGCCGACAAAGGTCGGTGCATCGCTTTTACTGGTGGTGTCGTTCATGCCCGGACGGATGGGCTCGACGTAGGAACCCGAGCAATACGGTCCGGTTTCGGCCAGCTGAGCCGGCGTCAGCTTGTCCCGGGGTACCCAGTCCAGATGGCTGTAGTCGTCGCTGCGCGCTTTTAGCCCACGGCCTTTGGCTTCAGTGACCAGCGGGGTAGGCGCGACTTGCTCGCTGGCCTCACCGCTGGCATCTGCCAATACGCCCTGGTGCGCCGGACGCGGCGGCAATTGCGCGGCGTTGGTTTTTGGCGCGCAATCCCAGCCACCCGTAGCCGACACGGAACAGTCATACTGCTCCTCGGCAACAGCGAACGGCATGGCTAGAGGTTGCATGGCCAGCAAACTGCCGGTTACCAGCAACGGAAATTTTTTACGAAACGCGGGGGATTTCAATGCCATCTTATTAGTCCGGGCTTCCTGCGTGCCATCAGCCCGCGGTGGGGGACCGCAACGCCTATCGATGGTCTGGAAAAGATGCTGGATAATAAAGCATGACCCGCTTGACGGCTAGCACCGTCGGAGACCCTTGTAATGCCTGACCAAGATGTACGCTTGCAACACCTGAAAGTTTGGCTGGATCAGCAGTTGGTAACCTTGTACGAGGACGAGGGCTGGGGTGTCGTACCCCCGGCCACGTTGACTTCAGCCAGTAGCGACGCGAGCTTCAGACGCTATTTTCGCTGGGAAGGTGAGGGTCGCACTTTTGTCGTGATGGACGCGCCGCCCCCCCAGGAAAACTGTAAGCCATTCGTCGATATCGCTGATTTGCTGCGCACCAGCCAGATAAACGTGCCGAAAATTTATGCTCAGGACCTGGAGCGCGGTTTTCTTTTGCTCAACGATCTGGGCAATAAAACCTATCTCGACGTCATTAACAGCAGCAACGCCGACGAATTGTTCAAAGACGCCATAGAAGCCTTGCTGGCCTTTCAGCAATTGCCGATGAAAGCGCCTTTGCCCAGCTATGACGTGGCGTTGCTGCGCCGCGAGCTTGAGTTGTTTCCCGAGTGGTACGTACGCCGTCATTTGGGGGTTGAGCTCAATGAGCAGCAATTGGCAGCCTGGCAGCGGGTCAGCACACTGCTGATCGACAGTGCCTTGCAGCAGCCTCAGGTTCTGGTCCACCGCGACTTTATGCCGCGCAACCTGATGCTCAGTATCCCCAATCCCGGGGTCCTGGATTTTCAGGACGCGGTCTACGGCCCGGTCACCTACGACATTACCTGCCTGTTCAAGGACGCCTTTCTCAGCTGGCCGGAAGAACGTGTGCGCACCTGGCTGCGGGACTACTGGGAACTGGCCTTGCCTCTGGGCATCCCGGTGGGCCCGGATTTCGAAGCGTTCCTGCGTGCCAGTGACCTGATGGGCGTGCAACGACACCTGAAGGTGATCGGTATTTTTGCCCGCATCTGCCATCGTGACGGCAAGCCACGTTATCTGGCAGACGTGCCTCGTTTCTTCTCTTATATAGAAGCGGTGTTGGCGCGGCGTCCTGAACTGGCGGAGCTGGGCGAGTTGTTCCACAGCCTGGGCCAGCGTGTCGAGGCTCAACTATGAAGGCGATGATTCTGGCTGCGGGCAAAGGCGAGCGCTTGCGCCCACTGACCCTGCACACTCCCAAGCCGTTGATCCGTGCCGGCGGCGTGCCTTTGATCGAGTACCACCTGCGGGCACTGGCAGCCGCGGGCTTTACCGAGATCGTGATCAACCACGCCTGGCTGGGACAGCAAATAGAAGATCATCTGGGCGATGGTTCGCGCTTTGGCGTGACAATCCAGTACTCCGCTGAAGGCGAGCCGCTGGAGACCGGTGGCGGTATTTTTAAAGCCTTGCCGTTACTGGGCGATAACCCCTTTGCGGTGGTCAATGGCGATATCTGGACCGACTACGACTTTGCCGGTTTGCGTCAGCCTCTGACAGGCCTGGCGCATCTGGTTCTGGTGGATAACCCGGCACATCATCCGGGCGGTGACTTTTACCTGCAAGGTGCGCAGGTTCTCGATGCGGTGCCGGGCGTGGATGCCTTGACCTACAGCGGCATCGCGGTGCTTAGCCCCGCGTTGTTCAAGGGGGCCGCGCCTTGCGCGTTCAAACTCGCACCGTTACTGCGCACAGCCATGGCCGACGGGCAAGTGACGGGTGAGCATTTGCAGGGGCATTGGGTAGATGTGGGAACTCATGAACGTTTGGCTGAGGTTGAATCGTTGATCAAGGGCAAACACTAAAATGTTGTGGCCAGGGACTCTTGTCGGAGCCGGTGCGGGCTTTTTCATCGCCAGCATTCCGGGGGCCATGCTCGGGGCTTTATTGGGGCAGGCGCTGGACCGGCGTCTGCAGTTGCACAACTGGGCGCAGTTGCGTGAGCGCCTGGGCGGTCGCCCGGCGTTGCGCAACGACGAACTGTTGTTTGTGCTGCTCGGACGCCTGGCCAAAAGCGGCGGCCGGGTTGTGGACAAACACATTGAACAGGCGCGTCTTGAAATGCGTCAGCTCGATATGTCCGGCCCGGCGCAGCAGCGAGCCATTGCCGCGTTCAATCGAGGCAAATCGCAGAATGACTCCCTGCGCGGCTATCTACGACGCCTGAAAACCCAGCCCCATGCAGCAGAAGGTGTGCTGCGTGCCGGCTGGCGGATGATTTTGGCTGATGGTCGTATCGATCCCAAAGAACGTGAACTGATTGTGTCGTGGGGCCACTGGCTGGGCTGGACGGCGCAGCAGGTACTGGCGTTGGGGCCGGACCACAATCTGCACAAAAAGCCGCTGGCAACCCGTGGTGGCACGTATCAGCAATCATTGGCCCTGCTTGGCGTAACGGCCAGTTCTGATCCGGAGCAGATCAAACGTGCCTACCGGCGCCTGCTCAGTCGCCATCACCCGGACAAGGTTGCTGGCACCGGCGCAAGTCCGGCTCAGGTGCGAGAAGCCACGGAAAAAACCCGGGAACTGCACCACGCCTACGCCATGATTCGTGAGCAGCGCGGTTTTCGTTAACGCTGTGGCGATTATTTGCTGGCAGGCTGCGGGCTGAGCCAGCCGCGCACCCTGCGAAACAATTGCTCCTGCTCGGCTTCATCGTTGCCCGGGATGGCATTCAAGGCCACTTGACTGAAATTCGAACGGCTTGCCCGCTTGCTGGCTTGCAGTCGTTGCAAGGCAGCCTTGCGCGCCAGTGGCCGGTCTTTGTAGAAAATATCCAGTAGCGCTACCGAGAGGGTCGGCGTCAATTGGCTTAAGTCAGGTTCAACCCCGGCCGGGGTCCGGGCGGCGACCATGATCAGCTTGGGAAGCTGGGCCGGCTGCTTTTCGCTCACATAGCGCGCCGCCCAGTAGGCACCCGTACCGTGACCGAGTAACACCAGGCTGCGCATGTTTTGCTGTTGGGCAAAGGCAACGGCGGCGTCAATACGGGCGAAAATCCGCTCGGCATCCGCTTTGCTCATGGCCTCAAACGTCTCGCCCGGTGGCGATTCCACTGCGTTTTCGGTACCGGCACTGGCTGCCTGCTCAATGGGTTTGGCTGTGGTACTGGCCTCTTTACTGCTAGTGTTCGGCTCCACAGGGGCAGGAGAGGTCGGTGCTTGGGCCATGCGCGGCTGACTGGCCAGGCTTTGCATGTCCGGCAAACTCAGGCTCAGGCTGGCCCAGTTGGCATCCGGCAGCTTGTTGCGCAAGGGGCCCACCGTCAGCGGCCAGTCTGCGCTTTCGCCCGCTCCCGGTACGATAATCACCGCACCGCCGGGGTCGCTGCTGTTGGCCGGTTTCCAGAGCGCGAGAAAACTGTCTTCCCCTGCTTGCAGTTGTTGCTGCTCGTTTTTCGGTAGCTGGCGCTCAAGAGCCGTTTCGTCTTCCATGCTGCGTTCAGGCAGCTGTGGACGTATTTCAGGCTGAGTTTGTACAGGCTCTGTCGCTGGCTGCGGTTCAGCCGCCAGCACCGGCAGGGCGACCGGCAGGATCAACGACAGATACAGCGCCGCATGTGCCGGGCGCAAAGAAGACATAGGTTATTCCAGGCCAGAAGTAATCCCGGCAGCCTAATGGGTTGATCAGCATTTGTCAGGGTATGAGTGTTCCGATGAAGCGTTTTTGCTATCTGTTGATTATCGGCTGGTTATCGTTGCCCTTGATGCTCAATGCAGCCTCCATACCTGCTGCCCAATTGAACCCGGACCAGCAGCAATGGCTGGCGCAGCACAAGGAGTTGCGCGTCGGAATGGTCTTGCAGGCGCCCTATGCCAAATTCGATCAGCGTTTGCAGCGACTGTCCGGGGCCAATGTCGAACTGATGAAATGGCTGGCGCAAAGTCTGAACGTTGAGTTGGTCTGGCGTAACTATGCCGATCTGGCGCAACTGGAACAGGCCGCCCGTGGGGGCGAGATCGACCTGGCGCCGGGGCTGACGCAAACCCCCGCGGGCTTGCGGCTGTGGTTTTTTTCAGACCCTTACATGCGGGTTCCGCACTTGTTGGTGGGCGAGCGCAACGCAGGCGGATCAGTCGACCTTGAACGCGTAGACAGCCAGACCCGGGTCGCGGTGCGAATGCCAAGTGCCGCCGCCGATTATCTGCGCAGCAGCTATCCCGGACTCAACCTGCAGGGCGTACCGCTCGAGCGTCAGGCCTTGCAGTTGTTATTGAGTCAGCAAGCGACCTACGCGGTGATTGATGAGGCGCAACTCGCCCGGCTGTCGGTCGAGCCCGAGTTCGCCGGCCTGGCAGTGGTCGGTGATATCGGGTTGCCGCAGTTGTTGCGGGTGGCGACCCGGCGTGACTGGCCGATGCTGGCCGGCATCGTGGAGCGCGGGCTGCATGCCATTCCTGCGCGGGACATGGAGCAACTGCACAGCCACTGGCTGCAGCCCAAGTACCCGAAAATCGGGCCGTCCCCCGGCTTCTGGCAAAACCTGTGTTTGCTGATCGGTGTGCTATTGCTGGCCTGTATGGCAATCATGTTTTGGCAGCGTCGCCAGCAGACGGCCCTGGAGCGTTCGTTGCTGGCTGCCCGCGAAGACCTTGCCCTGCGTACCGCCAGCGCCGAAGCATTACGCTTGACCCAATTCTCAATCGATCAAAGCCCGATGGGCATTTTGTGGGTTAACTGGGACAGTCATGTGCGCTATGCCAATCAGGCGGCGGAAGACATGCTCGGGTATCCGCCGGGGGCTGTGCTGGAGCGTCCGCTGAGAGATTTTGAACCGGGCCTGGATATGGATCGCTGGCTGACTTTATGGCGCCGCGCCCGTGCCAGCGAAGAGGCCGTGCAACGGATTGAAACCCACTGTATCCGCGCCGATGGCAGCGAGTTTCCGGCCGATGTGACCTTGAGTTTCCTGCGTTTCAAAGATGCCGAATACCTGGTGGTCTACCTCAATGACATCACCGATCGGCGGCGGGTGCAGGCTGCCTTGCAGGAAAGCGATGCGCGTTTGCAAGGTATTGCCGCCAACGTCCCGGGGCTGGTCTTTCGCCTGGAGCGCTCGCTGCTGACCGGCGAGCTGGACTTCCCCTACATCAGCGAAGGCAGCGAGAGTCTGGCGGGTTATTCCCCTGCCACTTTGCGTCAGCGTGAAGTGGGGTTGCGCAGCCTCGTGCATCCGGATGACAAAGCCGATTACCACCGGGTTCAGGACCTGGCGCTGGACAGCGACAGTGACTGGTCGTGGCAGGGCCGCATTCTGACCCGTCAGGGCCAGCAACGCTGGGCCGAGATCAAGGCCATCACCCGCCGTCTTGAAGATGGCACCGTGGTTTGGGACGGCATCGTCTGGGACATTAGCGAGAGCAAGCGTATTGAGCTGGAACTGGACAGTTCGCGCGGCCAGCTGCGTGAGTTGTCTGCCCACCTTGAAAGTGTGCGCGAAGAGGAAAAGGCTCACATTGCCCGTGAGGTTCACGATGAATTGGGGCAGATGCTGACGGTTCTCAAGCTGGAGACCTCAATGTGCGAGCTGGCGTATGCCGAGCTTGATCCGGGGTTGCGCGAGCGGCTTAACAGCATGAAAAAGCTGATCGCGCAGTTGTTCCAGCTGGTACGTGATGTGGCGACGGCACTGCGCCCGCCAATTCTGGATGCCGGTATCAGTTCCGCCATCGAATGGCAGGCCCGGCGTTTTGAAGCCCGAACGCAAATCCCGTGTCTGGTGCAGGTGCCCGAATATTTACCGCCACTGAGTGCCGCCAGGGAAGTCGGGCTGTTCAGGATCATGCAGGAGGCCCTGACCAACGTGATGCGCCATGCCAATGCCCAGACGGTTGAGTTGACCTTGAGCCTGGAGGGCAACGACTTGTGCCTGAGCATCAGCGATGATGGCCGGGGTTTTGTGCCCGATACGGGCAGGCCGACTTCATTCGGTCTGGTCGGTATGCGCGAGCGAGTCTTGATGCTGGGCGGTACCCTGACTTTGCACAGTGTGCCGGGTGAGGGGACGATGTTGAGTGTGCGGGTGCCATTGCCCCTTGAGTGACCTTTGAATAAGGAAGTGTCCGTGATTCGAGTACTGGTAGCTGAAGACCACACCATTGTGCGCGAGGGCATCAAGCAATTGATTGGCCTGGCCAAGGATCTGCAGGTGGTGGGCGAGGCAAGTAATGGCGAGCAGTTACTGGAAACCTTGCGCCATGTGCAGTGTGAAGTGGTGCTGCTGGATATCTCCATGCCCGGGGTTAACGGTCTTGAGGCCATCCCGCGGATTCGCGCACTGAACAATCCGCCCGCCATTCTTGTGCTGTCCATGCATGACGAGGCGCAAATGGCAGCCCGCGCCTTGAAGTTTGGCGCCGCAGGCTATGCCACCAAGGACAGCGATCCGGCGTTGTTGCTGATGGCGATTCGCAAGGTCGCGGCGGGTGGGCGCTATATTGATCCGGACCTGGCCGACCGAATGGTGTTTGAGGTCGGATTGACAGATGAAAGGCCTTTACACGCATTGTTGTCCGAGCGTGAGTTTTCTGTTTTCGAGCGCCTGGCCCAGGGCGTGAATGTCAACGAAATTGCCCAGCAACTGGCCCTGAGCAGCAAAACCATCAGCACTCACAAAGCGCGCCTGATGCAAAAGCTTCATATCACTTCATTGGCGGAGCTGGTGAAGTACGCCATGGAGCACAAGTTGCTCTAAATGTTGGCTATGTCCGTAGCAGTTGCCGCAGGCTACGTCCGATTGCGCAGCGATCGTAAACCGTCAGAATCGGTTCCAGCCGGCTAAACACCATCGCTGATTTCGCGACAACTCTGTCGCCGGACGTAGCCTTCGGCAACGGCTACATCTGAAAAGCAGTTGTCAGGCCCATGCCCGATTGAACGGGTATCCCTGGCCGCTGACTTATCTGATTACGACACTTTCATGACGTGTCTTTGCCCGGTTACTGGGCCCGCCCCAATCAACCATCCAAATCGCGACAACGCTGTAGGGCTATCCCTACAAAAAGCCTTCCAGCCTCCTGATGTGAATCTCTCCTGCGCCCCGATTTCTGTGGTCTGGCGGCTTGTTTAGTCTTGGGCTACGGCAGTCCAAAACAAAAGGTGTGGCTATGAGTCAGGTCGGTGCAAGCGCTGGGGCGAGTGAGATATTGGTCAGCTTCCGTGGCGTGCAAAAGAGCTACGACGGCGAGAACCTGATCGTCAAAGATCTCAATCTGGACATTCGCAAAGGCGAATTCCTGACCTTGCTCGGGCCGTCCGGTTCGGGCAAAACCACCAGCCTGATGATGCTGGCCGGTTTCGAAACACCTACCGCCGGCGAGATTCTTCTGGCCGGGCGCGCGATCAATAACGTGCCACCGCACAAACGCGACATCGGCATGGTGTTCCAGAACTACGCCCTGTTCCCGCACATGACTGTGGCTGAAAACCTGGGTTTTCCGTTGTCGGTGCGTGGCCTCAACCGCACTGACATCAGCGAGCGGGTCAAGCGGGTGCTGAGCATGGTGCAGCTGGATGCCTTCGCCCAGCGCTATCCGGCCCAGCTGTCCGGTGGCCAGCAACAGCGGGTCGCGCTGGCGCGGGCGCTGGTGTTCGAACCGCAGTTGGTGCTGATGGACGAGCCGCTGGGGGCTCTGGACAAGCAACTGCGCGAGCACATGCAGATGGAGATCAAGCATCTGCACCAGCGCCTGGGCGTAACAGTGGTGTATGTCACCCACGACCAGGGCGAAGCCTTGACCATGTCTGATCGGGTCGCGGTATTTCATCAAGGTGAAATCCAGCAAATTGCGCCACCGCGTACGCTCTACGAAGAGCCGAAAAATACCTTTGTCGCCAACTTCATCGGTGAAAACAACCGCCTTAACGGCCGCTTGCACAGTCAGGACGGCGAGCACTGCGTGGTCGAGTTGAGCCGGGGTGAGAAAGTCCGGGCATTGGCGGTGAATGTGGGACGAACCGGTGATCCGGTAACCCTGTCGATACGTCCTGAACGTATCTGCCTCAATGGTTCCAGCGAGGCATGCGCGAACCGTTTCTCGGGGCGGGTCGAAGAGTTTATCTACCTGGGCGACCACGTCCGGGTGCGTCTGGAAGTGTGCGGCAAGAACGATTTCTTTGTGAAACAGCCGATTGCCGAGCTGGACCCCTCCCTGGTCGTCGGTGACGTCGTGCCGCTGGGGTGGCAGGTCGAACATGTACGTGCGCTGGACCCTCTCTTAGAGGCGAATTAATCGCCCCGGCTTCACCAACCCTGCACTGTGGAGAATAAAAATGCATACATCCCTTAAGTTCACGGCCTTGAGTCTGGGCCTGATGTTCGCGGCCAATGCTCTGGCCGCGACCGATCTGACCGTGGTGTCGTTTGGCGGCGCGAACAAGGCGGCTCAGGTCAAAGCTTTTTACGGCCCCTGGGAAGCCAAAGGCGACGGCAAAATCATCGCCGGTGAATACAACGGTGAAATGGCCAAGATCAAGGCCATGGTCGATACCAAAAGCATTTCCTGGGATCTGGTAGAGGTCGAATCGCCGGAGCTGTCCCGCGGTTGTGATGAAGACATGTTTGAACCGCTGGACCCGGCTCTGTTCGGTAATCCTGAGCAGTACGTCAAAGGGGCCATTCAGACCTGCGGTGCCGGCTTCTTTGTGTGGTCGACCGTGCTGGCGTATAACGCCGACAAATTGAAAACTGCGCCCACCAGCTGGGCAGACTTCTGGGACACCAAGACCTTCCCCGGCAAGCGCGGCCTGCGCAAGGGCGCCAAATACACCCTTGAATTTGCCTTGATGGCCGATGGTGTGGCACCCAAGGATGTGTACAAGGTGCTGGCGAGCAAGGACGGTCAGAACCGTGCCTTTAAAAAGCTTGATGAACTCAAGCCGAGCATCCAGTGGTGGGAAGCGGGCGCACAGCCGCCGCAGTACCTGGCTTCTGGCGATGTAGTCATGAGCTCGGCTTACAACGGCCGGATCGCAGCTGTGCAGAAAGAAAGCAATCTGAAGATTGTGTGGAACGGCGGGATTTACGACTTCGACGCGTGGGCCATTCCCAAAGGCTTGAGCAAGGACAAAGCAGAAGTGGCGAAGAAATTCATCGCCTTCACCCTGCAGCCGCAACAGCAAAGCCTGTATTCGCAGAATATCGCTTACGGCCCGGCCAACAAGGAGGCCATGCCACTGTTGCCTGCAGCTGTGCAGGCAGACATGCCGACCGCCCCGCAAAACATCGCCAACCAGGTGCAGATCGACGTCAGCTTCTGGGCTGACAACGGCGAGCAGCTGGAGCAGCGCTTCAACGCTTGGGCTGCCAAGTAAGCAGCGCTGATATGCGGCGCACCTGTTCAGGTGCGCCGCCATCGTTTAAAGATTTTCGGAGTTCGCCATGGCTATCGCCGTTCCCCTGAACGAGGTCTCCAGCCCTACGTTGAAGAAGCGCCTGGCGCATGCCGAGCGGATTAACCGCTGGAAAGCGCAGGCGCTGATTGCACCGTTGGTTATTTTCTTGCTGCTGGTGTTCCTGGTGCCGATCGCGGCCCTGCTCTACAAAAGCGTCGGCAACCCTGAGGTGGTTGATGGCTTGCCGCGCACGGTCGTTGCCGTGGCCGGCTGGGATGGCAAGGGTTTGCCCGCAGAGCCGGTATACAAGTCCCTTAGCGAAGACCTGGCCGAGGCCCGCAAAAATCAGGTACTGGGTGATTTGTCCAAACGCCTGAACATGGAGTTGGCCGGCTACCGCAGTTTGCTGATGAAAACGGCCAAGGGGCTGCCGTTCAAGGCGGTGCCCGAGTCGTATAAGGATGCGATGGAAGCCCTGGACGAACGTTGGGGCGACCCTGCGTACTGGCAGGCAATCAAGCGCAACACGTCAAGCGTAACCCCGTTTTATCTGCTGGCGGCGGTGGATCACCGGATTGATGATCTGGGCGAAATCGCCCCCGCCACCCCTGATCAATCGATCTACCTGGATATTTTCGCCCGTACGTTCTGGATGGGGCTGGTGATTACCTGCATCTGTCTGGTGCTGGCCTATCCACTGGCGTATTTGCTGGCCAACCTGCCCGCTCGTCAAAGTAACTTGCTGATGATTCTGGTGCTGCTGCCGTTCTGGACCTCGGTGCTGGTGCGGGTGGCAGCCTGGATTGTGCTGCTGCAGTCGGGCGGGCTGATCAATAGCGCGCTGATCAGCATGGGGTTGATCGACAAGCCGCTGGAGTTGGTGTTCAACCGCACCGGGGTGTACATCTCGATGGTGCACATTCTGTTGCCGTTCATGATCTTGCCGATCTACAGCGTGATGAAAGGTATTTCACCGACCTATATGCGTGCGGCGATCTCACTGGGCTGTCATCCATTTGCGAGCTTCTGGCGGGTGTATTTCCCGCAAACCTATGCCGGAGTGGGCGCGGGCTGCTTGCTGGTCTTCATCATTGCCATTGGTTACTACATCACCCCGGCGTTGCTCGGTAGCCCGAATGATCAAATGGTCAGCTACTTCGTGGCGTTCTACACCAACACCAGTATCAACTGGGGCATGGCGACGGCCCTGGGCGGATTGTTGTTGCTGGCGACCGTGGTGCTTTATCTGATTTACAACTGGCTGGTGGGCGCTAGTCGCCTGCGTTTGAGTTAAGGAGACCGCCATGCTTAGCCCTTATATGTCACCTGTTGAGCGGGTCTGGTATTACAGTTTGCGCATTCTCTGCGGGCTGATCCTGTTGTTTCTGATTTTGCCGGTGCTGGTGATCATTCCATTGTCGTTCAACTCGGGCAGCTTTCTGGTGTATCCATTGCAGGGCTTTTCACTGCACTGGTATCAGGACTTTTTTGCTTCGGCGGAATGGATGCGTGCCTTGCGCAACAGCGTAATCGTGGCGCCGGCGGCCACCGTGCTGGCAATGGTCTTTGGCACGCTGGCGGCCATTGGCCTGACCCGCAGCGACTTTCCCGGCAAGGCTTTGGTCATGGCGCTGGTGATATCACCGATGGTGGTACCGGTGGTGATTGTCGGTGTTGCCAGCTACCTGTTCTTTGCCCCGCTGGGGTTCGGCAACAGCTTCCTGTCCCTGATCGTGGTGCATGCCGTGCTGGGTGTGCCCTTCGTGATCATCACGGTGTCGGCCACCTTGCAGGGGTTCAACCAGAACCTGGTGCGTGCGGCGGCCAGCCTGGGTGCTTCGCCTCTGACGGCCTTTCGTCGTGTGACCTTGCCGCTGATTGCGCCGGGGGTCATATCGGGCGCGCTGTTCGCCTTTGCAACCTCGTTCGATGAGGTCGTGGTCACCCTGTTCCTGGCGGGCCCGGAGCAGGCAACGTTGCCGCGCCAGATGTTCAGCGGTATTCGCGAGAATCTCAGCCCCACCATTCCGGCGGCGGCCACCTTGTTGATTGCGTTCTCGGTGGTATTGCTGCTGACGCTCGAGTGGTTGCGCGGGCGCAGCGAGAAACTGCGCACGGCCCAGGCCTAGCGCCTAGATCCAGCAGGCATCCCATAGGGGGTAGTCTCCGATTCGTGTGGCAAGCCCTGCGCGGATCGGTTTTTTGACGATATAACGGGCAATGTCTTTTACGTCTTCTTCCTGTCGAACAGCACGATCGTGGTAGCCCTTTTGCCATATACGAGTGCTGGCATTTGCGTGTTTATTAATACTCAAGCTGCTTCGCGATTTAACACGGCACATCACTTCCCCCAGTGTTTTGCCCTGCAACTCGATCAACCAATGAAAGTGATCTGGCATAACCACCCATGCCTTGGATCTCACAATGCCTTCGTCATGCGCGAGCCTGAATTGATCGACAACAAGTCGGCCGGTTTTAAAGTCACTAAAAAAGGGGCGTCGATTTTGAGTGATTGTGGTCAGCAGATAGAGGCGACCCGGTTCAGAATAACGTCCGATATGCAGACGATAGGCGTTTTTGGAAGTCGGCAATCCTTTGCCCTCTTAATACGTGTATTTCTCACGTTAGCCGAGAGCCCATAAGCGGGCAGGCTCAAGCATTTAGCAGATGTTGCGATGATTGGTAGCAGCTGCCGAAGGCTGCGTCCGAGTGCGAAGCGCTCGTAAATCGGATATGCACATTCGTCTGGAGGAATTGAGTCATCAGGTTTTACGGCCGTTGGCCGGACGTAGCCTTCGGCAACTGCTACCTGCGATTGCTTGAGCTGACGCAGTCAATCATCGCCGCCCGGTGTGCGGGGCTCGGGTCGGCGGTATACAATGCGCGCCACCGTGTTTTGCTCACTAAAGGTGCGTTATGCAGCCCTTCGCTATTGCCCCATCGATTCTTTCCGCCGATTTCGCCCGTCTTGGCGAAGAAGTCGACAATGTGCTCGCCGCTGGCGCTGATATCGTGCACTTCGATGTCATGGACAATCATTACGTGCCTAACCTGACCATCGGCCCGATGGTTTGTGCAGCCTTGCGCAAGTACGGCATCACCGCTCCCATCGATGCTCATCTGATGGTCAGCCCGGTAGACCGGATCATTGGCGACTTTATCGAAGCCGGCGCTACCTACATCACCTTCCACCCCGAAGCCACTCAGCACGTTGATCGTTCCCTGCAACTGATCCGTGAAGGCGGCTGCAAGGCGGGCCTGGTATTCAACCCGGCAACCCCGCTGGACGTGCTCAAGTACGTGATGGACAAGGTCGACATGGTCTTGCTGATGAGCGTCAACCCGGGCTTCGGCGGGCAGAAATTCATCCCCGGCACGCTCAATAAATTGCGCGAAGCCCGTGCCCTGATTGATGCCAGCGGGCGCGATATTCGCCTCGAAATCGACGGCGGCGTGAACGTAGGCAACATTCGTGAGATCGCTGAGGCAGGTGCCGACACGTTCGTCGCCGGTTCGGCGATTTTCAATACGCCTGACTACAAAGAAGTCATTCAGAAAATGCGCGCCGAGCTTGCGTTGGCGCGTCCATGAGTGGCTTTGAGCAGTTGCTCCGGGGGCAACTGCCAAAACTGGTGATGTTCGATCTGGACGGCACCCTGATCGACTCGGTGCCGGATCTGGCAGTCGCCGTGGAGACCATGCTGCTCAAGCTGGGCCGCCCGCCCGCAGGTATAGAAAACGTGCGGATGTGGATTGGCAACGGCGCGCCCATGCTGGTGCGCCGGGCGCTTGCCGGCAACCTGGAGGCTTCGGGTGTCGATGATGCTCAAGCCGAGCAGGCGCTGGAAATTTTCATGGACGCCTACGATGGTGGCCATGAGCTGACCAGGGTTTACCCCGGCGTACGCGAAAGCCTCAAGTGGCTGCAGAAGCAGGGCGTTGAAATGGCGCTGATTACCAACAAGCCCGAGCGCTTTGTTGCGCCTTTGCTGGACGAGTTGAAGCTGGGCCGGTTTTTCCGCTGGATCATTGGTGGAGACACCTTGCCGCAAAAAAAACCTGACCCCGCCGCGCTGTTATTCGTAATGAAAATGGCCAGTGTGACGCCAGCGCAGGCATTGTTTGTCGGTGATTCTCGCAATGACGTACTGGCTGCCAAAGCCGCAGGCGTGAAGTGTATTGCTCTGAGTTATGGTTACAACCACGGCCGGCCGATTGAAGAAGAATCACCCGATATGGTGATCGATAACCTTCATGAGCTGATAGCCGGTTGCTTAGATTCTGCGCCTGAGATAACGTTGGCCAATTCCGTTCACCCCTCTCGAAGAGATTCCATCGTGGTGGTCACTCGCAAACTCTGGATGAAAGTTATCAAGGCCCTGGCCCGTTGGCGTTGGCGCGCCTGACTTGAATCTGGCCGGAGATCCGGCACGTTTGCATACCTGACTGTTTGACCCTCAGACCACGAGGCACCTCATGATCCGCGAAGAATTCCTGCGTTTGGCCGCTGCCGGCTACAACCGTATCCCGCTTGCACGTGAAACCCTTGCCGACTTCGACACGCCGTTGTCGATCTACCTGAAACTGGCCGATCAGCCCAACTCCTATTTGCTGGAGTCGGTGCAGGGCGGCGAGAAGTGGGGGCGCTATTCGATCATCGGCTTGCCGTGCGGCACCGTACTGCGTGTGCATGAGCAACAGATCCGGGTGACCCACGATGGCGTCGAGATCGAGTCCCTTGAGGCGGATGACCCGCTGACCTTCGTTGAAGAGTTCAAGGCCCGTTACAACGTACCGACCATCGCCGGGCTGCCGCGTTTCAACGGCGGGCTGGTGGGCTATTTTGGTTATGACTGCGTGCGCTACGTTGAGAAGCGTTTGGGCAAGTGCCCGAACCCGGATCCGCTGGGCGTGCCCGATATTTTGCTGATGGTGTCGGACGCTGTGGTGGTGTTCGACAACCTGGCCGGCAAGATGCACGCAATCGTGCTGGTGGACCCTGCGCAGCCTGATGCCTACGACGAAGGTCAGGCCCGTCTTGAGGCACTCCTTGAACAGTTGCGTCAGCCGATCGCACCGCGTCGCGGCCTGGACTTCACGCAGCAGCAAGCAGCCGATCCGGTGTTCCGTTCCAGTTTCACCCAGGCTGACTACGAAAAAGCAGTCGATACCATCAAGGACTACATCCTTGCGGGCGACTGCATGCAAGTAGTGCCGTCGCAGCGGATGTCCATCGACTTCAAGGCTGCGCCGATTGATCTGTATCGCGCGCTGCGTTGCTTCAACCCGACGCCCTATATGTACTTCTTCAACTTTGGTGACTTCCACGTGGTGGGCAGTTCGCCGGAAGTTCTGGTGCGGGTCGAAGACAACTTGATTACCGTGCGCCCGATTGCCGGTACGCGTCCCCGTGGTGCAACTGAAGAGGCTGATCTGGCGCTGGAGAAAGACCTGCTCAGTGATGACAAGGAAATCGCCGAACACTTGATGCTGATTGATCTTGGGCGCAATGACACGGGCCGTGTTTCTGAAATCGGTTCGGTCAGGCTCACCGAAAAAATGGTCATCGAGCGTTACTCCAACGTGATGCACATTGTGTCCAACGTCACCGGCCAGCTCAAAAGCGGGCTGACGGCAATGGATGCGCTGCGGGCGATTCTTCCGGCGGGCACTTTGTCCGGCGCACCGAAAATTCGCGCGATGGAAATTATCGACGAGCTGGAGCCGGTCAAGCGCGGTGTATATGGCGGCGCAGTCGGTTACTTCGCCTGGAACGGCAATATGGACACGGCCATCGCGATTCGTACCGCGGTGATCAAGAACGGTGAATTGCACGTGCAAGCCGGCGGCGGCATTGTCGCTGACTCGGTACCGGCCCTGGAGTGGGAAGAGACGCTGAACAAACGCCGCGCGATGTTTCGTGCCGTAGCGCTCGCTGAACAAACCCCCGCGTCCGACGCCTGAGGAGCTTTGCCATGTTGCTGATGATCGATAACTACGACTCTTTTACCTACAACGTTGTGCAGTACCTCGGCGAGCTGGGCGCAGAGGTCAAGGTGGTGCGCAATGATGAGCTGACCATCGC
Source organism: Pseudomonas sp. TWR2-1-1 (assembly GCF_049897045.1). Lineage (NCBI taxonomy): Bacteria > Pseudomonadati > Pseudomonadota > Gammaproteobacteria > Pseudomonadales > Pseudomonadaceae > Pseudomonas > Pseudomonas sp. TWR2-1-1. Next base: position 304,461 of record NZ_JAFCVM010000006.1, read on the forward strand.
CCAGATCGAAGCGCTCAAGCCTGAACGCATTGTGGTCTCGCCCGGCCCGTGTACGCCGAACGAGGCGGGCATCTCGTTGCAAGCCATCAAATACTTTGCCGGCAAGCTGCCGATTTTGGGCGTATGCCTGGGGCACCAGTCCATCGGGCAGGCCTTCGGTGGTGATGTGGTTCGCGCCCGGCAAGTGATGCACGGTAAAACCAGTCCGGTGTATCACCTTGATACCGGGGTGTTCGAGGGATTGAACAACCCGCTGACCGTGACCCGTTACCACTCGCTGGTGGTCAAGCGTGAAACCTTGCCTGACTGCCTGGAGCTGACTGCGTGGACACAACACGCCGATGGTTCGGTAGATGAAATCATGGGTTTGCGCCACAAAACGCTGAACATCGAAGGGGTGCAATTTCACCCCGAATCGATCCTGACCGAACAAGGTCATGAACTGTTTGCCAACTTTCTTAAACAAACCGGCGGCACGCGCTAAGGACTTTATATGGATATCAAGACTGCCCTGAACCGTATCGTCGGTCATCTGGATCTGACCACCGAAGAAATGCGCGATGTGATGCGCGACATCATGACCGGTCAGTGCACCGAGGCGCAGATTGGCGCGTTCATGATGGGCATGCGCATGAAAAGCGAAAGCATCGACGAGATCGTCGGTGCCGTAACAGTCATGCGCGAGCTGGCCGACAAGGTTGAACTCAAGACTCTGGACGGCGTGGTCGACATTGTCGGCACCGGCGGCGATGGCGCGAATATTTTCAACGTCTCCACGGCTTCCGCCCTGGTGATTGCGGCCGCAGGCTGCACCGTTGCCAAACACGGTAACCGCGCGGTGTCGGGCAAAAGCGGCAGCGCTGATTTGCTGGAAGCGGCCGGGGTGTATTTGAACCTGACGCCGGTGCAGGTCGCCCGTTGTATCGACAGTGTGGGCATCGGTTTCATGTTTGCCCAATCCCACCACGGCGCCATGAAGCACGCGGCCATCCCGCGTCGCGATCTGGGCTTGCGTACTCTGTTCAACATGCTTGGCCCGCTTACGAATCCGGCTGGCGTTGTGCATCAGGTCGTAGGCGTATTCAACCAGGCACTGTGCCGGCCGCTGGCTGAAGTCTTGCAGCGACTGGGAAGCAAGCATGTGCTGGTGGTGCATTCGCAAGATGGCCTGGACGAGTTCAGCCTGGCGGCACCGACCTTCGTTGCAGAGTTGAACAAGGGCGAAATTACTGAGTATTGGGTGCAGCCTGAAGACTTTGGTATCAAGAGCCAGAGCCTGTTTGGTCTGGTGGTCGATAGCCCGGAAGAATCGCTGGAATTGATCCGTGACGCCTTGGGCCGTCGCAAAACAGAAGCAGGCCAGAAGGCCGCTGAGATGATCGTGCTCAATGCCGGGGCCGCGTTGTACGCCGCTGATCTTGCCTACACTCTCAAAGAGGGTGTGGCTTTGGCTCACGATGCGCTGCATACAGGTCTGGCTCGGGAAAAACTCGAAGAGCTGGGTGCCTTTACCGCGATCTTCAAGCAGGAGAATCAAGCATGAGTGTGCCTACCGTTCTGGAAAATATTCTGGCACGCAAAGTTCAGGAAGTGGCCGAGCGCAGCGCTCGTGTAAGCCTGGCTGAACTTGAACGTATGGCGGCTCAAGCTGACCCGGTGCGCGGCTTCGCCAGGGCCATGCTGGCGCAGGCCAAGTTGAAACAGCCTGCGGTAATCGCTGAAATCAAAAAAGCTTCGCCAAGCAAGGGCGTAATCCGCGAGCATTTTGTGCCTGCCGAAATTGCCGTTAGTTATGAAAAAGGCGGTGCTACATGCCTGTCTGTACTGACTGACATTGACTATTTCCTCGGTGCTGATCAGTACCTGCAGCAGGCTCGCGCTGCTTGCAAGCTGCCGGTGATTCGCAAGGACTTCATGATCGACCCGTACCAGATCGTCGAAGCCCGCGCGTTGGGTGCCGACTGCGTACTGTTGATAGTCTCTGCGCTTGATGATGTGAAGATGGCCGAGCTGGCTGCAGTTGCCAAAAGCGTCGGGCTTGATGTACTGGTCGAAGTGCATGATGGTGATGAACTCGATCGTGCGCTCAAAACCCTCGACACGCCGTTGGTGGGGATCAATAACCGTAACCTGCATACCTTTGATGTCAGCCTGGAAACCACGCTGGATCTGTTGCCACGTGTTCCACGTGATCGACTGGTCATTACCGAGAGCGGGATTCTCAACCGCGCGGATGTGGAACTGATGGAAATCAGCGAAGTGTATTCGTTCCTGGTGGGCGAAGCCTTTATGCGTGCAGAGAACCCGGGTAATGAACTGCAGCGTTTGTTCTTCCCTGAGCGGGTTGTACAAGTCACGGGCTCTACGCTGGATTGACCGGCTCTGCAGGAGCAAGCTTGCTCGCGATGACAGCAGCTCGGCTTTGAAGCTGAGCCGGGTTGCTTGCATCGCGAGATAATTGGTTTGTGCCAGACAAGGACACCTATGCCCCTCATTCAGCAACTCAGCGTAGAAGCCGGCCTCAAGGCCGAGCAGGATTTACTGGCGTCAGTGTGTGCGGGTGAGCTGGACGCGGGCGTCTTGTTCTGGCAACCCACGGACCGTGCCCTGGTGATGCCGCGTCGCTTGAGTCGGTTATCGGGTTTCGAGCAGGCCAGCCTGGAACTGGCGGCCAGTGGCTGGCCCATTCTGTTACGTGAAACCGGCGGCGAGCCGGTGCCTCAGTCAGCGTCGACAATCAACATCGCTCTGGTCTATGCGCCCGCGCGTGCTGAAGGTGATCATGGGCGTATCGAAACGGCCTATCGCCGGTTGTGTGAGCCGATCTGCGATTTATTGACAGAACTGGGAGGCGAGGCGTCTTTGGGCGAAATTGAAGGCGCGTTTTGCGATGGCCGTTTTAACGTTAACCTGAACGCGCGAAAGCTGGTCGGCACCGCTCAGCGTTGGCGCCAGAGTCAGGGCGGGCAACGGCCAGTCGGTCTGGTCCACGGCGCGTTACTGGTTGAGAACGAACGTGACTCGATGGTAGCTGCGGTCAATCGGTTCAATCAGTTGTGCGAGCTGGATCAGCGCTGTCGTGCCGAGAGTCATATCGCACTGCATGAAGTGTTTGGTGCACCCGATTTCTTTGAGCGTTTGAGCGCCAGTTACCAGCTGATTCTGGCGCCCTTGCTCAAACCTTAGCGTGTACCGAACACCACCATGGTTTTACCTTTGACGTTTACCAGGTTCTGCTCTTCAAGATCCTTGAGCACGCGCCCTACCATCTCACGCGAACAACCGACAATTCTGCCGATCTCCTGACGGGTGATCTTGATTTGCATGCCGTCCGGGTGAGTCATCGCGTCGGGTTGCTTGCACAGTTCCAGCAGGCAGCGGGCGACTCGTCCGGTTACGTCAAAAAATGCCAGATCTCCGACTTTGCGCGTGGTGTTGCGCAGTCGTTGCGCGATCTGGCCGCTGATTGCGTAAAGAATTTCCGGTTCTTGCTGAACATACTCTCTGAATTTCGCGTAGCTGATTTCTGCTATCTCGCACTCAGTCTTGGCGCGAACCCATGCGCTGCGGGCCTGCTCTTGTCCGGGCTGCTCAAAAAGACCCAATTCGCCAATGAAGTCGCCGGGGTTGAGATAAGCAATGATCATCTCTCGGCCATCATCGTCCTCAATCACAATCGTGACCGAGCCTTTGATAATGAAAAACAGTGTGTGTGAGTTCTCTCCGGCGCAGATGATGTTGTTCTTGGTCTGGTAGCGTCTGCGTTGGCACTGAGTCAAAAATTTGTCGAAGTTCTTGATCTTGGGTATGGGAGTAAAAGCAACCATGGTTGTATCCCGAAACATGCACAGTAAGGGTTGTATCTATTTTTTTATAACGCGCTGGCTGACTGGCGCCAGTGATTTGGCGCAAGCTTAACAGACAGATTCTTTACGGTTGTCAGAATTTTCCTGATGCGTCATCCCGGATTGAATAAAGGTTGCAGCGTGGCGGGCGCCCGGTTTCGGGTGCTGTGCTAAGCTGGCGCCCCTTTTAAATCAGTGGAGTCTGGGCGATGAAGGCACGCATTCAATGGGCTGGCGAAGCCATGTTTCTGGGCGAGTCGGGCAGCGGCCACGTCGTTGTGATGGACGGTCCTCCCGAGAGTGGTGGTCGTAACCTGGGCGTTCGGCCGATGGAAATGCTTCTGTTGGGGCTGGGTGGTTGCAGCAACTTCGATGTTGTCAGCATCCTCAAGAAGTCGCGTCAGGCAGTTGAGAGTTGCGAAGCCTTCCTGGAGGCCGAGCGCGCCACTGAAGACCCTAAAGTGTTCACCAAGATTCATCTGCACTTTGTGGTTAAAGGCCGCGGCTTGAAAGAAGCTCAGGTTAAACGTGCCATCGAACTGTCTGCCGAAAAGTATTGCTCAGCGTCGATCATGCTTGGCGCCGCTGGTGTAGCCATCAGCCATGATTATGAAATCATTGAGTTGGGCTGAGTCGCCATTGCGAAGCGCTGTACAGCTGGATAATCACCTGTTCAACGATGCCACCAGAAATCGTGGGGTTGGACAGCGTGTTCATCTGAAGCACGCAATGCATGAGATCTTTTCCACGCGCAACAGGGCGTAAGGTTTCAGGAATAAAAAAGGCGGCTACCGAGAGGTAGCCGCCTTTTTATTTGCATGGGAGCCGGCAAGCCAGCACATGCAGTGTTCCAGCCGTAGTTACAGTCAGATGCGGTAGGTGCTTTTGGTCATGACTTTGGCCATCAGGCTCATGCCGAACTTCACTGGAGCAGGGAAGCGGAATCCGCCGGCACTGAGTGCAGACTCGGCATGTTGTTCTTCGTCGATGCGCATCTGTTCGAGGATCGCCCGCGATTTCTCATCTTCCGGAGGCAGTTGCTCAAGATGTTCGTTGAGGTGTTTGCACACTTGATCCTCGGTGGCGGCAACAAACCCGAGGCTGACTTTGTCGCTGATCAATCCTGCCGCAGCCCCTATCCCGAAGGACATGCCGTAAAACAGTGGATTGAGCACACTTGGATGGCTACCCAGTTGGCGGATGCGTTGTTCGCACCAGGCCAGATGGTCAATTTCTTCTTCTGCGGCGTGCTCCATGGCTTGGCGCACATGCGGCAGTTTGGCGGTCAGGGCCTGGCCTTGATACAAGGCCTGGGCACAGACTTCACCGGTATGGTTGATACGCATTAACCCGGCAACATGGCGGCTTGCCTGTTCGTCCAGCGGGTTTTCAGGCTTGACGATGGCTGGCGACGGGCGATGAGGCTGGCCGCTGAATGGCAGCAAGGTGCGCAGCGCCGTGTCGGCTTGTAACAGAAGACGGTCAATCGGCGAGTAGTGACGTTGGGTAGTCATGCTTACCTCCGGAAAAAATCACGGCGGTCAGTTTACCCCAATCGCGCGCACAGGGTTTGCGTTGGATCATCGGTGAACGTGGGAGCCGGGCGGCGCCCACGATGGAATGCGGTTATTCAATCAGCCCGGCGGCCAGTTCATCTGGCGCTGACCCAGTACATGCATGTGAATGTGGTAGACCGTTTGCCCACCCTGCTCGTTGCAGTTCATCACAACGCGGAAACCGTCTTCACAACCCAGCTCTTTGGCAAGACGTTGCGCGGTAAACAGGACGTGCCCCATCAGTGGCTTGTCTTCTTCGGTCAGGTCGTTGAGGGTGCGGATCGGTTTTTTTGGAATGACCAGAAAATGGATCGGCGCTTGTGGGGCAATATCGTGAAATGCCAGCACCTGATCATCTTCGTAGATGATCTTGGCGGGTATTTCACGGTTGATGATTTTGGTGAACAGAGTATCCAAAGCTGTGTCTCCGTGAGTGAAGTCCGGTCCGAGTGTACTCAGAGGCGCGGATTACGCCCAGTCTGGTTAACGCGGGCAGTAGGATTTGTTGATTCCTGCGGCTATTTTTCGCGTCATCCAGCGTGAGAGGACGCGTGGAATGCGGGTTATCCAGCGATTGCGCCGGCCAGGAATGATGATGGCCTTGTTTTTCTCCAGCGCACGTACGGTATAGAGCGCAACTTCTTCGGGCGTCATGGCGCCTTCGTTTTGCTTGACCTTGTCGGCGTTCATTTTGGCTGCGTCGAAAAAGCGGGTCCGCGTGATACCGGGGCAAAGTACCGAGACCTTGATCCCGGTTTTCTTCACTTCTTCGCGCAAGCCTTCGGAGAAATGCAGCACGTACGCTTTACTGGCGAAGTAAGTGCTGAGCCAGGGCCCTGGCTGGAAGGCTGCAATGGAGGACACATTGAGGATTTGCCCGCCACCCTGGACCGCCATCATGTTGCCGATGGCATGGCATAAGCGGGTGAGCGCCAGCACGTTGAGCTCGATCAGGTCTTGTTCGGCGCTCCAGTCGTGAGCCAGGAAGGGGCCGCAGGTGCCAATGCCCGCGCAATTGACCAGCAGATCGATCTGGCGATCGCCTTCTTCGAGTTCAAGTAAAAACCCGGAAAGACGCAGCGGCTCGCCAAGGTCGCAGGCACGGAACAGTACTTCTACGCCGAAACGCTGGGTCAACTCCAGCGCAATGCTTTCCAGCGCGTCCCGTTGGCGGGCCACAAGAATCAGGCTGCGCCCGCGGCGGGCGAGGGCTTCGGCCAGAGCCAGGCCAATGCCGCTGGAGGCGCCAGTGATTAAAGCGTAACGGGTCATGCTGTTCTCCATCGCAACGGTGCAGTCCGGTGACAATGATGTCCCTGGCGTTAGCGCGTTCATTTAGACGCGCAGTCTACAGGCTGTTGCTGTTGGCTGCGTTGATCAACGAGTCCTGCAGGCCCAGAGCCATGGTGGCGATCAGGGTGAAAATACCCACCACCATGAAAACAATGCTGATCCAGGCCAGGACTTTTACCGCGGTGCTGTTGGGCGGGGGTGGTAGACCGTACTTGTTGGGCCCCGGAGTACCGGGCATTAACAGCATCGCAAGCGTCAGCACCAGATTGGCCACCGGCACCAGGTGCAGCAGCAGCATCCACGCGGACCAGTTAAGGTCGTGCAGGCGTTGCGCATTGATTCTGAGGTGGACTACCACGAAGGCGAGCGTCAGCGTCGCGCCAAAGGTGATGGCCAGAGTGGGGGATACCTTGGTCGCGAGCAGGACCAGCACGATGACAATGCCGGCGCTGGCTCCCAGAATCAGGCTCCAGGCCAGCAGGCGCATGCGTCCGATCCGGCCGCTGAACCCCAGGGGGTCTAGTGTCGCGTAGTGTTCCTGAGGCGATTTCTCCAGGTTGAGCTCTGTCATGCTGGCTTCCTTGTCCGGGTGTTTTAACAAAAAGCCCGCCATGGTTGGCGGGCTTGGGAGTGTCAGTGGTGTGGCCAGTGCCGGGCCAGCTCTCGTGTCTGGCTGTGCGCCTTGCGATATTCCTCTTCCATGCGTGCGATCAGCTGGTCGGTTGCAGGCAGATCGTTAACGCCTCCTGCGCCCTGACCGGCAGACCATACGGTTTTCCAGGCCTTGGCTTCTTCATTGAGGGGCTTGAGTTTGGACTCGCCTTTACCTTGAAGTGCGTCGAGGTCGAAACCTGCACTCTCGAGACTTTTGCGCATAAAGTTGGCGGGTACACCCGAGACGGCAGGGGTATGGATGATATCGGCTGCACGGGATGCCAGAAGCATGTCTTTGTATGCGTCAGGCGCGTGGCTTTCCTGGGTGCCGATAAATCGAGTCCCAATGTAGGCAAGATCTGCGCCCAGGATTTGCGCTGCCAGAATTTCGTGGCCGTGGTTCATGCACCCGGCCAACAGCACGGTCTTGTCGAAAAACTGGCGAATTTCAGCCAGCAGTGCAAAAGGACTCCAGGTTCCTGCATGGCCACCGGCGCCCGCTGCGACAGCAATCAGGCCATCGACCCCGGCTTCTGCTGCTTTTTCGGCGTGGCGCCGGGTCGTAACATCGTGGAACACCAGCCCGCCATAGCTATGGACCGCATCCACTACTTCTTTGGCCGCGCCCAGGCTGGTGATGATGATCGGTACTTTGTGCTCGATACAGATCGCCAAGTCGGCCTGTAGCCGTGGGTTGCTGTTATGCACTATCAGGTTAACGGCGTAAGGCGCGGGGTTATCCAATAAGGCCAGGCCCGTTTCTATTTCCTCAAGCCATGCCTTGAAGCCACTACTGTCGCGTTGGTTGAGTGCAGGAAAACTGCCCACCACTCCATTACGGCAGCAGGCCAGCACCAGTTGCGGGTTGGAAATCAGAAACATGGGAGCCGCCACCACCGGCAGGCGCAAGCGTTTTTCGAGCAAAGCGGGCAGTGACATTGGATAACCTCGGCAAGTGACAGGATGTGTTTAAAACGGTTTGACCACTGCCAGAATTACAATTGCCAGCAAGAACACAACGGGCACTTCGTTGAACCAGCGGTAGAACACATGAGAGCGCTTGTTTTCGCCGCGGGCAAAGCGCTTTACCTGTGCGCCACACATGTGGTGATAGCCGATCAGCAGAATGACCAGTGTCAGCTTGACGTGCATCCAGCCTTGGCTGAAGTAACCGCTCGGATTCAGGCTGATTAACCACCCGCCGAAAATCAGGGTCGCAATCATTGCTGGCCCCATGATGCCGCGATACAGCTTGCGCTCCATGAGACTGAATCGCTCTTTACTCACGGTGTCTTCGCTTTGTGCGTGGTAAACAAAGAGGCGGGGCAAGTAAAAGAGACCTGCAAACCAGCAGACGATGCTGATGATGTGGAAGGCTTTTAGCCATAGATAAAGCATTTTTAGTTATTCCCAGGTTCACGGTAGATCAAATAGTAGTAGTAGAGCGTCCGGGAGTCACCTTGACGGTTGTCGCAGGGGCGCGCTGTCCCTATTATCGTGGGCTTTCCAGTGGGTTCGTTGAGGGGCAGGTTATGGTCAAGGTCGGTATTGTCGGCGGCACGGGTTACACCGGGGTCGAATTGCTGCGTTTGCTGGCGCAGCATCCGCAGGCTGAGGTGGTTGTTATCACCTCTCGATCCGAGGCGGGCCTGCCGGTTGCCGATATGTATCCCAACCTGCGTGGGCATTACGACGGCCTGGCCTTCAGCGTGCCGGACACGCAAGCCCTGGCGGCATGCGATGTGGTGTTTTTTGCCACGCCTCATGGGGTCGCTCACGCGCTGGCCGGCGAACTGCTGGATGCGGGCACCAAGGTGATCGACCTGTCTGCAGACTTCCGCTTGCAGGACGCGGATGAGTGGGCCAAATGGTACGGTCAGCCCCATGGTGCGCCCGGACTCCTCAACGAGGCGGTATATGGCCTCCCGGAAGTGAATCGTGAGCAAATCAAACAGGCGCGCCTGATCGCGGTGCCGGGGTGCTATCCCACTGCAACCCAATTGGGTTTCCTTCCATTGCTGGAAGCGGGGCTGGCGGATACTTCGCGGTTGATCGCTGATTGCAAGTCAGGTGTGAGCGGCGCGGGTCGCGGTGCGAGCGTAGGTTCTCTGTACGCCGAAACATCCGAAAGCATGAAGGCGTATGCCGTCAAAGGTCATCGTCATTTGCCTGAAATTCGCCAGGGGTTGCGTCGTGCAGCGGGTAAGGATGTCGGTCTGACATTCGTGCCGCATTTGACGCCGATGATTCGCGGCATTCACTCGACGCTGTATGCCACCGTGGTTGATCGGTCTGTTGACTTGCAGGCACTGTTTGAAAAACGTTACGCCAACGAGCCTTTTGTCGATGTGATGCCAGCAGGGAGCCATCCGGAAACCCGCAGTGTGCGTGGCGCAAACGTGTGCCGTATTGCTGTGCATCGTCCACAGGATGGCGATCTGGTTGTGGTGCTCTCGGTCATCGACAACCTGGTCAAGGGCGCTTCTGGCCAGGCAGTTCAGAACATGAACATTCTGTTCGGGCTGGATGAGCGTCTGGGCTTGTCTCACGCGGGAATGTTGCCTTAAAGCAGCGTCGGGCTTGATGCGGCAAGCTGTGGCTTGCCGTTGCTACTTATGAATAGTTGACCGCTTTTCTAGGAGAAGCGGATAATGCGCGTCATCACGCATTATGGCGGCACATCGCCGGGAGATAATCAGCATGAGCGTCGAATCCTTCACCCCCATGGCTTTGCAATTCACCGAAGGTGCTGCGCACAAGGTGAAGAGCCTGGTCGATGAAGAGGGTAATGATCGTTTGAAGTTGCGCGTTTTTGTTACGGGCGGCGGTTGTTCCGGTTTTCAGTATGGCTTTACCTTCGATGAAGAAGTGGCCGATGACGACACCATTGTTGAGCGCGAAGGCGTTAGCCTGGTGGTCGATCCGATGAGCTTCCAGTACCTGGCGGGTGCCGAGGTGGATTATCAGGAAGGTCTGGAAGGCTCGCGTTTTGTGATCAAGAACCCGAACGCCACCACGACATGTGGTTGCGGATCATCGTTCTCGATCTGATTACGCAGTACAGGTTTCACACTCAACGCCGCGTAGATTCGCGGCGTTTTGCTGTCTGGGGTTTGTGTGAGCAGGTCAGGCGGGGTAGATGCCGCCCAATACACGCAGGCCGCGAGCACCGGTGACGCTAGGACGGTTGGTCGGGATGTTTTCCAGGCAGCAGTGCGCCAGCCATGCAAACGCCATGGCCTCTACCCAGTCAGGGTCTACCCCTTTGATCTGGGTGCTGTTGACCCGGGTTTGCGGGAGTAATTGGGCGAGTCGGGTCATCAGGGCCGCATTATGAGCGCCACCCCCGCACACCAGCAGTTCGTCGGTATGGGTTTGCGCCGCTTGCAGTGACTCGACGATGGTCAGAGCTGTGAGCTCTAGCAGCGTTGCTTGCACGTCTTGGGTCGGAAAGGTTGGCAGGGCGAAGAGGTGGTGTTTCAGCCAGTTGAGGTTGAACACTTCCCGGCCAGTGCTCTTTGGGCCCTTGGTCTGGAAGAAAGGGTCGCTGAGCAAGGCTTTAAGCAGCAACGGCTCAACTTGGCCGCTGGCGGCCCACTGGCCGTTGAGGTCATACAGTTCGCCGCGTTGTTCTTGTATCCAGGCATCCAGCAGGACATTGCCGGGGCCACTATCAAATCCAGCCACAGGGTTCTGTGGAGTGATCAGGCTTAGATTGCTGAACCCTCCTACGTTCAAAACCGCTCGATGTTCATGCTCGCCTGTAAACAGGGCTTCATGAAAGGCAGGGACCAAGGGCGCCCCCTGGCCTCCAGCGGCGACATCACGGCGGCGAAAGTCAGCGACGACACAAATACTGGTCAACTCGGCCAATAGCGCGGGGTTACCGATTTGCACGGTATAACCTTGGGCAGGTTCATGTCGGATGGTCTGGCCATGGCTACCGATTGCCCGGATGTCTTGAGGTGAAAGCTGCTGTTGGGCAAGAAGCGCGTTTACGCCTTGAGCCGCCAGTTCGACCCAGTGGTTTTCGGCAATGGCGCAGCGTGCCACTTCGTCAGGACCGCTGGCGCACAAACCCAGTAACTCGCTGCGCAGGGCGGCTGGCATCGGGATGTAATGGGTGGCGAGCAGTGTGATGCCCGCCCCCATTTCGATTAAGGCTATGTCCATGCCATCAAGGCTGGTGCCGGACATCACGCCTATATAGAGGGCCATCGCTTAACGCTTGCTCGAGGCTAGCAGGGTGGCTTTTTCCTGGTTCATGCGAGCCATTAATGGCTGGCTTTGTTGCAGGAAACGCGTGCGTTCGGCTTTTGCAATCGGATCTGCCATTGGCAGCTTCTGGCCTAGCGGATCTACGTGTACACCGTTGACCTGGAACTCATAGTGCAAGTGAGGACCAGTGGAAAGCCCCGTTGTACCGATATAGCCAATGACTTGTCCCTGCTTCACCGAGCCCCCGGTTTTAACGCCTTTGGCGAAGCCTTGCATGTGCCCGTAAAGGGTGCGGTAGGTATTGCCGTGTTGAATGATAACGGTATTGCCATAGCCGCCACGGCGGCCCGCGAGTAGTACTTTGCCATCGCCGGCTGCTTTGATCGGAGTGCCGCGCGGAGCTGCGTAATCCACGCCTTTGTGGGCGCGGATCTTGTTCAGGATCGGGTGCTTGCGGCCAGAGGAGAATCGCGAGCTGATACGGGCGAAGTCCACGGGAGTGCGGATGAAAGCCTTGCGCATGCTGCTGCCGTCAGCAGTGTAGTAATTGCTCACGCCTTGCTTGTTTGTATAGCGTACGGCGGTGTACGTCTTGCCGCGGTTAGTAAAGCGCGCCGAGAGGATGTTGCCCGTACCGACCGTTTTACCGTTGGCTACTTTTTGCTCATAGATCACTTCGAACTGGTCGCCAGGGCGAATGTCCTGTGCGAAGTCGATGTCGTAACCAAATACTTTAGCCATATCCATCGTCATGCTGTGCGGCAGGCCGGCGCGTTGGCCTGATGCTGATAACGAGCTAGTTATTACGCCGTGCACATAGGCTGAGCGCACGACTGGAAGGGTGGTAACGCGACGGAACGTATAGCCCTTGGCAGATTTGCTGAGAGTGATGGTTTCGAGGTCGCTAACCTGGCTATGCAGATTATTAAGTTGGCCATCAGGGCCCATTTCAAATTCGAGCTTCTGGCCGTGTTTCAGCTGGCTGAATTGCTTGGCTTGTTTGTCGCTGGCCAGGATTTCATGCACGGCGGTCGCGGGGAGACCTACTTTTTCGAACAGGGTCGAGAGCGTATCGCCTTTGGCGACTACCACTTCGCGGTGGTTCGGGGCTTTTTCTTCCTCTACTTTTGCGGTGGTGCTGGCCTGTTGTTCGATCTGGGCAAATGGTGAAGGGCTCACTTCATTTGTGGCTTGAGTGAGTTCTGCAGCGTCTTGATCTTGTGTCAGTTGTTCAACAGGTGTTTCCAACTCCAGATTTAGAGTCGTTCTTTTGGCTTCTACTTCGCTGGAAGGAAATACCAGCAATGCCAGGCTCAAGAGGGCGGCGATACCACTTGCAGCAAGCAGGTGGGTCTTCGGATAAAGCGGTGGCGCTTTAGGCGGTTGACTGGTCATAGATAATTTGACTTTGAATAAAGGATGAATTGGAAAAGATGACTGGCACGGTGAAGATGAAATAACTGTATAAAATATAACCAAAGCGCGCTTGAAGCAAGTCCGCAAGCTATTCGCGCGCGGATAGCTGCCGTACGCCGCCCGGAACTTGTAATTAGTCCCTGATCTTGTATGGTTGGTTCCCTTTGAATTTGAGCCTTACGGGTCTGATATGAAGTCGGTTGAAGAGCAGCTAGCGCTAATCAAACGTGGTGCCGAAGAGGTACTGGTCGAGTCTGAATTGGTTGAGAAACTCAAGCGCGGTCAGCCGTTGCGGATTAAGGCCGGATTCGACCCCACAGCGCCTGATTTGCACTTGGGTCACACCGTACTTATTAATAAGCTGCGTCAGTTCCAGGCGCTCGGACATCAGGTGATCTTCCTTATAGGTGATTTCACCGGGATGATTGGCGATCCGAGCGGTAAGAGCGCAACGCGCCCGCCGCTAACGCGTGAACAAGTTCTGGCGAATGCCGAAACCTACAAGACTCAGGTTTTCAAGATTCTTGATCCGGCTAAAACCGAGGTGGCATTCAACTCCACCTGGATGGATCAGATGGGGCCTGCCGACTTTATTCGTTTGACCTCTCAGTACACCGTGGCTCGTATGCTTGAGCGCGATGACTTTGACAAGCGCTACACCACGAATCAGCCGATTGCGATCCACGAGTTTCTTTACCCGCTGGTGCAAGGTTATGACTCCGTTGCTTTGAAGGCGGACGTGGAGTTGGGTGGTACTGATCAGAAGTTCAATTTGCTGATGGGGCGTGAACTGCAGCGCGGCTACGGTCAGGAGGCGCAATGCATTGTGACCATGCCGCTGCTTGAAGGGTTGGACGGCGTGAAGAAGATGTCCAAGTCGCTGGGCAACTATGTCGGCATCCAGGAAGCGCCTGGCGTGATGTACAGCAAGATGGTGTCTATTCCAGATGCGTTGATGTGGCGCTACTTTGAGTTGCTGAGCTTTCGCTCGATGGACGAGATCAATGTCTTCAGGGCAGAGGTTGAGGCTGGTGCGAACCCGCGCGATATCAAAATCAAGTTGGCTGAAGAGATTGTTGCCCGATTCCATGGTGAAGAGGCTGCTGCAAACGCTCATCGTGGGGCTGGTAACCGCATGAAGGATGGCGAGTTGCCTGATGATCTGCCAGAGGTAGAATTGACCGCTGCTGAAGATATGCCGATTGCGGCCGTCCTTAATAAGGCTGGACTGGTCAAGAACTCTGCAGTTGCACGAGATCTCCTGGGTTCTGGTGGGGTGCGTATAGATGGTGAGGTGGTTGACCGCACTTATATATATGCACTGGGTTCAACCCATGTATGCCAGGCGGGTAAGAAGGCATTTGCCCGTATTACTCTAAAAGCTGAATAGAACTCAAATAAGGGGTGGACGGCGCATTTTATTAGCCTATAATGCGCCCACTTCCGGCGCAGTCGAAACGGAAAACTCCTTGAGTTTCAATGAGTTGGACGGTTCTTCGGCAGTGTCAGCTTCAAGTCATCGAAGCACGAAATGAGGTGTTGACAGCAGCGTGTAACGCTGTAGAATTCGCCTCCCGCTAACGAGAGATCGAAAGCGCAAGTGGTTGATGTTACAAAGGAAACTTTGAAAACATCCTAAAATAACCGCTTGACAGCAACAGAGGCTGCTGTA